>NZ_JBIRPV010000007.1:0-567652 GCF_044332865.1 Streptomyces sp. NPDC021225 | reverse complement strand
TGCACAACCTGAAACTGGAGATCAACAGCTGACCACGAACCGGCAACTGTCCACAGGAAAACACGCCTGACCTGGCATTACGGGATATCTCTTAGGACATGTCCGGGCCCGCCGGGGACGCGGTGGCGGTCAGGTCGGCGAGCAGCCGGAGGGCCGCCTCGGACGGCGAGCCGGGCTCGGCGTTCATCACGGCCACCCGCTGCCCGTCGTCCTCCGGGAGCGCCAGCAACTCGCACATCAGCGTCATGGTGCCCACCACCGGGTGGCGGTAGGTACGGGTGGCGGTGCCGCAGTCGCCCACCGTGTGAGCGGCCCACAGCGTGGCGAACTCCGCGCTGCCCACGGTCAGTTCGCCGATCAGCCCGGTCAGCGCGGGGTCGCCCGGGTACCGCCCGGCGATCAACCGCAGGTCGGCGACGGTGGCGCGGGCCTTGCGGATCCAGTCGGCGTACAGCTCGCGCGTGTGCGGGTCGAGGAACAGCATCCGGGCGATGTTGGGGCGCTCGGCGGGGCGGTTCGGCGAGTCGTAGTCCAGGTGCCCGGCCATCAGGGCGTGGGCCATCGGGTTCCACGCGAGGACGTCACAGAAGCGCCCCATGACCAGCGCGGGCACATCCCCGAACGACTCGATCATCACGCGCACCCCCGGCCGCACCCGCTCCGGCCTCGCCGCCCGGCGGCGGGCCCCCGGCTTGGGCCGGGCCAGCGAGTACAGATGGGTGCGCTCCGCCTCGTCCAGCCGCAGCACACGGGCGACCGCGTCCAGCACGGCGTCCGAGGCGTTGGGGCTCTGCCCCTGTTCGAGCCGCGTGTAGTAGCCGGCGCTCACCCCGGCGAGCTGCGCCAGCTCCTCACGCCGCAGGCCGGGCACCCGGCGCCGTCCCCCGTACGAGGGCAGCCCCGCGTCCTCGGGCCGCAGCCGCGCCCGCCGCGACCGCAGGAACTCCCCCAGCTCCTCACGCGTCTCCATGCGCCCCAGTCTCGTGGACGCGCGCCCGCGGTGCCTGCACCTGCCAGGTGTAGTCACCACGGGTGTATCCCCGGCAGGGGGCTGGGTACGGCCCGCCGCCCATCGCAGCCTGAGCCGGTGAAGATTCTTGTGATCGGCGCGACGGGAACCATCGGCGGCGCGGTCGCCGACGCGTTGGCGGAGCGCCACGAGGTGGTACGCGCCTCGCGCCGCGGCCCGGTACGTGTGGACATGGCGGACACCGCGTCGATCGACGCCCTGTTCGCGGGCGTCGGGGACGACCACCTGGACGCGGTGGTGTGCTGCGCCGCGAGCGGGGGCCTCACCCCGCTGGACGCCGCGTCGGACGACCGGTTCTGGAGCGGGCTCGACGGCAAGCTGATCGGGCAGGTCACTCTCGTACGGCGAGCGCTCGCCCACGTACGGGACGGGGGCTCCGTGACCCTCACCAGCGGACGGTTCACCGAGCCCGTCCCCGGCAGCTCGCTCGGCTACCTGGTCAACGCGGGCCTGGAGGCGTTCGTGCACGCGGCCGCCACGGAGATGCCGCGCGGCATCCGCCTCAACGCGGTCAGCCCCGGCTGGGTCCGCGAAACCCTCGTCACCCTGGGCATGGACCCGTCCACCGGCACCCCGGCGGCGGACGTCGCCCGCGTCTACGTGGACGCGGTGGAGGGCGACGCCCATGGTGTGAAACTTTCTGTGCCGAGGGTCGGAGGGACAGTTGCTGGAGGAGTCCGAAGCACCGCGGCACGCGTGGCGGATTGAGAGCCGGGAGTACGCCCGGCAGGAGCGGCGTCGTGGCCGCCGGTTCGCCTTCACACACCTGGTCCCGGCGCGCACCGCGCTTGTCGTCGTCGACATGGTGCCGTTCTTCGTGTCGGAGAACCCGTACTGCCGCGGCATCGTCCCCAACATCGCCCGTCTCGCCGACGCTCTTCGTGCGGCCGGCGGCACCGTCGCCTGGGTCCTGCCGGAAGTGGGTGAACGGACGGCGGTGGCCGACGAGTTCTTCGGCCCCGAGGTGGCCGAGTCGTACCGCACCTCCGGGGGCACCGGGCCGCCGGCCGAGCGGCTGTGGCGGGACTTCACCGTGCAGCCCGGCGATCTCCTGGTGGAGAAGTCCGCTGCCAGCGCGTTCTTCCCGGGGCGCTGCCCCCTGCCGGAGCTGTTGAAAGACCGCCGGATCGACACCGTCCTGATCACCGGCACCGTCACCAACGTGTGCTGCGAGTCATCCGCGCGCGATGCCAGCACTCTCGGCTTCCGGGTCATCATGGTCGCCGACGCGAACGCGGCACGCCGGGATCAGGACCACAACGCCACCCTGTACACGTTCTATCGGTCGTTCGGCGACGTCAGGCCCACGTCCGAGGTGCTGGACCTGATCCATTCCCACCCGCGGTCGTGTTAGCGGGATGTTAGTGGGGCGGCAGTGGTGCGGTAGCGGGCCCGGTCAGAGTTGTTGTCGTACCGAGCAGACGACGACATCGACAGCCCCTGGGGGACCCGAAATGCGCTCCAACACCACTGCCCGCATCGCCCGCCGCCGTTCCTTCCGCGTTGCCGCCGCGGTCCTGACCGCGGCCGCCGCGCTGACCCTGACGGCCTGCAACAACGACACGGGCGCGGCCGGGACCGGCAGTTCCTCGGGTTCCTCGGGTTCCTCGGGTTCTTCCGGTGGTGCGCAGGGTTCCGACGCCAAGGGCAAGGGCGGCGAGCAGGCCGCCGCCGAGGGTGGCGGCAGGGCGCACGCGGGTGTCGAGCGCTGCCGCACCGAGAACCTGGAGGCCGCGTTCGCCACGGGCGAGGACGCGCTCCCGGACCGGGACGGGGACGGGGGCGCGACGACCGCCTCCATCGTCCTGATCAACAAGAGCACCAGCTCCTGCCGGATCGGCGGCTTCCCGGGGGTGGACCTGACCTCGATCAACGGTGGCGAGCGCTGGTCCCTGGCCCGGTCCTCGCAGAAGTGGAGCTCGCTGGAGCTGGAGGGTGGCCAGAGCACCTCGTTCACCCTCAACCTGGCCTTCACCAAGGAGGAAGAGGGCTTCTACCAGCCGGCCTGGGTCGAGATCACCCCGCCCAACGAGACCAAGTCCCTCAAGATCGAGTGGCCCTGGGAGAACGACTCCCTCGTCGACCAGCGCGGCGCCACCCGTCCCGCCACCTTCGTCAACCCCATCGGCTGACCAACCCAAAGCCGTGCCATAAACGTCCGTTGCCCCGGTGCGTCACACCAGGGCAGCGGACTTAGCGGTGCGGGCGAGTCGGGTCCGAAGCTCAGTTTCTTATGGTTCCGGGATGAGTAACTCTGCTGGGGCTGCGGTCCTCACAACCACTGACCTGTCTGAAGCGATACGTGCGGTGCGTACCTTGCTGGACATCGCAGACATCGGTCAGGGAGAGGTCGACTTCGAAGCCGTGATCAGGTCGCCGGATGTCCTGGCGCAAGTACGTCTCGTACTGCCCGACCTCGAGTGGTGGGCGTTGGCCGGCAAGGAGCACGGTTCGTCGGAGGCCGGCGACGACCCTGCGGACTGCCTGCCGATCCGAGTGTTCGACTGGGGTCGTCCGCTCGACCGCGCCGAGCCCTTCATCGCCGCTCTGGGGCCAGATCCCGCGGCTGTCCGGTGGGATCTGGACGCATGGCCCGCGGTTCCCGAAGCGGGACTGGAGGCGATCTCGCAGAAGTACGCGTACCTGACGCTGACAGTCAATTCCCGGGACCTCTACCAGGACGAGCCGTCGCAGGACCACACCATTTATGTGCACGTCCGGGATCGGAACAGCGACCAGATCGCCCGCGTCCATTGGCTCGCCGATCAAGTGGGTGGCCGGTTCACCGGCAGGGTGGAGTTGGCGCCGCTGTAACCCCCCTAGTCGTGCTTGGTGTGGGTGAGGAAGAACTCCCGGACGTCCTCAGCGAGCAGCTCGGGCACTTCCATCGCGGCGAAGTGGCCGCCGCGCTCGAACTCCGACCAGTGCCTGATGTCGTACAGCCGCTCGGCCAGCGGGCGCACCGACAGCGTGATGTCGTGCGCGAACACCGCCACGCCCACCGGCACCGGGCACGGCAGGGGCCCACCCCGCGGAGCGTCGTGGTGCAGCCGCGCCGAGGACGCCGCGGTGGCGGTCAGCCAGTACAGCGAGATGTCGGTGAGCATGCGGTCGTCGCTGATCTGCGAGCGCGGGTCGGTCCAGTGGGCGAAGCGCTCGGCTATCCAGACCAGCTGGCCGACCGGCGAGTCGGTCAGCGCGTAGCCGATGGTCTGGGGCGTGAGGGCCTGGAGGGCCTGGTACGGCGGGCGGTTGGCCATCAGCTGTCTGACCTTGTCCAGCCGGGCCTCATCCGTTGCGGACAGTTCGACGCCGGCGTCCGGGTCCGGCCGGGTCGGCAGATAGTTGATGTGGGCCCCGACGACCTGCTCGGGTGCCACCGCGCCGAGCGCCAGGGAGATGCCCGCGCCGAAGTCGCCGCCCTGCGCGCCGTAGCGCTCGTATCCGAGGCGGCGCATCAGCTCGGCCCAGGCCCGCGCGATCCGGACGGCGTCCCAGCCGCGCTCGTGGGTCGGCCCGGAGAAGCCGTACCCCGGGATGGACGGGATCACCAGGTGGAAGTCGCGTGACAGCGGCTCGATCACGTCCAGGAACTCCAGGAACGAACCCGGCCAGCCGTGGGTGAGGATCAGCGCGAGCGCGTCCGGCTTCGCGGACCGGACGTGGACGAAGTGGATGTTCTGGCCGTCGATCTCGGTGGTGAAGTGCGGAAGCTCGTTGAGCTCGGCTTCCTGCGCACGCCAGTCGTAGCCGGTGCGCCAGTACTCGGCGAGCTCCTTCAGCCGCGCCAGCGGAAAGCCGTAGTCCCACCCGGCGTCGGCGACCTCGTTGGGCCAGCGGGTGCGGGAGAGGCGGTCGTTCAGGTCGTCGAGGTCGGCCTGGGGGATGTCGATGCGGAACGGCTTGATCATGGTCTGCACTCCAGGGAGATTCGTTCGCCACATAAACGTTCGCGGCGCTAACGACGTTAGACTGTTAGTGAAACTAACGCAAGAGGTGGAGGATCTCCCATGAGCCCGACCCCCGAACCCGTCCCGGCCCGGCTGCGCGCCATCCCCAGCCGCCTGCTCGCCGGGGCCGCGCTCGTCGCCGACCGGCTCGTCAGCGAGCGCCTGGCCGCCGAAGGCGCTCACAAGTGGCACTTCGCCGCACTGGTCGCGCTCGCCGAAGCCGGTGCCGCCAGCCAGGCCGAACTCGGCCGCCGCACCTGCATCTACCGCAGCGACATGGTCGCCGTCCTCAACGAGCTCGCCGACGCCGGATGCATCCGCCGCGAACCCGACCCCGTCGACCGCCGCCGCAACGTCATCACCCTCACCCCCGCCGGCCGCCGCCGCCTGGAGCGCCTCGATACGGTCATCGCCGACGCCCAGCGCGAACTCCTCGCCCCCCTGACCCCCGCCCAGCGCGATGAACTACCCCGTCTGCTCGCCGTCCTGACCGAGCACCACCGCCCCTCGCACCCCCGGGGTCAGGAGCCGCGCGGGGCTGCCAGGCCGGATTCGTAAGCGAGGACGACGAGTTGGGCCCGGTCCCGGGCGCGGAGCTTGGTCATGGCCCGGTTGATGTGGGTCTTCGCCGTCATCGGGCTGATCACCATGCGGCCCGCGATCTCGTCGTTGGACAGGCCCTGCGCGACCAGAGCGACGGCCTCGCGCTCGCGGCTGGTCAGCTCCTCAAGCCCGGTGCCGACGCCGGTGGTGAGCGGCGTGGTGACGTACCTGTTGATCAGCTTGCGGGTGATCGACGGTGCCAGCAGGGCGTCGCCGCGCGCCGCGACGCGGACGGCGTGCAGGAAGTCGTCCGGCACGATGTCCTTGACGAGGAATCCGGCGGCACCGGCGCGCAGCGCGTCGAAGACGTACTCGTCCAGGCCGTAGTTGGTCAGGATGACGACGTGCACCCCGGCCAGGGCCGGGTCGGCGGCGATACGCCGGGTCGCCTCGATGCCGTCGACGCCGGGCATCTGGATGTCGATGAGAGCGACGTCGGGCAGATGCTCCCTGGCCAGCTCCAGGGCCTGTTGCCCGTCGGCGGCCTCCGCCACCACCTCGATGTCCTCCTCGAGGTCGAGGAGCGCGCGGAATCCGCTGCGAATGAGCGGCTGGTCGTCGACCAGCAGGACACGGATCACGAGGTCCGGTCCACGGGGAGGTGGGCCTGGACGGTGAAGCCGCCCTCGCCACGCGGTTCGGCGCGCAGCCGGCCGCCGAGGGCGGTGACCCGTTCGCGCATGCCGAGCAGCCCGACGCCGGGCGTCGGGGCGGCGTCCGGTGTCGCCTTGCCGTCGTCGTCGATGTGGACCACGAGGGCGTCGGGACGGCAGTCGATCCGGACCGACGCGGTGGCGGCGTCCGCGTGACGGGCGATGTTGGTGAGCGACTCCTGAACGATCCGGTAGACGGTCCGGCCCACCGCGGACGGCATGTCGTGCCGTTGTCCCTCGATCGTGAGCGTCGCGTCCAGCCCGAACGTACGGGCCCGCTCCACCAGTTCCGGGACGTCGTCGAGCTCGCGCGGCGGGGCCGTGTCGTCGTCGCGCAGCGCCTCCAGCGTCGCGCGCAGCTCCCGGGTCGCCTCACGTCCGGCTTCCTGGATCGCCAACAGGGCCTCCGGCACCTGTTCGCCACGCTTGCGGGCCACATGGACGGCGACTTCGGCCTGCACCTTGATGACCGAGATCTGATGGGTGAGCGAGTCGTGCAACTCCCGCGCGATCCGCAGCCGCTCCTCGTCGGCGCGGCGCCGCGCGGTCTCCTCCCGGGTGCGCTCGGCTTCTTCCGCTCGCCGCTCGGCTTGCCGCAGTGCCTCCCCCGCCGCGGCGGCCGCGATCAGCCAGGCCAGTTCGAGCGCGCCCCGGGCCCGCGCGAACGCCTCGCCGGTGTCGTGCAGGCCCGAGGCCAGGGCCGCGAGGGGGAGAGCGGCCAGCACGGTCACGCTCGCCGCCACCGTGATGGTGCGTCGTCCGGCCCGCACGGCCGCGTACACCGCGAACAGGTACGCGACGGCAGGCACGTCGAACCCGGCCGCCTGGTAACCCACCGCGCACAGCCCGGTGACGGCCAGGACGAGAACCGGAGCCCGGCGGCGCGCGACCAGCGCGAGACCGCCGGCCGCCAGCAGCGCGTACCCGAACAGGTCGAGGCTTGTGAGTGAGTGCTGTCCCGACTGCCCGGTGACCAGCAGCGTCGCCGCCACCCCGGCGGCGAGCGCCCAGTCCATGACACCGACCCCGACCCTCATGCGCGAACCCTAACCGGGTGGCCGCGCGGGCGATTCCTGCGTACGGACGATCAGCCGACTACCGCGAACGCGGTACCTCCGCGGCTTCTCCGGCGCGGGCGGTAGCCGCTACGGCGTCGATGGCAGCGCGGATTGCCTTCGCCTGCCGGACGACCGGGGACGGGTCCGACGGACATGCTCAGGAAACGTCCACGTGAAGCAGGAAGAGGGAGTACCCCATGTCCGTCCGACGTACGTTTGCCGTGGTCGTCGCGGTCCTCGGCGGAGCTGTCGCGCTCGCCGCACCGGCGGCCGCCGACGCCTCGGCCCAGCCGATCGCCGCCAGTGTGTACACCCTGAGCGCCGGGCGGATCGGTGCCATCGTGGCGGCGCTGCTGGCGCTGGCCGGCGCGGTCACCGGTGGACTGGCGCTGGCCCGCTCCACCGGCCGTATCAGCACCGGTCCCGGGCGACGCGGAGCCACCATGGCCCTGGGCGGGGCACTCATCGGCATGGCCCTCGGCGCCGTGGTGGCGGCGACCGCCTCCGGCGGCCTCGGCACCGGCAACGGACTGGGCGGGGCCATCGTCGCCCTGATCGTGGGGGTGGTCGGAACTGCCCTCAGCGGGCTGGCTCTGACCCGTTCCCGCCACACTGGCTGATCTACGCGGCGATGTCGAACGCGCTGCGGTGTGGGGTGAGCTCGAACCACAGGAGCTTTCCGCTGATGCCGAAGACGTCGTCGGCGAGGGGGTAGCCGCCCCAGTTGTCCGCGCAGAGCCGGACGATGAGCAGGCCGCGGCCGTGGGTGTCGTCGATCTTGGCGGCGGCTTCGGTGAGGGCCGTGAAGCGGTCGAGGCGGCCGGGCGGGGTGTCGAAGGGCGCGGGGATGAGTGGGTTGGTGTCCCAGATGCTGACCCGGAGGCGGCTCTCGCAGAGGTGGCGCAGACGGAGTTGGGCGGGGCCGTCGGAGTGGCGGATGGCGTTCGTGACCATTTCGCTCGTGAGCAGCTCGGCGGTCTCGGTCAGTTCGGCCATGCCGTGGCCGGATAGGACCGCCTGGAGGGTGACCCGCGCGATCCGGGCGGCGCGGGGGTCGTTGGGGAGGCGGAGAGTGTACGTCCAGGGCTGGTCGGCGTCGTCCGATGGCCCGGGGCCGGAGTCCTGCGGCGATACGGTTGCCATGCGTGTCTCTCCCTCAGTCGGGTGGAGTTGAGTGGCTTGGCTCACACGGTAGAGCAGTGAGTGGTAGACCTGCTACGAAATCGGCAGCAGCGCTGCCAAATGACTTCGTGTGGGTGACAAGGGAGAGCCAATGCCGCCGAGTAGTACCCCGACGTTGACGCAGCGCCGCCTTGGCGCGGAGCTGCGGAAGCTGCGTGAACGAGCGGGCTTGTCCTCAACCGCTGCCGCCGCGAGGCACGGGATCATCCAGGCTCGTCTGAGCAGCATCGAGGCCGGTCGATATCCGGTGAGCGTGGATCGTGTGCGGCTCTTCGCGCGCAATTACACCTGCGCGGATGACGATCTGGTGGATGCTCTGGCGGAGATGACCGGCGGGCGGACGCGAGGCTGGTGGGACGAGTACCGGGAACATCTACCAGCCAGCTTCGCCGATTTGGCGGAGCTGGAGCATCAAGCTCAGGAGATCCGTGTTGCCCTGGTCATCCACATCCCCGCGCTGTTGCAGACCGTCGACCACGCCCGGGCAGTGTTGCGGGAAGCCGCTCCGCCGCTGAGGGCTTACGAGGTGGAGCACCGACTGTCCCACCGGATGAAGCGCCAGGCGATTCTCCATGAGGGCAGGCCGGTGTCGTACACGGCGATCATCCACGAGGCTGCCCTGCGAATGGAGTTTGGTGGGGTGCGTACGGTCCGCGCACAGCTCGAACACGTCATCGCGATGAGCGAGCTGGACAACATCAACGTTCGGGTGATTCCGTTCAGCGGCGGTGGGACCTTCCCTGGGACAGGGCAATCGTTCGATTATGTCTCTGGCTCCGTGTCGCAGCTCGACACGGTGCAGCTTGACTCAGCTCACGGGTGTCAGTTCATTGACGTTGACGCTGAGTTGGGCAAGTACCGCGCTCTTCTCGAACGGATGGAGACGACCGCCCTTAAGCCGGCTCAGTCGCGGGACTTCATCCACGACATCATGCGCAGCGTGTGAAAGGTGAGAAACGTGTCCACGTATCAGTGGCGTAAGTCCTCCTACAGTGCGGACGCATCCAACTGTGTGAACGTCGCCGCTGACAGCGGCGTCATCGCAATACGCGAGAGCGACGAGCCCGAGGCCGTCCTGACCACAACCCCCGCCGCCCTGCGCAGCTTCATACGCGGCACCAAGGCGGGGCGGCTCGACCACGTCAAATAGCGCGCAAACGCGCGCCCGCGCACGACGCGGCCCGCCCCCAGCGGGATACCGCCGGGAGCCGGGCCGTGTGGGACCTGAAGGGTTACTTCACGATCGTGATGCGGTCCGCCGCCGGCGGGGCCAGGGGCGAGCCGGCCGAGGAGTGGGCGCCCAGGTAGGCCGTGAAGGCATCCAGGTCCGACGCGCCGACCAGCTTGTTCTTGCCGTCCTTGAAGGCGGGGAAGCCGTCGCCGCCGCCCGCGAGGAACTCGTTCATCGCGACGCGGTAGGTCTTGGCCGGGTCGATCGCCTCGCCGTTCAGCTTCACCGAGTCCGCGACGACGCGATCCGCGCCGGTCTTGGTGAGGTCGAGGGTGTAGGTGAGGCTCTTCGAGACCTGGAGGATCTTGGGAGAGGCCTCGTTCGAGCCGCTGACCTGCTGCTTCAGGGCGGTGATGAGCTGCTCACCGGTGAGGTCGATGACGTTCATCATGTTGGTGAACGGCTGCACGGTGAACGCCTCGCCGTACGTCACGACCCCGTCCCCCTCGCTGCCGGACGCCGCGTAGGCGAGGTCGGAGCGGATGCCGCCGGGGTTCATGAGGGCGAGCTGGGCGCCGCCCTTGTCGGCGGGGGAGAGCGCTTCGAGCTGGGCGTCGGCGATGACGTCGCCGAGCGGTGACTCGTACGCGGTGGATCCGCGGCCCGGGATCTCGGCGGAGATGTAGCCGACGGGCCGGTTGGCGATCGGCGCGGCCAGCTTGTTCCAGCGGCTGATGAGGGAGGTCATGTCGTCGGCCTTGGGCTGCTGCCGGTCGACGACGTGGTTGGCCGACTTCACCTTCGTGCGCACGATGTCGCCGGTGGCGCGGTCGTAGGTGAGGGTGGTGTCGGTGTACAGGCGGCCGAAAGAGGCGGCCGAGGTGACCGTGCGCGGCGCGCCGGAGGGGTCCGGGATGGTGCACGCGTAGGCCGCGTGCGTGTGGCCGGTGATCAGGGCGTCGACCTTGGGGGTGACGTTCTTGGCGATGTCGACGATCGGGCCGGAGATGCCGGAGCCCGGGCCGCCGCTGTCGCAGTTGTAGTTGTACGAGGAGGAGGCGGGCAGCCCGCCCTCGTGGATCAGCGTGACGATCGACTTGACGCCCTGGCGGTCGAGTTCCTTGGCGTACTTGTTGATCGTCTCGACCTCGTCATGGAACTTCAGGCCCTTGACGCCCTCGGCGGTGACGATGTTGGGGGTGCCTTCGAGCGTGACGCCGATGAAGCCGATCTTGACGCCGTTGTGCTTCCAGATCGTGTACGGCTTGAGGATCGGCTTGCCGGTCTTCTCGTCCGTGACGTTCGCGGCGAGGTACGGGAAGTCGGCGCCGGGGAAGGTCTTGCCCTCCTCGTAGCAGCCTTCCGTGGGGTGGCAGCCGCCGTTCTGGATGCGGTTCAGCTCGGCGCGGCCCTCGTCGAACTCGTGGTTGCCCACGGCCGTGACGTCCAGGTCGAGCTTGTTCAGCGCCTCGACGGTCGGCTCGTCGTGGAAGAGGCCGGACAGCAGCGGGCTGGCGCCGATCATGTCACCGCCGGCGGCGGTGATGGAGTACGGGTGGCCCTTGCGCGCGGTGCGCAGGGAGTTGGCGAGGTATTCCACGCCGCCCGCGGGGACGGCCTTGGTGGTGCCGTCCGGCTGGGTCTCGGTCACGGTGCCGGAGGAGCCCTGCGGGGGTTCCAGGTTTCCGTGGAGGTCGTTGAACGACAGCAGCTGCACATCGACGGTGCGGGCTGGGTTCGGCTTCGCGGGGGCGCTGGTGTTCGCGCCTGCCGTGTCCGCGAAGGACATGATTCCGGCTGCGGCGGCCAGCACCGCCGCCGCGGCGGTCAACCGGCGGGCCGCGCGGCGCCGTTGGGCTATCGCTGGCATGTGGTCCCCTCTTGTACGGGTCTGTGCAGTAGTCGAGCGTCGGCGGCAGCATACGGTCAACGCGCGTAGCGGGGCAGGGGGGCCGAGGTTACGAGCTGATTGCGCGTGGGCGACTCTTGGGGTGACATTCATCTGTTCGGATGACATGCCCGGCAAACCATGACTGCTGGGGAAATTGGGTGTGAGCGTGTGCAGCGTGCAGAACGAACTCGCGCATCACGCGTCCATCCCCGCGCAGGGGGCCGAGCTTCCTCATGGTTTCTTCGAGCTGATTGACGATCTCAAGGCGGTCGTCAAGCGCGCGAACGTGCGCGCTCAGTTGAAGGTCAACACCGAGATGATCGCGATGTACTGGGAGATCGGGCGAACGATCCTCGAACGCAGGGAGCGGGAGAGGTGGGGCGCCAAGATCATCGACCGGGTTGCGGTGGAGTTGCGGACAGCCTTCCCGGGGCAGAGCGGTTTTTCCCGCAGCAATCTCAAGTACATGCGGCAGATGGCGAGCCTGTGGCCGGAGCCAATTGGCCAACAGGCTGTTGGCCAATTGCCATGGGGGCATATCACGGTGCTCATGGCGCGTTGCAAGAACCGTGCTGAGCTGGACTTCTACGCCCGGCAGGCCGTGCAGCACGGCTGGTCCCGAGGTGTGCTCGGGTCCTGGATCGGTGCGCAGCTGCATCTCACCCAGGGCGCAGCGCTCAACAACTTCGACGCCACGGTTCCAGAGGACTCCGACGCCGTACGTGAGATCGTCAAGGACCCCTACCGCGTCGAGTTCACCCGACTGTCCGGCAAGGTGGCCGAGCGCGAGTTCGAGGACGCGTTGGTTGAGAACCTGGTCCGGTTCCTGACGGAGCTCGGCGTCGGCTTCGCCTTCCTCGGGCGGCAGTACCCCGTCAAGGTCGGCGACCGGGAGTTCCGTATCGACCTGCTCTTCTATCACTGCCGACTGCACCGCTATATCGTCGTGGAGCTGAAGACGAAAGAGGCCGAGGCCGCGCATGTGGGCCAGCTCGGTTTCTACGTGACAGTGGTCGACGACGTGATCCGCGACAAGGAGCGGGACGACCCGACGCTCGGCATCCTGATCGCGGAGAGCCGCGACCGGGGTGTCGTCGAGTACGCCCTGCGGAGCAACAACGCGCCGCTTGCCGTGAGCACGTACGCGGGCCTTCCACCGGAGGTCCGGGAGCTGATGCCCAGCGAGGAGGACCTGTCCCGCCTTGCGGACGGCGTGCGCCGTGGTGACGGGGATCCATCAGCCGGGTGACTCGCTGGTAATAAATTGGCCGGCAAGTTGCCGGTCAATTCGGCGGTCGTAGGCTCGGCCCCATGAATGACGTGCTGAACGAGGGGCCCGCCCCCCGCCGGATCGATGTCCTCGACGAGGTGACGCCCGCCGTGGCGCAGGACGTGCTGCGGCTCGTCGAGGAGTCCGCGCGCACCGACGGGCAGCAGGCCGTGTCCGAGCAGGGACGGCTCCAGCTGCGGGGGCGGCGGGAAGGGGTCCGGCATCTGCTGCTGTGGGAGGAGCCGGACGGGAAGATCGTGGGGTATGCGCAGCTGGAGGACACCGACCCGGTGGAGGCCCCGGCCGCCGAGCTGGTCGTGCACCCCGCGCACCGGGGGCAGGGGCACGGGCGGGCGCTGGGCGTGACGCTGCTGCGCGAGTCCGGCAAGCGGCTGCGGGTGTGGGCGCACGGCGGGCATTCCTCGGCGCGCCATCTCGCGCAGGTGCTGGGGCTGACGCTGTTCCGTGAGCTGCGGCAGATGCGTCGGCCGCTGGGTCCGCTGGAGGGGCTGGACATCCCCGAGCCGGTGCTGCCGGAGGGCGTGACCGTACGGGCCTTCCGGCCGGGCCAGGACGAGGCCGGCTGGCTGGCGGCGAACGCGGCGTCCTTCGCGCACCACCCCGAGCAGGGCTCGCTGACTCTCCGCGATCTCGAGGACCGGATGGGGGAGCCGTGGTTCGACCCTGAGGGCTTCTTCCTCGCCGAGCGGGGCGGGGAGATCGTCGGATTCCACTGGACCAAGGTGCATGCGCAGGAGCGGCTGGGTGAGGTGTACGTGGTCGGGGTGCGGCCCGACGCGCAGGGCGGTGGGCTCGGGCGGGCGATGACCGCGATCGGGCTGCGGCACCTGGCGGGGCAGGGGCTGCCGACCGCGATGCTGTACGTCGACGCCGATAATTTCCCCGCCGTCGCTGTATACGGGCGGCTGGGCTTTACGACGTACGAGACGGATCTCATGTACCGCACGGAGACCTGACCGGAGGTCTGACCGGGGCCCGACCGGGGTATCGGGGGCGCGTCGGGGGCGTGGGTCGCCTGCGGGATGGATCGCGATTTCCTACGCGCCATGTCTCCGTTACCGGCGATTCAAACTCGGTTGCGAGCATCGCTGAATGCAGCCCGCCGCGCCGACCCCCTCGAACCGGAGGCTCCGTGCCGCTTCAGCACCGTCTTCCGGGACGCCGTTCCCGCCTCCGGCGCGGAACAATGAGGACATGAACCACTCCAGCGGTCAGGCATCCGTCCACGAGCAGACTCACCCGCAGCACCAGCCTCAGCCCTCGGTCGGTTCGATCGCGGCGCACCGGCCGCATGCCGTCGCCGCGCCGCCGGTCCGGAATCTCGACCCGGACCTCGACGGCGACCTGGACTCGTACGAGGTCGACGACGCCGAGGGCGTGGAGGGCGAGGAGCAGCTGCCCCAGGGGCGGTTCCTCGACCGTGAGCGCAGCTGGCTGGCGTTCAACGAGCGGGTGCTCGAGCTCGCCGAGGACCCGAACACGCCGCTGCTGGAGCGGGCGAACTTCCTCGCGATCTTCGCGAGCAACCTGGACGAGTTCTTCATGGTGCGGGTCGCGGGCCTCAAGCGGCGCATCGCGACCGGCGTCGCCACCCGCTCCGCCTCCGGGCTACAGCCCCGCGAGGTCCTTGACCTGATCTGGAACCGGTCGCGCGAACTCATGGCCCGGCACGCGGCCTGCTTCCAGCAGGACGTCGCGCCCGCGCTCGGCGACGAGGGTGTCCATCTGATCCGCTGGCGTGATCTCACGGAGGACGAGCAGTCCCGCCTCTTCACGCTCTTCCGCCAGCAGATCTTCCCGGTCCTGACGCCGCTGGCCGTGGACCCGGCGCACCCCTTCCCGTATATCTCCGGGCTCTCCCTCAACCTCGCGGTCGTGGTGCGCAACCCGGTGAGCGGGCATGATCACTTCGCACGTGTGAAGGTCCCGCCGCTGCTCTCGCGGTTCCTGGAGGCGTCGCCGCAGCGGTACGTCCCGCTGGAGGACGTGATCGCGGCGCACCTGGAGGAGCTGTTCCCCGGCATGGAGGTGCTGGCGCACCACATGTTCCGGGTGACCCGCAACGAGGACCTGGAGGTCGAGGAGGACGACGCGGAGAACCTGCTCCAGGCCCTGGAGAAGGAGCTGCTGCGGCGTCGCTTCGGGCCCCCGGTGCGCCTGGAGGTCGAGGAGTCCATCGACCCGTACGTCCTCGACCTGCTGGTACGCGAGCTGAAGATCTCCGAGGCCGAGGTCTATCCGCTGCCGGGGCCGCTGGACCTGACCGGGCTGTTCGGGATAGCCGCGCTGGACCGGCCGGAGCTGAAGTACCCGAAGTTCGTGGCCGGGACGCACCGGGACCTCGCCGAGGTCGAGTCCGCCTCCGCGCCCGACATCTTCGCCGCGATGCGCGAGCGGGACGTGCTGCTGCACCACCCGTACGACTCCTTCTCCACCTCCGTCCAGGCCTTCCTGGAGCAGGCGGCCGCCGACCCCGACGTGCTCGCGATCAAGCAGACGCTCTACCGCACCTCCGGCAAGTCGCCGATCGTCGACGCGCTCATCGACGCCGCCGAGTCCGGCAAGCAGGTGCTGGTCCTCGTCGAGATCAAGGCCCGCTTCGACGAGCAGGCGAACATCAAGTGGGCGCGCAAGCTGGAGGAGGCCGGCTGCCATGTGGTCTACGGCCTGGTCGGGCTGAAGACCCACTGCAAGCTGTCGCTGGTGGTCCGCCAGGAAGGCGAGACGCTGCGCCGCTACTGCCACGTCGGCACCGGCAACTACCACCCGAAGACGGCCCGGCTGTACGAGGACCTGGGGCTGCTGACCGCCGACCCGAAGGTCGGCACCGACCTGTCCGACCTGTTCAACCGGTTGAGCGGCTACTCCCGGCGGGAGAACTACCAGCGGCTGCTGGTCGCCCCCAGGTCGCTGCGCGACGGGCTGATCAGCCGGATCAACCGGGAGATCACCCACCACCGGGCGGGGCGGCCCGCCTACGTGCGGATCAAGGTCAACTCGATGGTCGACGAGGCCATCGTCGACGCGCTCTACCGGGCTTCGCAGGCGGGTGTGCCGGTGGATGTGTGGGTGCGCGGCATCTGCGCGCTGCGGCCGGGGGTCCCCGGGCTCTCGGAGAACATCCGGGTCCGCTCGATCCTGGGCCGGTTCCTGGAGCATTCGCGCGTCTTCGCGTTCGGGAACGGCGGGGAGCCCGAGGTGTGGCTCGGCAGCGCCGACATGATGCACCGCAATCTGGACCGGCGGATCGAGGCGTTGGTGCGGGTCACCGACCCCGCCCACCGCGCCTCACTCAACCGTCTGCTGGAGACCGGCATGTCCGACTCCACCTCCTCCTGGCACCTGGGCCCGGACGGCGAGTGGACGCGGCACGCGACGGACGCGGACGGACAGCCGCTGCGGAACGTACAGGAAATGCTCATAGACGCCCGGAGGCGACGGCGTGGTACAGCGACATGATCTGTCGTCGCCGGTCGGGGTTACGAGGGCCGGCCGGCCGCAAGGCGCTCCACCCGCCGCTGCCTTCGGCCCTGGGGGGTACGACATGACGGACGGTGTGATGGGGGCCGAGGCAGCGGCCGGGCCGGCGGTCGGGCCTGCGGTCGGACCCGCGCTCGCGGCGGCGACGGCGGGCGATGTGCTGTCGTGGTACTTGAACGCCCAGGCCGGGGACTTTCTGCGCAGCCTGCGGCAGCAGCGGGAGAGCGGGGTGGACGCCGAGGAGGCGGCCGAGGCCGCCCGGCTGCTGCGCCGCTGCGCGCGGCGGATCAGCGGCACGCTGTGGGTCTACCGCCCGCTCGCCGACACGGCCTGGGCCGATCACCTCCGCTCCGAGCTGGTGTGGCTGTCCGCCACGCTGGCCCTGGAGCACGCCTACGCGGCGCGCCTGAACCGGCTGCGCGGCGCGCTGCACCGGCTCTCGGGCGCGGGCGCCCCGGCGGATGAGGCGATGGACGGGCTGGGGGACGCGGCGGGGGATGCGCGGGCAGATGCGGGGGCGGGGGACGCGGCGGCGCAGCGCTCGCCCCGCGCGGCCCGCCGCAGCGTCTCCCTGACGGCCGACGCCCCGCAGGACCCGCCGCCGGACGCGGGCGGTGACGCCGTACGGGACATGGCTCAGCCCCCGGCCGCCGCGGCACCGGCGCAGCGCGAGGCCGGGACGACGACTGTGGCCGGGCAGCGCGGCGGCGGGGGGAAGCAGCAGCCGGGCGGCGGCGCGGACGAGGCCAGGGGCGGGGCGCTGACGGTCGGGGCCGCGCGGGCCGGGGCCCTTCTGGAGCGCCAGCTCACCCTCGCGCGGACCCGCGCGCACACCGCGGCCCTCCAGGCGCTCGGCTCCTCCCGCTTCCACGCGGTGGCCGACGCCGTCGCGCTGCTGGCCTCCGAGGTCCCCCTCGACGCGGCCGCCGCGACCCGTCCCGCCGAGCTGTCGCTGCCCCCGCTCGCGGAGCTGGCGCACCGGCGGCTGGTGGAGGCGGCCGAGACGCTGCCGCTGGGCCGGGCCGGGCATCCGTACAACGCGGAGGCGCTGGTCCACGGCCTCGCCGCCACCCCGGCCGCCGATGCCCCGCCCGCCAGCGAGCGGCAGGACGCGCCCTGGCACCAGGTGCGGCAGCTGGTGCGGTTGCGGCGCTACGCGCTGGAGGTGCTCGACGCGGGGCAGCGGCCGGAGGGCACCGGGCCGGTGGACGCCGACCCCTCGCTGTCCGTACGGCTGCTGGCCGCCGGGCAGGCCCTCGAACGGCACCGGGACGCGTCCGAGGCGGCGGCCGCCGCAGCCGCCGCGGCGCGGACGCCCAGGATCGCCCCCGCCACCGCCTACGCCCTCGGCGTGCTGCACGCCGACCAACGACACGAGGTCGAGGCCGCCCGCTTCGCCTTCGGGCGGATCTGGCACCGGCTGGTGGTCTCGGCGTCCTGACGGACCGAGCTGGACAGGCTGGACAGGGAGGTCGGCGCATGGTTGAGAACTCGGTGATCCGCGCGGCGGGGTGCGTCCTGTGGCGGCGTTCCCCGCGCGACGGCCGGCCGGAGATCGCGCTCGTCCACAGACCGCGCTACGACGACTGGTCGCACCCGAAAGGCAAGCTCAAGCCGGGCGAGGAGCCGCTGGACGGCGCGCTGCGCGAGGTGCTGGAGGAGACCGGCGTGGTCTGCGTCCCGGGGGCCGCGCTGCCCACCGTGCGCTACCTGGCCAAGGGCCGCCCCAAGGAGGTCGATTACTGGGCGGCGGAGGCGGCTGGGGTGGCTGAGGCGGCGGATGGTGCGGCCGACGCGGCGTTCGTACCCAACGACGAGGTCGACCTGCTCGCATGGCTCCCCCCGGACGCGGCCCGTGAGCGGCTGACACATGACCACGACCGGGTGCTGGTCGATGCCTTCCTGGACACGCTGCGCTCACGGACGGCTCCCCGCCCCGGCGGGGCGGAGTGAAAGGTCCGGGTGGGCCGGTCCCTCAGGCCGCCCCCGCCCCCGGCCGCCGCCGACGCCGCGCCTTGTCGGCCAGCGCCGGCGGCACGTAGTAGCTGTCGGCCCGGTTCAGGTCCGTGCCGGGCGGCACGATCTCGTCGATGCGGTCGAGGACGTCCTCGCTCAGCTCCGCGTCCGCCCCCGCGAGCAGGTCCTCCAGCTGCTCCATCGTGCGCGGCCCGATGATCACCGAGGTGATGGCCGGGTGGGACCGTACGAACGCGATGGCCAGGTGCGGCAGCGAGAGCCCGGCGTCGGAGGCCAGCTCGGCGAGTTCGCTGACGGCCTCCAGCTTGCGCGCGTTCTCCGGCAGCGAGGGGTCGAACTTGTGCTTCTCGATGGCCGCCCGGCCGCCGGTCAGGTCGATGTCGGAGGCCTTGGTGTAGCGGCCGGACAGCCAGCCCGCGGAGAGCGGGCCCCAGGTCAGGACGCCCATCCCGTACTTCTGGGCGGTCGGCAGCACCGCCGCCTCCACCGAGCGGGCCAGGATCGAGTACGGCGGCTGCTCGCTGCGGAAGCGGACATGGCCGCGCCGCTCGGAGGCCCACTGGGCCTCCACGATCTGTTCCGCCGGGAAGGTGGAGGAGCCCACGGCCCGCACCTTGCCCGCCCGGACCAGGTCGGACAGGGCCGCGAGGGTCTCGTCGATGTCGGTCGTCGGGTCGGGCCGGTGGATCTGGTAGAGGTCGATGTAGTCGGTGCCGAGGCGGCGCAGGCTGTTCTCGATCTCGCGGACGATCCAGCGCCGTGAGTTGCCGCTGTGGTTCTCGTCCGGCCCCATCGAGCTGTGGACCTTGGTCGCCAGGACGACCTCCTCGCGGCGCCCCTTGAGCGCCTTGCCGACGACGACCTCCGACTCGCCGGAGGAGTAGACGTCGGCGGTGTCGACGAAGTTGATGCCGGCGTCCAGTGCGCGGTGGATGATCCGCACCGAGTCGTCGTGGTCCTGGTTGGCCCAGCTCCCGAACATCATCGCGCCGAGGGCGTATTCGCTGACCGAGATGCCGGTGCCGCCGAGAATTCTGCGCTTCATGGGATTCCGCCTCACGTGGATGGGTTCGCTGGATGCGTTCGCCTTATGCGTTGGCTTCGGTGACAGCCTTCAGCCCGTGCCGTGGAGGGACCAGGCCCGGTTCAACCTGGGTCCGGCAGAACCACCTGGATGGGTGCCTTCCGGGTACCCGCGCGGATAATGGAGCGATGGGCGATGCCGAACCGGAGATCAAGGCGTTCCTGAGAGTGCGGCGCGCGGCGCTCGACCCCGCGGAGCTGGGGCTGCCCGACGGGGTCGTACGGCGCCGGGTGCGGGGGCTGCGCCGTGAGGAGGTCGCGCAGCTCGCGGGGATCAGCGTCGACTACTACACGCGCATCGAGCAGGGCCGCGCCCCGACCGTGTCCGACTCGGTGGTGGACGGCCTGGCCCGGGCGCTGCGGCTGACGCCGCCCGAGCACACGTATCTGCGCAACATCACGCTGCCCGGGCGGCACGGCCGGACGCTGGACGCCGGTCCCCGGCCGCGCGTGCGGCCCGAGGTCCGGCTGCTGCTGGACGCCATGGACGAGGCCGTGCCCGCGTTCGTGTTCGGGCCTGGCGGGGACATCCTCGCCTGGAATCTGCTGGGCGGCCGGGTCTCCTTCGACTACGCCGCGCTCCCGGAGCGGGAGCGCAACTCCTCCCTGCTGGTCTTCCTCCACCCGGACGCCAAGGCCCTGCACCCGGAGTGGGACAAGGTCGCCGACGAGACGGTGGCGAGCCTGCGGGCGGAGGTCGGGCGCCACCCCGACAGCCTCCGGGTGTGCCAGGTCGTCCATGAGCTGCTGGACCGGAGTGAGGAGTTCCGGCAGCGGTGGGAGACCCAGACGGTGCAGGAGCGGACCAGCGGTACGAAGCGGATCCGGCACCCGGTGGTGGGGGACCTGGAGGTGACGTACGAGGCCTTCGTACTGCCCTCGGACCCCGGCCAGGTGCTCTGCACCTACGCGGTGCGGAAGGGGTCCCCGACGGCCGAGGCGCTGCGGGCGCTGGCCCGCGCGGTGCCGGTGGGGTAGGCGCGGCGAGTAGGGCAGTGGGGTAGCGGGACGGCTCCTCGCGCTACTCGCCGCCCTCCCGGGTACGGGTGAACACCCGTTCCCGGGCCGCCTCAAGACCCGTTGCCACCGCGCCCAGCAGCACCGCGTCCTCCCCGAGCGCGCTCGGCGCCACCTTCGGCCGCAGCGGCCCGATCCGCTGGAGGGTCGGCTCCACCGTCCGCAGCAGCAGGTCCGCGCTGTGGCCGACGCCGCCGCCGAGCACCACCAGGTCCGGGTCGAGCACGGCCGCGACGGCCGCGACCACGTGGGCCAGCCGCTCGGCCTCCTGCCGTACGGCCTCCAGCGCGGGCGCCACGCCGTCCCGTGCCGCGTCAAAGACGGCCTTGGCGGTCAGCGGCTCGGACCTGGTCCCTGACATGCCGAGCTCCCGGGCGGCCCGTACGACCGCCTCGGCCGCGACGGCGCCCTCAAGCCCCTGCCGTTCCGGAGCGCTGTCGGGGCCGCCCACCCGGGGCAGCAGCGGCAGGAAGCCGATCTCCCCGGCGGCCCCGTGCGCGCCGGTGAACAGCCGCCCGTCGGCGACCACGCCCATGCCCAGGCCGGTGCCGACCAGCACGTAGACGAAGAGTCTGCTGCCCTTCCCCGCGCCGAAGGTGTACTCGCCGAGCGCCGCCAGGTTCGCGTCGTTGTGCACCGACAGGGGCGTGCCCAACTCCTCGCGCATCCGGTCCAGCAGGCCCGCGCGCCCCCACCCCGGCAGGTTTCCGGCGTAGCGCACCCGCCGCCGCTCGGGGTCGTACACGCCGGGTACGCCGACGACGGCGTGCGCGACCAGGGCCGGGTCCACCCCGGCGTCCGCGACGACCCGGTGGGCCGCGGCGACGGTGAGGTCCGCCATGGCGGCGGCGCTGCGGCCGCGGTTGCGCACCTCGGCGCGCGCGACGACGGTGCCGTCCAGGTCGGCGGCGGCCACGCGCAGCCAGGCCCGTCCGATGTCCAGGCCGAGGACGTAGCCGGCGGTCGGGTCCGGCTCGTACAGCACGGCGACCCTGCCCCGCTCCGGCGGCGCCTGCCGGCCCGCCTCGCGTACAAGACCGGCCTCTTCGAGGGCGCCCAGCGCGCTGGAGACCGTCGGTTTGGACAGGCCCGTGTCGCGGGCGAGCTGGGCCCGGGAGGCGGGGCCCTCGGCGCGCAGCCGGGCCAGCAGCAGGCGCTCGTTGTTGCTGCGCAGCCGCTGTCGGTTCCAGGGCTGTTCCGACCCTTGACTCATCAAGTAAGGCTCCTTAACTTAATCACACTCGCACGGCGAGCCAGGGAGGTCCAGATGGCTGGAGGACCAGCGCTGAGCAAGACCCCGCCGGGCGGGGGGAGCGGCGGGGGCGGCGGAGACGGCGGGGGTGGCTTCGTCCGCCGTATCGGGCTGTTCCAGGCCACGGCCATCAACATGAGCCAGATGTGCGGCATCGGCCCGTTCGTGACCATCCCGCTCATGGTCGACGCCTTCGGCGGGCCGCAGGCCGTCATCGGGTTTCTCGCGGGCGCGGTGCTGGCGCTGGCGGACGGGCTGATCTGGGCCGAGCTGGGCGCCTCGCTGCCGGGGGCCGGGGGCAGCTATGTCTATCTGCGCCAGGCCTTCCAGTACCGCAGCGGCAAGCTGATGCCGTTTCTGTTCGTCTGGACGGCGATGCTGTTCATTCCGCTGATCATGTCCACCGGCGTGGTCGGTCTTGTGCAGTACCTCGGGTATCTGTGGAGCGGCATGACGCAGACGCAGGGCGACCTGGTCGGGCTCGGCGTCATCGTCCTCGTCGTGGCGCTGCTGTGGCGCGGCGTGGAGCACATCGCCAAGATCACCGCCGTGATGTGGGGCGTGATGATCTGCTCGGTGGTGCTGGTGATCGCCGCGGCGCTCAGCGACTTCGACGCGGACAAGGCCTTCACCTACCCCGCGCACGCCTTCGACCTGGGGTCCGGAGCGTTCTGGACCGGCTTCGCGGCGGGGCTGACCATCGGCATCTACGACTACCTCGGCTACAACACCGCCGCGTACATGGGCGCCGAGATCAAGGACCCCGGCCGCACCCTGCCGCGCGCGATCGTCGCCTCGATCCTCGGCATCATGGGCATCTATCTGCTGCTCCAGATCGGCACCCTCGGCGTCGTCGACTGGCATCAGATGCTCGATCCGAACTCGGTGGCGTCCAAGTCCGTCGCGTCCGCGGTCCTGGAGGAGACCTGGGGGAAGGGCGCGGCCGATGTCGTCACGGTCCTCATCCTGGTCACGGCCTTCGCGTCCGTCTTCGCTGGGCTGCTCGGCGGCTCCCGCGTCCCGTACGACGCCGCCCGCGAGCGCGTCTTCTTCCGCCCGTACGGCACGCTCCATCCGCGCCATCGGTTCCCCGTGCTGGGCCTGGCCACGATGGGCGTGGTCACCGCCGTCGGCTTCCTCATCGGCCGCCACACCGACCTGGCCACGCTCATCCAGCTGCTCACCACCGTGATGGTGATCGTGCAGGCGCTGGCGCAGATCCTCGCCCTGACGGTGCTGCGCCGTCGCCAGCCCGCGCTGCGGCGCCCGTACCGGATGTGGCTGTATCCGGTGCCGAGCCTGGTCGCGCTGGTCGGCTGGCTGGTGATCTACGGGTACGCGGACAAGAACTCGCCCGGGCGCCACCCCATCGAATGGTCGCTGGCCTGGGTCGCGGCGGGGTGCGTGGCGTTCGTGCTCTGGGCGCGGTTCGAGAAGGTGTGGCCGTTCGGGCCGAAGGAGATCAGCGAGGAGTATCTGGGCGGAGGCGCCCAGGGAGCGGGCGCGGGTACGGGGGCGGCGCCGGGCACGGGGCCGGGCACGGGGACGGGCACAGGCGGGGTCACGAGCGTGGCGCCAGAGCCTCCCAGCTGACGGTCACCTCGCCCTGGCGCCAACGCCGCGGGCCGTCCACGAGCGGCCAGCCCGCGGCGCGCAGCGCCTCGGCGCTGCGTATCCAGCGCTGGCGAGCGCTCAGCGCGGCGTACGGGGCGGCGGCCGCCCAGACGCGGTCGAAGTCGCGCAGGAAGGCATGCACCGGCTCGCCCGGCACATTGCGGTGGATGAGCGCCTTCGGCAGCCGTTCGGCCAGGTCGGACGGGCGGTCCAGGGAGCCGAGCCGCGCCGCGAAGGTCACGGTGCGCGGACCGTGCGGGGTGAGGGCGACCCACACATGCCGCCGCCCTATCTCGTCGCAGGTCCCCTCCACCAGCAGCCCGCCCGGCGCCAGCCGTGCGCACAGCCGCCGCCATACGTCCGCGACCTCGCCCTCGTCGTACTGCCGCAGCACATTGGCCGCCCGGATCAGCGCGGGCCGCGCGCCGTCCGGCAGCGGCACCTCGAACCCGCCGTGCGCGAAGTCCAGCCCCTCCCGGCGGTAGGGGCGGGCGGCGGCGACGCGGTCCGGGTCGATCTCGACCCCCACGACCCGGGCGTCCGGTCGCACCGTACGCAGCCTGACCAGCAGCTCGACGGCGGTCCACGGCGCGGCCCCGTACCCCAGGTCGACGGCGACGGGCGCCTCGGCGCGGCGCAGCGCGGGGCCGTGGGCGGCGGCGATCCACCGGTCCATGCGGCGCAGCCGGTTGGGGTTGGTGGTCCCCCGGGTCGCCGACCCGATGGGCCGGCCCGGCGGCGGGGAGGGCTGCGGGGGGACGCGGACAGACATGCGCCGAGCCTAAGCGCCGCAGTATCCAGCCCCAGAACCCCCGCCCCCGGAGCATCTGCCCCCCAGAACGTCACGCTTTGGCAAAGCGGAAATGGGAACGAGAGGTTCCGGTGTTGAGGGGTTGGCAGGGCACGTCCGGATTCCGCTACCCGAGTCCGCCCCGGCAAGGAGGATCGCGCGGTGAGCCAGCCTATTTCCCGGCTCGGCGGCTTGCGAGGCCGTTCGCACGGAGTTCTCGGCAAGCCGCACCATCAGCGCCTGAGACGCGTCGGGCGCCGGCCACGCCGGATCGCGATGCTCAGCGTGCACACCTCGCCGCTGCACCAGCCCGGCACCGGTGACGCGGGGGGCATGAACGTTTACATCGTGGAGCTCGCCAAGCGGCTGGCCGCCATCGACATCGAGGTGGAGATCTTCACCCGCGCCACCACCGGCACACTCCCGCCCACCGTCGAGCTCGCGCCAGGCGTGCTCGTACGGCATGTGGACGCGGGGCCGTACGAGGGGCTGGCCAAGGAGGACCTCCCGGCCCAGCTGTGCGCGTTCACCCACGGGGTCATGGGGGCCTGGGCGGGGCACCGCCCCGGGTACTACGACCTCGTCCACTCCCACTACTGGCTCTCCGGCCACGTCGGCTGGCTGGCCGCCGAGCGCTGGCGGGTGCCGCTCGTCCACGCCATGCACACCATGGCCAAGGTCAAGAACGCCGCCCTCGCGGAGGGGGACACCCCGGAGCCCGCCGCCCGGGTCATCGGCGAGGAGCAGATCGTCGGGGCCGCCGACCGGCTCATAGCCAACACCGCCGAGGAGGCGGCCGAGCTGGTGCGCCACTACGGAGCGGACCCCGAGCTGGTCGCCGTCGTCCACCCCGGGGTCAACCTCGAACGCTTCCGGCCCGCCGACGGCCGCGCCGCCGCCCGCGCCCGCCTGGGCCTGCCGCCCGAGGCGCTGATACCCCTGTTCGCCGGGCGCATCCAGCCGCTGAAGGCGCCCGACATCCTGCTGCACGCGGTGGCCCGCCTGCTGGACGAGGACCCGCGCCTGCGCGAGCGGCTCGTCGTCCCGGTGGTCGGCGGGCCGAGCGGCAGCGGGCTGGCGAAGCCGGAGGAGCTGCACAAGCTCGCGGCCCGGCTCGGCGTCAGCGACGTGGTCCGCTTCCGGCCGCCCTGCGCGCAGGACGAGCTGGCGGACTGGTACCGGGCGGCGTCCGTGCTGGTCATGCCCTCCTACAGCGAGTCGTTCGGGCTGGTGGCGGTCGAGGCGCAGGCCTGTGGCACACCGGTGGTCGCCGCCGAGGTGGGCGGCCTGCCCGTGGCCGTACGGGACGGGCGCAGCGGCATCCTGGTGTCCGGCCACGACCCCGCCGACTACGCCCGGGCGCTGCGCCGCCTCGCCGACGACCCCGGTCTGCTGAAACGTTTGGGCACCGGCGCCGCCCACCATGCCGAGCGCTTCGGCTGGGACAGGGCCGCCGCGGCGACGGCGGACGTCTACGCGGAGGCGATGCGCGGGTACCGTCGCCTACGATCGGTGCATGGGTGACGCCGAGGCCAGGAACGACACCAGGAACCAGGCCGGGAACCAGACCGGGAACCAGGCCGGGAACGAAGCCGCCAGGGCCGTGATCGAGCGGACGCTGCGCGATGCCGAGCTGGAGTGGGAGACCCCGGCCGACGGCACGTACGTCGTCACGCTGCCCGGCACCCGCAAGCTGTCCACGACCTGTTCGCTGCGCCTGGGCCGCCACTCGCTGTCGGTCAACGCCTTCGTCGTCCGCCGCCCGGACGAGAACCACGAGGCCGTGCACCGCTGGCTGCTGGAGCGCAACACCCGCCTGTACGGGGTGAGTTACGCGATCGACCAGCTCGGTGACATCTATCTGGTGGGGCGGCTGCCGCTGGCGGCGGTCACGCCGGATGAGCTGGACCGGGTACTCGGCACGGTGCTGGAGAACGCCGACGGCAGCTTCAACACGCTGCTGGAGATGGGATTCGCGAGCGCGATCCGCAAGGAGTACGCGTGGCGTACGGCGCGTGGCGAGTCCACGCGGAACCTGGCGGCGTTCGCCCATCTGACCCGCGAGGCCTGAGCGCGGCACCCGGCCGCCCCCCCCCGCACACCCTCACCCCCCCCGCGACCTGCGCTGACAAGTCGCCCAGAATTTCTGGCGATTCGCCGTAAAGAATTCCGGCCGTCGAGGTCTCTTCCTGGTGAACCGGTCGCCGACCGGGAAGCGTCAAGGGAGACAAGACGGTGTTCATGGACAATCCGTGGCTGATGATGACAACGGTCGTGACAATGGGGGTGCTGCGGCTGATAGGGGATGTCATCCGCTGGCTGGCGGCGCGCTCGGGCGAACGGGTCCGCGCGCGCATGCTGGTCGAGTTGATGACCAGGTCGGGGCCGGGCACCGTGCTCACCGATCACCGTGCGGACGGCGCGGCGCTGACCGTCCGCTCCGGCTCGTTCGGCTCGTCCGGCTCGTCCGGCTCCTCCCCTGAACCGGCCGTCGGCGCCCCGGGGAGAGGGGCCGGGCATGAGTGAGGCGGTCGAAGGGACCACGGCCGACGAGGGGTTCGAGGAGTTCGAGGAGTTCTACGCCCGCACCTACCCCTGGCTCGCCGCCCGCGCGGTGATGCTCAGCGGCAATCGGCAGAACGCCGAGGACGCCGTCCAGGAGGCGTTCATCGAGGCGATGCGCCGCTGGCCGACGGTGCGGGCGTGCGCCTCACCGGAGGGCTGGGTCGCGACCACCATGCGCCGCAAGCTCTCGCGCGACGGCCGGCGCTGGTGGTTCCGGTGGAAGCCGACCGAACTCACCGTGTCGGCCGCCACCGGCGCCACCGTGGAGGAGACCGCGGAGGCGCTGGCCGCGCTGCGCGCGCTCGGCATGCTGCCGCCGCGCCAGCGCCAGGTGGTCGTGATGCACTCCCTGGAGGGCATGAGCTACGCGGAGATCGGCGCCGCACTCGGCATCAGCGCGGGGAGCGTCGGCAGCAATCTGCACAAGGCCCGCGCCCGGCTCAGCTTGTTACTCGACGTCTCCCCGGAGCTCGGCCGGCCCGGCGACTCCCTGGTCCCCGGCGTACGGACGGACCCGCTGTCCACGGCGCTGCGCGGCGCCGCCGAGTGGCTGCTGGACGGCTTGCGGGGGCGCAGATGATCGCCGCCGCGCTCGCCGCCGCCATTGCCGCCGCCCGTGCCGTGCTGGCCCTGGCGCTGCTGGTCGTCTTCTACGCCCTGGTCGCGCTGCTGGTGCTGGTGTGGCTGGCGTTCCTGGTGCTGGGGTTATGGAGCGCCGGGGCGCCGGAGAGCCAGGCGCCGCCGACCTCGGTCATCCTGGCGTGCGCCGCCTTCGCGCCGATCGTGTGGGGCATGGTGTGGGCGGTGGTGCGCACCGCGCGGCCCGCCGCGCCGCCGGAGGACACGGTGTGGGTGAGCCGGCGCAGGGCCCCGGCGCTGTGGGCGGCCGTCGATGAGCTGGCCGGGAGCGTGGGCACCGCCCCGCCGGACGCCATCCGGCTGACCGCCGAGGTCAACGCCTCGGTCACCGAGCACGCCTCGTTCCTCGGGCTGCTGCCCGGCCGCCGCACCCTCTACCTCGGCCTGCCCCTGCTGGCGGGGCTGCCGCCCGCCGAGCTGCGCGCGGTGCTCGCGCACGAACTGGGCCACTTCTCCCGCCGCCACGGCCGCTTCGGCACCCTCGCCCACCGCGGCACGGCCGGGCTGGCCGCGGCCTGTGACGCGGTCCGGAGCGCGGCGGCCGCCAACGACCTGGTGCGGCTGTACGCGGGCGGCCCGCTGCTGCTGCTCCGCGGCTATACGCGCGTCTTCCGCCTGCTCACCCGGCCGGTCCGGCGGCGGCAGGAGATCGAGGCCGACCGCGAGGCCGCCCGGGTGGCCGGGGCGCGGACCGTCGCCGACGCCCTGCGCTCCGCTGCCGCGCTGGAACAGGCCTGGCTGGAGTTCGGCGCGGGCTTCCTCACCCCCGTACGCCGGGCCGAGGGGCGCGTACCGGACGATCCGTTCCGCGCCTTCGCCCACATGGTGGAGGCCCCCGAGCTGCGCGAGCCGTTCGCCGCGCTCCGGGCGCGGGCCGCCGAGCGGCCCGCCGACCGCGACGACCCGCACCCCGACCTGGCCACCCGCCTCTCCCGCCTGGCCCGCCTCCCCGACCGGCCCGCCGGGGGCGGCGTCGGCGTCGCCGAGCCGCTCGACGTTCCGTCGGGGTACGCGGTGGAACTGGGCCGCACGCTGTACCCCGGCCTGGGAACAGCTCGGACGATGCCGTGGCGGGAGTGGCTCGGGCTGCTGGCCGAGCACCGGGCGACGCGGCTGCTGACGCCGCTGGCGGAGGCGGTCCGTACGGTCGAGAAGGCCGCGGGGATCAGCGGATCGTCCCGGCTGACCATCCACCAGGTCCTGCGCCTGCTCGACAGCGGACGGCGGATGCCGCTCGCCCGCGCCCTGGGTGGCCGTGTGCCGGACGTCGAGAGCCCGGCCGGGCGGGATCCGCTGGGCTTGCTCTCTCAGGCGCTGTACGTGCTGATCGGGGCGCAGCTGGTCGCGCGGGGAAGCGCGCACTGGACGATGAACTGGACCGGCCCGGGCACCCTCGTGCCGCCCGAGGGCCTCGCGCCCGGGACGATCCGGGACTGGGCCGACACCGCCGTACGCGAGCCGGGCCAGACCCAGCGCCTCGCCCTGTACCTGGCCGCGCTGGGGGTGAACGAGCGGGCGCCGCTGCCGGGGGTGGCGGGAGACGCGGCGCGGGAGCCGGTGAAGAAGGC
Source organism: Streptomyces sp. NPDC021225 (assembly GCF_044332865.1). NCBI lineage: Bacteria > Bacillati > Actinomycetota > Actinomycetes > Kitasatosporales > Streptomycetaceae > Streptomyces > Streptomyces sp. NPDC021225. The sequence continues at coordinate 538,838 of NZ_JBIRPV010000007.1, read as the reverse complement.
GGCCATCAGCATCGCCCCCGGCGTGGACGAGCCCGCCCGGCGGCGTATCTCCGGCATCCGGGTGCTGGCGCTCACCGTGCTGCTGGGGCTGACGGGCGTGTCCTGGCTGCTGTGGGCCGACCGCGAGGAGCGGCCGTCCCCGAGGCCGGCGTGGCAGCCGGTGACCCCGACCGCCACCTACGACCCGGTGCCAGGCGGCACCGGCCTGCCCGGGGAGATGCCGGGCGGAGCCTCGGGCGGAATCTCTGGTGGCATCCCGACCCGCTTGCTGCCCACGGGCCCGATCTGGACACCCGGGCTGTCGCTGCGGCCGAGCTTCGACCTCGAGTCGCTGGTGCCCAGGCGCCACACCCCGTGACCCGCCCGGCGCCTCAGCCGGCCGGGATTGCCCGCATCAGTACCGCGTACCCGGCCGCGGCCAGCGTTCCCGTCACCGCGCACGCCGCCCAGAGCACATCCGCCCCGTAGTGGTCGATCACCGTCCCGCCCGCGAGCGGGGCGACGAGCGCCGCGAGCGACCAGGAGAGCACATAGACGCCCTGGTAGCGGCCGCGCCCGTGGGTCGGGGAGAGCCGGGCCACGAGCCCCATCTGGATCGGGGTGTTGATGATCTCGCCGATGGTCCAGACGCACACGGTCAGGGCGTACATCCCGACGGACCCGGCGAAGGCGGTGAGCCCGAAGCCGTAGCCGATCAGCAGCGCGGCGCCGACCAACAGCCGGGTGGGCTCGCGGTGCTCGATGAACCGGGTGACCGGGATCTGCAGGGCCACGATCAGCACCCCGTTCGCGGCGACCGCCAGCCCGAAGTCCGAGCTGGACAGGCCGCTCGCGCCCATCGCCACGGGCAGCCCCACGAAACCCTGCTGGATGATCGTCGCGATCAGGAACGACAGCGCCACCACGGCCATGAACCCGCGGTCGCGTAGCACGGCCCCGAGCCCGGCCTCCGGCTCGTCCACCGCCGGCCCCATCGCCCCGTCCTCCCCGTCCTCCCGCACCGGGCGGGACTCCGGCAGCTTGACGAAGACGACGACGGCGCACAGCAGCGTCATGATCGCCTCGCCCAGGAACAGCGCCAGATAGCCGTGCTCGGCGATCAGCCCGGCCACGGTCGCGGAGAACGCGAAGCCGAGGTTGACGGCCCAGTAGTTGAGCGAGAAGGCGCGGATCCGGTCTTCGGGGGCGACGATGTCGGCCATCATGGCCTGCACCGCGGGCCGCGACCCGTTGTACGCCATGCCGACGAGGAAGGCGACGGCGGCGATCGCGGCCGGATCCTGGACGAAGCCGAGCACGGCGACGCTGACCGCCGTGGCGCTCTGCGAGATGAGCAGCGTGGGACGCCGCCCCAGCCGGTCCGTCATGACCCCGGCACCCACCGCCGACACCGCCCCGCCCAGCCCGTGCAGCGCGCCGACCAGACCGGCGTACGTGGCCGAGTAGCCGCGGTCCACGGTCAGGTACATGGCCAGAAACGGAGCGACGAAGCCGCCCAGCCGGTTCACCAGCGTGGAGGTCCACAGCCACCAGAACGCCCGCGGCAGCCCCGAGACGCTCTCCCTCGCTGCCTGCCTCATCCGGGCGACGGACGGTACGGCGACGGACATCGGGCGACCCCCAGTGCGCGGGATGTAAGTGGCGCAAGTGCTAGCCGCAAATTACCGACCGCGTCCCCCGTGCGCCACCGGATTGACCGGGTGTGTCAATCGGGGCGTTCATGCGGGTCAAGTAGGGTCAAGTAGGCTCGACGGCATGGCCGACGCACCGTACAAGCTGATCCTCCTCCGCCACGGCGAGAGCGAGTGGAACGCGAAGAACCTGTTCACCGGCTGGGTGGACGTCAATCTCAACGAGAAGGGTGAGAAGGAGGCAGTCCGCGGCGGTGAGCTGCTCAAGGACGCCGGCCTGCTCCCCGACGTGCTCCACACCTCCCTCCAGAAGCGCGCCATCCGCACCGCGCAGCTCGCCCTGGAGGCCGCCGACCGCCACTGGATCCCGGTCCACCGCTCCTGGCGGCTCAACGAGCGCCACTACGGAGCGCTCCAGGGCAAGGACAAGGCCCAGACGCTCGCCGAGTTCGGCGAGGAGCAGTTCATGCTCTGGCGCCGCTCGTACGACACCCCGCCGCCGCCGATCGAGGCCGACTCCGAGTGGTCGCAGGCCGACGACCCGCGCTACGCGACCATCCCGCCGGAGCTGCGGCCGCGCACCGAGTGCCTCAAGGACGTCGTCGAGCGCATGCTCCCGTACTGGTACGACGGCATCGTCCCGGACCTGCTGGCCGGCCGTACGGTCCTGATCGCCGCGCACGGCAACTCGCTGCGCGCGCTGGTCAAGCACCTCGACGGCGTCTCCGACGCCGACATCGCGGGCCTGAACATCCCCACCGGCATCCCGCTCTCCTACGAGCTCGACGCCGACTTCCGCCCCCTCAACCCGGGCGGCACCTACCTCGACCCGGAGGCCGCGAAGGCCGCCATCGAGGCGGTCAAGAACCAGGGCAAGAAGAAGTAAGCCGACGCTCGTAGGCCCCCTACCCGCGGTTTCTCCGCGAGTAGGGGGCTTACTGCTGGGCCGGGGCCGAGCGTCCGCGGCCCTGGGGTTACTGGGACGAGGAGTCGAACCGTAGTAGCTGGACCTCGGCGAGGTTGGTGTTGCCGCCGTGCCCGTCGTAGACGCGCAGCATCGGGATCACGGTCCGCTGAGGCAGCTTGAAGGTGTACCACTGCTGGTCACTGGTCATGCCCGTGATGGTCAGGAAGGTCGTCCAGGTTTTCCCGCCGTCGGTGGAGCCCTGTAGCACCGTGCCGTTGGCCCGGTCCGGGTACTTCGCGCGGGGGCGGATCATCACGGCGTCGGCTGCCAGGGAGGAGCCGTCGGTCGGTTTGACGGTCACCCAGCCGTTCGAGGTGGTGGTATCGGTGTAGGTGGCGATGTCGCTGTCGAACATCCGCCATCCGTTGGCTGCCGTGGTGCCGCTGCCCGGCCATTGCGGGGTGGACGCGTCGACCCAGGCCTGGTCGATCCGGTCGGACACGATGTGGGTGTTCCACAGTTGGAGCGACGACCCGTCGGTGGTATGGAAGACCGTCGAGCCGATTTCGTCGTCGGCCGTTGTGTAGTCGGCCGTGAAGCGCAGTGCGCGGCCGAAGTCCACGTCTTCCGGCAACACCACCGTGGCGCGCCAGTGCTCACTGTCGGTGCTGGTGACGTGCGCGTCGGTGTCCTCGATGCGCACGTTCACCTTGGCCAGTGGATCCGTGGTCACCAGGTCGAGGGTCACCTTGTCGCCGTTGACGGCCCGTGCCGGGTCGTCATTGCTGGAGGAGAGCGTCGCCGACTTGACGGCCTGCGCTGTTTCGATCCGGGAACCGTGGATCCGGAATTCGCCGAAGGAGGAGATCCCGGGGTAGCTCGGGTCGGTGGGCACGCCCGGGTCGTCGACCTGGACCTTGAGGAAGCGGAACGCCTTGTCTTGGACCTTGGAGAGAACCGGGATGGTCTCCATCTTGAAGTCCGGGGTCGTGTTCGTGGTCTCTCGTGAGGTCAGCAGGGTCCAGGTGGAGCCGTCGTTCGACCCGTAGACGTTGGCGCCCTGGGAGCGGTTGCCGAAGTTGTACCGGGCCTGTAGCCCGAACGCGTCGGCCCGCACCCGGAACCCGGTTCCGAAGTCCAGCGTGAACGGAGCCTTCAGATCGCCGGAGAAGGTGTTGATGTCACTGTCGGTCATGTTCCAGACATTGGGTGCGGACAGGGACGAGGTCACCAGCGGCGGGTAACTCAGGGTGCCGTCGGCGAGCTTCGGATTGAGCAGTTGCAGCGCTTTCACCGCGTCCTGCACGGTGACCAGCCCGGCCAGGAAGGTGCTGTCATCGGCCGTGTCGATCGTGGCCTTGACGGAGGACACCGCGTCCTCGAATCCCTGGAGGGGCTCGCGGACGTACGTCGCCTTGGGATCGAACCCGTCCTGTGCGGCGGTGAGCGCGCCCGCCCGGTCCGGTGCGACCACCAGGTCGAGCTTCAGGACGGTGTCGGTCTTGCCGTCGGAGGCGACGACGGACGCGTGGACGTCACCTGTCCGGGAGCTGGTGGGTGTCCAGCTGAACGCTCCGGTGGTGCTGTCGAGCGTGGCGCCCTCGGGAAGACCGGAAGCCTCGTAGGTGAGGGTCTCGTCGCCCGAGTCGGTCGCGGCGAGCGACCGCTTGAGCGGCGCCCCGGCCACACCGACCAGTGTGGTCCGCTGCCCCTGCGGGAAGGTCGGCGGGGTGAGCTGGGCCTTGGCCTGGAGGTTGACGCTGTCGATGTCGACGTTCACGTCCGAGGCGCCGACGACCGTGTAGTACGCCAGGTTGTCGCCCGCGGTGCTCCCGTGAAGGATGCCGAGGTCCATGTCGTACGTGACGTAACGCCACTTGCCGTGGGTGTCGGGCAGGCTCACCGTGTGGTACGGCTTCAGCGACATGTCCTTGCGGATCTCCAGGGTCGCCGGGCCGTTGGTGCGGATCAGCACCCCCACAGGGCTGTATCCGTTACGGCTGTCGTACATCAGGGTGCGGACCGCGATGGTGGCGCCCTTCTTCGACGCCCGCATCCGGACCATGTCGCGTCCGTCCTCCTCGCGGACCCCGGAGCGGCCGTCGAGGGGAATGCTGCGGTGCGCCATCCGCACCAGGGGTTTTTCCTGCTTCGGACGGGTCTGCCCGGCCACCTTCTCGGGCAGCGACAGCCAGTAGTCCGGGTTGTAGTCGGGGTTGCTGTTCCAGAAGTTGTACGCCCCTGTGCCCCAGAAGAACTCGGGGCCGTCGGCCTGCTCCTTCACCTTCGCGAGGTTGGGGGCCGCTTCCTTGACGTCGACCCCGAACTCGTACCGGTAGATGTTGTAGAGCTCGTCGATGGGTTGGAACACGCGTCCCCGGTAGGCCTCGGAGAGCTTGCCGGGACCGCCCGTGGTGTCGATCCAAGGGACGGTCTTGCCCGTCATGTACGCGTACCAGGCGTCCGCTCCCGCGAGAAGCCGGTCGTTGCCGAACCGGAACGGGGACACGGCGTTCGGCTTGGTGGACACGGTGCCGGCGACCGGGTCCAGCCGGGTTTTCTGCACCGTGAGCATGCGCGAGATCTCCGTCGCGATGTCGATGCCGTCCCATGCGTGCGCCTGGTCGCGGCCCATCTCCTGGTGCTGTACGAACGAGTAGCCGTAAGTGTTCAGCGGGTCGTCCGCGCTGATCACGCGGAGCAGGGAGTTCAGGGCCCCGTTGGTGTGGCGGTTCGGGTTGGACTTGTTGACCGAGAACCACTCGACAGCCTGCTCGTAGCCGGCCCGGTTGTCGGTGAACACGTAGCCGGCCAGCTCACCGACGATCGGGTACAACTGCTGGTTCATGAAGAAGGTGTTGCCGTAGAGCAAGGTCTTGATGACGGGCGTCACGAGGTTCTTGGTCAGGTTCGTGGTGTCCGCGTCGGTCCAGGTGGTGTCGTAGCCGTCGGAGCCGGGATTCACGCTGGAGTAGCGGAAGATCTCGGCCGCGGCGAGCATGCGCATCAACGGGACGCCGGCGTGGATGTGGTCGTCCGGATACGGCGCGACCTTGTCCGGGTCCATGTGGGACCACGTCCGGATGATGTGCATACCGTTCGCGCGGTAGACGGGGTCACCCGTGATGAAGTACTCGATCGCCTGGGTGTAGGCACCGAAGGCATCCTCGATGAACCTGGACTCGATGCCCTGCGAGTTGAACGCGTCCGACTTCGGGGTGTCGACCCCCGATCCACCGTTGACGGGGGTGAGGGTGCGTGACGCGTACTTGGTGCCGTGCATGGACGCGTAGTAGGAGGCCCACGGCTCCACGCCGTCCAGCACCTGCCGACGGGCCAGCCGCAGGCTCGACGCGCTCACCGCGATACCGGGGTGGACGAACCCGTCGCTGCTCGTGACCTCCTTCAGCGTGACGGCGGGGAATTCGCCGGCCGCCGGATCGGAGGTCGTCGCCGCTGCCGCGGAGGACGCCGGAACAAAGGTCGCGAGCAGAGCACATACCACGGTGGCCATCGCCCACCACCGCGTATGTCTGAGCCTCATCCCTGGTTCTTTCCACATACAACTCTCCATGGGGTGTGGTGCCTGCCGGCCCGGGCCCGGACGCCGGTGGTCGTGGGCCGCGGTCGGCCGATCGAGGAGGCATGAGTGGGGGGCGAGGGTTGGACTCCGGTCGGACGGCGCCCTGGGTGAGAACCGCGAGGTTGGAATACGTTTTCTTCATCCGCGGGTCGCGACGGTGCCCGATGCGGGTGAGTACGGCTGTAACGCGCTCCCCATGCCCAGGTGACGCCGGTTCCCCGCGTGATTCCGCATCACGCGGACCTCCTAGAAACCGATTTCTACGAACCATAGGTACCTGGGCCCCACCACACAAGAGGCGTGAGCAGAGAGTTCCGACAGGCATATGCGGCCGCGCCCCGGCCGCCCGCCGCCCGTCGCGCGGCGCCGAAGCCGGCGAACGCGTCGGGATCAACTACCGGACGGGCAAGCGGTGGCGTAACGGCCGGGCGGCCTCGGGCAAGGACAGGGCGGCACCGCCGGTCCCTGCCGTGACGGCGCCTGAGGGCCCGTCGAGGTATCTGGACCCCGGCGGCGCATGCCGAAGGGCCTTCGACCGGCATCCGGTCGAAGGCCCTTCGGCATGAGGTGAATGCGATGAAGCGAATGCGATGAGAAGAGGGCGTCAGCCGCAGTTGCCGCCGCATGAGCAGGATCCGCCGGACTGGCAGCCGCAGGAACAGCCGGAACCGCAGCCGCAGGCGCCGAGGATGGGCAGCGGGGGGCGGTGTTCGGCCGCCGGCCGGGTGGGGTCGGCGGGGGTGGGAGTGGGGAAGTCGGCCATGAGTCGCCTCCAGGGAGGTCTCGGGAGGGTGCACCTCCTGCCCATGGTGCCGGTCCCCCGGCCCCTGCCCGTAGCGGCGCATGGACGGCGCGCGGATGCACGGGGCTCGCCGCGCGGTGGGCGCGCGCCCGGCGCGTGAGGGCGCACAGCGCCGCCCTCACGCCCCGAACCGAACCGAACCGGGCCGGCGGTCACGCGCCCTCGGGCGCCTCCGCCTGCGCGATCTCGTCGGCGTGCTCGCCGGTGACCAGGTACACCACACGCTTGGCGACCGAGACCGCGTGGTCGGCGAACCGCTCGTAGTAGCGGCCCAGCAGCGTCACGTCGACGGCCGTCTCTATGCCGTGCTTCCAGCGGTCGTCCATCAGGTGCTGGAAGAGGGTGCGGTGCAGCAGGTCCATCGCGTCGTCGTCCTCCTCCAGCTGGAGCGCGAGGTCGACGTCCTTGGTGATGATCACCTCGGCGGCCTTGGCCATCAGCCGCTGCGCCAGCTGGCCCATCTCCAGGATGGTCGCGTTCAGGTCACGCGGAACGGCCGAGTCCGGGAAGCGGAGCCGGGCCAGCTTGGCGACGTGCTGCGCCAGGTCGCCGGACCGCTCCAGGTCGGCGCTCATCCTCAGGCTGGTCACCACGATCCGCAGATCCGTGGCGACCGGCTGCTGCCGGGCCAGCAGGGTGATGGCCCGCGCCTCCAGGTCGCGCTGAAGGTCGTCGACCTTCTCATCTGCGGCGATGACGCTCTCGGCGAGCTTGAGGTCCGCGTCGAGTATCGCCGTCGTCGCCCGTCCGATCGCAGAGCCCACCAGCCGGGCCATATCGACCAGGCCATCCCCGATCGAGTCGAGCTCCTCGTGGTACGCGTCCCGCATCACTGACCTTCTCTCGCTGTTGTCTCGCTAGTGGATCTCGGTGGACTCGCGGACTCGCCGCCCCCCCAGGCTTCCACGTTCCGGCCAAAACGCGTCGGGCTCCGGCATCCGGAGTGAACCGCCACTGACTCCCCGGTGAACTCTGGGAAACGTCTCCCTGAGGGTGCCCGTCTGGGACTGTGGAGCTGTCTCGCGCCGCGCATAACCTGGATGCATGAACGTGAACGCGGCGATCGCCGCACTGGCGGCGCTCGCCGGGCTGTGCACCGGCGTCATCGCCATGCTGGCGTTCCGCTGGAGCGAACGCGAACAGGCGAAGCCTACGCGCTCCTCGCTGCACACCGATGCCGTGCTGCCGCCCGGCGTGGACACCGTGCTCTCCGTACTCCGCTCCTCGGCAGTCGTCCTCGACGAGGCGGACTCCGTGGTCAAGGCCAGCTCCGCGGCGTACGCGCTCGGGCTGGTCCGCGGCGGGAAGCTGGCCGTGGAGCCGATGCTCCAGATGGCTCGCGACACCCGGCGGGACGGGGAGATACGGCAGATCGAGCTGGACCTGCCCCGGCGCGGCACGGGCCGCGGCGAGGCCCTCGCCGTGTCGGCCAGAGTCGCCCCGCTGGGCTCCCGGCTGGTGCTCCTGCTGGTCGAGGACCTCACCGAGGCCCGCCGGATCGAGGCCGTGCGGCGCGACTTCGTCGCCAACGTCAGCCATGAGCTCAAGACTCCGGTCGGCGCGCTGTCCCTGCTGTCCGAAGCGGTGATGGACGCGTCCGACGACCCCGAGGCGGTCACCCGCTTCGCCGGGCGGATGCAGATCGAGGCGACCCGGCTGACCAGCCTGGTCCAGGAGCTCATCGACCTCTCCCGGGTACAGAACGACGACCCGCTGGAGGACGCGGAGCCGGTCCGCGTGGACGAGCTGGTCACCGAGGCCATCGACCGGTGCCGCCACCAGGCGGGCACCAAGCAGATCACCATGGCCACCGGCGGCACCGCCGATCTGCATGTGTGGGGCAACCGCGGCCAGCTGGCCGCCGCGCTCGGCAATCTCGTCGAGAACGCGGTGAACTACAGCCCGGCCCGCACCCGTGTCGGCATCGCCGCCCGCCGGCTCCCCGCCACCGGTGGCGATCTGATCGAGGTCGCCGTCACCGACCAGGGCATCGGCATCTCGGAGAAGGACCGCGAGCGGATCTTCGAGCGCTTCTACCGGGTCGACCCGGCACGCTCGCGGCAGACTGGCGGGACCGGCCTCGGGCTCGCCATCGTCAAGCATGTGGCCGCCTCGCATGGCGGGGAGGTCACTGTGTGGAGCGCCGAGGGACAGGGCTCCACCTTCACCCTGCGGCTGCCGGAAGCCGGCTCGGTACGCGACCGCGACCGATCCCGCGACCGCTCGTCGCGAGAGCCGTACGAGACCAACGCTGACCTCGATGGAGAGGACCAGGACCGGCCGTACGAGACCAATTCCTGTGATCACCTTTCTGCCCCGGAGGTCCTTCCGTGACCCGAGTTCTGGTCGTCGAGGACGAGGAATCGTTCAGCGACGCGCTGTCGTACATGCTTCGCAAGGAGGGATTCGAGGTCGCCATCGCGGCAACGGGACCCGAGGGGCTTGACGAGTTCGAGCGCAACGGCGCCGATCTGGTGCTGCTCGACCTGATGCTGCCGGGCCTCCCCGGCACGGAGGTGTGCCGCCAGCTGCGCGGCCGCTCCAACGTCCCGGTGATCATGGTGACCGCCAAGGACAGCGAGATCGACAAGGTCGTCGGCCTGGAGATAGGGGCCGATGACTATGTGACCAAGCCCTTCTCCTCGCGCGAGCTGGTGGCCCGCATCAGGGCCGTGCTGCGCCGCCGCGGGGAGCCGGAGGAGGTCACCCCGGCCGCGCTGGAGGCGGGGCCGGTACGGATGGACGTGGACCGCCACGTGGTGACGGTCGGCGGCGGCAAGGTGGATCTCCCGCTGAAGGAGTTCGACCTGCTGGAGATGTTGCTGCGCAACGCGGGCCGGGTGCTGACCCGGATGCAGCTGATCGACCGCGTGTGGGGCGCGGACTACGTGGGCGACACGAAGACGCTGGACGTCCACGTGAAGCGGCTGCGCGCGAAGATCGAGCCGGACCCGGGCGCGCCCCGGTACCTGGTGACGGTCCGCGGTCTGGGCTACAAGTTCGAGCCGTAAACCCGGGCCCGCGATGGCCGGGCGGAGTCCGGCGCAGCGTCCCGAAGCCCGTGAGGCCCCCTGGGGCCGATCGGTGCGAGGGGCGCACGGGGGAGGGGGTTCGAGCCGGACCCGGGCGCGCCCCGGTACCTGGTGACGGTCCGCGGTCTGGGCTACACGTTCGAGCCGTAAACCGTAAGTAAGCCGTAAGCCACACGCTGCTGGGCCCTGGAAGTCGCTTCCAGGGCCCCAGCGGCGTCTGTACGTCGGTGGCCTACTGGTTGGGCGCCGGCTCGCCCGAGGCGATGCCGTTGGACGGCGCGTTGCTCTCGCCCGCCTCGCCGGACGGCTTGTTCGTGGCCTCACCGGACGGCTTGTCGGTTCCCGTCCCGGTGCCGGACGGCGTGCTGCCCGGCTTGCTGCTCTGCTTGCCGGCCGGGGTCGTCGGCGTCGTGTTCGTGGGGGGCGCGGTCGGCAGCTGCGAGGGGCCCCAGCCCTCGAAGTAGTGCTGTGCCGGAACCACGAACGCGGTGATCGGCACGTCGCCCGTCTTGCTGAGGTCGAAGACGACCCGCTGCGCGTCGCCGTCCCTGGCGGCCTCGCGCCCGTTCGCGATGACCGCGGAGGGGTTGCCCTTGCCGCCCAGGAGTACCGCGCCGCCGGCCGGGACGACGACCGGGCCCGTGCCCTTGGCCGGGGACACCTTCACCGTGGAGCTGGTCCCGGGGAGGGTGATGGCCTTGATGGTCTGGTCGGAGCCGCCGTTGTTGAAGATCTTGGCCGTGACGACGGCCGGGCCCTTCGCCTCGCGCTCCGGCTGGGTCACGATGCTGGCGTTCTGGATCTTGATATCGCCGACGGACGTCGCGGCGTTGTCCGGCTTGACCTCCAGCGTCTGCGCGTCGTTGCCGGCTGCGCAGGCGGAGATCGAGGCGACCGGGACCACGAGGGCGGCGGCGAGGACGCCGCGTCGAAGGCTGCTGCTCACGGCGGCGGCATCTCCTAGGGCTAGGTAGGGCTGTGTAAAAACTGGATCAGCGGGCTTAGGTTACCGATCCCCCTGCCCGGGGCCGCACCCGACCCACCCGGTGCCACGCCCCGCCGCTGTGGCGCCGTCCGGTGATCCGATCTTCGGCTCGTCCACGGCCCGTCTTCGGTCTGACTTCGGCCCGTCTTCGGTCTGTCTTCGACCCGCCGGGTTCACTTCTGAGCGCGCGTGTCCCGCTTCTGACTCCCGTCTCCGACGTGCGTGACGAATATCGGCCCGGTGTCGGTAGAGGCGATTATCGGTAAGGAATGTGTGGACGTCCGAGAATTGATCAACACTGTTGATCCACCCTTGATCCATCCTTGATCCACTCTGGCGTGATCAATTCGGGAAACGGGATGGGAACAGTCGCTCCGGGCCCGAACGGAGTAGCGGAAGTCCTTCGACCGGACTCCGGCATAACGGGACGTAAGGTCACTCTTGGGGGGCTGTCGGGGGGTGTAACGTACGGGTTTCGCCGTGCCCGCGCAGCCGCTCCCACCTGCGAATACCCGCTTCCACGGGCCCCGCCCAGCACGTTCCGCCTGCTGTTGTCAAGCCCCGAGATATGCCCTGACCTGCGAAAACGCCATTCAGAAGAAGGCGTTCCCGTGTTACCCTGGATAGCCACGGAAGGGGTACCTGTCACATGACGTTCAAGGTTGGCGACACCGTGGTCTATCCCCATCACGGGGCCGCGCTGATCGAGGCCATCGAAACTCGCCAGATCAAAGGCGTGGACAAGACCTACTTGGTGCTCAAGGTCGCTCAGGGTGACCTGACGGTTCGTGTGCCGGCGGACAATGCGGAGTTCGTCGGTGTGCGTGATGTGGTCGGCCAGGACGGGCTGGACCGGGTCTTCGAGGTGCTGCGCGCGCCGTACGCCGAAGAGCCGACGAACTGGTCCCGTCGCTACAAGGCAAATCTCGAGAAGCTCGCCTCCGGCGACGTTATCAAGGTTGCCGAAGTGGTGCGCGACCTGTGGCGTCGAGAGCGGGAGCGCGGACTTTCCGCCGGTGAGAAGCGCATGCTTGCCAAGGCACGCCAGATCCTGGTGAGTGAGCTCGCCCTCGCGGAGAACACCAACGAAGACAAGGCCGAGGCCCTGCTCGACGAGGTCCTCGCGTCCTGACACATAGATGCCGCGGTGCCCGAGTGACTCAGACCTAGCGTGACCTAGCGTCTGTCGTGTCGCCGGGCGCTGCGGCATGTGCGCATGCCGGTGCTTGCCGCCAGTGATCCGGCTGCTGGTCCCACTGCCGCCGGCTCCGCGCCGACGGTGCTGGTGTGCCGGGCCCGGGCAGCTGGCTCGACCAGTCGTCACGGAAGGGGCTGGTCGGGGCATCGCGCCCGGCACGCTGTGGCCATACCCACTTCGGTTGAGGAAGCAAACCTGAACGCCAACTCAATGTCCGCATCAGGGCAGTCCGCGAATCCCGGGGGCGCCGAGAGCCCCGCCCGCCCCACCCGTACCGCCGCCGTCATCCCGGCGGCGGGCCGCGGGGTGCGGCTCGGGCCCGGCGCGCCGAAGGCGCTGCGCCCGCTCAGCGGCACGCCGATGCTGGTCCATGCCGTACGGGCGATGGCCCGGTCCCGTTCCGTCACGCTCGTGGTCGTGGTCGCCCCGCCCGACGGGGCCGATGAGGTCCGCCGGCTGCTCGACGCCTACCCGCTCACCGGGAACACCGACGTGGTGGTGGTGCCCGGCGGCGAGACCCGTCAGGAGTCGGTCCGGCGCGGCCTGGCCGCCGTCCCCGAGGACGTCGCGATCGTCCTCGTCCATGACGCGGCGCGCCCGCTGGTCCCCGTGGACACCGTGGACGCGGTCGTCGCCGCCGTACGGGAGGGGGCGCCCGCCGTCGTGCCGGCGCTGCCGCTCGCCGACACCGTCAAGCAGGTCGAGCCGCGCACCGGTGACCGGGCGGGCGAGCCCGAGCCGGTGGTCGGCACCCCGGAGCGCGCCCGGCTGCGCGCCGTACAGACCCCCCAGGGCTTCGACCGGGCCACGCTGGTCGCCGCGCACGAGAAGATCGTCCTGGAGGGCGACGGTGCGACGGACGACGCCGGGATGGTGGAGCGGCTCGGGGCCGAGGTCGTGGTGGTGCCCGGCCACGAGGAGGCGTTCAAGGTGACCCGGCCGCTGGATCTGGTGCTGGCCGAGGCCGTGCTCGCCCGGAGGAGGGCCACCGATGGCTTCTGACCTGACCGGGCTGCCGCTCGTGGGCATCGGCACGGATGTGCACGCCTTCGAGAAGGGCCGCGAGCTGTGGTGCGCGGGTCTGCTGTGGGAAGGCGATGAGTACGGAGGATATGGCCTGGCCGGGCACTCCGACGGCGATGTCGCCGCGCACGCCGCCTGCGACGCGCTGTTCTCCGCCGCCGGGGTCGGCGACCTGGGGGCCCACTTCGGCACCGACCGCCCCGAGTGGGCCGGGGCCTCAGGGGTCACGCTGCTGGCGGAGGCCGCCCGGATCGTCCGGAGCGCGGGCTTCGAGATCGGGAACGTGGCGATCCAGGTGATCGGCGTGCGCCCGAAGATCGGCAAGCGGCGGGACGAGGCGACGAAGGCGCTCTCGGCGGCGGTCGGCGCCCCCGTGGCCATCTCGGGCACCACCACCGACGGACTGGGCCTCACCGGCCGCGCCGAGGGCCTCGCGGCGATCGCCACGGCCCTCGTGGTGCGAGCGGCCTAGCCGCCTGCGGTGAGCGGGGGAAAGTCGCTCCGCCGAACGGTCCTCTCGCGGGGATTTGACGGTGTGTCGGGCGCCCATCGGGTATCCGACACACCGTACGCATCTCGTGTACGTATCGCGCGAGGGAAGGAACCGCCGTGTCAGCCGCACTCTCCGACGAGCTCAAGCGTCTCCTCGACACCCCCGTCTTCGTGACCGTCGGGACCATCCAGCCCGACGGCAGCCCGCAGCTCTCACCGGTCTGGGTGATGCGGGACGGCGACGAGCTGCTGATCTCGACCACCATGGGGCGGCAGAAGCAGAAGAACATCGCCCGGGAGCCACGGGTGTCGGTCGTGGTGCAGCCCTCCGAGGAGCCGTACACGTACGCGGAGATCCGCGGCAGCGCCGCCTACAGCACCGAGGGCGCCGACGCCCTGATCGACGAGCTGTCGCTCAAGTACACCGGGAAGAGGTACGCCGAGTTCAATCCGGCGGCCGCGGAGGACGCCCAGCGCATCGCCGTACGGATCACCCCGCGCAAGATCGTCGGAAGGGTCTGAGCCGGCCGGAGCGTCCCAAGTGTCACGCTTCTGTGTCCCTGCGGCCATAAGGTCGCGGGGCACTGCCCCCTTCCGTCTACCCTTGATGCGTGACTATTCGCCTGTACGACACCAGCGCCCGGCAGATTCGTGACTTCACCCCGCTCACGCCGGGCTGTGTCTCGATCTACCTGTGTGGCGCGACCGTGCAGGCCGCCCCGCATATCGGGCACATCAGGTCGGGCCTCAACTTCGACATCATGCGCCGCTGGTTCACCTACCGCGGCTATGACGTGACGTTCATCCGCAATGTCACCGACATCGACGACAAGATCATCGCCAAGTCGGCCGAGCAGAACCGCCCGTGGTGGGCGATCGGCTACGAGAACGAGCGCGCCTTCAACTCCGCGTACGACGTCCTCGGCTGCCTGCCCGTGACCTACGAGCCCCGGGCCACCGGTCATGTGCCGGAGATGATCGAGATGATGCGGGGCCTGATCGAGCGGGGCCACGCCTATGCCGCCGAGGGCAGCGTCTACTTCGACGTGCGCTCGTACCCCGGCTATCTCCAGCTGTCCAACCAGGAGCTGGACGGGCTGCGCCAGCCCTCCGGCGAGGGTGAGTACGGCAAGCGCGACCCGCGCGACTTCGCCATGTGGAAGGCGGCCAAGCCCGGCGAGCCGAGCTGGGAGACCCCGTGGGGGCGCGGCCGGCCCGGCTGGCACCTGGAGTGCTCGGCGATGGCCCACAAGTACCTGGGCTCGGCCTTCGACATCCACGGCGGCGGCGTCGACCTGATCTTCCCGCACCACGAGAACGAGATCGCGCAGGCCAAGGCGTTCGGCGACGACTTCGCCGCGTACTGGGTGCACAACGCCTGGGTGACCATGAGCGGCGAGAAGATGAGCAAGTCGCTCGGCAATTCGGTGCTGGTCTCCGAGATGGTCAAGCACTGGCGCCCCATCGTGCTGCGCTACTACCTCGGCACCCCGCACTACCGCTCCATGATCGAGTACAGCGAGGAGTCGCTGCGCGAGGCCGAGTCCGCGTTCGCGCGCATCGAGGGCTTTGTGCAGCGGGTCACCGAGAAGGCGGGGAAGGTCGTCCCGCCCGCGCCCGAGGTGCCGCCCGCGTTCGCGGAGGCGCTGGACGACGACTTCGGCGTCCCGCAGGCGCTCGCGGTCGTCCACACCACCGTCCGCCAGGGGAACTCCGCCCTGACCGCCGACGACAAGGAGTCGGCGGTCGCGCGGCTGGCCGAGGTGCGTGCCATGCTCGGCGTGCTGGGCCTCGACCCACTCGACGAGCACTGGGCGGGCGGCCCGGACCGGGGTGAGGATCTGCACGGCGTGGTCGACTCGCTCGTACGGCTGGTCCTGGAGCAGCGGCAGGCCGCGCGGACCCGTAAGGACTACGGGACGGCGGACGCCATCCGCGATCAGCTCCAGCAGTCGGGGCTGGTCATCGAGGACACCCCGAGCGGGCCGCGCTGGGAGCTCGGCTCGCGCTGACCCGGGCCCGCCCCGCCCTGACCGACGCGGTGTGCCGACCGGCACACCCACCACGACATGACACAAGCAGGCAGCCGCCGGACCAGGCCCGGCGGCACAGCCGCGCGAAGCCGTGAGGCCCCCAGGGCCGGGCGGCCGGCGGGCGGCCACGGATGAGAAACAGGTGAACCCCATGGCCGGCAACAGCCAGCGCAGGAACCGCCGCACCGCCAACAAGAAGGGCGCGACGGTCGGCAGCGGCGGCAAGCGGCGCCGGGCCCTGGAGGGCAAGGGCCCCACCCCGCCCGCCGAGATGCGCAAGGGCCACGCCAAGCAGCGCGTCGCCCATGCGCGCGCCAAGCAGGCGGCCCGCCGTCCGGCCCCCCGGCGCGGCGGCGGCAAGGGCACGAATGAGCTGGTGGTGGGCCGTAACCCGGTTGTCGAGGCGCTGCGCGAGGGCGTGCCGGCCATCATGCTGTACGTCCAGCAGTTCATCGACAGCGACGACCGTGTGCGCGAGGCGCTGAAGCTGGCGGCCGACCGCGGCGGCATACACCTCATGGAGGCCCCGCGCCCCGAGCTGGACCGGATGACGAACGGCCTCAACCACCAGGGGCTGGTGCTCCAGGTGCCGCCGTACGAGTACGCGCACCCCGAGGACCTGGTCGCGGCCGCGGCCGACGAGGGCCAGGACCCGCTGATCGTCGCCCTCGACGGGGTGACCGACCCGCGCAATCTGGGCGCGGTGGTGCGGTCGGTGTCGGCGTTCGGCGGCCACGGTGTGGTGGTGCCGGAGCGGCGCGCGGCCGGGATGACGGCGGGGGCGTGGAAGACCTCGGCGGGCACCGCGGCGCGTACGCCGGTGGCGCGGGCGACCAACCTCACGCGGGCGCTGGAGGCGTACAAGAAGGCGGGCCTGATGGTGGTCGGCCTGGACGCGGACGGCGACACCGAGGTGCAGGACGCCGAGGTGCTGGAGGGCCCGGTGGTGATCGTGGCCGGCAGCGAGGGCAAGGGGCTGTCCCGGCTGGTCGCCGAGACCTGCGACGTACTGGTGCGCATTCCGATGCCCGGCGGCGCCGAGTCGCTCAACGCGGGCGTCGCGACGGGCGTCGTGCTGTACGAGGCGGTCCGGCACCGGATGTGAGCCGACCGGGTGTCCGGCAGGGCTTGTGTGATCATGACTTGACGGGCCTCGGACACCCCGGGGCGGTCACGGCAGTGTCTTATCCGCGCGTCACTCGGTTAGATGAGCGTGGAGACCAGAACACCCCGCACGCCCACGGGGGGACGCGCACCGGGTTTTGACGACGAGCCACAGCTGGCCATGGCCAAGGTGCCGAGCGATCCGGCGCAGGTCACCGTCAATCCCGCGAGCTTCCGGGTACAGCTCGCCACCCCGGTGGTGAGCAGCGCGCTGTCGGACACCACGCGGCTCGCCCGCGTCCCGGCCGCCGCCAGGCGCCGCCCGCCCGTGGTCTGGAGCGGCCGCACCCGGCCCGGCGGCGACGTGGCGGCCACCCGGCTGCTCCAGGCCGTGCGGTACGCGGGGGAGGGACCCGCGGAGACGGGCGCCGTCGGCGGGGACGGCGTCGAGGAAGCGGCCGCCACTCAGGTGCTGCCGCGCCTCACCTTCGACGACGGCCCGCCCACGGTCGTCGGCCCGCGCCGCAGCCCGCGTGACGAGGCCCTGCCGCCGGCCGACCGGGCCGGGGCCGGGGCCGGGGCGCGGCACGGGGCACCGCGGGAGCCGCGCGCGCCGCAGGGGCGGGCCGCCCGCAGCGCGGATGTGCCGCGCCCGCGCCGCCACTCCGACTCCGCGCGGCACCAGGCCTACTACCCCGGCCGCCGGATGAACCTGGGCGTCGTGCTGCTCCCGCTGCGCATCTTCCTCGGCCTCATCTCCGTCTACGCCGGCATGGGCAAGCTCTCCGACCCGGTCTACTTCGACGGCGGCGAGCGCGGCTCCATGGTCACCTGGCTGCGGTCGCTGCACCCCTGGCCGATCGCGGAGCCGCTGCGCGACCTCGCGCTCGGGCACCCGGTGGGCGCGGGCCTGACGGTGGCCTTTCTCCAGGTCGTGGTGGGGGTGCTCACGGTCCTCGGGCTGTGGCAGCGGCTGGCGGCCTTCTTCGGCGCGACGCTGTCGGCCGCGCTGATCCTCACCGTGAGCTGGCGGACCGTGCCGGTGTACGACGCGCCGGACATCATCTACCTCGCCGCCTGGAGCCCGCTGATCATCGCGGGCGCCCCGGTGTACTCGGCTGACGCCCGGCTCGCGGGCGAGGCGTGGCGGCGGCTCGGGCCGCGGGTGGGGGTGTGGGAGCTGCGGCGGCGGGTGCTGCGCCGGGGCACCTTCATGGCGCTGATCGTGGCCGGGCTGACGCTGCTCCTCGGTTCGATGCTCGGCGGCGCCGTACGGGCGTCGGAGACGGTGCGCGGCCCGGAGCCGAGCGACATCCCGACCAACAACCTGCCCGGCTCGCCGCTGCCGCGGCGGGCCGACCAGAGCCCCACCGGCGCCACCCGCGGGCCCCTCGGCGGGGGCGGGGCGCCGTCCCCGCGCGCGCCCGTGACCAGCCCGACGCCCCCGTCGGCCGCCGCGTCGACGGGGGCGCCCAGCGCGTCGGCCCCGGCCGTCGGCTCCGCCCGCCCCAGCCACTCCCCGGGCGGCGCGCGGACCGCCCCGCGGCGGCCGGGGCGGCCCGTCGCGCCGGAGACCCCGGAAGGGCCGTCTTCGGCGGGCGGCCGGGCGGGCCGGGGCGGCCTGGGGATCGGCGAGGGCGAGACCTGGCCCGAGACGGTCACGGGCAGCGGCGGCACGTCCGGCGACGCCTACGGCTACACCGAGGGCGCCACGGAGGGCAGCAGCGGCGCACTCGGCGGCCTCCTCGGCTGACGCGCACAGCGACGCCGACACCGACACCGACACCGATACCTACACAGACGCCGACCCGGCTCAGGCAATGCCTGGGCCGGGTCGGCTGCTGTCGGGGCTTGGTGGCTCAGCACGCCCCTGGGGCGGCCGCCCCAGGGGCTGCGCTCACGCCTGCTGCGCGGCGGAGGCCTGGCCCAGCGAGCCGTGCGGCGGGGACCCGGCGGCCAGCTCCTTCGCCGCCTCGGTCAGGTCCTTGGCGGTGTCGATGGCGCGCCAGTACGCGCCGTGGGGCAGCGGGAACCCGGCCAGGCGGCGCTCGCGGGCGAGCCGGGGGAAGGTGGTGCGCTCGTGGTCCCCCCGGTCGGGGAGCAGCTCCGTGAAGGCGGCGGAGAAGACGTAGACGCCGGCGTTGATGAGGTATGGCGACGGCGGCGCCTCGATGAAGTCGAGGACGTGGCCGAACTCGTCGGTCTCCACCGCGCCCCAGGGGATGCGCGGGCGGGCCAGGGCGAGCGTGGCGACCGCGTCCCGCTCGCGGTGGAAGTCGGCCATCTCGCGGAGCGAGAAGCGGGTCCAGATGTCGCCGTTGGTGGCGTACCAGGACCGGTCGGGGTGCGGGAGCGACGCCGCGGCGAACTTCAGACCGCCGCCGCGGCCGAGCGGCTCCTTCTCGACGACCGTGGTCACCCGCAGCGGCAGGTCCGCCGACTCCAGCCAGTCCTGGAGCACCGCCGCGAGGTGACCGCAGGAGACCACGGCGTCGGTGACGCCCTCGGCGGCCAGCCAGGCGAGCTGGTGGCCGATGATCGGGGTGCCGGTGCCGGGGATCTCGACCATCGGCTTGGGGCGGTCGTCGGTGTAGGGGCGCAGCCGTGAGCCCTGGCCTCCGGCCAGGACGACGGCTTGCGTGGGGCGGGCCGGCAGCGGGTGCCGCGCGGCGGTGCGGGCGTCATCTGTCATGGGCCGCACGATATGCGGGACCGCCGAGGACATAAGGGTGGGGGCCGCGAGCCGCGTCAGGGGCGGGACCGGGCCACGCCGGTCGCGTACGAGGTGTCGCAGACCGGGCGGGAGTAGGCCTGGGCGCGGTCCGTGCCGCCGTACTTGGCGACCGCGGCGCGGCCGAGGGCGCGGGCGATGGAGGCGCAGTGCCTGGCCAGCGAGGGGCGCTCGGAGGTGGCGACCTGGAGGTGGGTGAGCGCCACGCCCGGGTCCTTCTCCTGGAGCTCGGCGAGCAGCCGGTCGCGCAGCACTTCGTGCGGGGCGCGGTGGACGGCGCGGGTGGACGCCTTGTCGGAGGAGGCGGTGAGGATCTGCGACTCGGACGCCGGGGATGCCCACGGGACGCGGGTGACGGCGAGCGTCCCGGAGAGGACGAGGACGACGGGGAGGACGAGGGCGAGAGTTCTGCCGATGCGGCGTGCTGCGGTGTTCAAGGACGTTCCTCGCGGTTCGTGGCCGTGCTCGACGGTCGGTGCGTACGGGACTGAGGTACGCGGCGATCGTAGCGAGGAGCGATGATTTGGCGACATTTAGTCACCGTTTCGGGGGATGCGATACCCCTGGGAGTGGGATGCGCCTTGACGGGTTGGGGTGAAATGCCTGATATGGAAGGGTATTTATCTGTCGGGGTATTTGTCGATACGGCAACAGATGCCCGCTCATGTCGACGCAACAGACGGCGGCGCCGCCCGCCCGCACGAGGCGGAGGGGCGGCGCCGCGGAGTCGAGTCGTTCGCCGGTCGGCGACCGTCGGCTGACCTCGCTCAGTCGGTCAGGCGCTCGCCGGTGGACGTCGAGAAGACGTGGGTCTCGCCCGGCCGCGGAACGACGTGCAGCGTGGAGCCCTTGTCGGGCACCGAACGGCTGTTGACGCGCACGACGAGGTCCTTGGTCGCGCCGTCGACCTCGACGGTGCCGTAGACGTAGCCGTCGGCGCCCGTCTCCTCGACGACGTTCACGGAGACGGCGAGGCCGGCCGGGGCGTCCTTGCTCTCCTTGGTGAGGGCCTTGGCGGCGGCGCCGTTCTCCTCGACCACGTCGAAGTGCTCGGGGCGGACGCCGACGGTGACCGTGCGGTCGCCCTTGTCCGCCGCCGCGCTGAGCGCCTCGCGGCTGACCGGGACGACGCTGTTGCCGAACTTCACGCCGCCGTCGGTGATCGGCACCTCGATGAGGTTCATCGCCGGGGAGCCGATGAAGCCGGCGACGAAGAGGTTGGCGGGCTTGTCGTACATGTTGCGCGGCGAGTCGACCTGCTGGAGCAGCCCGTCCTTGAGCACGGCCACCCGGTCGCCCATGGTCATGGCCTCGACCTGGTCGTGGGTGACGTACACGGTGGTGATGCCCAGCCGGCGCTGGAGGCTCGCGATCTGGGTACGGGTCTGCACACGGAGCTTGGCGTCCAGGTTGGACAGCGGCTCGTCCATGAGGAAGACCTGCGGCTCACGCACGATGGCGCGGCCCATCGCGACACGCTGCCGCTGACCACCGGACAGCGCCTTGGGCTTGCGGTCCAGGTACTCGGTCAGGTCCAGGATCTTGGCCGCTTCCTCGACCTTCTGCCGGATCTCCGTCTTGTTGACGCCGGCGATCTTCAGCGCGAAGCCCATGTTCTGGGCCACGGTCATGTGCGGGTACAGCGCGTAGTTCTGGAACACCATCGCGATGTCCCGGTCCTTGGGCGGGAGGTGGGTGACATCGCGGTCGCCGATCCGGATCGCGCCGCCGTTGACGTCCTCGAGGCCGGCGAGCATCCGCAGGGAGGTGGACTTGCCGCAGCCGGAGGGGCCGACGAGAACGAGGAACTCGCCGTCCTCGATGTCGATCTCGAGCTGATCGACGGCGGGCTTCTCAGTGCCCGGGTAGATCCGGGTCGCCTTGTCGTACGTAACCGTGGCCATGCTGATCTGGTCCCTTCACCGGCAGGAACGTGCCGGACGATCCGAGTAAAGGCAGGGGTCTAGTCCACTCTCATGGACTGGCCGCGACCTTACTTCGGGGTGGGGCTCCCTGTCTCTACCTGTGCGGATCAAAGTTTGGACCGGCGGGGAATTTCGAACGGATCACCCCTGCGGCGTGGGTACACTGCTGTGGACGCGCCGACTTAGCTCAGCTGGTAGAGCACCGCTCTTGTAAAGCGAAGGTCGTCGGTTCGAGCCCGACAGTCGGCTCCATGCGCGCGCGGCCCTTCGTGGCGGATCACGGGGGGCCGTTCGTCTCGCTCCGTGAGCATCCCCGCTTCCACCCCCCGCCGCGGCTGTCAACAAATTGCCAGCCTCGCCCCTCCTTGATCGCCCACCGTGGCCTTCCGGATGCGCTGCGCGTTCGTGGTGGGGGCGTCGGGGGCGTCGGGGGCGGAGTTTCCCGGTCGGTGTGCAACTTGCTGACAATCCCGTGGGTGCCGCGTCATTGCGTTAAGCAGAAGTGGCGCAAAGGTGAGTGATTTTACCTGATCTTTACGAACTGAAGTGCGTTGACTGGCTTGCTGAGGGCGAACTAACCTCGCGCCGCAGGGGCTTGTGCGGCCTTTCCGGTCACAATCCACCCACTGGACAAGGGCTTCTTGGCTGCGGAAGAGAAGAGTTACTCGCGAGTTGAGAACCGGTGGGCCACGGTGGCGTGGAAGTTCGGTATGCGGAAGTTTCGTGATTCTGGTTGGCGGCGGTGTCATTGCAGATTCAATTACGGGGCGGCCGCCGACCGCCATCGCGGCCGTTCTTGGTCACCTTGGACGGTCGGCAGCAACCGACGGGTATGCGACGGACGTGTCGTGTGCCGCATGGGGGAGTCATGGCTGAACTGTCCAGTCTGAAACTGTCCAGTACGTCCAGTACGACCAGTGCGACCTGCATGAAGGAAGAGCCGGCGGTGTCCGTACTCGGCGCCCCGGCACAGTCCCCGCCGATGGTGCTGGCCACCGACGGCCCCGCCGTCAGACAGGCCATCGGGCAGCTGCTGACGCGCGCCAGGCACAGCATCAGCCTGATCGTGCCCGGCACCTTCGAGCGGGCCAAACCCATCCTCCCGCAGATGGGCCGGTTCACCGCCGTCGCCAACTCCGGGGTCACCGTGCGCGTGCTCTGCACCCCGCAGGTCCTGGCCCCGCTCGGCATCCTCGCCGCCGCGCGGCGCGGCCCCCTGGGCTATGAGGTCCGGGTCGCGGACGTCGATCTCCAGGGGACCGTGATCGCCGACGGCAGGGCCGCCTTCGGCCGGTCCGGCGGCGAACACGGCGGCCGCTACGCGACCTTCAACACCGACCCCGCCTCGGTCCGCGCGCTGGACCTGATGTTCGCCGGGGCCTGGGGCAGCGCGATGCCGTTGGAGGAGCACCAGCGCCTGGCCGAGCGGCTGCGCTCGGACTCCGTACGGATGATCCTGGAGCGTCTGCGAGAGGGCCACACGGACGATGTGGCGGCGCGCCAGATCAGGGTCTCGCTGCGCACCTATCGCCGCCATGTCGCGGCGATCATGCGTGACGTCGGGGCCAACTCCCGCTTCCAGGCCGGGGTGCGCGCCGTCGAGCTGGGGCTGTTGTCGGACGTCGACTGACGTGACCGGGCACGAGGAGGGCCGCACCGACAGCGAGCGGGCCGATGAGGCCATCGCCCAGGAACTCCTGGCGGTTCGCGCGCTCATAGCATCCACGGTCGTCGAAGCCGCCGCCGCCGAAGCCGCCGCCGCTGAATCCGCCGCCGCTGAATCCAGGGCCGCCGATTTCGCTGCCGCCGGATCCGTGACCGGTGAATCCGCGACGGCCGAATCCGTGACGGGTGAATCCGCGACGGCCGAATCCGTGACGGGTGAATCCGCGGCCGGCGAATCGGTGATCGGTGATTCCGCTGCCGCCGAGGGCTCCGGGCGACCGCTCGGGAAGTCCTGGGTCGCGGCGGTGGAAACGGACGAGGGAGAAATTCGAACGGCTGCCGAAGAGCTGATCCGGGAGGCCGAGGGGAATGTCGACGTCGTGCTCGCGGCGGAGGCCGCGCATGTCGGGGCGCTGCATTCCGTACTGAGCGAATGGCTCCGTTCCGGCGGCGAGGACGTGAGAACACGCGTGCTGTGCGCTCAGAACTCGCTCGACTGGAATTTTGTGCGGCGGCACGCCCGGGACGGACGGCCACTGGAGGTCCGGGTCGCCCGGATTCCGCTGCTCGCCGCGTTCATCGTCGACGGCCGCGCCGCGCTGGTGTGCGCCGACTCGGCGGTCGGACGCCGGGCCTCGGCGATCCGGGACCCGGGGGTCATCGAGACCCTCCAGACCCTCTTCGACGGGATCTGGCGCAACGCGGTGGTGGTGAACGAACAGGTCGATCTCGGCGGCCACGCCCGGATGGAGATGGTGCGGCCGATCCTGGAGTGGCTCAGGCTCGGCGTCACCGACGAGGTCGCCGCGCGCGAGCTGTCGGTCTCGGTGCGCACCTATCGCCGCTACGTCGCCGAGATCATGGCACTGCTGGGCGCGAGCTCCCGGTTCCAGGCCGGGGTGCGCGCCGCTGAGCTGGGGTTATTGCCGGCCAACCCGCCCGGTGACGCCCCGCGGGAGCCGCCGCGGGACGCCCCGCGTCACCGGCGCTGAGCCGGTGGCGGGGCGGGGCGGGCCGTGGCCGGTTGAGGTGCTGGCAGCTTCCTGTAGCCGCATTGCGGGTGCTCTGGGCGGACGGCTAGACATGATGAACTGACCTGACGAAAGCCGTGGTTGCGGACGGTCCTGGCGCATGGGAGTGACCGGCCCGACAAGGAGGCACTCTTATGGCGATCTCAACTCCTGAAAAGGTCCTGACGAGTCACCGGAAGGCGACGCGCGGAAAGCCGGCCCCGGCGGCTCCGGCGGCCCAGCCGGCGCCGATGGCGCCGACCGTCGCGGAGCGGACCTCTCCGGAGCAGCTGCTGAGCGGGGTCGGCGTGCTCGACAAGGCCTCGCTCCTGCTCGGCGTCCTGGAAGCGGGCCCGGCGTCCCTGGCCAGGCTGGTCTCCGCCACCGGCCTCAAACGCCCCACCGTGCACCGGCTGGTGCTCGCCCTTGAGCGGCTTCGGCTGCTGGCCCGGGACGCGCAGGGCCGGTTCATCCTGGGGCCGAGGCTCGGGCTGATGGCCCTGGAGGCGTGTCGGGACCACCTGGCGACATCGGCGGAGCCGGTGCTCTGCGAGCTGCGCGATCTGACCGGCGCCAGCGCCCGGCTCTACCGCCGCCGCGGATACATGCGGATCTGTGTCGCCGAGGCCCCGGTGGACGGCAACCCGGTCGCGCAGGACCGGGTGCCGGTCGGCGCCTCCCTGCCGATGAACGCCGGTCCCGTAGCCCAGGTGCTGCTGGCCTGGGAGCGGCCCGAAGACCTGTACGAGGGGCTGCGCGGCGCGCAGTTCACGGCCGCCACCCTCTCCGGCGTACGGCGCCAGGGCTGGGCGCAGAGCGTCGGCGGGCGGGAGCACGGGATAGCCGCCGTGGCGGCCCCGGTGCGCGGCCCCGGCGGCCGGGTGGTCGCCGCGCTGTCGATCTCCGGGCCCGTCGGGCGGATGTCCGGCACCCCGGGCCGGGTCTACGGCAGCGCGGTGATCGACGCGGCCGTCCGGCTGGGCAGCGGATTCCAGCGCTGACGCGCGGGGGGCGCTGACGCGCCGCCGGTACGGAGGGCTGAGCCGGGGGTGCCGCGGTCCGGGCGCTTCGTGTCGTGGGGCCCGTCGGCTCCGGCCCCTCACCAAGGCCCCGCCGCGGGGCCCGCGCCCCTGTCGCGGGTCTTCCGCCCCCTGTCGCGGGGTGGGTGCCGCTGCGGGATGCTGTCCGCATGCCGACGCCCGCCGAGCAGCAGCTCGCCCCCATGACCCTTGAGGACTACACCGCCCGGATGGCCCGGGCGGCCCGTACCGCCGCCGACGCCGGGCTGGCCGGGCTGGTGGTCACCCCCGGTCCGGACCTGACGCATCTGTGCGGCTACCGCCCCCCGGCGGTGACCGAGCGCCTCACCGCACTCCTGCTCGTCCCCGGGCAGACGCCGCGGCTGCTGGTACCCCTGCTGGAGCGGCCCGACGCGCTGGCCGCGACCGGCGCCGGGGCGATCGAGGTGACCGGCTGGACCGACGGCAGCGACCCGTACCGGACGGCGGCGGACACGCTGCCGGCGCGCGGCCGTTACGGCGTCTCCGACGAGACCTGGGCCGCCCACCTGCTCGGCCTCCAGCGCGCCCTCCCCGACACCTCCTACTCCGCGATCGGCGAGGCGCTGCCCATGCTGCGCGCGGTCAAGGACACCCACGAGGTGCAGCGGATCGCGGCGGCGGGGGCGGCGGCCGACGCGGCGTACGAGGAGATCGTGCGGGTGCGCTTCGCCGGGCGGCGGGAGCGCGACATCGCCGCCGACCTCAGCGAGCTGCTGCTGCGACACGGGCACAGCCAGGTCGACTTCACGCTCGTGTGCTCCGGCCCGAACGGCGCCGATCCGCACCACGAGGCCGGGGAACGGGTCATCGAGGAGGGCGACATGGTGGTGCTGGACTTCGGCGGCCTCAAGGACGGCTACGGCTCCGACACCACGCGCACCGTGCACGTCGGCGAGCCCACGAAGGAGGAGCGCAAGGTCCACGAGGTCGTACGGGAGGCGCAGCAGGCGGCGTTCGAGGCGGTCCGCCCGGGGGCGGCCTGCCAGGACATCGACCGGGCGGCGCGCCAGGTGATCACCGAGGCGGGCTACGGCGAGTACTTCATCCACCGCACCGGCCACGGCATCGGCGTCACGACGCATGAGCCGCCGTATATGACGGAGGGCGAGCAGCTCCCGCTGGTGCCGGGGATGTGCTTCTCGATCGAGCCGGGGATCTATCTGCCGGGGCGCTTCGGGGTGCGCATCGAGGACATCGTGACCTGCACGGAAACGGGCGGGCGGCGGCTGAACAACACGGCGCGGGAGCTGCGCGTGGTGGCGTAGCGGGCCTGGGCCTGGGCCTGGCCTCGGGTTTGTGCCCCGCGCCCCGCCGGGCCCGTCCCGCTCTCCCCACGTGGAGCGGGGCGGGACCCGGCGGGGCGGGGTGATCAGGGGACCAGGACGACCTTGCCCATCGTGGCGCGGGTCTCCAGGGCCCGGTGGGCGGCGGCCGCCTCGGCGAGGGGGAAGCGGTGGACGGCCGGGACGAGGCGGCCGGACGCGGCCTCGGCCATGGAGCGCTCTTCGAGGGTGCGGATCGGGTCCGGGCCGCCGGCCCTCTCCAGCATCGGCGGGCCGAGCACGACCTGGGAGGTGATGCCGCGCGCCGCCAGCTCCTCCTCGCCGAACTCCAGCGGGCCGCCACCGCCGGTGAGCAGCCCGCCCGAGGACCAGCCGAAGACGAGGTGACGGCCGCCGGGGCCGAGCAGGTCCACGCCCGCGCGGCCGGGCTCGCCGCCGACGCCGTCGAACAGCACGGTCGCGGGGCGGCCGCCGAGGGCGGCGCGGACCTGGTCCGGCCAGGCCGGGTCGGTGTAGTCGACGGCGATGTGGGCGCCCAGCTCGCGTACCCGCGCCACCTTCTCCGGTCCGCCCGCGAGCCCGACGACCGTGGCGCCGGCGTGCCCCGCGTACTGGACGACGAGCTGGCCGATCCCGCCCGCCGCCGAGGTGACGACCGCGACGTCGTCGGCGGCCAGATCGGCGAACTGGAGGATCCCCATGGTGGTCCTGCCGGTGCCGATCATGGCGACGGCCTGGGCCTCGTCCAGGTTGGCGGGCACCTCGTGCAGCTTGCCGGCGGCGACCACGGCCAGTTCGGCGTAGCCGCCGGGGACCATCCCGAGGTGGGCGACGACGCGCTTGCCCAGCCACGCCGGGTCGGTGCCCTCGCCGAGCGCCTCGACGGTGCCCGCGACCTCACGGCCGGGGATGGTCGGCAGTTCGGGCGCGGAGTGCACGGCGGAGGTCAGGCCCTGGCGCAGTGCGGTGTCGAGGAGGTGGACACCGGCGGCGGCCACCGCGATCCGGACCTCGCCGGGGCCGGGGAGCGGATCGCCGGTCTTCTCGAGGACCAGGTTCTCGGCGGGGCCGAAGGCGTGCAGACGGACGGCGTACATGGGGTCTCCCAGGGGTTGCGGGGCTGTCGTACGGCCACCCTCCAACCTCAACCAAAGGTGAAGTCAAGGAGTGTTGAGCGGCGCGGAGACGTGACGGCCCTCACCGCGACCTCCACCTGTGCGCCACCCGTCGAGCGCGAGGGCGGCGGCGGTGAGGGCGCTGTTGAACGACACCTCGCAGAGCACTCCCGGCGCGGCCACCTGGTCGCCCGCCAGATACACCCCCTCGCCCCGGTCGACCGCCGGCCGGTCGTGCCAGGTGGTGCCGGGCGCGTCCACCGCTCCCGTACGCCCGTTGGCCGTGGACTCCCGCCGCCAGACCGTGCGCTCGCGCCAGCCCGGGAAGCCCAGGTCCAGCAGGCGTTCGGCGCGGGCGACGCCGTCCGCCCTGGTCTCGTCCGGGGCGATGGGCAGCTGGCCCTGGATCAGCTGCTCGCCGGGCGGGGCCAGGGTGGGGTCCTGGGCCGTGAAGCGCTCGATCCAGCCGGGGGAGTCGAGGTCGGAGACGGCGAACGCGTCGCCGCGCCGGGTGCGTACGGCCAGGTCGAGCAGCACCGTGCGGCCGCTGTCCCAGGTCAGGGAGGCGTCGCCGAGGAGCGCGCGGGCGGCGGGCAGCGCGGTCGCGACGATCACCGGCCCGCCCGGGGCGGCGGGCAGCGCGTCCATGCGGGAGCCGGTCTCGATCCGTACGCCGAGCTTCCAGGCGTAATCGGCCATGCGTTCGATGGTCGTGCCCCAGCCGCCGCGCACATAGTGGGCCTCCGGCGGCACCTTGGCGGCGCGCCGGAACCGCTCCTGGACGAACGCGGCGGACAGCCGGCCGGGGGCGTGGTGGAAGAGGGCGACGGCGGCGTAGTTCGCGGCCGCGCGCGCCCCGGCCGCGCCGACCACGCCCGTCGCCCAGGTGGCGAAGTCGGCGTCGACCGGCGCCCGCCTGGTCAGCAGCAGCCTGAGCATGGCGGCCGGGGGTACGCGGCGCAGCCGTCCGCCGCGGTGGAAGCGCAGCCGGGCGGCTTCCAGGGGCGGGAGGCCGGCGAGCGGGCCGAGCAGCCCGCGCTGCCTCAGCCATGGCCAGTGCGGCCCGCCCGCGTAGAAGGCGTGCGGGCCCTCGTTGACGCGGTACGGGCCGGGGGCGGTGCGGGCGCGGCCGCCGAGCGTGTGGTGGGCCTCGTGCAGGGTGACCGGGGCCCCGGCCTCGGCGGCGGCGATGGCCGCGGTGAGGCCCGCGAGGCCGCCGCCGATGACGGTGATGCGGTGCATGGGCAGCACTCCTTCCCGTGCTGCGACCCGGGTGGGACCGGATCGCTTCCCCTGTACGACGACGCGGTGGCGCGAGATGTGACATCGGGCCGCTGTCCGGCCGTTGTCAGTGGCGTGGTTCACGATGGAGAGCGGGCCACGGCGAGCGCGAATGGACGGAGCGGTGATGGCAGGGCGCGGCAGGAGCGGGACGGCGGCGGGCGCGGTGCGGGCGGCGCGGCGGCCGGAGGTGACGCTGCCCGGGCTGCGGCCCTACGAGGGCGGGGAGCTGGAGCCGGAGGGGGACTACGACGGGCTGGAGTTCGCGGACCTGGACTTCGCCGGGCAGCGGGCGGGCGGCGCCCGCTTCCTGGACTGCGGGATCCGCCGCTGCGCGTTCGACGAGGTCCGGCTGGCCCGGGCCAGATTCCTCGACTGTGTGCTGGAGGGCGTGCGGGGCGTGGGCACCGATGCGTCCGAGGCGCGGCTGCGGGATGTGGAGCTGGTCGACGCCCGGCTGGGCGGGGTCCAGCTGCACGGCGCGGTGCTGGAGCGGGTGGTGGTGCGCGGCGGGAAGATCGACTATCTGAATCTGCGGACGGCCCGGCTCACGGACGTCGTCTTCGAGGGGTGTGTCCTCGCCGAGCCGGACTTCGGCGGGGCGGTGCTGGAGCGCGTGGAGTTCGTGGACTGCGCGCTGCGCCGGGTGGACTTCAGCCAGGCGCGGATGAAGGACGTGGACCTGCGCGCGGTCGCGGAGCTGGACATCGCGCGGGGCGTGGAGGACCTGGCGGGCGCGGTGATCAGCCCGACCCAGCTGCTCGACCTGGCCCCGGTGCTCGCGGCCCGGCTGGGGCTGCGGGTGGAGGACGCGGCCCGGACCGGGGATCAGAGGCGGGGGTAGCGGGCCTGTAGGTCCCACACCGCCGGGTTGTCGGCCAGCCCCTCGTGCATATCGGTGAGGTCCGCGATCAGGTCGTGCAGGAAGTCGCGGGCCTCCCGGCGCAGCGCGGCGTGGTTGAAGGTGAGCGGGGGCTCCTCGGCCGGCGCCCAGTCGGCCGTGACGTCCACCCAGCCGAAGCGCCGCTCGAAGAGCATCCGGTCCGTCGACTCGGTGAAGTCCAGCTCGGCGTGGACGGGGCGCGCGGAGCGGTTGCCGCGCGGGTCGCGGTCGAGCCGCTCGACGATGTCGCACAGCGCCCAGGCGAAGTCGAGCACGGGCACCCATCCCCAGGCTGTGGACAGCTCCCGGTCCGCCTTGGTGTCGGCGAGGTAGACATCGCCGCAGAACAGGTCGTGGCGCAGGGCGTGCACGTCCGCGGTGCGGTAGTCCGTCTGCGGGGGGTCGGGGAAGCGGCGGGAGAGGGAGTAGCCGAGGTCGATCACACGGTCGATGGTGTCACGGCGCCCGCACCCGCCGTGCGGTGCCGTCCCCGTCCTGCCGGGGCGGGACGGCACCGCACGCGAGCACATGGCTCAGTGGCCGCGGGCGATCCACTCCTCCAGGTGCGGAGCCTCGTCGCCGATGGTGGTCGGGTCGCCGTGGCCCGTGCGGACGACGGTCTCCGGCGGCAGCGACAGCAGCCGCTCCCGGATCGACTCGATGATCGTCGGGAAGGACGAGTACGAGCGGCCGGTCGCCCCGGGGCCGCCCTGGAAGAGCGTGTCACCGGAGAAGACGGTGGTCAGCGTGGGGGCGTGGAGGCAGACCGCGCCGGGGGAGTGGCCGGGGGTGTGCAGCACCCGCAGCTCGGTGCCGGCCACGGTGAGGACGTCGCCGTCGGCGAGCGCCCCGTCCGGCTTGCGGTCCGGGTGGCGCATGCGCCACAGCACCTCGTCGTCCGGGTGCAGCAGGATCGGCGCGCCCGTGCGGTCGGCGACGTCCGGGGCCGCGTCGATGTGGTCGTCGTGGCCGTGGGTGCACAGGATGCCGAGCAGCCGCCGGTCCCCGACCGCCTCGATGATCGCGTCCGCGTCATGGGCGGCGTCGATGACGTACACCTCGCTGTCGTCGCCGACCAGCCAGACGTTGTTGTCCACCTCCCAGGTGGAGCCGTCCAGGGAGAAGGTGCCGGAGGTGACCAGCCGGTCGACGCGTACGGGCGGTGGCGTCATCAGAGCGTCACCACCGAGCGCAGCACCTCGCCGCGCTGCATCTTCGCGAACGCCTCCTCGACATCGTCGAGCCCGATCGTCTCGCTGACGAACGCGTCGAGGTCGAGCCGCCCCTGGAGATACAGGTCGATCAGCATCGGGAAGTCGCGGGAGGGCAGACAGTCCCCGTACCAGGAGGACTTGAGCGCGCCGCCGCGTCCGAAGACGTCCAGCAGCGGCAGCTCCAGCTTCATCTCCGGGGTGGGAACCCCGACCAGTACCACGGTGCCGGCCAGGTCACGGGCGTAGAAGGCCTGCCGGTAGGTCTCGGGGCGGCCGACCGCGTCGATCACGACATCGGCGCCGTGGCCGCCGGTCAGCTCCCGGATGGCCTCGACGGCATCGGCCGTCTTGCCGTTGACCGTGTGGGTGGCGCCCAGCCCGCGCGCCTGCTCCAGCTTCCGGTCGTCCACGTCCACCGCGATGATCTTCGAAGCCCCGGCCAGCAGGGACCCGGCGATCGCCGCGCCGCCGACGCCGCCGCAGCCGATGACGGCGACCGAGTCGCCGCGCCCCACCCCGCCGGTGTTGATGGCCGCGCCGAGGCCGGCCATCACGCCGCAGCCCAGCAGGCCCGCCGCCGCGGCCGATGCGGCCGGGTCGACCTTGGTGCACTGCCCGGCGGCGACGAGGGTCTTCTCGGCGAAGGCGCCGATGCCCAGGGCCGGGGAGAGCGGGGTGCCGTCGGTGAGCGTCATGGGCTGGTTGGCGTTGTGGGTGTTGAAGCAGTACCAGGGGCGGCCGCGGCGACAAGCCCGGCACTGGCCGCACACCGCACGCCAGTTCAGGATCACGAAGTCACCGGGGGCCACGTCCGTGACGCCCTCCCCGACGGACTCCACGACGCCCGCCGCCTCGTGGCCGAGCAGGAACGGGAACTCGTCGTTGATGCCGCCCTCCCGGTAGTGCAGGTCGGTGTGGCATACACCGCAGGCCCGTACCTGCACCACCGCCTCGCCGGGACCGGGGTCCGGAACCACGATCGTCTCGATCCTGACCTGCTCGCCTTTGCCCGGGGCGATGACACCGCGTACGTGTTGAGTCATGGCAGCAGCGTAAGCGCCATCAGCGGTGCGGACGGAGACGGGCCGCACCGGGGTGCGGTGCGGCCCGTCGCCGCTTCGGCGCTCTTGGCGCGCGCCTACTTCGGGTGCTTCAGGCGTTTCTGGTGTTTCAGGTGCTTCAGTTCACGCTGATCCCGGTCCAGGCGGCCGCGACGGCCTTGTACTCGGCGCTGTTCGCCCCGTACAGGTCGGTCGCCGCGCTGAGCGTGGCGGTGCGGGCCTGTGCGTACTTGGAGGTGGAGGTCAGGTACGTGGTCAGCGCCTTGTACCAGATCTTGGTGGCCTTGTCCCGGCCGATGCCGGTGAGCGTGGCCCCGTTGGACGTCGGGCTGTTGTAGCTGACGCCGTTGATGGTCTTCGCGCCGCTGCCCTCGGACAGCAGGTAGAAGAAGTGGTTGGCGGGCCCGGAGGAGTAGTGGACGTCGATGTTGCCGAGCGTCGAGGACCAGTAGTCCCGGGACGCCCCGTCCTTGCTGGGCTTGTCCATGTAGCGCAGCGGGGTGCCGTCGCCGTTGATGTTGATCTTCTCGCCGATGAGGTAGTCACCGACGTCGGAGGCGTTGGCGGAGTAGAACTCCACGGCGGTGGCCATGATGTCGGAGGTGGCCTCGTTGAGGCCGCCGGACTCGCCGCTGTAGTTGAGCTTGGCGGTGGCCGCGGTCACGCCGTGGCTCATCTCGTGGCCGGCCACGTCCATCGAGGTGAGCGCGTTGTTGTTGCCGGAGCCGTCGCCGTAGGTCATGCAGAAGCAGGAGTCCTGCCAGAAGGCGTTGACATAGCTGTTGCCGTAGTGGGTCCGGGAGTACGAGCCGACGCCGTCGTTCTTGATGCCGTTGCGGCCCAGCACCTCCTTGTAGAAGTCCCAGGTCTCGGCGGCACCGTAGTGTGCGTCGACGCCGGCGGTCTGGCGGCCGCCGCCCCACACGTCGTCGGCGTCGGTGAACAGGGTGCCGGTGCCCGACGTGCCCTGGTTCAGGTCATACGTCTTGTGGTTGCCGCGCGTGCTGTCGGTGAGGCTGTAGGTGCTGCCGCTCTTGGTGGTGCCGAGCGTGACCGTGCCGCTGTACTTGCTGGTGCCGGAGCCGGTCTTGACGGCCTCGTCGGTGAACAGCTTCTCGCCGGTGGCGGCGTCGGTGATGACGTGCAGCTCGCTCGGGGTGCCGTCCTTCTGCATGCCGGTGACGACGGTCTCCCAGGCCAGGACCGGCTTCCCGGTCGCCGCCCAGATGACCTTGCGCGGCGACTTGCCGGCCTTGTCGTCGGTGGGCGCCGCCTTGAGGGCGGACTTCTTGGCGTCGGCGGACGGTACCTCCGCGGCCGTGCTCGCCACGGATATCCGGGCCGAGGTCGCCTTGGTCACGCTGCGCGCGCCGCTCGTCTTCTCGTGGACGACGAGGTCGCCGCCGAGGACGGGCAGGCCGTCGTAGGTGCGCTCGTACCGGGTGTGGACGGTGCCGTCCGCGTCCTTGATGACGTCCCGGACGACCAGCTTCTCCTTGGCCCCGAGCCCGAGGTACTCGGCCTGGGCGGAGGCGTCGGCCTGCGCGGCCTGGATCGCGGAGGCGCGCTCCTGGGCGGAGAGCGGCAGCGCCGTCGCGCCGGCCTCACGGCTCAGCTCGGCCTGGGCGTTGGCCGGGCCGGACTGCATGCCGATCACGACCATCGCGGCGGAGGCGACGAGGGCGGCCGCGCGGACGGACTTCTTGCGGGTGGCGGAAGCTATGGATCTCACTCGGTCTCCTAGCCTTGGGGCCGCTGGGTCGCGGCCCTGTGTAGGGGGTGCGGGCAGCCGTGGGTGGGCCGCCCGGTGGTGCGAGGAGTGGTGCGTGAGTGGTGCTTGCTTCGGTGGTGCCGACACCTGGCGCGCGGTCAGCTGACGCCGACTGAAGCTGACGTGCATCTGACATGCGCGGTGACCGAGCAGAGATTGTCATCGAACGATCGGTTCGGACAGGTCTGAAACAAGAATTTGACTTTGCGTTGTCTCTGGCGGAAGCGATTCCGGTCAGGTTTTCGCCACTTACCCGCGCCTGGAAGATGAGGGCTTGTCAGTTTTCGTGCGGTCGTCCATGTCCCCCCGACCGGACCCGCCCTGACCGGCCGACCAGCTCGCGAGCACCGCCAGCTTCTCCGCGGCGGCCGAACCCGGAACCGCCGCGTAAGTGACCAGGAGTTGGTCAGGATCGCCAGGGAGCGCCAGCGTTTCGTACGACAGTTCCAGATCGCCCACGACCGGATGGCGCAGCCGCTTGAGCCCGTGTGTCTTCTCCTTGACCGGGTGATCGGCCCAGAGCCGGCGGAATGTCTCGTTCTTCATCGCCAGCTCGCCGATCAACGATGCCATCAGGGGATCGTCCGGGTGCCGACCCGCGTCGAGCCGCAGATAGCCCACCGTCTCCGCGGCCACGGTGGGCCACTCCGCGTAGAGCTCGCGGGCCGCCGGGTCCAGAAAGGTGTGCCGGGCCGCGTTGCGCTCCCCCTCGGGCATCGCGGAGAACCCCGACACCGCGTCCGCGAGGGCGTTCCAGGCCAGGACGTCCATGCGCCGGCCGAGAAGGAACGCGGGCGTGCCGGTCATGGTCTCCAACAGCGTGTGCACGCCCGTACGCACCCGCTGACCGCCCGCCCGGCGCCCCGCCGCGCCCCGGCCCGGGCCCCGCCGCGGCCGGGCCAGATCCCGCAGATGGGTGTGTTCCGCCTCGTTCAGCCGCAGCACCCGCGCCACCGCGTCGAGCACCGCGTCGGACACATTCGTCCCGCGCCCCTGCTCCAGCCGGACGTAGTAGTCCACGCTGACCCCGGCCAGCTGGGCCACCTCCTCCCGGCGCAGCCCCGGCACCCGGCGCCGCCCATGGGAGATCAGCCCCACGTCGTCAGGGCGTATACGGGCGCGCCGTGAGCGGAGGAAGTCACCGAGAGCGTCATCAGCCATGCCTCGAGAGTAGGTCAGACCCCTTCCGCCAACCTGGTACTGGCAGACCCAGGAAAAGCGTCACCCTGGGTACGGCGGCGCGGCGGCCGCAACCTTGAGGACGTGCCGGACGGCACGACACCACCGCACGACACCTCAGGAGCATCCGAGATGAACCACGCAGACTCGCGCCAGAACGACCTCGCCGGGCGCACCGCCGTCATCACCGGGGCCGCCAGCGGCATGGGCGCGGCGACCGCCCGGCTGCTCGCCGCCCGGGGCGCCCGGGTGGCGCTGTGGGCGCGGCGCGCCGACCGGCTGGACGGACTGGCCAAGGAGATCGCCGCCGAGGGCGGCCAGGCCCTCGCGGTCCCGGTCGACGTGACCGACGAGGCCGCGGTCGCCGCCGGCGCCGCCCGGGTGCACGACGCCTTCGGCCCGGTGGACCTGGTGATCAACGGCGCCGGGGTGATGCTGCCCAACCCGATCGACGCCGGCCGGACCGACGAGTGGACCCGCATGGTGGACACCAATCTCACCGGCGCGCTGCGCGTCGTGGGCGCCTTCACCCAGGACCTGCTCGCCGCGGCGGCGGACGGCAGGCCGGCCGACCTCGTCAACATCTCCTCCATCGGGGCACATGTGCCGTTCCCCACGTATGCGGTGTACTCGGCGACGAAGGCCGCGCTCACCCAGCTGTCGGCGTCGCTGCGCACCGAATTCGGCCCGCGGAATGTGCGCGTCACCAACATCGAGCCGGGGCTGACCGAGAGCGAGCTGGCCGACCATGTCGACAACGCGACGGCGACCGGCCAGCTGGACGACATGTTCGCCGCGCTCGGGGGGCTCTCCTCCGAGGACATCGCCGACCTGATCGCGTACGTCACCAGCCGCCCGGCCCATGTGAACCTGCGCCAGGTGATCGTCCTGCCGACGCGGCAGGCGTGAGCAGGGCTGTGCTGCCGCCGGGGTAGTTACCTGTTGTGACAGTGGAATTGCTGCGGGTGTCCTAAATTGGATGGCGCAAGTGGCCCCTTGCGCCATCAAGGGGCGGAAACGGGACAAGGGGTGGGCACATGCCGTTCCAGCCGCGCGAACTCCAGCCGGATCGATCCGCTCGTGATCTGCTCGGCTTCGAGATCCGGCGCTATCGGGAGAAGGCGGGCATGTCACTCCGGCGGCTCGCGGAGGTGTTGAACTACAGCAAGTCGCACCTCGCACGGATCGAGGGAGGGGAGTCCCTGCCGGAGGATGACCAACTGCCGTCGAAGCTCGACACCTGCTTCGGCACGGAGGGGCTCTTCATCAGGCTGTACGGGTTGGCGAGAAAGGAGCCGTTCCCCGGCAAGTACCGCCGTGTGATGGAGATCGAGAGCCGGGCGCTGGCCATTGAGTCGTACGTGAGCGCCACCGTGCACGGCCTGCTCCAGACCCCGGAGTTCGCGGACCGGTGGCTACGGTGCGGGCACCCGGACGCCCCGGACGGGGAAATCGCGTCGCTGGTCAAGGCGAGGCTCGACCGACAGACGCGCCTGAGCGCGTCCAGGCCGCCGCGCTGTTGGTTCGTTCTCGACGAGACGGTGCTGCGGCGCCGGGTCGGGACCCCTGAAGTGATGCACCACCAGATGGCAAGGCTGCTCGAGCGCGCGGCTCAGCCGAACATCACTGTCCAGATCCTGCCCTTCGCCGCAGGCGGCGAGCACCCCGATCTGGGTGGTTCGCTGACGCTCTTCACGCCGCCAGACCACGCGCAGGTGGCCTATGTAGAAGGCAGCCGATTCGGGACGATCATCGAGGACCGGGACGGGGTGGTAGAGCGCCAGCAGTCCTACGATCTGTTCAGGGCCATGGCCCTCTCGCCTTATGACTCCGAGGCGATGATCCGAGCGGCGATGGAGGACTGGAAGGCATGTCGACCACCCCTGACCTGAGCACCGCTGTCTGGCGCAAGAGCAGCTACAGCAATGCTGACGGCGGCGAATGCGTCGAGGTGGCCGACGGCCACCCCGGCATAGTCCCCGTACGTGACTCCAAGCACCCCCACGGCCCCGCCCTGATCTTCCCCGCCCCCGCGTGGTCCACCTTCGTGGCGGAGCTCAAAGGCGACGGCATCGCCATGCGCTGACCCCCGAAACGACCGAGGGCCGCCCCTCTGGCAGGGCGGCCCTCAGCGTCTTGCGCGCTACGTCCGTCAGACGTTGACGCCGAAGTCCTTGGCGATGCCCGCCAGGCCCGCGGCGTAGCCCTGGCCGACCGCGCGGAACTTCCACTCCGCGCCGTTGCGGTAGAGCTCGCCGAAGACCATCGCGGTCTCGGTCGCCGCGTCCTCGCTCAGGTCGTAGCGGGCGATCTCGGCGCCGCCGGCCTGGTTGATGATGCGGATGAACGCGTTCCGAACCTGGCCGAAGTTCTGGCTGCGGGACTCGGCGTCGTAGATGGAGACCGGGAAGACGATCTTCTCGACGTCGGCGGGGAGGCCCGCCAGGTTGACGTTGATCTGCTCGTCGTCGCCCTCGCCCTGGCCGGTGACGTTGTCACCGGTGTGGACGATGGACTGGTCCGGGGTGGACTTGTTGTTGAAGAAGATGAAGTGCTGGTCCGAGTAGACCTTGCCGCTCGGGTTCACGGCGATGGCGCTCGCGTCCAGGTCGAAGTCGGTACCGGTGGTGGTGCGGACGTCCCAGCCGAGACCCACCGTGACGGCGGTCAGGCCCGGTGCCTCCTTGGTGAGCGAGACGTTGCCGCCCTTGGACAGGCTTACAGCCATGGGGAGTCCCTTTCGTGGTCGAGTCCTCGGTGCTTCGTACTCCGGACGAAGCTACCGTCACCCTCCTCAACGCGGTCCGCCACCCACCGGTTCCAGCTTCCTTTACCTTCTTTGCCAATCTTTAGCGCCGGGCGGTCCGGACAAAAGCAGGTGACGAGCCCGCGGCGGCGCGGGATCATGGGGGACATGTCCGGGCCCTATGTCATCCGTGGCTCGGTCTCCCTGCCGGAGGCCGAGCTCATGTGGCGTTTCTCGCGGTCGTCCGGGCCGGGCGGGCAGCACGTCAACACCAGCGACAGCCAAGTGGAGCTGCGCTTCGACCTGGCCGCGACCGAGGCGCTTCCGCCGGTGTGGAAGCAGCGCGCGCTGGAGCGGCTGGCGGGGCGGCTGGTCGGCGGGGTGGTGACCGTGCGGGCCTCCGAGCACCGCTCGCAGTGGCGCAACCGCGAGACGGCGGCGGTCCGGCTCACGTCGCTGCTGGCCGAGGCGACCGCGCCGCCGCCCAAGCCGCGCCGTCCGACCCGTATCCCACGCGGTATCAACGAGCGGCGGCTGCGGGAGAAGAAGCAGCGCGGCGACACCAAGCGGGGGCGGTCCGGGCGGGACTGGGGCTAGGTGCGGGCTCGGGGCCTGAGTTGTGGTGAGTATCGGACAGCGACACGCCGACACCACGGCGTGTCGCTGTCCGATACTCACCACAAAATCACTGGCGCAGGACGGAGCGGACCGCGTCCGGGGTGCGGCCGACCACCGTCGTGCCGTCGTCGGCCGTGATGATCGGTCGCTGGATCAGGATCGGATGGGCGGCCAGCGCCTCGGTCCACCGGGCGCGGGCGGACTCCTCGCGCGGCCAGTCGGCCAGGCCCAGTTCGGCCGCCACGGACTCGCCGGTGCGGGTGATGTCCCAGGGCTCCAGGCCGAGGCGGCGCAGCACGTCCTCGATCTCCTGGGCGGTCGGCGGCGCCTCCAGATAGCGGCGCACCGTGTACTGGGCGCCCTCGGCGTCCAGCAGGGTCAGCGCGGAGCGGCACTTGGAGCAGGCCGGATTGATCCAGATTTCCATGGCGGAGGACGTTACCCCAGCGTGCGGTAGCGGCTCCGGAAGTACATCAGCGGGCCGCCGTCCGCGCTCGGGGTGCCCGCCGAGAGCACTCGGCCGATCACGAGCGTGTGGTCGCCAGCCGTCACCCGCTGCTCGGTGCGGCTCTCCATGACCGCCAGCGCGCCGCCGACGAGGGGTGCGCCCGAGGCCTCGCCGCGTGAGTAGGGGATGTCTTCGAACAGCAGCCTGTCGCTGATGCGCCCCTTCATGGCGAAGCGTCCCGCTATATGGCGCTGGCTTTCCGACAGGACCGATACCGCCCAGAGGGGCTGTCGGGCCAGTAGGTCGTCCATCCGCGAGCCGTTGCGAACGCTCACCATGACGAGCGGCGGGTCAAGTGACACCGACATAAACGCGGTGGCCGTCATGCCGACGTCCTCGCCGCGCGGCCCGTCCTCCGGGTCGTGGGCGGTCACCAGCACCACGCCCGCGGACAGCCGGGACAGGGCGGCGCGGAACTCGTCCTCGCTCACCCCACCAGCATGGGGGATGGCGGGCTGCGCGGGCGCGGAAGACGATGAGTGCGGCACGTATTGAACGCTAACGTCGGCCCGGCCGGTCCCGCATCGGACCCCGGGACCAGGCCGGTCCTAGGTCGCGGGCCGTATGTGCCGTACGCCCCGGGTGGCAGCCGGCCGCCTTCGGATGACTGGCGAGGGGCGTTTCAGGATTTGCAATCACAAAAATAAGGAGCGCTCCCACGCTTGTCTCCAAGGCTTGAACACTGTCTGTGACATGACTCACACCAGGCAGTAATTGTTGACCCTGTGTACCGAGTGAACAGCTCGCTGTGATTCAGTGGCCATGGCATTCGGACGACGAGAAGGACGACAAGAAGCCAGGAGTTGCTGTCGAGGTCTCGGGGGAGTAGCGATCGATGGAGACCGAGTCGGAGCCGTACATCCGCCTTGCGACCCTGCGGCTGTTGCACCAGGTGGTCGCCGATCTGAACACCGCCCGCAGCCTCGCCGACACCGTGCAGACCGTCGCCGACGGGGTGATCGCCGGGCTCGGTTTCGAGCTCTCGGCCGTCCATCTGGTCCGCCCGGACGGTGACCTGGTCGTCGCGGCCGTCGGCGGCAGCGCCGGGGCCGAGGCCCTGATGGCCGGCCGGGTCGGCTCGCGCGTCGCATGGGACCGCCGGCTGTCCATGGGGGACCGCTGGGGCGATCTGCGCTTCATCCCGTACAGCGAGGGGTGGGTGCTCGACGACGACGACGTTCAGGAGTGGCACACCCCCGGGCCCGCGCCCCGCTTCCCCGACGAGTGGCACCCCATGGACCGCCTGTTCGCCCCGATGTACACGGCGGGCGGCTCCGGCGGCGAGCTGATCGGCGTCATCTCCGTCGACAAGCCGCGCAGCGGCCGGCGCCCCGGCGCCTGGGGGCGCGAGGCCCTCCAGATGTACGCCTTCCACGCCGCCACCGCGATCGGCAACGCCCGCCTGCGCGCCAATATGCAGCGCGCGCTGCTGCGCCTGGAGCGTGAGCAACAGGCCCTGCGCGCCAGCGAGGAGAGCTTCCGGCAGGCCTTCGAGTACGCGCCCAGCGGCATGGCCATCGCCGAGATGGGCGGCGACCAGCAGGGGCGGCTGCTGCGCGCCAACGACGCGCTGTGCCGGCTGCTGGGCCGGCCGGCCTCCGCCCTGCGCCGCTACTCCTTCTCCGACCTCGTCCACCGCGAAGACATCGGCACCCTCGTGCGCACCTCCGCCGAGGGCGGCCGCTCCGAGCTGCGGCTGGCCCGCCGGGACGGCAGCTATGTCTGGGTGAGCCTGCGCAACTCCGTGGTCGCGGACGCGGCCGACGGCCCGCGCTTTCTGCTCACCCACGTCGAGGACATCGAGGAGCGCAAGACCCATGAGCTACAGCTCGCCCACCGCGCCAGCCACGACTCGCTGACCGGCCTGCCCAACAGCGCCGAACTGCGCGCCCGCCTCGGCAGCAGGCTGTGCGGCAGCCCGCCGGGGCCGGGGGAGTACGGGTCGGGGTACGGGTCCGCGGGCGACGCCGCGGAGGCGGGCGGGTTCTCCCGCGGCTACGACGAGTTCGACGGGCCGGGGCTGTTCGACGGGCCGGGCGGGCCGGGCTTCGGCGGCGGCATTCCGTACGAGCCGCATGTGCACACCATCGCGCCGCGGGGGGACGGCGACGTCGACGACGGCCACAAGGGGCTGGCCGTTCTCTTCTGCGACCTGGACGGCTTCAAGTCGATCAACGACCGGTTCGGCCACCATGCCGGCGACGCCGTCCTCATCGAGGTCGCCCGCCGGCTGGCCGCCGGGGTGCGGGAGGGGGATACCGTGGCCCGTCTCGGCGGCGACGAGTTCGTGGTCCTCGCGGACGGCCTCGGCCGGGCCGACGCCAAGGACCTGGCCGGCCGGCTGCGCAACGCCATCACCCCGCCGATCCGGGTCGACGGCCGGGCCGTCCGGGTCGGGGCCAGCTTCGGTATCGGCTGGGCCGGTTGCGGAATGACCGCCGA
This sequence comes from Streptomyces sp. NPDC021225, assembly GCF_044332865.1. Classification (NCBI taxonomy): domain Bacteria; kingdom Bacillati; phylum Actinomycetota; class Actinomycetes; order Kitasatosporales; family Streptomycetaceae; genus Streptomyces; species Streptomyces sp. NPDC021225. Next base: position 497,555 of record NZ_JBIRPV010000007.1, on the reverse strand, counting down.
GGAAGTGCTCCGCTCGGCCGACCAGCGGATGTATATCGAGAAGCGGTCCCGTAGCAAGGAGCGCCGCCGCGCGGGATGAGCGCTCTGGAACCGGGGTTGTGTTCGTCGCGGTAGGCTGCCCCGATGCGGCACTGCCGCCGACGGTGAATCGATCATGAATATTGGCCATCCGGACAGTGCATGCCCTGTTGCGGCCTTCCCGGCCCTGATATGAGCTGTCATGGCGCGTACGCACCTGAGCGCCGTTGGCCATATGCACAGGGGAGTGACGAGAGGGATGACGGCCGGTAACAACGGCTCGGACGCGCCGGAGAACGACGACCCGTTCGCCTATCTGTACCGCTCGGAAGGCGGGCAGGGCGGAGAGTCCGGCTCCGCCTCCCGGGCCGGCGGCTACGGCTACCCGGGCCCGGCCGCCCCGCAGCAGCCAGGGGTCCCCCGCACCTCGTACAACCACGTCCGCGCGGTCGGCGAGCGCACCTACGGGCAGCAGAACCAGCAGGGGCAGCAGGGGCAGCAGGGGCAGCAGATCCCGAATCAGCAGGCCCACTACGCCGCCCCCGAGACCCTTCCCGGCGGAGGCGGCTCCCGCCGGGCCGCCCCCTCGCGCGGCGCCGGCGGCCGCGGCCCCAACAACAAGGGGCTGCTCATCGGCGCGATCGCCGTCGTCGCCGTGGTCGTGGTCGGCATCGGCATCGCGATGATCACGAACAACGGCGACGACAAGGACGACAAGGCCGGCCCGACCAACTCGCCCACGGCGTCCGCGAGTGCCGAGCCCAGCGAGACCCCCGGGGCCTCCAAGGATCCGTCCGAGTTGCCCAGCGAGGACGCGTGGGGCTTGCGTCTGGAGGGCGGCGCGGGCCCCGCGACGGACATCCCCGGCGCCAAGGGTGAGGGCGGTAAGTACGTCGGCGGGCTGAACACCCCCGGCGCGTCCGTGACCTGGAACGTGGACGTCGCCAAGGCGGGCCCGTACCGGGTGTACGCGAGGTACGGCGTGCCCGGCGAGAACCAGTCGCTCTCGCTCACCGTCAACGGGGAGCGGTCGACCCGGCCGATCAATATGGAGAACTTCATCCCGGACGCGAAGAAGGGCGACTGGGAGAAGAGCTGGACGAGCACCTGGTCCCTCGTCAACCTCAAGGAGGGCGCCAACACCGTCAAGGTGTCCTGTGAGGCCGGTGACAAGTGCGAGGTCATCCTCGACCAGCTGTGGCTCACGGGTAAGGACGGCTGACGGCCGTCGGCTGAGGGCGGTCAGGCCGCCGGGTCCTCGGTGACCTCGATCCGCCCCAGCAGCTCCTCGTAGGTGCCGCGGTCGAACTCGCCCGCCGCCGGGGCCCGTACGGCCGCCGCCGACAGGGCCACCGCGCGCGCCAGCCGATCCGGCCACGGGGCCCCCTCGACCAGGCCGGACAGCAGCCCGGCCACCGCGGAGTCCCCCGCCCCCGTCGGGTTGCCCGCGAGGCGGCGCGGCGGGGCGGCCCGCCAGGTGCCCTCGGCGGTGACCGCGAGCATGCCGTCCGCGCCGAGCGAGGCGGCCACCGCGTGCGCCCCACGCCGCCGGGCGTCCCGCGCGGCGCGCAGCGGCTCGGTGGAGCCGGTGAGCCCGGCGAGTTCGTGGGCGTTGGGCTTGACGATGTCGGGGCGCGCGGCGACGCCGCGGCGCAGGGGCTCGCCGCTGGTGTCCAGCAGTGTGGGCACGCCCGCCGCGCGCGCCTCCCGGATGAGCCGCGCGTACGTCCCCACGGGGACGCCGGGCGGCAGGCTGCCGCACAGCGCCACCGCCGACGCCTCGCGCAGCAGCTCGGCGTACGCGCCCAGGAAGGCGGCCCACTCGGGGGTGGTGACGATCGGGCCCGGCTCGTTGAGCTGGGTGGTGTCGCCGGAGTCGGCGTCGACGACGCCGACGGTGCGGCGCGTCGTCCCGGCGATCGGCACCAGGGCGTCCGTCACGGCGCCGCCGAGCTCGGCGAGCCGCTCCCGCAGGACGGTCCCCGTCACGCCTCCGGCGAAGCCGGTGACGACGGCGCGGTGGCCGAGGGCGGCCAGCACCCGGGCGACATTGAGGCCCTTGCCGCCGGGCCGTTCGGTGACCTCGGTGACGCGGTGGGTGGTGTGGGCGCGCAGGCGCGGCACCTGATAGGTGATGTCCAGGGCGGTGTTGAGCGTGACCGTCAGGATCACCCTGGCATCCCCTTCGTCCGTCCCCGCCCGGCCCGAATCCCCGGCGTTGCGGCACACGCACGCGCGAACATCCGTGCGCCCGTGTGTGCCGCCACATGTGTGCCTGTGCGAGCCGCGTGTGTGCGGCTGTGAAGGATCATGCCAAAACGGCGGCGGCGGGCCCAGTCCCCCGGGGAGACCGGCCCGCCCGACCGGGGTGTCGAATCAGCCCACTTCGGGATCGACCACCCATGCGCCATGGCGCATCACGCCCACCACCGCGAAGTCCTCGCCGAGCACCACGAGATCGGCGTCCTTGCCCGCCTCGAGCGAGCCCACCCGGTCGTCCAGGCCGAGGACCTTCGCGGGGGTGGCGGACAGCGCCCGTACGGCCTCGGGCACGCTCAGCCCGTCCAGGGTCACGGCCCGCGCGAAGGCGCGGTCCAGGGTCAGGGTCGAGCCCGCGATGGAACCGGCCGTCGGGCCGGTGCTGATCCGCGCGACCCCGTCGGTGACCTCGACCTCCATCGGGCCCAGCGGATAGATCCCGTCGCTCATGCCGGCCGCGCCCATCGCGTCCGTGATGAAGGCGACCCGGCCGGCGCCCGCGCGGTGGAAGGCGAGCCGCAGCGCGGCGGGGTGCAGATGCGTGCCGTCGTTGATCAGCTCGACGGTGACCCGCTCGTCCTCCAGCAGCGCGGCGACCGGCCCCGGCTCGCGGTGCAGCAGCGGCGGCATCGCGTTGAACAGGTGGGTCGCCACGGTCGCGCCCGCCTCGACGGCCTCGAGCGCGGCGTCGTACGCGGCGTCGGTGTGGCCGACGGCCGCGATGACGCCGCTGTCGGCCAGCAGCCGTACGGAGTCCAGGCCGCCGGGCAGTTCGGGCGCCAGGGTCACCATCTTCGCGGTGCCGCGGGCGGCGTCGACGAGCTTGCGCACATCCGCCGGGTCCGGGTGGCGCAGCAGCGACGGCTGGTGGGCGCCGCAGCGGTGCGGGGAGATGAACGGGCCCTCGAAGTGGACGCCGGCCAGCTCGCCCTGTTCGACCAGCTCGGACAGCGCCGCGGCCTGCCGGGCGAGGTCGTCGAGGTCGCCGGTGACGGTGGAGGCGAGCAGAGTGGTGGTGCCGTGGCGGCGGTGCGTATGAGCGACGGTGAGGGCTTCCTCGGCGGTGCCGGACGAGAAGGACGCGCCGCCGCCGCCGTGCACGTGCATATCGACGAAGCCGGGGACGATCCAGTGGCCGGTCAGGTCGAGCGCCGGGCCGTCAGGGGCCCCCTCGCCACCCGCCGTCGGTGCGCTGCCCGCGCCCGCCTCGACGATGTGCCGCCCTTCGACCGTCACCCGCCCGTTCTCGACCACCCCGGTCGGCAGCACCACTCGGGCGCCCCTGAGAACCGTTCGAGCCGTTCGAGCCGTTCGTCCGACCATCAGGCGCTTACCTCCGTGGAGAGAAGATCCCAGGCGAGCAGACCCGCGCCCAGGCATCCGGCGGTGTCCCCGAGGGCCGCCGGGACGATAGAGGGCAGCTTCTGGAACGTGATCCGCTCCTCGACCGCCGTGCGCAGCGGCGCGAACAGGGTCTCGCCGGCCTCGGCGAGCCCCCCGCCGATGATCAGTATTCCGGGGTCCAGCAGGGTGACCCCGGTGACCAGGCCGTCGGCGAGCGCGCCCACGGCCTCGTGCCATACCTCCACGGCCCGCGGGTCGCCGGACTCGACGGCCTTGGCGCAGTCCGCGGCGTCCGCCTCGGGGTCACCGCTCGCCCGCGCCCAGGCGCGGCCCACCGCGGAGGCGGAGGCGAGCGTCTCCAGACAGCCCGACTGCCCGCATCCGCACGCCGGGCCGCCCGGCCGTACGACGATGTGGCCGATCTCGCCCGAGGAGCCGTTGGCGCCGGGGTCGACGCGTCCGCCGATGCCGATGGCGCCCGCGATGCCGGTGCCCAGCGACACGAACAGAAAGCGGCCGGCCCCTTCGCCCGCTCCTATCCGCCCCTCGGCGAGCCCGCCCATCCGTACGTCGTGGGCGAGCGCGACCGGCGTCCCGGCGAGCCGTTCGGCCAGCAGGGCACGCAGCGGCACATCGCGCCAGCCGAGGTTGGCGGCGAAGACGGCGATGCCGCGGGCCTCGTCGAGGACCCCGGGCACGCCGACCCCGGCCGCTGCGGCCGGCCCGCCGTACCGCTGCTCGCCGATCGCGCGCAGCTCGGCGGCGAAGTCGAGGATCCCGGCGACGACGGCCTCCGGGCCGCGCTCCCGGCCCGTGGGCCGCCTGGCCTCATGGAGGAGCGTGCCGTCCGCCCCCACGAGGGCGGCCTTCATACCGGTGCCGCCCACATCGAGGGCGATGACGTGTCTCACGGGAACAGTTTCGCGCGATCCCCGGCGAGAGGTCTAGTCCACTCGCCGTTCAGGCGGTGCTCTAGGCTCCGATTGTCTGCGCAAAGGTGAAGTTCGATACCTAAGCGATATCCGTATGGTGTAGACCCTGTGGAGGAATGCGGGGCAGACTCGCTCGACCCTCCTGGGGACCGGCCAGGAGGGCGGTCAAACCACGAGGGTGGGGAAGAGCAGTGCAGCGTCGGCGATTCATGGGTCTGACGGCGGCGGGTGCCGCGGCGGCGGCGATATCGCCCGCGCTGACGGCGTGCGGAACCGGAAGCGGCGGCTCTGGCGAAGTCACCCTGAAGGTGGTGGCGGCCGACTACGGCGACAGCTCGGCCAACAGCTCGCAGAAGTACTGGGACAAGCTGGCCCGGGCGTTCGAGGCCAAGCACAAGGACATCAAGGTCGATGTCACGATCCTGAGCTGGACCGAGATCGACAAGCGCCTCGGCGAGATGGTCAAGAAGGGCGAGGCCCCGGACATCGCGCAGATCGGCGCGTACGCCGACTTCGCCGCCGAGGGCAAGCTCTACCGCGCCGACCAGATGCTCTCCATACCCACCCAGGCCGGGTTCATCGACTCCATCGCGCGGGCGGGCGAGGTCAAGCGGGTGGCGTACGGGCTGCCCTTCGTCTCGAGCGCCCGGCTCTTCTTCTACAACAAGGGGCTGTTCGACCAGGCCGGCATCACCTCGGTCCCGGAGACCTGGGCCGAGCTGAAGGAAGCCGCCGTCCAGCTCAAGGCGATCGGAGTGAAGATCCCCTACGGGCTGCCGCTCGGCCCCGAGGAGGGACAGGGCGAGGCCCTGATGTGGCTGCTCGGCGGCGGTGGCGGCTACAGCGACTCCAACGGCAGCTACACCATCGACTCGACCCAGAACATCAAGACCCTCGAGTGGCTGCGCGACGAGCTGGTCGGCAAGGGCCTCACCGGCCCCGACGCCCCGGCCCGCACCAACCGCCAGGACATCTTCGACGCCTTCACGCGCGGCGAGGTCGGCATGCTCAACGGCCACCCGACCCTGATGCAGCAGGCGGACGGCCACGGCATCAAGTACGGCACCGCGCCGCTGCCCGGCCGCGACGGGAAGTCCACCTCCACCCTCGGCGTCGCCGACTGGATCATGGCCTTCAAGCAGAACGGCAACCGTAGACAGGCGGGGCTCTTCCTGGACTTCCTGTACGACCGGAAGAACGTGCTCGACTTCACCACCCAGTACGACCTGCTGCCGGTGACCACCAAGGCCTCCGAGGAGATGCGCAAGGAGACCCAGTACAAGCGGCTGTGGAAGTTCCTCGACGAGCTGGGGACGGCGCAGTTCTACCCGGTGGACAAGACCTCCTGGGCGACGGTCAACCAGAACCTGAAGAACAAGATCGGCGCGGCGGTGGCCAAGGGCGGCGACCCGGCGGGCGTGCTCAGCGAGGTCCAGCGCGAGGCCGACGCGATGGAGAGCGCGGCGAGCTAGCGATGGAGCACGGCGGGCAGGACGCGCAGGGGGACGGGCGCGGCGAGAGCGAGTACGGGGACGAGCGTACGGATGAGCGTAGGGAGGGGCGTACGGACGGGCCGGGCGAGGCGCCCGGCGAGGCGGCCGGCCTCTCCGAGCGGGACCGGGCCGTGCTCGCCGTGGAGCGGCACGGCTGGCCGGGCCCCGGCGCCAAGGAGCGTGCGATACGCGAGCGGCTCGGCATCTCGCCGACCCGCTACTACCAGCTCCTCAACGCCCTCCTGGACGACCCCCGCGCCCTCGCCCACGACCCGGTGACCGTCAACCGCCTGCGCCGCGTGCGCGAGGCGAGGCGCGGACGCCGCTGAACGAATCCGGATCGCCCCACCTTCCCACCCGCCCCGGCGATAGGGTCGGCCGCATGGGCAGCCACAGCCACCCTCTTCCCGTACCCACGACAGCGGCCGGCCGTGAAGGCCTCGACGCGATCCTCCAGCGGCCCGGGGAAGCCGTCGTCGCACTCGACTTCGACGGCACCCTCGCCGACATCGTCCCCGACCCCGACCAGGCGCGCGCCCACCCCGGCGCCGTGCCCGCGCTCTCCCGACTCGCCCCGCGGCTGGGCTCCGTCGCGGTGATCACCGGCCGTCCCGCCGCCCTCGCCGTGGAGTACGGCGGCTTCGCCGAGGCCCCGGACCTCGACCACCTCGTGGTCCTCGGCCACTACGGCGCCGAGCGCTGGGACGCCGCCGACCGCGAGGTCACCGCCCCGCCCCCGCACCCGGGCGTTGCGGCGGCCCAGGCCGGCATCCCGGACGTACTCGCCGCGGTCGGCGCCGCGCGCGGCGCCACCGTGGAGGAGAAGGGGCGCGCCGTCGCCGTCCACACCCGCCGCGCCGCCGACCCGCAGGGCGCCTTCGAGGCGCTGCGCGAGCCGGTGCGGCGGCTCGCCGAGCGGCACGGGTTGATCGTGGAGCCCGGCCGCCTGGTGCTCGAACTGCGCCCGCCGGGCGTGGACAAGGGTGTCGCCCTCACCGAGCACGTACGCGAGACCGGGGCCTCGGCGGTGCTGTACGCGGGCGACGACCTGGGGGACCTGGCCGCGTTCGCGGCGGTGGAGCGGTTGAGGGCGCAGGGGGTGCCGGGGGTGCTGGTGTGCAGCGGCAGCAGCGAGGTCACCGAGCTGGCCCAGCGGGCCGACCTGGTGGTCGACGGCCCCGCGGGTGTCGTCGCCCTGCTGACGGCGCTGGCCGCGGCGGTCGAGGACCGCTAGCTCGCGCCTTCCCGAACCGGGGCTCCGCCCCGGACCCCGGTCCTCAAACGCCGGACGGGCTGGCTGTGCTTTGCCCTCAAGCGCCGGGCGGGCTTAGTCCAGCCCGTCCGGCGCTTGAGGACACGCCCGAAGGGCGTCCGGGGGTCCGGGGGCTTGCCCCCGGTTGCGGGAAGGGGCGGGTAGGGGACAAGGCCCGCCGCAGGCGTCAGACATCCGTCAGCTCGCGCAGCTGCGCGAGGAACCACTGCGCGGGCGGCAGCGCAGTCGCCGCCGCGGCCAGCCGCTTCGTGCGCTCCGCCCGCTCGCCGTCCCCCATCGACAGCGCCTCGTGCAGCGCCCGCGCCGTCGCCTCGATGTCGTACGGGTTCACCACCAGCGCGTCGGCGCCCAGCTCCGCGTACGCCCCGGCCTCCCGCGAGAGCACCAGCGCGCACCCCTGCTCGGAGACCACCGGCACCTCCTTGGCGACCAGGTTCATCCCGTCCCGGATCGGGTTGACCAGGGCCACGTCCGCCAGCCGGTAGGCCGCGAGCGACCGCGCGAAGTCGTCCTTCACATGGAGGGCGACCGGCTGCCAGCCTTCCGTGCCGTAGTCGGCGTTGATCGCGTCGGCGACCCGCCGCACCTCGTCCGTGTAGTCGCGGTAGACGGCCAGGTCCTGGCGGGAGGGGTAGGCGAAGGCCACGTGCACCACGCGCTCCCGCCACTCGGGGCGGGTCTCCAGCAGCCGCCGGTAGGCCAGCAGCCCGCGGACGATGTTCTTGGACAGCTCGGTGCGGTCCACCCGGACGACGGTCTTGCGCCCGGGGCCGATCTGCGCGCGCAGGGCCGTCAGCCGCTCGTCGACGTCCGCGGCCCGGGACCGCTTCCGCAGGAAATCCGCGTCCGCGCCGAGGCCGTGCACGCCCAGCCGGGTCTCGCGCCCCTCGAGGCGCACGGACAGCCGCGGGCCGTCCCGCACCACCTCCGCGCCGAGCACGGCCGCGGCGCAGTCGGCGAAGGCCAGGGCCCAGCGCTCGGTGAGGAACGCGGCGCGGTCGCCGCCCAGGATGCCGCGCAGCACGTCCGCCGCCACGTCGTCCGGCAGCAGCCGGTAGTAGTCCGGGGGCGCCCAGGGGGTGTGCGAGAAATGGCCGATCCGCAGGTCCGGCCGGCGCTCGCGGAGCAGTCCTGGCACCAGCGCCAGGTGGTAGTCCTGGATCAGCACGGCGGCGCCGTCGGCGGCCTCCTGGGCGAGGGCGTCCGCGAAGGCCGCGTTGTACGTCCGGTAGGCGTCCCACTGGGCGCGGAACTCCGCGCCGAAGACCGGCTCCAGCGGCGTCTGGTAGAGCAGGTGGTGGACGAACCACAGCACCGAGTTCGCGATGCCGTTGTACGCGGCGTCGAAGATCTCCGGCGCGATGTCGAGCATCCGCACCAGCTGTCCGCCGGTGTCGCCCGGGTCCAGATGGCCGGGCCCGGCCCGCCGGGCCGCCTCGCGGTCGCCGTCGCCCAGCGCCGCGCAGACCCACACCGCGCCGGCGTCCGGCCCTATGGCGCTGAGGCCGGAGACCAGCCCGCCGCCGCCGCGCTTGGGGGCAAGCGACCCGTCCTCCCGCAGGGCGTACGAGACCGGGCCGCGGTTGGACGCGACGAGGACCTGTGCAGCAGTGTGCTCAGAGGCCATGTCGCGTACCTAGCCATCCCACGCGTCGCGCAAACGTGCGTGCGGTTTCTTCCCCCTCACGCCGCCCGCCGCTCCGCGTACTCCGGGATCTCGATCATCGGCGGCCGCTCCTCCGTGTCCACGGCGCTCGTCCGCGCCACAAAACCGCCCTCGTCCCGGTCGAACTGGGTCAGCCGCGGCCGCACCAGATGCCCGCGCGCCAGCCGCAGCTGGGCCGTGCGGTAGATCGTGGCCGCCATCCGGCCGAGCGCCTGCGGGTCCTGGTGGCGGTGTTTGCGCACGCCGAGGTCGACCTGGGCGAGCGCGCCGAGTCCGACCGTGTGCAGCGAGTCGATGAGAATGGCCAGCTCCACCCCGTATCCGACGGGGAAGGGCAGCCGCTCCAGCAGCGAGCGGCGCGCCGCGTACTCGCCGCCGAGCGGCTGTACGAAACCGGCCAGCTGCGGCCAGTGCAGATTGAGCAGCGGCCGGGCGACCAGCTCGGTGACCCGCCCGCCCTGGCCGGAGGCGTTGCCGAGCGGCCGGTCGTACATCCCCTTGACCAGGTGTACGTCCGGGTCGGTCAGCAGCGGGCCGACGATCCCGGAGACGAAGCGCGCGTCGAATTCCCGCAGGTCGGCGTCTATGAAGCAGATGATGTCGCCGCTGGTCGCCAGCAGCGAGCGCCACAGCACCTCGCCCTTGCCGGGCAGCGTGGGCAGCTCGGGCAGCACGGCGTCGCGGTGCACCACCCTCGCACCGGCCGCCGCGGCGACCTCGGCGGTGCGGTCGGTGGACCCGGAGTCCATCACCACCAGCTCGTCGACCAGCGGGGCGGCCTCGCCCATCAGCTCGCGGCGGATGGCCGCGGCGATCTCGCCGACCGTCGCCTCCTCGTTGAGGGCGGGCAGGACGACGCTCACGGTCCTGCCCGTGGCGCGCTTGGCGGCCAGCAGGCGGTCGAGCGGACGGTCGCCGGCGGACCAGGACCGCTCCTTCAGCCAGCGTTCCACCTCTTCCAGCACGGCCATGCCTCCCTGTTGTGCCTGGCGCGCGTCAGCTGTGACCCATCTCGCGCCTCGGACGACTATCTCAACCATCCAGGCCTTCGGTTACAGTCTTGAACAACGCACGTGACCGTCGTATGTCGGGGGTCCGCGTGCGACAAAAACGCCGCGCTGTGCCCGGCGTCATACCGCTCATCCAGAGGGGCAGAGGGAACGGCCCGTTGAAGCCCCGGCAACCCTCCAGCCGGTCCTGCGTTCTACGCGAAGCGGGGCCCCGGCTCGGGAAGGTGCCAATTCCGGCTCGCGGCGAGATGCGCCGTGAGGAAGATGAGGAGAAAGGGCCTCGCCTCCCATGGCTGTGCAAGCTGTCGAAAGCTCCACCACCTCTTCCGTCTCGCTCGGTCCCGCCGTCGCACTGTCCTGTCGCGAGTGCGGTGAGCGTTTCCCCCTCGGCCCCATTTTCGCCTGTGTGGAGTGTTTCGGGCCGCTCGAGGTCGCGTACGACCTGCCGACCGGCGACCCGGAGGGGCTGCGCCGGCGGATCGAGGCGGGCCCGAACAACATCTGGCGCTACGCCCCGCTGCTGCCCGTCCCGGCGGACGTGGCCGACAAGCCCAACATCAACCCCGGGTTCACCAAGCTGGTGAAGGCCGACAACCTCGCCCGCGAGCTGGGCGTGACCGGCGAGCTGCACATCAAGGACGACTCCGGGAACCCGACGCACTCCTTCAAGGACCGCGTCGTCGCCCAGGCCGTCGAGGCCGCCCGCGCCTTCGGCTTCACCACCCTCTCCTGCTCCTCCACCGGCAACCTCGCGGGCGCGGTCGGCGCCGCGGCCGCCCGCGCGGGCCTGCGCTCCTGCACCTTCATCCCGCACGACCTGGAGCAGGGCAAGGTCGTCATGGCCGCGATCTACGGCGGTGACCTGGTCGCCATCGAGGGCACCTACGACGACGTCAACCGCTTCTGCAGCGAGCTGATCGGCGACCCGGCGGGCGAGGGCTGGGGCTTTGTCAACGTCAACCTCCGCCCGTACTACGCGGAGGGGTCCAAGACCCTCGCGTACGAGATCTGCGAACAGCTCGGCTGGCGGCTGCCGGACCAGCTCGTCATCCCGATCGCCTCGGGCTCGCAGCTGACGAAGATCGACAAGGGGCTGAAGGAGCTCATCGAGCTCGGCCTGGTCGAGGACAAGCCGTACAAGATCTTCGGCGCCCAGGCCGAGGGCTGCTCCCCGGTCTCCACCGCCTTCAAGGCGGGCCAGGACGTGGTGCGGCCGCAGAAGCCGAACACCATCGCCAAGTCGCTGGCCATCGGCAACCCGGCGGACGGGCCGTATGTACTGGACATCGCGCGCCGCACGGGCGGGGCGGTGGAGGACGTGAACGACGAGCAGATCGTGGACGCGATCAAGCTGCTGGCCCGTACGGAGGGGATCTTCGCGGAGACCGCCGGCGGGGTGACCCTGGGCGTGACGAGGAAGCTGCTCGAGAACGGGGTGCTGGACCCCACCCTCACCACCGTCGTGCTCAACACCGGCGACGGCCTCAAGACGCTCGACGCGGTCGCCCCGACGAGTGGACCCACGGCGGTGATCCGCCCCAGCCTCGACGCGTTCCGCGAAGCTGGTCTGGCCTGAATCGGGCCCGCTCAAACCAGCTGGCTTGAATTCGCCCCTCGAATTCGCCCTCGCCCCCCGCAGCAGTTCCCTTGGAAGGTGAAACCCTCATGAGCGTCAATGTCCGGATCCCCACCATCCTGCGCACCTACACCGGCGGGCAGGCCGAGGTCAGTGCCGAGGGCGCGACCCTCTCCGAGGTCCTCGCGGACCTGGACCGGAATCACCAGGGCATTGCGGCCCGCGTCCTGGACGACACCGGCAAGCTGCGCCGTTTCGTCAATGTCTACGTCAATGACGACGACGTTCGCTTCTCCGAGGGCCTGGAGACCGCGACTCCGGACGGCGCCGGTGTCTCGATCATTCCGGCGGTCGCGGGCGGCTGCTGAGCCGGTCGCTCCCCCGCCACAGGCCGGTTGTGGCCCCGCCGCGGGCCGATGTGAGCCGGCCGTACCCCCGAGGTAAACGGAATCGCCCGGTCCTGATAGAAACGGACCGGGCGATTCCGTGTGTTGAATCGCGCTACAGTTGAGCCGTTCCCCTTCTGTTGGCCTCATGGGCGGCCGCATATGAGAACTCGTCAACTTGTGCGTAAAGTGTGCGCGTGAATTGTCGGGTTGATTCCCTTATGCCTGGCCCGACTTGCCCGGAATTCACGGGAATTCTCCACTTATTACCGATCGACCGTCGCCAGAATTCTCGTCCGATTGACCTGTTGCACAGGGCAGTGGGACAGATACATTCAGCGGCGGTCGACGCGTTCCGGCGCACACCCCCCACGACCGGGGGGTGAGGTCTGACCCGGGTCCGCGGAGTGCGGTCCTGCGCAGGGGCCAGCAATAGGGGAGTTAGGAATGGCTCAGGGCACCGTCAAGTGGTTCAACGCGGAGAAGGGGTACGGCTTCATCGCGGTCGACGGTGGTGCGGACGTGTTCGTCCACTACAGCGCGATCCAGATGGACGGTTACCGCACCCTCGAAGAAGGCCAGCGGGTCGAGTTCGAGATCTCGCAGGGCCAGAAGGGGCCGCAGGCGGACATGGTCCGCGTGGCTGTTGGCTGAAGCGCCGACGCGAGGCACTGACTGGACCGTTCAAAGGGCTCGTACCCCCTAGGGGCACGGGCCCTTTGACATGCGTGTTCACATGGGTGTTGACCTGTGCGCCGATGGCCGCTCACGACCGCCTTGTCCCAAGCTGTCACCCCACTCACGCTTGCACTCTCAGGGGTCGAGTGCTAATCATTGGCGTTAGCACTCTGAAGGTGAGAGTGACAGAAGGATCGGGTCGGTGAGGTCCGTCAGGCCACGCGGGGCAAGGAACCGCGGGGCAGACAGGCCGTCCGTCGCGGGCGCCAGGCGCGGTCCGGAGCAATCCACCCCGTCTTGGGAGGACCACTTCACATGGCCAAGATCATCGCGTTCAACGAGGAGGCGCGGCGCGGCCTCGAGCGCGGGATGAACCAGCTCGCCGACGCCGTCAAGGTCACCCTCGGCCCCAAGGGTCGCAACGTCGTCCTCGAGAAGAAGTGGGGCGCCCCCACGATCACCAACGATGGTGTTTCCATCGCCAAGGAGATCGAACTCGAGGACCCGTACGAGAAGATCGGCGCCGAGCTGGTCAAGGAGGTCGCGAAGAAGACGGACGACGTCGCCGGTGACGGCACGACGACCGCGACCGTCCTCGCCCAGGCGCTGGTCAAGGAGGGCCTGCGGAACGTCGCCGCGGGCGCCAACCCGATGGCCCTCAAGCGCGGCATCGAGAAGGCCGTCGAGGCCGTCTCCGCCCAGCTGCTCGAGCAGGCCAAGGACGTGGAGACCAAGGAGCAGATCGCCTCCACCGCCTCCATCTCCGCCGCCGACACCCAGATCGGCGAGCTCATCGCCGAGGCGATGGACAAGGTCGGCAAGGAAGGCGTCATCACCGTCGAGGAGTCGCAGACCTTCGGGCTCGAGCTTGAGCTCACCGAGGGCATGCGCTTCGACAAGGGCTACATCTCCCCGTACTTCGCCACCGACATGGAGCGTATGGAGGCGTCGCTCGACGACCCGTACATCCTGATCGTCAACTCGAAGATCACCAGCGTGAAGGACCTCCTCCCGTTGCTGGAGAAGGTCATGCAGTCGGGCAAGCCGCTGCTGATCATCGCCGAGGACATCGAGGGCGAGGCCCTGGCGACCCTGGTCGTCAACAAGATCCGTGGCACCTTCAAGTCCGTTGCCGTCAAGGCCCCGGGCTTCGGTGACCGCCGCAAGGCCATGCTCGGCGACATCGCCATCCTCACCGGTGGCACCGTCATCTCCGAGGAGGTCGGCCTCAAGCTGGAGAACGCGGGCATCGACCTGCTGGGCCGCGCCCGCAAGGTGACCGTCACCAAGGACGAGACCACCATCGTGGACGGCGCCGGCGACACCGACCAGGTGCAGGGCCGCGTCAACCAGATCCGCGCCGAGATCGAGTCCTCGGACTCGGACTACGACCGCGAGAAGCTCCAGGAGCGCCTGGCGAAGCTGGCCGGCGGCGTGGCCGTCATCAAGGCCGGTGCCGCCACCGAGGTCGAGCTCAAGGAGCGCAAGCACCGCATCGAGGACGCGGTGCGCAACGCCAAGGCCGCCGTCGAGGAGGGCATCGTCGCCGGTGGTGGCGTGGCCCTGCTCCAGACCGTCTCGGTCTTCGAGAAGCTGGAGCTCGAGGGCGACGAGGCCACCGGTGCCCAGGCCGTGCGCCTGGCGCTCGAGGCCCCGCTGAAGCAGATCGCGGTCAACGCCGGCCTCGAGGGCGGCGTCGTGGTGGAGAAGGTGCGCAACCTCACCCCGGGCCACGGCCTCAACGCCGCGACCGGCGAGTACGTCGACCTGATCGCCGAGGGCATCATCGACCCGGCCAAGGTCACGCGCTCCGCGCTGCAGAACGCCGCGTCGATCGCCGCGCTGTTCCTGACCACCGAGGCCGTCATCGCCGACAAGCCGGAGAAGGCCGCCGCGGCGGGCGCTCCGGGCGGCATGCCGGGCGGTGACATGGACTTCTGATCGACGCCTTCCGTCGATCGACCGTCCGAAACGTCGGGGCGGCACCCTCTTCCGGGTGCCGCCCCGACGGCGTTTCAGGACCCGCGCCCTCAGCCGCGCGCGGCCTCCAGCGCGGCCCGCAGATGGCCGTCCGACTCGGTCAGCAGCCGGGTGGCGGTGGGGGCGTCCACCTCGCCGAGGATGGCCAGGATGGCGTGCTTCGTCTCGCCGGCGCTGGCGGCCAGCGCGGCTTCGATCCGCGGGGCGGGGGCCCCGGTGGCGAGGGAGACGATACGGCGCGAGCGCGCCCGCAGCTTGTCGTTCGAGGCGCGCACATCGACCATCAGATTTCCGTAGGTCTTGCCCAGCCGGATCATGGTGATGGTCGAGACCATGTTGAGCACCAGCTTCTGGGCCGTGCCCGCCTTCAGCCGGGTGGAGCCGGTGAGCAGCTCCGGCCCGACCACGATCTCGATGCCGTGCTCGGCGGCCGCCGCGAGCGCCGAACCCGCGTTGCAGGACAGGCCGACGGTGAGCGCGCCGAGCCGGCGGGCGTGCTCGACCGCGCCGACCGCGTACGGGGTGCGGCCGGAGGCGGAGATGCCGACGACGCTGTCCTGGGCGCCGACGGCGAGCGCGTCGAGGTCCGCGGCGGCCAGCTCCTTGCTGTCCTCGGCGCCCTCGACCGAGGTCACCATGGCGGCGGGCCCGCCCGCGATCAGCCCGACGACCTGGCCCGGCCCGGTGTTGAAGGTGGGCGGGCACTCACTGGCGTCGAGCACGCCGAGCCGCCCGGCGGTGCCCGCGCCCATGTAGATCAGCCGGCCGCCGCGGGCCATCCGCTCGGCGATGCCGTCGATGGCGGCGGCAATCCGCGGCAGTTCGGTGGCGACGGCCGCGGGCACGGCCGCGTCCTCGCCGTTCATGATGCGGGCGATCTCGATGGTCTCCAGCCGGTCGATTTCGGCGAGTTCGGGGCGGAATGCCTCGGTGGTGAGCGTGTCCAGCTGGGCGCGCAGCTGTTGTTGGTCAGCGGCGGAAGTCATGGCGAAGCGGCTCTTTCCGGTACGGGGTGTCAACGGGGGGTGTCCCGACTCGGTCAGCGCTCGGTCAGCGGGGTCCGGGCCGGGGGTCATGCCGGTGGGCGAGGGCTTCGTACGAGGCGGCGAGCGCGGGGGCGGCCGCCTCGTACGTACGCTGCGCCACACCTATGAAGAGGCAGTCCACGACGAGGAGTTGGCTGGTGCGGCTGGACATGGCCGCCGGGCGCAGCTCGCTCTCGCGGGCGGTGGAGGTGGTGAGCACCAGATCCGCGTACTGTGCGACCTCGCCGTCGGGGCGGCCGGTGATCGCGACGGTGGTGGCTCCGTGCTCGAAGGCCACCCGCAGGGGCTCGATGACGTCGGTGGTACGGCCCGAATGGGTGATCGCGATGGCGACGTCCCCGGAGTGCAGCTGCACGGCGTTGGTGACCGCGAGGTGCGGGTCGGCGTGCGCGTGGGCTATCAGGCCGATGCGCAGCAGCTTCTGGACCAGGTCCTGGCCGACGAGGCTGGAGGCGCCGACGCCGTAGACGTCGATCCGGCGGGCGGTGGCGAGCGCGCCGACGGCCGCTTCGAGCTGGCTGGTGTCAAGACCGGCGGCGGTGTCGGCCAGGCACTGCTGCTCTTCCTGGGCGAGCTTGGTGACGACGTCGGCGATGGGGTCGTCGACGGCGATGTCGGCCGTGACGGCCGGGGCGCGCCCGGCCGCCTGCTGCGCGGCGAGGGCGGCCAGCGCGAGGCGCAGATCGCGGTAGCCGGGGTAGCCGAGCAGGCGCGAGGTGCGGACCACGGTGGCCTCGCTGGTGCCGGTGCGCTCGGCGAGCCCGGTGACGGTGAGCGCGGCACAGCCGGCCGGATCTCCCGCCACGGCCTCGGCGACGCGCTGCATCGAGCGGGTCATGGAGGGCGCGAGGGTACGGACCTTGGCCGCGAGGGCGGCGGGGGCGGGCGGAGTGGCTTCGGGCACGGTGAAAGTTTCCTTCAGCTTGCTGCTCACCACTGAAAGGTATTTTCACCGCCCGGGGGCAGTCAAGGGTCCGTGCCGGGGCTCGCCCTGCGCCGCTCCATAGCTCCCGGCGCGCTCACCGACGGGCGCCGGCTGTGCGCAAAGGTGACAATGGGGCTCATGAAGCTCGAACATGCACTGCACGCGGCACGGGCGCTCGTGCTCGCCGATCTCGCGGCGGGAGAGGTCGCCCAGGCGGACATCGTCTCTCTCGTCGAGGACTCCATCGCGCACCGCAGGTGGTGGGTCGAGCAGTGGCCGGAAGGGGCCGACTACTTGGCCGGGCTGGTCGCCCAGGACGTACAGGACGCCCTCCTGGAGCGGTACGGCCGCTGGCCACTGTGCCCGGTCTGCACGGAGGGCGGCGATCCGCACGCGCTGGACGTGGAGCCGGAGTTGGGGCCGGATCCGCACTGGGTGTGCGGCAAGACGGCGGTGGCGGTGGCGAGGGTGGGGACGCTCGGGACGATCTGAGGGGTGCGGGGCATGGACGGCCGCCGCTGTCTAGCGTCGCTAGACAACCGAGCGCCGAACATGAACGGGCCGCTCACCCCGTCTTCCGAAGGCCGTCGTGCTCGTCTTCGCCCCGCGGCTCCTGTTCCCGTGCCTCCGAACCGACGATCACGCGCGAAGTGCCCGGCGCCTGATGCGGCAGCCGCGCGGCGAGCGCCGTCGTCCCGACGGCGAGCGCCGCGAGCGCCGCGCCCGTCCAGGCCACGGCCGGGTAGCCCCAGCCCGCGTCGATGACGAGCCCGCCGAGCCAGGGGCCGAGCGTGTTGCCGATGTTGAAGGCGGAGGTCGTGGTCGCGCCCGCGAGGGTCGGGGCGGCGTTCGCGACATTGAACATCCGGGCGTTGAGCGCGGGCCCGGTGAAGAAGGCCGTCACACCGAGCAGCAGCGCCAGGCTCACGGCCACGACCGCGTGGTGCGCGGTCAGCGCCAAGGCGCTCAGCACGACGGCCGTGGCCGTGATGCCGCCGTAGAGCGTGCCGAAGAGATGGGCGTCCGCGATCCGCCCGCCGATCGTCGTCCCCACGATCGCCCCGGCGCCGAACAGCGCCAGCACGCTGGGCACCCAGTCCTCGTCCATCCCGGCCACGTCCGTCAGCAGCGGCGCGAGATACGAGAACAGGCAGAAGACCGCCCCGCCGCTGAGCGCCGTGGTGACCAGCGCCAGCCACACATGCCGGTCGCGGTAGATGGACAGCTCGGCACGGAGCCTCGGCCGGTCCTGCCCGGTCGGCGCCTCCGTACGCGGTACAAGCCCGACCACACCGACGAGCCCGAGCGCCGACAGCGCCGCCACCGCCCAGAAGGCCGCCCGCCACCCGGCGTGCTGACCCAGGAACGCCCCCGCGGGCACGCCCACCACGTTCGCGACGCTCAACCCGCCGAGCATCACCGCCATCGCCCGCGCCCGCGTGTTCACCGGCACCAGCGACACGGCCACCGCCGCCCCCACCGCCCAGAACCCGGCACACGCGAGCGCGCTGACCACCCGGGACGCGAACAGCACCTCGTACGAAGGCGCCACCGCCCCCGCGACCTGGCCAAGCCCGAACACGGCCAGCAGCGCGATCAGCGTCGTCCGGCGCGGGAGCCGCAGCGTGGCGGCGGCGAGCAGCGGCGCGCCGACCACCATCCCGATCGCGAAGGCGGAGATCAGCAGCCCGGCGGTCGGGATCGAGACGTCCATGTCGCGGGCGATGGGTTGCAGCAGCCCGGAGAGCATGAACTCCGAGGTCCCGAGGGCGAAGACGGACAGGCCGAGGACATGGACGGCGACGGGCATACGGACCCGCGCGCGGTCAGCGGGGGACATGCCGAGAGTCAACTACGGCCTGGAGCTTGGTATTCCGCATCAGCCTCCGCCCTCCTGGTTGACTCCTCGCATGGATCCCACGACCACTCTGACAGCTCTGCGTGACTTCTGCGCGGAACATCTCGGTACCGACCTCGCGGACCGCGTCATCAGCCTGGCCCGGCCCGGTTTCGAGCTCACCGAGGCCGCCCCCGGACAGGCCGCCGGGCACAGCCGCTTCGGCGGCAGGGCCATGCTGGAGCCCGGCACCCCCTGGCCGATGTGCGAGGACCTCCCGCTCAGCCTGATCGCCGTCCTCGACACCGACGCCCTGGCGCCCTGGCTCGGCGACCTCCTGCCACCCGGCACCGGCCTGCTCAACTTCTTCCACCTCGACAAGGAGTCCGAGCAGTGCGACCCCACGGCCCGGGAGGTGGCATCGGGCTTCGGCGCGGAGGACCCGGAGGTGGGGAGGGTCATCGCGGCCCGTTCCCCCCTCGCCGTCGAAACGGGACCACCCGCCCGGTCCAGCGTCTTCGCCCCCGTCCCATGGGCGGCGGAACTCGCCTTCGCCTTCCCCGACATCTGGGATTCCGCCTGGGACACGCTCGACCTGGGATACGAGGGGGGCGACTACGAGGCCGTGGAGACGTTCAGGGGCGCGATACACGCCGATTGGTTTCCCCCGGGCCTGCTGTTCTGCGAGGACATGGCCTTCGGCCGGCCGGTCTTCCCCACGGGAAGCTCATCGGTGATGCTGAACGGCGACGACTCGAACCGATACCACCACCTGCTCCAGCTCTCCGACCGGCACGAGTGGCGCCTCGACGGGGAAGGCGGCTGGATGCACTGGTCGATCCCCACCGAGGCGCTGCGCGCGGGCGACTTCAGCCAGGCGATACCGACCCCGGACATGTGGTGACGCGTCGCCGGGCCGGAACACCGACGGCCGGCCGTGCGAGGGGCGAAACCCCTCGCACGGCCGGCCGAACCGCTAGACCCCGAAGGGCGCGGCGTAACGGACGGTGCCGCTCGGCAGCGGGCGGGTCGCGTCCAGGGTGAGGGCCATCATGGCCTCATCCGGGACGTCGAGGGTCACGCCGATGCCGTGGGCGGAGGCACGGCCGAAGCCGAACCGCGGGTAGTACGCCGGGTGTCCGAGGACGGTGACGTAGTACTCGCCCAGCTCCCTGGCCGCGCCGAGCGCGGCGCGGATGGCCGTCGAGCCGGCACCGGTCTTCTGGTGCTCGGGCAGCACGGAGACCGGGGCCAGGCACAGGGCCGGGGTGTCGCCGATGTGACAGCGCGTCAGCAGCGCGTGGCCGACGGGCGAGCCGTTCGCGCCGACGCTGACGACGGACAGGCCCTCGATCCACGACACGTCGTCGCGCAGGGCGTCTACGAGGTCGGCCTCGTACGGGGTGTCGAAGGCGGCGAGGACGATGCCGCGGATGGCCGGGATGTCGGCCTCGGTCTCGGCACGGGTGATCCACTGGTGGTGGGTACGCATGACTGGATGAAGATCCGTTTCATGGTGAGGTTCGTGTAGGACTGCCCCGCGAGCTCACGCTCCCAGCAAGGCGGATGACTGGATCAGGCCGTCGCCCGGGACGTGAGGACGGTCCGGGCGCTGCGCAGCGCAGCGGCCTTATGCGCGGCCATCAACTCGCCCTCCTTGTCGTCCTCGATCTGATCCAACACGAACGCCCGTACCGTACCACGCCGTTGATCTGCCCCGACCTGACGTCCGGCAGCGGGCCCTGCCCGTCACCCAGGGCCGCGCCGGATCGCCTTCACGTGGTGCTTTCTTCGGCGAGCGTGTGCGCCACGAGGGCGTTGGCGTGTCCGTGTCCGAGTCCGTGCTCGGTCTTCAGCCACGTGACGAGCTCCATGTGCTTGGACAGGGGCGAGGAGCGGATGAGGTCCTTCCATTCCGCGATCGGGCGGCCGTACTTCTTCTCGATCGAGGGGGCCATGTTCACCGGCGGCCCGCAGCACACCGAGGCCGATCTCGACCACTACGCCACCGCCGGCGTCCGGGCCTTCCTCGCCGCCTACCGCTGACCGGGGCGCCGCCCGTCGCGGTCCAGGGTGCGCTTGATGACCTGAATCCCCTGGTCGACCATCTCACCCATGGGACCCCGGAGACTGCTGGGTGTCACGTCGGTGATCCAGACGAATCGGCTGCGGTTCTCGGTGTCGTCGAGGATCTGCATGGACGCGTGGTGGTGCGTGGGCTCCAGGGAGCCGCCGACCACCGTGTAGGCGATGCGTCGGGCTTCGTCGTCGAGGTCGACGATGAGCTCGCGCACCACGGTGCCGTTTGCGAAGGTCACGACTCTGATGTCGCCCTCGACGCGGGTGTCGGTGACGAAACCCGGTGCGAGACGCTGGTGGATCTCGCCGAAGGCGCGAACCGCCGCCCAGACGTTCTCCGGTGTGTCGTCGATCAGGACTTCGCGATGGATGGATGCCACAGGTCGATCTTCCTTTCCGTCAGGGCGCTCAGCTGCCGGAGGCGTCGGGGACGAGGCAGAACGGATGCCCCTCGGGATCGGTGAGGACGATCCACCGGCCCTCGCCCGGCTGGAAGTCGGGCCGGGACGCCCCGATGCCGACCAGTTCCTCGACGGCGCCGTCCAGGTCGGTGACGGTGAAGTCGAGGTGCACCTGCGTGGCGCCGTCGGGCCAGCTCGGCGGCCGGTAGTCCGCGGCGCGCACGAAGCCGAGCTGTACCGGGGTGCCGTTGCCCACGGACGCGAAGTCCTGCCCGCTGCTGGTGATTTCCCAGCCGGTGGCCTTCTGGTAGAACGCGGCGAGCGCGGCCGGATCGGCGCAGTCGAACACGACCGTGCTGAGCTGCTCGAGAACAGGCATGCCGATGACTCCTGAGAATCGGTAGAGGATGGGGCTCGACGCCTCGGGGGCGCGGCCCGTCGCAACCCCGCCAGCATGCTCGCGGCGGCAGACCCTCGTCTTGAACATCCTTGCGGGGGCTGTCGGACCCGCCGCGTAGCGTTCGAAAGGTGCTCACAGCTGTTCCTGTCGCCGGCCGTCCCGACTTCGGCATCAGTGCGGTGGCCTGCCGTGCCGACCACACGCGCTGGTCGGCGACGGAAGTGCGCACCGACTACCGGGTGGTGCTCGTGCGGCGCGGCCGGTTCCGCAGAATGAGCGCCGGAGTCCCCGCCGACATCGACGCGGCCTTGGCCTATGTGGGCCACCCGGGCGAGGAGGAGAGCTTCGCCCACCCCACCGGCGGGGATCTCTGCACGGCGATCAGCGTGACGCCGAAGCTGTGGCGTTCCCTGGCCGGAGACGCCGCGGGACCGGCCGCGCCGACGGTCTACGTCGACCCCCGGCTCGATCTGGCCCACCGCCGTCTCCTCGCGGCCGCACGCTCGGGAGATGTCGACTTCGCGGTCTCGGAGGAGCTGCTGGCGCTGCTGTCGACCGCCATCGGCCGGATGGCGGCCGGACCGACCCCGCTCGGCGGCACATCCGCCGGATCTGACCGACGGCTCGTAGCGGCAGCACGCGAGGCGATCGCCGAAGAACACCCCACATCGAACACGCTGTTCTCACTGGCCGAACTGCTGGGCGTCTCCCCCTACCGCCTGAGCCGGGCGTTCCCCCGTGAGCTGGGCGTGTCGGTGACCCGCTACCGTCACCGCGTCCGCATCGGCCGGGCCCTCGACCGCCTCGAGGCCGGCGAAGACAGCCTCAGCGCCCTGGCCGCCGACCTCGGCTACGCCGACCAGGCCCACCTGACCAGGACCATGCGCCAGTACCTGGGCCGCACGCCGACAGCGCTCCGCCACCTGCTGGCCCCGGCCCGCCCGCCCGGGCCATCTTCCGCTCGTACACCGGCTATCGGCGGAGAGTTCCCCTTCACTTGACCCTGCCGGTCTTGGTACCGGGACGGCTCCCCGCCCGCAACACCCGGTCAAGCGACTCAAGTCCGAGGCAGGATGTCTGCCGCACAGGGTGTGTCGATGGCGTCTGGAGAATGGGGGCACACAGTGGATTCCGGGACGGTTCTGTCTGGCAGGTACGAGCTGCACAGGATCCTGGGGCGCGGTGGCATGGGCCAGGTGTGGCTGGGCCGCGACCTGTCGGTGCTGCGGCGGGAGGTCGCGGTCAAACTTCTGCCCGCGTTGGCGGACCCGGGGTCGGTACGGCGTTTCCAGGACGAGGCGGCTGCCCTCGCCAAGTTGCAACACCCCGGTATCACCGTGGTTCACGACGCCGGTAGCCACGATGGGCATCTGTTCATCGTGATGGAGCTGCTGCACGGCTGCGATCTGGCGCAGTTGATGGTCCAACAGCCATCAGGGCTGCCGATCGAGCAGGTGTTGGACCTGGCTCGCCAGACTGTCGACGCTCTGGGCGTGGCACACAGCCGCGGAATCGTCCACCGGGACCTGAAGCCGGCCAACCTCTTCCTCCAGCGCGATGGCCGGGTCAAGATCTGTGATTTCGGTATCGCGCGCAGCACGGATGCCGTCACCTCGGTGACCGCCAGCGGACAAATGATCGGTACACCGCCGTACATGTCGCCCGAGCAATGGCAGTCCCAGCCGGTCGACGCCCGCAGCGACCTGTACTCCCTCGGCTGCGTGATCTTCGAGCTGCTGACCGGGCAGCCCCCGTTCTCTCCCCGCCAGCCCCTCTACACGCTGATGCGTCAGCACGTGGAGCAGCGGCCACCATCCCCTCGCGCATTGCGGCCCGACATTCCCGCTGTGCTGGACGATCTGACCGTGGCACTACTGGCCAAGATGCCCGAGGGACGACCGGACGCCGACAGCCTTGCCTTCGAGCTGGCCCGGCTCGCCGAGCGGGGTGACAGAGCAACGACGAAAACACTCCAGTACCCCGGCGCCGGCGCCTCCGGCGCGCCCACCAACTCCTCGTACGGCATCAGCGGGATGCCCACTTATGCCCTGCTCGGCCGATTGGGCACACGCGCCATGGGAGCGGTGAACTCGGTGGCCTTCAGCCCGGACGGGCAGACGCTGGCCAGCGCTGGTGAGGGCGGGGTCCGTCTCTGGAACGCGCACACCGGCGAGCAGCTCCGTCGGCTCATCGCACACCGTGACCTGGACAGGCTGCTGTTCAGCCCTGATGGCGGCACGGTGGCCACTATCGAGGGCGGCAAGGTGGTGACCCTGTGGGACGCGCACACCGGGGAGCAGCGCGACCAGCTGGCGCACGCCAGATGGCTGACAGGGCTGGCGTTCAGCCCCGATGGACAGACCCTGGCCAGCAGCGGGACGGACGGGATCCACCTCTGGAATATCCGCACCGGCGAGCAGCGTCGCGAGCTCGTCGCGTCCAAGATGGTGTGGTCGCTGGCCTTCAGCCCCGATGGGCAGACGCTGGTCAGCGCTGAGGGCGGAAACGTCCGACTCCGGGGTGCCTACACCGGGGAGCATCGCTCCGAGCTGGCCGGGCACCGCAGATGGGTGTGCTCGGTTGCCTTCAGCCCCGATGGGCAAATCCTGGCTGGTGGCAGCGGGAATTGGGTGTACCTCTGGGACGTCCGCACCAGCGCGCTGCGGCGGCAGCTGACCGGGCACCGCGGGCGGATGCAGACGGAGCACGCGCTGGCCTTCAGCCCGGATGCCCGCATGCTGGCCAGTGGCGGTGCCGACCACAGGGTGCACCTTTGGGACACGCACACCGACGACAAACTCGCCACTTTGACGGATCACCGTGCGCCGATCCGCTCCGTGGCCTTCAGCCCGGACGGGAGCACCCTCGCCGGCGCCGGTGGCAACGAGGTGGTCCTCTGGACCGCCTGAATCACGCATCCAGCAGCGCCAGCTCCGTCGCGAGATTCCGGCGCGCCGCGTCCTCCCAGCGGTCCTGGGCCTCCGGCGTGCGGAACAGCCGGGGCATGGCCAGCAGTTCGCGCAGCACGCCCGCCCGGCCCTCGCGGAAGGCGTCGTCGGGGACGAAGCCGTACTCCTCACGGACGGCGGCGGCGTACACGGCGTAGTCCTCGGGGGATCCGGCCAGCACCGCCAAGTCGGCGTCGCACAGCACTTCGCCGTTCGTGTCGCCGGGACCGGGGGCATGGCTGCGTGTCAGCCGCACCAGGCGGGCGACTTCGGCGGTACGCGCCTGGGGGACGCCCGCCTCGGGGAGGGCGCGTTCGGCGAGGCGGGCGCTGCGGTCCTCGTTGGTGGAGCGCTCGGGGAGGTAGACGGCGTCGTGGAACCAGGCGGCGAGGCGGACGGCGGCGGGGTCTGCGGCATAACGGATCAACTCATCGACCCGGTCCAGGATGGCGATGAGGTGGTCGGTGGTGTGGTACCGGCGCTGGGGTTCGGCCCAGCGGGCCAGGAGGTCCTGGCCGTACGGCTCGGGGGCGGGCTGGGTGACGGGCTCGCGGGCACTGTCGAGGTGGATCGCCCAGCGGGTGAGGAGCGCGTCGTGCGCGGGGTCGGCCATAGGCCAATTGTGGGACGTCCGGGTTTCGGGGTGCGTGTGGTGTGGCAAGCTGTTCGGCATGTCTAGACCACTTCTCGAGGTGATCGCCCTGGACGTGGCCGACGCGGTCGCGGCGCAGGCCGGCGGGGCGGACCGGCTCGAACTGGTCACCGATATGGCTGCCGACGGGCTCAGCCCCTCCCGCGAGACCTTCGCCGCGGTCCGGTCGGCCGTGGACATCCCGCTGCGGGTGATGCTGCGCGCCTCCGACGGCTTCGCGTGCGGTGGGGCCGCCGCGCTCGACGCGCTGTGCGCGCGGGCCGCGGCGCTGCGGGCGGAGGGGGCGGACGAGTTCGTGCTCGGCTTCCTGACCCGCGACGGGCTGGCCGACCTGGCCGCCGTCCGCGCGCTCATGGACGTCATCAGCGCGGGCCCCGGGCTCGACGAGAGCCGATGGACCTTCCACCGGGCCATCGACCGCGCCGCCGACCGCGGCGCGCTCCGCCGGCAACTCGCGGGCGTCCCCGGCCTGGACACCTACCTCACCGCCGGGTCGCCCGCCGGAGTCGACAACGGGCTTCCGGTCCTGGTGGACGAGGCGGCGCACATGGCAGCCGGGCCCCGGATCATGGTGGGCGGCGGGCTGCGGCTCGACCACCTGCCCGCGCTGCGCGCCGCGGGGATCGACGCCTTCCACATCGGCGGCGCGGCCCGGGCCTCGGGGTGGGACGGGCCCGTGGACATCGCCTCGGTCCATCAGTGGCGCGCCGCGCTGGACGAAGTGGTACCGGTGGGCTGACGGGGGTCCCCAGACCCCTGACACATTCGACGATGCCATGGCAGGGGCCACCGGGCGGGTAGTCGCGAGACGGCGTGAGGGGGTGGGGGTGCAGGGGTGGTGCCCTGGACGCTTACGCATATGTGTGGCGCCAAGTTCCGGCCCACTCCGCGCTTCCGGGCACCGGCGCCGTAAATATGCGGTCCAGGGTGACAGCCCCGGAGGCCCCGCCCCCGCACCACCCACGAACACCAGGCGCACCCCCACCGGACCGGCGCGGTCCAGGCCTGACAGCCCCGGAGCCCCCGCCCCCGCACAGCAGGCGCACCCCCCACCGTCAGGCAGCCAACCGCTCCGGGAGCGCCGCCGCGTGGACCACCGTGAGCCCCGACACCGCCCGGGTCAGCGCCACATACAGGCGGCGCAGGCCGGTGCGCTCGTCCGGTTCGCCGTCGACCACCGCGGCCGGCTCGTCCAGCACCACGTAGTCGTACTCCAGACCCTTGGCGAGCGTCGCCGGGACGAGCGTCAGGCGGGCCTCGGCGCTGGTCTCCTCGCCGGGGGAGAGATACGCCAGGCCCGCCGCGTCGAGGGCGTCCGCCAGCACCGGGATCCGCGCGTCGGCCGCGATCAGGCCGATCGAGCCCTCGTGGCCCAGCGCCTCGCGGCAGGCGGCGATCACGGCGGAGTCGAGAGCGGCGGCGTCCACGGCCCGTACGGAGAAGTCGCCCGCCGCCTCGCGGATCGAGGTGGCCTCCGACAGGCCGGGGGCGATGGCGGGCAGCAGCCGCGAGGCGTACGCGATCACCTCGCGCGGCACGCGGAAGCCCTGGGTCAGCTCCTCCACCGCGGCCCCGGACTTGCCGAGGTGGGTGAGGGCCTCCTCCCAGGTCGCGGTCGCCCACGGCGTGGTGCCCTGCGCGATGTCGCCGAGGATGGTCGCCGAGCCCGTGGTGCAGCGGCGGCCCACCGCGCGGTACTGCATGGGGGACAGGTCCTGCGCCTCGTCCAGGACCACATGGCCGAGCGAGTGCGTCCGCTCGACGAGGTCGGTGGCCTCGTCGATCAGCACCGCGTCCGCCGGGGACCACTTCGCGGACTTCACGCTGCGCGCCGGCTTGGCCCACAGGATGGTCTTCTGCTCGTCGGCGTCGAGGATCCCGTCGGCCTGCTCGGCGAGGAAGTCGGGGTCGGAGAGCAGCCGCAGCACCAGCTTGGCCGGGTCCACGGGCGGCCAGATCGCCTTGACAGCCGCCTTCACGGCGGGGTTGCGGGCCACCGCGTCCTGCACCCGGTCGTCGGGCGCTTCGCCGGACTGCTCCATCCGTACGAGCACGGCGTGCGCGATCCGCTGCGGCAGCGCCTCGCGGGCCGCGCCGTAGCGGATGTCGCGGTCCAGCAGCTCGCGGACCATCTCCTCCAGTTCGTACGCCGGGACCCGCCAGCGGCGCGAGCCGCGCACCACGACGCACGGCTCGGTCGGCAGGTTGACATGCGAACGGACGGCGCGGCGCAGCACCTCGGCCATCCGCGCGTCGCCCTTGACGCCGGCCGCGTCGGCGTCGTCCGCGCCCCGCACCTCGACATGCGCGACCAGGTCGTCCACCGTGGCCTGGCCGACCTGGAGCTCGCCGAGCGCGGGCAGGACCTGCTCGATGTAGTGGAGGAAGGAGCGGTTCGGGCCGATGACGAGGGTGCCGGAGCGGGCGAGCCGCTCCCGGTGCGCGTACAGCAGATACGCCACCCGGTGCAGGCCGACCGCCGTCTTCCCGGTGCCCGGCGCCCCCTGGACGCAGACCGTGCCGCCGATCCCGGCGCGCACGATCTCGTCCTGCTCGGGCTGGATCGTGGCGACGATGTCCCGCATCGGACCCACGCGCGGCCGCTCGATCTCGGCCTGGAGCAGCTTGCTGGCGTGCTCCGCCTCGCTCGGGTCGGTGAGGGCCTCGTCCTCGTACGCGGTCAGCTCGCCGCCGGTGTAGCCGAAGCGGCGGCGCAGCCCGACGTCCATCGGCGCTTTCTTCGACGCCTGGTAAAAGGGCTGGGAGACGGGGGCGCGCCAGTCGATGACCATCGGGTCGCCGTCGGCGTCGTGGACATGCCGCCGCCCGATATAGAACTGCTCCCCCTCCGCGCCCTCCGCCGTCTCCGCGCCCGGGGCGTGCAGATAGTCGAGGCGGCCGAAGAACAGCGGGGTGTCGGCCAGGTCGGCGAGGGCCTTGATGCGCTCGTCGACCTGGTGCTGGAGGGCCTCGGCGTTCACCCAGTTGGCGGTGACGTCCTTGAGGTCGAGGGCCTCGACGTCGGCGCGCATGGCGCGGAGGGCGGCACGGGACGCGGCGAGGTGGGTGCGCTCCCGTTCGAGTGGATCGGGGTGGTCAGGGGCGTGCGAGGGCACGGCGTAGCCTCCGGCGTGTACGCGAAGCAGACAGACAAAGTGCGGGGCGTGAATGGCTCACGTCAGAAGCCGGCCGGTTTCCGTCCGGGCGGCGGCTCTCCCTGAGGGGCGGGAGGCGGCAAGACGGGCGATTGTAGCCAGTGTTTCAAGCGACCGCGAATGGTTTTCCGCTGGTTCTCCGCTGGTTCTCCGCCCGGCCCGGCCTGATTGGATGGCATGGGTCGCACCGGGTGGTCCGGGAACGGAGAGGGAGGTGGCGCATGCCCCGAGCGGGTCTGACGCCTGAGCGGGTGGCGGAGGCGGCGGCGGACATGGCGGACGCCGTCGGCCTGGAGAACGTCACGATCTCCGCGCTGGCGCGCAGCTTCGGGGTGGCCGACGCGAGCCTGTACTCGCACGTCAAGAACGTCCGGGACCTGCGCGTCAGGGTCGCGATGCGCGCCGCGAGCGACTTCGCCGACCGCATCACGGCCGCCGTGGCCGGGCGGGCCGGGCGCGACGCCCTGCTCGCCTTCGCCAACGCCTACCGGGACTTCGCGCTGGAGCACCCCGGCCGGTACGCGGCGACCCATATCGAGATCGACCCCGAGGTGGCCGCCCAGTCCTCGGGCGGCGCCCGGATCATCGAGGCCACGTACGCCGTGTTCCACGCGTACGGGCTCACCGAGCCGGACCTGACCGACGCCGTACGGCTGCTGCGCAGCACGTTCCACGGGTACGTCGGCCTGGAGGCGATCGGCGCCTTCCACGACCCGCGCGACGTCCAGGCGTCGTGGGAGCGCGGCGTCAACGCCCTGGCCACGCTGCTGGAGAACTGGCCCTCGGCCGCCAGGTCCTGAGCCGTGCTCTCAGATCAGACGTCCTCAGATCCGACGTCGTCCCCCGCCAGCAGCGCGCTCGCGTCCACGATCCGGTAGGCGTACCCCTGCTCGGCGAGGAACCGCTGGCGGTGGGCGGCGAAGTCCTGGTCGATGGTGTCGCGCGCGACGACCGAGTAGAAGACCGCCCGGTGGCCGTCCGCCTTCGGCCGCAGCACGCGGCCCAGGCGCTGGGCCTCCTCCTGGCGGGACCCGAACGTCCCCGACACCTGGATGGCGACCGTGGCCTCCGGGAGGTCGATCGAGAAGTTGGCGACCTTGGAGACGACGAGGACGGAGATCTCGCCCTGACGGAAGGCGTCGAAGAGCTTCTCGCGCTGCGCGTTGGTCGTCTCGCCCTTGATGACGGGCGCGTCCAGATGCTCGCCCAACTCGTCGAGCTGGTCGATGTACTGGCCGATGACCAGGGTCTGCTGGCCCTGGTGGCGCGCCACCAGCGCCTCGGTGACCCGGCGCTTGGAGTCGGTCGTGGCGCAGTAGCGGTACTTCTCGTCGGGCTCGGCCGTCGCGTACGCCAGGCGCTCGGTCTCCGTCAGATTGACGCGGACCTCGACACAGTCGGCGGGCGCGATATAGCCCTGCGCCTCGATCTCCTTCCACGGCGCGTCGAAGCGCTTGGGGCCGATGAGGGAGAACACATCGGACTCGCGGCCGTCCTCCCGCACCAGCGTCGCGGTCAGCCCGAGCCGGCGGCGCGCCTGGAGATCGGCGGTGAACTTGAAGACGGGGGCGGGCAGCAGATGCACCTCGTCGTAGACGATCAGGCCCCAGTCGCGGGAGTCGAAGAGCTCCAGGTGCGGGTAGACGCCCTTCCGCTTGGTCGTGAGGACCTGGTACGTGGCGATGGTGACCGGGCGGATCTCCTTGCGCGTACCGCTGTACTCGCCGATCTCGTCCTCGGTGAGCGAGGTGCGCTTCACCAGCTCATGCTTCCACTGGCGGGCCGAGACGGTGTTGGTCACCAGGATCAGGGTGGTGGACTTGGCGGTGGCCATCGCCCCCGCGCCCACCAGCGTCTTCCCGGCGCCGCACGGGAGCACCACGACCCCCGACCCGCCGTGCCAGAACCCCTCGACGGCCTGCTTCTGGTACGGGCGCAGCGCCCAGCCGTCCTCGGCCAGCTCGATCGGGTGCGCCTCGCCGTCCACATACCCGGCCAGGTCCTCGGCGGGCCAGCCCAGCTTGAGCAGCGCCTGCTTGATCTGCCCGCGCTCGGAGGGGTGGACGACCACCGTGTCCGGGTCGATGCGCTGGCCGACCAGCGGCTGGATCTTCTTCGAGTGCAGCACCTCCTGGAGGACCGGGCGGTCGGAGGTCTCCAGGACCAGCCCGTGGGTGGGGTGCTTGAGCAGCCGCAGCCGCCCGTAGCGCGCCATGGTCTCGGCGACGTCGACGAGGAGGGCGTGCGGGACGGGGTAGCGCGAGTACTGGACCAGCGCGTCGACGACCTGCTCGGCGTCGTGCCCGGCGGCGCGGGCGTTCCACAGACCGAGCGGGGTCACCCGGTAGGTGTGGATGTGCTCCGGGGCCCGCTCCAGCTCCGCGAAGGGGGCGATGGCGCGGCGGCAGGCGTCTGCCTGCTCGTGGTCGACCTCGAGCAGGAGTGTCTTGTCGCTCTGGACGATGAGCGGTCCGTTCACGCGCCTGGGCCCTTCATGACGGGGGTGGGGGGCAAGCCTCCAGTGTTACGCACTCGGGTGGGTGAACGGGAATGAAGCGCCAGACGGGTGCGGGTGGGGGCACCACGCTGAGGACGATGGCTCTCGAGAACGAGGTGGCGTGAAGAGCGTCGTGCATGATCCGCACTACGGCCCTTGGACGGTCGAGGAAGTTCTGGCCTTGGGGGAGGACTGTGGACAGGGGCGGGAACTGGTGGGAGATGCGCTTCTCCTGTCGCCGGCTCCGGGGACCAAGCACCAGCGGGCTTCGTCCCGTCTGTGGCGCTTGCTGGACGCTGCGGCCGAGGCGGCCGGTGCGCCGGTGGAGGTGCTGAAGATGATCAATGTGGTGCTGCCGGAGGCGCTGTTCATCCCGGACCTTGCCGTGGTGGATGCCGCAGCCACCTGACGCGGAGGCGGGGATCGAGTACCTGTGGCGGCTGGAGCTTGAGCCCATGCCCGCGCTGATCGTCTCCCAGCTGGAGAACGGCCGCTATGTGGAGCGGCTCGCGGCCGAGGCCGGGCACACCACGCTGATCGAGAAGCCGTTCCCCGTCGAGGTGGACCCCGGGGCGCTGGTCCAGCGCAAGCGCTGACGCGCTGACGGGCTACACCTCGCTCACGCTGAGTCGTCCGCCAGCTCGGCGACGCCTGTGATCCGGTGCAGCGGGTACGTGCGCACCTCGTCGGCCGTGTGGTCGTACGCCGTCACGAAGCCGCCCTCGACGCGCACCGGCGCGATGACGCGCTGGCTGGCCGCGCCGTCCGCGTTGACGTAGCCGATCCACACGGCCGAGCCGGTGAGGGCCGCGGCCTGCATGGTGGCGAGGGTGTCGGCGGAGGTGGTGCGGGGCAGCCGGCTGCCCGACGAGGCGGCCGCCGACACCGGCTTGTGGGGTGCCGTCGCGGCGCGGTCACCGGCGCGGATGGCGCGCACCGCCGCGCCCAGGAGCGTCTCGTCGGGCACCGGTGGGCCCTCCGGCACGGGGGCGGGGGCCGAGCGCGGCGGGGTGCGGTGGGCCTCGGCGCGCGTGATCAGCACATCGCCCTCGGCGGACTCGGCCGCCGGCGCGTACCCCATCGCGCGCAGGCCCTCCAGGAGCGCGTCCGGCGCCGCCTGCGCGGCCAGCACCGTCGGCGCGAGGCGGCGCAGCCGCAGGCCCGCCGAGCGGCGGTCGGCGAGGATCTCGGCCAGCAGGGCGTCGTCGTCGCAGCGCACATAGGCGGAGGCGGCGCCGACGCGCAGCCGGCCGTGTTTCCGGGCCACGTCGTCGATGAGGTAGGCGAGCGGCTGGGGCACGGGGGTGCGGGAGTGCTGCGCGAGGAAGGCGTGCAGGTCGGACGCCGCACGCCCGGCGTCAAGCGCGCGGCGTACGGAGGCGGGCGTGAAGCGGTAGACCGTGGCGCCGCCCTTGGACTCCACGTCGGCGAGGACGCCGAGCATCGCCGCGAGCGGCCGCTCCAGCGGGCCGGGCGCGACGGCGGTGAGGTCGGCCTGGAGGAGGACGTGGTCCAGCGGCTGGGGCAGCAGCGGCGCGAGCAGCCGCGCTGCCGCCGCCACGGCGGCAGCGGCCTCGGCCCCGGAGAGGGGTCGGCCGGGCGCGGGCGGGGCCTGCGGTTCCGCCGCGCCCGGCCCCGCCGGGGTGGCGGGGCCCGGGGGCCGCGCCCCGGGGCGGGTGCCGGTCGCCCGGTCGGCGGCCCGGCCCTCGGGCCCGGCGGCCGATGGCGCACCGGCTCGGCCTCCCGACCCGGGGGCGGGCCGGTCAGCGGCCCGTCCTTCGGCCTCGGCGGCCAATGGCCCGGCGGGCCGGTCCCCGGGCTCGCCGGCCTCGGCCTCGGCCTCGGCCTCGGCCTCGGCCTCGGCCTCGGCGGCCTGCGGTGCGAGGCCCTGGCCGACGGTGCCCCGGCTCCGCGCCCGTCCCCCGGGCTCGGTGGCCTGCGGTGCGGTGCCCCGGCCGCCGCCGCCTCGTCGGTTCTCGGCGCCGCCCGCCGCGGGGCCTGCCGGAGCCGGGACCGCGGGTGGGAGCGGGCCCAGAAGGGCGCGGGCGTGGGCGGACAGGGCGCCGCGGCCGGTGACGCCGAGCAGCTCGGCCTCGGTCAGCGTCCACTGGGCCAGCCGCGACCGCAGGTCCTCGCCGGGCGCGCCGCGGTGGGCCGGGCGCTCCCAGCGCAGCCGGGCCAGCAGCGACTCGGCGGCGGGCGAGGCACCGGGCGGGAGGGCGGCGAGGAGTTCGAGGACGCGGCGGCGCACCTCGGGGGCGGGGGAGCGGTCCAGCTCCGGGCCGAGGGCCGCGAGGGTGCGGCCCTTGGCGTCGCGGCCGCCGACCAGGCCGGGCGCGCGGGTCGCGGTCAGCCAGGCGGAGGCGAGCCGCGCCCAGCGCTCCTCGGCGGGCAGCCCCAGCCAGTCGTCGTAGGCGGGGGTGGGCACGTAGCGCTCGTCCGTCTCGCCGTCCGAGGCGACCAGCCCGGCCGCGTACGCCAGCTCGATCCAGAACGCGGCCAGCGGCTCGGTCGCGTCGAGCGCCGCGGCGGTCCGCTTGAGGTCCCGTACGCTCAGGCCGCCCGCGCGCAGGACGGCCGGGCCGGTGGCCCCCCACTGCCCCAGCAGCTCCTCGACCGTGGCCAGGGAGGTGTACGCCTGGCCCGCCGCCGTCGCGTCCACAGCCTGTGGATCGTGGCGCGCCGCGGGCGGGAGTGGCGGCGGCAGCGGCTCGGGCGCGCGGTGCGCGCGGCCGCCGCGCAGATGCAGTGCCACCTCGCGGGGCAGCACCACATTGCGCGACCCGGACGGCAGCAGCAGACCGCGGGCCAGCAGCCACTCGACGGGCGGGCTGGGCGCGGCGACGGACGCCTCCCCGTACGGCGGGCCCCAGGTCAGCTTGGTCAGCACCGCCGTCGCGGCGGCGGGGGCCCCGGCGAGCAGCGCCGCCATACGGGGGCGGTCGCCGAAGAGCGAGGTGAGGGCGGCGGCCGCGGTGACCGGGTCATGGGTCGGCGGCAGCCCGGCCGCCGCCAGGATCTCCTGGAGCCGCCCGGGGGACATCCCGGCCGTGGCCTCCGGGACGGTGGGGCCCAGGCCGGTCGGGGACGGGGTCGTGGGCGAGGGGGCCAGCAGCTCGCGAGCGGTGCGGACCAGGCGCAGCCGGTCGTCGCCGCCCCAGGCGAGCGCCTGGGCGCGCAGGGTGGCCACGGCGCGCGGGAGCTCGGCGAGGATCTGCTCGCGGGTCGCGGCGGGAGGCTCGTCCGGGGCGCCTTCGCGCGTCGTGCCGCTGGGTGCTGCGTCATCGTTTCCGGGGTCCCCCGGCCTGCTGTCGCCCGCCATCAGCGCGCTCAGCGTCTCGTACGGGCACGGGTCAGGCGCGACCGCCAGCGCCTCCGCCGTCTGGAGCGCGAACCGGTCCAGGCGCTCCACGGCCCGTACGACCGAGGCGCGGGTGCCCGCCCGGGTGGCGAGCTGGGTGAGGTCGCCCGGGACGGGGGACAGCAGGTCGGGGCGGGCGCGCAGAAGCGTGGCGAGGGCGTCGTCCCGGCGGGTGCGCAGCTCTTCGGCGAGCGTGCGCGGCGCTCCGCGGCCGCTGTCCCGTGAGCCGGTCTCTGCAGGCACGTGTGCCTCCCGATTCCGCGAACTGGTCATTCGATCCACAGTACCGGGGGCTGGTGACGAGCCGGAGATGCGGCGGCCCGCCCGTCCGGCGCGGTACCGTCGGGACGGTCTGATACGCCAGCGGTGTGCATTCTCAGGGGTCTTGGTGGGGATCGAGAGCGAACAGCTCGTCTACGACTATCTGAGCCGTGTCGGCGATCTGGCACAGCAACAGGGTCTGCCGTCCGGTGACCGGATGCGGCTGGTCGCCGAGTTGCGCGCCGACATCGACCAGAGACGGGGGTCCGTCGGCTCGGACAGCCCGGCCGGGGTGAAGCGGATTCTCGCCAAGCTGGGCACGCCCTCGGAGGTGGTGGCCGCCGCCGGGGGCCGCCCGCGCGAGGGGGACGTTCCGGGCGGGGGCACGGTGGGCGCCGGGGGCGCGGGAGGCGCCGACGGGGCGTACGGGAGCGCGCAGCCGCCGCGCGGCGCGGGCGCGGGCGGGGTGGCGCGCGCGGCGCGCGACAAGCTGTCCGGGCTCGCCGAGCGCAGCGGGCTGATCGGCAAGGTACCGACCCCGCGCGACGGCGACTCGCCGTCTCCTTCCACGTCCGACGGGGCATCCTCAGGCAAAGCTGACCAAGTTGACAGGCACGCGCTCCGGTCGCCCCCGGCCGCCTCGCCGCCGCATCTCGCGGGCGAGGACGAGCTCGGCCCCCGCGACTCCAACCCCGACTGGTGGCATGTCGAGCCCGGCCCGTTCGCCCAGCCGGAACAGCGCGACTCCCCGTTCGGGCAGGTGGAGGGGTTCGTCGGCGGCGTCGAGATCCCCGAACTGCTCGGCATGCCGGGCGAGACGGACAGGGAGACCGGGGAGGCCGCGGGCGAGGGCACGGAGCAGGACGCCGACGCGGGCGCCGAGGAGGCGGAGGCCGCCGGCGGCAAGGCGGCGCGGCGGCCCGGGCTGCTCCGCCGCGCGCTGCGGCGCGGCAAGAAAAAGGGCGGGGACGGGGGCGGGGAGGAGAAGGCGGGCCCCCTCAGCCTGCTGGTCCTTCTCGCGGCCGCGCTGCTCGTGGCCGGAGCCGCGCTGGGCAACCTCATCGTGATGGCCTTCGGCTGGGTGATCGCCTACTACACGCGCAAGCTGTCGCCCGCCGAGGCGAAGTGGGCCGTGCTGGGCATGCCCGGCCTGGTCGCGGCCGGGACCATGGCCTGGCTGTGGGGCCGGGCCAGCGGCAAATGGGGCGAGCAGATCCCCGAGAACGGCATGGGGGACGCGATCCAGGGGGCCTGGCCGGTCGTCGTGCGCGCCGCCGCGATCTCGTCGGCGCTCTTCCTCGTATGGCGCGCGAGGCGGCGGCGGAGCTGACCCCGGGCGGCCGGCCCTCCGGCCGCCGGGGCCCGCGGCGCGGAACGGGGCGCGGAACGGGCGGCGCGGGGGCCGAATGGGGCGCGGGGCACAATGTCGGGCATGCCTTCGTCTACGCCCCAGCATTCCGTGACGGTCGGTTTCGACCTCGACATGACCCTGATCGACTCCCGCCCCGGCATCAAGGCCGCCTTCGAGGCGCTCTCCGCCGCCACCGGCACCTTCGTCGACGCCGACCTCGCCATCACCCGCCTCGGCCCGCCGCTGGAGCAGGAGCTCGCGCACTGGTTCCCCGACGAGCGGATCGAGGAGATGGTGGAGATGTACCGCACGATGTACCCGGAGTACGCGATAGCCCCCACCCTTGCGATGCCCGGCGCCCGCGAGGCCATCGCGGCGGTGCGGCAGGCGGGCGGTCGCTCGGTCGTGGTGACGGCCAAGCACGAGCCGAACGCCAAGCTGCACCTGGCCCACCTGGGCATCGAGGCGGACGCGGTCGTCGGCTGGCTGTGGGCCGAGGCGAAGGGGGAGGCGCTGCGCGAGTACGGCGCATCGGTGTACGTCGGGGACCACACGGGCGACGTGCGCGGCGCGCGCACGGCGGGCGCGCTGTCCGTGGCGGTCGCCACCGGGCCGTGCGACGCGGAGGAGCTGCGGACGGCGGGGGCCGACGTGGTGCTCGACGACCTGACCGCTTTCCCGGCGTGGCTGGCGCGCCACCTGGAGGGGGGAACCCCGCGCTGACCTGGGCGGACGCCCGCCAGGGCGCCGCCCGGCGGGACGTCGCCCGGCAGGACGTCTAGGAGAGCGCCGACGGGGACGCCGACGGGGACTCCGCCTGCCCGGCCGGCCGGGAGGGCCGGTCGTCCTGGCTCGCCAGGGCGGCCGCGCGCCGCTGCGCCCCGATCGAGCGCACCAGACCCGCCGCGGCGAGCGCGAACCCGACGCCCATCAGCATGCACACGAAGTACGCGGCCGACGGCAGCGGGTGCAGGCCCAGGAAGAGCGGGGCCACGGTGACGAGAGTGGCCACCGCGCCCACGCCGAAGACGATCACGCCCAGGCGTACCAGCCGGTCACCGGGGAGGGGCGCCTCCCGGTCGTGGCCGGGGGAGGTTCCGGCGTGCGGGGTTTCATTGCTCACCGCACCAGGGTAGGTCCGAGCAGAGCGCGCGTAGGAACCACCACCCGGAACCACCCGGGTACGTCTTGTCACCAGGCTCCCGACCATTAGCCTTGGTGGTGGCGGGTCTTACGACCCGCTGTAGTGCTATCCAGAGCCGTTTTTAACGTGTTTTCCGACGAGTGACGAGGACGAGGACAGACGTGCCTACCGGCAAGGTCAAGTGGTTCAACAGCGAGAAGGGCTTCGGCTTTCTCTCCCGTGACGACGGCGGCGACGTCTTCGTGCACTCGTCGGTGCTCCCGGAAGGCGTGGACTCGCTGAAGCCGGGGCAGCGAGTCGAGTTCGGCGTCGTGGCCGGAAACCGTGGTGACCAGGCACTTTCGGTGACGGTGCTGGACCCCGCCCCGTCCGTCGCGGCCGCGCAGCGGCGCAAGCCGGACGAGCTCGCGTCCATCGTCCAGGATCTGACCACCTTGCTGGAGAACGTGACGCAGCAGCTGGAGCGCGGGCGCTACCCCGACAAGGCACACGGCAGCAAGATCGCGGGCATGCTGCGAGCGGTGGCCGACCAGCTCGACGTCTAGGCGAGACGTCCGGGGAACTCCAGCGCGTTGTCGCCGAGGGGCGGGACCAGCCCCTCGGCCGCCGCGCGTGTGAGCAGCCCGCGCACCGCGGCGTAGCCGTCCTCGCCGAGGTCGGCGGTGAACTCGTTGACGTAGAGCCCGATGTGCTGGTCGGCGACCGCCGGGTCCATCTCCTGCGCGTGCTCCAGGACATACCCGCGCGACGCCGCCGGGTCGTCCCAAGCCGCCCGTACGGACGTGCGGATGGTCTCGGCGACGGCCCGCAGCCGCTCGGCGCCCAGCGACCGCTTCGCGACGATCGCGCCGAGGGGGATCGGCAGGCCGGTGGTGCGCTCCCAGTGCTCGCCCATGTCAGCCAGGCAGTGCAGGCCGTACTTCTGATAGGTGAACCGGGCTTCGTGGATGACCAGACCGGCGTCCACCCGGCCGTCCCGCACGGCGGGCATGATCTGGTCGAACGGGAGCACGACGACCTCGCCCACCCCGCCCGGCACCTCGCCGGCCGCCCACAGCCGGAAGAGCAGATACGCCGTCGAGCGCTCGCTCGGCACGGCAACCGTCCTGCCCGCCAGGTCCTTTGCCCGCCCCGGCTCCTTGGTGAGCACCAGCGGGCCGCAGCCGCGCCCGAGCGCCCCGCCGCAGGGCACCAGCGCGTACTCGTCCAGGATCCACGGCAGGACCGCGTACGACACCTTCAGCACATCGAGCTCGCCGCGCTCCGCCATGCCGTTGGTGATGTCGATGTCGGCGAACGTGACATCGATCGGGGGTGCGTCCGGGACGCCACCGTGCGCCCACGCGTGGAAGACGAATGTGTCGTTCGGGCACGGCGAATACGCGATACCGAGCGGCTCGGGGGTCATCTGCTGGGTCCCTTCCAGAGTGGCGAGGGCGGGCGTCAGGTCGCGGAAGGCGCCCGCCAGGGCGTCGAGCGCCCCGCCGATCCGCCAGGCCGCGCGGTCGCGCGGGCCGACGGCGTTGGAGACCGCCCGCACCTCCAGAACGGGCACGCCGTGCGCGGCGGCCGCCTCGGCCACCCCGAACCCCTCCATCGCCTCGGCGGCGGCGCCCGGATGGCGCCGGAGCAGCTCGGCGGCGCGCCCGGCGCTGCCGGTCACGGTCGACACGGTGAGCACCGCGCCGCGCACCGCGCCGGTGGCCTCGGCCACGGCCCGTACGAGCGCGGGCTCGGGGAGGTGTTCGACGGTCCCGAAGCCGAGTTCGGTGACGGCGGCGAAGCCGTCGGGGGTCTCGGCACCCAGATCGGCCGCGACGATCGCCTCGGCGACGACGACGGAGCCCAGCGGCGCGGGGGCGAAGCCGCCGCCGATGCCGGCCGAGACGACGAGGCCGTAGGGCGCGCCGCCGAGCTCGGCGGCGGTCAGGGCGGCGGCGGTCGCCGCCGCCGCGGCGGCCGGGCCGACCCCCGCGGCCAGGGCGTCCACGGTGAGCGGGGGGCGGACGGCGCGGTGCGCCGTCCGTCCGCCGGGTACGGGGACCTCGGTTGCCTCGGTCGCCGTCGCGCCCGCGCCGCGCAGCACCGCGTCCCGCTCGGCGGGCACGGCGGTCACGACGAGTACGCGCATCAGCGGCTCCCGGATCTCCCGTCAGGCGTCGGTGTCAGACGTCGGTGTCAGGCGTCGGGTGTCAGGCGTCCCGCGTGATCTTGATCGGCCAGGCGCCCTTGATCCCGGTGCCCTCGCCGGTCTCCACGATCACGAGGGTCACGCTGTCGAGGGTGGTGGTCTGGCCGGTCTGCGGGTTCGTCTGCTGGAACAGCGTCTCGCTGTCGAGACTGCGGTACGTCTTCTTGGACTGGCCGCTGACGACGCCGCGGGCCTCGCTGATCACGATCCAGCCCGACTCGGCGATCTTCGGGTCCACGCCGACCCGCACCTTCTCGCCGGGGCTGACCTTCAGCGACTGCTCGGCCTTCTTGGTCAGGCACGCCGTGACCTGCTTCTCGGACTTGGCGACGACCTCGCCGTCCTTGTAGCAGCCCTTGGGGGCCTCGGTCGTCACGGTCTCCGAACCGACCGTGACCGTCGCCAGCGGGGTCGGCTTGTCGCAGGCGGAGAGGGCGACGAGCCCGAGGGACACGACACAGGCGGCGGTGGCGGCCCGTCGGCCCTTGCCCCTGGAAAACAGCGCAGCGGTCATGCGGGCAGGCTATCTGGCCGTCTCGGTCAAGCCACGCGCGGGTGTGTCGCTCCGTGCCGGGCGGCCGCCAGCAGCCCGCGTACGCTCGCCGCCGTGCCCAGCGCGATCATCGCCCCGGCGATCGACATGCCGAGCGCCCCGTTGAGCGGGACGGCGATGCCCACGGCCCCGCCGACGACCCACGCCAGCTGAAGCGTGGTCTCCGAGCGGGAGAAGGCGGAGGTACGGACCCGCTCGGGCACATCGCGCTGGATCAGCGCGTCCAGCGACTGCTTGGCCAGCGCCAGCGCGAACCCGGCGGTCGCGGCCACGGCGGCGACCATGACCGCGCTGTAGAGCGCCGCCGACGCGACGATCACCCCCAGGGCCGAGGTCAGCACCACCGCGATGATCCGCTCCGGTCCGCGCTCCCGCAGCCAGGCGCCGATGGCCGTGCCCAGCGCGTTGCCGCCGCCCCCCGCGACCGCGGCCACGCCGAGCGAGATCTCGGGGCTCAGCCCGCCCAGCGGGTGCTCGCGGAGCAGGAAGGCGAGGAAGAGGGTCAGAAAGCCGGACAGAGCCTTCAGCGAGGAGCAGGCCTGGAGG
This sequence comes from Streptomyces sp. NPDC021225, assembly GCF_044332865.1. Classification (NCBI taxonomy): domain Bacteria; kingdom Bacillati; phylum Actinomycetota; class Actinomycetes; order Kitasatosporales; family Streptomycetaceae; genus Streptomyces; species Streptomyces sp. NPDC021225. Next base: position 457,593 of record NZ_JBIRPV010000007.1, on the reverse strand, counting down.
GCGTGCAGCACGGACGGGCTGACCTTGCGCAGGCTGACGCGGCGCGTGGCCTTGTCGCCCGCGTCCGCGTCCGCGCCTGCGCTCGCGCCTGAGCGCGCGGCCGCGTCGGCGGGGTCCGGGGCCGGGGTGTCGGTGGGGTCGGGGTCGGGGGCGGGTTCTGGGTCGCGGTGCGCGGGCTTCGGCAGGTGCAGATGGTGCTCGCCGGAGGTGAAGCGCACCCGGCCCTCGCCCTTCGCGGAGTCGACCTTGGACGGCAGCGTGAACGAGAGGAAGCCGCCCCCGGCGAACACCACGCACGCCCCGTACAGCGGCCAGCCCGGCCCGATCTGGTGCAGCCCGGCCCCGATGGGGGCCGCAAGACCGGTCGCCAGCAGCCCGGCGAGGGTGACCCGTGAGTTGGCCTTGACCAGTGAGAAGCGGGGCGGCAGCAGGCGGGGCACGACGGCGGAGCGCACCACGCCGTACGACTTGGAGGCCACCAGCACCCCCAGCGCCGCCGGATACAGCTCAAGACCGCCGCCCACGACCGCGCCCGCCATCGTCAGCGCGAGCACCGCGCGCGTGAGCATGGCGCCGGCCATCGCGGCGCGGCGGCCGTGCGGCAGCCGGTCGAGCAGCGGGCCGACGACGGGGGCGAGGAGGATGAAGGGGGCCATGGTGATGGCCAGGTAGAGGGCGACGCGCCCGCGCGCCTGGTCGGTCGGCACGGAGAAGAAGACGGTGGACGCGAGGGCGACGGTGATCAGCATGTCGCCCGCGGAGTTCACGGCGTGCAGTTCGATCAGCTTGCCGAGGCCGGATTCGCCGGCCCCGTGCGCGTGGGTGGCCCGGCGGATGCCCCTGCCGGTCGCGCTGAACGGGAGGTGCAGCGCCCGCCCGATCCGACGGCCTGACCGTCGGATCGGGCCGTCACCGATGAATCTCGCGACATCCACCCGACCATGTTGCAGCCAAGGCGGCCGATATGTGAGGCCCCCGGCCGCCATCCGGAACTAAGTCTTCCCTTTCAGTGATCTGTCAGTGATCCGTCGACGTCTGGTTCAACAGCCACGTCAGCCAGGCTTTTGGGGCGATCTCCGGTGGTCGTCCTGCGAGGTTGTTCCGAGGTTGTCCCGGGACGGGGGTGGGGCGGGATGGGCCGGACAGGGTAGCGTGCGTTACGCGCCACCGACGGTCGTTCTTGGCCACGCGCCGAGTCGCCATCCCTCAGAATGGGACGTACAAGGTGCGCCCGAGGCAGGATCGGGCGCGGACGTCGACGCGGCCCCATGGTCCGCTCCGTCCGTGGTCCCGCGTCCCGGCTGTGCGGCTGGCGCACTCGTCAGACGGCTGCGACGGCGTGGAAGAGAGAATCGATCCTGTGAGTGCTGCGATGCGAAGCCGTACCCCCGACCGCCTGTGCGCCGAGGCGGTCGAACTCGCGCGCGAGGCGGCCGCCGAGACCGCCAGCCCCGGCACGGTCGGCGCACATGTGCGCGTCGTGGCCGACGCGGACCGCGTCGTCACGCACCTCTTCGAGTGCCAGGAGATGGGCTATCGCGGCTGGCGCTGGGCGGTGACCGTCACCCGGGCCTCCCGCGCGAAGGTCGTCACCGTCGACGAGACGGTGCTCCTGCCCGGGCCGGACGCGCTGCTGGCGCCCGAGTGGGTGCCCTGGAGCGAGCGGCTGCGCCCCGGCGACCTGGGCCCGGGCGATCTGCTCCCCAGCGAGGCCGAGGACATGCGGCTGGAGCCCGGCTACTCGGGCGAGGACACCCCGCTGCCGAACTCCGTCGTCTCGGAGGAGATGCAGCAGCTCGCGGCGGTGGAGGACGCCGATGTGACAGCCGGCGCGCCCGCCGCGCAGGAGGCGGCGCCCGCGGTCGGCAGCATCGGGTCCGTCGCCGAGGAGCTGGGCATGCGGCGCGCCCGCGTGCTGTCCCGCTACGGGCTGCATGGCGCGGCGGACCGCTGGGACGACGCGTTCGGCGCCCGCACGCCGATGGCGCAGGCCGCCCCCGCGTCCTGCCTGACCTGCGGCTTCCTGGTGCCGATCGCGGGGTCGCTGCGGCAGGCGTTCGGGGTCTGCGCGAACGAGTTCAGCCCGGCCGACGGGCGGGTGGTCTCCCTGTCGTACGGCTGTGGGGCGCACTCCGAGGCCGCCGTCATGCCGAAGCCGCCGCGCCCGGCGCTGCCGGTGATCGACGAGACCGTCGTCGAGCCGCTGCCGCTGCGGGGGCCCGCGGAGCGGGCCGAGGGCTCGGTGGAGGCTGACACTCCGGCGGAGGAGCTCGGGCACTCCTGAGCGGGTGCTTGCTCTGCTCCTGAGGTGCTCTTCCTGAGCTTTGTGGTGCGTGCGCCTGCTGTGCGTGCGGGGTGCGGGGGCGGGGCCTTACGGAGCTGTCACCCTGGACCGCATATGTACGGCGCCGGTGCCCGGAAGCGCGGGGAACTTCGCGCCACAAATATTTCCCCTGGCCTTCGGCATGGGGGACCCCAAGCGACAGGGCACCACCCCTGCACCCCCACCCCCTCACCTCTCGTCGGCGGCTCCCCGCGGCGCAGGATGGTGAGGAGGGCGGCGCGAGATCGGGAGCGAGGTGGCGGTACGTTCGGCGAACAGCAGTGGGGAAGGCGGGCCGCGGGGGAACCCTGAGGCGCGGGTCGCGTTCCCCGTTCGGACCCAGACCAGGACCCCGGAGGCGACACGTGAGCAGCACGGCGATGGTGCGAGGCGCGACGGAGGACGCGGATCCGTTCGGGACCGCGCGGCTGCGGCGCGGCGTGCTGGACGCCTGGGCCGCGTCTCCCGCGAGGTTCCGGGAGGACGCCAACGCCGAGGAGGACCTGGCGCTGGGCGGCCACCGTGATCGCCTCGTGGTCGAGCTGGCGCAGAACGCCTCGGACGCCGCCGCCCGGGCCGGCGTGCCCGGCCGGCTGCGGCTGACCCTGCACCCGGCGCGGGACGGCGAGCCCGCCGTGCTGGCCGCGGCCAACACCGGGGCGCCACTGGACGCGGCCGGCGTGGAGTCGCTGTCGACGCTGCGGGCGTCCGCGAAGCGCGACACCGCCGGGTGGGAGGACGCCGCCGTCGGCCGGTTCGGGGTCGGCTTCGCGGCGGTGCTCGCGGTCAGCGACGAGCCCGCGGTCGTGGGCCGCTCGGGCGGCGTGCGCTGGTCGCTGGCGGAGGCGCGGGAGCTGGCGCAGCGCGCGGCGGAGGCGAACCCCGGCCTCGGGGACGAGCTGCGCCGCCGCGACGGGCACGTACCGCTGCTGCGCCTGCCGCTGCCCGCGGAGGGCACCGCGCCGGACGGGTACGACACGGTGGTCGTGCTGCCGCTGCGCGACGGCGCCGCGCAGGACGTGGTGGAGCGGCTGCTGGGCGGTGTCGACGACGCGCTGCTGATCACCCTGCCGGGCCTGGCCGAGGTCGTGGTCGAGACGCCCGAGGGCGTACGGACGCTGCGGCAGACGCGGGCAGAGGGGGCGGGTCCGTACACGGTCGTCGAGGACAGCCGTGCGGGGGTCCGCAGGTGGCGGACCGAGACCGCGGGCGGCCCGCTGGACGCCGCGCTGCTCGCCGACCGCCCGGTGGAGGAGCGGCTGCGGCCGGTGTGGTCGGTGACCTGGGCGGTGCCGGTGGACGCCGAGGGCGCCCCGGCGCGGCCGGACACGGCCCCGGTGGTGCACGCGCCGACGCCGACGGACGAGCCCCTGGGCGTGCCCGCGCTGCTCATCGCCTCCTTCCCGCTGGAGCCCACCCGCCGCCACACCGCCCCGGGGCCGCTGACGGACTTCCTGGTGGAGCGGGCAGCCGAGGCGTACGCGGCGCTGCTGCGCGACTGGCACCCGGTGGGGGTCGGGACGATCGACCTGGTGCCCGGCCCGCTGGGCCGGGGGGAGCTGGACGGCGAGCTGCGCCGGCGGATCCTGGAGCTGCTGCCGCGCGTGCCGTTCCTGCCCAGCGCCGCCGCCCCGGCGGGCAGCGAAGAGGCTGGCGCCGGGGCTGTCGGGACGGAGACGGGCTGGCTGGGCTCGCCGGACGCGCTGGGCCCGGACGCCGCGCAGGGCGGTCCGGGGAACCCGGGCGCCGAGCCGTGGGACGACGACATCCTGGTCGGCGGCTCCGACAGCGAGCCGTACGCGCTGCGGCCCCGGGACGCCGAGATCCTGGAGGGCGCGGGCGCCGAGACGGTCGGGGTGCTGGCCGAGCTGTTCCCCACGCTGCTGCCCGCCGGTCTCGAACGGCGGCAGGAGCTGCGGGTGCTGGGCGTGGCGCGGGTGCCGCTCGGCGAGGTGATCGACCGGCTCGCGGGCGTCGAGCGCGCCCCCGCGTGGTGGCGGCGGCTGTACGACTCGCTGGGCGGCACCGACCCGGACCGGCTCAGCGGGCTGCCGGTGCCGCTGGCGGACGGGCGTACGACCATCGGGCCCCGGCAGGTGCTGCTGCCGCTGCCGGGCGAGGGCGAGGAGCCGGGCGACGACCGGCACCGCACGCTGGCGCGTCTTGGCCTGAAGGTCGCCCATCCGGACGCCGCCCACCCGCTGCTGGAGAAGCTCGGCGCGACCCCCGCGACCCCGCGCGCCGTGCTGACCACCCCTCAGGTGCGGGCCGCCGTCGCCCACTCGCTGGACGCGGAGGACGAGTACGACCCGTTCGCGGAGGACGAGGGCGCGCCCGCCGCCGCGCTCGGCCCCGACACGCTCGCCGAGACGGTTCTCGGCCTCGTCCAGCAGGCCCGGCTGGCGCCCGGCGACGAGCCGTGGCTGGCCGCGCTGGCGCTGCCCGACGAGGACGGCGAGCCGGCCCCCGCCGGGGAGCTGGTCTTCCCCGGGAGCGCCTTCGAGCAGGTGATGCGAGAGGGCGAGCTGGCCGCGTGCGACGCCGAGCTCGCCGAGCGCTGGGGCGAGGAGACGCTGGCGGCGGTCGGCGTGCTGGCCGGCTTCACGCTGGTGCGCGCCACCGATGTGGTCCTGGACCCGGACGAGCTGGAGCCGAGGGAAGGGGACTTCGCCGAGCCCGACGACGTGGGCCTGCTGGACGCGGTCGACGTGTGGTGCGAGGACGTCCTGGACCGGCTGCCCGAGACCCCGGTGCCGCCGGTGGCCACCGAGATCGTCGCCGTGCGGGACCTTGACCTGGTCGACGACGACGCCTGGCCCAGGGCGCTGGCGATGCTGGCGCAGCCGCCGCTGCGCGACGCGCTCACCGCGCCGGTGCGGGTGCTGCTGCCCAACGGCACGACGGAGATCGTGCGCTCGTACACCGCCTGGTGGCTGCGCGGCCACCCGGTGCTGGACGGGCGCCGGCCGGCGGGGCTGCGCGCGGCCGGGGGCGACCCGCTGCTGGTCGGCCTGTACGAGCCGGTGGACGCGGCCGGGTTCGAGGACGAGCAGGTGCTGCGGGCGCTGGGCGTACGGACCTCGGTCGCCGCGCTGCTGGACGAGCCGGGCGGGGCGGCGGAGCTGCTGGCCAGGCTGGCCGACGAGGACCGCCCGGTGACCCCCGCCCAGCTGCACGCCATCTACGGGCTCCTGGCCGACCTGGACCCCGAGCAGGTGACCCTGCCGGACGAGCTGCGCGCCGTGGCCGACGGCGAGGCGCGCGTGGTCGACGCGGGGGAGGCGCTGGTCGCGGACGCGCCGGACCTGATGCCGCTGGCCGAGGCGGAGGGGCGGGCGCTGCTGCCGGTGCGGCCCACGCGGGCGGCGGACGTGGCGGAGCTGTTCCAGGTGCGGCGGCTCAGCGAGGCGTACCCGGCCCCGGTCGTCTCCGAGGGCGAGTCGCACGAGGTCCCGGCGGCGGTGCGCGAACTGCTGCCGGGCGCCCCGCTGTCGTACGTCGAGCACGAGGAGCTGCTGGTAGAGGGCGGCACCGAACTGGACTGGCGCTATGCGGACGGCACCCTGCACGCCTCGACGCTGGAGGGCGTGGCGGCGGGCCTGGCCTGGGCGGCAGGACAGTGGGCGCGCCGCTTCGAGGTGGCGGCCCTCCTGGAGGACCTGACCCGCACCGAGGAACTGGCCCGGGCCCGCTGGTTCGACTGACGCACCCCGGCTTACCCCTTGCGCCCGACCCCCGCGTAGATCCACAGATCCGTCGACTCCGCCTCGGCCCGCTCCCGCTCGCTCCCGGGCCTCCAGCGGTGCGGCATGACCACGCCCGGCTCGACGAGCTCCAGCCCGTCGAAGAAGGCCGTGACCTCCTCCAGGGTGCGCCCCTGCACATGGATGCCGCTCGCGCGGTAGAGCTCGGTGACCGCGTCGGAGAGGCCGGGGCGGGGGTCGATCGCGCCGTGCGAGAGGACGAGGTAGCTGCCCGGCGCCAGCGGGGCGAGCAGCCGCTCGACGATTTCGTAGGGCTTCTGGTCGTCGCCGATGAAGTGCATGAGCGCGTTGAGGGACAGCGCGACCGGCTGGTCCAGATCCAGCGTGGCGTGCAGCTCGTCGGCGGCGAGGATGGCCTCGGGGGCGGTGACGTCGGCGTGGAGGTAGGCGGTGCGCCCTGCACGGCTGGACAGCATCAGCGCCTGTGCGTGGGCCAGGACGATGGGGTCGTTGTCGGCGTAGACGACCCGGGAGGCGGGGGCCGCCTGCTGCGCCACCTGGTGCAGATTGGGCTCGGTGGGGATGCCGGTGCCGATGTCCAGGAACTGGCGGATGCCCGCCTCGGTGGCCAGCCAGCGGGTGGCGCGGTGCATGAAAGACCGGTTGGCGCGGGTCCACGGTATGACGTCGGGCCAGACGGCCTCGACCTGTTCGGCGGCCCGGGCATCGACGGAGTAGTGGGTCTTCCCGCCGAGGAAGTAGTCGTACATACGGGCCGAGTGCGGCTTGCTCGTATCGATTTGGTCCGCTCGAAAACCATGACCGGTCATGAAGCCCACATTACCGGCCAGTTGGCATACGAAGGTGAGCAATCGTCGCACCAGTAGAGAACCGTGGCGGCACTGAAACCTGCGTCACCGACAGCGAGGGCGGTTCCTCCGGGCTCAGGGCTCGCGGGAGCGGCGGATGGCTGCCTCCCGGGCGCGGACGTACCAGATGCCGATCAGTCCGAGGCCGCCGCCGGCCAGGCAGGTCCACAGCCACCACGCATGGCCGTGGTCCGCGTACCAGCTGTAGAAGGGCAGCTGGACCAGGAAGAGGACGAACCACACGATCGTGCCGCCGGTGATGGTGGCGACGACATTGCCCTCAAGGGGCGCCGGGGCCTCGTGTTTGGGGGTCCACTTCGTCATGAGCACAGCTTACGGGCCGGGTGCGGGGGCGGCGGGAGCGCGGTCCCTCCACCCGGCCCGGTCGCTTGCCGTCACCAGTCGTCACTGATCATCCGGGATTGGCGTTTTTGCACTTCATGTATTCATACTGAATCGGTCCGGGTCTGGCTGGAATGTCTTGTCTGATCATCCAAAATGGCCCGTTGGTTGTCTTCACGCACCTTTGAGGTACCTCATGACCCCCTCGGCCACCGCGCCGGCCGACGCCACGCAGCAGGCTCCGGCACCCCCCAAGAGCGGCCTGGACAGGTTTTTCCGGATCAGTGAGCGGGGGTCCTCCATCTCCCGGGAGGTCCGCGGCGGTCTGGCGACCTTCTTCGCGATGGCGTACATCCTCGTGCTGAACCCGATCATCCTCGGGGCCGGCGAGGACAAGTACCACCACCATCTGGACAACGCCCAGCTCGTCACCGCCACCGCCCTGATGGCCGGCCTGACCACCCTGCTCATGGGGGTCATCGGCAACGTCCCGATCGCGCTCGCCGCCGGGCTCGGCATCAACGCCGTGGTCTCGCTTCAGCTCGCGCCCAAGATGAGCTGGCCGGACGCCATGGGCATGGTGGTCCTCGCGGGCCTGGTGCTGATGCTGCTGGTCGCCTCCGGGCTGCGGCAGCGGGTGATGGACGCGATCCCGGGCGGGTTGCGCCGGGCGATCGCGATCGGCATCGGGCTGTTCATCGCCCTGATCGGCCTGGTCGACTCGGGCTTCGTCACCCGTAACCCGGACAAGGCCGAGACCTCCGTGCCCATGGCCCTGGGTGTCGCGGGCAGGCTGCACGGCTGGCCGGTGCTGGTCTTCGTGCTCGGGCTCGCGCTCACCTTCGTGCTGGTCGTCCGCAAGACGCGGGGCGCGATCCTGATCGGCATGGCGACCATGACGGTGGTCGCGGTGGCGATCAACGCGGTGGCGAACATCCCGGACCTGAGCTGGGGGCTGACCGTCCCCAATGTGCCGGACAAGGTGGTTGCCACCCCGGACTTCGGCCTGATCGGTCACATCAGCCTGTTCGGCGGCTTCCATGAGGTGGGCATTCTCACCGGCTGTCTGTTCGTCTTCACCGTGCTGCTGTCCGGCTTCTTCGACGCCATGGGCACGATCATCGGCGTCGGCGAGGAGGCCGGGCTCACGGACGAGCGGGGCCAGCTGCCGGGGATGGGCCGGATCCTGATGGTGGACGGTGTGGCGGTCGCGGGCGGCGGCTTCGGCTCGGCCTCGGCGAACACCTGCTTCGTGGAGTCCACGGCGGGGGTCGGAGAGGGCGCCCGCACCGGCTTCGCCAACGTGGTGACCGGCGGGCTCTTCCTGCTCGCGCTGATCTTCACCCCGCTGGCCAAGGTCGTCCCGTCGCAGGCCGCGACCCCGGCGCTGGTCGTCGTGGGCTTCCTGATCATGGCCGCGAACGTCAAGGAGATCGACTGGAGCGACTTCACGATCGCGGTCCCGGCGTTCCTGACCATGGTGTCGATGCCGTTCACCTACAGCATCACCAACGGGATCGGCCTCGGCGTGCTGTCGTATCTGCTGCTGCGGATCGCGACCAAGCGGACACGGGAGGTGCCGTGGCTGCTGAGCGCGGTCGGGCTGTGCTTCCTCGTCTACTTCCTGCTGGACCCGATCCAGCAGGCGATCGGAACCGGCTGAGGCCGTCACGCGGGCCGGGCCGGGGAGCCGGCCGCGCGGCCGGGGTCAGGTGGTCCGGCCGTAGAAGCGCTCCGTCTCGTCGACGGAGGTCTTGAAGCGTTCGTCGAAGTCCTCGCGAATGAGCGTCCGGATGACATAGTCCTGGACGCTCATTCCGCGTTTTGCGGCATGCTCCCGGATCCGGTCCAGCAGCTCACCGTCCATCCGTAGGCTGAGCACTTTCGATCCCATACGGGTCAGAGTCCCCGTGACATAGGTCTCGTCGCGTCACTTTCCGGAGTGGACTCACTCGTATGGGTGAAAATGCAATAGAGCCGTAACGCGGGTTTTCATTAGACGAGGTAATGAGTTATGCTAAAGACCATGCCGGATCTGTCCCATGATGGCGATGCGGACACAGCCGCGGTGAACTCGCTGCGATCCGCCGTGATGCGACTGTCCCGTCGGCTCAAGCACCAGCGCGTCGACGAGTCGCTCAGCCCTACCGAGATGTCGGTGCTGGGCATTCTGGCCCAGTGCGGCTCCGCCACCCCAGGTGAGCTGGCCCGCAAGGAGCATGTCCAGCCGCCCTCGATGACCCGCATCGTGGCGCTGCTCGAGGCCAAGGGACTGGTCAGGCTGGAGCCGCACCCCGAGGACCGGCGGCAGAAAGTCGTCTCGCCGACCGAGCGGGCAGAGGCCATGCTCGAAGAGAGCCGCCGCAGGCGGAACGCATGGCTGGCCGAGCTGGTCGGCGGGTTGAGCGAGGAGGAGTGGGCCGCGCTGCGGGCCGCCGCGCCGGTCCTGGAGAAGCTCGCGCACATGTGAGAGAAGACGAGCCCGCCTAGGAGGCGAACGCACTTTGAGTACGGGACCCGGAGCAGATTCCGCACCCGCACCCGATATCGACCCCGCGACCGACCCCACTGGTGACGCCGCAGCCGGGCGCACCAGGGGCGGGACCTTCAGTTCCCTGAAGGTCCGGAACTACCGGCTGTTCGCCACCGGTGCCGTGATATCCAACACGGGCACCTGGATGTCGCGTATCGCCCAGGACTGGCTCGTCCTCAGCCTCACCGGCTCCTCGACCGCCGTCGGTATCACCACCGCGCTCCAGTTCCTCCCGATGCTGCTCTTCGGCCTGTACGGCGGCGTCATCGCCGACCGCTACCCCAAGCGGCGGCTGCTGATCCTCACCCAGGGCGCCCTCGGGCTGTGCGGGCTCGCGCTCGCCGCGCTCACGCTCAGCGGCCAGGTGCAGGTCTGGCACGTCTATCTGATCGCGTTCCTGCTCGGCATGGTCACGGTCGTCGACAACCCCACGCGCCAGGCGTTCGTGGTCGAGATGGTCGGCCCGAAGGACCTGCGCAACGCGGTCAGCCTGAACTCCGCGAACTTCCAGTCCGCCCGGCTGGTGGGCCCCGCGGTCGCCGGTGTGCTGATCACCGCCGTCGGCAGCGGCTGGGCCTTCCTGCTCAACGGGCTGTCGTTCGGCGCCCCGCTCATCGGCCTGCTGATGATGCGCCCCGGCGAGCTGCACAAGGTCGAGCGCGCGCCGCGCGGCAAGGGCCAGCTGCGCGAGGGGCTGCGCTATGTCGCCGGGCGCCCGGACCTGATCTGGCCCATCGTGCTGGTCGGCTTCATCGGCACCTTCGGCTTCAACTTCCCGATCTGGCTCAGCGCCTTCGCCGACGACGTCTTCGACGCGGGACCGGGCACCTACGGCCTGCTCAACTCGCTGATAGCGGTCGGCTCGGTGACCGGCGCGCTGCTCGCCGCCCGGCGGACCGCGACGCGGCAGCGGGTGCTGGTCGGCGCGGCGCTGATGTTCGGCCTGCTGGAGGTCGCGGCGGCGCTGTCCCCGGCCTTCTGGCTCTTCGCTGCGCTCATGGTGCCGATCGGGATCTTCTCCCTGACCTTCAACGTGACGGCGAACTCCAGCGTCCAGCTGGCCACCGACCCCGCGATGCGCGGCAGAGTGATGAGCCTGTTCATGATGGTCTTCGTCGGCGGCACCCCGGTCGGCGGCCCGCTGGTGGGCTGGGTGACCGACACCTACGGCCCGCGGGTCGGCTTCGCGGCGGGCGGGCTGGTCTCCGCGGCGGCCGCGGTGGTGGTCGGTCTGGTCCTCGTACGGGCGGGCGGACTGCGGGTGAAGGTCAATCTGCGGCCGGGGCGCCCGCACATCGCCTTCGTGCCGCGCACGCCGGAGAGCCAGGAGGCGTCGCTGCCCGCGGCGGTCTGACCCCGGGCGCGCCGGGCGGGCCGGGCGGGCCGGGCGGTTGCTGCGCGAGACTGGGCGGGTGAGACTCTTCGCCGCTGTGCTGCCCCCCGAGGCGGCCGTCGCCGAGCTCGCCGCCCGGGTCGCCGCGCTGCGCGGGCTCCCGGGCGCGGACGGGCTGCGCTGGACCGAGCGCGCGGGCTGGCACTTCACCCTCGCCTTCTTCGGCCGGGTCGACGAGAGCGTGCTGCCCGAGCTGCACGAGCGGCTGGGGCGGGCGGCCCACCGCCACCCGCCCCACGAGGTCCGGCTCGCGGGCGGCGGCCGCTTCTCCGACAAGGTGGTGTGGGCCGGCGTCGAGGGCGACCGGGCGACCCTGGGCCACCTGGCCGACTCCGCCGAGGCCGGGGCCCGGCGGGCCGGCCTCCACATGGACCGGCACCGCCCCTACCACGCCCATCTCACGCTCGCGCGCTGCCGCGGCGGCGCGGACCTGAGGCCGTATGTGGCGGGGCTCGAGGACTTCGAGGGCAGCGCCTGGACGGTGACCGAGCTCAGCCTGGTGCGCAGCCATCCGCCGACGCCCGGGGTCGCGGGCGCGCACCCCCGCTACGAGGTGGTGGCCGCCTGGCCGCTGGGGCGCTGAGCGGTCCCGTTACCCTCGAGGCGTGGACCCGAAGACCAGGAACCTGATCATGAGCGGTGCGCTCGTGCTGATACTCGTCGTCGTCGCCGTGGCGGCCGCGTTCGGCTGAGGCCGAGCCCGAGCCGTGCCGCCGCCACGGCGTGACGTGACGTTGAGTCCTACCAGGCGAACGCCTCGGGCGAGGGGCCCGTACCCGGGAAGATCTCGTCCAGCGCGGTCAGCAGCTCCTCGCCGAGCGTCAGCTCGCTCGCGCGGACCGCGGAGGTGAGCTGCTCGGCGGTGCGCGGGCCGACGATCGGGCCGGTCACCCCGGGCCGGGTCAGCAGCCACGCCAGGGCCACCTCGCCGGGCTCCAGATCGTGCTTGTCGAGCAGGTCCTCGTACCGCTGGACCTTGTCCCGCACCGCGGCGTCCTTCAGCACGTCGGCGCTGCGCCCGGACGTGGAGCGCGCACCGCCGCCCTCGCGCTCCTTGCGGAGGGCGCCGCCCAGCAGCCCGCCGTGCAGCGGCGACCAGGGGATCACCCCGAGGCCGTACTCCTGCGCGGCCGGGATGACCTCCATCTCGGCGCGCCGCTCGAACAGGTTGTACAGGCACTGCTCGCTGACCAGCCCCAGCGAGCCACGGCGGCGCGCGGTCTCGTTGGCCTGGGCGATGTGCCAGCCGGCGTGGTTGGAGGAGCCGGCGTAGAGGACCTTGCCCTGCTGCACCAGGACGTCGATGGCCTGCCAGATCTCGTCCCAGGGCGTCGAGCGGTCGACGTGGTGGAACTGGTACAGGTCGATGTGGTCGGTGCCCAGCCGCTTGAGGCTGGCGTCGACGGCGCGGCGGATGTTGAGCGCGGAGAGCTTGTCGTCGTTGGGCCAGGGCTCGCCTTCGGCGCCCATGTTGCCGTAGACCTTGGTGGCCAGCACGGTCTTCTCGCGCCGCCCGCCGCCCAGCGCGAACCAGCTGCCGATGATCTCCTCGGTGCGGCCCTTGTTCTCGCCCCATCCGTAGACGTTGGCGGTGTCGAAGAAGTTGACGCCCGCGTCGAGTGCCGCGTCCATGATCGCGTGGCTGTCGGCCTCGTCGGTCTGCGGGCCGAAGTTCATGGTGCCGAGGACCAGCCGGCTGACCTTGAGTCCCGTACGTCCGAGCTGCGTGTACTCCATGAACACCTAGCCAAGCCGTTCGAGTGCGCTCGAATCAAGGGCCCGCCGGGTCAGCTCAGGGCCAGTGCACTTCACCTTCGGTGACGGACACCGGCGCGAAGGTGTCCTCCTCGTAGAAGCGCAGATGGCACTGGAAGCCGAGGGAGTCCACGGCCCGCTCGTGCAGCCAGACCAGGAGCTCGCCCAGCCTGCCGAACTCGTCGGGGTGGAACTCCTGGCGGGAGGTCAGGGCCCAGCCGCCGTGGTTCCCGGGCTCCAGGGCCGACAGGAGTACGCCGCCGGCGCGGTGGGCGGGGCCCTTGGCGGCGAGGACGGGGTACGGCTCGTAGACCGTCAGCCAGTTGCCCTGCTCGTCCTCCTCCGGCCGGCCGTCGTCGCCGATCAGCGGCTCGGCGTAGTCGGTCACGAGGGACAGGGGGGCGGCGGGCTGCGGGGCGAGGCCCAGGTGCCAGCGGAGTTCGGATATCTCGGCGTCCGAGAGGGTGTCGGGGAGATCCACCGACAGGATCAGGTCATAGATATCGGCCACGCGGAGATCATAGCGCCGGGCGATTCCGGAAGGTGGTGCGGAAAATCCGAATGCCCGCATTCTCGGCCGGGGTGCGGCCGAAAAGCGGGCTCTCGGATGCTTCGCCGAATTCTTTTTCTTATCGGCTGTTGCGGGACTTCATGAATCCGAGGACGCCGAAGACGATGGTCAGCGCCGCGCCGATCAGCACCATGTAGAGGCCGGGGCCCGCGGAGATGTCGAGCTGCTTCACGGCCTCTTCCGCGGCCTTCTCGGCCATGCTGTCGGAAACGTTCTCCTCGTCCATGTACTTCTGGGCGACCAGACGAGCCGGGTCCGCCATGTTGATCACGGCGAAGACCGCAGTGACCAGCGACAGGATCGCGGCGCCCAGGTAGAGCGGCGCCTTCTTGGCGACCATGGCGCCGACCAGGACCAGCGCGGCGACGACGGAGACGATCAGCGTGATCACGCCGTCGCCGTCCATCCCCTTGATGCCGCCGTCCGCGCCCTCCATGCCGGAGACCACCCAGTTCACCAGCGAGCCGACAAGGGCGATGACCGCGCCGACGATCCCGAAGATCGCGAACTTCTTGGGCGGCGCGGAGTCCGCCGGAGCGCCCCCGTGCGCGGGCGGCGCGGTTTGTGCGTAAGAAGAACCACCGTAATTGCTCATGGGGCAAGACCGTAGGCGGGCCGTATTCTTCAATGCAACGCCGCGGTCCGCTTTGCCGTCAATGACCGATAAATTTCCGGAAATTAATCTCCGGATCAGCTCAACTGATCGGGAGATTATGAATTCTCTTTACGAGATGCGCCGAGCGCTTCCGCATTCGTTATCTGCCCGTTCTCGACGAAGTCAATCAGACCGGTGTAGCGGCTCTGGGGCCGCCCCCTGGCCGACTGCCGCCCCTCGGGTCCGCGTCCGGATGGCAGGCTTGGCCCCATGCGTTCGCTTCCGTCCGTCCTCGGCGCCGCCGCGCTGGCGGTTCTGCCCGCCGCCGCCCCGGCCGCCGCCGACGACCACACGTCGCCGTCCTCGTTCACGATCGAGGACTCCCGGATCACCGAGTCCAGCGGCCTGGCGGCCAGCCGTCTTCACCCGGGCGTCTACTGGACGCACAACGACAGCGACGACGGCCCGTACGTCTACGCCGTCGACAGCAGGACCGGGCGCACGGTCGCGACCGTCACCCTGCGCGGCATCGGCAGCCCGCGCGATGTGGAGGCCATCTCGATCGGGCCGGACGGCGCCGTCTATGTCGCCGACATCGGCGACAACCTGGGCGGGACCTGGCCGCATGTGTGGATCTACCGCTTCCCCGAGCCGAAGAAGCTCGGCGACACCACGGTCACGGCGACCCAGTTCACGGTGAAATACGAGGACGGCCCGCGCAACGCGGAGGCGATGATGGTCGATCCCAGGACCGGCCGGGCCTACATCGCGAGCAAGAGCCAGGACAACGGCGGCCTGTACGCCGGCCCCGAGAAGCTGTCCGCCTCGGGGGTCAACATCTTCCGGCGGGTCGCCGACATCGACATGGAGGTGACGGACGGAGCCTTCGCCCCGGACGCCAGCAGACTCGTGCTCCGCGGCTATTTCAACGTCGCCGAATACCGCTGGCGCGGCGGAAAGCCGGCGAAGCTCGACAAGGAGCCGGATCTGCCGTTGCAGCGGCAGGGCGAGTCGGTCACCTTCACCACCGACGGCGGCACGCTGATGTACGGCACGGAGGGGCCGGGCAGCAAGGTCACGGCGGTGAAGCTGAGCGGGGAGCTGCTGCCGGACGCGACGGCGAAGGAGCAGAAGAAGAACGGGGGCGGGGACTCCGCGGCGGGCGGTGAGGCGTCGGAGAAGGAGAAGGACGGCAATCTGTTCAAGGCGGCGCTGACGTTCGCCGCTGCCGCGGCCCTGTTCTTCGGCCTGCGCTCGCTCTTCCGCCGGCGGCGCTGAGGGGCTCCGGAGTCACTGCCCCGGGGCTACTGTTCGGCGGCGTCGCCGGCGCGGGTCTCGATGAACGCGCCGATGCCGTCCAGCAGCCTCTTCAGGCCGAATTCGCGGACATCCGTGTCCGGCCCCTTGAAGGCGTCCTCGTCGAGCGCCGCCTGCATCGGGAACCGGCCGCTGGCGAGCGCCTTCTCCATCGCGGGCCCGTGCGCCTTCCAGAACTCCTCGTCGCTGACGCCCGTGCGCTTCTCGGCCATCGTCGAGTTCAGATGGGTGCGGGCGACGCCGGTGGCGAACCCGTCGACGGTCACGATGACATGGACCCGCTCGCGGTCGGTGAGGCCGAGGCCGTCGAGGCCGCGCAGCGCGAACTCCAGCCCCGCCATGGCGTTCGGCCCGAGGACGGGGCGCGCCTGGTCGACCTGGAGCAGCCAGGGGTGGCGCTCGTACAGCTGCCAGGCGCCGCGCGCCACCATCTCCATCGTCTCCCGCCAGCCCAGCTCCAGGTCGTGGACGGTGGGGTCGAAGGACTGGACCTGATCCAGCATCAGGTCCAGTAGCTCGGCCTTGCCGGGGATGTACCGGTACAGCGACATGGTGCCGGTGCCCAGTTCGGCCGACAGCCGCCGCATGGAGACCGCGGCGAGCCCTTCCGCGTCGGCGATGGCGATGGCGGCCGTCACGATCCGCTCCAGGGTCAGCCCGGGTTTGGGGCCGCGGCTGGGCCGCTCGCCGGTGCCCCACATGAGCTCGAGGCTGCGGGAGATGTCTCCGCTGCCGCTGTGTTCGGTGGTCGTCATCGCGTCCTCATCCTAACGCCACGACCAAAAACTGAGTACGGTGTACCCGCTATTGGGTACGCTGTACCCAGTGACCTGATGGGCGCCGAACGACCTGGGGGTTTCTTGTGGACACGGCGCGATGGGCGGTCCTCACCGAAGGACTGTGCAAGCGATACGGACAAAAGTGCGCGCTCGACGGCTTCGACCTGGCCGTCGGCCGCGGCACCGTCCAGGGGTTGCTCGGCCCCAACGGCGCGGGCAAGACGACGGCGGTGCGGATCCTGTCCACGCTGGCCCGGCCGAGCGGCGGCCGGGCGACCGTCGCCGGATTCGATGTGACGGAGCAGCCCCGCCAGGTGCGCCGCCGGATCGGGCTGACCGGCCAGTACCCGGCGCTGGCCGAGCCGCTGAGCGGGCGGCAGAACCTGGTGATGTTCGGCCGCCTCTTCCACCTGGACAAGGCGCGGGCCGCCCGGCGGGCCGACGAACTGCTGAGCGCGTTCGGGCTGACCGAGGCCGCCGACACGGTTTCCAAGGAGTACAGCGGCGGCATGCGGCGCCGGCTCGACCTGGCCGCGAGCATGATCCTCGCCCCGCAGGTGCTGTTCCTCGACGAGCCGACGACCGGGCTCGACCCGCGCGGCCGCAACGAGGTGTGGGAGGCGGTCCGCTCGCTGGTCGCGGGCGGTACGACCGTGCTGCTGACCACGCAGTACCTGGACGAGGCCGATCAGCTCGCGGACCGCGTCGCCGTGATCGACCGGGGGCGGAAGATCGCCGACGACACGCCCGCCGAGCTCAAGCGGGCGATCGGCGGGGACCGGATCGAGGTGGTGGTGCGGGAGACCGCCGACCTGCCGGCCGCCGTCGAGGCCGTGGCGCGGGTCATGGACCGGGCCGCGGTCGGGGTCGGGGGTACGGGCGAGCGGCCCGCCGAGCCGCGGGCCGACCGGGAGGACCGCCGGGTGACGGCCCCGGTGCGCGACCGGGTCACGGCGCTGACCGAGGTCGCCCGGGCGCTCCAGGAGCGGGGCGTGGCCGTCGAGGACATCGGGCTGCGCCGCCCGACCCTGGACGAGGTCTTCCTGCGGCTGACCGGACATCGCACGGACGACGAGCCGAAGGCTGACAAGAGGGTGGAGGTGGCCGCATGAGCCGCGTGGTGACGGAGGAGCGGGCAGCGACGAGGGAAGCCCGCGCGCCCCGGCGC
Source organism: Streptomyces sp. NPDC021225 (assembly GCF_044332865.1). Lineage (NCBI taxonomy): Bacteria > Bacillati > Actinomycetota > Actinomycetes > Kitasatosporales > Streptomycetaceae > Streptomyces > Streptomyces sp. NPDC021225. The sequence continues at coordinate 440,244 of NZ_JBIRPV010000007.1, read as the reverse complement.
GCCGGGACTGAGCGGGAGGAGGGCGCATGAGCACCGCAGCAGAGGTCAAGGCGGTCGTGGACGGGCCGGAGCGGCGGGTCTACTGGGCGGTCGCGGACTGTCTGACCATCGTGCGGACCGACTTCATCAGCCGTCTCCGCTATCCCTCCGCCATCGCCTGGCAGCTCGGCACGCCCGTGATGTTCGTGCTGCTCTTCGTCTATGTCTTCGGCAGTGCGATGGAGGTGGGCGGCGGGGCCGACTACGAGGACTACGCGCTGCCCGGCATGTTCGCGATGACCATGGCCAACGGCTTCATGGGCACTGCCGTGGTGGTCGCCGCCACCAAGGAGAGGGGCGTCATGGACCGCTATCGCTCCATGCCGATGGCGCCCTCCGCGGTGGTCAGCGGCCGGGGCATCGCCGATGTCATCGGCGCCGCCGTGGATCTCGCGGTGCTCGCGACGATCGCCCTGGCCGTCGGCTGGCGGCCCGACGGCAATCTGCTGGAGACGCTGAGCGCCTTCGCGCTGCTGATCCTGCTGCGGTCCGCGCTGATCTGGGTCGGGGTGTGTCTGGGGCTGCTGATGCCCAATCAGGAGGCCGCGGGGAATCTCTTCGCGGTCGCCTTCCCCCTCGGGATGATCTCCAGCGTCTTCACCCCGCCCGCGATGATGCCGGACTGGCTGGCGGCGATCGCGCTGTGGAACCCCGTCTCGTCGACGGCCAACGCGATCCGCGATCTGTTCGGCAACCCGGTCCCGGGCGGGGGCGGCTGGGTGGAGGAGCACGCGATGCTGATGGCGGTGGTCTGGCCGGTCGCCCTCACGGCGGTGTTCCTGCCGCTGGCCGTACGGCGCTTCCAGCGGCTGAGCAGCTGACCCCCCGTACAACCGGCCCATACGCGGAAGGGGCCCGCGGCCGAATCGGCCGCGGGCCCCTTCCGGGGTTGTCCGGATGTCAGAGGTGCTCGATGACGTAGTCCACGCAGGCGGTCAGCGCCTGCACGTCGGACGGCTCGACGGCCGGGAACATGGCGACCCGCAGCTGGTTGCGGCCCAGCTTGCGGTACGGCTCGGTGTCCACGATGCCGTTGGCCCGCAGCGCCTTGGCGATGGCGGCGGCGTCGATGTCCTCGTTGAAGTCGATCGTCCCGACGACCTGCGACCGCTTGGCCGGGTCGGTGACGAACGGCGTGGCGAACTTCGACTCCTCCGCCCAGCCGTACAGCGCGCTCGAGGAGGCCGCGGTGCGCTGCACGGCCCAGTCCAGGCCGCCCTGCCCGTTGATCCACTCCAGCTGGTCGTTGAGCAGGAAGAGCGTCGCGAGCGCCGGGGTGTTGTACGTCTGGTTCTTCAGGGAGTTGTCGATCGCCGTCGGCAGCGAGAAGAACTCCGGGATGTGCCGGCCCGAGGCGTGCACGCGCGCGGCGCGCTCCAGCGCGGCGGGGGAGAAGGCCGCGACCCACAGGCCGCCGTCCGCGGCGAAGGACTTCTGCGGCGCGAAGTAGTAGACGTCCGTCTGGGCGATGTCGACGGGCAGGCCGCCAGCGCCCGAGGTCGCGTCCACCAGCACCAGCGCGCCCTCGTCGGCGCCCGCCACCCGCTCCAGGGGCATGGCGACACCGGTCGAGGTCTCGTTGTGGGTGAGGGCGTAGACGTCCACGCCCTCCTCCGCCTGCGGCAGCGGGTGCGTACCCGGGTCGGAGGAGATCACGGTCGGCTCCTCCAGCCACGGCGCGAGCTTCGCGGCCTTGGCGAACTTGGAGGAGAACTCGCCGAACGACAGGTGCTGCGACTTGGCCTCGATCAGGCCGTGCGTCGCGATGTCCCAGAAGGCGGTGGAGCCGCCGTTGCCCAGGATCACCTCGTAGCCCTCGGGGAGCCGGAACAGCTCGCGCACGCCCTCGCGCACCTTGCCGACCAGGTTCTTGACCGGGGCCTGGCGGTGCGAGGTGCCCAGCAGAGAGCTGCCGGTGGCGGCCAGGGCGCTGAGCGCCTCGGTGCGCACCTTGGAGGGGCCCGAGCCGAAGCGACCGTCGGCGGGCTTGATGTCAGCGGGAATCTGGATCTCAGCCACGGGGGAAGCCTAATCCGTCGGTATGCGCGGCCTGCCCCGGTGTCCACCGGATGAGACACGGCGTCTCTTCTCCGGGATGGCCCACGAGGCGGCGAGCGCGCCGCAGGCCACCAGCGCGAAGACGGCGAAAGCGCTGGTGTAGCCGGATTCGGCGGGGAAACCGGGGGCGCCGGCGGGGCCCGCGGCGTCGAGGACCGCGGCCGCCATCTGGGCGCCCACCGCACCCCCGACGGTGCGCGCGATCGTGTTGACGCCGCTGGCCACCCCGATGTCCGCGGGCCCCGCCGTGTCGACGACCAGCGTCCCCAGCGCGGCGAACGACAGCCCGTACCCGGCGCCGATGAGCACCCCCGCGGCGTGGAACTGCCACATATGGGCGTGCGCCACGGCCAGGAGCGCGAACGCGAGCCCGCCGCACGCCACGCCCAGGCGCAGCGGCGCCCGGGCCCCGAACCGGTCCCGCAGCCGGGTGGTGAGCGGGCTGACCGCCAGCATCACGACCGCGACCGGGACCAGCACCAGACCGGCCTCGCCCGCCGAGGCCGCGAAGCCGTACCCGGCCGAGGGCGGCGTCTGGACGAACCGGGGGACGAGCGTGATGACGCCGAACATGGCCGCGCCCACGATGAACGTCACCACATTCGTGGCCGCCACCGGCCTGCGGCGCAGCACGCGCGGATCGACCAGCGGCGCGTCGACCCGCGATTCGACGGTGCCGAAGGCGGCGAGCGCGGCCGCCGCGCCCAACAGCAGGCCGATCACCCGGGGCGAGCCCCAGCCCCACGCCGCGCCCTGGCCGATGCCCAGCAGCAGACAGACCAGCGTGCTCCCCAGCAGCGCCGCGCCGGCCAGGTCGACCCGCCCGCCGGGGGGCGCCGCACCGGGCGGCAGCCGCCGGGCCAGCGCCAGGGCGGCGCCGGCCAGGACGAGCAGCGGCCAGAACAGCCAGGCCGTGCCGAACGCGCCGGACATCGGGCCCGACAGCACCATCCCCGCCGCGCCGCCGACCCCGAACATCGCCGACAGCATGGCGATCACGCCCCGGGCGCGATGCGGCTCCACGGCCGTCCGGACCAGGCCGAACGCCAGCGGGAACACCCCGCCCGAGACGCCTGAGACCGCGCGCCCGGCCAGCAGCAGCGGCAGCGAGCCCGCCTCGGCGCCGAGCGCGCAGAGCAGCGTGCCGGCGGTGAAGCAGCCGAGGCAGGCCAGCAGCACCCGGCGGTAGCCGAACAGATCGCCGAGCCGGCCCGCGATCGGGGTGGTGACGGCACTGGCCAGCATGAAGGAGGTCAGCAGCCAGGTGGTGGCGGCGCCGGAGACATGCAGGGAGCGGCCGAACGCCGGAAGGGCCGAGATCACGATCGTCTGCGCCATGCTCGCCGCGAGCGCCGCCGTCAGCACGGCGGGAACGACGAGGCTCGGCCCAGTGCCCCCTTCGGCCGTGCCGCGGCGGCCACGTAGTAATCCGAGCACCAGCATCGCCCCACCTCCGGAGGTAGTTAGGTGAGGCATACCTTAGGAACTTGCGGACACTGTCCGCAAGTTGTTGCCCGGTACGGTTCGGCACGTGAACACGCAAGCCTTGGAAGATGGTTCAGGTGCGGGGGAGCGGCGCGCCTGGGGCAGCCTGGACCGGGCGCACATCGTCGAGACGGCGGTCGCCCTGGCCCGCAGGGAGGGCATGGCCGCGCTGACCATCCGGCGGCTGGCGGCCGAGGTGGGCGCCTCGCGGATGGCGCTGTACCGGCACATCCCCGACAAGGACGCGCTGCTCGGCCTGGTCGCCGACGCCGTGGCCGAGTCCGAGGTGATCCCCGACGAGGCCCGAAACGGCCCCTGGCAGCAACGGCTGCGCCACCTCGCGCACGGCATGCACCGGCGGCTCACCGCCTACCCCGGGCTCGCCGAACTCATCGTGATCCGCGGCAACCACGGCCCCGGCGGGCTGCGCCTCGCCGAGACGATCGTCGAGACCCTCTCCGAGGCGGGCCACGACGAGCCGACCACCGCCCGCTACTACCTCGTCTTCATCGACCTCGTTCTCGGCCGCGCCCACCGGGAGGCCGCCCAGGGTGACCCGACCACGCCCCGGCGCAACGCCGCGCTCCTCGACGCGGCCGAGCGGCGCGCCGACGCCCCCCGGCTCGCCGCGCTGGCGCCCCATCTGCGCGCCGTGACACACGACCAGGTCTTTGAAACGGAACTCGACATTCTCATCCGGGCCCTCGCCGGGGACCATGGGAAACATGGTTGATCACGAGGCAGACGGAGCAGGCGGAGCAGACAAGACAGGCGAAGCACAAGACCTGGAGCGGGCCCTGCGCCGGGCCGTGCGCGGCGAGGTCTCCTTCGACACGACGAGCCGCGCGCTGATGACGATGGACGCGTCGAACTACCGCCGGGTGCCCGCCGGGGTCGTCGCGCCGCGCGACGCCGACGACGTCGCCGCCGCGCTCGCCGTGTGCCGCGAGCGCGCGGTGCCCGTGGTGGCGCGCGGGGCCGGCACATCGATCGCCGGACAGGCCACCGGGGTCGGCGTCGTCCTCGACTTCACCCGCCACATGCGGTCCATCGTCTCCCTCGACCCGGACGCGCGCACCGCCGTCGTCCAGCCCGGTGTGATCCTCGACGACCTACGGGCGGCGGCCGGTGCCCATGGGCTGACCTTCGGCCCCGACCCGTCCACCCACAGCCGCTGCACCCTCGGCGGCATGATCGGCAACAACTCGTGCGGCTCCCACTCGGTCGCCTGGGGCACCACCGCCGACAACGTACGGGAGCTGGACGTCGTGACGTACGGCGGCGAACGGCTGCGCGCCGGGCGCGGCCTGGACGGGCTGCCCCCACGGCTGCGGGAGGCCTTGCGCGCCCTGGTCGACGCCAACCTCGCCCTGCTGCGCACCGGCTTCCCCGAACTGCCCCGCCGCATCTCCGGCTACGCCCTGGACGCGCTGCTGCCCGAGAAGGGCGCCGATGTGGCCCGCGCGCTCACCGGCAGCGAGGGCACCCTGGGCGTGCTGACCGAGGCGACCGTACGCCTCGTGGACGCCCCCGCCGCCCGCGCGCTCGCCGTCCTCGGCTACCCCGACGAGAGCGCCGCCGCCGAGGCCGCCCACACCCTGCTGCCCCACGGCCCGCTCACCGTCGAGGGCATGGCCGCCGACCTGGTCGCGGGGGCGACCGGGCTGCCGGGGGGCGGCGCCTGGCTGTTCGCCGAGGTCGGCGGCGAGACCCGGGCGGAGGCCCTGGCCCGCGCCGAGGCCCTGGCCCGTGCGGCCGCCGACGCCACCACCGACCACACCGTCGTCGCCGACCCGGCCGGGCAGCGCGCCCTGTGGCGGATCCGCGAGGACGCCTCCGGCACCGCCACGCGCATGCCCGACGGCAGCGAGGCCTGGCCCGGCTGGGAGGACTGCGCCGTGCCGCCCGCCCGACTCGGCGCGTATCTGCGCGACTTCCGCGCGCTGATGGCCCAGCACGGGCTGCGCGGCACGCCGTACGGGCACTTCGGCGACGGCTGCATCCACGTACGCATCGACTTCGACCTGCTCACCGAGGCCGGGATCCGGGTCTTCCGCGGCTTCTCCACCGACCTCGCCGACCTCGTCGTCGCCCACGGCGGCTCGCTCTCCGGCGAACACGGCGACGGCCTGGCGCGCGCCGAACTGCTGCCCAGGATGTACGGCGACGAGATGGTCGGGCTCTTCTCCCGCTTCAAGGACCTGTGGGACCCGGCGGGCGGCCTCAACCCCGGCGCCCTCGCCCGCCCGCAGCGCATGGAGGAGAACCTGCGCTTCGCCGTGCTGCCCAGCCGCCCGGTGGACGTGGAGTTCGGCTATCCGCACGACAACGGCGACTTCGCGGCGGCGGTGCGGCGCTGCGTGGGCGTCGCCAAGTGCCGCAACGAGTCCGTCTCCGGCGCGGCCGTGATGTGCCCCTCGTACCGCGCCACCGGCGACGAACAGCACTCCACGCGCGGCCGCGCCCGCCTGCTGCACGAGATGCTCGCGGGCGAGGTCGTGCGCGACGGCTGGCGCTCGGAGGAGGTGCGCGGAGCGCTCGACCTGTGCCTGTCGTGCAAGGGGTGCCGCAGCGACTGCCCGGTCGGGGTGGACATGGCCACGTACAAGGCGGAGTTCCTGCACCACCACTACGAGGGCCGGCTGCGGCCCGCCGCGCACTACTCGATGGGCCGGCTGCCGGTCTGGCTCCGGGCCGCCGCCGCGCTCCGGGCGGCGCCGGTCGCCAACGCGCTGGCGGGCGTGGCGCCGCTGGCCGCGCTCGCGAAGCGAGTCGGCGGCATCGCGCCGGAACGCGACATCCCCGAGCTGGCCCCGGAGCCCTTCACCCGCTGGTGGCGCAGGCGGGCGCGGGCCGCTGCGCGGGGCGGCAGCGACGAGCGGGGCGGCCCGGGCGCCGGGCCGGGCGGCGGTGGCGCGTCCGCGCCGGGGCAGCCCGCCGCGGGGGCGGCCCGCCCGTGGGCGGGCGAGGCGGCGCGGGCCGGCGGCCGCGCACAGACCCCCACCGTCGTGCTGTGGCCCGACACCTTCACCAACTACCTCTCCCCGTCCGTCGGGCAGGCCGCGGTGCGGGTGCTGGAGGCGGCCGGGCTGCGGGTGGTCGTGCCGCCGGGGCCGGTGTGCTGCGGGCTGACCTGGGTGTCGACGGGGCAGCTCGACCGGGCCCGGTCCGTCATGCGGCGCACCCTGGACGTCATGGCCCCGGCCCTGGACGCCGGGCTGCCCGTGGTCGGCCTGGAGCCCAGCTGCGCCGCCGCGCTCCGCACCGATCTGCCCGAACTCCTCGGCACCGCCGACCCCCGCGCCGCCCGCCTCGCCGACTCCGTCACCACCTTCGCCCAGGCGCTGGAGGACCACGCCCCCGACTGGCGGCCCCCGAAGATCGACCGCCCGGCCGTCGGGCAGACCCACTGCCACCAGCACGCGGTCCTCGGCGACGCGGCGGAGCGCCGACTGCGCGCCCGCGCGGGCCTGACGGGCGAGCTGAGCGGCGGGTGCTGCGGGCTGGCCGGCAACTTCGGCTTCGAGCGGGGGCATTACGACGTCTCCGTCGCCTGCGCGGAAGAGCAACTGCTGCCGTCCGTACGCGGCGCCGACCCCGCCGCCGAAGTCCTCGCGGACGGCTTCTCCTGCCGTACGCAGCTCGACCAGCTGGCAGGGCGCCGGGCCCGCCACCTCGCGGAGGTCCTGGCCGAGCGGCTGCCCTGACGCACGCACATCTACCGCGTGCTCACCTGGCCGGGGCGGGCTGGGCGTGGTTGACGATGACGCCGTTGACGACGTTGCGGGGCGCCTGGCCCGACAGCACCCGGTCCAGGCTCTCGACCAGCCGCGCCCTGATCGCGTGGTACGCCTCGTGGGTGACGCCCGCGGTGTGCGGGGTGAGCAGCACGTCGGACCGGCCGCGCAGCGGGGAGCCGGCGGGCAGCGGCTCCTCGGCGAACACGTCGAGCGCGGCCCCGGCCAACTGCCCGCTGTCCAGGGCCCGTACGAGCGCGTCCTCGTCGAGGACCCCGCCGCGCCCTGCGTTGATCACGTACGAGCCCTGGTGCATACGGGTCAGCAGGGCGTCGCCGACGAGGCCGCGGGTGGCGTCGTTCAGCGGCATGTGCAGGGTCAGCACATCGGAGCGGGCGGCGAGTTCGTCCAGGGGCACGTACTCGCGCTCCGGCTCGGACGGCACGGGGTCATGCACCAGCACACGGCTGCCGAACGCGTCGAGGCGCCGCGCGACGGCCCGGCCGATGGTGCCGAACCCGGCGATGCCCACGGTCAGCGCGGCCAGATCGCGCCCGCGCAGCCCCTCGGGGCCCCAGCCGCCCCCGGCGATCCGGGCGTGCCCGGCCGCGTAGTGCCGCACCAGATACAGCAGCGCGCCGACCGCCCAGTCGGCGACGGCGTCGGCGTTGAACCCGGGGAGGTTGGCGACCGGGATGCCCAGCTCGGCCGCGGCGCGGTGGTCGACCCCGTCGAAGCCGACGGCCACGGACTGCACGAGGCGGCACCGCCTCATCTGAGCCAGCAGCTCCGCGGTGATGCGGCGCTCCTTCTCCAGCGGGGCGAGGACGACCGTCGCGTCGGCGAGCGCCGCCCGGTGGTCGTGCGGGTCCTCGTCGGGGCCGATCTCGGTGATGCGCAGGTCCGGGTGGCCGGGCAGCAGCCGCCGCAGCTCATCGGGGCCCAGGTCATTGAGGTGATACAGGGTCACGAGGTGGTCGTCGGGCATGGCGGGCGGCTCCAGAGGTCATCCAGGGTGTGGGGACGCCAAGAGTTTTCGCCACCCCTTAAGATCATGTCAACGGTTAACCGATAACGGTTACCCGTGAGCGTGACCCGGGGCGGCCTTGACGCTCCGCGCCACGCCCCCACCCGCACCGCCGAGGAAAGGAACCGGACCATGACCGCTCAGCGCACCGTCGTCACCGCCCTGACCACCCCGTTCACCGCGGATGGCGACCTCGACCTGCCCGCCGCCCGCGCCCAGTACGCGTTCGCCGCCCGCACCACCGGACAGCTGCTCGTCGCGGGCACAACCGGTGAGTTCCCCGCCCTCAGCGAGGGCGAGCGCATGCTGCTGACCGAGACCGCCCTCGCGGAAGCAGGCGCCGACGGCGTCATCGCCCACATCGGCGCCCCCGACGCCCACGGCGCCGCCCGGCTGGCCCGCGCGGCCGTGGCGGCCGGCGCCCGCCGGCTGGCCGCGCTGACCCCGTACTACCTCCCCGCGAGCGCCGACGAACTCCTCGCGTACTTCGGCCGCATCCGGGAGGCCGCCCCCACCGCCCAGCTGTACGCGTATCTCTTCCCCGAGCGCAGCGGCCTGACGGTCGATCCGGTCCTCTTCGGCAAGCTGGCCGCCTCCTGCGGCCTGACCGGCGTCAAGCTGAGCGGCGCGCCCTCCACCGAGGTCGCGGCCTACCGCGCCGAACTCCCCGACGACTTCGAGGTCTACTCCGGCAACGACCGCCGCCTCGCCGACGTCCTCGCCGCCGGCGGCGCCGGTGCCGTCTCCGGCTGCTCGGCCGCCTTCCCCGAGCCCTTCCTCGCCCTGGCCGCCGCACTGGCCTCCGGCGCCGACGACCTGCCCGCCCTCCAGGACCGCGTCGACCGCACGGTCGACCTCCTTGGCCCCAGCATCGGCCGTATCAAGCACGCCCAGCACACCCGCGGGCTCTCCGCCGGCACCTCCCGCATGACCGTCGGCGACCCGGACCCGGAGACGGCCGCAGCGATCGAGGCGCTGGGGCGGGAGATCCAAGGCTGACACGGGAGCTGAGGCGGCCCACCGCGCCGGCCGGAAGGTCTCGTTCGGGTGATTTGCGGCCTGACCGTGATGCCTGGGCGCACCCGCTCTCGTTAAGCCTGCGGGGCTCGGCATACCGTGGGGGTGGACAAACGCTGTGCTCAAAAATGGTCCGAAACGGGAGGGTTCCGGCGATGGTGGACCGCTTCAGCGACCCGCTTCTGAGCGTCCAGGACGCCGCCCGGCACTTGGACATTCCCGACCGTACGCTCCAGCGCTGGCTGCACCGCGAGAGCGCCGCCGGATCCCCGCTCGTGCACGGCGTCCAGCCGGTCAAGCGCGGCTGGCCGTCGATCCCGTTCGTGGCGATCGTCGAGGCGTATGTGCTCCGCTCGCTGCGCGACTGTCTGAGCATGTCCAAGATCAGGGAGGCGGCGGAAGCCGTCCGCTTGGCGTTCGGCGACGAGTACGGGCTGGCCACCCGGCGAATCGCCACCGATGGCGTGGACATCTTCGTGGAGTACGCGGATGGCGATCTGGCTCGCGCCCGCGACGGTCAGCGGCCCATCAGAGAGGTGATCACCGACTACCTGCGTTACATCGCATGGGAGAGCGGCGATCAGTACCCCTACCGACTACGCCTGCGCCAGTATCCGGACGTCGCCCCGGTGATCATCGATCCGCGGTTCGGCTGGGGCGCGCCGGTCGTCGCCGAGAACAAGGTCCAGGTGGAGGCGATCGTCGGTCTGTGGGAGGCCGGGGAGTCGCTGGAGACCGTCGCGGACGAGTACGGGCTGACGCGTGAGCAGGTCGAAGCGATCTGCCGGACAACCCGCCGACGAGCCGCCTGAGTTCCTTGCCGACCGCTCCTTGGGGCGCCGTACCGTCGCGCTGCTGCGGGAGGCCGGGTGGTCCGTGCGCCATCTCGGCGAGGTGTACGCCGATGACGGGCAGCATGTCCCGGACGAGGAGTGGATCGCTTGCGGGCTGGCCAATGGGTGGGCTCTGCTGACCCAGGACGAGAGGATCCGGTACCGCGCGCATGAGCGCGGTGCTCTTGACGACGGTGGCAACCCCTTGTTCTACCTGAGCAAAGAAGGACCTGCTGATTGCGGACAAGGTGCACCGGTTCCACAGCCAACAGGTGGCCATTTACCGAGCCGTAGCCCGGGGCGAAGCCGCCATCTACGCCGTCTACGAAGACCGCATCGAGAAGAAGTGGCCGTAGCCCTGGCATCCGACAGGCCTCGCTGTTTCAGCCGTCGACGCTTCCGGATGTCGCACAACCACACGCCGAGGTGGTCCTGACCGTTGTCGGGCATGCCGAGCTCCCCTCTGGCCTTGACACGGTGAGCCTCTACCCGTGGTTAAACCCGTCAAGTGCCGCCTGGTCACTCGCGAAAACCAGTGGCACGGCTTGGTGCATACCAATTAGCTTGCGCGCTCGTGACCGAAGGTTCGAAGGCTTCGAAGGCGCGGGGGCTGTTCTCCCGGACGTACGCGGCCGCCACCGCGAGCTTCGCGGCGGTGATGTTCCTGACCGGGTTCGCCGCGCTCGCCGTGGTGCCGACCCTGCCGACCGCGGCCCGGGACCTGGACGGGGTGTCGCTGTTCCCCGTGGTCGCGGGGTGCTTTGTGACGGCGAGTCTGCTGGGAGGGGTGGTGGGCGGCAGGTCGGCTGGGCCACACCAGCGGCGCGATGCAGACCAGCCAGAACCTCGGCCAGGTCACAGTGATGGCCCTGGCCTTCGCCACGCTCAACACCTGCGTGGCGATGGGCGCCTCCACGATGGCCGGTTACGGGGCCGCCTTCGGGCTGCTGCTCCTGCCGCCCCTGCTGATCGCCCTGCTGGCCGGGCGCGCCCGCAGCACGGGAGGCAGAGTGGTGGCCGCCGTCCACGCCGATGAACCATCGCTCACCGGCAGCGGTTCCGACTGAGCCGTGGGGCCGGGGCCGTCTGGGATTCTCTTCCTCATGAACACACCACCAGACGGGCTGCCCGTCTACCGCGTCCTGACCGGACCGGACGACGCCACGTTCTGCCGACGCGTGAGCGAAGCGATCGCTCTCGGCTACGAACTGCACGAAGGCCCTGCCGTCACCTTCAACGGTGAGCGCGTCATCGTCGCCCAGGCGATGATCTGGCCGACGCGCCCGTAAGGACCTTCTGTCCCGCTGGGCCGGACGGGACCGGGCGGCAAAATCATGCAAGCGCGCTTGATTGTTTCTCGCCGCGCTGCCACGCTCCCTTCCCGGGACGCACGACAGGGACCCCACACGACGGGAGCGCAGCGTGTCCGATACGGAGGTCGTGCTCGGCGATTTGCTCGCCGAGGGCGAGGAGTTGGACGGCCTGGTGGCCGGGCTCGCGGAGGAGGCGTGGGCCGCGCCGACGCCCGCCGCGGGCTGGACCATCGCGCATCAGATCGCCCATCTCGCCTGGACCGACGAGCGGGCGGCGCAGGCGGCCACGGACCCGGCGGGGTTCGCGGCCGAGGTGCGGAAGGCCGCCGCAGAGCCGGACAGGTTCGTGGACGAGGCCGCCGAACTCGGCGCGGCGCTGCCGCCCGCGGAGCTGCTGCGGCGTTGGCGCGAGGGGCGGGAGCGGCTGCGGCGCGTACTGGCCGGGCAGCCCGCCGGGGCGCGGCTGCCGTGGTACGGGCCGTCGATGAGCGTGGCGTCCATGGCGACCGCCCGGCTGATGGAGACCTGGGCGCACGGACAGGACATCGCCGACACGCTCGGCGTCCGCCGCGCGCCCACCGCCCGGCTGCGGCATGTGGCCCGGATCGGCGTGCGGGCGCGGGGCTTCGCGTACGCGGTGCGCGGTCTCGAGCCGCCCGCCGAGGAGTTCCGGGTCGAACTGCGCGCCCCCGGCGGGGAGCTGTGGACGTACGGACCCGAGGACGCGCCCCAGCGGGTCACCGGCCCCGCGCTGGACTTCTGCCTGCTCGTCACCCAGCGCGCGCACCGCGCGGACCTGGCGGTCCGGGCCGAAGGGCCGGACGCGGAGCGGTGGCTGGACATCGCCCAGGCCTTCGCCGGACCGCCCGGCAAGGGCCGGGCCCCGGGGCGCACGGGCGAGGGTCGCGTATGACGTCGAAGCCACCCCTCCGCATCGGCAACTGCTCCGGCTTCTACGGCGACCGCCTCGACGCCATGCGCGAGATGCTCACCGGCGGCCCCCTCGACGTGCTGACCGGCGACTACCTCGCCGAGCTGACCATGCTCATCCTCGGCCGGGAGCGCCAGAAGGACCCGGCGCGCGGCTACGCCACCACCTTCCTCCACCAGCTCGACGACACCCTCGCGCTCGCCAAGGAGCGCGGCGTACGGATCGTCAGCAACGCGGGCGGGCTCAACCCGGCCGGGCTCGCCGACGCGATACGCGCCTCCGCCGCCCAACAAGGCCTCGCCGCCCGCGTCGCCCACATCACCGGCGACGACCTCCGCACCACCCACGACTGGCCGGCCCACACCCTCACCGCCAACGCCTACCTCGGCGGCGCCGGGATCGCCGCCTGCCTCCGCTCCGGCGCCGACATCGTCGTCACCGGGCGGGTCACCGACGCCGCCCTCGTCACCGGGCCCGCCGCCGCGCACTTCGGCTGGCGCGCGGACGACTGGGACGCGCTCGCCGGGGCCGTGGTCGCCGGGCACATCCTGGAGTGCGGCGCCCAGGCCACCGGCGGCAACTACGCCTTCTTCACCGAGCACGACATACGCCGCCCCGGCTTCCCGCTCGCCGAGATCCACCCCGACGGCTCCTGCGTGATCACCAAACACCCGGGCACCGGCGGCGCGGTGACCGTCTCCACCGTCACCGCCCAGCTCCTCTACGAGACGGCCGGTGCCCGCTACCCCGGGCCCGACGTCACCGCCCGCCTCGACACCGTACGGCTCACCCAGGACGGCCCGGACCGGGTGCGGGTCCACGGCGTGAAGGGCGAGCCGCCCCCGCCGACGCTCAAGGTCGGCCTCACCCGCCTCGGCGGCTGGCGCAACGAGGTCGTCTTCGTGCTCACCGGCCTCGACATCCAGCCCAAAGCCGCCCTCGTACGCGACCAGATGGAGGCGGCCCTGGCCAAGCGCCGCCCCGCCGAGGTGCGCTGGACCCTCGCCCGTACCGACCACCCCGACGCCGACACCGAAGAGGCCGCCAGCGCCCTCCTCCGCCTCACCGTCCGCGACCCGGACCCGGAAAAGATCGGCCGCGCGGTCAGCGGCGCCGCCGTCGAGCTGGCGCTCGCCGGATACCCCGGCTTCCACGTCACCGCCCCGCCCGGCAAGGGCTCCCCGTACGGCGTCTTCGAAACGGCGCACACCCCCACCACCGACGTCCCGCACACCGCCGTACTCCCCGACGGCACCAGCACGCCCATCCCCCCACCCGCCACCACCACCCCCCTCACCCCCGTCCCCGAACCGCCCCTGCCGCCCCCGCTCCCGCCAGGCCCCACCCGGCGCGCCCCGCTCGGCCTGGTCGCCGGGGCCCGCAGCGGCGACAAGGGCGGAGCCGCCAACGTCGGCGTCTGGGCCCGCACCGACGACGCCTGGCGCTGGCTGGCCCACACCCTCACCCCCGACCGCTTCCGCGCGCTGCTCCCCGAGACCGACGGCCTGCCCGTCACCCGCCACACGCTCCCCGCCCTGCGCGCCCTCAACTTCGTCGTGGACGGCCTCCTCGGCGAGGGCGTCGCCGCCCAGGCCCGGTTCGACCCGCAGGCCAAGGCCGTCGGCGAGTGGCTGCGCTCGCGTCACCTCGACATACCGGAGGACCTCCTGTGACCCGGCTCGCCTCCGCCCTCGACCCGCACGGCGCCGACTACGCCGTCCACCGCGAGGCCATGCTCACCAAGCTCGCCGAGCTCGAAGCCGAGCACGCAAAAGCCCTCGCCGGAGGCGGCGAGAAGTACGTCGCCCGCCACCGCAAGCGCGGCAAGCTCCTCGCCCGCGAGCGCATCGAGCTGCTGCTCGACCCCGACACCCCGTTCCTCGAACTCTCGCCGCTCGCCGCCTGGGGCAGCGACTACCCCGTCGGCGCCTCCGTCGTCACCGGCATCGGCATCATCGAGGGCGTCGAGTGCCTGATCAGCGCCAACGACCCGACCGTGCGCGGCGGGGCCAGCAACCCCTGGACCCTCAAGAAGTCCCTGCGCGCCCACGAGATCGCCCGCGCCAACCGCCTCCCCGTCATCAGCCTCGTCGAGTCCGGCGGCGCCGATCTCCCCAGCCAGAAAGAGATCTTCATCCCCGGCGGCGCGATGTTCCGCGACCTCACCCGCCTGTCCGCCGATGGCATCCCCACCATCGCCGTCGTCTTCGGCAACTCCACCGCCGGAGGCGCGTACATCCCCGGGATGTCCGACCACGTGATCATGGTCAAGGAGCGGTCCAAGGTCTTTCTCGGCGGCCCGCCCCTGGTCAAGATGGCCACCGGCGAGGAGAGCGACGACGAATCCCTCGGCGGCGCCGAGATGCACGCCCGCACCTCCGGCCTCGCCGACTACCTCGCCCTCGACGAGCCCGACGCCATCCGCCAGGCCCGCCGCGTCGTCGCCCGCCTCAACTGGCGCAAGGCGCAACCCGACCCGGGCCCCGCCGAGCCCCCGAAATACCACCCCGACGAACTCCTCGGCATCGTCCCCGGCGACCTCAAAGTCCCCTTCGACCCCCGCGAGGTCATCGCCCGGATCGTCGACGCCTCCGACTTCGACGAGTTCAAGCCCCGCTACGGCCCCAGCCTCGCCACCGGCTGGGCCACCCTCCACGGCTATCCGATCGGCATACTCGCCAACGCCCAAGGCGTCCTGTTCTCCGCCGAGTCCCAGAAGGCCGCGCAGTTCATCCAGCTCGCCAACCAGCGCGACATCCCGCTCCTCTTCCTCCACAACACCACCGGCTACATGGTCGGCCGCGAGTACGAGCAGGACGGGATCATCAAACACGGCGCGATGATGATCAATGCCGTCTCCAACTCCCGCGTCCCCCACCTCTCCGTCCTCATCGGTGCCTCGTACGGCGCCGGGCACTACGGCATGTGCGGCCGCGCCTACGACCCCCGCTTCCTCTTCGCCTGGCCCAGCGCCAAGTCCGCCGTCATGGGACCCCAGCAGCTCGCCGGCGTCCTGTCGATCGTCGCCCGCCAGTCCGCCGCCGCCAAGGGGCAGCCGTACGACGAGGACGCCGACGCCGCCCTCCGCGCCATGGTGGAACAGCAGATCGAGTCCGAGTCGCTCCCCCTGTTCCTCTCCGGGCGGCTGTACGACGACGGCGTCATCGACCCCCGCGACACCCGCACCGTCCTCGGCCTGTGCCTCTCCGCGATCCACACCGCGCCCCTTGAGGGCGCGCGCGGCGGCTTCGGCGTCTTCCGGATGTGAGGATTTTCAAACCCGTGATCCGATCCCTCCTCGTCGCCAACCGCGCGGAAATCGCCCGCCGGATCTTCCGCACCTGCCGCGAACTCGGCATCGCCACCGTCGCCGTCCACTCCGACCCCGACGCCGCCGCGCCCCACACCCGCGAGGCCGACGCGGCCGTACGGCTCCCCGGCGCCGCCCCCGCCGACACGTATCTGCGCGCCGACCTCATCGTCAAAGCCGCCCTCGCGGCCGGCGCCGACGCCGTCCACCCCGGCTACGGATTCCTCTCCGAGAACGCCGGCTTCGCCCGCGCCGTCACCGACGCGGGCCTGCTGTGGATCGGGCCCCCGGCCGAGGCGATCGAGGCCATGGCCTCCAAGACCCGCGCCAAAGACCTCATGCGCGCCGCTGGTGTCCCCCTCCTCGCCCCCGTCGACCCCGACCGCGCCACGCCCGACGACCTCCCCCTCCTCGTCAAGGCGGCAGCGGGCGGCGGCGGGCGCGGTATGCGCGTGGTACACGACCTCGCGGCCCTCCCGGCCGAACTGACCTCCGCCCGCGCGGAGGCGCTGTCCGCCTTCGGCGACGCGGAGGTCTTCCTGGAGCCGTACGTCGAGGGCGCCCGCCATGTCGAGGTGCAGATCCTCGCCGACGCGCACGGCACGGTCTGGGCGCTCGGCACCCGCGACTGCTCCCTCCAGCGCCGCCACCAGAAGGTCATCGAGGAGGCCCCGGCCCCCGGGCTCACCGACGAGCTGCGCCACGCCCTCGACGAGGCGTCGGTCGGCGCGGCGCGCGCGATCGGCTACCGGGGGGCGGGGACGGTGGAGTTCCTGGTGGGGCGGGACGGGCGACCGTACTTCCTGGAGATGAACACCCGGCTCCAGGTGGAGCACCCGGTGACGGAGCGCGTGTACGGGGTGGACCTGGTGGCGCTGCAACTACGGGTCGCGGAGGGCGTACCCCTGCCCGCGGAGCCACCCCCGCCCCACGGCCACGCGGTGGAGGCCCGGCTGTACGCGGAGGACCCGGCGCGGGGGTGGCGCCCGGGGACGGGGGTGATGCACCGGCTGTCGTTCGCGGCCGGCCCGGTGGGGGGTGCGCCTGCTGTTGGTGCCGGGCCGGTGGGGGGTGCGCAGGGTGTTCGTGGCGGGTCCGGGGACGGGGCCTCCGGGGCTGTCACCCTGGACCGCATATTTACGGCGCCGGTGCCCGGAACCGCGGGGAACCCGGAACTTGGCGCCACAAATATGCGTAAGCGTCCAGGGCACCACCCCTGCACCCCCGCCCCCTCCCGTCTCGTCGGCGGCTCCCCGCCGGTGGACCTCGGCCCCGGCCAGGACTGGCTGCGGGTCGACTCGGGACTGTCCGACGGCGACGAGATCACCATCCACTACGACCCGATGCTCGCCAAGGTCATCGCCTGGGCGCCCACCCGAGCCGAGGCCCTGCGCCGCCTCGCACACGCCCTGGAACGGGCCCGGCTGCACGGGCCCGTCACCAACCGGGAGCTGCTCGTACGGGCGTTGCGCCACCCCGCGTTCGAGGACGCCCGCATGGACACCGGCTTCCTCGAACGGCACCTCGGGGAACTCACCGCCACCGACGACGACACCGCCCCCCTCGCCGCACTCGCCGCCGCCCTGGCTGACGCGGCGCGGCGGCCGGCGACCGTGGCCGGGCGGCTCGGCGGGTGGCGCAACGTACCGTCGCAGCCGCAGATCAAGAGCTACCGCTCCGAGCCCGACGGCACCGAGCACGAGGTCCGCTACCGCCTGACCCGCCAGGGCCTGATCGCGGACGACCACCCGAACACCCGCCTGCTTGAATTGAACCCCCATCAGGCCGTGTTGGAGATCGATGGCGTACGCCGAACATTCCACGTCGACACGTACGGCGAGGACGTCTACGTCGACTCGCCCCTCGGCTGCCACGCCTTCACCGCCCTACCCCGCTTCCCCGACCCGACGGCCCGTACCGAACCGGGCTCGCTGCTGGCCCCCATGCCGGGCACGGTCGTCCGCCTCGCCGAGGTGGCGGTCGGCGACCGGGTCGAGGCGGGGCAGCCGATTCTGTGGCTGGAGGCCATGAAGATGGAACACCGGGTCACGGCGCCCGCCGCCGGTGTGCTCTCCGCGCTGCACGCCACCCCGGGCCGGCAGGTCGAGGTCGGGGCGGTATTGGCGGTGGTGGTGGCGGAGGGGGACGAGACGTGAGGGGACGGGGGTGCAGGGGTGGTGCCCTGGACGCTTACGCATATTTGTGGCGCGAAGTTCCGGCCCAGTCAGCGTTTCCGGGCACCGGCGCCGTAAATATGCGGTCCAGGGTGACAGCCCCGGAGGCCCCGGCCCCGCCCCGTACCGAGCACCGCAACCAGTAGCCCGCACCCGGGAGGAGCCGCACATGACCCATGACCCGAGCACCAGCCCCCTGATAGACGGCCCCGAACGCACCGCCCTCCGCTCCGCCGTAGCGGACTTCGCCAAGCGTCGCAGCAGCGAGAAAACGGACCCCGACGCCCTCTGGGCCGAGGCCGGCAAGCTCGGCTATCTCGGCGTGAACCTGCCCGAGGAGTACGGCGGCGGAGGCGGCGGCATCGCCGAGCTGTCCATCGTGCTGGAGGAGCTGGGCGCGGCCGGCTGCCCGCTGCTGATGCTCGTGGTCTCGCCCGCGATCTGCGGCACGGTGATCGCGCGCTTCGGCACGGAGGAGCAGAAGCGCGCCTGGCTGCCGGGGATCGCGGACGGCAGCAAGCGGATGGCGTTCGGCATCACGGAGCCGGACGCCGGATCCAACTCGCACCGCATCACGACCACCGCCCGCCGCGCCCCCGGCGGCGGTTGGCTGCTGACCGGCCGGAAGGTGTTCATCTCGGGCGTGGACATCTCGGACGCGACGCTGATCGTGGGCCGCACGGAGGACGCGCGCACGGGCAGGCTCAAGCCGTGCCTGTTCATCGTGGAGCGCGGGGCGCCCGGGTTCTCATACCACCACATCCCGATGGAGGTCGTGGCGGCGGAGAAGCAGTTCGAGGTGGTGCTGGACGAGGTGGAGCTGCCGGCGGAGGCGCTGGTGGGGGACGAGGACGCGGGGCTGCTCCAGCTGTTCGCGGGGCTGAACCCGGAGCGGATCATGACGGCGGCGTTCGCGCTGGGGATGGGCCGGCACGCGTTGGCGAAGGCCGTGGAGTACGCGCGCGTCCGCCAGGTGTGGAAGGAGCCGATCGGCGCGCACCAGGCCGTGGCACATCCGCTCGCGCAGGCCCATATCGAACTGGAGCTGGCGCGGTTGATGATGGCGAAGGCGGCCCACCTCTACGACGCGGGGGACGACGCGGGCGCGGGGGAGGCGGCGAACATGGCGAAGTACGCGGCGGCGGAGGCGGCGGTGAAGTCGGTCGACCAGGCGGTGCACACGCTGGGCGGAAACGGCCTGACGACGGAGTACGGGCTGGCGAAGCTGATCACGGCCGCGCGGGTGGCGCGGATCGCGCCGGTCAGCCGGGAGATGATCCTCAACTTCGTCTCGCACCAGACGCTCGGGCTGCCCAAGTCGTACTGACGGACCGACCAGGACCTACGGAGGGATCCGCGATGGCGTGGCGCAGTGAGTACCCGGATGTCCCGCTCTTGGACCTGCCCATCCACGAGGCCGTGCTGGCGCGGGCGAGCGCCGAGTTCGGCGACCGGCCCGCGCTGGTGGACGGGGTGGACGGCACGGCGCTGAGCTACGCGGAGCTGGACCGCGCCACGCGGCGGTTCGCGGCGGCGCTGGCGGAGACGGGGGTGCGCAAGGGCGACGTGGTGGCGCTGCACAGCCCGAACTCGGTGCTGTATCCGGTGGTGTTGTACGGCGCGACGCGCGCGGGCGCGGCGGTGACGACGGTGCATCCGCTGGCGACGGCGGACGAGTTCGCGGAGCAGCTGCGGGACGCGAAGGCGGAGTGGATCGTCACCACGTCGGCGCTGCTGGGCGTGGCGCGGCGGGCGGGGGAGCGGGCGGGCGGGGTGCGCGAGGTGTTCGTGTGCGACGCCGTCGAGGGTCACCGGTCGGTTCCGGAGATGCTGGAGTGCACGGCGCCGGAGCCGGTGGTGGAGATCGACCCGGGCGAGGACATCGCGGTGCTGCCGTACTCGTCGGGGACGACGGGCACCCCGAAGGGGGTGATGCTGACGCACCGCAATCTGGCCACGAATCTGGCGCAGCTGCGCCCGCTGGTGCCGACGGGGCCGGAGGACCGGATTCTGGCGGTGCTGCCGTTCTTCCATATCTATGGGCTGACGGCGCTGGTGAACGCGCCGCTGCGGGACGGCGCGACGGTGATCGTGCTGCCGCGCTTCGATCTGGAGCGGTTTCTCGCGGCGATCGAGCAGCACCGGGTGACCGGCCTGTACGTGGCGCCGCCGATCGTGCTGGCGCTCGCCAAGCATCCGGCGGTCAGCGGGCACGACCTGTCGTCGCTGCGGTATGTGATGAGCGCGGCGGCGCCGTTGGACGCGGGTCTGGCGGAGGCGTGTGCGCGGCGGCTGGGGATTCCGCCGCTGCTTCAGGCGTTCGGGATGACGGAGCTGTCGCCGGGCTGCCATGTGGTGCCGCGCGCCGCGCGGGACGTGCCGCCGGGGACGGTCGGCAGGCTGATGCCGGGCACCGAGATGCGCATCGTGGAGACGGCGGGGGCGCGGCGGGATCTGGGAGTCGGGGAGGACGGCGAGATCCTGATCCGGGGGCCGCAGGTGATGAAGGGGTATCTGGGCCGGGCGGCGGAGTCGGAGGCGATGGTCGACGCGGAGGGCTGGCTGCGCACCGGCGATGTGGGGCATGTGGACGCGGACGGCTGGCTGTTCGTGGTGGACCGCGTCAAGGAGTTGATCAAGTACAAGGGCTATCAGGTGGCCCCCGCCGAGCTGGAGGCCGTGCTGCTGACGCACGAGGGGATCGTGGACGCGGCGGTGGTCGGGGTCCGCGACGCGGACGGCAACGAGATCCCCACGGCGTATGTGGTGGCGCGGCCCGGGGTCGCGCTGTCGGCGGACGAGGTGATCGCGTACGTTGCCGGGCGGGTGGCCCCGTACAAGAAGGTGCGGCGCGTGGAGTTCACGGGCGCCGTGCCGCGCTCGGCCACCGGCAAGATCCTCAGGCGTGAGCTGCGCGCCAGGGAAGGGAGTACGACGGCCTCATGACGGACGCTCACGTACGGCGCGCGCACGCGCGCGGTGTCACCGCGCTGACCCTCGATTCGCCGCACAACCGCAACGCGCTCTCCGCCCGGCTGGTCGCCGAGCTGGGCGAGGCGCTGGCGGCGGCCGGGCGGGACGCGGGCACGCGGGCGGTGCTGCTGACGCACACCGGCAACACGTTCTGCGCGGGCGCGGATCTGAGCGAGCCGCCCTCGGCGTCGGCGGCGCTGGATCTGGTCGCGCTGTTGCGGTCGATCGTGGAGCTGCCGAAGCCGGTGGTGGCGCGGGTGACCGGGCATGTCCGGGCGGGCGGCCTGGGGCTGCTGGGCGCGTGCGACATCGCGGCGGCGGGCGGGGGCGCGAGCTTCGCCTTCACCGAGGCCCGGCTGGGGCTCGCGCCCGCGATGATCTCCATACCGCTGCTGCGCCGGCTGGACCCGCGCGCGGCGGCCCGCTACTTCCTGACGGGGGAGCGGTTCGACGCGGCGGAGGCGGCGCGGATCGGCCTGGTGACGCTGGGAGACCCGGGAGCGGACGTGGACGAGCTGCTCGCGCCGGTGCTCGACGGGCTGCGGCGCGGGTCACCGCAGGGGCTCGCCGAGTCCAAGCGGCTGGTCACGGCGGAGGTGCTGGGGGTCTTCGAGCGGGAGGCGGAGCGGCTGGCGGAGCGGTCTGCGGCGCTGTTCGCCTCGGCCGAGGCCCGCGAGGGCATGGCGGCGTTTCTGGAGCGGCGGGATCCGGTGTGGGTGTCGGAGCTGACGCGGGAGGACGCGGGCGCGGTGCGCGGCGGCGGGGAGGCGCGGTGAGCGCCCCGCGCGCCGCGCTGCGCGACCCCAAGCAGGACCGCAGCCGCGCGACGCGGCAGCGGCTGCTGGAGGCGGCCGTGGCCTGTCTGGCCGAGCACGGCTGGGCCAGGTCCACGGTGGCGGTGGTGGCCGAGCGGGCGGGGGTGTCGCGGGGCGCGGCCCAGCATCATTTCCCGACCCGCGAGGACCTGTTCACGGCCGCGGTACAGCATGTCGCCGAGGAGCGCTCGGCCGCCCTGCGCACGCTGTTCTCGCACGAGGGCGGGCACGAGGGTGAGCGGGAGTCGATCGCGGCCGTGGTCGAGGCCTTGGCGGACCTGTACACGGGCCCGCTGTTCCGGGCCGCGCTCCAGCTGTGGGTGGTGGCCTCGTACGAGGAGCAGCTGGGCGCGCGCGTGGCCGCCCTGGAAGCGCGGATCGGCCGGGAGACGCACCGGATGGCGGTGGAGGCGCTGGGCGTTGACGAGACCGTGCCGGGCGTGCGGGAGTCCGTGCAGGGCTTCCTGGACATGGCCCGCGGCCTCGGCCTCGCCAACCTGCTCACCGACGACCGCGCCCGCCGCGACCGGGTGGTGGCGCAGTGGGCGCGGATCCTCGAGGACGTCCTGCGCGGCGGTCAGCGGGAGGGGTCTGTGCAGCCCTCGATGTCGTGCGGGCTGCGCGGGCCGGGGCCGATGTAGTGGGCGGAGGGGCGGACGAGGCGGCCGGTGCGCTTCTGCTCCAGGATGTGCGCGCTCCACCCGGCGGTGCGGGCGCAGGTGAACATGGAGGTGAACATGTGCGCCGGGACCTCCGCGAAGTCCAGGACGATGGCCGCCCAGAACTCGACGTTGGTGGCCAGCACCCGGTCCGGCCGCCGGTTGTGCAGCTCGTCGAGGGCCGCCCGCTCCAGCGCCTCGGCGACCTCGAAGCGCGGCGCGCCCAGCTCCTTGGCGGTGCGCCGCAGCACGCGGGCGCGCGGGTCCTCGGCGCGGTAGACGCGGTGCCCGAAGCCCATGAGCCGCTCGCCGCGGTCGAGGGCCTGCTTGACGTAGGCGGTGGCGTCGCCGGTGCGCTCGATCTCCTCGATCATGTGGAGCACACGGGAGGGCGCGCCGCCGTGCAGCGGGCCGGACATGGCGCCGACCGCCCCGGAGAGCGCGGCGGCGACGTCGGCGCCGGTGGAGGCGATGACGCGGGCGGTGAACGTGGAGGCGTTCATGCCGTGCTCGGCGGCCGAGGTCCAGTAGGCGTCGACGGCGGCGATGTGCTTGGGGTCGGGCTCGCCGCGCCAGCGCCGCATGAAGCGCTCCACGACGGTCTCCGCCTTGTCGATCTCCCGCTGCGGGACCATGGGGAGGCCCTGGCCGCGCGCGGACTGGGCGACGTACGACAGCGCCATCACGGCGGCGCGGGCGAGGTCCTCGCGGGCCTGCGCCTCGTCGATGTCGAGGAGCGGTTTGAGTCCCCAGACGGGCGCCAGCATGGCCAGCGCGGACTGCACGTCGACGCGGATGTCGCCGGAGTGGACGGGGATGGGGAACGGCTCGGCGGCGGGCAGCCCGGGGTTGAACGCGCCGTCGACCAGCAGGCCCCATACGTTCCCGAAGGAGACATGGCCCACGAGGTCCTCGATGTCGACGCCTCGGTAGCGGAGCGCGCCGCCCGCCTTGTCGGGTTCGGCGATCTCCGTCTCGAACGCGACGACTCCTTCGAGTCCGGGTACGAAGTCGGACATCAGGCGGCTCCTCGTGATGTGGTCGACGGTGGACGAGCGGCGGGTGGGGCGAATTCGGCGGGGGCTCGGCGGGGGTTCGGCGGGGACGGGGGTGGGACTCGGACGGTACGGCGGAACTCGGGCGCCCGGCTACCGGGTGATCCGGGATGTCGTGGGGCGCTCGGCGCCGGGACGGCTCCACGGCCGCGCGCGGCTCGCGGTCCGTACCGGACACCCCGGTGATGCCCCGTGCGGGCGGGTCTCATCCGGCCGTGCCGGGCGCGTACCGCCCGGCGGGCACGTGACCAGCCACAGTCTGGTGTCTGAGGTACCCCCGGGGAAGCGTGAGAAGCGGCACACGCCTCCGCCCGCGCGGAAAGGGTTACGGCGCGGCGGGAAGGGGCAGGGGAATCGCCCGTTCGGGGCAGTACCCGAGGCGCGGTGTTGATGTTGCAAGATATGCGCGTGCCTCACGTTGACCCGCAATTCTCGGCGCGGCCGGCCGCGCGCACCTACGACCCGGCCGCCATGCGCGAGCACTACCGCGCGGAGGGCATCGCCGAGAGCGATCTCGCGGCCGACCCGTACGAGCAGTTCACGCGGTGGTTCGAGCAGGCCGTGGCGAGCGGGCTGTTCGAGCCCAACGCGATGGTGGTCTCGACGGCGGACGCCGCCGGGCGGCCCAGCTCGCGCACGGTGCTGATGAAGAGCTTCGACGCGCGCGGGTTCGTCTTCTACACCAACTACAACTCGCGCAAGGGCCGTGAGCTCACCGAGAACCCGTATGTGTCGCTGCTCTTCCCCTGGCATCCGATCGCCCGCCAGGTCGTGATCACGGGCACGGCGCGGCGGACCGGCCGGGACGAGACGGCGGCGTACTTCAGGACCCGCCCGCACGGGTCGCAACTGGGGGCGTGGGCGAGCGCGCAGTCCTCGGTGGTCGGCTCGCGGGAGGAGCTGGACCGGGCGTACGGGGAGCTGGCGGACCGCTATCCGCCGGGGGAGCAGGTGCCGGTGCCGCCGGAGTGGGGCGGCTTCCGGGTGGTGCCGGACGCGGTGGAGTTCTGGCAGGGGCGGGAGAACCGGCTGCACGACCGGCTGCGGTATGTGCCGGGCACGGGCGGGGAGGGCTGGCGGGTCGAGCGGCTGAGCCCGTAGGCGGGCCTCCGAGCAGGAGCAGGAGAAGGGGAGAACGCAGACGACCCGTGGGTCTTCCCCCGCGCCGCGAGGCGCAAGGGGAGCCGGTCGGACGTACCGGCGACCCACGGGTCGGGTGACTGCTTGGGATTGGCCGGCTGCGCACATGCTTCGTGCGCCGGTCCGGCGAATGCGCTGAGCGCGACAACGGACCGCTAGCCCGCAGTCACCTCACGCGTCCGGATTTGATACATCTGCCGAACCACCTCCCTTCTCGTGTGCTCCACACCCTAGGAACCGCTTCGCCACGCCACAAGTGAATTTCCGGGACGCAACGATTTCGCGGAATCCGGTGTGGCGCGTGTCACGTTCGAGTTGAATGTCACGGCGTGCACCACCGCACGCGGTCCACCAGGGGGTGTCCGGTGAGCGCTTCGCGACGTTCCGAGCCCGCACAGCCGGCTCGTGCCGT
Organism: Streptomyces sp. NPDC021225; assembly: GCF_044332865.1. NCBI lineage: Bacteria > Bacillati > Actinomycetota > Actinomycetes > Kitasatosporales > Streptomycetaceae > Streptomyces > Streptomyces sp. NPDC021225. The sequence continues at coordinate 415,266 of NZ_JBIRPV010000007.1, read as the reverse complement.
GCCGTCCGCTCCGACGCCGCCGCGGGCCGCCGAGGTCCGGCCGCCGCGCAGCGGCGCCGACCCGGGAGACGACTCGGGGCTGCTCGCCGCGCTGCTGGACGGCATGGACGCCGCCCTGTGCGCCTTCGACGCCCAGGGCACCGTCACCCACTGGAACCGCGAGGCCGAGCGCATCCTGGGCTGGTCGGCGCGGGAGGCGGTGGGCCGCAAGGGGCTCGCGGGGTGGGCGGTGCGGGCGGCGGACGCGCACGAGGTGGAGGCGCGGCTGATGGCGGCGATCGAAGCCCCGGGGCGCCAGGTGAACGAGTTCGCGCTGCTGACCAAGGACGGCGGCCGGGTCCTGGTGCGCACCCAGTCCTCGGCGGTGCCGCGGGCGGACGGGCGGCCGGGCGGGGTGTACTGCGCGTTCAGCGAGGTGCATACGCAGATCGATCTGGAGCGGTCGATAGCGCTCAGCGAGGCGCTGCTGGACGACGCGTCGTGGAACGTGGTCCTGGTCGACGCCGATCTGCGCCCCGCGGTCGTGAACAGGAACGCGGCGCGCGCGCTGCGCACCGGTCGTACGGCGGCGCTGGGGCGCCCGCTCGGGGAGCTGCTGGACCAGGGCCTGGAGGAGCTGGAGTGCGCGCTCCAGCACGTCCTGGCGGAGGGCGCGCCACCGGCGCCCACGGAGCTGTGGGTGAGCCTGCGGGAGTCCGGCGAGGGCGGTCGCGGCTTGGGGGGCGTACGGGGCCTGACGGGCGGGGGCGTCGCCGGAGAGGGCGGCGCCCCCGCCCGGCGCTGCTGGCGCAGCGGCTTTCTGCGGCTGGCCTCGCCGCTGGCGGAGGAGCCGGTGCCGCTCGGCGTGGCCTGGATCTTCCAGGACGTGACGGAGCTCAAGCGGCACGAGCTGGACGGCTCGCGGCTGCGCTTCCGCGGCAACCAGCTCCAGCGGGCGGCGCGGGCGGCGGCCGAGTGCGAGGACCCGTCCGAGGCGGCCACCGTCCATCTGGACTTCGCGCTCGCGGGCTTCGCCGACCACGCCCTGATCGACCTGGTCCTGGGCGGGCCGCGGGCCGACGGACCGGATGACGGGCCGAGCCGGGTCCGGCTGGTGCGGGCGGCGGCGACGCCGGGCAGCGGCGCCCCGGGCCCGTGTCCGGCGATCGTCCAGGGGGGCATTCCGGTGGCGTACGCGGAGAGTCACCCGGCGCTTCTGGCGGCGGAGCGCTGCGGGTCGGTGCGGGTCAGCGCGAACCGCGTGGAGGAGGCGGTCGCCACCGGGTGGGCGACGGCCCGCAAGTGGCCCGACGGCACGGTCCACGGCCTGTGCGCGGTGCTGCGCAGCCGTGGCCGCACCCTGGGCGTGGTCACCTTTCTGCGCGGCTCCGGCCGCCGCCCCTTCGACCGGGCCGACGCCGGATACGCGGAGGACGTCTCGGCCCGCGTCGCCGCCGCCTTGGACCTGGCCCAGCAACTGGGCTAGGACATGTCCCAGGCCCGCCGCAGGCGGCGGAGGGGCGCGCCTAGCGCTGGTAGAAGATCCGGTCGCCGTAGTCGGCCATGATCTGCCGGTTCCAGTCATGGCCCCCGTCCACGTTGCCGGAGCGCAGCATCGGCGGGTCGATACCGCGCTCGGCGAGCTCGCCCGCCGCCGTGGCCATCACGGCCTGCATCAGCGCGGAGGTGACGACGGTGGAGGCGGGGCCGAAGGGCGCCCCGACGCCGTCGGCGCTCAGTTCGGCGTCGCCGACCGCGATCTTGCTGTCGAGGACCACGTCGCAGTGGTCCTTCAGGAAGCTTCCGGAGCTGTGCCGCGAGGTGGTGGCGGTGGTGTACGCGACGGAGGTCACGCCGATCACCTTGAGGCCGAGGGCGCGCGCGTGCATGGCCATCTCGACGGGCAGCGGGTTGCGCCCGGACAGCGAGATGACGAAGAGCACGTCGCCCGCGCGCACCGGGCTGTTGTCCAGGACGACGCCGGCGAGCCCGTCGACGCGCTCCAGGGCGCTGCCGAGCGTGGCGGGCATCACGTCCACGCCGACCATCCCGGGGACGGGGAGCAGGTTCATCAGGGCCAGGCCGCCCGCGCGGTAGACGACGTCCTGGGCGGGCAGCGAGGAGTGGCCCGCGCCGAAGGCGAAGAGGCGGCCGCCCGCGACGACCGTCTCGGCGATCAGGGCGCCCGCCGCGCCGATGTTCTCGGCCTCCTCGTCGCGTACCCGCCGCAGCAGGCCGATGGCGGCGTCGAAGTACTGCCCGGCCTGCTTGCTCTCGCTCATTCTGGGGTGAACCTTTCCGTCGGATCCTGTGCCGTGTCGGGTGCCGAGTGGCGCGGATCACGTTGGGCCGTCGGTCAGGGAGCTGTCAATACTGGCTCCGCACCGGCCCTGTTCCCGATCAGGACCCGATCGCACCGACGGGTACGGCGACGCCGGACCAGGCCCCGTTGTCGGCGGGATGCGTCAGAATTGGGGTCAGGGCCACCGCACGACACATTCGAGGGGCACGCATGTCCGGACTGATCGACACTACGGAGATGTATCTCCGCACCATCCTCGAGCTGGAGGAGGAGGGTGTGGTCCCGATGCGCGCCCGGATCGCGGAGCGGCTCGACCAAAGCGGCCCGACGGTCAGCCAGACCGTGGCGCGCATGGAGCGGGACGGCTTGGTGACGGTCGCGGGCGACCGTCACCTGGAGTTCACGGAGGAGGGTCGCCGGCTGGCGACCCGCGTGATGCGCAAGCACCGGCTCGCCGAGTGTCTGCTGGTCGATGTGATCGGGCTGGAGTGGGAGCAGGTGCACGCCGAGGCGTGCCGCTGGGAGCATGTGATGAGCGAGGCGGTGGAGCGGCGGGTGCTGGAGCTGCTGCGCCACCCCACGGAGTCGCCGTACGGGAACCCGATCCCGGGCCTTGAGGAGCTGGGCGAGAAGGCGGAGGCCGACCCGTTCCTCGACGAGAGCATGGTGAGCCTGCGCGAGCTGGAGCCGGGCACGGAGGGCAAGACGGTGGTGGTGCGCCGGATCGGCGAGCCGATCCAGACCGACGCCCAGCTGATGTACACGCTGCGCCGGGCGGGTGTGCAGCCGGGCTCGGTGGTGAGCGTGACGGAGTCGCCGGGCGGTGTGCTGGTGGGCAGCAGCGGTGAGGCCGCCGAGCTGGACGCGGAGATCGCGTCCCATGTGTTCGTCGCCAAGCGCTGAGCACTACCGACCCTTGTGGCGCACCTGCGTAACTCCGGCGACACGCTGACCGAATCGACCGGTTCGGCCGATTCGACGGTCGTGACCTGCGACGGTGGCTTTTTCTGAGGTTTTTCTGACATCGGAATCGGTGGAAACCGAGCGCCCGGGCCCATCGCGTGCGACTCTGTCGCGGAGGCATATATGCACGGGCGCGCTCGTGCGCCGAGGTGTGCTGGGGATCCGGGGCGGGGCGTGCGAGGTCTGCTCGTCCGCCTTCCCGGGTTGGGGGGAGGGGGCTCCTTATGGGCCTGACGGGCGGTGCCGCTCCGCGGGCGATCGACGGCAAGGGCAGCGAGGACGGCGAGGACGGTAGGGACAGCGAGGGCCCCGGCGCCTTGAGCCGCCGGGGCCCTGCCTCCCCATGTCCCCCCTCTGGGCCCCCGGCCCCACGGTCCGCTGTGACGCGGCCCGCGCGGCCGGAGGCCTTGGCGACCCGGAGCCCCGAGCTCTCAGGGTCGGCCCCCGCGGACTCCCTTCCCCGAGTAGTCCGCCTCCCGCTAGCTGTCTCCCCTCGGTGCGGACGATCAATCCCCTGGCGCGGTCACTCGAACGAGGGGTGTTGTCGGCTCGTGACGGCGTGTTCGAATACAGGTTCGATATCCTGGGGCCGGTCGAGGGAGGAATGGGGGTGTCGGAGCACATGGTGCGGCGCATCGACGTGACGGGAGCCGGCGGCGTGCGGCTCGCCGCCTGGGAGTTCACCGAGCCGCCCAAGGCGGGCGGCGGCGCGCGGGCGTCGCGCGGGCCGGGTGTTCTTCTGCTCCATGGCCTGATGGGCCGCGCGGCGCACTGGGCGCACACCGCGCGCTGGCTGGCCGCCCGCCATCGGGCCGTCGCCCTCGACCAGCGCGGCCACGGCCGTAGCGAGAAGCCCGCCGACGGCCCGTTCGACCGGGGCACCTATGTGGCCGACGCCGAGGCCGCGGTCGAGCAGCTGGGCCTGGCCCCCGTCACCCTGATCGGCCATTCCATGGGCGCGCTCACCGCCTGGCAGCTGGCCGCCCGCCGCCCCGATCTGGTCCGGGCCCTGGTGATCTGCGATATGCGGGCCTCCGCGCTCGGCGCCGCCTCGCAGGCGGAGTGGGCCGAGTGGTTCGCGTCCTGGCCGCTGCCGTTCGCGACCCTCGCCGATGTGCGCAAGTGGTTCGGCGAGGACGATCCGAGGCTGGAGCGGCCGAGCGCCCCGCGGGGCGACTTCTTCGCCGAGATCATGACCGAGCGTTCGGACGGCTGGCGTCCGGTCTTCTCCCGCCGCCAGATGCTCAAGGCCCGCGCGACCTGGGCCCATGACGCCCATTGGGAGGAGCTGGCGCTCGTGGAGTGCCCGACCCTCGTGGTGCGGGGCCCGGACGGCGAGTTGGGCCGGGCGGAGGCGCAGGAGATGGTGCGCGTCCTGCCGCGGGGTCAGTACGCGGAGGTGACGGAGGCGGGCCATCTGGTCCACTACGACCAGCCGGAGGGCTGGCGCCGGGCCGTGGAGCCCTTCCTGGCCTCGGTGCTGCCCGCGTAAGCCGGAGACATCCCGGGCGGATTGGGTCGGCTGCGGTCAAAGGGTGTCTAGGCTTGTCGCTGCCACGGAAGGGCGGTGCCATGGATGCTGAGTCCCGGATCAGGGCCGCGATCGAGGAGCATTGGCGGGCGTCGGAGCGCGGGGATATCGAAGCCGAGCATGCCGTTTACGCTGCGGACGCGATCCTGGACTACCCGCAGTCGGGCGAGCGTTTCCGGGGCCGCGAGACGATTGCGGCGCAACGTGGCGGGCACCCGGCCGACCGGCACTTCACCGTCCAGCGGATCACCGGCCATGCTCACGTATGGGTGAGCGAATGCGTCATCACCTACGACGGCGTGCCTTCGTACTCGGTGAGCATCATGGAGTTCGCTGACCATCATGTAGTGCACGAGACGCAGTACTTCGGCGGCCCATTCGGCGCGCCGGCGTGGCGGGCCGCGCTCGCGGAGCCGATGCCGGGACGGACTGTCACGGAAGCCTGATACTCGGCCGCCTGGCCGCATCATCCCGCCCGCACAGCGCCGACCGGACTGCTCGGACGGTCTCAGTGCGCTTGGGCGCGGGCTTCCGCGGTGGTCTTCAGATCGCGCAGCCAGGCTTCGAGGCCCGCGCCGAGGGCCGCGGTCGCGGTGGGGACATCCGATTCGACCTGGGCGCCGGTCCAGGTCTCCTCGGTGTGGACGCGGACGCCGCCCTTGACCTTCGTGAAGGTCCACAGGTGGACGCCCTCGTCGATGCGCAGCCCTTCGCCGATCGCGGGCCCGCGCCACAGAATGCAGTGGCCGCGCTGGAGTTGCCGGACGGTGGAGGTGATGTCCAGGGTGGTGGCGGGGGTTGACGGGGTGGCGGGCGCCGGGGTGGTCCACCGGAACTGCGAACCCTTCCGCAGGGGGCCGGGGTCGAGGCGCTTCATGGTGAGGACGGGGGGCTGCCAGGCCGGCCAGCGCTCCACGTCGGTCTGGAGCTTGAAGATGGTGCTCAGCGGCGCGTCGATCACGACGTCGGACTGATAGCGGATGCGGGCCGTGGGGTCGACGCCCTGCCCGCGGCACTGCGAGGCGCCGCCGTGATGGCCCTGGGCGGCCGGGGCTGCCTGGGCGGGCGGGGCGGGCGCCCCGAGGACGCCGGCGACGGCGAGCGAGAGCGTGAGGGCGGCGGCGCGCACGCCGGTCCGGGGCCGGGACTGCCGGGCGGGTGAGGTCGACGGGCCGTTGCTGGACATGGGTGTTCCCTTCAGCTGTCGGGTGGGGGTGGCGGCGTGCGTCGGACAGGGCCTACGGAGTCAGTACGACCTTTCCGGCGACGGTGCCGGATTCGGCCAGCCGCATCGCGTCCGCGGCGCGGGTGAGCGGCAGTTGGGCGGCGATCTGGGCGGTGACGTCACCGCGCTGGAAGGCCGCGAAGACCTGGGAGAGATCGGCGCGCAGCCGGTCCCGGAACCCGTTCTTGGTCAGGGCCCGCCCGGCCCAGACGTTGAAGAAGTAGGCCCGGCGGCGGTTGGGCAGGGCATTCCACAGCCACACCCGGCCGAGGAGCTTGAAGACGGGCCACTGCTTGGACCCCTGGTCGTCCCGGGTGGAGGCGCTGCCGTAGGAGACGAGCGTGCCGCCGGGGGCGAGGAGGCGCCAGGAGTCGACGATGCCCCGGCCGCCGACGTGGTCGAAGACGGCGTCCACTCCGCCGGGGGCGAGTTCGCGGATCCGCGCGGCGACGTCCCCGGCGCGGTAGTCGACGGGGGCGACCCCCTGCTCCCGCAGGGCGTCGTGGTGGCGGGCGGACGCCGTGCCGATCACCTTCACACCGGCGGCGTGGGCGAGCTGGACCAGAACGGAGCCGACGCCGCCGTTGGCGCCGTGCACCACGACGGTCTGCCCCGCGCGGACGCGCGCCTTGCGGTGGAGCATCTGCCAGGCGGTGATGCCGTTGACGACCAGGGTCTCCGCCTCGGCCGCGCCGATCCCGTCGGGGACCTCCACCACGTCCGCCGCGTCGACGACCACATGGCTGGCCCAGCCGCCGACCTTGACCAGCGCGGCCACCCGGGTGCCGGCCAGCCCCGGCTCGACGCCCTCGCCGGTCGTCAGCACCGTGCCGACCAGGTCGTAGCCGGGGACGAAGGGGAACGCCGGCTGGTCGTAGTACCGGCCGCGGCGCATCTGCTGCTCGGCGAACGAGACTCCGGTCGCCTCCATCAGGATCACGACCTGTCCCGGACCCGGGGTGGGGACGGCTCCGTGCCGGATCTCCAGCCCTTCCGGCTCGACCGTGCCCGGCAGGACGACCTCGACGAGTCCACCGGCGTTCATGACGACCTCCACTGCGCTTCGCGTTTCGCTGGATGCTCTTGCGTTCGTTAGAAGTTATAACGCGAAGGCGCGCGGGGCGTCAATGGTTTCCGTGAGAGGTTCTAACTGGTTCTTCGGTGAGGGCCTCGCCGCCGCGCTTACCTCGGCAGGGTGAGGATCTCGGCTCCGTCGTCGGTGATGGCGATCGTGTGCTCGCTGTGCGCCGTCCGGCAGCCTGTCGCACTGCGGAGCGTCCATCCGTCCGCATCGGTGACGAGTCGAGCGGTGTCCGCCATGACCCACGGCTCCAGTGCCAGCAGCAGCCCGGGGCGCAGTGTGTAGCCACGGCCGGGTCGTCCGGCGTTCGGGACATGCGGGTCCTGGTGCATCGTCGATCCGATGCCATGACCTCCGAACTCGGTGTTGATCGGGTACCCGGCCTCGCTGAGGGCCGTGCCGATGGCGTGGGAGATGTCGCCGATGCGGGCCCCGGGTCCGGCGGCGGCGATCCCCGCGGCCAGCGCGCGTTCGGTCGCGCTGATCATCGCGACGCTCTCCGGGGGCTTTGCGTCGCCCACGATGAAGCTGATGGCGGCGTCCGCGGCGACTCCGCCCTTGGAGACGGCGAGGTCGAGTGTCAGCAGATCGCCGTCGGCGAGCGTGTAGTCGTACGGCCGTCCGTGGAGCACGGCGTCATTGACGGCCGTGCAGATGTAGTGGCTGAACGGGCCGCGCCCGAAGGAGGGCGCGTAGTCGACGTAGCAGGACAGCGCTCCCGCCTCGACGATCATGGCCTTGGCCCACTGGTCGATGTCCAGCAGGTTCGTGCCGATCGCGCTGCGGCTCTTCAGCGTCTGGAGGATGTGGGCGACCACGGCGCCTGTGTCTTTTGCTCGGGTCAGTCGGCTGGGGCTCAGGATCTCGATCACGCGGCGTCCTTCTCGTGAAACCAATAACTATACCGGCCATACTGTACCGGTACTTGAATTGGATTCATGGTCGGGCTGCCGCTCACTCCCGCGGCCGCATTGCCCGGTCGAGGAGGGGGAGCAGGCGGTCCCAGTGGCGCTGGAGCCCGGGGGCGCTGAAGGCGTCCGTGTCGGACATCGTGAAGCCGTGGACGGTGCCGGGGTAGATCTCGCAGGTGTGGCCGAGGCCCGCGGCATCCAGGGACTGGTTGAGCTCACTGATGATCGCGGGCGACAGGTCGCCTTCGGCGAGGCCGAGATGTACTTCGGCGCTGAGCTCGGGGATGAGGCGGTGCGGGCTGTCGGGCGCGTCGGTGACCACGAAGCCCGGGTGGAATCCGGCGACGGCGGCCACCTGGTCGGGATGGGCCGCTGCGGTGCGCAGCGCCAGGAGGGTGCCGATGCAGTAGCCGGTCACGGCCACCGGTCCTGACCTGACCTCGGGCTGGGTGGTGAGGAACCTGAGGTAGGCGTCGGCGTCGCGCAGGACGCGTTCGGTGGTGGTGTGTGCCTTGAGCAGGGGCATCAGCTGGGCGATGACCGCGGGCCTGGCCTCTTCTCCGATGTACTCGGGAAGTTCCACCACCGGTGCCGGGCCGTGCCGGTAGTAGAAGTTGGGGACGAGCACGTAGTAGCCGTGCCCGGCCAGTTCGCGGGCCTTCCGCTCCAGCTCGGGTCGCAGGCCGAAAGCGTCCGTGTACAGCAGCACCCCAGGGTGCCGATCGCCGTCGTCGGGGGAGGCGGCGAAAGCGTCGGCCTGGCCGTCAGGGGTGGGAATCCGGAGTGTCTTGGTGGGAATGGCGGATCTTCCTTCCAGGGGTTTGCCCGACCACCGTTAGTCACACTAGCGATGTCGGCGCAAGCGAACGTACATCGCTAGTCGGACTAACGCAATGGGTAGAATGGGCGCCATGACCAGAGCCGAAGCCACGGACATGCCCGACGACGGCGCGCTCAAGACGCCCGACCGACTGCGGCGACGGGCGAGCCGGCTGTTGTCGCAGCTGTCCACGCGGTCGGACCGGCTGGTCAACGAAGGGCTGGCCGAGGCCGACGCCCGCAAGTGGCACTACGCCGTGCTCGCCTCCCTGGAGGATCACGGGCCCGGCAGCCAGGCGACGCTGAGCAGACGCACCGGCATTTACCGCAGTGACATGGTCGGCGTGCTCAACGAACTGGCCGAGCGTCACCTCGTCGAGCGGGCGCCGGACCCCGACGACCAGCGCCGCAACATCATCACGATCTCCGCCCAAGGCCGCCGTCAACTAGGCCGCCTCGACCAGGTCCTGGACGACCTTCACGACGAACTGCTGGCACCGCTGAGTCCGGCCGAACGCGACCAGTTCGTGCAGTTGCTCACCCGACTGCTGGACTACCACGCCCGGACCTCCTGACCTCGCGTAGTGGCAAATGTCCGGTGCTATTCTCGTCTGCGCGATGACGAAAACGTTCCTGATCACGGGGGGTGTGATCGCGTGCAGGCCAAATACCGGGCTTCCGTAGTCGCGTTGACGGCGTCGTTGCTGCTGGGGGGCTTGACGGCCGTGGCGCCGACGGCGTCCGCGGTGGGCGCGTCGGCGTGCCGGTTCGATTCGCCCGATGTGAATTTCAAGGTCCGTACGAGTGGTGCAACATTCCGGACAGGGCCCGGAAAGCGTTATCGAGTGATCGGGACGCTTTACCGGGGGGATTCCTTCCGCTACTTCTGCCGGACGGGTGGCGTCCACGACTTCAAGAAGAGCTGGTCGTACGGAAAGATCACCAAGAGGACCAGCTCGGGAATTCCGGCCGGTACGAAGGGCTGGGTCTACAGCAAGTACCTCGATTAGCGACGGCCCGAACCCTCAGGTGCGCCAGAGCGTCCAGCTGTCGCCGCCGCACTCTTCTTGCAGCACTTGTTCCTCGTCCCCGCTCGTAGTGGGCAGGGCGACGCACTTGCCGCTGTTACGGCTGATCAGCTTCCATGCGTGACGGGAAGTGTCGTAGCGGAAGCTCCAGAGCTGATCCGGGAACAGATCTTGCTCGTCGTCACCGCACAGATAGTGCGTGATGATGGCGTCGTTCTCCTTGCTTGCCGCATCGACCGACAGGCACAGATCGCTGTGCTGATTGCGGATCGAGTACGTGGTTCCGGCCGAACCGGAGTCCTCCACGGAGAGTTTCCAGAACTGCTCGGGGCTCGCGCCACAGCCGGTCTGGATGAGGCCTGCCGATGGGGTGGTGTTCTCCGGGGGCACGGACAGGCACAGGTGGCTGTCGGCATTGGTCAGGCGGAACAGGCCCTTCGGCAGCGGCGGTGCGTCAGCGCGGGCGCGCGGCTTCTTGCCGGGCGATGGGGTGGCCGACGGTGCCGACGGTGTCTGCGGCTTCGACGGGGTCGCCGTGTGCGCGGGTCGGCTGGTGCCGCCGGACGGGCCCGTGAACGGATCGGAGGACCGAGCCGAGGGCCCTGGCGTCGGGCTGTGGGGCGTCGTGATCGTCGGCGTGGCGGACGTGGTGGGTGGCGCGCCTGACGTCGCGGTGTTCTGGCTGTCGGTGACGAACCACATGCCGGCCAGCAGCGCCGCGAGCGCGCCCCACTGGGCGGGGGTGCGCCAGCGCCGGAACCGGCCCCGGCGGTCGCCAGTGCTGCCGGTGCTGCCGGTCGCCGGGGAGCCGACGCCGGCCGGTGGGCGGTCCGCCCCGGACGACGCCTGTTGGGGAGCGCGCGGTCCGGCGTCCGAGTGGAGGTACTTCTCCTGGTCCTCCAGGGCGGTGTTCCGGGCCTGTAACGCGTCGGACTTGGCCTCTTCGGCGATCGTCAGGCTCTCTCTGGCCTGGCGGAGTTCGTCCCCGGCATCCGAGTCCGCTGTCGGGTCCTGCGTCTTCCCGCGCTCGAGCCGGTGGATGACTTCGACCAGGCTCCGGATGCGCTCTTCCGCTTCCGCCAGGTCCGTCTCGGCCTGCGTCTGCGCCTGTACGGCCTTCTCCACGGCCTGCTGTGTCTTCGATACCGGGGCCTGCCGCTGCTGCTTCTGCGCGACCAGTTCGTAGAGGCGCTTGGCCTCTTCGTGCCGCTGCTGCCGGGTGCGGGCGTCGGGTACCTGGCGGTTGATGACCTCATGCAGGATGTGGGCGGGCACCGCCCGTTCACCGGAGCGGTACTGCCCCCACAACGTCTTTCCGCCGCCTTGCGGATAGCGCTCGGCGAGCTCGCGCAGCGTCAGGCCTTCCGTCAGCCGGCACAGCATTCCTGCTAACGCGTTGATGTGCTCCGACTCGCCCCTCAGCCCTTCGAATGGCCGGCCAGACCTGCCCATGAACCCCCCTTTGTCCGCGGACAATCCCCCGATGTCCGCCGCCGACCTGCGCCGAAGATGAACGATCTTGATGGAAAACAGCCCGGCCCGCAGCGTCGATGTCATCGCACCGGATCCCCACGAACGGACCGGTGCTCGGAATCACATCAATGCTGAAGGGACTCTACCCATGCGTATGCGTCGTTCTCCGGCATCTCAGCCAGAAGGAATCTCGATCTCCACCGCCAAGAAGTTTCTGTTCCTGCTCGGCGCGGCCACTCTCGTCATCGGTATCCCCGCGTACGCCGACACCCAGCAGCCCGCGTCGGGTGAGCCCGTCGCCATGGGCCAGATCGTCTCGGCCGAGGACAGCGTCTACGCCCTGGCCGAAGACAACTCCGCGGTCTACGAGTGGTCCTCCGACACGGTCAACTGGCAGAAGGTGGGCGGCCCCGCGAAGGACCTCTACGCGAGCGCCGACGCCGTCTACGCCACCGACCCGGCCACCGGCGATCTCAACAAGTACAACGGCGAGCCCGGCCAGTGGTCCCGCATCGGCGGCGCCGGCGCCGACTTCGCCGCCACCAGCGAGCACCTGTACGGCATCGGCCCCGACGGCACCGGCGTGTGGGAGTACACCGGCCAGGGCGACGCGTGGACCAAGGTGGGCGGCCCCGCCAAGGACCTCTACACCGGCCCCGCCGCCGCCCTGTACGCGACCGACCCGGCCACCGGCGACCTCAACAAGTACGAGGACGGCCAGTGGGCCGGCATCGGCAGCTCAGGCGCCACCTTCGCCGTCACCGACAACAACGTCTACAAACTGACCCCCGACCGCTGCTGCGTGTGGGAATACGACGCCGAGCACAGCCAGTGGAACAAGGTCGGCGGGCCCGCCGGCGAGATCTTCAGCAGCAACACCCTGTACGCCACCAACCCCGACACCGGTGACCTCTACAAGTACAACGGCCGACCCGAGCAGTGGAACCGCGTCGGCGGGCCCGCCGCCGCCTTCACCACCAGCGGCGACCGCCTCTACCGCCTCGCCTCCGACCACCGGTCCGTCCAGATGTACAGCGGCAGCGGGGCGGACGACCAGTGGACCGACCTCCACGCGCCGACCGCCCCCACGGTCTCGGACGACAAGCTCGCCCGGCTGAACAGCCTGACGCAGGAGGGAGAGGATGCCCGCCGCGCCTGGTACACGGCCCTCTACGAACACCAGGCGGGCTCGCCCGACCCCTACGAGTTCGACTGGTCCACGAACGGGTGCAACGCGCCCGCCCCCGACTCCATCGGCGGCTTCGACTTCACATTCGCCTGCTACCGGCACGACTTCGGGTACCGCAACTCCAAGGCCCTGCTCGGCAAGGAGTCCTTCCACAACAGCGTGAACGGAGACTCCGGCAAGGACCGCATCGACCGCGTCTTCCACCAGGACCTGAACACCATCTGCGAGAGCCGGGACTGGCCCGTCGACCACACCGCCGTCGAGCGCGCGCTGTGCCGCCGGGCGGCAGGCCTCTACTACCAGAGCGTCCTCGCGGCAGGCCTGCTCGAGACCCGGTGATCCGCTGAACCACCCGTCGCCCGGCCGGCGCTCCGTCGGCCGGGCTTCGGCTACGCGCCGAGCGGGGTGGCGGCTCAGCCCTTGCTGACCGCCGCCAGGATCTCCGGCAGCCGTGCCGCCGTCCGCGGCGCGGCCAGCCGCAGGCCGCCCAGGGCGACCCCGGCGCCGTACGCCGTGCCCAGCGGCAGCAGCAGCCACAGCCGGTCGTGCGCCCCCGACTCGTGCATCCAGATCGTCACCGCCAGCAGCGGCGCGCAGAGCGCGACGCCGGTGAACATCCCGGCGAGGATGGACCGCCACGCGAGACCCACCTGGCCCGGCGCCACGTTCTTGTAGCCGCTGTCCTGCGGGATGGAGTACGGGTACAGGGCGGAGGCCAGGGCCCCGGTCGCCACCAGCGAGCCGAACAGCGCCAGGGCGAGGCCGAGCGCCTCGGGGGCCGCCGCCCAGTCGTCCATCAGCGCGGCCGCGCCCAGCACCACCAGCGTGACGTACGGCACCCCGATCAGCGAGAGGGCCAGCGCGCGTCCGCGCAGCTCCAGATAGGCCTCGCGCGGCGTGGAAATGGTCTGCGCCACCATCCAGAACGCCGAGGAGTCCTGCCCGAACTGGTTGTACATCTGCATGCCGAGCAGCCCCGCCGCCCAGCAGGAGGAGTAGACGCTGCCCGCGCCCTGGACGCTGGTGACGACCGGCAGCAGCAGGCCGATGGCCAGCGAGGTCACCCACGCCGACTTGGTCTTCGGGTCGCGCCACGCATAGCGCAGCGTGCGCAGCACGACCGTGCCGGTGCGGTCGTCGGGCAGCAGGCGCTGGAGCGCGGGCCGCCCGGCGGCCGAGCCGGGGCGCTTCCGGCCCGGCTCGGCGGCCTGGATGGTCGAGGAGTCGGGCGCGGTCATCAGATGGGTCAGGCCGCGCTGCCACCACCACAGCAGCAGCGCCAGCAGACCGGCCGACAGGGCGAGCTGGGCGGCCGCCGTCCCGTACGCGCCGTCGCCGACGCCTTGGACGGCGTCGATCGCGGCCGCGGGGGGCACCCAGCGCAGCACGTCCGCGAGCGGTTCCAGGGAGGCGAGCCCGTCCTGGCCGGACAGCTTGCCCACCCCTATGTTGACCAGCTGTGCGCCCACCGCCACGAACAGGCCGCTGAGCAGCGCCAGATCGCGGCCTCGGCGGCTGGTGAGCAGCCGGTTGTTGGCGGTCGCGACGGCGCGGGACAGCGCCACGCACAGCAGCATCGCCAGCACCACGGCGAGCACCCCCGCCGCCGCGGCCGCCGCGCCGTGCGCCACGGCGATCACCGAGCCGACCATGAGGGTCAGGGTGAACAGCGGGCCGACGCCGATCAGCGAGGACACCAGGAGGGCGACCACCAGCGGGCGGGGCCGCAGCGGCAGCATCACCAGCCGGGTGGGGTCCAGCGTTTCGTCGCCGCCGGGGAAGAACAGCGGCATCACGGCCCAGCCGAGGGCGAAGACCGCGGCGAGGAGGGTGACCAGCGCGGCGGCGTGGTCGTTGCCGCGCAGCAGGATCAGCCCGAGCAGATGGAACGCCGCGAAGAGGAGAGTGAGGACGACGGAGGTGATGTACGCGGCGCGGCGTCCGGCGGACTGCCGCAGTCCGTTGCGCAGCAGGGACAGCTTGAGCTGGACGAAGAGGGCGGTCAGCGGGCCGGTGGCGGTCATCGGGCGCCGCCGCCCAGCCAGTCGAGGTCGTGCCCGGTCGCTCGGTCGCTGGCGCCGACCAGCTCCAGGAAGGCGTCCTGGAGCGACGGCGCCGCGCCCCGCACCTCGTCCAGCGGGCCGTGCGCCCGGATCCGTCCGCCGGCCAGCACCGCGACCCAGTCGCACAGCGACTCCACCAGCTCCATGACATGGCTGGAGAAGACGACGGTGGCGCCGGAGCGGGTGTAGCGCTCCAGCACCCCGCGGATGGTCTGGGCGGACACCGGGTCGACGCCCTCGAAGGGCTCGTCGAGGAAGAGGACTTCCGGGTTGTGGAGGAGCGCGGCGGCCAGCCCGATCTTCTTGCGCATGCCGGTCGAGTAGTCGACGACCAGCTTGTGCTGCGCCCCCGCGAGGTCGAGCACGTCCAGCAGCTGGGTGGCGCGCTTGTGGACCTCGTCGGCGGGCAGTCCGCGCAGCCGCCCGGTGTAGTCGAGGAGTTCGCGGCCGGACAGCCGCTCGAACAGCCGCAGCCCCTCGGGCAGCACCCCGATCCGGGCCTTCACGGCGACCGGGTCGCGCCATACGTCGTGGCCGCCGATCTCGACCGTGCCGGAGTCGGGCCGCAGCAGCCCGGTCACCATCGACAGGGTGGTCGTCTTGCCCGCGCCGTTGGGCCCGACCAGCCCGATGAACCGCCCGGCGGGCAGCTCCAGATCGATCCCGGCGACCGCGACCTGCTCCCCGTAGCGCTTCCACAGCCCCCGTACGAGCACGGCCGGTATGGCAGCCTTCCCGTGCTCCTCCGGCTCCTTCGTCACGCGGTCCCCCTCTTCGACGCGCGGGGGCCAGGTCGACGCCCCCGTCCGCCGCCCACGATAGGCGCATGGCGCGCGGGGAGGCCGGTACCCGGCGCGCGGCGGCGCGTCTCAGCGCCGTCCCAGGGCTGTCCCGGCGCCGCCCCGGCGCCCTCTCAGCGCCCGTCGCGGCCGCAGGCGTAGGCGAGGGCGCTGACCAGCTCCTCGGCGTCCGGGAGCCAGCGGTTGGCGGCGGTCGGCCGGCGCGCCCACTGGACCGCGCCGTGCCGGCCCACGCGGGTGGGCGGCGCGACCACGTAGTCGCCCTCGCCGCGCGCGACCAGGTCGATCGACGACGGCGGCCAGCCCTGGTTCCGCACCAGGTGGGGGATCTTGGCGGCGGCGCCCGGCAGCACGAAGAAGAGCATTCTGCGCTCCGGGGTGGAGGTGACCGGGCCGAGTTCGACGTCCCTGCGCTCCATCCGCGCCAGCGCCAGACAGCCCGCCGTCTCCGGCACGTCGAGGGCGTCGAAGGTGCGGCCGGTGGGCAGCAGGATCGAGGCGTGCGGCGTCCTGGCCCACGCGCGGCGCGCCACGACGGGGCTGCCGGTCGCCTGGTCCGCCCAGTCGGCGCGGGTCGGATGGGCGCCGGGGGAGGGGCAGTCGGCCGCGCCGCAGCAGCATTGCTCCCAGCACTGGACCGCTCCGTTCACGGGCTCGAGCCAGGCGCCGGGGAGCACGTCCCAGTGCCGCTCCTCGGCGTAGCGCACGGCCGCGTCCCGCAGCGGTTCCCCGCGCTGCTTGGGGATCTGTGGTGCTCCTGTCACATCTGTCACGTCTGTTGCGCCTGTTGCGCCTGTCGCGTGCATGCTCTCGTCCACGACCAGCACAACTCGAGGGACCGGCAAGGGTTACGCCCCCCGGCCCGCTCCGGGGGCCCGCGGGAGCCCGTAGGTCGCACGATTCGGGCATGCGGGGCGCATGGGTGCATGGCCGGGGGCGCGCATGGGGACGCGGCTGTGTGAGCGGGTAGCCACCATGCGTGACGGGCGTACGAGTGTCCGGTAGGCCGTGCCGTGTTCCAGGGCGCGGCCTCCGGGTTCCTGTCGGCGCCGTACGCGCACGATCGCGGTCAATTCGGGCAAGTCCTGCATTCTCCGCACATGCCTGGCGTATCCGCGATATCTGCGGGGCACTGATCAACAGGGACGGCATCCGCCGTAAACGCACAGCAGTCACTGGGGGTAAATCCATGGCCGCTAGGCCGCTTGTGGCGCGGCAGCCGAACGAACGGCTGCAAGCGCTCATCCAGGAAGCCGCGTGCTCCAACGCCGGCTTGGCGCGCAGGGTCAACATGTGCGGCGCCGAGCACGGTCTCGATCTGCGCTATGACAAGACCTCGGTCGCCCGCTGGTTGCGCGGCCAGCAGCCGAGGGGCCGGGCTCCGGGCATCATCGCCGAGGCGCTCGGCCGCAAGCTCGGCCGTACGGTCACGATCGACGAGATCGGCATGGCCAACGGCAAGAACCTCGCCTCGGGGGTGGGGCTCCAGTTCTCGCCCACCGTCCTCGGCGCGATAGAGCAGGTCTGCGAGCTGTGGCGGAGCGACGTCGGGCGCCGCGACTTCCTGAGCGGTTCGACGGTCGCCGCCTCGGCGCTGGTCGAGCCCAGCCGCGACTGGCTGATCACCGGGACGGACTCCCAGGTGGCGCGGACGGCCGGGGCGAAGGTCGGCAGGTCCGACGTGGCGGCGGTGCGGGCGACCACCGACGCGCTCGTCGAGCTGGACCACCGGTACGGGAGCGGGCATGTGCGCCCCGTCGTCGTCCACTACCTGAACAGCGTGGTCTCCGGGCTGCTGGCGGGCTCCTATCGCGAGTCGGTCGGGCGCGAACTGTTCGCCGCGGTCGCCAGGCTGACCGAGCTGGCCGGCTATATGGCGGTCGACACCGGCCAGTCGGGGCTCGCCCAGCGCTACTACATCCAGGCGCTGCGCCTGGCGCAGGCCGCGGGGGACCGCGGTTACGGCGGGTATGTGCTGGCCGCGAGCATGAGCCATCTCGCGGCCCAGCTCGGAAACCCGCGGGAGATCGCCCAGTTGGCGAAGGCCGCGCAGGAGGGCGCGCGCGGACAGGTGCCGCCGCGCGCCGAATCGCTGTTCCTGGCCGCCGAGGCCCGGGGCCACGCGCTGCTCGGGGACGCGCGCGCCTGCCAGGTCGCCGCGGGCCGCGCGCTGGACGCCATGGAGCGGGCGGTGGGCAGCGGCGGCGAGTCCGGCGACGAGCCGCCGTGGATCCGCCACTTCGACCACGCCTACCTCGCCGACGAGTTGGCCCACTGCCATCGCGACCTCGGCCAGGCCGAGCCCGCCAGGCGCCGCGCGGAGGAGGCCCTGGAGGGCCACCCGGAGGGGCGGGTGCGGCGGCGCGCGATCGGGCTGTTGCTGCTGGCCACGGCGCATGTGCAGCAGCGCGAGGTGGAACAGGCCTGCCACACCGGGACGCAGGCGGTCGAGCTGCTCGGATCGCTGCGCTCCAACCGGGGGATGGAGTATCTGGACGACTTCCAGCAGCGGCTGGAGCCGTTTCGGGAGGAGCCGGTGGTGCGGGAATTCGGGGCGCGGATGGAGGTGCAGGTGGCCTGAGGCGGTGATGAGCGTCTCGTTGTCCCGCGAGTCCGCCGGGCACCGTGCCGTCCGGGGACCCGGTAGCGTGAGCCGTTGATTCCGTACGTTCGCAAACCAAGGAGTCCCGGTGACGCAGAGCGGACAGGGGAACGAGCCGCAGCTGCCTGCGGTCCCGCCCGCCCAGCCCGCGCAGCCCGTGCGCGAGGGGGTCGTGCTGCCCGCTCAGGGCGATCAGCGGGCCCACGAACCGCATCAGGCGGCCCCGGCGGGCGGTCAGGCCTGGGGGCAGCCATGGGGGCCGCAGGGCGCCGGGCAGCCCGGCGCTCCGGCGTCGCAGCCGCTGCCGCAGCCTCAGGGGGGCGACGCGGCCCCCGCCCAGCAGGGCTGGCAGCAGGACGCGTCACAGAACGGCTTCCAGAACGCGCCGCTGAGCCCGCCGCCGGGAGCGTACGGACCTCCGCAGGGCGCGCCGCCGCCCGCCCAGGGGCAGCCGTACGCCCAGCATCAGCAGGGCTGGCCCGCGCCCGGTCAGCCGCAGCCGCAGGGCCAGCACCCGCAGCCGCCCGCGCAGCACCCGCAGCACCCGCAGCCGCAGGGCGGGGCGCTGCCGCCGGACAGACAGGCGCAGCCCTTCCCCGGAGCCGCCGACGCGACCCAGATGCTGCCGCCGCAGTCCGGCTTCGGCGGGCCGCCCGCGGCCGACTCCGACGCGACGCAGTACATACCGCCCGTTTCCGGGCAGATGCCCGGCGCGATGCCGCTGCCGCCCGAGGGCGCGGCCCCCGCCCCCGCGGCGCCCCCCGCCCAGGCCGCCCCCGGCCAGGCCCCCGCGGGTGCGCCGCTGCCGCCGGAGAACCGGCCCGCGCACCCCGAATCGGACAACGAGTCCACCACGCTCCTGCGGGCGGTCCGCCCGGGCCGCGCCCGCCACGGCGCCCCGCAGGCCGCCCCGGGCCAGCAGCCCCAGCCCGCCCCCGCCGCCGAGGAGACGCAGGTCCTCCCCGGCCCGATCCCGGCCGCCGGGCCGCCGCAGCCGCAGGGCCACCGCGCCCAGCCGGGCGGCCCGCCGCAGTCCGGCCCCACGCCGTACGCGATCCGTCCCGGCATGCCGGGGGACCGGCCGCCGCCGTCGGAGTTCGACGGCCTGTTCCGCGCCGACGGCGTGCCCGAGGCGGCGGACTCCACGCAGCAGCTGCCGCAGTTCAGCGACCAGGGCCCGCAGCCCCCCGCACCCGCACCCGCCGACGGCGGCGGCCGGGGCAAGCGCGGCGGCCGGAAGATGACGCCCGCGGTTCTCATCGGCATCGTCGTCGCGGGCTGCGCCCTCGCCGGCCTCGCCGCCGGGGCGGCGCTCAGCAGCGACGGCGACGATGACAAGGGCGGCAAGAAGGACTCGGCCGCCGAGAGCCAGACGCCGGACACCAAGACCGACGAGCAGACCAAGGCGGCGGACCCCGTCGAGACGCAGGCCAAGGCGCTCGACGCGCTGCTCGCCGACAGCAACAGCAGCCGCGCGGCGGTGATCAAGGCCGTGGAGGACATCAAGTCCTGCCAGAACCTGTCCGACGCGGCCACGAATCTGCGCACCGCCGCCGGGCAGCGCACCGGCCTGGTGACCCGGCTGGGCAAGATCTCCGTCGACAAGCTGCCCAACCACGCCGAGCTGACGACCTCCCTGACCAAGGCATGGCAGTCCTCCGCCACGGCGGACAACCAGTACGCGGCCTGGGCCGACCAGGTCGGCGGCAAGAAGGGCTGTCACAAGGGCAAGGCCCGCAGGACCCCGAAGGTGGGCGCCGCCGAGCGGGCGAGCGTCGAGGCGACCACGGCGAAGAAGAGGGCGTCCGAGCTGTGGAACCCGATCGCCACGCAGTACGGGCTGACTTCGCACCAGGCGACGGAGCTTTAGCCGGCTTTCCCTGTCCCGCGCCCCGGCCGAGAGCCGGGGGCGTGGGACGGAGGGGGTCAGGTCAGCGGGGTGTACCGGCGGAGCGTCTGCGCGACGTCCACGAACCCCTTGCGGACCGCGACCAGCCGCCCGTCCCGCACCACCTGGTAGGTCACGTCCGCGTTCACGATGCGCGGGTAGCCGTGGATGGACAGCATGTCCTTGTATCCCCAGCGGAGCTCCGGCGTCAGGCCGCCGGTGCCGACCGTGTGGCCGTTGTCCAGCGTGCGCCGGATGGAACGGGCGCTGATGTCGTCGGCCTTCAGCGAGTCCAGGACGGACCGCAGCGCGGTGTAGGCGATCCAGGTGGTCTGGGTGCCGGGGTCCTCCGCGTCGATGCGGGCGTCTTCGAAGGCGTATTCCTTGATGACCTTCTTCATGGGCGCCCAGCGCGGATCGTCCGCGGCCGGGTACCAGCCCGTGGCGTACGCGCCCTCCAGCGGGCTCTTGCGGCCGCCGGTGCTGTCCACGAGGGACTGGCGGACGCTGCCGAGCACGGAGGCGATCCGTACCTTCGGGTGGTCCTCCTGGAGCCGCCGGAAGGAGTCGAAGAACGTGCTGGTGCGCTCGCCCAGCGCCGCGGTCACACAGGAGCCGGTCAGCTCGGCGCCCTGCGTGGCGCTGCCCAGGGAGGTATTGGCGCCCACGCCGTTCAGGGCGGCGCGCGCCTGCCGGGTGTAGTCGCCGGCGTCCTCGGGGGCGCGTATGTCGGTGGCGGCGCGGCGCTTGCCGGCGGCGAGGCCCGCGTCGAGGAGTTCGGGCAGCTCGTCGCCCGCGATGGTGTCGGGGCGGACCAGGGAGACGCGCCGGCACACAGACGCCAGCTGCCGTCCGTTGCCGGCCAGCAGCGCGGCCTGGCCGCCGTTGACCGGGTAGGAGTACGGGCTGTCGAACTCCTCCTGGGTCAGCCCGTATCCGCCGATATAGGGGATGCCCGAGCCCTCCAGGGCGGAGATGAAGTAGCGGCCGAACTGGCTGTACGAGCCGACGACCGCGACGACATTCTCGTCGGCGGCGCGCCGGGCGCAGCGCGCGGCCTCGGAGGGGTCGTTGCGCTCGTTGCAGGTGAGGACCTTCAGCTTGCGGCCGTGGATGCCGCCGGTGTCGTTGACCCAGCGGGCGTACGCCTTCGCCATCGCGGGCATCCCGGGCATATTGGTCGCTTTGGTGTTCTCGGGCGCCCAGGTCATGACCGTGATGGGGTCCTTGGCGTCCGACCCGGACAGGACGCCGCAGCCGGTCAGCGTCCCCGCCCCGAGGGCTGCGCAGAGCGCGGCCGTGAGCCACGGCCGGGGGGAGAAACGTCGCCATCCGGTCATGACATGTGAGCGTGGCGTTCCGTACGTAACGGGGCGGCTATCGCAATTGACAGGAAAGTGACGAGAGGGTGAATTGCGGGGGTCGATGCATGTCCGTCTATGAAGAACGTACGATCGATTCCCGTGCAAGGTTCAGAGAAGTCTTCCCGTCGCGGCCGTCGCTCGACCACCATGGGTGGCATGCCTGTCAACGACATGCCGTGGTGGCGCTGGCGCAGCAACGTGCGCTCGGCGCTGCACATGCTCTCCGACCCCGTCTTCCAGCAGGAGTGCTGGCTGGCGGGCCGGGACGGATACGGGGACGTCACCGACGCCGTGTACCGGCTGGTGGAGGACACCTGGCTGGACAACTGGTCGGCCGAGAAGTACGTCGGCACGATCTTCCGCGACTCGCAGGAGGCGGCGCTCGTCGATGTCGCCGTGCTGCGGGTGCTGCGGATCATGCACCAGGTCGGTGCCGACGCCCTGCCCTTGGCCTACCTGGAGCACCACGGGTGGCCGGAGGCCGTCCGGGCGGCGCGCGACGCACATGTGCGGCTCGCGGCCAACGACGGCGAGGACCCGGACCTGCCCCCGCACACCCTCGAAGTGCTGGCGATCATGACGCGCTCGGTCTAAGACCGTCCGGCAGTAGGGCCCGCGGCCGCGCTCGGTACTGCCGGACGGTCTAGGGGGCGCGGGTGTGCGACGCTATGGAGTCATGAGCCAGTCGCATTCCGCCGCCCCCGATCAGTACATCCTCACCTTGTCCTGCCCGGACAAGGGGGGCATCGTGCACGCCGTGTCCAGCTATCTCTTCATGACCGGCTGCAACATCGAGGACAGCCAGCAGTTCGGCGACCGGGACACCGGGCTCTTCTTCATGCGCGTGCACTTCCGGGCGGACTCGCCGGTGCGGGTGGAGGACCTGCGGGCGAGCTTCGCGGCGGTGGGCGAGTCCTTCCGGATGGACTGGCAGATCCACCCGGCCGGCGAGAAGATGCGCGTCGTGCTGATGGTCAGCAAGTTCGGGCACTGCCTGAACGACCTGCTCTTCCGCTCGCGGATCGGGGCGCTGCCCGTGGAGATCGCGGCGGTGGTCTCCAACCACACCGACTTCGCGGAGCTGGTCGGCTCGTTCGGGGTCCCCTTCCGGCACATCCCGGTGACCAAGGAGACCAAGGCGCAGGCCGAGGCGGAGCTGCTGGCGCTGGTGGAGGCCGAGAAGGTCGAGCTGGTGGTCCTGGCCCGCTATATGCAGGTGCTCTCGGACGACCTGTGCAAGCGGCTGTCGGGACGGATCATCAACATCCACCACTCCTTCCTGCCGAGCTTCAAGGGCGCCAAGCCCTACCACCAGGCGCACGCCCGCGGCGTGAAGCTGATCGGCGCGACGGCCCACTATGTGACGGCGGACCTGGACGAGGGCCCGATCATCGAGCAGGAGGTCGAGCGGGTCGGCCACGGGCTCACCCCGGACCAGCTGGTGGCGGTGGGGCGCGATGTGGAGTGCCAGGCGCTGGCGCGGGCGGTGAAGTGGCACAGCGAGCGGCGCGTGCTCCTCAACGGCCACCGAACCGTGGTCTTTGCCTGAGCCCTCTTTCCGGGCGGTTCACAGCCGCGACAGCGAGGCCGTCGCGAAGAGCACATCGCGGATCGCCTCCGTGTCGCCGAGCTGCCCCGCGGCCGCGTCCTGGGGCGGCACATGCCCGGCGGCCAGCTGGTAGAAGGCCTCGCGGTCGAGGGCGATCTGGGCCACCACCTCCTCCTGGGAGGGCAGCGCGGCGGGGGAGTCCAGCGGGATGAGCCACTCGCCGCTGCCCTCGACCTCCAGCTGGAGCGTGCGGCCGGGCGCGCCCGCCTCGACCAGTTCCCGGGGCGGCCCCGCGAGCCCGGCCCGGCGGCGCTCGGCGAGGGCGTCGGGCAGCAGCCGGGCGCACAGGTCGACCATGGGTTTGAGGTGGGCCGAGGCGGGCGGCTCGTACGGGTAGTCGATCGCCTCGGCGATGTCCCCGGCGTGCACCCAGCACTCGAAGGCGCGGTCGAGGAACGCATCGCCTATGGCCAGCGAGAAGTCCCCGTACGGCACGCGGAGATCGCGGACGCCGCGCCCGGCGAAGGACACGGTCCGCACCAGGGCGTGGCCCTGCTCCCGCCACGGCTCGCGCACGGCCCCCGGCTCGCCCGCCGCCCGGGGCTCCGGCGCGGGCCCGCCGTGCCAGTACGCCTCGGTGCGGGCCGCCGGGGAGCCCTGCGCGTGGGCGCCCAGCGGGTCGGGCAGCCCGAGGGACGAGGCGAGCATGCCGTCGACCACCATCAGGTGCCCGATCACCCCGGCGACGGTGGTGTCCCGCGCTGCCGGCCGATCCCCGTCGAACCATCTGAGCCGCACCGGCGCCCGCCACTCCGCCTCGCCCATGTCGCGCAGCAGCGCGTCCAGCCGGGCGGCCTCCGCGTCGTACACCCCGGCCCAGTCGGGCACCGGGATACGGGCCGGGCGGCGGCCCAGGCAGCCGGCCAGCACGCGGGAGCGCAGCAGCGGGTCGAGGTCCAGGCTCTGCTCGGTGTGCAGCAGGCCGACCGCGTCGCGCAGCCGCAGAGCCTCCTCGGCGCACGGGGTGCAGTGGTTGAGATGCGCCTCCACGGCGGCGGTCTCCTCGGGGGAGCAGGCGGTCAGGGCCCAGGCGCCCAGCAGCGACTTCAGCACCGCGTGCGAGAGCTGCGGCGGGGCCAGCGGCTCGCGCGGCGCGGGCACCCCGTCCACCGGGGGCGCCGGGCGCCAGTGGGGCCAGCGGCCGCTGTCCTCGGCGGCCGCCCGCGGCGGGGGTATGCGCGGCGCCTCCGCGGGCTCGGGCGCCGACGGCGGCTCGTCGCCGCGCCCGGGACCTCCCGTGCCGTCACCCGGCCTGTTCACAGCGCCCGTCCATAGCCGGGCGGCGGAACGGAGTCCGGGGGCGGGACGTTGGCCGTCGCCAGCAGCTGTAGTCCCAGCCGCAGTCGGCGCCTGGCCTCGACCTCCGTCACGCCCAGCTCGGCCGCGGCCTGGCGGTAGTCGCGGCGGTCGAAGTAGGCCAGTTCGAGGGCGGCGCGCAGCGGGGCGGGCATGGAAGTGACGATGTAGTCGGCACGCGCGGCCACGGAGGCCTCCCGGATCCGCTCCTCGATGTCCTCCTGCGTGCGCGCCGGTTCGACGGCGGCCCGCGCCTCCGCCTCGCGGAGCCGGTGCACCGCCTGGCGGTGGGCGAGCGTGGCGATCCAGGAGCGCAGCGAGCCCTGCTTGGGGTCGTACGCGTCCGGGTTCTCCCAGGCGTAGCCGAACACTTCGCGGGTGACGCGGTCGGCGGCCTCCTCGTCCTGGAGCACGCGATAGGCCAGGTTGTGGACGAGAGAGGCGAACCGGTCGTACAACTCGCCCAGCGCGGCGGCCTCGCCGCGCGCCAGCCGCTGCTGCATCCTGCGGTCCCAGCGGGGCGGTGCGTCGCTCGTCATACGGCCCCCATCCCTCGTGGTCGAGTCGTCCGGGCGTTGCCTACGTCATATCGAATGTAGTTGGGGGGCTGGTAGAACACGCGCCCATGCGGCAAAGTGCGGCGCGGTGGGGCTGCGGATGGTATTGGGCCCGTCACTTTGCGCAGGAATCCCGCGACGAAACGCTTCCGCACGGCATAAGGTCGTCATCTCTGGTTCGTGCCGGGGGGTGTTTGGTGGGGCGGCGGGCGGGCAGCCGCTGGGGAACAGGCAATTCCGGATAGCGGGCGAGCGAAGGGCTTCGAGCGCGTGACGTTGAAGGTGATGGAGGACCGTCGGGGGGAGTGGGTCGTCCTCCAGGTCTCCGGAGAGATGGACCTGGTGACCTCTCCCGCCGTCCGGCAGCACGTGCACGAGGCGGTGGCCGAGGGCCGCCACCGGCTGGTGCTCGATCTCCAGGAGGTCCGCTTCTGCGACTCCAGCGGGGTCGGCGTCCTCATCGCGGCGCGCCGGCTGATGCGGTCCTGCTCCGGGCGGCTGCGGCTGATCCTGCCCCCGCAGGGCGCCGCTCACGGCTCGCATGTCCACCGCGTGCTGGCGGCCCTCGGCGTCCGCCGCCTCTTCGACGTCTACCCCGACCTGGCCGCCGCGACCGACACGGCCGCGGACCCGCTGAGCGCGTAGTCGTCCCGGAAACTCCGTGTGCGCCTGAGGGTTTCAGGTTCTTCGGCCGCGGCGTGGCCGTCTGCTGCGGTGGGGTCCGAACCTCGAGGTGCAGGGGTGGACTCCGGTTGTGTGCCGCGATGTGCCGCTTGGCGGCCGGGCGCCGCATCGCCTCGGCGACGGTGCCGGCAGCCGCCCGGCATGGGCCGGGCGTGCTCGCGGCTCTGCCGGGTCCGGTTACGGGTCCCCGCTCCGCTCGCCGAGGTAGGCAGCGCCTGGCGCAGCGCTGCCCACAACTCCGCCTCGCCGCGCCGGGACGGGTCGGCGGGCCAGGTGGCCGGCAGCGCCACGACCACGGCTGACGACGCGCCGGGACGGTGCCGTTGAGCCACACCGACGACCACTGGCCCTCACGCGACTGGGCACGCGCCACCGAGCGGGCCCTCGACGCGCTGGACGAGGAGTGGGAGCACAGCCCCTCGCCACGGGACCGCCTTCCGCTGTTCCGAGCTCTTCAGGGCCCATCACACGACCATCTTCTCGTCGGTCTCGAACAGCTGCTTCTCGATGGCGGAGAGCATCAGTTGAACGGCGTGCGAGCCGCCGCCGCGGCCGACCTTCCACAGCGCCCGGCCGCGCTGGCCCGCGCCCCAGGACGCGATCAGCTCGCACTCGGCGTCGGTCAGGCCGATGGCCTCACGGGTGAGGTTGAGCGGCTTGGTGTCCTGCGCGAGTTGGACGCGGGTCTCACAGGAGGCGATCAGGTCCTTGGCGATGGCGACGGACTCCGATCCGGCCGCGCCGACCGCTTCGAGGTCGCTGAGGCGGTGGGTGGCGAGCACCTGGATGGTGCCGGTCGCCCGGGACAGCCTGAGGTCGGCGTCGATCTTGCGGACCATGGCGGCGCCTCCGCTGCGCATCTGCCGCCACAGCTCGTCCCGCACCACGATCCAGGGCCGGCCGGGACGGTCGATGGCGGCCTGAGCCCAGGAGGAAACACAGGTCAGCACCATCGCCACGGTCTCGTCCCCGTACTGCTCCAAGGCGGAGATGTCGACGGACTGGATCGGCGCGTCCCAGTCCAGGGAGATGGAGGTGTGCTCGTCGAACAGGCCGCCCAGATGGCCGTGGATCATGCCGCCGAGGGCAGAGCGGATGGAGGCCATCTGCTCCCGCGCGGTCTGTACGTCATCGCCGCGCACCCGCAGTTCACGCGCCATGCGATCGGTGGGGTCCTTGAGCACCAGGTAGACGCGCGGCAGGGTGGGGGTTTCCCGGCGTTGTTCGTCGGCTTGTGCCAGCTCACCCGTCACCTCCCGTACCGCGATGTCCAGGCACTCCTCCTCTTGGGGCAGGAGGTTGCGCCGCAGCTGGAGCTCCAGCAGGGCCTTCAGCAGGGTGAGGCGTCGGCGGTGGATCTCTTTCAGCCGCGCTCGCAGCATCTCCCGGTCGGTGATCTTGTGGAGGTCCTGACCCAGTGGTCCGGCGTCCAGGGGGTTGAGGCGCCCGGGCAGCCCGGGACCCAGCCGGACCGGCTCCACGCCCAGATGGCGGCAGAGCTGCTGGTACTCGCCCTTGACATCGCCCGCGATCAGTGTGCGGTGGCCGAAGGCCATCAGCCGGAAGCAGAGAGCCTTGATATGGGCGCTCTTACCGCTGCCGGGAATGCCGGTGATCATGACGTTGGGGTTGGTGCACAGACCGTGGCTCACCCAGGCCGCCGGGTGGGCGGAGAACGCCTGTGTGGTCAGGGTGTTCCAGCCTATGTAGGCGCCGAGCGGGGGAAGGCCGCCGGCGTGCAGAAAGGGATAGATGCCCGCGGCCCGCGCGGTGTCGGCGCGGAAGACCTCCGACCGTACGAGCGAGGCGGCCCGTCCGGCATACGGCTGTCGCCAGCCCTTCTTGGGGGCCACGCGCATGGCGCTTTCGGGGTCCTCCAGCAGCCGGGCGCGGCGCAGTTCGCGTGCGCTGGGCCGGGGGGTGGACGGTGCCGTCCCGGTGTCGGCCTCGATCAGGTTGGTTACCGGGGCGGCTTCGAGCGTGGTGTCGTCGAACCGGCGGCGGTTGAGGGAAAGGCGCATCAGATGCCCACCCGCCGGTCCGGCAGCCCCTGGCCCAGCGGCAGCGCCGCGGCCGCGAAGCCCGCGTCCTGGGCACCCCACATCCGCCGCATCTCCAGACCGGCAGCCGAGGCATCGGCCTGGAGCTCCGCGCAGGCGATCTCCAGTTCCTCCTCGTCCATCACGGTGACGGCCAGCAGACAGGTCAGCCGGACCACGCCCTCGCCGGACGCCCGCGCCACGTCCTGGGCGCGGGCGGTCATCGACTCGCGGCGTTCGTCCTCGGACTCCACCCGGCCGGTCTTGGACCGCAGCTGCCGCGCGGCGTCGCGCTTGGCCTTCTCGCGCGCGAGCTCTTGACGTGCCTTGGCGGGGCCGATCGGCTCGTACACCAGCGACAGTGAACGGCGGGCGTTGCGCCGGGGCCGCAGCAGAGGCTGGAGGAAGGTGGCGTACACCTCGGACTGGGGCAGGCCGCGCACCTGGTAGGACACGGTCCATGCCCCGTCGTGCCGGTACACGCCCCAGCCGGTCTCCGCCGCGGCGGGTCCGGCCACCGTCGGATCGACGCCGGGCGGGGCGCCCTTCCACTCGGGGTCGTGTGCGGCGGCGCTGCGGGCGGCGAGCATCAGCTGCGCCTCCGGGTCGTAGGCCGTGCGGATGGCCTGGGCGACCTTACGGGGCGTCAGCAGCTCCTCGATCTGTAGACCGGCGCTGCTCAACGTCCCCTGCATGGCGTGGATCTCGCGGACCAGCACGGCGGCGGCGCCGATCTGGCCACCGCCGGCTCCCTTGACCGCCAGGCGTGCGCGTGCGGAGGAGAAGGTGATGGACAGAAAGGTCTCGCGGATGGTCGCCACCGGCCCCGCGGTGACCATGAGTTCATCCAGGGCCTGTACCGCGGCGGGCGGGGCGTCGGGGGCGGTGTGGCGCTCCACCCATGACCTCAGCTCGGTCCCGTCGTCGGGGAGGGAGCGCTGGTGTACGGAGATCCTCGTGATCGCCCCGTCTTCCTTGCACTGCGAGCGCAGGAAGGCGGCCCAGGCGCCGACGCGGGCGTTCTGCTTGTCCGTGTCGACCAGCGCCAGGCCGGGGAAGGCGATACGGGCGATGGCGGTGTAGGTGCCGCCGACCGGGTCGTGGACGACGCCGAGTTCGCCGCCCAGCCCGTCGGACGCGTTGAGGATGCGCAGGCGGGCGAGGACTCCGGGCAAGTCCATCGGCTGCTCCCCGGACTTGGTGCGGGGAGCGAAGGCGCCGGAGAGGAAGAGGTTCTTCTTGGTGGCCACGGCGATCTGATGCCTCACTGCGAGAATGATCCATTGATCCGCCGACAACCCCATGACTCGCCCGAGGGCGAGCAGGAGCAGCAGCAGGGCGAGGGGGAGGCAGACGAGTGTCGCGGACCAACTCCGCTGGTAGAGCGGGAGCAGCGCTACGGCGGTCGCGGCCGCCACCAGGGCGAAGCCGGGGCCGGACAGGTTGCCCATGAATCCGATGCGCTCGGACTGCCAGCCGCCGTAGGTGGCGGGCTCTGAGATCGGCATGGGCTAGTCCCTCCACGTGTAGGAGTCCGGTGGAGCCGCGATGGTGTGGTCCCCTCCTGGCGGGAGTGGCGGAGCCGAGGTGTCCGCGGGGGCATCCCGCTCCAGCGTTGCGGAGTACCCTCCCGCCGCGGGCGGCGGTGGTGCCGAGTCGTCGTCGTCCCCGCCGCCGCCCCCGCCGCCCCCGCCGCCGCGCTGACCGCGGCGACCGATGATCACATGGCGGTCGGCACTGGAAGCCGGACCGAGGCCGGCGTGGGCCGCGGTGTTGGCGCCCGCGTCCTCCAGGATGTCCTTGCCGACGGCCGCGGCTTGCAGGCCCAGGCTCACGACACCGCCGAGCTTGCTGCCGAAGCCGCCGGCACCGCTGCCGTTCATGAATTTGGACCAGAAACCGCCGCCGCCGCCGGAGTTTGAGCCGCTGGAGGCGGTGGAGGCGTTGTCGTCCTCCAGCCCCATGGTGAAGCCGGCGCCCCCGCCCATCATGCCCGCGCCTCCCATCTGCGGCCGGGACTTGGAGGCATTCACCGACATATTCGATCCCATCGCGCCGAAGAGCGCGGAGCCGGTGCTGTTGCCGTCGCCGTTGGTGGTGAAGGTCATGAACCTGGCGATCACCGGCCAGGCGAAACACGACAGGACGAAGATCATCAGGCCGACCAGGACATTGCGGGCGCCCTTGCCCTCGCTCATGGCGTTGAAGCCGATGGAGAAGCAGATCACGATCACCGGCTTCATCAGGATCAGCGCGATCACCGCGTTACGGGCCTTGGGCCACCACTCACGGGTCGAGTCCGCCATCTGCCCCGCCAGGACGATGGGCATCACGGCGACCAGGACCATGAGCCCGGCCTGACGCATCAGCATCTCGATCCACAGCGCTCCGATGGCCAGGATGCACAGGATGCCGACGACGATGACAAAGCCGACCGAGGAGGCCAGCATGCCGCTGCCGGTGATCAGCGCGCCGCCGGCGGCAGCCGTCCCACCGGCGGCGCCCAGCCCGGCGAACAGCTCGCCGAGCTGTGTCTGCATCGCCTTCGCCGCGTCCTTCTCTCCGGAGCCGCCGCCCTTGAAGGTCTCATTGATGACCGCGGTGCTCAGCTGGTCGGACCAGTCGAGCGCGGTCTGGATGGCGACCACGTAGACGGCGAGGATGATCGCCCATTTGGCCAGTCCGGTGAGCGCGGTGGCGAGCGGGGCACCCTGCTGGCTGATGGCCAACTTGCCGAACTGGAGCAACAGCAGAAAGGCCGCGAGCAGCACGGACAGGCCGGTCATGATGCTCATCGTGGAACCGATACCGGTCTGCCCCAGCTTGATGGTGGACCAGCTGTTGAACGCGTCGGCGAACTGCTTGAGCACCCATACGACCGACTTGCCGATGTACTCCGCCGCCTTGGTGAGCATGTCGGTCGCCAGACTCGCGACCGCGTCGCCGACCCACTCCCATGGCGTTTTCACGTTGATCATCGGGTAGTTCGAACCATGCTCGTTCGAGCAGTCCTGGAACGTCCGACCGTCGTTCACGCACTTGGTCATCAGCTCATTGAGCTTCTTGTAGTTCTTGTGGTTGTGGTCGGCCTTCTCTCGCCACTCCTTGAGCTTCTTGAGCTCGTGTTTCTTCAGGTCATCCTTGGAACAGCCGTCCATGACATCGCTGCACGGCTCATAGGTGCCGGGTATCTCACCGATGGCCTTCTCTGTGTCGCAGCGTTTGACATCGGCCCCCAGCGTGGTGTTGCACCAGTGGTTCTGGTCATCGAGGCCGATGCCCGGAGACCAGCCGTTGCCCTTGCCGTCGTCGCTCCACTCCTTGGGCGGGTCCTTCGGAGGGCCGTAGTCGACATAGCCCTTGGGATCGTCCGCGGAGGCCACGGGGGCGCTCGCCGCGCCGACGCCGAGACAGAACACCAAGGTCAGCAACAGGGTCAGAGCCCGCCGGAACCGGTCACGCCACATGCGCCACCTGCCACCAACCGCTCTGCCAGGAGATGGGGCTGTCGGGGTCGTAGGACGCCGGGAAAGTCCGCAACTTGCGATAGCGCGGCTCGTCGGTGATCTTCCAATCGCCGTCCTCCCATATGAGGAGGAGGTCGGTCGTCTCATCCTTGATCGGCTCGTTGGCCGGGGTGCCGTCCGGTTTGGTCGCGTAGCGGTCGTAGTTCAGCCAGACCTGGACAAGACGTCGATTCACCAGCGGCGTCGCCCGGATCGCGTTGACGTTGGTGGTGAAAGTCAGACCCCCCGGCACGCCGCCGGAAGGCGCCAGCCCCGCGGCTTCGCGCACCTTGCGGACCTCGGAGACCTGCTTGTCGATGTAGGCGGAAGAACCCCTGGAGGTGACGGCCGACAGCTGTTGCCGGGTCCTGACATCGTCGAGAAAGGGTGACTCCTCCAGGTAGTAGACGGCGGCCGAGACGGCGCCGGGCCCGGTGCGGGGGAAACCGACGGAGAAGCCGTCCTTGCCGCTCTCAGGCTTCAGGAGGTGCATGGGCTTGGCCTTCGCGGGAGTCATCTTGCCCCGCGAGGACGCCGACGGGGTCGGATGAGGTGTGCTGGACCTGCGCTCGCCGGAGGGCGCGGCCGACGCGCCCTGGCCGCTTACGGCGTTGGTCAGCAGAACGCCACCGCCGACGAGCAGGGCGAGCGCCAGTCCCCCGATGGCGACCAGGCGGACGCGGGCCCGGCGGGCCGCGCGGTCTTGGTCTTCCATATCCGCCTCAGTTCGACATGTTGTAGAAGCCCATGACCAGACCAGAGGTAACGCCGATGCCCACCCCGGAGATCAGGCTCCAGAGGATCGAGGATTTGCCCCGGGCGGCGAGACTCGCCCGCTCGGTGTTGTGCCCGATGGCCACCAGACCCCAGCCGACGAGGCCGCCCAGTACCGCCAGAGAGAGCCCGCCGCCCGCGGTCCAGGCGAGAATCGTGCTGGTGGGCGTCCGGATCTCGCCGGGCAGCTTGGGCTTGTAGTCGGGAACGATGGGCTTGTCGGTCGGGTCATCGGCGGCGAGGAACTGAAGGTGCGGGTCGTTGGCAATGGCATGCAGGGACTGCAGAAACTGACTCATGCAGGAACCTTTTTCGAAGCGATGCGGGCGGTGTCGTGGACGCGGGGCGGGGCCGCGGTCTGAGTACGCGGCACGGCAGCCGCGGGGAGTGGATCACCCCAGGCGGCCTGGGCCGAGCCCACCACCGCGAGGGCGAGTTGTCGGCCCGCCTCCAGCGAGCGTGGTTTCAGGCGGGATGCGTCGCGCATCCCGTGGGCGCGGATGCGCGGGTCATAGGGCACCTGGACGACCGCCCGGACTCGAGGTTCGAGCATCGCGGCGGCGGCCTTCACCGCGGCGGGAGACCTGCCCTCCCCGATGCCGGTCAGGGCGACGATCACGCGGTGAAGGGGAAGCCCCTCCGCCGAGGCGGCCTTGACGGCGGTCTGAAGGGCCTGGACCCCGGATCCGGTGGTTGCGGCGCACAGAACCGGTACGGAGAAAGGGAGTTCGCACCAGCGGGCCGTCAGTCCGGTGGAGCCGGCGCAGCGCGCGGTGAGCACATCGTGAGCGACCGGATGGACGGTGTCCGCGACGACCGCCTGCCACCCGCCGATCGCCGCCAACTGGTACCAGGCGGCCGGATCTTCGGGGAGGGGCAAGGGTGGATGACTCCACTCCTGATGATCGGTGAGCACCTGCCATGTGCCGCCGCTCGGAGCCGGAAAGCGGGACGCTGCCGCCTGGACCTGACTGTGGGTCAGCGGCCGGTCCGGCGGGAGCGAGAGCAGGCCCGTTCCGGGCTCGGCGCTCCAGGCGGGCCAGGGTGAGGACAGGCGTGGTCCTGTGTCCAGTACGACGGTCGAGCCCATCGCCGACAGGGCATAGGCCAACAGGCCGGCCGTGGTGGACCGTCCGCTGCCGCCAACCGCGCTCAGCACGGGTACTACCAGCCGGTTTTGTGGTGTGAGTGACATCACAGACTGCGTTTTCACTATGCCCCCCCGCTTGCAATCACTTTCACCGCAGCGAATGCCCCGAAATGAGCGCTTGGCGACGGCGGCGACCGCGACAGGCCTGGCCGCAAAGTGAGCGTTTAGACGGCGGCCACTCGGGCAACGGCGGCCGCAATAGTGAGTGTCTAGCAGACGACATCAGGTCATGTCCACGTGATACTGGTGTGGCCACTGTGATAGAAACACACCCTCAACTTTCCCTCAACACCCGAGCGGCCTGCTGCCAGTTGGGGGAGGATCACCCAGGTGGGGCGGATTGCAGTGCACAGCACCGATCCGTCCGTGAAAGCGGAATGATCTATTCCTGACGCTGCCGCTCGTTCGAGAGTGCAAACTGCGGCAATTGGTGGCAGGCACGGTGCCGCCCGGGGGGCCCTGAGTGGATATCAAACGTGGGCTGAAGCTGGTGCTTGCGGCTTCGCTGACTATGCCGTTCGGCTTGATAGTGGGTGTCTTCGTGCTGGCCTCCCTGTCCGACAGCGGTTCGACCCCACTGGACCCCGGTCTGGCCGGGGGGTCGTTGAAAGTCGGGCGCGGCGGGGTGCCCAGTCAGTACGAGGGACTCATCGTGCAGGCCGCCAACGACTGCAAAGCCGGACTGTCTCCCTCCATACTTGCCGCGCAGTTGAAGCAGGAGTCGGGCTTCAATCCCAAAGCCTCATCGCCCGCCGGGGCCCAGGGGATCGCCCAGTTCATGCCGGGCACCTGGAAGACCTGGGGTGAGGGCGGGGACGTCTGGGACCCCAACGATGCGATACCGGCACAGGGCAGGTTCATGTGCTCGCTGCTGAAGCGGGCCAAAAACCCCGCCAAGTACAACGACTGCCCGACGGAGACTGTCACGGACCCCTCGCAGTACAACGGCTCCCCGACCGAGTTGGCGCTGGCGGGCTACAACGCGGGCTGGTGCGCCGTTGAGCGCTACGCGGGCGTGCCCCCGGCGTCGTTCGCAAAGGGCCAGACGTACGACTACGTCAAGATCATCATGGCGTCGTCGCGCCAGCTGACCCTCTCCGGCTCCTCCGGCGGCTCCTCCGGCGCCTGGACGCGGCCGACGAGCGGTGCACTCGGGACCGTTTATCACGCGACCGGCGCGCACTGGTCCAGCGGCTACCACACAGGCATCGACTTCACCGTACCGACCGGCACGACCGTCAAGGCCGTCGGCCCCGGCACCGTCATCACGGCCGGCCAAGGGGGAGCCTACGGAAACCAGATCGTCATCCGGCACGCCGACGGCAAGTACAGCCACTACGCCCATCTCTCCTCGCTGAGCGTCTCGAAGGGCGACACGGTCAAGGGCGGCCAGAAGATCGGCCTGTCGGGCGCCACGGGCAATGTCACCGGCCCGCACCTGCATTTTGAGATCCGTACCGGGCCGGAGTACGGGTCGGACGTCAACCCGATCCCTTACCTGCGCCAGCACGGCGTGAGCATCTGACGAGCTGGGCCAGGGCCCGGATCCGGGAACCAGTGCCGAACGGACGACGTGAGGTAATTCATGGACGAAGAGGAGACGTTCGCCCCATGGGGCACCGTCAGCCCCGCCTTCTGGGACTTCACCGCGCTCCAGCCCTCGCCGTCGCCGACGGCCGAGCAAGCGGCGCGATCAGCTCCGGCCGCCCTCGCGGCCTCCGGTCCCCAGGCAGCCTCCCGGCTGTCCGCCGCCGAGCCGGTGCCCGACCCTGGGCCGAGGCCGCAGCCACGGCAACCCGCACAAGCAGCGCCCGAACCGCCTCCGGCGAAGTACCGCGAGCGCGTGGCGACCGTTACCACCGCGTTTCAGACAGGGGACCGGGGGCATCTGGCCTGGGCCACGATCGAAGCGGACCAACTGGACCAGCAGATCACCGCCGAGTTCGGCCCGGCACACCCGCACACCATCAATATGCGCGAGTTGCGGGGCTGGCTCGCCCATCTGATGGGGCACCATGCCACCGCTGCCCGCTGGTATCTGCACACCACCAGCCTTCAGGCGGCGGTGGTGGGACATCACCACTCGCTCACCCGCGCCTCGGCGCGGCGGGCCCTCTTCACCTGGACATCCATCACGGACCCACAGGAGAAGCTCAGCGTCGGGGCGGATGTCCTGGCCATGCTCGCCGCAACCGGCGGCCGGGACAGCAAGGCGGCCAGGAGCCTACGGGCCCGGCTGGACAAGCTGCGCGCCCAACACTAGGCGGGGAGTGCCGTCGGGGGGTCACCAAAGCCGCCGGGCTCCGGGGGTGGGAAGCCGTTGCCCCACCCCCCACTCGCCGCATGCGCTCTACGACCGCGACCGCTTACGGATCCGCAGGGAAGCACGCGCCGGCATACGGGACGCCTCAACTGGTGTCGCAGCTGCCGGCTTCGATTCGCCGAAGGCGCGGTCATACTTCTCGCACATCTCCGTGCCGATGCGCGCGCGCATCTCCGGGTCCTTGAACCACGGTGTCGCCGAGACCTTGAGGGGCGGAAGATTGCCGGACAGGATGACCGCGACGTCCTTCGGCAAAGTGCGCAGGTAGTCGATCGGGGCGAGCCGGATGTCCTCGACGCCTTCGTTGGCCGTTATCCTCTGGTGCCCTTCCTGGTGCGTGTATCCGAACCTGTGCTGTGAAACGGATTGATCTCCGATGAGCCGGGAGAGCCGGTCCAGTGTTGTGTCGTCCGAGGACCCGGGTAGGTACACCCGGGTCGTGTGGTTCCCCAGAACCGTGGGGGCTCGCGTGGCGTAGAGCGTCGCCACCTGTGACTCGTCCTGCCAAATCGACATGATGACGATTCCGAATCCACGGTAGGTCGCAGCCATCTTGTCGAGGGTCGGCAGCGGGGCGACGTTGGCGGCTTCCTCGAGCAGGAGCAGCGGGGGGTTCACCAGGGGACCGGCGCCCTGTCGCCGCTGGCGCTTCCGACAGGCTCGAAGGTAGGACATCGCCACCGACTGGAAGACGGGGCGCAGCATTTCTTGTTCTTCCTCGTCGCTGATGGCATAGACGGTGCCACCCGTGTCCAGGACGTGTTCGATATCCAGAATCCGGAGGCCGAAAGGGCTGTAGGGTTTCCCCTCCTCATCAAACCTGATATCCGTCGTCGCCGCCATCTGCGCGGACATGAACGGCTTCAGAATGACGTCCGCATTGGCGAAGATCACGGAGCGGTCCTTCACGTGACGCTTCTGGGTTGCCGACAGCCCACGCCTGGCTATCGCCAGATCCTCCTTCGACGCCTGATCATCGAGTTCGCGTTCATATTCGTCGAAATGCCGCTCTATCGCCTCGAAGTCTTGGTAGCCGATCCAGTTCGCAATGTCCTGCATCGTCTTGTTGGTCTTCCTGGCGATCCACAGCATGGGCCCCATGCATATCTGCGTGAGATTGATCCAGTAGCGCGCCTCCCCATCCTGGCTGGCGTTCTCCATCGCCGCTTCGGAGAGCCATAGAGCTATCTTGTCGGCATCGGAAAAGTCACGAATCGCCATGAGTGGAGACCACGCGCACAGATATTTGCGCTGATCCTCCGGCCACTCTCCTGCGGGATCAAAAATATAAACCGGTCGACCAAGTGTCTCTGCGCGGTAGTTCAGGGTCAGATCCGCGATGTCATTTTTCGTGGACGTGACGAAGATGGCGTCGGGCCAGGTCAGTATGGTCGGCACAACGTATTTCACCGTCTTTGACGAACCCGTTGGGGCGATGACCGCGACCGAGGTGTAGCGCGAGGTCGCCAGCCTGGCCTCCGGGGTGCCCACCACCTCACCCAGGTAGACGCGCCCGGAGAGATTATTCCGGTCAGGGACCAAGAGAGATTCTACTTCCGAGGGCTTCGCCCAGATGACTGAATTATCCCGTTGTGCCTTACGGACCTTGATGTGCCGCGAGCGACGCTGCTGGGCCAGCACGCGAAAAATCCAGCTGAGCACCATCTTCACGATGGCCCCCACCAGGATGACCAATATGACGTAAACCGACCAGAACAACCAGTCGGGTCCCAGCAGTGGCCGATCCACAACCGACCACGCGAGCGCGCGGTCGTCCCAGTGGACGACCAGGTCGATGACCATGGGAAACGTTGTAGAAAAGGGCTGGGCAGGCCAACCGCCGTTTGTGACCAGCGCGACAAGTCCCCCCGCCGCCCATGCCAATACCCCGAGAACCCAAACTATCGCCAGCAAGAGGGCCACACCTGCGGCGATCAGCTCATCCGTCGACCACACGTGGCCGGGCATATCGGTGACGGACTTACTTTTCGCGCTCTTGGACACGCCGTCGGTACCTCTCTCTTCCGGTCTCTTCCGGGTAGGACGCCCTGCACGCCGCCGAGGACCGGAAATCCGAAGATCTCCCGGCCGACGGCTGAGGGGCGCTTCCTGTGAGACCTGCCGATGCAGGGAGATCGGTCATCGAACACGCCTCAGCAACTGGCGAGGGGAGTCAACCGCGAGTCTAGCGGCGAAGCGCCCGCCAATGTGCCCATTCCCTGACGGACTTCGCCGTCCGCACGCGCGGCAAAGGCGCGAACCGGAGTCCGCCGCGAAGGCGTTCACCCGCGATCCGGCCGGGCACCGCAACCTGCTGCCCGGCGCCCATGCGCCCTGGGAACTGGGCGAGGTGTGTGCCGACCGGTGTTTCCCTGGGGTGTTCACCGACAGCCCGTCAGGGACCGATCGCTCAGGATGAGCATTCGGCGCCCGGTCCTAGGACACGAGGCCACCAGTCGGCGCCTGCCACTGGAAAAGGAACGACATCCGACCTGCGACAACACGGCGTCCCACTTCGGACGACCGCACTTTGCCGCTTGTCGTCACCGGCAGCTGTCCAGGACCAACGAGACCAACGAACTGGACGCCCAGTTCCAACCGCCGCGCCAGTGCCTCGGTGACACTTGCGGCCAGCCGAGCCCAATCAGGTTCAGATCGTTCGAAATCGCGGGTGACCTCCAGGACAACTCCGACGCCGTCATGTACCCGCCCGGGGCCGGCGAACGCGGCGATTCGCCCGTGCCGAACTCCGGGGAGCGCTCCGCAGACCGTTGTGATATCCGCGCTGTGGTGATTACGGCCTCGGATGATCAGGGTGTCGTCCTTGCGCCCGAGTACGAAGAGTTGACCTTCACAGAGGAAGCCGAGGTCGCCGGTCTCGAGCCAGCGGTGCTCACCAGACGCGTGCTGCCCCGACTCCATGCTCCAGTAACCGGGTGAGATCTGCGGTCCGCGTACATGAATCTCCCCGACGTCGCTTCCGGCGACGTCGGGCACGATCCGCAGGTGCGTATCGGCGACGGGGGTTCCCGAAGAGATGAGAGAGACGGAAGCCTCCGAATCGGGTGCCGATCCTGTTACCTGGACCACTCGACCGGCCTGGAGCGCACTCCGGTCCACGGTTATCCGGGCTGCTGGGACGTCCGGAGCCGATGCCGTCACAGCCAGTGTCGCCTCGGCGAGACCGTAGGAAGGACTCATGGCGCTCTGCCGTAAACCCGCTGCCGCAAAGCACTCGGTGAATCTCTGCACTGTTTCGGGCCGCACTACCTCGCTGGCGTTGCGGGCGATACGCCAGCTCCGCAGGTCGAGCCGCGCTGCTTGTTCTTTCGAGATTTTGCGGACGCAGTAGTCGTAGGCGAAGTTCGGCGCACTGCCGAGTGTCGCACCGCATGCACTGATCGCTTCCAGCCACGTGGCGGGCCTGCGGACGAATTCCTGAGGGCTCATGAAGTAGGAGGGATAACCGCTGAACAGCGGCCGCATGAGACCCGTGATCAAACCCATGTCGTGATAGAGCGGAACCCAGGTGATCACGCTGTCGGTCGGGCCTTCGCCATAGCGTTTGGCAGCCTGCTGACAGCTCTCATGGAGGTTCTGACTCGTGACCATCACACCCCGGGGACGGGTTGTCGAGCCCGAGGTGTACTGAAGCAGTGCGACAGGCCCTGCCGGTCTCCTTTCGAACGGAGCGTCACTCCGCTCGGGGAGGCTCTCGACATCCACCACGCGTACTCCGAACTCCGCGTCCCCGACCACGCCTTCGACCTGCTGCATCCAGTCCGCGGATGTGATCACCAGCGTCGGCCGGCAGTCAGCCGTGATACGCAGAAGGCGCTCCCGAAAGGCTTCCGGTCGACCGAGGCTCGGCACCGGAGCGGGCACAGGGATGGCGGCGAGTCCCAGACAGGCCAGCAAACCCACGACGAACCCCACCCCGTTGGGCAGGGACAACAGAACCCGGTCCTGTGGTCCCACGCCCTCCTTTTTCAGCCCGGCCCCTGCTTTGTGCACCTGGTCGAGGAGTTGAGGGAAGGTGTAGAGGCCATCAACGCCGCCGTCATGCCAGTGACCGAAGGCTGGGCTCCTGGGGCAGTCGACGGCGTTGCGTATGAGCCAGTCGTATGGCGTGGTCGCCGAGGCCGCGGGAGCGAGGATCTCATGACGCCAGTCGGACAGAGTGCCAAACCCTTCTCTAGGCCAGCGGCGGTGTGACCGTCCCCAACCGCTAGGGGCGAAGCCACACACCTTCGGCATCAGAATCCATCAGAAGATGCCATATCTGATCTCGAAGAGGTTTTCCAAGGGAAGTGCGAGGAATCGACGAAACATACCTGATTCTAAAAAGCGGAGGATCGAATTGAGCCAATGCCTCCGCTGCCTCGCGAACCCTGTCGCGGTCCTTGAGCACCACACAGGCGCCAAGCCTGTCGCACCCATCCACGTTATCGATCGCCGCAACCCCGACGTCTTCGACGAGCGGGATCTGGAGTAGGCCTTCCTCGATTTTCCCGGGCGTACTACGCCGATCGGAGAGAAACAGGATTTCTTTCGCCCTCCCCACCAGATGGACTTGCCCTACCTTGTCCATGTAGCCCATGTCTCCGACACTGATCCAGTGCTGAGTGGGAATCGACATATTCGCGGCAGCCGGCCCCTGGGCCACCTGAATCTGCCCTACCTCGCCTGGTGGAAGTGGTGCACCACGTTCATCGACGATTCGGCAGACTGCGCCAGGGCTCGGCACTCCCAAGCCATTGGGTTCCCCGCGCTTGACGAGTCGTGTAAAGACTGTCCCACCCAGCTCCGTGGCTCCGTAGATGGAAAAGATTCTGGCATTCGGAAAGGCGTCGATGGCCGCCGACGCCAGGCTTCCCGTGACGGGTCCTGCCACGACTTTCACTGTCTTGATCTGCTCAAACGCATCCGCCGTAGGGGAACTGTTGATCAGTTTTTGCAGGGCGTAGGGCGTCACAACCAATTGATTGCAGTCGAACGACTTGACAAGATCGAAGACTTCCCCGGAAGTCTTGGCAGCGACACTCACGGCTCCCGCCGCGATGTGTTGGAGCAGTATTCCGTGGACTCCGGTGGATGTTCCGAACGGTATACCGTAATGTGCGATTTTATCGACCCTGGAGGCCGCGCCCGAGGGCCGATAGACCCAGTCCTTGTGATGGAAGACGATTGGCTTTGGCGTCCCGGTAGTGCCCGAACTGAAGAGGATGTCGAGAGGATCGCCGGGGCTTGGCCGTCCTCGGTCGGACCTGCCATGCCGCACATCTCCGGAATCGATGCAGTCGTCCATCAAAGTGACTGGTCCATCGAGACTTCCCAGGAGTTGGTGATCTTCGGCCAGAACCGCGCATGCCCCGAGCCAGGCGCAGGCCAGGTAGTCGATTGAGACAGAGGCCCAGCTCTTGTTGCTGAGATCGAGGGCGAGACGGTCACCCCTGGCAACGCCGGACCGGCGCAGAAGATCGGCTTTCCGGACAGCTTGAAGCAGCAGAGACCTCAACGGGACGAATCCGTCGGCATCCGCAACCCCGCTCTTGCCCGGAGAGTGAACGCGGTGGGCCATGAGATGGGTAACAGAAAGTCCGTCAGTGGCCATGTCCGACAAAAGTGTCTCCATCGTGGGTCCTCAAGCCGCAGATCGTCACGTCATGGCTGGCCGGCGGTCCGCCGGTTGATGGCACCGACCGTCATGCAGGGGGCGAAGTAACCGCAGCGCTGGACGGTTGACCCCGCCGCGGTGCGTACACAAGGGAGATGGGACGGCATCGGCGACGTAGCCGACGTCCCGCAATGCCTGCGGGAGTTGACCGTAGGGCGCAAGACCCTCGCGCGCTCGTGGGCATTCCGCGAGGTCTATTTGGGGGTATTAATACCTGCGTCGAGGCCGATTATCGGGACCATCGATACGGCGTGTCCAGCATTTGGGACGATTATTCACAAACATAGAGTTGCCGTGCCGAACCCGCTTCTCACACCTCCTCGCGCGTCGAAGCTGCTTGGTGGGTCAGGGACTCCAGGGAGAGTGACATCGTCGATCTACCCTGTCAACAGAGATTTGAAGCGGGCGAGTTGATGGTTGCCCTTGCTATGAACTTCCCATGCCGCACATCGCCATGAGCCGGCCGCGCCTGTCGCCGCCTCGTCTCGGCCGGTTCTACCTTCGACGCGCGGTAGCAACCGTTTTGCTCCGTAGGTCCGTTGCTGGCTTCATCTAGGCCCTGACGTGTTGTTACCCACGGATGAAGCGGGGGTTGACGTGACGCATCCTCGGTGGAAAGGTTCTTGGGTGGCTGTATCGAACCGATGCGACTTACGGGGAATTTCGGGGGAAATTTCTGATGGTTATTCCTATCCGCTGCGCAATCTGGATCGATCGGCGGGCCCCCGGTTGCTCGGATGAATCCTCGTCCCGTGCTGGGCGATTACATCTACGTTAGTTGGCGCGAGCGTGCTCGGCGGGATCGATGGATTCGATGACTCCTGTCATTCGGCA
The DNA here is from genome assembly GCF_044332865.1 of Streptomyces sp. NPDC021225. Classification (NCBI taxonomy): domain Bacteria; kingdom Bacillati; phylum Actinomycetota; class Actinomycetes; order Kitasatosporales; family Streptomycetaceae; genus Streptomyces; species Streptomyces sp. NPDC021225. Next base: position 373,599 of record NZ_JBIRPV010000007.1, on the reverse strand, counting down.
GTCCGTGAATGTCACCCCGTCTGCTTCTTCTTGGTTCATGAAGATAGGTACCAGGTGGACTCTCCCGAAAATCTCACTCAGCACGAACAGATAGCCATCGACTCTCGGATAAACTTGTCGGATGGGCATCCCCGTCATGACCTGACCAGCAGTCAGAGTGCCGTGATCGACCGGCTACCGGAGTTGTTCAGGACTGCTTCCACAGAGCCCTTCGAGAAACTCGAGCGACAGGCTCTCAGGGCGTTCATGTCCGCGTTGGGTCAGCACTCGGCCCCCGTGGAGACCGGGCGGATATTCAGCCTCTACTCGTCATCTGTGGCAACAATGGCACTGGCGAACGCATTGGCGGAGCTGAACCATCGAGTCGCCCTTCTGCATCCCACCTTCGACAACATTCACGACATCCTTTCCCGCTCAGTGAAGATCACCCCGATCGAGGAGGCCGTCTGCGCCCAGGCGCGGTTGGAAGAGATCATTTCCTGGGGTGCGACCTGCCTGTTCATCACGACGCCGAACAACCCAACCGGCTGGGTGCTCCAGCAGGAGGAGTTCGAGCGGGTGGTGAGGGTGTGCGCGGAACGGAACATCCTGCTGTGCCTTGATACGTCGTTCCGGGGCTTCGACAAACGGGCGCAGTTCGACGGCTATGAAGTGCTCCACCGCTACGGCGCGCAGTACGTCGTGATTGAGGACACGGGCAAGCTGTGGCCGATGTCGGAGCTGAAGCTCGGCATCCTCGCGGTGAGCGAGGGCATGTGGCCGGTCATGCGAAAGGCCGTGAGCGACGTCCTCCTGACGGTCTCCCCCCTTGTCCTCAAGCTGGTGGAGTCACTGTCCCGGGACGCGGCGGCCGGCGGACTCGACCGTCTGCACGATCTGATCGCTGCCAATCGCCGACGCGTTGCCCGGACTGTCGGCGCACTGCCCGGCGTGACCCTGCCCGACCCCTCCTCGCGGATCAGCGCCGCCCGGCTCGCTTTTCCCTCGGCCGAGGCCGCCGCACGGGTCAGCTCGGACCTCCTGGAACACGGCATTCACGTGCTGCCGTGCCGGCAGTTCCACTGGGCGCGCCCCGAAGAGGGAGGGCACCTGTTCAGAGTCGCGTTGGCACGCAATCCGGACGTGATCGAGGCTGCTATGTCCCGGCTCAGCGCAGCTGTCAAATCTTCTGTCGGATTGGACTGACATGGCCAACGAAGAATGCACCAGATGCGGGCTTCCTGACACTCGGCGCAGTGTGAACAACGACACGGACGGAGTGTGCTCGGTCTGCCGTCACCATGAGCTGAAGAACACGGTTATCGACTGGGACGCGCGGGAACGCGAGTTCACAGCCCTCGTCGAGGGGATACGAGGCCGTCACGAGTACGACGCCGTCGTCCCCTTCGGCGGGGGCAAGGACGGGGCATTCGTGCTGTACCACCTGGTGCGGGAACGCGGCCTGCGCTGTCTTGCGGTGACAGTCGACAACCGGTTCATGCGACAGCAGGCATGGCAGAACCTCAGCACTGTGCTGGACGAGCTCGGTGTGGATCAGGTCACCTATCGCCCGCCCTTCCCTCTGGTGAAGCGCATGATGCAGGCCGGATTCGAAGCTGTGGGCACGGTGTGCTGGCACTGCAACGCAAGCATCAACGCCTATCCCGTTCGGGTGGCCGTCCAGCTCGGCGTCCCCCTGGTCGTGCATGCTTCCAGTTCCGCCGAGTACCACAGTTATCCAGGGCGCACCTACGCGGACAGCCCCGATTCGGACCTCGCCGACGAGGACTACCAGGAGGTGGCCACCGGACTCAGCTTCGACCGTATGGCCAAGGAGCTCAAGGACGTTGACCGCAAGGATCTGGAAGCCTTCTCCTACCCCGGCCGAGATGAGATCGCACGGGCCGGCGTGCGTCCCATCTTCCTCAGCAACTACCTGAAGTGGGATGACAAGCGGCAGGTCGAGATCATTCGCCGCGAACTGGGGTGGGGCAGCACCTCTCAAGAGGGCATCCCGGAGGGCTATGAGTACGAGAAATTCGACTGTTTTCTCGTGGGGACCCGCGACTATCTCCGCTTCATTCAGGAAGGATACGGCCGGGGCGCGCGGCTCGGCGCGATCGAGGCGCGACTCGGCCGGCTGACCCGTGACGAGGCCATCCAGCTCGGCAAGAGCAGTGACGGTCGACGCCCGGCGAGTCTCGACCGAGTTCTGCGACTGCTCGACGTCGATGAGGAGGTATTCCTGGACGGGGCGGTGAAGCAGGCCAGCAGCGGCCGTGAATTCGACCTCGAACTCGTCAAGCGTGGTTCCGCGCTCTCCGACGCGGATCACATGCCGGGATAGCGGCAGGTGGCGCCAGAAGGCACAGCATGTGCGATCGTCGGAATCGTTGAGGCGGTAGAGGGTGAAACAGTCAGCTTCACAGGACAACGGCGGGCAATCGGATCGGATCGCGTCCGGCTATCCCTTCAGCGCGATCGTCGGACAGCAGGCCATGCGTACAGCCCTCCTGCTGAACATCGTCGATCCGCGGGTCGGGGGGGTTCTCCTCATGGGCGAGCCCGGTACGGGAAAATCCACCGCGGTTCGCGCGCTGCGAAATCTCCTTCCACACATTGCCGTTGTCGCACAGTGTTCGTTCAACTGCGAACCCGACGACGCCGAGGAGCTGTGTCACGATTGCCGGTTGCGGCGGAGCAGCGCCGGTGAACTGCCGGTCCTGATACGGGAGATGCCCTTGGTGACGCTGCCGGTCGGCGCGACCGAGGATCGGCTCATCGGCACACTGAACCTGGAAAAGGCCGTACACGAAGGCCGTGTGGGGCTCTCGCCCGGTCTGCTGGCGGCCGCGCACCGCGGCATTCTCTACATCGACGAAGTGAACCTCCTGCCGGACAGCCTGGCGGATGCGCTGCTCGATGCGGTGAGTTCGGGAGTGAACTTCGTTGAACGAGACGGTGTGTCCGCGAGCCACGCCTCCAGTTTCTCGCTCGTCGGCACCATGAACCCGGGCGAGGGCGAACTGCGGCCACAGATCCTCGACCGTTTCGGGCTGTCGGTCACTTCCGACATCCTGCGGGATGGCGACTCCCGCGTGGATGTGCTCATGCGGCGCATCAACTACGAGCACAGCATCGCCGATCGGCGCCGCTATCTGGCTCAGGACCAGGCGCTCGCCACCCGACTGGACGCCGCGAGGACGCTGCTCGCGGAGGTCGAATGCACACGCGAGGTGGTCGAGTCGGTCACCGAAGTCGTCATCAGCGCCGGTGTCGCCAGCCACCGAGCCGATCTCGTACTGCTGAGGACCGCGATGGCCCATGCCGCGTTCCGGGGGCGGCGCGAGGTGACGCCGTACGACATCGCCGTCTCCGCCCGGCTGGCTCTCGGCCACCGGACCTCTGATCCCCTCGTGCTCGATGAAGCCATCTCCAAGTTCCTGAACACGACCGTGGAGACCTCCCTGGAGGAACTCCTGCGCCTGGAGGACCAGGACGACGGCTCGGGGCCCGAGCCCGCGGCCGACGTCGTGCCTCCGTGGACCGCGCAGCCCTCACCGGCCGGCGCTACGGAGTCATCCGTTCCCCACACGCCGAACGGCCGAGCCCGTCGCGCCGGCGCGGTGCCGCCGCACGGCGGCCATGCCAGGCCGGACCAGGAGGGCGACGCAGACACTGACGACCCTCCTGATACGGAGGCCCGAATACGGACGACGCGGATCCCGGGGGTGTCGGCCGCCCACCTGATTGCTCGACGGGGACCACGGCAGCGGATTCTGGTGCGGCCGAGGATCCTCGCGAGTTCGGGAGGCCGGGCCGTGTCGACCCGGCGAAGCGGTGATGGGCCGATCTCCCTGGCCGCCACGGTTGTCGCGGCAGCGCAGAGATCGATGGCCTCGTCCGGAGGTCCCGCACGGAGCGGAAACAGCGGCCTCTTGTCCCTTCGTGCCTCCGACATCGTGCGTCGGCCGGTGACAGGGCGCTCCGCTGTCGCACTGATCGTGGTACTGGACGCCTCCTGGTCCATGGCCATGGACGGGGTGTTCCGCCAGGCCAAAGCGTTCCTTCTTGCCATGCTGGGGTCGCTGCGACGCGGCGACCGCCTTGCCGTCGTGCTGGCCGGAGGTCCCAAGGCGGAGCTGGTGGTACCCCCCACGCGCTATCCGCAGCAGGCCGTCGACGCGTTGGCATCCTTGCGGGCACGCGGTCGCACACCGCTCGTCGATGGACTGGCACAAGCGGTGTCACTGTGCAGACAGAGCTGGCGCTTTCCCGGTACGAGTGCGCGCGCGGTGATCATTTTGACGGACGGCCAGGAAAACACCGCCGTGGCAGAACAGGAGTCGGTGGCCCAAGCAGCAGCAGGGCTGCGTACCGCACAGGTAGGCGGTGCGGTCCTGGCCCCGATCGGATCCCTGCACGGCCGGGCCGGCGCCGCGCGGAGCATCGCCCGCCGGCTGGGACTCGAGTTCCTGCCCCTTCCGCCCGCCCTGCGGACCACAAGCTGAGGAGGAGTGCAACAGGTGCCAACAGTCCGGACAGGGCCGTACCGAGTGGCCATGGACAGCCAGGACGTCGCAGTGGTTTCCGCGGTGCTGGCCGAAGTCGTCGAGAGGTTCCGCACCGTACAGAACCAGGCCTTTCACGACGAGGCGAGCGTGTATGCCCATGAACTGCCGAGAGCCCTGCGGCAAGGGCTCAATCACTTCCGCCTCTACGAGCCGTCAACGCTCCTCCTGATCAGCGGTTACCCGGTTGACGGCCAGGGCATCGGGCGCACGCCCGCTCATTGGAGAACCGGTTCTTCGGACAGTCCGGCGGATCGGGAGGAGTTCCTGCTCTTTCTGTGCGCGAGTCTCCTGGGTGATCCGGTCGCCTGGGCCGACAAGCACGATGGACGCATCGTGACCAACATCGTCCCAATCCGGGGCGATGAGAACGTACAGCTCGCTTCGAGCAGTTCCACCACACTCACCTGGCACACCGAGGACGCCTTTCACCCGCTGCGCGCGGACTACCTCGGACTCATGTGCCTGCGCAACCACGACCAGGTCGCCACGACGGTCGGTTCGGTCGACGACCTTCAGCTGCCGGACGACGTCGCCGAAGTCCTCGCTCAGCCTCGGTTCGTCATCCTTCCGGACGGCTCACGCTCTGGTGCCGCTACGGAGGACCACCCGATCCCCCTGCTTTTCGGCGGCACGAGTTCTCCCTACCTGCGGCTCGACCAGCACTACACGCGACCTGCCGCCGCCGACGACGCCGAGGCGGCGTCAGCCCTCAGCGTCGCCATGAGTGCTGTAGGCGATGCACTGACCGGCCATGTACTCCGGGCGGGCGACGTCCTGTTCGTCGACAACTACCGTGCCGTGCACGGCCGTGAGTCCTTCGAGGCCCGGTACGACGGCACCGACAGATGGCTCAAGCGGGTCAATGTCGTACGGGATCTCCGCCGCTCCCGTGCCGTACGCGGCGTCGCGCACTCCCGCACGATCGGCTGACCCTGTCCCCGGTGAATCCAGCGCGAAAGGTATGCAATGAATGGACTCCAGGGATACACGCTCCCCTTCTCTCCCACAGGAAACTCGTCGCTTGTGCCGCCCCCGCCGTGGCACTTCTCCGGTGATGTGCTCATGGTCGAATACCGGACCGATCCGGAAGCCGTGAAGGCGTTCCTTCCGGAAGGTCTGGAACCCGGGGAGGACCCGGGGCGGGCCGCGGCCATCTTCGGTGATTGGCAGTCGGCGACCGATGACGGCAGCGAACTCCTCGATCCTGTCAGGTCGCAGTACAAGGAGTTCTATGTCGCACTCTCCTGCACCTGGCAGGGAAAGCCCATGGTGCGATCCCCCTTCTGCTGGGTGGACCGGGATTTCTCACTGGTGCGGGGTCTGATTCAGGGCTACCCCAAGAAGCTCGGGAGCATCTGGATCACCAAGCAGTTCGCCGTCGGCCGGGCCACACCCGGACTGGCCCCGGGGGAGCGGTTCGCGGGGAGCCTCGCGGCGGGCGACCGACGGCTCGTCGAGGCCCGTATCACCCTGGAGAGCCCTGCGGAAGCTCCGGCGCTGGCGTCGGCTCCACTCGTGCACACCCGGCACTTTCCGGCATGGGATCAGTCCGAGTCGGATCTGACCGAGCTGGTGACGGGCGGTAGTGAGGATCTACGGATCGCCAACGTGTGGCGAGGGGATGCTGAGCTGGAATTCTTCGACTCTCCATACGAGGAACTGAGCCTGCTGGCCCCCGTGGAGATCCTGGCCGGCTACCGCTTCTCGTTCGCGGAGACGATCACGGGAGGCCGTCTCCTCGCCCGCAACGGCCGCTGAGACCGAGAACGAGAAAGAGCCCCATGTCAGTTCAGTACAACCCGGGCCTCGAGGGTGTCACCGTGGCTCGTACCGAAATCAGCCATGTCGACGGCAAGAACGGTCGGCTTGTCTACCGCGGTGGCCACGTGATCGAGGAGATCGCCACCCGTTCCTATGAAGAGATCATTCATCTGCTGTGGTTCGGCAGCTTCCCCTCATCCGAGGAGCTCGTCGCCTTCCGGCAGCAGCTCGCAGAGCGTCGCCATCTCAATGAAGGCGCCCTCGCCGCCCTGCACGGACTTCCTCGTGGCGTCAATCCCATGGATGGGCTGCGCACCGTCCTCTCCGCCCAGGGCGCACAGCCCGGCGTGGGCCGGCCCAGCATCGAGGACGCGATCAGCATCACCGCCGTGGTGCCCACCATCGTCGCCGCCTGCTTCCGGCGGGCACAGGGACAGCCTCTGGTCGACCCGCGGGCCGATCTCGGGCACGCCGAGAACCTGCTCTACATGCTGACCTCCCAGGAACCGGAAACGGCCCGCGCTTCCTGGCTCCAGTCCTATCTCGTCCTCATCGCCGAGCACGCCCTGAACCCGTCGACCTTCACCGCACGGATCGTGGGCTCCGCGGGAAGCGACCTCTGGTCAGCGGTGGTCGCGGCCATCGGAACGCTGAAAGGTCCTTCGCACGGCGGAGCGACGCCCGCGGCCGCCGAGATGATCGAAGCCGCTCGCCAGGCGCCCAGCATCTCGACGTTCGTGCGGGCCAGGCTGGAGCGCGGCGAACGGCTCATGGGCTTCGGCCACCGGGAGTACCGGCGATACGATCCGCGCGCCGCGATCCTGCGTGACTTGTGCAAGTCCGCCAACCCCGAGTTCTACGAGACCGCCGTAGCGCTGGAGGAGACGGCCCTGAACGAACTCCTGCGTCGCCATCCGGACCGTCCGAACTTCACCAACGTGGACTACTTCGCGGGCGGGGTGCTGGCCGGAGTCGGCATCCCGGCCGACTACTTCACCTGCTTCTTCGCCGCCGGCCGCGTGGCCGGTTGGACGGCCCACGTACTCGAGTACGTCGGCCAGGACGGACGCATAGTCAGCCCGGCCTCCGAGTGGGCCGGCCCCGCGCTGAGTCCAGTGGAATGAGGGCCCTCACGTTGTTGATCGACACCATGGCGGACTACAGCACCGAGGACGTGCCGGCCCTGCTCGCCGAAGCGGCTCGATCCGGAAGCGGGGTCCACGACACGACCACGGGAGACGTGGTGGTCGCCTCGTACGCCGAAGTGCGGGGATTGCTTCCCGACCGTTGCCTCACCACGAAGCGACCTCCGTCGGATACAAGCGGGCTGTCGCCGGTCCGGCTCGCGATGAGGAAGTTCTACGTCAAATGGCCGCTCTTCTCCGACGGCGACTATCACGCCCGGCTCCGCACACATCTTCAGGGGGCCATCGGCAGGCTCGACGATGATGTGCTGTCCCGGATCGCCGCACATGTGACACGAGCACATCAAAATCATGCCTCGGACACCTTTTCCTGGCTCAAGACCATCTCGGAACCCGTCTCCGTCGACGTCATCGCGGCCGTGGTGGGCAGTTCCGGCGAGGAGACCGAGTGGCTGGTGGAGAAGGCGAAGGTCATTCTGGAAGAGCTGGCGTGGCAGGTCACTGACGACGAGGGGTTCGCCGGTGTCGTCAGCGCGATGGAGTCCGTGGCGCAATGGCTCGACGCCGCGCTCACGCACGGGCGGCTCACCACCCCGTTCATGAAGGCGCTGAGCGCGATCTCCCAGGACGCGGAACTCGGGTTCGACGCCGCACTCGGCGCGATGTGCCAGACGATCACCGGTGCCTACGACCCACTCGTCGCCGCCATCACCGTCCTGGGCCTGCTGAGCGCGCATCCCTCCTTTGCCCACGGGGAGTCCGCCGGTCTCTGTGAGGAGGTGCTGCGGCTTTCGAGTCCGTTCCGGTTCACGCGCCGCTTCGCCACCCGTCCGATCGAGCTCAAGGGACGTGTCATTCCCCCGCACACACGTGTGCTGCTCGGCCTTGGACCGGCGAACCTGGACGAGACGGCATTCCCCGAGCCGACGGAGCTCGGAAAGGAACGGCGTGCGCACGTCGCCTTCGGGGGCGGGTCACACTACTGCCTGGGCGCCGAAGCCGTCCGCGACTCCTTGAGAGCTCTGGTCGGCGTGATGACGGAGCATGGCTTCGCATTCGAAGCGAGCAACGTAGTCCATCACCCCTCACTCGCCATTCTTCGCTTCACCACGGTGGATGGTCGATGGCGGTGACGACGATGTGGTCGACGACCTTGGACAACATCGATGCGGCGGCGCCGGAGATCGAAGCGCTCAGTGCTCAGATCGAGGAAGACGGCGACATCTCGCAGCCCGTCTTCGATCTCCTCAGGCAATGCGGTTGCTTCCGCATGCTGGTCCCGCGCGCGCACGGCGGAGACGAACTCAGCATTCAGCAAGCCCTCGCCGTCATCGAACGCGTCTCCCGGGCGGACGCGTCGGTCGGATGGAACGTCATGATCGGGAGCAGCAATCTGGTAGTGGTGGGGGCCTTCCCCGAAGAGACCTTCGACCGCGTCTACCAGGCGGGACCCGACGTCATGGTCGTGGGCTCCCATGCCCCCAAGGGCACGTGCACCCCCGTTCCGGGCGGCTATGTGATCAACGGCCGGTGGCCCTTCGTCAGCGGCTGCCGGTATGCCGACTGGGTGGTAACCCAGGGCGTGGTGACCGACGGGGACGGCGCGCGGCGGAAGGGCATCGACGGCAGGCCCGACATGAAGCTCTCATTGCTCTCGCCGGACGACGTCGGGATTCTGGACACCTGGCACACGTCTGGTCTGAGGGGAACAGGTAGTCACGACGTCGAGGTGAAAGACGTGTACTGCCCGGAAGAGCGCAACTGCCAGTGGTTCGGCGGGACGCCGTCGAAGTCCAAGGGCATCTTCGCCGTCCCGCCCGTAGCCCAACTGGGCCTGTTCATGGCTGCGGTGGCACTCGGCACCGCACAGGCGGCGCTCGATGACGTCACCGAGCTGGCCTCCTCGGGGAAGCGGCCCGCTTACGGTGTGCGGCGGCTCGCCGAGTCGACGCTTTTCCAGACCGATGTAGGCGAAACCCATATGAAGCTGCGGGCCGCGCGCGCACTCCTCTACGCCGAAGCCGAGGCGGTGTGGCGCAAGGCGGCGGGGGGAGGGGATTTCACCCTGCGCGATCGTGCCCAGATGCGCGCGACCAGCTCACAGGTGTCGGCGATGTGTGTGGACGCCACGACAGCCGCCTACCGGCACGGCGGTGGCAGCGCCATCTACGCCTCGTCATCCTTGCGACGGCGCTTCCAGGACATCCAGGCCCTGGGCCAACACGCCGGTGTCGGACGCGAGTTCTTCACCATTATGGGTGCACTGCTGAGTGGGGAGGAGCCGGAGGTCGTCCGTATTTGAGAGCGGAGAGTGGCGCGTCCTCGCAGGAGCCCAAGAGAGAGCCTCAGCGAGGACCCGATGCCACGGGGCTGCCTGCCAACCCGCACGGATGGCTGATCTGTGTACCCGATGGTCACATCCGCTCGGGGGCAGTGACGCCGAGCAGATTGAGGCCGTTCCGCAGGACCACCCGGCTGGCGTCCGTCAGCCACAGCCGTGCCTGGGTGAGCGGGCTCGGCTCCTCACCCTCCCGCGGGAGGACACGGCAGCTGTCGTAGAACCGGTGGTAGGTGCCGGCGAGCTGCTCCAGGTAATGCGCCACTCGATGCGGCTCCCGCAAGGTAGCGGCAGTAGTCACCACTCGTGGGAACTCACCGAGCATCCGGAGAAGTTCGTCCTCCCGCTCGTGGGAGAGCAGAGCCGGGTCGAAATCCTCGGGACCGCCCTTGTCCACCCCCATCTCCTGCGCCTTGCGCTGGATGGCGCAAAGCCGTGCGTGCGCGTACTGGACGTAGAAGACCGGGTTCTCGTTCGACTGAGAGGTCAGCAGATTGACGTCAAGATCGATCATCGAGTCGACGTTGGCTCGCGCGAGCGAATACCTGGCCGCGTCAACACCTACCGCCTCGACGAGATCGTCGAGTGTCACGACCGTTCCGGCTCGCTTGCTCATACGGACGGGCTGACCGTCCTTCACCAGATTGACCAACTGGCCGATCAGGATTTCGAGGTGTTTGTCGGGATCGTCGCCGAAGCAGGCCGCCATGGCCTTCATCCGGCCCACGTAGCCCTGATGGTCGGCCCCCAGCATGATGACGACCCGCTCGAAACCGCGTGACCTCTTGTTGAGGTAATAGGCGCAGTCAGCGGTGAAGTACGTCCAGGAGCCGTCACTCTTCAAGAGGACGCGGTCCTTGTCGTCGCCGAAGTCGGTACTCCGCAGCCATACCGCGCCATCGGCCTCATAGACGTGTCCGCCTTCCCGCAGGCGGGCCACAGCCTTGTCCAGATCTCCTTGATCGTGGAGACTCTTCTCGTTAAAATAGACGTCGAAGTGAGTGCCGAACTCGGCGAGGGATGTCTTGATCTCGTCGAACATGAGAGACGTTCCCTCGGCCCGGAATACGTCGAGAGCTTCCGAGTCGGGCAGATTCAGCGCCTCGGGGCGACGCTTCAGGACATTATCGGCGATCTCTCGGATGTAAGCGCCGCCGTAACCGTCGTCAGGTACCGGAGCGTTGTGCGCCGAGGCGAGCAGAGACCGGGCGAAGCGGTCGATCTGGGAGCCGGCGTCATTGAAGTAATATTCCCGTGCCACGTCCGCGCCTGCGGCCTCGAGAAGCCGTGCCAGTGCATCCCCTACAACCGCCCACCTGGCGCCGCCGATATGCACAGGGCCCGTCGGATTCGCCGAGACGAATTCCAGGTTGAGGCGCAAACCTTGGAGTTCATTCGTGCGGCCGTAGGCAGTGTCGGCGATGACGATGTCACGCGCCACCGCACCCTTTACGGCACTTTCAAGTGTAATATTCAGGAATCCGGGACCGGCGACTTCCGCCTTCGCGACGCCGGCGGCTGAGCTCACGATGGGTGCCAGCAATTCGGCCACAGCGCGAGCCGGCGTGCCTGCGGCCTTGGCCAGCTGCAATGCGACGTTTGTCGAGTAGTCGCCGTGATCGCGGTGGCGGGGACGCTCAACGTGGACCGACTCGGGCGGGTCCACGGCGAGCTGCCCGGACCTGATTGCTTCGCGCACGCTGTCGGAGATAACGGAGGCCAAGTCTGCTGGGGTCACAGGGTCAGATTAACAGGAACCATTGCCACCCCCGGGTGGGCATGCGGCGGCCTCCGGCCTGCCGATGGGCAGCCACCGAGTCGTGATCGAGCCCTTGGCGACACCTTCAGAGCTGCCGCTGCTTCCCCGGTGTGACATTACGACGCAGTCGGCTGCCGAGGCGCTGCCCAACCGGGGTGCGGACAAGTTGTGTGACCCTCCCCGCGACTCTTCGAGCAGCCCGATGCTGACGCCGTCCAGGACCAGCCGGCAGCTCGGCGCTGTCCCCCCGACTGCCTCGCTCGGTATCGGTCGGGCGGCGTCTCCTTCGGCAGCCGACGTCCGTCCGCCGCCCACCGGGCTTGAGCGGCCGACTTGAGACAGTCGCCGCACCGATGTGGTCGGCATCTTCTCGGACCGCGCCGCTTTGTTCCTTCCCCGTCGCGCCCACGGCACACCGCATAACCTCAAGAACGAGATCTTTCAGACACCATTCCCTCGATACCCTCTTTTGGATCACTTAACACGTAGGTGCTCTGTGAAGTTCGGCAAAAGGTTTCGGCGGCTCAAAGTCTCTTGACTCATGTGCCGCCCCAATGAAAAACTTCGGACCCGGGCCTCTTTAAAACGATTCGACCACTTCAATTCTGTAGGCATCGTCTATGGAGGGCATTGGTGTGATCCGAGGCAGACAGGCCGGCCGGGCGGTCCGGGCGACCTGAGGCGGGGTGCTCACGGTCTTCCGTCGTTACCCCGGTATCGTCCACGTTCACAGGCTGGTGCCCGTTCTTTCTCTGTGGGAATTGGTATTGGATGGCCTGGGCAGCGCAATGAACAGTCGGCTGTTCTCATTGCGTCTGGTTCTCGCATTCGCACGTCAATCAAGGGATGCCTGCTCGCGCCGGAGCGCGGGAACGGGTGTTTTCTGTGTACATGTCTGGAGGGTGCAGTGAGGGACGGATACTACGTTTCAGCCTATTTGACGCCGCCCGGTATGTCTCACCTGTTGGATCTTCGTGCGCGCCATGACAACAACGTTTCGTTGTGGCGGAAGTCGGGGCGGGATGTTCAGGTTGTGGCGTATTGGCCGCTTGAGAGGCTGTCTGGTTGGCGCCGTCATGGGGCGGGCGTTCCCGACGAGGCTTCTGGTATGCGGCTGATCGAGTCCCTGCTGTCTTCGGTGGGCGTCGACATCGATGAGGTGCTGGAGTTTTGGGGGACGCCGGGTATTGGCGGTGATCGCCACGTCGATGTGTCAGAGTACTTCGCGGATGTCGATCTGCCGCCGCACAGCATGGCCCATGTGTTCAGCTGTGCCCTGCTGGACACCGGCATTTCGTGGTCGGAGCCGGTTTTCGCGATGGCGTTGGACGGCGGCCCCGACTCATTTCTCGCCTCGAAGGATCATTCGTCGTCGTTTGCCGGGGCTTATGTCGAGAACGGTTCGTTCACCTGGTTCCCGGTCGAGTCCCCGGCCCGTCTGTTCACGGCGGCGCGCCATCGGTACGCGTTGCGTGAGGGGACGTTGATGGCGCTTGCCACCGCGGCCGACTGCGACGCGGATCTGGCTGAGTTGCGGGAAGAGGCGTTGAGCAGTTTGCCGTTCTTCGGGCCCGCCACGAAGCTTCTGGTCGACTGTGAGCGTTTTCTCGGCTTGTTGCACGAGGCGGTTGTGGAGGCGTTCGCAAGCGGCCGGTGTTCGGCGGATGAACGTTTCAGTCCGGATGAGCAAGTGATGAGTGCCGTGATGAAGGAGATCCAGCGGATCTCGCTGTCCGTCATGGAGCGCAATGTGGAGGAGGCGTCCAGGCGTTTCGGGTTCGATCCGAGCGGGACGAATTTTGCGCTGGCCGGCGGCTTCGCGCTGAACTGCCCCACGACGAGTGCGGTCATGGAGAAGTACAAGTTCAAGCGGCTGGTTGCTCCGCCTTGTGTCGATGACAGTGGCCAGTCGCTTGGGATTGCGTTGGGCGTGTTCCATGTGCGGTGTGGAACGGAATTCGATTTCCGGTTCCCCGGGGCGTATCTGGGGCACTCCGATGATGATCTCGCTGCGGCCCTGGCGGGGTTCGAGGAGTTTATCGCGGATGTCACGCCGGCGGATGCCCGGCAGGTCGTCGAGGATCTGCAGGCGGGTCCTGTCGTGTGGGTGGACGGTCGAGCGGAGCTGGGCCCCAGGGCCCTGGGGCACCGCTCGATCCTGGCGGATCCGAGAGCGCTCACATCCAAGGACGAACTGAATCGGATCAAGCAGCGGGAGTGGTGGCGTCCTGTCGCTCCCATGATCCGCGAGGAGGATTTCGGCGATTGGTTCGAGGCGCCCCGGATATCGCCGTACATGCTGGAGACTTTTCTGGTGCACCGTGATCGGGCAGAGCTTGTGCCGGCCATCGCGCACCTGGACCGTTCGGCCAGGGTCCAGACGGTGAACCGAGAGCAGAACCCGTTCATCTATGACGTGCTGTCTGCTTTCGCCGAAGCGACGGGTGTGCCGATCCTGTGCAACACCTCCCTGAACGACAAGGGCGAGCCGATTATCGACAGCATTCCTCAGGCGATTAATTTCTGCCTGCGGAAGGGTGTCTCGGTGGCCTATCTGAACCAGCATCGTGTCACCTTCAAGAACGCGGACTCGTTCCCGGAGGACAAGCCGCACCCAAGGAACTCCGAGCCTTTTGAGCGGGACGAGTCACAGTTGGCAGACCTCGCCGAGCGACTGAACCCGTCCGGACTCGACAACCTCTACCTGCAGATGTGGCTCCATCGCCCGATGTTGCGCCGTAAATTCGACCCGACGGATCAGCGGAGTGCGCGGACTCTGAAGCGAACAGTCGATTCCTGGCTCGCGATGGACCAGGAACTCGAGGACGACATCATGCTATGGATGAAGCGCGCAACCGGGTCCGCTGAATCGCTGAGTTATCCCATATAAGCGGCAGATGGCCACGTTTCGGGACTGACGGCTCGATAAAAGGTCAGACTTCACCGGATAATCACGAACCAGAGCAAGGGGTATTCATGTCCCAGGCGGAAGCAAAAAGTAGTGCCCTGGAGAGACTGCTGGAAGTCATCTCAGACACCCTGGAAATGGATGTCCAAGACGGTGCAGTTTCCTTTCTGGGTCTGGGTGGCGATTCACTCGCGGCAATCATCGTTGCCGAGACGCTACGCGAAGAGGGCTTGATCGTTGAAATCGGCGATCTATTCTCGGACGTACCCCTTGAACGGGTGGCAGCTGCTCTCCAGGCAAGCTGAAACAGGTCGTTACTGCTGTGCCCATACATGCATGTTCTGGAGGGTGAAGTGAGGGACGGATACTACGTCTCCACCTATTTGACACAGCCCGGCGTGCCTCATCTGTTGGACACGTGGATTCGTCATAACAACAACGTTTCGTTGTGGCGGAAGTCGGGGCGGGATGTTCGGGTTGTGGCGTATTGGCCGCTTGAGAGGCTGTCTGGTTGGGGCCGTCATGGGGCGGGCGTTCCCGACGAGGCTTCTGGTATGCGGCTGATCGAGTCCCTGCTGTCTTCGGTGGGCGTCGACATCGATGAGGTGCTGGAGTTTTGGGGGACGCCGGGTATTGGCGGTGATCGCCACGTCGATGTGTCAGATTACTTCGCGGATGTCGATCTGCCGCCGCACAGCATGGCCCATGTGTTCAGCTGTGCCCTGCTGGACACCGACATTTCGTGGTCGGAGCCGCTTTTCGCGATGGCGTTGGACGGCGGCCCCGACTCTGATTCCATGCTTGCCTCGAAGGATCATTCATCCTCTTTCGCCGGGGCCTATGTCGAGAACGGTTCGTTCACCTGGTTCCCGGTCGAGTCCCCGGCCCGTCTGTTCACGGCGGCGCGCCGCAGGTACAAGTTGCGTGAGGGCCCGTTGATGGCGCTTGCCACGGCGGCCGACTGCGACGCGGATCTGGCTGAGTTGCGGGAAGAGGCGCTGAGCGGTTTGCCGTTTTTCGGGCCCGCCCCGAAGCTTCTGGTCGACTGTGAGCGTTTTCTCGGCTTGTTGCACGAGGCGGTTGTGGAGGCGTTCGCGAGCGGCCGGTGTTCGGCGGATGAACGTTTCAGTCCGGACGAGCAGGTGATGAGCGCGGTGATGAAGGAGATCCAGCGGATCTCCCTGCGCGTCGTGGAGCGCAATGTGGAGGAGGCGTCCAGGCGTTTCGGGTTCGATCCGAGCGGGACGAATTTTGCGCTGGCCGGCGGTTTTGCTTTGAACTGCCCCACGACGAGTGCGGTCATGGAGAAGTTCAAGTTCAAGCGGCTGATTGCTCCGCCTTGTGTGGATGACAGTGGCCAGTCGCTTGGGATTGCGCTGGGGGTGTTCTACGGGCGGTGCGGGACTGAGTTCGATTTCGGGTTCCCCGGGGCGTATCTGGGGCACTCCGATGATGAACTCGTTGCGGCTTTGGCGGGGTTCGAGGAGTTTATCGCGGATGTCACGCCGGCGGATGCCCGGATGGTTGTCGAGGATTTGCGGGCGGGTCCTGTCGTGTGGGTGGACGGTCGAGCGGAGTTGGGCCCCAGGGCCTTGGGGCACCGTTCGATCCTGGCCGATCCGAGAACGGTCAGATCCAAGGACGAACTGAATCGGATCAAGCAGCGGGAGTGGTGGTTTCCTGTCGCTCCCATGATTCGTGAGGAGGATTTCGGCGATTGGTTCGAGGCGCCCCGGATATCGCCGTACATGCTGGAGACTTTTCTGGTGCACCGTGATCGGGCAGAGCTTGTGCCGGCTGTCGCGCACCTGGACCGTTCGGCCAGGGTCCAGACGGTGAGCCGAGAGCAGAACCCGTTCATCCATGATGTGCTGTCTGCTTTCGCCGAAGCGACGGGTGTGCCGATCCTGTGCAACACTTCCCTCCACGACAAGAGCGAGCCGATTATCGACAGCATTCCTCAGGCGATTAATTTCTGCCTGCGGAAGGGTGTCTCGGTGGCCTATCTGAACCAGCATCGTGTCACCTTCAAGAACGCGGACTCGTTCCCGGAGGACAAGCCGCACCCAAGGAGCTCCGAACCGTTTGAGCGGGACGAGTCACAGTTGGCCGACCTCGCCGAGCGACTGAACCCGTCCGGACTCGACGACCTCTACCTGCACATGTGGCTCCGTCATCCGATGTTGCGCCGTAAATTCGACCCGGCGGATCAGCGAAGTGCACGGACTCTGAAGCGAACAGTCGACTCGTTGTTGGCGATGGACGAAGACCTTCGCGCCCACTTCTCGAGGTGGATCGATCTGTCACACAACCCACGCACGAGAGCCGCCGCGGGTGACGTGCCTTCTCCAGCGTCATCCCCCAGGCCCTGAGCCGGCAGGCTTATGTCACGAACCGGTCAACAGCGCACCCGGGTCCACGTTGGGAAAGTGGCGGCGGGCAAGGTGCGGAGAGGACTGCAACCACCTGGCCAGGACGCGTCGGCCATAGTGCTCTGTCGTGCCCGCCCCTTGTGGATCTGTCGTGTCTTTTGTCAGGGCTTCGATGTGCGGGTTGAAAGCGAAAGCGAACGAGTACCGTTCGGCGCCCGTAGGCGGGGTGATCACGCGATGCACAGGGGCGGGCAGCCGGCCGCCGGTTGCCACCTGAAGTGTTTCGCCGAGGTTGACCACGAGTGCTCCGGGCAGCGGTTTCACATCGACCCAGCTGTCGTGGCCGTCCTCCATCTGGAGCCCCCCGACGCCGTCCTGCGCGATGAGGGCCAGTAGACCGTGATCCCGGTGGGCGCCCAGACCATTGTCATCGAAGCCAGGGGTGCCGGCCGGGTAGTGGCTGGTCCGGAGACGGTGGTTGGGATTGCCCGCGACCAGGCCGTCAAAGAAGTCCGGGCGACCGTGGAGGGCCGTCGCGATCGCGCTCAGCAGCCGATGACTGAGCGCGGTGAGTTCGTCCAGCCAGTCGAGCATCACGGGTCGCAGCTCGGGGAGTGCGTCGGGCCACTGGTTCGGTCCGATCAGCTGTCGCCAGGGTGCCCCGGGGTCCAATGGCTGCGGAGCCGTCTCGGGACCTATCACGAACTGCTCACGCCGATCCGCGTCGGCAGGGCCCTTGGTGAGTTCGCCTCGGGACGGAACGAAGCCCCGAAAGTGAGGAGAATTCAGGTCGGCGACGGACATCCGTGCCTGATGTGGGAGGGCGAAAAATCGCTTGGACACCTCGAAAGCGCGGTGAATCGTCTCGGTGGGAATGCCGTGACGCACGAGGTAGACACAGCCTGTGTGCTGGAGCTGATCGGCCAAAACGCTTGCGGATTCGGTCGATTCGGAAGCAGAGCCGGAACCCAGTGTGGACACGTCGAAAACGGGCAGGGGGAGTTCTATGCCTCGGTGTTGTGTCACAGCTGATCCCCTTTCATGAAGTGCCTACCGTCGCGGGTGCGCTGATCATCTGCCCACCGTACCCTTCACACTGTGACGGCGTCGGGCGTTGTCATAGCCGGAGCCGATCCGGCCCACGCTCCCACCCCACGCGCACGCCCGCACCGCCGAGGTCTTGGCGCGCCGACCACGCTACCCGCGCGCGCTCTGGAACTGGCCCTGGGCGTATGACGCGACGGTCGGCGAACAGACCGCCCAGAAACCGATTCCGCTGTTAGCGTGTCACGTGCCGTGGTCTGATACGAGGCTTGTCGGCCAACTCGGACGGTATGCCTTGCTGTGAGTGAGGGGGAGCCTGCTCGTGCGATTTATGAAGCAGGCGGTGTGCTTGGCGCTGGTGACGGGGTTACTCGCTGGATGTGGTGGAGGTTCGGGCGACAGCGGTGAGTGGGACCGATCGCCATCTCCTGAGGATGCGCACCCTGAGAAATCCCTCGCCAAACTGTCTGTCCCACCGGCTTATGACAGAACCAAGGGATGGGAAGAGACCCTCAATTGGGTTCCGAATCCTACGAAGTCGATACCTGTGACCGTAGCGGGGCAGGCGAACGCTGTCGCGTATATGACCGTCGCGCCGAACGGCTACACCGTCCATGTGCGTGACGCTGAGACGGGGTCGGTCCGCTGGTCCGGCAAGCCATGGAACCCTCCCGTTCCCATGGACGACACGGAGGGGGACCCGGACACCGCGACACCGGCCGAGATTCCAGACCTGACCGTTGTCAGCCAGGATGGACGAGAATTCATCGTCGCCTGGGGACACGGAATGAAGGGGGAGGACGACCTTCATGACGGCAAGGAGGTTGTTCAACTTGCCATTTATCCCGTGCAGGGCTCGGGTCGCGCGGTCGCACCCCTGCGTGAGGTTTCCGTACCGGTGGACGACGGGGACGGCAGCCTGACCGTTCGGGACGGCGGTTCGGGTCTCCTTATCACTTGGGGGGCAGGAATCACCCTCAACAACTCCGCAGCCTCCGTGGACGTGACCACGGGAGAAGTTACACAGCACGGCGACGCGGACGAACTCATGGCGCAATGCGACGATGCGGCGTGTTATGGGAGTGAGGTTGAGGCGACGTCCACGCACGGTCCGGTCGTCGACATGGCCGCCGGGGGATTCGGGGTGCCCGACCGCTGGTTCAGCCTCGATGTCGCCCCGAAAGGTGCCTCGACTCGACGGAGCCTGATGGGAGGCTGGAACGGGCGGGTGGAGGCTGCGGTCGGCGGGCATCTGGTCGCACGCTGGGCCGCTGAGAGCGGAGAAGCGATCTGGGCGGTTCACGCCGCTGAGACCGGGAAGATCGAGGCGACCACGACGTGCTCCGTCGACAGTCTGCGACCGGATGAGGAGCGACCTGGCTACCCTGCGGTCGCTTCCCGGGACGGCCGCTACCTGGCGGCCGGCCCTCTGGCCTTCGACTTGCGGCAAAGGAGCGGCCTGTGCCTGGCCGGAGACGGGGATCGAAAGGAGGTGCTCCTCGCATCGGTACGAGATGATGGAACCGCGTACGGTGTCGTCTCCGAGGGTGAAGAGGCCACCGACGATTCGATACAGACCAGGGTTCAGGTGTCCCTGGCCACCGGGCGGCCGACGGCGCTGGGTATTGATACTGAGATTCCTATGGCTCCGCTCAGGGAATCCGCTGTCTTCTTGACACGCGACGAGAGTGACTACGTACGTATCTCGGTCCTTCGGAACCGCTGACTCCACCGGTCATGCGGATGCGGTACCGGTGCCAGGACTGCGCGGCGCGGGCCGGACTCCGGGCAGGCGGGCGCGTACGACGAAGCCACCGTCGGGCAGGGGGTGTGCTTCCATGGTGCCGCCGAGGAGTTGGGCGCGCTCGCGCAGGCCGATCAGGCCGTGGCCGCCGCCCGGCAGGCCGGGCGCGGTGGCCGTCGCGTCGGGCGCACCATTGCGCACCTCGACCCGCAGCTCCCGGGCGCCCGTCCGATCGCCCTCCTCGCCGACCCGGACCCGCACCCGCGCCCCCGGCGCGTGCTTGCGCACATTGGTCAGCGCCTCCTGCACGATGCGGAACACCGCCCGCTCGACCGCCTCCGACTGCCCCAGGTCCTCGAACACCCCCTCCCCGTAGTCGGCCTCGTAGTCGACGTCCAGCGCGCTCAGCTCGATCAGGCGCGGCAGGTCGGCCAGGCACGGCTGCGGGGTGAGCTCCTCCAGGTCGCCGCCCGCCGCGCGCAGCACGCCCACCATGTGGCGCAGCTCGTCCAGGGTGCGCACCGACAGCTCACGGATCGTCCGGGCGCACTCCCGCGCCTCGGCGTCCTGCGCGCTGATCTGCACCGCCCCGGCCTGAAGGCTGATCAGGCTGACCTGGTGGGCGACCACATCGTGCATCTCCCGGGCGAGGCGGGCCCGTTCGGTGCTGAGCACCTTGTGCGCCAGCAGCTCGTCGGCGTGGCGGCGGCTGCGCGTCAGGTCCTCGATGCGCGCGGCCAGTTCGCCGCGGGTGCGCACCAGCAGTCCCAGGCCGATGGGCGCGACGGAGGTCACGGACGCGTCGATCAGGTTCAGGGTGTTCTCCCGGTACGCGGTCGGCTCGAAGTCCGAGACCGGCCACGGCACGAAGTGCGCGGCGGCCAGCAGCAGCGCGGAGACCGCGAGCAGCCGGCGGTCGGGGCGGCGCGCGGCCACGGTGTACAGCGCGATCATGGGCGCGAACCAGATGTAGCCGATGAGGATCCCCGGCAGTGTGGCCAGGAACGCGGTCAGCGGCAGCCGCCGGCGCAGCAGCAGCGCGGCCGCGGCGACCAGCGACACGTTCAGCTCAAGGCCCGGCGTCACGCCGTTGACCAGCAGCGCGTCGGCCACCGCGAGGGCCGTGGGGACGACCAGCGACGCCCAGCGCATCATCGCGGGCCCCCGGCCCACGGGCTCAGCAGCCCCGCCCGGTCGGCCACGATCGCCGCCTGCACCCGGTTGAGCCCGCCCAACTTGGCCAGCAGCGCCCCCACATGGTCCTTGACGGTGCTGGGCGCCAGCCCTATCCGCTCCGCGATCTGCGGATTGGCCAGCCCTTGCCCGATCAGCGCCAGTACCTCCCGCTCGCGCGGGGTGAGCGCCTCGACGGCCGCGGCGGCCGTGGCCTCCGCCTCGGCGGCCAGATAGCCGCCGATCACGGCGCGGGTGACGCCCGGGTCCAGGAGGCTGCCGCCCTCCGCGAGCGTCCGTACGGCCCGTACCAGCTGCTCCGGGTCGGTGTCCTTGAGCAGAAAGCCGGCAGCGCCCGCCCGCAGCGCGGCCGTGACGTACTCCTGCGCGTCGAAGGTGGTCAGCATGGCGACGGCGGGGGCGCGCTCCGCCTCCAGCAGCCGCCCGAGCACGGTCAGCCCGTCCACGTCGGGCATCCGGATGTCCAGGAGGACCACATCGGCCGCGCTGTCGCGCACCGCCTCCACGGCCTTGGCGCCGGAGCACTCCGCGACGACCTCGATGTCCGGGGCCGTGCCCAGGATCAGCCGCAGCCCGGACCGTACGAGCGCCTCGTCGTCCACCACAGCCACACGGATCACCGGCCCCTCCCTCCCGTTGGCTGTCATGCTCATTACCCGGACAGCCTGCCGCATGCGCGGTACAAAGTGGAGTGCCTACCTCCGCCTGTTGGGGGGAGCACCCCCGCCGGTCGGCGGGGGTGACCGGAAGACCAGGGGCGGATTCCCCGGCCGCCCGCCGCCGTGCACAGTGGTCCCACGCCGCATCACCCCGCGGCCGCCAGGCCGCCGCGGCCCCCACACGCGACGGCCTGGCGCCGGCGGGCCCACGAGACGGCGGGTCGCGAGACAGGGGGAGGGGCGGGGGCGCGGCCGAAGCCCGTCACACCGGGGGCTCCGCAGGGGCGGGCCCCAGGGTGGTGGTGCCGGGCGCGGCGCGGTGGCCCAGCCCCATGCGGTACGCGTCCATGGCCGCCTCGGCGCGGCCGCCGCGCCGCAGCAGATCGCCCAACAGCCGGCACAGATCGGCCAGATCACCGGCCGCACCCGTCCGCTCCAGCAGGGACAGGGCCGCGCGGTAGTGCTCCTCCGCCGCCGCCGCGTCGCCGCGCTCCTCCGCGATCAGGCCGAGCAGCCGGTGCGCCCCGCCCGCGTGCACCACGCCGTGCTCGGCGGTCAGCCCAGGCACCCCACCATCACCCGCAACCTCACCATCACCGCGCCTGAGCAACGGCACGAGCAACGCCTCCGCCTCCGCCGTCCGCCCGCGCCGCCGCAGCACATCCGCCAGCTCCACCTCCACCTGCACCGTGTACAGCGTGGCCCGCTTGGACGCCAGCATGTCCCGCGCGATGGACAGTTCGCGCTCCGCCCGCTCCAGATTGCCGTCCTGCGCGTGGACATAGCCGCGCATCCAGTGGCAGTGGGCGAGATCGGTGTGGATGCGCAGCTGCTCGTACAGCTCCTGCGCCTTGGCCAGCGAGGCGTCGGCCTCGGCGGTGCGGCCCTCGGCGATGAGCGTACGGGCCACACCGCGGTGCATCCGGGCGAGCAGCCCCGGGTCGTCCACGCTGGGCGCCAGCGCGAGCGCCAGCTCGGCGGCGCGCGCGGCGCGGGCATGCGCCCCCATGTCCATGTACGGGGGTATGGCCGCGGTGTAGAGCAGCAGCAGGGCGTTCGGGTCGTGCAGGCCCGAGGCGTTGAGCTCGTCGATGGCGCTCTCCAGGAGGTAACAGGAGTAGCGCAGTTCGCCGGAGAGGAAATGGGCCACGGCGCGCCCGCGGATCGCCGGGATCCGCCGGGGCAGCGGCTCGTCGGCCAGCAGCTGCTCCGCCGCCTCGTAGTGGGCGCGCGCCACGGCCAGTTCGCCGGTCTCCAGCGCGCAGTCGCCGAGCCCGACCATGGCGGAGGCCCGCTCGTCCCGGAAGCCGAGCCGCTCCGCCTCGACCATCAGCTGGTGGAAGTGCCCGACCGCGTCCTTCGCGTCGCCGGTGGCCAGCGCCCTGCGTGCGTCGGTGAGCCCGGCCCGCAGCCGGATCGCGTCGTGCGGGTCGCGGCCGGTGGTCAGCTCCTCGTAGCTGACGCCGAGGCGTTCGGCGAGGTGGCGCAGCGCGGCCTCGGAGGGGCGCACCTTGCCGGACTCCAGCGTGGAGACATACGCGGCGGTGTAGGCGGGCTCGGCCAGCTGCCGCTGGGTGAACCCCCGTTCGGTACGCAGCCTGAGCACCCGGCGCCCGATCTCCGCGGCCCCGTCCGTCGCGCGTACGTCCCCGGCGTTTCTCCCGCCCACCCTGCCCTCTTCTCCCCAGCGGCTGCTTAATCGCCGAGTTAAGTCCATTTACGCGAGGATTGAAACATGTCGAAGGTGATGGATCGGGGGGTCGGCCGGTTCGGAGGCGGTGACCGCCGCTCAGCCGGGACTCCCGCTCGCCGACCACCACTTCGACGTACGGCTCGACCATACGGCTCCCGGGGGCGAGCGGATCACGATTCGGGCGGGGAGCGCGGCCGGGGCGACGGCGCCGACGCCCGCCGCCGGCCGGCGTACCTCGAGATCGGCCGGGGCGCCCGCGCCGGTATGATCCACCGCAGGCCGCGAACCGCCGAGGCGGATCGCGATCCTCCTGGTGGGACAGGGCTCGAGACGCGACCGGATCCATTGCCACCGGCACTTCGTGAGACGCCGGTGACTACTGACAACTGCTGACGACAACTAGCGACTTCCCTAATTCCCATTGCCGAATCGCGGTTCGAGCCCCTAGGTTGAGCGGCGACTTAATCGGGCTTAACTGGCTGCTTATAAAGCCGAGTTCGGGGGGTACACCACCGTGCGCAGACGTCTGCCCAGACGTTTCTCGATACGCACTGCGGCCGTCGCCGGCGGCCTCGTCCTGACGGCGACCCTGGCCGCGACCGCGTCGGCCACGGCGTCGGCCGCCCCGGAACCGCCTCCGCCGCCCAGCCGCGCCGCCGCGGCCCAGGGCGCCGAGCGCACCCACGAGGTGGAGTACTTCACCCGTCCCGGCGGCCATCCCCGCCACACCGAGGTACCGGCCGCCACCCCGGAGCGTCTCGCCCGCGCGGACCGGCCGCTGTCCGCCCCCGAGGCCGCCGCCGACGGCGACGTCAACGCGGTCATCCAGACCGGCCCGGTCGCCGACAAGCTCGACGTCGTCGTCATCGGGGACGGCTACACCGCCGCCCAGCAGGACGACTTCCACGCCGATGTGCGGTCCAAGTGGGCGCAGATGTCCGCGGTCGAGCCGTACGCCTCGTACAAGGAACTGTTCAACGTCTGGTCGGTGGACGCGGTCTCCAACCAGTCCGGCGTCTCCGGGGACCCCGGCAAGGACGTCGTCAAGGACACCGCGCTCAAGTCGTACTTCTGGTGCGACGACATCGAGCGGCTGCTGTGCGTCGACACCGACAAGGTCGAGTCGTACGCCGCCAAGGCCCCCGACGCCGACCTCGTGGTCGTGCTGTCCAACTCCACCAAGTACGGCGGCGCGGGCTACACCCTCACCTCCCAGATCGGCTACGACGGCATCGCCACCGCCTCCTCCGACCACCCCGACTCCGACCAGGTCGCGGTGCACGAGACCGGGCACTCCCTCGGCAAGCTGGCCGACGAGTACTTCTACGACGAGTACGGCACCTACACCGGCGCCGAGCCCGACGAGTCCAACGCCTCCAAGCTGAGCGCCGCCCAGCTGACCGCGCAGAAGAAGAAGTGGTACCGCTGGATCGGCCAGACCTCGCCCGACGGCGGCACGGTCGGCGCGTACGAGGGCGGGCGCTACTACCCCAAGGGCATCAACCGCCCCACTGATAACTCGATCATGCGCACCCTCGGCCGTGAGTTCAACCTCCCGGGCCGCGAGGCGATGATCGCGGGCTTCTACCGGTACGCCACCGTCGTCGGCAGCACGACCGGCACGGACACCGCCCTCAAGCGCGACGCGGCCATCAAGATCACCCTCCCGGCCTCCGCGACCGTGAAGTGGTCCGTGGACGGCACCGAGGTCACCGACGCGCGCGGCAAGAAGTCGGTCACCCCGGCCTCCCTCGGCATCGCCGCCGACGGCCGCTCGCACACGGTCACCGCCACGGCCACGGACAACACCACGGCGGTCAAGGACCCCGCCCTGCGCAAGCTGCTGACCGACTCCCGCACCTGGAAGGTCACCGCCTAGCCGCACCGCCGCCACCCCCCAGCTGCCGCCCCGTGGACCCCCGCCGCGGGGCGGCTTCTTTTCCGGGTTTCTGTGTTTCCGCGCTTCTGCTCAGCTTGCGTAGGGCCGCACTTAACACCCCCTCATCCCTCCGTAACACCCTCACCGGTCACGGGCTGTCCGCCGTCAGCCCGCGAAGCAGCTCCCGGGCCCGCTCGGCGAACGTCCCGCTTCCGGTCGCGGCGCCCCGTTCCAGGAACTCGATCGCGCGCTCGCGGTCGCCGTCCTCGGCGGCCATCTCACCGAGCCTGAAGGCGCCCTCGGCGATCAGCTCGGGCTCGCGCGCCGCCTTCAGCATCCGCTCGTACCAGGTGCGGGCGCCGTCCCGCTCGCCCAGCCAGTAGTGCAGCTCGCCGAGATGCCCGGTGGCCCGCGGCCGGTGGAGGGAGTCGGCCTTCAGCGCCTTCTGGTACCACTTCAGCGCGGCGGGCAGGTCGCGGCGCCCCTTGGCGATGTGGCCGAGCAGCATGGCGGCGTAGCCCCTCGTGGTGAGCTCGCTTCCGGCCAGCTCCACCGCGCGCAGCAGATGGGTCTCGGCGGTCTCCTCGTCCCCCAGGTCGAGGGCCGTCCAGCCGAGGCCGAGGGTCGCCCAGGCGGGCTTTTTGACGCCGAGGTCGAGGGCCTGGAGGTAGGCGGCGCGGGCTTCCTCGTTGTCGCCGTCGCCGCCGCGCGTGCGCAGCGTGTCGCCGAGGTGCAGCACCATCTCGGCCAGGGTCGTCCGGTTCTTCTTCTGGTCGAGATCGCGCGCGGCGGCGATGCGGTGGGCCGACCGGGCGGCCTCCACAGCGCCGTCGAAGTCGTTCAGGGTGACCAGGACGGAGGCGAGGTCGTAGCCGGCGCGCATGGCGTTGGTCGCCCCGCCGGTCTCGATCGCCCGCCGGTACGCCTCGGCGGCGCCGCGCAGTCCGCCTCGCCGCTCCCGCAGGAGGTCGGCCTTCTTCCGGTACGCCCTGCCGACGGCCGCTGGGTCCTCTTCGCGCTCGATCAGCCGGTCGTACAGGAAGAGCGCGTCGTCCTCGTCCGAGGCGTCCTCGCCGAGCTTGCGCAGCTCGTCGAGCGTCAGGCGCTCCTCCTCCGGGGGCTCGACGGGCGCCCCCGCGCGATAGATCCGGAACTCGCCTCCGTACCCCTGGGATCCAGTGATCGCCGAGACCGCGAGCATGCCGCCGTCCGGCGACCAGGCCAGGGCGGGGAGGGTGCTGCCACCGGACCGGCAGCGCATGAGCAGCGCGCCGTCGGAGACCCGCCACAGGTCGATCCGCTCGTCCCCCTCGATCTCGTCGTCGGCCGGGCCCTTCCCGCAGCCGGCCACCAGATAGGCCCCGTCCGGCCGCACGAGCGCGTCCGACCGGATTCCGGGGAGGGTGCCGAGGACGCGTCCGCTCTCCGGGTCCAGGATGTGCACATCGCTCCCCTGGGCGACGAACATCCGGGTCTCGTCGCCGGTGAAGGAGACGCTTCCGACCGACGCCTTCCCTCTCGGAAGGTGCAGCCGGCGGGGCGATTCGCCGGACGAGCACAGCACATCGACCCAGCCGCCGTAACCGGTGAACCCGCCGTAGCCGCCATCGGCGCGATAGCGGCCGAAGCCCCCGTCGGCCCGGTAGCGGCCGGTGCGCGAGCGGGCTTCGCGGGGCTGCGGCGGGACGTCCACCTCGGCGCCGGTGTCGACGTCGTAGGCGCGGGTCGCGGCGGCGCCGTCCTCCGCCCCTCCGCCCCATCGGACGCGCTTGGTGAGCTGATGGGTGCCGGGCACCCACTGGATGTCCTGGCCCCACAAGGAGCTGTGCGGGACGCGGACGTGCTCGCTCCAGTCGTCGGTGCGGAACACCACCAGCTCGCAAGCCTGGCTGGTGACCGCGAGATACCGTCCGTCGTCCGAGAAGGCCAGATCGCTGGGGGTGCCGTCGTCGTCTTCCTCGCCAGGGAACGGGTCGAGCGTGACCGCGGGACGGCGCAGGTCCAGCACCGTGGGGGCGTCCGCCTCCAGCACCTGGTCTGCCGTGGTCGCATAGGAGGCGGTCGCCCAGCCGTGGCCGGCGCTCAGCGACCCCAGCCAGCGCGCGTCGGTGACCTCGACGTCGTAGTCGGCCTGGACGAGGAGATCCTCGTGCGCCCAGCGGCCGTCGCGCTCGTGGTAGAAGTCCTGGAGGCGCTGCCAATCGGCCTCGGCCGCGGGGTGGTTGCGGGTGGCCGTCCGCTCGATCCGCCGGACGTACCGATGGGTGTGGGCGGCGACCCACTCGGGGTCGAGGACCTCGTCGACGCCGATCCTCCGCAGCGGGTGGAGCGAGGAGACCGGCAGGCGGTTCGCCGCCTCCCACAGCAGCGTGAAGAAGAAGCTCGGATCGTCGGGCAGCGGCGCGTGGGTCCGGCTTTCCGTGTCGTAGTACACGACGAAGACGCGGAACCGGACGCGCGACGCCTCGGGCGCGACGTCGAGGACGCGGATGCCGTACAGATCGGTGGACATCTGGCCTTCCACAGCAGGGGACTTGGGCGGTCCAGTCCATGGTCACAGAGGGGTCCGACAGCCCGCGGCAAACCCTGGCCGATTGTGGGCACGGCTCAGGGTGCGTCCGGCGGGTCTTGACGCCTGCGGCGGGCCCTTCCCCACCCCGCCCCTTCCCGGCCCCTGTCCATATGCGGCTCCGCCGCGTGGTGGGGCTTTGTTCCAGACCCCAGAGGTCCAGGGGCGAAGCCCATGCCACGCGGCGGAGCCGCACATAGACACTGCGGGAAGGGGCGGGGTGGGGAAGATCAGCCGGACACGGCTCAGGGCCGCCGCAGCAGCCCCCGCTCCAGGGCCACCACCACCGCGCGCGTGCGGTCGTTCACGTCGAGCTTGGCGAACAGCCGCAGGAGATGGGTCTTGACGGTGGCCTCCGTGATGACGAGACGCCTGCCGATCTCCGCGTTGGTCAGGCCGTCGGCCACGGCGTTGAGAACGTCGGTCTCGCGCGCGGTGAGCGGGTCCTGGGGCGGGCGGCGCATGCGCGCGATCAGCTTCTCGGCCACCCGGGGCGCGAGGACGGTCTCGCCGCGCGCCGCCGAGCGGATCGCGTCGGCGAGCTGTTCGCGGGTGGTGTCCTTGAGGAGATAGCCGATGGCACCGGCCTCCACGCCGCGCTCGATGTCCTGGTCGGTGTCGTAGGTCGTGAGGATCAGGACCCGGGTGTGCGGGTATCGGGCGACGATTTCGGCGGTCGCCCCCACCCCGTCGAGGACCGGCATCCGCAGGTCGACGAGCGCGACATCGGGGGCGTGCCGCTCGACGAGTTCGAGGGCCGCCCTCCCGTCCCCCGCCTCCCCGACGATCTCGATGCCGTCCTCGCCGGCGAGCAGGGCGACCACGCCCGCCCGCATCACGGTGTGGTCGTCCACCACGACCACCCGGACTCGTTCGCTGGTCATCCCGTCCCCTCGTGCCGCTTGTCGCGCGCCTCGCCACTTGTCTCCAGCGGAATCATCGCCAGGATGCGCGTGCCGTCGCCGACCGAGCTGGTGACCGTCAGCCGGCCGCCCAGTTCCGCCAGGCGTTTGCGCATCCCGTCGAGCCCGAAGCCCGCCGACTCCTCCGGGACGAAACCCGTGCCGTCGTCGGTGACCTCCAGCTCCACACCGTACGGCCGGCGGGCCAGGATCACCCCGACCGTGGACGCCCGCGCGTGCTTGCGGACGTTGGCCAGGGACTCCTGGGTGCAGCGCAGCAGCGCGATCCGGGTCTGCTGGTCGCACACCACGTCCGCCAGGTCGGCGCCCACCGTGAGCCCGGTGTCCTCCGCGAAACGGTCGAGGATACGGCGCAGCGTCCGCGCCACGGAGCCGGCCGCCGCGCCGTCCCGCTGCTGTGCCGAGCCCACCAGCTCCCTTGCCTCGGCGAGGTTCTCGCGGGCCGTCGACTCGATCGAGCGCAGCTGCTGGGCGCTGCGCGCCGGATCGGAGGCGAGCCGGGCCCGGGCCGCCTCCGCGAGCACGACGATCGACGCGAATCCCTGCGCGAGGGTGTCGTGGATGTCCCGTGCCATCCGCTCCCGTTCGTCCGCCGCCCCCTGACGCTGGTGGGCCTCGGACAGCTCCGCCTGGGTCCGCTCCAGTTCGACGATCAGCCGGGCGCGTTCGGTGCTCTGGGCGACCACCGAGTGTGCCCACAGCCCGATCAGGACCCCCACGGCCACGACGATCAGGGTGGACACCAGCGTCTCGCTGAAGAACTCCAGTGACCAGCCCTGCCGGGACCAGCTCCCCGCCAGCGTCGCGGCGGTCGCCAGCCCCAGGAACCCCATGGAGGCCCTGGGGGTCCGCCCGAACATCCAGTAGTGCGGCAGCGTCACCATGAACAGCGCCGCATAGCTGCTGCGCAGATACGCCAGCCCGCCGAGCGCGAGCACCAGTACCGAGAGATAGACGTGCGGCCGTACGACGGGATTGCCGGGGAAGCGGTCGAGGAGCGCGTAGCACAGCACCACGGAGCCCAGCAGCGCGAGCGCCCAGTACCTGCTCCCGCCGGGCCGGTCCATCGCGGCGAGCCCGACGGCCATCGCGGCGAACAGCACCCAGCACACCGCGCTCCAGCGGCGCAGCGACTGTGCCCAGAAGGCGTCGGCGGAGGGTCCGGCGAGAGCGGTCATACCGATCAACGTACGTCGACCGCCGGCTGTCCGTGGGCCGCGCGGCCCGGCTCGGCCGCGGCCTCCCGCCCCGGCCGCGACGGCCGCGACGGCCACCAGGTCGCCTCGCCGAGCAGCAGCAGGGCCGCGGGCAGGATCATGATCCGGACGACGAAGGCGTCGAGCAGCACGGCCGCCGCCAGGACGAAGCCGATCTGCTTCATCTCGATGATGTGCAGGAAGACGAAGCTCACGAAGACCGTCGTCATCACGACCGCGGCGCTGGTGACCACGCTCGCCGAGCTGCGGATGCCGTCGAGCACCGCCTGCCGCGTGGGGACGCCGGCGAGCGCGGCTTCCCTGATCCGGCTGACCACGAACACCTGGTAGTCCATGGAGAGTCCGAAGAGGATCACGAAGAGGAAGAGCGGGACGCGGGACCCGATCGAGCCGGTGGAGTGGAAGTCCAGCAGCCCCTCGGCCCAGGTGTTCTGGAAGACGAGGACGAGCAGCCCGAGCGCGGCCGCGGCGGACAGCAGGTTCAGTACGACACCGATCAGGCCGAGCACCACGGAGCGGAAGGCGTACACGGTCATCGCGAACGTCACCAGGAGCAGGGCCCCGATCACCAGGGGCAGTTTGCTGTTCTGGTGGGCGGGATAGTCGGCGTAGCGGGCGACGTCGCCACTGACCCCGTACTCCGCGCCCGCGACCCGGCCGACGGTGGCGGGCAGGTAGTCGTGGCGCAGGTGGGCGAGGGAGGTCTTGGCCTGGTCGGAGTTGCCGAGGTACGGCACCTTCAGCCGCAGGACGCTCACCCGGTGGTCGGACGAGGTCCTGATCCGCGAGCCGTCGGCGAACAGCGGATCGCGGTCGGCCAGCTCGGCGAGCTTGCGCAGCGCGCCGGTGACCTCGCGGGTGCGCGAGGCGTCGGCGCGTACGACGACGTCGTGCGTGACCCGCTGCTCGGGAAACGCCTCATTGAGACGGTCGTACACCCGCATCGCGGGGATTTCGCGGGAGTGGGTGTCCCGGCTCATCTCCGTGATCTTCAGCCCCGTCAGCGGAAGGGCGAGGGCGAGCAGCGCGAGGAGCGAGACGCAGAGTGTGGCGAGGGGATGCCGGGCGGCGGGCCGCAGCAGCGCCGCCCAGATCCGGCCGCCGGCCCGGTCGCCGCCCTCGCCGCGTGCCCGCCGGGCCGGCTTGCCGCGCTCCGCCCGGCGCCGTGCCCTGCGTTCCGCCCGCTTGCCGAGTACGACCAGCAGTGCGGGCAGCGCCGTCACGGAGCTGGCGACGGCGACCAGGACGACCACGATGGTGCCGGTCGCGAGCGAGGAGAAGATCACGTCGGAGGCCAGATACAGCGTCGCGGTGGAGGCGACGACCGCAAGACCCGACACCACCACCGCATGCCCCGAGGTGGCCGCCGCCAACTCCACCAGCGCCTCGGCGCTCAACCGACCGCCGCCGCGGGCCCGCTCCTCGCGCTCCCGCTTCAGGTAGAAGAGCGTGTAGTCGACGCCGACCGCAAGGCCGATCATCAGGATCACGTTTGTGCCCACCCCGACGTCGGGGGACAGGTGCGAGACCACCATCGACAGGCCGATCGCCGCCGCGATCGACGACAGGGCGAGCAGCAGCGGCACGATGGCCATGACGACCGAGCCGAAGGCGATCAGCAGCGTGATCAGCGTGACCGGAAGCGTGATCTTCTCGGACAGCGCCAGGTCGTCGTTGCGCTGCTGGTCGACCCCCTTGCTGGTGGAGGGACTTCCGGTCTCCTCGAGCAGCAGCCGCGGATGGGTCTTCTGCACGGCCTCGGTCTGTGCGACCAGCGCGCCGACCTTGGCGTCCGCGTCCAGCTCCTCGCCCTTGATGGCCACCTCGACCATGAGGATCCGGCCGTCGCGGGACCACAGCGGCGCGGCCACGCCCGCGACCTCGGGCAGTCGCTTCATCCGCGCCGTGAGGTCCCGCGCGGCCGCCTCAGCGGCCCGCTTGTCGGCCCGACTGTCGAGGGCGCCGGACCGGGCGGAGATCAACACCTGCTCGGCGGACCGGCGCTCCAGATGCCCCTCGGCCGCCATGGCCTCGGCCCGGCCCGCCTCGCCGACGCGGTAGTCCGCCGTCTTGGCGCTGTTGGTGCCGACGGCTCCGCCGACGACCAGGCACAGCGCCACGAACACAAGCCATCCGACGACCGCCCGCCAGGGGTGCCGCGCGCTGTGGCGCGCCATGCGCACAGTGAGTGAATTCATACCCTAAAGCCTTGTTGACCAGGGCGGTTGCCGGACAGAGGCGTCAGGTTGAACCTGCCGTCCACCGTTCGGTGGACCAGGGGGAGGGGGTTATCCCCCCGTACGCTTGAACCGAGTACCGCGTCGAGCAGCATCGCGGTCGGCTGGAGGTGTCAGTCGTCGAAGTCGGTGGAGCGGGTGAGCCTTTCCCAGGAGCGGAGTTCGGTGCGCGCACGGTCGAGGTGGTCGGTGATCGCGTCGGCGGCGTCTTTGCCGAGCGGCAGCCGCAGCGGCGGCTCGTCGGCGTCCAGGGCGGTGAGGACGGCGGCCGCGGCCTTGGCCGGGTCCCCGGGTTCCTGGCCGCTCCCGCCCGGCAGCCCGGAGAGGACGGGTCCTACGGTGTCCTGGTAGGCGTCCAGAGCCGGGGAGGGCCGCAGCGCCGCGGCGTCGGCGAAGCCGGTACGGAACGCGCCGGGCTCGACGATCAGCACCCGGATGCCGTGCGGGGCGACCTCGGCGGCCAGGGCCTCGGAGAGCCCCTCCAGGGCGAACTTGGTGGCGCAGTAGGCGCCGACTCCGGCGAAGGCGAACCGCCCGCCCATGCTGGTCAGCTGCACGATGGCGCCCGAGCCCCGGCGGCGCATGTGCGGCAGCGCGGCCCGGGTGAGCGCGGCCGGGCCGAAGAAGTGCAGGTCCATCAGGTCCCGCAGCTCCGCGTCGGTGGTCTCCTCGACCGCCCCCACCATCCCCCGGCCGGCGTTGTTGACCAGGATGTCGATCCGGCCGTGCCGGGCTGCCACGCCGTCGACCGCGGCCTGGACGGCCGCGATGTCGGTGACGTCCAGCGGTAGCGCCTCGACCTGGTCCGGGTGCGCGGCGACCAGGTCGTCGAGCAGCGTCGTACGGCGGGCGGCGGCGACCACGATGTCGCCCGCGGCCACCGCCGCTTCGGTGATCGCCCGGCCGAACCCGCTGCTCGCCCCGGTGACCAGCCATACCCTGTTCATGTTCTTCTCCTTGTGCCGGTCTGTGTGTGTACCACCTTGCGAGGCGCACCGTTTGCGCGTCCAAGACCTGCCGTGATAGCCGATGGTTATGGACGTTCACGGACGGGATCTGCGGTACTTCGCCGCAGTGGCGGAGGAGTTGCACTTCACGCGCGCGGCCGAGCGGCTGTACGTCTCGCAGCCCGCGCTGAGCAAGCAGATCAGGATGCTGGAGAAGCAGGTGGGGGCCGCGTTGTTCGAGCGCGACCGGCGCGAGGTGCGCCTGAGCGCGGTCGGCGCGGCGCTGCTGCCGCATGCGCAGCGCATGCTCGCCGAGTGGGAGGCGGCCCAGGAGACAGTCGCCCGGGTCGTGGCCGACCAGGCGGGCCGTCTCGTCGTGGGGATGAGCACCAGCCCGGGGCGCGGGGGCGTGCTGCCGGCGATCCGCTCCCGCTTCACCGCCGCGCGCCCCGATGCCCGCCTCGTACTTCGCCAGGTTCCCTGGCAGGACTCGACCGCCGGGCTCGCCGACGGCACGTGCGACGCGGCGTTCGTCTGGCTGCCGCTGCCCGACCCGGACCGCTACCGGTGGGTGGTGGTCGCCGAGGAACCCCGCCTGGTCGCCATGGCCGAAACTCACCCGCTCGCCGACAGGGAGATCATCGACTTCACCGACCTGCTGGACGAGCCGTTCCTCGCTCTGCCCGACAGCGCGGGGCCGCTACGGGACTACTGGCTCGCCACCGACGCCCGCGGCGGGAAGCCGGCGCTCATCGGCGCGGAGGTGGCAAGCACCGAGGAGACGTACGAGGCGCTCGTCGCGGGTCTCGGCGTGGTCCTGCTGGCGGCCGGGAACGCCCCGCTGATCACCCTCGGCGGAGTCGTCACCCGTGTGGTGAGGGGCATCTCGCCCAGCCGCTTCGCCCTGGCCTGGCGCGCCGACGACCGCCGCCCGCTGGTGCGGGAGTACGTGCGCGCGGGTGAGCTGGCGACCGGGACGACGGACTGAGGCGGCGCGCACGCGGCTATGCCGTCAACTCCCGCTCCAGCGGCGTACGGAACCGGGGCGTGACCCGGACCTCCCCCAGCCACCCGCTCAGCCGCGCCGCCTCCGCCTCCACGGCGGCCGCCGCCTCCCGGCCCACGTCGGTCAGCGGTCGCCAGACCACCTCGCCGCTCGCGCGCTGGGCCCAGCCGCCGACGACGCGGCCGTTCCACCACACCGTCGGGCCGATGTTGCCGCTGCCGTCGAAGAGCGGCTTCACATGGTCCGGGTCGAGATACCAGTCGCGGGCCTGCCATCCCATGGCCGTCGGGTCGAGGCCGGGCAGCAGCGCGGCCCAGGGCTCGCCGTCCGCCACCGGCTCGCCGTCCCCGGCCACCACGTACCCCGGCCCCTCCGCCAGCGCCACACCCTCCGCGCCGATGTCGGCCAGCGCCCGCCGGGTGTCGGTCACCGTCCACCCCGTCCACCACTTCAGGTCGGCCTCGGTCGCGGGGCCGTACGCGGCCAGCCAGCGGCGGGCCAGTTCGGCCTTCGCCTCGCGGACGGGGAGGTCGGGGAGCGGCGGGACGAGGGCCCACGGGTAGAGGCTGCTGGTCCAGGAGCCGCGCGGGCGGCAGCGGCGCAGATGGCCGTCGGAGGCGAGCAGGCGCAGCACCCGGCTGCCGACGGTCGGCCGGGCCGCGTACGGCTTGCCGGGCGCCATGACGATCCGCTCGCGCAGCGCGGGCACGTCCTCCGCCACCTCGGCGGTCGTCGCCTCGCCCCGCCCGGCCACGGCCGCCAGCACGGCCTTCTCCACCTCGGCCAGCCGCGCCTCGTCCCAGTGCTCCTCGGCGCGCTCCCGCAGATGCTTCAGCAGCGTGGCCCGCTCCCGTACCGCGATGGCCCGCGCGGTCGACGAGCCGACGACCGGCGCGAGCTCCGTCGTCACCGCGAAGATCGTGCGCCGCATGCTCAACAGCTTGACCAGCGAGACGTCCTCGTACAGCGCCCGCTCCACCTCCCCGGCCCCCGGCTCCCGCAGCCGCGCGCACGCGGACAGATACACGGTGGCCGGATCGGTCGCATGCAGCCCGACAACCGCGTCCGCCACGGCTTCTACGACTGCCGCCCGGGCGGACGGCGCCAGCAGATGCCGCCGCCCGAGGCGGGCGCGGCGCTGGGCGGGGGTGATACGGGGGAGGGAGTCGCTCATGGTGGCCGACGGTAGGGGCCGTACCTGTCACCTTCTGGCAGGTATGACGTCGCGGGGCGCGGTCACTCTGTGGGTGCCACCCCGAGGTCGCGGCGCATGGCGGCCCGCATGGCCCGGATCAGGTCCCAGATCTCCCTCTGACCCCGGACCGCTGTAGCCATGGTTTCCCCTTCCTGGGGCTCTCCTCGCTCCAGACGTTTGACCTGGCCATAGACCCTGTTCAGGGCTTGATTGACCGTACGCGCACATGCGAGCACCTCGTCCGGGGCGATCATCTGCGCTTCGGAGTATCGATCGCGGTGGGCACTCTTGGCTTCTTCGAGTACCTCCCTGTCCGCCTCCTCGACACCGCGTTCCCGCATGACATGCAGATGACGGTTGAGCGCCGTGGTGAACTGACGTGCGTCCCGATTGAGCTCCACGTAGCAGGTGCGTCGGCTGAGCAGGTTCTCGCGAAGCTCCTCGTGACCGCGAAGCAGGTCTATCTCGCGACGTTTCGCCCGTTCGGAGGCGCGCTGAGTGAGCAGCGACCCTCCTAGCGTCCCGGCTACACCTGCCACCGCGATGATCACCGAACCAAGATCCACGGATGCCCCCTTGAAGCAGTTGCGCTCATCTCCGCTGCGCGCCGGCGCACGCGGTTCACCTCTCCCGCGACCCTGGTGGACCGGCCGCCGATCTCGAGGCTCAGCGAGTGTGCGGCGTCGCGGCGGCGATGAAGTCGCGGATGCCCTGCCGGGACCGCTCGCGGATGTGGTCCAGCCGGTCGCGGTCCTCGGCGCGGTGCAGCTCGGTCACGTGCTCGAGGATCCGCTCGGAGAGTTCCACGAGGGCGGGGTCGTCCGAGAGCATCTGCGCGCGGAACATCGCCTCCTGCGCGGCGTAGCGCAACTCGTAGACGTGCTCCCGCAGCTCCGGGGTGTCCTCGTCGGGCCGGTTCTCGTGCTGGACGAACCACCGTTGGACCAGCACCCGGCGGTAGTTGAGCAGCGCCCCCGCGTACGCGCAGTACGCGTCGATCCGCTCCTGCCGCAGCTTCTCCGCGCGGGCGAAGTGCTCGCTGCGGTCGGTGTTTCGCCGCTGGAAGACGTAGGTGACACCGGAACCCAACACCGTGCCGAGCACGGCTATGAAACTCGCCAGGACTGCCTCCATGGGGGAAGTTGACCACAACGCGGCTGGGGACCAAGGCGGAGTCCGTCGGGGCCGTGCGGCAAGATGAAGCCCATGGATAGCTTCGGGGGAAGCGGTGGCCGCCTGCTGGCCGGGCGCTACCAGTTGGTGTCACGGCTGGGGCGCGGCGGCATGGGTACGGTGTGGCGGGCCGTCGACAAACTGCTGGGCCGGGATGTGGCCGTCAAGGAACTGCACATCGACGAGGGGCTGGACGGGATGTCGGCCCTCGACCTCCAGCAGCAGCACGAGCGCACGCTGCGCGAGGCCCGCACCGTGGCGCAGATCAAGCATCCGAATGTGATCGTCCTCCATGACGTGGTGGAGGAGGACGGACGCCCGTGGATCGTCATGGAGTTGGTCGACGGCAGCTCGCTCGCGGACCGGCTGGCCGCCGAGGGGCCCGTCGGGCCGAGTGAGGCGGCGCGGATGGGGTTCGCGCTGCTGGACGCGCTGAGGGTCGCGCATGAGCGCGGGGTGCTGCACCGGGACATCAAGCCCGCGAATGTGCTGGTGGAGGCGGGCACCGGGCGCGTGGTGCTGACGGACTTCGGGATCGCGCAGGTGACGGGAAGCACGACGATCACGGAGACCGGGACGTTCGTGGGCTCGCCCGAATACACCGCGCCCGAGCGGATGTCGGGGCAGCGCACCGGCCCGGAGTCGGACCTGTGGTCGCTCGGTGTGCTGCTGTGCACGCTGGTCAGCGGCGAATCGCCGTTCCGCCGCGACTCGTTGGGCGGGGTGCTGCACGCGGTCGTGTTCGACGAGATACGGCCGCCCGCGGCCGCCGGTGCCCTGGCCCCCGCCATCGAGGGGCTGTTGCAGCGCGATCCCGCGCTGCGGCTGAACGGGGACGGGGCGGCCCGGATGCTGCGGATGTGTCTGGGGCCGGGGGACACCCCCGAGATCCCTCTGGAGTACACGCCGACGCAGCCCGCCGTGCCGGTGACGACCGGCCACGGGGCCGGCCACGGTCCCGGGTACGGGGCCGCCACCCCCGTCGCCCCCGTCCCCTCCCGCCGCGCCCCTCGCCGCCGTACGGCGCTGATCGCGGCCGTCGCGGTGGTCGCGCTGGCCGGTCTCGGCGCCGGGGTCGCGGCGCTGGCCCTCGACCGGGGCGACGGCGACGGCGACAGCGACGGCAAGGCCGCCGCCACGAGCGCCCCCGCCAAGGAGCCGTCGAAGACGCCGCCGTCGGGCAAGTCGTCGCCCACCGCCTCCAAGACCGCCGTCCCGGACGGCTACGAGCTGGTCAACGACCCGGCCGGCTTCACGATCGCCGTGCCCAAGGGCTTCTCCCGCGAAGTCAAGGCCCCGCGCGTCTACTACAACTCGCCGGGGAACGAGTTCCGCATCGGGATCCACGTCCAGGAGCTGGACCCCAAGGGCCCGTTGCAGCTGAGCCAGGAGGCGGACGCCAGGGGGCCGCAGAACTACCCGGGCTACCGCAGCGGCCAGGTCATCCAGACCGAGCGCCAGGGGCTGCCCGCCGCGCTGTGGGCGTTCGTCTGGAACGGCTCGGCCGACGACGGCGGCTCGCGCCAGACGTACGACCTGACCTGGAACGAAGCGGGAAAGATGTACGACGTGTGGGTGTCCGCGCCGGTCGTCAGCAAAACCGAGGGAAAGCAGTATTTCGACACGGCTGTCGACACTTTCTCCGTTTCCGCCAAACAGAATTGAACGGCACCGCAACGGCTTTGTCACGAGCGGCCACAGCCACCCGGGGCCGCTGGCGGGCCGTGCGCCCGAGCAGGTAATGATGGTGCCATGACGAACGACGGGGGACGGGCGAACGAGCCCACCAGCTACGAGCTGCAGCCGCCGCAAGCCCCGGCCGCGCCGGTGCCGTCCCAGGGGGAGCCCAACGGGGAGTCCAAGGCGGAGTCCAAGACGGAGTTCGAGGCGGAGTCCTCGGCGGCTTCCCAGGACCGGCAGCCCGACAGCCCGTACGAGCCGACGCAGCTCGACGGCCGGGCGGCCGCCGGGCAGCCCGACCCCCGTACGTCGGCGCCCGCGCCGGCCAACCAGGACCCCAACATCGGCCGCGTCATCGGCGGCCGCTACCGCCTCGTCTCCCGCCTGGGACACGGCGGCATGGGGACGGTCTGGCGGGCGCACGACCAGGTCGTCGACCGCGATGTCGCGGTCAAGGAGCCACGGGTGCCCGAGACCCTGCCGGAGGGCGAGCGGCAGAAGGTCTACCAGCGGATGCAGCGCGAGGCGCGCGCCGCGGCCCGGATCGACCACCCCTCGGTGGTCTCGGTGTACGACGTGGCCGTCGAGGACGGCCGGCCCTGGCTGGTGATGGAGCTGGTGCGCGGCGACTCGCTCGGCGACCGGCTGGCCGAGGGCACGCTGGACCCGCGCGAGGCGGCCCGGATCGGCGTCGCGGTGCTGGGCGCGCTGACGGCCGCGCACGACGCCGGGGTGCTGCACCGCGACGTCAAGCCGGACAACGTCCTGCTCGGCCGGAACGACCGGGTGGTGCTGACCGACTTCGGCATCGCGCAGGTCGAGGGCGAGCAGGGGCTGACGGAGACCGGCGCGTTCGTCGGCTCCCCCGAATTCATCGCGCCCGAGCGGGTGCTGGGCCAGCGGCCCGGCCCCGAATCGGACCTGTGGTCGCTGGGCGTCGTGCTGTACGCGGCGGTGGAGGGCATGTCCCCGTTCCGCCGCTCGCACGCCCCCGCGACGCTCCAGGCCATCCTCTCCGCCGAGCCCCAGACGCCCGCGCGCGGCTCGGGCGCGCTCGGCACGCTCATCATGCAGCTGCTGCGCAAGGAGGCCGCGGCGCGGCCGACGGCGGCCGAGGCGCGGAAGGCGCTGGAGGAGGTGGTCCGGCCGCCGCAGCCGGTGCCTACTGTGCTCGCGACCAGCCTGTACGCCCCGCCCCAGGCCCACATCCAGGCCGGGGCGGGCGCCGAAGCCGGAGTCGGAGCAGGGGAGGCGCAGAGCGGGGGCAGCCGCTTCGTACCGCCCATCCTGCACAAGAACCGCAAGGCGCAGCTCGGCCTGGGCGGCGTGGTGCTGGTGGTGGCCGCCGTGCTGGTGCTGACCCTGATGAAGCCGTTCGCGAGCGAGAGCGATCTTCCCAAGGGGTGGATGGTCCGGGAGGAGCGCGATGTCGTGGGCGCGTCCCTGGCCGTGCCCAGCGAGTACCGGCGTGTGCAGGACGACATCGCGGACAACGCGTCCGTCACCTTCACGGACCCCAGCGGCGTCTACACCGTTTTCCTGAGCCGGCAGAAGGCCAACGACCAGCGGGAGATCAAGGACACCCGCGACATGGCCGGGCAGGTCGTCCGTTACTACAAGAGCCCCCAGTCGTCCATGGAGGACGTCGAGAGCAAGACGGAGCAGGCGAAGCAGCAGGGCAAGGACGGCGCGGTGGACCTCACCACCACCTACGTCCCCTCCGGCAGCAGCAGGGACGACAACCCCATCCGCTATGTGAAGCGCGACCACATCTACGTGGACAAGACGCATACCGCCTGGCAGTTGACCGTGACCATGCCCGCCGACGGCGACGCCCGCCCGACCGGCGACGAGATCTACAAGAACGTCGTGGAGAGCCTCAAGATCGAGGGCCTCTGACGGACCCGTCCGGCGCGACGTGTGTGCGTGGCCGGTGAAAGCAGGTTACCGCCGGGTACCCAAACCGGCCCGGCGGGCCTACCCTCGCCCCCATGACGGACTCGCAGGACAGCGCACAGCCCACACAGGACGCCGCGCACACCACCACGCCCGCCCCCGCCGACGGCAACCCGGTCGCTCCCGCGGGCGCCCGCACCGCCGTGCACGTCGTCACGCCCGAGCTGGTCGCCCGGCTCTCGCGCGGCGTGGTGGGCGGCGGCAGGACCACCAGCCACACCCCCTTCACCGGGGAGGTCCTGGCCGAGCTGCCCGAGTCCACCCCCGAGGACGTCGCCGAGGCATTCGAGCGGGCGCGCAAGGCGCAGTCGGCGTGGGCCCGTACACCCGTGCGGCGGCGCGCCGCCGTGCTGCTGCGCTTCCACGACCTGCTCATGCGCCACCAGTCCGAGGTGCTCGACCTGATCCAGGTGGAGACCGGCAAGACCCGGCTGCACGCCCACGAGGAGGTGCAGGAGGTCTGCCTCACCGCCCGCCACTACGGGCGCAAGGCCCCCGCCTATCTGGGCGCGCGCCGCCACACCGGGGCCGTCCCGGTGCTCACCAAGGTCACCGAGCTGCGCCAGCCCAAGGGCGTCATAGGCCTGATATCCCCCTGGAACTACCCCCTCTCCCTCTCCGTCGGCGACTCGCTCCCCGCCTTCGCCGCGGGCAACGCCCTGGTGATGAAGCCGGACACCGAGACCGCGCTGACCGCCCTGTGGGCGCGCGAGCTGCTGATCGAGGCCGGGCTGCCCAAGGACGTGTGGCAGATCGTCCTCGGCGAGGGCCCGGTCGTCGGCCCCGCCGTCGTCCAGCACGCCGACTACGCGTCGTTCACCGGCTCCACCCGCACCGGCCGCGAGGTCGCCCAGCGCGCGGCGGCGCGGCTGATCGGCTGCTCGCTGGAGCTGGGCGGCAAGAACGCCATGCTGGTGCTGAGAGACGCCGACCTCGACAAGGCCGCCGAGGGCTCGGTGCGCGCCTGCTTCTCGTCCGCCGGGCAGCTGTGCGAGTCGATCGAGCGGCTCTACGTCCACACGTCGATCGCCGACGCCTTCCTGGAGCGGTTCGTCGCCCGGACGAAGGCGATGCGCCTGGGCACGGCCCTCGCGTACGGGGCCGAGATGGGCTCGCTCGCGGGCGAGCGCCAGCTGGAGACCGTCGTACGCCATGTCGACGAGGCCCGGGAGAAGGGCGCCAAGGTGCTCACCGGGGGCCGCGCCCGGCCCGACATAGGCCCCTACTTCTACGAGCCGACCATCCTCGACGGCGTCGAGCCGCCGATGGCCGTGTGTGCTGAGGAAACGTTTGGCCCGGTCGTCTCCATCTACCGCTTCACCGAGGAGGACGAGGCCGTCGAGCGCGCCAACGCCACCCCGTACGGCCTTAACGCCAGCGTCTGGACGAAGGACGGCCGGCGCGGCCGCGCGGTCGCCGCCCGGCTGCGGGCCGGGACGGTCAACGTCAACGAGGGCTACGGCGCGGCGTACGGCAGCGTCCGCGCGCCCCTGGGCGGGATGGGCGACTCCGGTCTCGGGCGCCGCCACGGCTCGGAGGGGATCCTCAAGTTCACCGAGGCGCAGACGGTCGCGCACCAGCGGTTGCTGCCGCTCGGCCCGGCCTTCGGGATGACGGACGAGAACTACGCGGCGTTCATGACCCGTAGCCTGCGCGCGATGAAGGCGCTGCGCCTGCGCTGATGGGCGCGCGGCAAGGGGAGGTACTGCGGTGGACGACGCATACGACGACACGCACGACGACACGCACGACGACACGCACGACGACACGCACGACGACGCGTACGTCGACGCTTACGACTACGACGTCATCGTCGTCGGCTCGGGCTTCGGCGGCTCCGTCACGGCCCTGCGCCTGACCGAGAAGGGATACCGCGTCGGCGTCCTGGAGGCGGGGCGCCGCTTCACCCCCGAGACCCTGCCCAAGAACTCCTGGCACCTCCGCGACTACCTGTGGGCGCCCGCCCTCGGCTGCTACGGCATCCAGCGCATCCATGTCCTGGGCAAGGTGATGGTGCTGGCGGGCGCCGGGGTCGGGGGCGGCTCGCTCAACTACGCCAACACCCTCTACGTACCGCCCGAGCCGTTCTTCCGGGACCCGCAGTGGGGCGCCATCACCGACTGGCGGGCGGAGCTCGCGCCGTACTACGACCAGGCGCGGCGGATGCTCGGCGCGCGGCTGAACAAGACCATGACCCCCTCCGACGAGCACCTGAAGGCCGCCGCCGAGCGGATGGGGGCGGGCGAGACCTTCCATATGGCGCCGGTGGGCGTGTTCTTCGGGGACGGCGACGACGCGGACGGGACGGCGACGGCGGCGCCGGGGGAGCGCGTCCCGGACCCGTACTTCGGCGGCGCGGGGCCCGCCCGCAGGGCCTGCACCGAGTGCGGCGAGTGCATGACCGGCTGCCGCCACGGCGCGAAGAACACCCTCAACGAGAACTACCTCCACCTCGCCGAGCGGGCCGGCGCCGTCGTCCACCCCATGACGACCGTCATGGCCGTCGGCGAGGACCGGCGGGGCGGCTACCGGGTCACCACCGTCCCCACCGACCGGCGCCGCAAGGGCCCGCCGCGCGTGCTGCGCGCCCGCCAGGTGGTGCTGGCCGCCGGGACGTACGGCACCCAGACGCTGCTGCACACCATGCGGGACAAGGGCCTGCTGCCCCGGATCCCGGACCGGCTCGGCATGCTCACCCGCACCAACTCCGAGGCCCTGGTCGGCGCGCAGACCACGGACCGCCGCTACCGCAAGGTCCGCCCCGGGCAGGGGCGGGCCGACTTCACCCGTGGCGTGGCGATCACCTCGTCCATCCACCCCGACGACACCACCCACATCGAGCCCGTCCGCTACGGCAAGGGCTCCAACGCGATGGGGCTGCTGTCCGTCCTCCAGATCCCGGAGGGCGGCCGACTGCCGCGCTGGCTGCGGTTCCTGGGGAGCCACCTCCGGCACCCGGTGCTCGTGGTGCGCTCGCTGTCCACCCGGCGCTGGTCGGAGCGCACCATTATCGGCCTGGTCATGCAGACCCACGACAACTCGCTCACCACCTACCGCAGGCCGAAGGGGCTCGGGAAGGGCCTGCTGACCGCCCGGCAGGGCCACGGCGCACCCAACCCGGACCACATCCCCGAGGGCGCGGAGGCCGCCCGCCATCTCGCCGAGTCCATCAACGGCTTCCCGGGCAGCAATGTCGGCGAGCTGATCGGCA
The DNA here is from genome assembly GCF_044332865.1 of Streptomyces sp. NPDC021225. Classification (NCBI taxonomy): domain Bacteria; kingdom Bacillati; phylum Actinomycetota; class Actinomycetes; order Kitasatosporales; family Streptomycetaceae; genus Streptomyces; species Streptomyces sp. NPDC021225. The sequence goes on along the minus strand of NZ_JBIRPV010000007.1, from coordinate 330,436 downwards.
CCCCGCTCACGGCGCACTTCCTCGGCGGCTGCCCGATCGGCACGGACCCCGACCACGGCGTCATCGACCCGTACCACCGGCTGTACGGGCACCCGGGCATCCATGTCGTGGACGGCGCGGCGGTCTCCGCGAACCTGGGCGTCAACCCGTCCCTGACCATCACGGCCCAGGCGGAGCGCGCCATGTCCCTGTGGCCCAACAAGGGCGAGCCCGACCCCCGCCCACCCCAGGGCGCCCCGTACGAGCGCCTGTCCCCGGTCGCGCCGATGGCCCCCGCCGTCCCCGAGGACGCCTTCGGCGCCCTGAAGCTCCCCCTGCTACCGGTCCCCAAGGTGCCGCCCGCCGACGACTAGCTCCGCGACTGTGCCCGAGGCCCGTAGGTCAGGCGGCGCAGGACGACCTCGGCGGGGCCGGCCTGGTTGCGCTTGTCGAGCAGGCGGGCGATCGATACGGTCATGAGCCAGACGGTCACCGCGATGATCAGACCGGTCACCGTGGGGCTGCCGAACCGGTCGCCGAGGGCGAGCGTGAAGGGCGCCAGGAGGATCAGCCAGGCCACCGACTGAAACAGGTATCCCGACAGGGAGCGCCGGCCCAGGGCCGAGAGCGCGTCGACGACGGGGCCGGGCCGGGTGGCCCGCATGGCGATCAGGCCGAAGACGGCCACATAACCCGGGCCGGCGAACATGCCGCTGCCGCCGTGGAGCATCATCATCAGGCCGGCGGCCGACTCATCGACGTGCAGCCATCCGGCGCCGGTCAGAGCGGCGGGGAGACCTCCGGCGATGGCGACGCCGAGTCCAAGGACGGCGGTCCACTTGAGCAGGGCCTTGTGGCGGGCCGGTTCCTCGAGGACGCGGCGGCGGGCGGCCCACATGCCCAGCCACGTGATGACGATGAAGGGCAGGACGGTCAGCGTGTGCATCGGCCATTCGCCGAGGCGATCCAGCATGGACGCGAGGTAGTCGGGCGCGGCGAGGGAGTCGACATGGCTCGACGGCAGCGGGGCCGACCCGCCCGAACCTCCGATGCCGCTCACCACGATGGCGCCGATGACCAGGACCTCGACCGCCGACAGCGCCCAGAGCACCAGCGCGGTCCGGTGGAACTTGTCGCCGCGGCGCAGGAGCACCAGGGTCATCACGATCCCGACGATCCCGTAGGCGCCGAGGAAGTCGCCGTAGTACAGCAAGGTGGCGTGCGCGAACCCGAAGGCGACGAGCCACAGGTTGCGGCGTAAAAGCACCGAACGGACCTGCTTCGGCGTGGCGCCGGAGGCGTCCTGGCGGCGGGCGAGTTGGACGAGTCCGTAGCCGAACATCACGGCGAAGACCGGGTACCCGCGGGCGTGGACGAGTTCGAAGAGCGTGAAGTTGAGGGCGCGGTCGGCGCCTTCTGGCGTGGTGTCGAGGCCGGGCTCGCCGGCGAAGACGACTCCGGCGACGTTGGCCAGCGCGATGATCAGCAGCATCGCTCCCCGGGCCAGGTCCGGCGCGAGGGCGCGTTCGGCGCGCCGCACCGGCCCTCTCGATGTCCGCAGTGCGGTGTCAGTGCTCACGTTCGTCCCTCTCCCCGAGATCCCGGCTTTAGTTTCTTGGAGAAAGTATCACGGGCATACTAAATGCAACAGGTGCGCTGGATCTGGCATGATGGGCCTCATCGACCGGGACGGACGAGGGAGCCATGACCAGCGAGGACTTCATTCCGGCGCCGCTGCGCCGGCTGTGGGGGATCTCGGAGTCCTCGCGTCTCGGGCGGCCCGCGGTCCTCGACGTCAACCTGGTCGTCGCCGCGGCGGTGGAGATCGCCGACCGCGACGGCCTCGGCGGCGTGACGCTTCCCAAGGTCGCCAAGAGCCTCGGCTTCACGGGGATGTCGCTCTACCGGTACGTCGGATCCAAGGACGAGCTGCTCACGCTCATGGCCGACTCAGCCCTGGGTGCGCCGCCGGCCATGGACACCGACGACTGGCGCGAAGGGCTGCGCGGCTGGGCCTTCGCGCAGCGGGCGGTTTTCCGGCGTCGGCCGTGGCTGACGCGCGTGCCCACCTCCGGACCACCCTCCGGACCGAACCAGATCGCCTGGATGGAGGCCGCCCTGGCGATCATGTCCCGCACCCGCCTCGACTGGGCGCACAAGGTTGGCGTCCTATCGCTGATCAGCGGCTACGTGGTCCAGTCCGTGCGGCAGTACAGCGAACTCGCCGAAGGCAGGGCCGAGGGCCAGGGGCAGGCCGACGCCGAGCGCGAATACGGTCGCGCGCTGGCGCGGCTCGTCGAGCCCGAGCGCTTCCCCGAGACGGCCCGGCTGTTCTCCTCGACGCTGTTCGAGGCACCGCCGTCGGACACCCCCGATGAGGCGATCGCCGACGCGGACTTCTCGCTCGGGCTGGAGCTGATCCTCGACGGCGTCGCCGTCCGGGTCGAGGGCGAGGGCCCCGACTCCTGAGGGGGTGTCACGGCTCTCGCCGGTCCCCACCGCCGCCGCGCGTCGCCATCCCACCGGTGCGTCGCATGCCCCGCACGCGCGAAGGGGCCGCCCCATCCGAGGCGACCCGGTCCATCGAAAACCTGTTTGACTTGGAGCGCACTCCAACCCTTAGCGTCTTGGGCAGACGGTTCGGAGCACAGGAGTCACAGCCCTGGAGGCAGCAGCATGACCGACGTTTCCACCCGACGCCTCGGCGAACTGGCGGTCTCCGCGCAGGGCCTGGGGTGCATGGGCATGAGCCACGCCTATGGCGCCGCGGACGACGAGCAGTCGATCGCGACCCTGCACCGCGCCCTCGACCTCGGGGTGACCCTGCTGGACACCTCCGACTACTACGGCGTCGGGCACAACGAGGAGCTGATCGGGCGGGCCATCGCCGGGCGCCGTGACGAGGTGGTGCTGGCGACGAAGTTCGGCTTCGCCAACCGCCTGGGCGAGCCCACCCGGATCCGCGGCGACGCCGCCTACGTGCGGCAGGCGTGCGAGGCGTCGCTGCGCCGGCTCGGGGTCGACCACATCGACCTCTACTACCAGCACCGGGTCGATCCGCAGGTGCCGATCGAGGAGACCGTCGGCGCCATGGCCGAGCTGGTGCGGGCCGGTAAGGTCCGCCACCTCGGGCTGTCCGAGGCCGGTGCGCAGACCATCCGGCGGGCGCACGCGGTGCACCCGATCGCCGCGCTCCAGAGCGAGTGGTCGCTGTGGACCCGTGACCTGGAGACGGAGATCGCCCCGGTCTGCCGCGAGCTGGGCATCGGCCTCGTCCCGTTCTCCCCGCTCGGACGCGGCTTCCTGACCGGCCGGTACACCTCGGTCGAGGGGCTGGAGGAGACCGATATGCGGCGGACCCAGCCGCGTTTCGCCGACGGCAACCTCGCACGGAACCTGGCCATCGTCGCGAAGCTGAACGAGCTGGCCGAGGCGAAGGGGGTCACCGCCGGTCAGCTCGCCCTGGCCTGGGTGCAGCACCAGGGCGACGACGTGGTGCCGATCCCCGGCACCCGGCGGCAGCGGTACCTGGAGGAGAACCTCGCGGCCCTGGACGTCGAGCTGTCCGCCGAGGACCTCGCCGCCATCGAGGCCGCCGCCCCGCCCGAGCGGATCGCGGGCACCCGCTACGACGCGACCAGCCTCACCTTCGTCAACGGCTGAACAGCGCCTCCGGCCGGCTCGCCACGGGGCTCTCCGCTGTCACTGCTCGGATCTAGGGTTGCGCCGAAGATCTCGCCGACCACCAGGACAGGGGACGATGAGCGGCATAGAGGTACTGCATCCGCGCGTGCTCAAGCAGATCGAGCGCCTCAACGGCCGACTCCCGGAGGATTTCGCACCCCGCGAGTGGACCGTGGCGACGCCCGCGGGCGAGCACGCCGTGCCGCCGTCGATTCAGGCGTTACTGGCGGTGCGCTGGCCCGCAGAGCACGTCATGCGTACCAACGACGAGTACGAGTGGAGCGTTGGGCTGCCTTCGCAGTGCGAGGTCGAGGATGGCCTGGTCGCGGAGGACGAGCCCCGCCCGTGGTACGCCGTTGGCCACAACGAAGGGCAGTACTACCTGCTCGTCGATCTCGCCGAGGCTGCCGACGTGAGCGACCCGCTGGTGTACGAGGTCGACCACGAGGGGGATCAGACGGTATACGGCGGGGAACTCGTGTCGGCTGTGCTGTCGGGGCTGAGGGTGCCGCGGCCACCGTCGGCGAGGTCCCGCTTTCCGCGTGCCTGTGCGGCCGGCGATCTGACCGTGGTGCGTGAAGCGCTCACTCGTCGGAAGAAGCTCGGCGGCTTCGTCACCTCGGGGCTGACTCCACTTCACCTCGCCGCGTTCTCGTCCCGGTCTCCCGAACTGGTGCAAGCCCTGCTGAGCGCGGGCGCCGATCCGAACGCTGTTGTGGGTGAGGTCAGGTCCCTGACCACTTACGTTCCCCGGGATCGCATCTTCGGACGTGCGATAGCTCCGGGCAGTACACCCTTGCACGCGGCCCTCACCGCGATGTTCAACAGCTGGGCAGGGCCGTACGACATCGTGCGCGACATCGTCGGGGCGCTGCTCGACGCAGGTGCTGACCCGAATCTGGCCGACGAGAGAGGGGACGCCCCGATCCACTACCTGCACACCAACAGCGAGCCCGAAGCGAGTGACATCATCCGGCTGTTGCTCGGAGCGGGCGCCGACCCGAACGCCGAGACACAATGGCGATCCGGCCCCTTGAGCGATGCGGTCAGCTTCGCACGTCCCGAGACCGTGAAAGACCTTCTCGATGCCGGCGCCGACCCCCTCAAGCCGTCCCGGCAAAGCTTCTGGGATGTGGACGGGGTAACCCCTTTGCACAAGGCTGCCTACCTGGCCCGCGAGGAAGTCCTCCGTTTGCTGCTCGCCCGCATCACGGACGTCGATGTCCGGACCCCCAAGGGGGTGACCCCGCTCCATGTGGCCCTGACCTCCCGCGGCACGACGGGGCTGCGCCTGCTCATCGAGGCGGGCGCGGACACCTCGGCCGTTCTGGCCGATCCCGCGGCGCTCAAGCCGGAACTCCGTGCCCATACGCCGGTGGAGATCGCCCGTGAACTCGGCAACACCGAAGCCGTGGATCTCCTGACGGCCGCCCGCGCCGCGGCCTCCGGCTCCCCCTGAGCAGTTCCCCCCCGAGCGCGAAGGGGCCGCCCCGGGCGGGGGCGGCCCCTTCTGGTACGGCGACGCGTTACGCGGCCAGGCCACCGCTGCGGCGGCGGCGCACCACGAACACCGCACCGGCGCCCGCGGCCATCGCGACGCCGCCGATCACGGCGATGGTCGGCAGCGCGGAGGAGGAGCCGGTCTCGGCGAGGGTGCCCTTGGGGTCGATCTTCGTGTCGCCCTGCGGCTTGGGCAGGGGCTTCTTGCCGCCCTGCGGCTCCGGCTTGGGCTCGGCCGGCGGGACGTGGCCGGGCTTGGAGCCGGCGGCCAGCACGTCGAACTCGTAGTAGTCGCCGGTCGAGAAGACGCAGTTGCCCTCGTCGTCCGCGTACACGCCGAAGGTGAGCGCGTAGCCGAAGCCGTCACCGAGGGCCTTGGCGGAGACGCTCAGCCGCATGTCGATGGTGAGGGTCTCGTGGGCGCGCACGTCGGTGTAGCCGAGGTAGCCGGCGGCCGGGTCGTTCTCGTCGGTGGAGATCGACTTCCAGACCCCGCTCTCCGGGTCCTTGAACTGGAGGGTCAGGAACTTGCCGGTGCCGTCGGGGTGCTTGGAGTCCGCGGTGCCGGCGAAGACACCGAAGTCCACGCGCTTGAAGGCCTTGTCCGAGTCGTTCTCGACCTGGAACTTGAAGCCGTGGAAGCCGCTGCCGGCCACGACCTTGGACGGCAGACCGGAGATGGTGGTGGTGAGGTCGGGGTCCTCGTTGTACGACCCGTCGTCGTTGCAGTCGTCGCCCGGCGTCGGCTCGTCGGTCGGGTCGCCGGTCGGCGGGGCGGTCGTGGGGGTGTCGGTGCTGGGCGGAGTGGTCGGCGGCTTGGTGTCCGTCGGGTCCGTGGTGGGCTCGGTGGTCGGCGGCTTGGTGTCCGTCGGGTCCGTGGTCGGCTCGGTGGTCGGCGGGACCGTCGGGTCGGTCGGGGACGGGGTGGTCGGTGTGGGGTCGGCCGACGGCTCGACGGTGGCGGTGGGCTCGTTCGTCGGCTCGTCCGCGAAGGCGGCGGGCGCCGCGAGCAGCGCGGCAGGGACGATGGCGGCCGTCGCTGCGGCGGTCGCCAGGGCGCGGCGAAGCTTCATGAGACCTCTTCTGGGTCCATCGTGCCGCTGGTCGCCAGCGGCACGCAGTGGAAGGCCGTCGCGGTGGGGGCGCGGTCTGGCCGTGCGTTTGCACGTACATGACCGGCCAGCTGGCCGAAAGGTTGCCCTCGGGGTTGCTCACAGAATGGTCACAGAAAGACCCGATCAAGGTCACGGATCTCTGGAACCGTGAAAGGCGAAGGGCCCCGGGGGCGCCCGAGCGGGACGGGCGCCCCCGGGGCCCTAGGCGGTCAGCACCGGCGTCAGGGCAGCGCCGGTGCTGAAGGGCGGCGCCGGGGGGAGCGCCGCTGGCTTTGAGTGCCGTCGGCTTTCGGGGTGGTGCGCGTGGTAAGTCGGAGGGGGGCGTACGCCCGCGTGGTCGGACCAATGACGGTAGGGAGGTCCGGGGCGTCTTCCCTGATGTGCATCGTGGTGGATGCGGCGCTCCCGGCGCAACCATTTCGACCGGATACGGTCGGCCCCGGGCGTCCCCGGGGCCGACCGTTCTTTAGGGGTGGTGACCGGGCTGCTGTCCCCTGCTGACCGGTCACCTCGCCGAAGCGAGGTCCCACGACGCGCGCCGCCTGAATCACCGCAGGGGGCACGTCTCATCGCCTCGGCGGATCTGAGCCACGCGTGGATTTTTCCGGGCCGCTCCTGGCTGGCGCGGACACCGGGCTCAACGAAGCGGCTCACGGCCCGGTCACGTGGCGTACGGGTGACGACGCGTGACGGCGCGAGCCCGGAAAGTGCCCGCAAAGAGCCCGGAAAGTGTCGATGGTGAGCCCGTTAGAATCGAAGGTCCAACCCCCTTCAGTCACCGCCACCACCGCCGGAAGGCCGCCGAAGTGCCATCAGCGTCCCCTGCTGCCGCCCCCGACACCGTCCTGGTCGTCGACTTCGGCGCGCAGTACGCCCAGCTCATCGCTCGTCGTGTCCGCGAGGCCCGGGTCTACAGCGAGATCGTCCCGTCCACCATGCCGGTGGCCGAGATGCTCGCCAAGAAGCCGAAGGCGATCATCCTGTCCGGCGGCCCCTCGTCGGTCTACGCCGAGGGCGCGCCCCGCGTCGACCGCGCGCTGTTCGAGGCCGGGGTGCCGGTCTTCGGCATGTGCTACGGCTTCCAGCTGATGGCCACCACGCTCGGCGGCACCGTCGACAACACCGGCGCCCGCGAGTACGGCCGGACGCCGCTGACCGTCTCCAAGCCCGGCTCCACGCTCTTCGAGGGCACCCCGGCCGAGCAGACCGTGTGGATGTCGCACGGCGACGCCTGCTCGGCCGCCCCCGAGGGCTTCACCGTCACCGCCTCCACCGACGTGGTGCCGGTCGCGGCCTTCGAGAACGACGAGAAGAAGCTGTACGGCGTGCAGCACCACCCCGAGGTGATGCACTCCACCTACGGCCAGCAGGTGCTGGAGCACTTCCTCTACCGGGGCGCCGGGATCGAGCCGAGCTGGACCACCACCAATGTGGTGGAGGAGTCCATCGCCGCCATCCGTGAGCAGGTCGGCACCAAGCGCGCGATCTGCGGCCTGTCCGGGGGCGTGGACTCCGCGGTGGCCGCCGCCCTCGTCCAGCGGGCCATCGGCGACCAGCTGACCTGCGTGTACGTGGACCACGGCCTGATGCGCAAGGGCGAGTCCGAGCAGGTCGAGAAGGACTTCGTCGCGGTCACCGGCGTCCAGCTGAAGGTCGTCGACGCGGAGGAGCGCTTCCTGACCGCGCTGGCCGGGGTGTCCGACCCCGAGGAGAAGCGGAAGATCATCGGCCGGGAGTTCATCCGGGTCTTCGAGCAGGCCCAGGCCGAGCTGGTCGCCGAGGCGGGCGCCGCGGGCGAGGCCGTGGAGTTCCTGGTGCAGGGCACCCTCTACCCGGATGTGGTGGAGTCCGGCGGCGGCACCGGCACCGCCAACATCAAGTCCCACCACAACGTGGGCGGGCTCCCGGACGACCTCGAGTTCGAGCTGATCGAGCCGCTGCGCCGGCTGTTCAAGGACGAGGTGCGGATGGTCGGCCAGGAGCTCGGCCTGCCGGACGAGATCGTCCAGCGCCAGCCGTTCCCGGGCCCCGGCCTGGGCATCCGGATCGTCGGCGAGGTCACCAAGGAGCGTCTGGACCTGCTGCGCGAGGCCGACGCCATCGCGCGCGAGGAGCTGACCGCCGCGGGCCTGGACCGGGACATCTGGCAGTGCCCGGTGGTGCTGCTCGCCGATGTGCGCTCGGTGGGCGTGCAGGGCGACGGCCGCACCTACGGCCACCCGATCGTGCTGCGCCCCGTCTCCTCCGAGGACGCGATGACCGCGGACTGGTCGCGGCTGCCGTACGACGTGCTGTCGCGGATCTCGACCCGGATCACCAACGAGGTCGACGAGGTGAACCGCGTGGTCCTGGACATCACCAGCAAGCCGCCGGGCACCATCGAGTGGGAGTGACCCCGTAACCCCTATCGACGCCGACGCCGCCGCCCACGTTCCATGGGCGGCGGCGTCGCCGTCGTTCCGGCCCTGTCTCAGCTCTGGCGTCCTGTGATACCCCCAGGTAGCTTCCGCTCCGAGCCCTGAGAGCACACAGTGCGCCAAGGAGTGAGCCGCCGATGCCGCCGACGCCGGAGCCGATCCCCACCGACCAGTTGCACTTCATCCTGCCGCCGCAGCACACCTCGGTCGAGGACGAGCGGCGCCACCGCAAGGAGCGCCTCGCCGCGGCCCTGCGCCTCTTCGGGCGGTACGGGTTCGAGGAGGGCGTCTCGGGCCACATCACCGTGCGGGACCCGGAGTACGCCGACTGCTTCTGGGTGAACCCCTTCGGGATGTCCTTCGGCCACATCACCGTCAGCGATCTGATCCTCGTCAACCAGGCGGGCCGGGTCGTCCAGGGGCGGCACCATGTCAACCAGGCGGCGTTCGTCGTTCACTCCCAGGTGCATCAGGCGCGGCCGGACGTCACAGCCGTCGCGCACTGCCACTCGCCGTACGGCCGCGCCCTGTCGGCGCTCGGCGAGCTGCTCGACCCCATCACCCAGGACGTCTGCGCCTTCTTCGAGGACCACGCGCTCTACGACCGCTACACGGGCGTGGTCGTGGACGAGGCGGAGGGACGGGACATCGCGGAGGCGCTGGGCACCCACAAGGCCCTCATCCTGCGCAATCACGGCCTTCTGACGGTCGGTGGCTCGGTCGACGCGGCCGCCTGGTGGTTTATCGCGATGGAGCGCTCATGCCAGGTGCAGCTGGCCGCGAAGGCCGCGGGCAAGCCGGTCCTGATCGACCACCGGAACGCCGCGCAGACCCGTGAGCAGCTGGGCACCGACCTGGTCGCCTGGATCAACTATCAACCTCTGTACCAGCAGATCACCCGCGGTGAACCGGACCTGCTGAGCTGAGACCCTCCGAGTTACGGCACAATCCCCTCTTGACACTTGTCAGTTGGGACAAGCACGACTGACCCGAGAGAACGACGAGCGGGAGCGCCTCGTGGCGGTGAACACGGCGGAAGACGCCACGACGGCAGAGCGGCATACGCACAGCGGTTGCGAGTGCCCTGAGCACGCCCGTGACGGGCACCGGAAGGCGGTGGCCGCGTTCCTGGCCCTGCGCGACCGGTTCGCCGCCGGAGAGGGCCTTCCGGCGGCGCTCGCGCACTCCGCCGAGGCCTCCCGGCAGTGGGTGTCGGACGAGCTGACGCAGGCGGCCAGGACGACCTGGGACACCGGCCGCGCCGAGAGCGTCGCGTGGGGCGGGTCGGTGCGGCGGCGCACCCTGTTCGTGGTGTGGGGCGCGGTCGGCGCGCTGCTGATCGGGCAGCTGGCCACGGCGGTCGGCGCGGGCTGGTCTGCGGCGCGCACCGCCTCCCTGGTCGTCGCGGTGCTCGCCGCCGTGCTGCTGACCCTCGCCGCCCTGCTGCACCGCGGCAGCGGCGGCCCGCTGGCCCCGCTGGTCGGCGAGGACAACCGCCTGTCCACCTCGCGCGCCGTGGCCGCCGCGTGGGTGCTGTTCGCGGTCTACGCGGTGCTGATGCTCTCCGTCGAGCTGGCCTTCGCCCCGGGCGAGGCGGAGCGCGCGGCCGACGGGCTGGCCCTGGAAGGCGCCGCCGGGCTGCTCACCGTCACCGCCCTGAGCTGTGTGGCCGCGGTGGCGGCCCGGCTGGTGGTGGCGGCGCGGGTGCGCTCGCAGCGGCTCCAGAAGGTCCGGGCGCTGCGCCCGCGCGCCGCCGACCTGCTGGCCGACGACGCGGGCCGCGGCAGCCTCGCGGACGCGCAGTACGTGGTGGTGCACGCGGTGGTGCTCGTCTTCGCCGCGGTGCTGCTGGCGCGCGAGCCCTGGAGCCTGCCCGAACTGCCCTGGGGGCTCGTGCTGCTGGCGGCCGTCTCGGCTCTGATGTACCTGGCCGGGAAGTACGCGGAGGGCGGGCGGCCCACGGTGCTCTCGGTGGTCCGGGTCCGGCCCGAGGAGGGCGGCTTCGACCGGGACGCGCCGATCCGCACCGGCGACGACATCGAGATCCGCGGCAGCGGCTTCGTGCCCCCGGGCGCGCAGGAGCCGGACCGGCTCGCCCGGATGGTCGTACGCATCGGGGCGGTGCATGTGCAGGTCCCGCTGGTGCCGGTCGCGGGGGGCTTCAGCAACCCGACCGACTCCGTGCTGACCGTGCCGGTGCCGGTGGACGTGGAGCCGGGGCGGGTCGAGGTGCAGGTGATCACCGCGGCGGGGGCGGAGACAAACCGCTATCCGATTGACGTTCTGGACTGAGTCGCCTCCCCGTTTCCTCCGTAAGGTTTTGTTGACGAGGCAACGGGAGAGGCGGGCGTCATGAGGCATGCTGACAGAACGGTCGGGGCCGGCTCGGGCAGTATGAGCGGCGTGGGCGGCATAGGCGGCAGCGGCGGCGGGCACGGCGGCGGCTGGCGGGACTCCGCCGCGCGGTACGCCCTGCTGCCGCTGCGGATCTTCCTCGGGGTGACGTTCGTCTACGCGGGGATCGACAAACTGACGGACTCGGCCTTCCTGGCCGACAGCGGCACCGGCTCGGTCGGCGAGCTGATGCGGAACGTGCGCGACAGCTCCGCGGTGCCGTGGCTGATCGACCAGTCGCTGAAGGACCCGTCGACCTTCGGATACATCATCGCCTTCGGGGAGTTGGCGGCCGGGCTCGGCACGCTCGTGGGGCTGCTGGGGCGGCTGGCGGCGTTCGGCGGCGCGCTCATCTCGCTGAGCCTGTGGCTGACGGTCAGCTGGCAGTCGGATCCCTACTACTACGGAAACGATCTGGCGTATCTGATGGCCTGGCTGCCGCTGGTCCTCGCGGGCACGCCCTATCTGTCGCTGGACATGGCCCTCTCCAAGCGCCGCAGGCGCCAGGGCGCGCAGCTGTTCACCTAGTCCCGGCCCTGGTGGGGCTCGCGTGCCGCGTCGCGGCGGTCGGCGGGCATCGACTCGTAGCGCCGGCGCAGCTCGTCCATGGGCAGGTCGCGCAGCGGCGGGGCGGCGTCCTCGGTGAGGCGGGCGCGGTGCCGCCGGACGCCGAAGGCGAGCGCCGAGACGAGCCCCGCCAGGCACAGCCCGCCCACGGTCACGGGCAGGGCCGCGAGGGGCGGCAGGTCCCACTCCCCGGCGGCGTCCAGGCCGTACGCGAGGCCCACCCCGAGGACGACGAGTCCGGCGAACAGCCTGCCCGGCTCGAAGGCGTGGCGCTTCATGACCGGCTCACCTCCACATTGCCAAGGCCGATCTCCAGGTCCAGCCGCAGCGTGCCCTTCGCGGTGTGTCCGTCCGCCGGCGGCACGGTCACCGTACGCTCCCGGGCCGGCTCGATGTCGATGTCGTCGCTCTTCTCGCCCGGCAGCCGGATGTCGCCCAGGCCCACATGGATCGTCAGCTCCAGCCGCGCGTCCTTGGGCACGGTGACCGCCAGCTTCCCCGCGCCGACCTCGGCGTGCGTGGTGACGATCTGACCCTTCTCCAGGGACATGCGGTCCAGCTTCAGCTCGCCGACGCCCCCGCCCAGCTCGTACGAGCCGCGCACGGCCGCCGCGGACTCGGGCGCCCAGGTGCGGCGCGACCAGTCGGTGGTGACGGACTTGGGGAGCCAGGCCGAGGCCGCCAGCAGCGCGGCGGTCACCACCGCGAGCACGACGGTGCCCGAGCCCGTGCGGCCGTACCGGGAGCTGACCACGAGGCCGAGCCCGAGGACGCCCAGGGCGCAGGCGAACCCGATCTCCAGGCTGGTGCCCAGCGGCCGGGAGGACCATGTCGGGGACGCGCCCGCCACGCCCGCCGCCACGGCGAGCAGAAACGTCCAGCCGCCGATCGACGTGGACTCGGGCGCCTTGCGCATCGGCCGGCGGGGCGTCCACCGCCCGATGCCCCGGGGGGCGTACGCGGCGCCGTCCGAGCCGTCGTCGGGGCCCCACAGATAGCCCGTGGCCTGGCCGGCCAGGCCCGTCGTGCCGTCCTTGACGATCGGGTCGCGCCACCAGGAGGGGCCGTCCCAGGCCGACGGCGGGGCCTTGGTCTCGGGGGGCGCGTCGGCCACCGCCTGGGCCGTCGCCGGGTCCACCGAGCCCTCGCCGGCCACCTGGAGGCGGTGGCGGGACCAGTAGCCCGCGCCGGCCGCGGCGATGACGAGCATGATGGAGAAATAGATCATGTTGCCGTTGTTGAGCATGGACAGGAACAGCCCGCAGCCGACCAGGGCGCACAGCACCGCGGTGAGCGCCGGGCCCTCCACGCGGCCCGAGAGCAGCCTGCGGCCCTCGTTCTCCTCCTCGCCCTGGAGAGGGACCAGCAGCCAGCAGAAGCCGTACAGGATCAGGCCGGAGCCGCCCGCGGCGGCGAGCACGGCGAGCACCACCCGGAAGATCACCGGATCCACGTCGCAGAACCGGCCGAGCCCCCCGCACACGCCCGAGATCATTTTCTGATCGCGGCTGCGGCGCAGCGGCGCCCTCATCGGCGGCCGCGGCTCGCCGGACGCGGCCGGGCCGGCGGCCGGGCCTGGGGCGGGGCCCGTGGCGGTGGGTGCATCGGTCATGCTCACCATGGTGACAAGCCGCCGGGCGCGGCTGTATCCGTGACAACCCTGGGCCTTCCCTGAGATCTTCCCCGAGGCCGCGGCGGCTATCGTGGCGCATCGAACATATGCGGGGGCCATGGCAGTCGGGGGAGCGGGAGGGGCACACAGTGTCAGACGAAGGGCGGCTGATCGCGGGCAGGTACCGGCTGGCCGTGCAGATCGGCCGCGGCGGCATGGGCACGGTCTGGCGGGCCCAGGACGAACTGCTCGACCGTCAGGTCGCGCTGAAACAGCTGCATATCTCTCCGCACCTCACCGAGGACGAGGTCTCCACCCTCTTCGAGCGCACCCGCCGCGAGGCGCGCAGCGCCGCCCGCATAGCCCATCCCAATGTGGTGGTCGTCCATGACGTCGTGGAGGACTCGGGGCTGCCGTGCATCGTGATGGAGTACGTGCCCTCGACCACGCTGGGCGATCTGCTCAAGGGCGGCCGGACCATCAGCCCCGACGAGACGGCCCGGATCGGCCGCGGCATGATCGCCGCGCTGCGGGCGGCGCACGCGGCGGGGGTGCTGCACCGCGACGTCAAGCCCGGCAATGTGCTGCTCGGCGACGACGGCCGGGTGGTGCTCACCGACTTCGGCATCGCCATGGCGACCGGCACCTCGACGCTCACCAAGACCGGCGAGGTCGTCGGGTCCATCGACTTCATCGCGCCCGAGCGGATCAGGGGCCGGACCCCGGGGCCCGCCTCGGACCTGTGGGCGCTGGGCGCGACGCTGTATCAGGCCGTCGAGGGGCGGCCGCCGTTCCGTAAGGCCACGCCGATCGAGACCGGGTACGCGATCGCCGTCGACCCGCTGGAGCCGCCGCTGCGGGCCGGGCCGCTGACCGGGCTGATCGAGGCGCTGCTGGCCAAGGAGCCCGAGGACCGGCCGAACGGGGAGCAGATCGACCGCGCGCTGCGCGGCCCGGCGGGGCTGCCGGAGACCACGTCGATGCCTAGGCCGGACCCGGAGGCCCTCACCACCCAGCTGCCCGCGGCCACGCCCGCACCCACGCCCACGGTCGACCCCGCGCCCACCCACACCCCCACCCCCACGCCGACGCCCGGCTACGGCCATACGCCGACGCCGACGCCCGGGTACGGCCACACGCCGACGCCGACGCCCGGGTACGGCCACACGCCCACGCCCACGCCCGGGTACGGCCACACCCATGTGAACTCGTACCCCCCGGCGCCGCCCCCGCACGGCGGCCGCCGCAGCCGTAAGGCGGTGTGGACCGCGTCGGTGGCCGCGGTGGCCGTGGTCGGGGTGGCGGCCGGGGTGTATCTGTCGGGCGTCGACCTCGGCGGGGGCAAGGACGACGGGGGGCGGCCCGGCTCCTCCGACAGCGCGACCAGCGCGTCGGCGTCGCCGACGTACAAGATCCCGCCCCTTCCCGACGGGTATCACCGGGTCGAGCTGACGGAGTTCGGCGTCTCCCTCCCCGTGCCGGACGACTGGACCCGCCAGCCCGACAACAGCTCGCAGGGCACGGTGGACGGCACCCAGGAGGTCAGATTCCTGGACTCGTCCCAGAAGGCCAGGCTGATGGTCAACGTCATCGACCCGGCGGGCCCCGACCCTGTGAAGCACTTCGAGGGGCTCGAGACCCAGCTGAAGCAGGAGTATCCGGTCTTCGAGCGGATGCGCTTGTCGGAGACGAAGTACCGGGGCCTGCCCGGGGCCATCTGGGAGTTCAAGTTCCAGGGGCGGGAGCGCTGGTACCGCGCCATCGACCTCGGCTTCGGCGAGGAGGGCGGCAAGGCGTACGCGCTCTACCTGAGCGCGCCCGCGGACGAGTGGGAGACGTACCTGCCGGTCTTCCAGAACGTCAAGGAGGGCTTCAAGATCGAGGAGAGTTCCTCCTGACCCTGCCGACGGCCCCGTCGGGGATCCATCAGGGGCGACCCTGATGCCCGGATGCCGCCGGACGTGTGACGATCGGGGCATGACCGCCGCCGCGCCCCCGTCCGCCGAGCCGCCCCCGCGCAAGCTGTACCGCAGCGCCGAGGGGCGGATGCTCGGGGGCGTCGCGCGTGGTCTCGCCGGGCATCTGGGGCTGCCGGTGTCCTGGGTGCGGTTCGTGTTCATCGCGCTGCTGATGGCCGAGGGCTTCGGCGCGCTGGTGTACGCGCTGTTCTGGTTCGTGGTGCCGCTCGGCTTCGGCGGCGTCGAGACGTCCCGCCCGGCCCCCGACCGGGGCGCCGAGGGCGGCCGCCGCATTCTGGCCCGCAAGCCCGACAAGGGGCAGGTCTTCGCCCTGCTCGCGCTGCTGGTCGGCATGGGCGTCTTCGTCGAGAACTTCCAGCTGGGCCGCGCCAACATCTACGTCTGGCCGCTGCTGCTGATCAGCGCGGGCGTGGCCCTGGTCTGGCGCCAGGCGGACAACTCGCGGCGCTCCCAGTGGGTCGAGCTCAGCCGCCGCAAGCAGGTGCTGCCGATCGCGCGGGGGGCCGCCGGGGTGGTGCTGGTCGGCGCCGGGGTGACGGGCATCGTCGTGCTCCAGGGCTCGGCCAAGCACCTGGGCGCGGTGCTCCAGGCCGCGCTCGCGGTGCTGGTGGGCATCGCGCTGCTCGCGGGCCCGTACCTGGTGCGGATGGCCCAGGACCTCTCCGACGAGCGCCTGATGCGCATCCGCGCCCAGGAGCGGGCCGAGGTCGCCGCCCACGTCCACGACTCCGTGCTGCACACCCTGACCCTGATCCAGCGGAACGCGGAGGACCCCCGCGAGGTCGCCCGGCTGGCCCGGGCCCAGGAGCGCGAGCTGCGCGCCTGGCTGTACCGGCCGGAGGGCCGGGGCAAGGACGAGGCGGAGGAGCCGGACACGCTGGCGGAGGCGGTCAAGGCAGCCGCGGCCGAGGTCGAGGACCATCACGGCGTGCCGATCGAGGTGGTCGTCGTCGGCGACTGCCCGCTGGACGAGAAGCTGGCCGCGCAGCTCCAGGCGGCGCGCGAGGCGATGGTCAACGCCGCCAAGTACGGTGGCGACGGCGGGGCCGTCCAGGTCTTCGCCGAGGTCGAGGGGGCCACGGTGTTCATCTCCGTACGGGACCGGGGCCCGGGCTTCGACCTGGACGCGGTGCCGGAGGACCGGATGGGCGTGCGCGAGTCCATCATCGGCAGAATGCGGCGCAACGGCGGTACGGCGCGGCTGAGGTCCGCGCCCGACGGGGGCACGGAAGTGGAGCTGGAGATGGAGAGGGCGGCGACGACGACATGACCGACGCGAGCGGGGCGGCGAACGAGGCCGGCGGGGCGAGCGGGGCGGCGGACGGGACGGAGGGCCGCCGAGTGCGGGTCGTCCTCGTCGACGACCACCGGATGTTCCGGACCGGCGTCCAGGCCGAGATCGGGGAGACGGCCCGCACGGGCGTCGAGGTGGTCGGGGAGGCGGCGGACGTCGACCAGGCCGTCACGGTGATCGGCGCCACCCGGCCGGAGGTGGTCCTCCTCGACGTCCACCTCCCGGGCGGCGGAGGCGTCGAGGTGCTGCGCCGCAGCGCCGCGCTGATGGCCGACCCCGACCGGCCGGTGCGGTTCCTGGCGCTGTCGGTCTCGGACGCCGCCGAGGATGTCATCGGGGTGATCCGCGGCGGCGCCCGCGGCTATGTCACCAAGACCATCACCGGCACCGACCTGGTCGACGCGATCTTCCGGGTCTCCGAGGGCGACGCCGTCTTCTCGCCCCGCCTCGCCGGCTTCGTCCTCGACGCCTTCGCCTCCACGGACGCCCCGCCGGTGGACGAGGACCTCGACCGGCTCACCCAGCGCGAGCGCGAGGTGCTGCGGCTGATCGCCCGCGGTTACGCGTACAAGGAGATCGCCAAGCAGCTGTTCATCTCGGTGAAGACGGTCGAGAGCCATGTCTCGGCGGTGCTGCGCAAGCTCCAGCTCTCCAACCGCCACGAGCTGACCCGGTGGGCGACCGCCCGCCGCCTGGTGTGACCCGCCTGGTGTGACCCTCGGGCCTCAGTAGCCGATCGTGAACCGCCGCTGGACGAACCGGGGCAGCTCGGCCTCGTCGATCAGCGCGACGGCGGCGTCCTCGAAGGAGATGCGGCTGCGCCCCTCGGCGTCCAGGACCGGCTGGTCGCCGCCGAGCCGGAAGCGGCCGGTGCGCTCGCCGGGGGCGATCTCCTCGGCCGGGCTGAGGTAGGTCCACAGCCGGTTCGAGGTGCGCAGCACGTTCAGGGCGTCCCGGTGGCCCCGGACCGCGGCCGCGTACTCCCTGGGCAGGCCGATCGAGTCCAGCGTCGCGTACAGGTCCTCGTCGGAGTCGGCGCGGGTGACGCCCGGCCTGATCTCCAGGCTGCCCGCGCCGCCGATCACGATGAGCCGGGTCCTGGGGTGGCTCTCCAGGGCCTTCAGCAGCGACGTGGCCGCCGTGGCGTACGCGGTGGGGTCGGCGATCGAGCGCCGCACGGTGTCCGCGAGGTCCCGGGCGGCGTTGCCCGGCTGGAAGCCGCTGATCAGGACGTCTAGCCCGGGCAGGACCGCCGCCACGGCGTCGGCGTCGAAGATGTCGACGCTCTTCCAGACCACGTTCTCGCGGTCCTCCTCGATACGGGAGGCGTCGCGGGTGAGCGCGGTGATGTGGTGGCCCCGGCCGAGAGCCTCGGTGACGACGCGCTGTCCGATGCCGCCGGTGGCGCCTATGACTCCAATGCGCATGACAGAAATCTCCCCTGTGCGAGCCGTGCTCTATATGGCGTGCCGTGACTATACGGTGTGAAGTTTTTATACGGAAACCAAGGATTGTGACGCTGTAGAGTGCTCCCGTGGGTACGACAGGACGGCGGGAGAGGCTGCGCGCCGAGACGACGGCCGAGATCAAGAAGGTCGCGCTGGGGCTGATGTCCTCGGGCGGGCCGGACGCGATCACCCTGCGGGCCATCGCCCGCGAGATGGGCATGACGGCCAACGCCATCTACGGCTACTTCGCCACCCGGGACGACCTGGTCACCACGCTGATCAGCGACGTGTACACCTCGCTCGCCGACGCCGTGGAGGCCGCCCGGGACGCCTGCCCCGCCGACGACCCGGCCGGCCGCATCGCGGCCTGGGCCAACGCCTTCCGCGACTGGGCTCTCACCAGCCCGGAGGGCTTCCGGCTGATCTACGGCGACCCCGTACCCGGCTACCGGGCGCCCGAGGGCAGCGCCGCGCCCGAGGCCGAACACCGCGTCTGCGCCGGGCTGACCGGCCTGGCCGCCGGGGCCTGGCCGCACGCCAAGGCGCTCTACCCGGAAGCCGAGTTCGCGTGGTCGGACTTCGACCCCAAGCTCGCGGCCGAGGTGCGCGAGGAGTTCCCCGGCCTGCCGCCCGCCGCCGTGGCCATCGCGCTCCGCCTCTGGGGCCATCTGCACGGCCTGGTCTCACTGGAGATCTACGGCCATATGCGGGTCCAGACCCCGCGCCCGGACAAGATCTACCGCGCCGAGGTCGCCCAGCTGATCCGCGGCCTCGGCCTGCCCGCGTAGCGGCGCCACGGCTTCGCCGCGGCGGCCCGGGCCCGTCTCCCGGGCCGCCAGTTGCTTGTTGCCTGTCAGCCGTCGGCGCGTGCCATGGTCTGCTTGGCCAGCTCGTACGCGGGCAGCATGGCGTCGTGCTCCTCGCTGTCGAGCCCGCCGAGGTGCAGCACGACACCTCCCTTCGGGGTCACCACCGCGAGCGCACGCTCCCGCTTGGACTCGTCCAGGTCGGGGACGTCGAGGATGTAGCTGATCTCCGCGGCGGGCAGGTCGCCGGCCTTCACCTCGCTGTACCGGGCGTCGCGTACGCCCTTCTCCTCGGCGATGAACGCCTTCAGCAGCTGCCGGGGCTCGGCGCCGGCCGCGGCCTTGCCCTTGTCCCCGGTCCAGACGCGCAGAAAGCCGACGTGCCCGGCGGGCTTCGCGTCGATCTCGCAGACCAGGGTCACCGGCCCCTGCGAGAGCAGCGTGGAGCCCAGCTCGGGGTCCGCCCCCTCCAGCTCCTTCACCGCCTCCGGCTTCCACGACTTGGCGAGGCTGAACCGCACCGGCAGCGCGCAGGCCGTGTCCGGGCCGCCGAGTTCGCCGCCCGCGGCCGCCGTCTTGACGCCGCCGCCGCTCTTGGCGCTGTTCTTGCCGCTCTTGCCGCCCTTGTCGTCGTCGTTCGAGTCCGAGGAACAGCCCGTCAGTACTCCGAACACGCCGATCACACCGATCGCCACCGCGGCGCCCACGGCCGCCCGACCCGGTTTGCGCATCCCACGCATCGCGCTGTTCCCCGCCTTCTGCACAGAAAAATCGAAAATTCGCCGCAGCATATACGGAACGGAAGCCGATTGACCGAGGGTGGCACGGCCGGCCGGAACGCTCAGAGGCGAAACGTTTCCGGTCCCCGCGCTCCTGTGCATAACGTGCTTGAGCCGCCCGCGACTTGTGGCCGCGGGCCGGGAGGAGGCGCGAGCGATGGGCACCGCGGGAGAGTCGGCGGCACCGGAACCGGAGTGGTGGCAGACCTGGGAGGCCGAAGCGGAGCGGCGCCTGCCGCCGCACGCCTACACCTACTACGCCTCCGGCGCCGTACGTGACGTCACCCGGGACGAGGGGCTGCGCGACTGGGACGCGCTGCGGCTGCTGCCGCACGTGCTGCGCCGGGTGTCCGGGGTCGCCACCCGTACGACGGTGCTGGGCACCGAGGTCGCCACCCCTGTGCTGGTAGCGCCCATGGCGGGCCAGGAGTACGCCCACCCTGACGGGGAGCGGGAGATGGCCAAGGGCGCGGCCGGGGCCGGGTCCCTGCTGGGCGTGACGACCTGGACCGCCAGCCGCTTCGAGGACATCGCCGCGTCGGGCGCGCCCTGGTGGTACCAGGTGTACGTCACCCGCGACCGCGGCCTGACCGCCGAACTCGTCCGGCGCGCCGCCCACCACGGCGCCCGCGCCCTGCTGTTCACCGTCGACCTGCCGGTGCTCGGCCGCCGCGGCGAGAAGCAGCGCGCCGCCGACCTCGACCCGACCGTGCGCCTGGTCAACCTCGAGGGCCGCCAGGTGCTCCCGCGCGAAGAGGTCCAGTCGGAACCGGACCTGACGCCGGACCTGATCGGCTGGCTGCGCGAGACCAGCGGGCTCCCGGTCGTGGTCAAGGGGGTGCTGCGGGCGGACGACGCCAGGGTCGTCGCCGACCACGGGGGCGCGGGCGTGGTGGTCTCCACCCACGGCGGCCGCCAGCTCGACCGCAGCGTGACCTCGGCGTCCGCGCTGCCGCGCGTGGCCGAGGCGCTCGCGGGCACCGGCGTCGAGGTGTACGCCGACAGCGGGGTGCGCCGCGGCGAGCACATCGCCGCGGCCCTCGCGCTGGGCGCCCGCGCGGTGTTCGTCGGCCGCCCGGCGCTGTGGGGCCTGGCCACGGAGGGGGCCGCCGCGGTTCAGGAGGCCGTGGAGCGGCTCACCGCCGAACTCGCCCACACCATGACCCTGCTGGGCGCCGCGGACCCGGCCGCGCTCACCCCCGACCTCGTCGCCTGAGCCCGGGCCCCGTGGCACCGTGGCCCCGTCTCACCCGAAGCCGAGGCGCCGCGGCGCGGCCACGTCCAGCGTGTCCTTGACCATGGCGAGCGCCGCGCCGAGCGGGCTGGAGCGGCCGCCGCTCACGGTGATGTCGCCCGCGTCCGGGCAGCCGTAGACCACGGCCTTCTCGGGCCCGGTGAGCGCGTGCAGCGGGTCGCCGGGAGCGGTCCGCTCCAGGCGGACGCGGACCAGCAGCGGCTCGTCGGCGGTCGCGCTCGCGACCGCCCGCAGGCGGTGGTCCGAGGCGGCGGCCGCCCGCGCGGCCCGCGCCGCGCCCTCGTCCACCGCTTCGGTCTCGGTACGGATCGCCGAGGCGTCCCACCCCCACAGCAGGGCCGCCAGCAGCCGCGCCTTCGTGGCGGCGTCGGAGCCGGACAGATCGGCGCTGGGATCGGCCTCGGCGATGCCGCGCCGCCGTGCCTCGGCGACCGCGTCGGGCAGGGAGTCTCCGGCCGCCAGGCGGTCGAGTACGAAGGTGGCGGTGCCGTTCGGGCAGGCGCGGATGGAGCGGCAGCCAAGGCCGCGTACGCCCGCCCTGGCCAGGTCGGCCGCGGGCAGGGCGGCGCCGGTGGCGCCCGAGATCCTGATCAGAGAGCCGCCCGCCGCCGCGGCGAGCCCCAGCTCCCGCCAGTGGCTGAGGAGATGGCTCTTGGTGGCGGTGACCACATGCACGCCGCGGCGCAGGGCGAGCAGCGCCTCGGCGGCCGCCTGGTCGCACACCTCGGGGGAGGACGGCACGCACTGGACCAGCACCCCGGCCCCCGTACGGTCCAGCGTCCCGGCCAGCGGCAGGGCCGGGCCCCAGGCGGAGCGGGGCGGCAGCGGCGCCCAGGTGCCCGTGCTGTCGGCGGGCGTCCCGTCGGTGGGCGTCCCGTCGGCGGGCGGCAGATACTCGGCCGAGCGGGCCCGTACGGCCGCCAGGCGCAGCCGCACCCCGTACCGGCGTGCCAGGGCCTCGCCGTGCTGGGCCAGGTGCTCGGCGTACGCCCGGCCGACCGGGCCGTAGCCGGACAGCACGACGGCCGCTGGGGCCGGCTTTTGGGCGACGGTTTCGTCCGACACGGGTGCGGGTCTCCTTCGCGCGCGGCTCGACGCTGATCCAGGAGAACGCTACGCGGGCCGGGTCGCGCCCGAGAACGGCATCTGGTCGATCGGCGCCACGCGGACGGGCGCGCCGGGGCGCGGGGCGTGGATCATGCGGCCGCCGCCGATGTAGAGGCCGACATGGCTGACGCCGGAGTAGAAGAAGACCAGGTCACCGGGGGCGAGCTCGGTGCGCGAGACCCGCCGGCCCGCGTTGATCTGGGTGTAGGTGGTGCGCGGCAGGGCTACCCCGGCGGCCCGCCAGGCGGCCTGGGTCAGCCCCGAGCAGTCGTAGCC
Source organism: Streptomyces sp. NPDC021225 (assembly GCF_044332865.1). NCBI lineage: Bacteria > Bacillati > Actinomycetota > Actinomycetes > Kitasatosporales > Streptomycetaceae > Streptomyces > Streptomyces sp. NPDC021225. The sequence goes on along the minus strand of NZ_JBIRPV010000007.1, from coordinate 308,224 downwards.
GCGCGGGCCGGTCGCGCCCCAGACGTACGGCTTGCCGAGCGCCCCGTACGCGTACGAGACGGCGCGGGCCGCGCGGCCGGAGACGGGGGCGTACGGGGCGGTGCCGAGCCCGGTGTCCGCGCCGTGGGCGCCCTGGGCCTCGTAGCGGCGGCGCTGTTCGCCGGTCAGCTGGTCGAGCAGGGCCTCGGCGGCGGCGAGCTTCTTACGGGCGGCGCCCCGGTGGCGGGCGAGCGCCGCCTGGGCGCCGCGTAACTGGTCGAGCCGGTCCTGCGCCTCGCCGCGCACCTGGCGTAACTCCCGGCTCTGGCGGGCCAGCCCCGCGACGGCGGCGGCCTGGCGGCTGCCCGCGTGGTCGGCGAGTGAGGCGCGCCGCAGATACTGCCCGGGGGAGGAGGAGAGCGCGAGCTGGAGGGTCGGGGAGATGGTGCCGGAGCGGTACTGGGCGGTGGCGTAGGCGCCCAGGGCGTTGCGCGAGGCGTTCAGCCGCGCCGTCCGGCGGGCCGCCTCGTCGCGCAGGTCGTCGAACGACTCGCGGGCCCGGTCCGCTTTCACCTTCGCGCCGTTGTATCTCTCGTTGGCCTCCTCGGCCTCCCGCTGGTACTGGTCCACCTTCGCCCTCACCTGGGCGGGGGTGAGGCGGGTCTCGGCGTGGCCGGTGCCGCTCAAGGCGGTGGTGGCGGCCCCCGCGAGGGCGATGGCGGCGGCTGTCCAGGCGGTGCCGGCGGTGAGCGAGCGCTGCTTGGGCTTCCTGTGCGACGCCACGGCGGCGGCCACCTTCCTTCACGTTCTCGCGTGCTGTTGCGTGCTTTGTTGCTTGATGTCGGGCAGGCGGCAGCCCGCCGATGAGGCGGGGACCCTCGGTTGACGGGAGGCGGACTGCCACCTGGAGGAGGAAGCTAGGCGGGCGGCCGCGGGCGGGCGGTGCGATGAACGGGAGTGGACGGATTCGGCGCCCCGATGCCCGTAACCGACCGCCCGGCGCCCGGGCCGCCGATGACTCGAGGGCGGCCGTGATCGAAGCGGCGATAGTGGCCCACCCGGTTGCCGGGGGCTGATATGGGCCCAACTACGCTCCAAGGTCATGGACGTCCTCATCAATGTTTTCGTCGGCCTGCACATCGTCGGTATCGCCGCGCTGCTCGGCGGCTTCCTGGCGCAGCTGAAGCCGATGCGCGCGGGCGAGGGCCGGATGACCCCGGGGATGCTGCACGGCGCTCTCACCATGCTGGTGACCGGCGCCGCGCTGGTGGGGCTCAACCAGGCCGACGACAACAGCGTCAACAACATCAAGATCGGCGTGAAGCTGGCGCTGCTGATCGTGATCCTGGGGCTGGTCTATGTGAAGCGCGACGACGAGAAGGTGGAGGCCGCGGCCCTCGGCACGGTCGGGCTGCTGACCACGGCCAACATCTTCGTCGCCGTCCTGTGGACCTGAGCACCGCCCTGAGCACCGCCCTTGGGGCCTGACCGCTCCTGTCAGGTTCCGCGCAACCTTTTGTCCCCACTGTGTGTCTCATCGGGCAAGGCAGCCGAAGGGAGCGGATAGTGGGGGTACTTGCGGCGTGGGGCCGCCGGACAGGCGTGGCCTTGGGGGTAGCGGGGATGGTGGTGCCGCTGGCGGTGGCGCTGGCCACTCCGGCGCAGGCCGCCTCGTCGTGCACGACGAGCACGGGGCCGTATCAGAAGAAGGTGGAGAAGTTCCTGGGCCGCCCGGTGGACGGGCGGCAGTCGCGGGCGGACTGCCTCGCGATCCAGAAGTTCCAGGTCAACCACGGCATCAGCCCGACCATCGGCTATGCGGGACCGGTCACCTGGGGCGTGATGAACCTGATCAACACGCAGAAGGCGGCCGGGCACAACCCGAACAAGGCGAGGAAGTGCCCCACCAACAAGGGCCGCATCGCCTGTGTGGACCTCACGCGCCAGCTGAGCTGGATCCAGGACGGCTCGCGGCTGGTGTACGGCCCGGTGCCGGTGCGCACCGGCCGCGACCGGTATGAGACCCGGGTCGGGCTGAAGAAGATCTACTGGCGGAACATCGACCACTGGTCGACGATCTACGACGTCCCGATGCCGTACAGCCAGTTCTTCGACGGCGGCCAGGCCTTCCACTCCATCTCGGGGAGCGTGTGGTCGCCGCCCGGCTCCCACGGCTGCGTGAACATGCGCAAGGCGGACGCCAAGAAGTACTGGAGCCTGCTGCGGAACGGCGACGACGTCTACGTGTACGGCCGCAAGCCCGGCACCTGAGCCACCGTCTCCCGGGTCCCGGGAGACGGGTTCCGGGTCCCGGTGGGCCGACCGCCCTCCGGGACCCGGGAAGCCGCTACGCCGGCCGGACGCTGCCGTAGATCGGCATCTCGGTGATCGGCGCCTTCTTCACCACATCACCCGGCTTCGGGGCATGAATCATCATTCCGTCGCCTATATAGAGGCCGACATGGCTGATGTCGTCATAGAAGAAGACGAGATCGCCCGGCTGGAGGTCGGCGGTCGACACCCGCGTGCCGACCTTCACCTGGTCCCAGGTCGTGCGCGGCAGTGAGACCCCGGCGGCCTTCCAGGCGGCCTGGGTGAGCCCCGAGCAGTCGTAGGAGTTGGGGCCGGTCGCGCCCCAGACGTACGGCTTGCCGACCTGGGCACGCGCGAAGGCGATGGCCTTGTCGGCCTTGGTGGTCTGCGAACTGGAGGAACCCGAAGAGCCCGAGGAGCCCGACGAACCCGAAGACCCGGACGAGCCGGCGGACCCCGAAGAGCTGGAGCCGCTCGCCTGTTCCTGCTGTTTCTGCTGCGCCTGCTGCTCCTGCTGTCGCTTCGCCGCCGCCTCCCGCTGCTGCCGCGCCAGCTCCGCGGCCTTGCGCTGGGCCTCCTCTTCCTTCTTCTTCTCAATCGCCGCCAGCCGCGCCTTCTCCTCCGCGGTCAGCTTCGAGAGCAACTGGCGCGCCTGGGTGAGCTTGCCCTGGACGGTCTGCTTCTGGGTCTTCAGCTCCTGTTGCGAGCGGGTCAGCGTGGCCAGGCTCTCACTGGCCTTGGTGCGCTCCTTGGCGGCCGTGGCCTGTTGGGTCAGAAAGTCGTCGACGGCCTTCTTCTGCCCGCTGGACAGCCGGTCCATCAGATGGGACTGGTCGAAGATGCCCTTCGGATCCGAGGCGAACAGCAGCGTCGCGGCGCTGGAGGCCATGCCGCCGTTGCGGTACTGCGCGGCCGCGAGGCTGCCCAGGGTGCGCCGCGCCTCGTTCAGCTTCTCGGTGCGCTTGGCGACGCTGTCCAGGAGCTGGTCGACCTTGGCGCGCTGCCGGCCGGTGCGCTCCTTGGCCGCGTTGTAGCTCTGGGTGGCGGACTCCGCCTGGTGGTAGAGGGTGTCGACCTTCTTCTTGACCTCTTCGACCGACGGCTTCGGCTTGCCGGGCTCGGCGCTCGCCGTCTGGGAGAGGAGGGTGACGGATGCGAGGGCGGCCGTCGTGACGCCGACGGCGGTGCGGCGGCCGGTGGCCGAGTCCAGTATTCGGGTCCGCGGCTTGCGGTGCGACGCCAAGGGAGGCGACTCCTTCCGTGGACCGCCTACCGGGTTAGCTGTCGGGTTCGGGCGTCGGAAGGCTGCCCTACGGACCGGATGGTGACGGCCGACGTCGCCACATGGTCCGATTCACCCCAGTGGTGCCTCTGGGTCCCCGGCTCCGGCTGCCTCGCGGCGGGACCGGACTCGGCGGAGACAGCCCGTGTCGACGCGGTCGCCGACGGGTTCCGGACCGCCTGATCGAGGACGGTAGTGGGCTTGTGGGGCTCATGTGAAGCCTGGTGTTCGAATTGTCCCGAAACCGTTTCGTGACATCCGCACGTACGCTGTCAGTGCGGCAGCCTAGACTCGGTGAGCGATGAGCAGCCTCTTTGACGACAGCTTCCTGGCGGACCTCGGGCCCTCGGACGAGGAGCCTCCGCCGCCCGAGGACGACGGCCACCCCGCAGCTGAGGGCGTTCCACACGACCTCTTCGACGGGAAGTTCGACGCGCCCGTCCCCAGGGAGGCGTACTACCGCGACGGCGCGGCGCGGCCCGCGGTGGACACGTCCGCGCTGCTCGAGGGGATGAACGAGCAGCAGCGGGCCGCCGTGGTGCACACCGGCTCGCCGCTGCTGATCGTCGCGGGCGCCGGGTCGGGCAAGACCAGGGTGCTCACCCACCGCATCGCGTATCTGCTCGGCGCGCGCGGGGTCCACCCCGGCCAGATCCTCGCCATCACCTTCACCAACAAGGCCGCGGGCGAGATGAAGGAGCGGGTCGAGGAGCTGGTCGGCCCGCGCGCGAAGGCCATGTGGGTGTCGACCTTCCACAGCGCCTGTGTGCGCATCCTGCGCCGGGAGTCCAAGAAGCTGGGCTTCACCTCCTCCTTCTCGATCTACGACGCGGCGGACTCCAAGCGGCTGATGGCGCTGGTGTGCCGGGATCTCGACCTGGACCCGAAGCGGTATCCGCCCAAGTCCTTCAGCGCCAAGATCTCGAACCTGAAGAACGAGCTGATCGACGAGGAGACCTTCGCCGGGCAGGCCGCGGACGGCTTCGAGAAGACGCTCGCCGAGGCGTATGTGATGTACCAGTCGCGGCTGCGCGAGGCCAACGCCCTCGACTTCGACGACATCATCATGACGACGGTCAATCTGCTCCAGGCGTTCCCCGACGTCGCCGAGCACTACCGCCGCCGCTTCCGGCACGTCCTGGTCGACGAGTACCAGGACACCAACCACGCGCAGTACACGCTGGTGCGCGAGCTGGTCGGGCCGGGCCCGGTGGCCGCCGCGGACGGCGGCGCGGACGAGGGCGAGGTGCTCGGGGCCGCCGAGCTGTGCGTGGTGGGCGACGCCGACCAGTCGATCTACGCCTTCCGGGGCGCCACGATCCGGAACATCCTCCAGTTCGAGGAGGACTACCCGGACGCCACGACCATCCTCCTGGAGCAGAACTACCGCTCGACCCAGACGATCCTCAGCGCGGCCAACGCCGTCATCGAGCGCAATGAGAACCGGCGCCCGAAGAACCTGTGGACCGACGCCGGCGCCGGGGCGACCATCACCGGCTATGTGGCCGACACCGAGCACGACGAAGCGCAGTTCGTCGCCGACGAGATCGACCGGCTGACGGACGCGGGCGACGCCAGGTCCGGAGACGTCGCCGTCTTCTACCGGACCAACGCCCAGTCCCGTGTCTTCGAGGAAGTCTTCATCCGGGTCGGCCTGCCGTACAAGGTCGTCGGCGGCGTGCGCTTCTACGAGCGCAAGGAGGTCCGTGACGTCCTGGCGTATCTGCGGGTGCTGGCCAACCCGGAGGACTCCGTCCCGCTGCGCCGCATTCTGAACGTGCCGAAGCGCGGCATCGGCGAGCGCGCCGAGGCGATGATCGACGCGCTGGCGCAGCGCGAGAAGATCACCTTCCCGCAGGCGCTGCGCCGCGTCGACGAGGCATACGGCATGGCGGCCCGCTCGGCCAACGCGGTGAAGCGGTTCAACGTCCTGATGGAGGAGTTGCGGACGATCGCCGAGTCGGGGGCGGGGCCGGCCACCGTGGTCGAGGCGGTGCTGGAGCGCACGGGCTATCTGGCGGAGCTCCAGGCGTCCACGGACCCGCAGGACGAGACCCGCATCGAGAACCTCCAGGAGCTGGCGGCCGTCGCCCTGGAGTACGAGCAGGATCGCGGCGAGGAGACCCCGGGCACGCTCGCGGAGTTCCTGGAGCAGGTCGCGCTCGTCGCAGACTCCGACCAGATCCCGGACGACGACGCCGAGGGCGCCGGGGTCATCACGCTGATGACGCTGCACACCGCCAAGGGCCTGGAGTTCCCGGTGGTCTTCCTCAGCGGTATGGAGGACGGGGTCTTCCCGCATATGCGTGCGCTCGGCCAGACCAAGGAGCTGGAGGAGGAGCGGCGGCTGGCGTATGTCGGCATCACGCGGGCGCGTGAGCGGCTCTATCTGACGCGGTCGACGATGCGCAGCGCCTGGGGGCAGCCCGCGTACAACCCGCCGTCGCGGTTCCTGGAGGAGATCCCGGACCAGTATGTGCGCTGGCAGCGCACCGGGCCCGCCACCCCGTCGGCGTCGATGGGGGCCATCGGGGCCGCCGCGGGGGTCGCGTCCTCGCTGTCCTCGTCGCGTTCGAGGGCGGGCGCCGGGGCCGCCGGCTTCGCCACGCGGCGGGCCAAGGAGCGGCCGGTGGTCGCGCTGGCCATCGGCGACCGGGTCACCCATGACGCGTTCGGGCTCGGCACCGTGGTCGCGGTGAAGGGAAGCGGGGACAACGCGGAGGCGACGATCGACTTCGGAGGGGAGAAGCCGAAGCGGCTGCTGCTGAGATACGCACCGGTAGAGAAGCTGTGAAGTTGTAGGGGGGTGCACCGCGGCCCGCGCGGGCCGCGGTGCCGCCGCCCAGGGCGCCTATGCCTGCGACGCCTAGGCCGCGTACGCCTACGCCTACGTCGGGTCGAGGCCGTGGCTGCGCAGCCACGAGAGCGGGTCTATGGCCGAACCGCCGCCGGGGTGCACCTCGAAGTGGAGGTGCGGGCCGGTGGAGTTGCCGGAGTTCCCGGAGTACGCGATGACGTCCCCGGCCTTCACCGTGCCGCCCCGGATCTTGGCGCTGCTCAGATGGCAGTACCAGGTCTCGGTGCCGTCCGGGCTGGTCACTATGACCATGTTGCCGTAGGCGTCGTTCCACTGGGTGCGTACGGTGCCGTCGGTCGCGGCCATGACCGGCGTGCCGTAGCTGACCGGGAAGTCGATGCCGGTGTGCACCGACATCCAGTTGATGCCGGCCTGGCCGTAGGTGGCGCTCAGGCCGTGCTGCGCGACGGGCAGCGCGAACTTCGGCCGCAGCGCTTCCTTGCGCGCGGCCTCCTCGATCTTGCGCTTCTTCTCCGCCGCCTGGCGCGCCCGGAGGTCGATCCGCTCCTGGGTGCGGCTGGCGCGGGCCCGGAAGTCATCGGCGTCCTCGAGGCCCGCGGCGAGCTGGGTGTCCAGCTTGCTGTTGGCGACCGAGGCCTTGACCGGCGGGGTGTCCGCGGCGGCCTGCGTGGTCTTGGCGTCCTTCTTGTCGTCTCCGAGGTTGCTGACGGAGGCGGCGGCCACGGCGGTGACGCCCAGCGCGCAGACGGAGGGGACGGCGACGGTGAGGAGCGCCGAGCGTTTGGGGCGGGCCGAGGGGGCGCGGCGACGGCTGCGGCCGCTCTCCCGGCGGGGGGAGGGCAGCTGTACCGCTTCGGACTCGGTGGTCCTGTCGCCCTCGAAGTCGGCGTCGTCGGCGGAGTCGGCGAGGTCCGAGGGGGCGGTGGTTTCGGGGGAATCGGCGGAGTCGGCCGTGCCGGCCTGGGGGGAGTCGAGGTCCAGGACCATGAGGGAGGTCTGGGTCTCGGCCTGGTGCACGGCCGCCGCCCCGGGTTCCGGCTCCGCCTCGGGGGCGGCGTACGGGTGCTCGGCGGGCTGTTGCTGATATCCGCCGTGCTCGTACCCGCCCTCCTGGTACTCGCCCTGGCCGTAATCGTTTTGGCCGTATTCGCTTTGGCCGTACTGCGACTCGTCGACGGTCGCGTAGGCGCTCATGTCCCAGAACTGGGTCTGCCCGGTGTCGACCCCGGAGGTGTCGAACTGCCCGGTGCCGTCCCACTCGGCGGACTGGGCGGACTGGGGGACCTGGGCGGCCGTCAGGTCGTGGTGGCCGGAGGTGTCCCAGGCGGTGGCGTCCCACTGGCCGCCGGTGTCGGAGCCCTGCTGGGCCGGGATGGTGCCGGACAGCGGGACGCCGGAACTGGCCCACATCGCGGTGGTGTCATAGGTGCCGGAGTCATAGGCGCCGCCGGTGCTGCCCCACTGCGTGGCGTCGTACTGCCCGCTGGCGGAGCCATCGTGGCCGGTGCCGTAGCCGCCGCCGTCATGGCTGCCGGGAAGGGCGCCGAAGAGAGGGTCGCCGTCGCTGTAGGAGGCGGCGAGGCCGTCGAAGTTGCCGGTGGAGTAGCCGTCGTACCCGGCGTAGCCGTGCGCTGTGCCCTGCTGGTCGTATGCCTCGTAGTACGGATATGAGGCGTCGGGAGCGGGGACGGTCGAGGTTGTGATCCCCGACGGGTGACGGTCGTTCACCACCACTTCTCTTTCGCCTCGGCAGCAGGAGAATTAGCGGCGACTGTACCCGCCAGTTTGGGACGGCGACAATCTTCATCAGGTTTTGAGTAACGCCGGCACGGGCATTTGGCCGCCTTTCGGTGGACTGGACGCCGTAATTTGGCCGGGTGTTCGATTACTGTTCGGCAACTTCCGGCCCTGTCACGCAACCGAGGCGGCGCCTGAAGCGTCTGTCGGTACCCCCTCGGCGGCGTCCAGCGCCTCGCATATGTCGGCGGCGACCGCATGGTGCACCGGAAGGGTGAGATGTCCGATTCCGTTGACGCGGACGCTGTGCGCCAGGAGATCCGGATGGTCGATCCTCGCTGTCTCCGCGGGGATCATCAGCTGGTCCACCTCGCTCCAGAAGGCGATGAACCGGGTACGGCAGCCGGGCGCGGGGCGCCGTAATTCCTCGATCACATCGGAGTCCGGGCGCATCTGCCGCACCAGCGGATGCGCGGACAGCAGGGGCGCGGTGCGGGTGCCGGAGTGCGGGGTGCCCAGGGTGACCAGCGTGTGCACCCGGGCGTCCCCGCCCAGCCGCTGCACGTAATAACGGGCGATCAGGCCGCCCAGGCTGTGGCCGACGACATCCACCCGGCTGTGGCCGGTGCGCTCACAGATCTCCCGCACATGCCGGTCGAGCAGCGCGGCGGCGGTGCGGAGATCGCAGGTCAGCGGGGAGTAGTTGAGCGCCTCCACATGCTGCCGGCCGTGCCGGCGCAGGGAGCGGCGCAGCAGAACGAACACCGAGCGGTTGTCGATGAAGCCGTGCAGCAGAAGGACCGGGCGGTGGGCCCGGCCGTCCGTGGGCAGCCGGGGCGCGGCGCCGGGCGGCGGCGCGGCGGGCGGGCGCTCCTGGAGCAGGCCGGTCGGATAGAGGAGGAGGTGCCCGGCGAGGACCGCCAGGTCGAGAACGGTGGCGCGGATACGGATCGGGATGGGGATCGGGAAGGGGATGGGGATTCGGGTGAGGCCCATGGCGGCCGACCTCCTGAACGGCGCGCGGGAGGCGGCGCTGTCCCCCGCATGCCCTCGCGGGCAGCCGGCGGCGGACGGTTCGTGGTCGTCGCGGTACGACCGCTCCGTCGCACCGCGGCGCCAGGCGGCCCTCGCTGACGGCGCGGCGCGGTGCGACGGTCCCCGCTGCGGCTCCCCTGATTGGCCGGCCCGACGTGGGTGACCGCCTTGCGGCGGCCGAGGAGGAGGTGGGCGCGGCCGAGGTGAATGTGTCCCACGTGTGATTTCCCCTTCGCCGCGTGCCGTGAAACGGCTGGCTGCGGGATCCTGGAGATAACGTTCGTTCACGTTCGCGACATGGAGGCTGCGATGGGTGTGACCGGTCCGATCCGTGTGGTGGTGGCCAAGCCCGGGCTCGACGGTCACGACCGCGGGGCGAAGGTCATCGCGCGGGCGCTGCGCGACGCGGGCATGGAGGTCATCTACACCGGCCTGCATCAGACGCCCGAGCAGGTAGTCGACACCGCGATCCAGGAGGATGCCGACGCGATCGGGATGTCCATCCTCTCCGGCGCGCATATGACGCTCTTCTCGAAGGTGATCGAGCTGCTGCGGGAGCGGGACGCGGAGGACATCAAGGTGTTCGGCGGCGGCATCATCCCCGACGCGGACATCCCGCTGCTCAAGGAGCTGGGGGTGGCCGAGATCTTCACCCCGGGGGCCACGACCGCCTCGATCGTGGAGTGGGTCAGGGAGAACGTACGGCCGGTGGCCGCCTGACCCGCGCGCCACGGGCCGTGGGTCCCGGCCGGCGCTATGGCACCGGGCTGACCGCCGCCGTGTCCGGCGGTTCGAGCTCGCGGCGCATCGCCGCGCGCAGCCGGAGCGTGCCCACCAGGCGCTGGAACGCCTCCGACCAGTAGCTCCCGGCACCTGGCGAGCCGTCCGCCGGCTCGTCCGGTATCGCGGTGAGCACTTCGAGCCGGTCGGCCTGGTCCGGGTCCAGACAGCGCTCGGCCAGCCCCATGACACCGCTGAAGCTCCACGGATAGCTGCCCGCGTCGCGGGCGATGTCGAGCGCGTCCACGACGGCCCGGCCCAGCGGCTCGGCCCAGGGCACCGCGCACACCCCCAGCAGCCGGAAGGCGTCGGACAGCCCGTGGGCCGCGATGAAGTCCGCGACCCACTGGGCCCGTTCGGCCGGGGGCAGGGCGGACAGCAGCTTCGCCGGATCGCGCCAGGACGGAGCGGCGGGCTGGGCACCGGCCGGGGCGCCCGGGGACGGCGGCGCGGTCGGGGCGAGCGGCGAGCCCGGGAGGGGCGAGGCGGCGGGCGGCTCGGACGGCGCGCCGAGCAGGGCGCGGGACCACTCCACATTCCGCTGCCGGACGGCCGCCCGGCACCAGGCCGCCTGGAGGTCCGCCTGCCAGCCGTCGGCGACCGGCAGTGCCACGATCTCGGCCGCGCCACGCCCGCCGAACCAAGCGCTCCAGCACTCCAGCGGCGTCGCCTCCACCAACTGGCCGAACCACCACGCCCGCTCGCCGCGCCCCGAAGGCGGCTTGGCCACGACACCGTCGCGCTCCATGCCGCTGTCGCACTCGGCCGGCGCGTCGATGGCGATCACCCCGTCGGTGAGCGAGACACAGGCCCGGGAACGCTCGGCCATACGGGAGGCCAGCGCCGAGCCGGGGAGGGCGGACAGCAGCTCGGCGGCCGTGGCCCGGACGTTCCGGCTGCGGTCGGCCAAGGCCTGCTCCAGGAACGGCTCGTCGGAGGGCGAGAGGTCGTCGCGGAGCGAGTCCAGGAACATCAGCCGGTCCTCCGCGCGCTCCATGGACCACGTGCCGCCGAGCAGCGCGAGACCGAGCTCCGGGTCGCGGTGGCGCACCGCCGTCAGCAGCGAGACCCGCTCGGCGAACAGGCCCTCCTCCCACTGGCGCTGTACGTCCGCGGGCACGGCGGGGGCGTCGGGCGCGGCCGGGGCTGCTCCGACGCCCGCTCCGGCCGGGGACCCGGCCGCGGTTCCGGCGGGCGAGTCGACTGTTGTCGCGGGGCCCGGAGTCGCGGCGCCCGCGGACCCGGGCGCTCCGGCCGACCCGGCCGCCTCCGCCGTCGTGGCCGCGCGCCCGGTTCCGCCGCCGCGCAGGGCGAACTTCCACTCCGGGTTCAGCCGGGCCAGCCACAGGACCCGGGGCCCGCCGAGCGCGAGCGCCTCGGGGCGCAGATCGGTGCGGGCGCGGGCGGCGTCCAGCAGGGCCGGGAGGAGGGCGTCAGGCGCTCGATAGCCGCGTTGGTTGGCCATGGTGAGCCACTGCGGGAGCAGCTCGGCGAGGTCGGGCGCGGAGCGCCGGCCGCCCCCTCCGGCCGAGCGCCCGGCGAGCAGCATGGCCAGCCGGTTGCGGGCGGCAGGCGGCAGCGGCGGGCGGGGGTCCTCGGGCGCGGGCGACGGGGCGGGCCGGGCTGCGGCGGGGCGCAGCCCGGCCCGCCGCAGCACGGTGCTGAGCGCGGCGGCGTCCAACAGGGCGGCGGACGCGTCCTGGCCGGGGCGCGGTGCGACGGGCGGGGTGCGGCGCTCGGTGCCGAGCAGGGCGGCGGCGACCAGGTCGTCCCAGGGCGCGGTGGTGGTCACGGCATGCCTCCATGCGGTGTCGAGCCGGTGCCGGACGGGTGCTGGAGCGGAACGGGGGCCGGATCCCAGGTGGTGAGCGGGGCGAAGCCGCGGTGGCCGCACTCGCCGAAGACCGTGACGGGGGCGCCGCCCGAGACCGCGGTCAGCCGCCACAGGTCCGTACGCCCCGCGCACCGCGGGTCGATCGGCAGGGCGGAACCGGTGCGGGTGTCCGCCAGCTGCCAGCCGTCCTCGCCGCCCGGGACCGGGGTCACCCCCGCGAGCACGACCGGCCAGGCGTCCAGCCAGGGGTCCTCGCGCAGCGCGTCACCATAGGCGGCCAGCGCTGTGGCGATGTCACTCCCGGGCGGCACGGGGGCTGCCGAGGGCGCGGGCGCGGGGGACGGCGGCGGGTCCGGGCGGGGGGTGCCGAGCGCGGCGCGCAGCGGGCGCCCGGCCGGGTAGTAGGTGAGGTCGGCGTCCAGCACGATCCCGACCGGCAGGGCCAGTTCGGGGGAGTTCCCGGCGGCGCCGAAGGAGAGCAGCAGGGCCATCCGGCCCGTGTCCTCGCCGCGCAGCCAGATGCGGCGCGTGGTCAGCCTGCCGTCGGCGCTGTCCTGCGCGCCGAGGACGAGCCAGCGGTCGGGGACGGCGGTGCCGGAGGCCAGCAGCTCGGCCGTGGTCGTGGTGAGGCCGACGCGCGAGCGGGCCGTGGTGGCCAGCGCCTCCGGGAGCCGGCCGAGGTGGAGAAAGCCCTGGTTCAGGAGGTGCAGCAGGGCGCACTCCTCCAGCAGCCGCGCGGGCCAGCCCGGGCCGGAGGACGGAATCGCGCCCAGCTCCCGCACCCGCGCCTCCAGTCCGGGCGCCTGCGCGTCGACCATGCGCGCGGCCGTCTCGTCCCAGGTCGCGTAGCCCGCGCGGTCGGCTCCGGCCAGGCCGTTCCGGAGCAGGTCCGCCAGGCGCTGCTCCAGTTCGGAGGCGCCCGCGGCGATGCGCTGGGCGCGCCGCTCGGCCCGCCGCCTGGCCGCCTCCGGGTCGGCGACGCCGCCCGGCCCCTTTCCTGCCCCGGCGGCGGCTCCGGCGGTGGCGGTTGACGCCTCGCGCTCGGCGCGCTCCCGCCGCCCGCTCAGCCACTGCCCGGCCCACTCCGGCGGCTCCTCGGCCTCCCGGACGCCCCCGCCGCCCGCCCACAGGAGGAGCAGCCCGAGCGCATGCTTGCAGGGGAACTTCCGACTGGGGCAGCTACAGCGGTAGCCGGGCCCGTCCAGATCGACGACTGTCTGGTACGGCTTGCCGCCGCTGCCCGCGCACAGCCCCCACACGCCCCGGCCGTGGGCCCCCGCTCCGGACCACGGGCCGGGCGCGGCGAGCTTGCCGCCCGACTTGCGTGAGGCGGCGTCAGGAGCCAGGGCCAGCACCTGCTCCGCCGTCCAGCGTTCCCCCTGCGCATTCATGTCCTCGACGGTACGGGCGACCACTGACAACGGCCCCGGCCTGCGGGATTGTTGACGGTCGGGCCGGTTGTCAGTGGGGTGGTGCAGGGTGGTCGAGGGTCCGGAAACGGACAAAGAGACGAGTCGTGGGGGAGCTGTGACCGTGCCTGTGCCCAACGGAGACGAGACCGCCGAGACCGGCGGCGGCACCGAGCCCGCCGTGCCCGCAGCCGAGGGGTCGGCGGGGGCTGCCGGAGCCGAGGCCCTGCGCCCACATGCCGAGGACGCCTTCGCCGAGGAGCTCAAGGCGCTCGCCGCGGCCGACGACCGCCCGCGGCCCGCCCGCTGGCGGCTGTCGCCGTGGGCCGTCGCGACGTACCTGCTCGGCGGCACCCTGCCGGACGGCACCGTGATCACACCCAAGTACGTGGGCCCGCGCCGCATCGTCGAGGTCGCGGTCACGACCCTGGCCACGGACCGCGCGCTGCTCCTGCTGGGGGTGCCGGGCACGGCCAAGACGTGGGTCTCCGAGCATCTGGCGGCGGCGGTCAGCGGCGATTCGACGCTGCTCGTCCAGGGCACCGCGGGCACGCCCGAGGAAGCCATCCGCTACGGCTGGAACTACGCCCGGCTCCTCGCCCACGGCCCCAGCCGCGAGGCGCTGGTGCCGAGCCCGGTGATGCGGGCGATGGCCGAGGGCATGACCGCGCGCGTGGAGGAGCTGACCCGTATCCCGGCCGACGTCCAGGACACGCTGATCACCGTCCTGTCGGAGAAGACCCTGCCGATCCCCGAGCTGGGGGAAGAGGTCCAGGCGGTCCGCGGCTTCAACCTGATCGCCACGGCCAACGACCGGGACCGTGGGGTCAACGAGCTGTCCAGCGCCCTGCGCCGCCGGTTCAACACGGTCGTGCTGCCGCTGCCCGCGACCGCAGAAGAAGAGGTCGACATCGTGTCCCGCCGCGTGGCCCAGATCGGCCGCTCGCTGGATCTGCCCGCGGTCCCCGAGGGCGTGGCCGAGATCCGCCGGGTGGTCACGGTCTTCCGCGAGCTGCGGGGAGGGGCCACGGAGGACGGGCGTACCAAGCTCAAGTCGCCGTCGGGCACGCTGTCGACGGCCGAGGCGATCTCCGTGGTCACCGGCGGGCTCGCCCTGGCCGCCCACTTCGGGGACGGCGTCCTGAGGGCGGGCGATGTGGCCGCGGGGATTCTGGGCGCGGTGGTCCGTGACCCGGCGGCGGACCGCGTCATCTGGCAGGAGTATCTGGAGACGGTGGCCCGCGAGCGCGACGGCTGGAAGGACTTCTACCGCGCGTGCCGCGAGGTGGGCGCGTGAGCGGCGCCGCCCCGGGCCGCGCGGCGGGGCCCGACGGGGCAGGGCCGCCCTGGCCGCTGCTCCTGGGGGTGCGCCACCACGGCCCGGGCTCCGCGCGGGCGGTGCGCGCGGCGCTCGACGCGTGCGAGCCGGGCGCCGTGCTCATCGAGGGCCCGCCGGAGGCGGACGCGCTCGTCGAGTTCGCCGGGCAGGAGGGCATGCGGCCCCCTGTGGCCCTGCTCGCCCACGCGGTGAGCGATCCGGGACAGGCGGCGTTCTGGCCGCTGGCCGGGTTCTCGCCGGAGTGGGTGGCCATCCGGTGGGCGCTGTCCCGCGGCGTCCCCGTGCGGTTCATCGACCTCCCGGCGGCGAACTCGCTGGCCATGGCGGGCCGTACGGAGGGGGATCCCGCGGAGGGTCCGCTGGAGGAAGCGGCGGAGGATCCGGCGGGGCGGGTGCGGGTGGACCCGATGGGGGTGCTCGCGGAGACCGCCGGATACGACGATCCGGAGCGCTGGTGGGAGGACGTCGTCGAGCACCGCGGCACCGGCGCCGAGGGGGGCGGCGCGGCCGGCTGGGCGGACGCGGTCGGGCCGTTCGCCGCGCTCGGCGAGGCGATGGCCGTCCTCCGCGCCGAGTACGGCCACGGCGGACATGAGCACGACGCGGTGCGCGAGGCGCACATGCGGCTGCGGCTGCGCGAGGCGCGGCGGGAGTTCGGGGACCGGGTCGCCGTCGTGTGCGGGGCCTGGCACGTCCCGGCGCTGGCCGGGAGGGCGACCGTGACCGCCGACCGCGGGCTGCTCAAGGGGCTGCCGAAGGTCAAGGCGGAGCTCAGCTGGGTGCCGTGGACGCACCGCCGGCTGGCCCGGCACAGCGGCTACGGGGCGGGGATCGCCTCCCCCGGCTGGTACAGCCATCTCTTCCACGCGGCGGACCGCCCGCTGGAGCGCTGGCTGACCAAGGTCGCCGGGCTGCTGCGCGCCGAGGACTTCGCCGTCTCGTCCGCGCATGTCATCGAGGCGGTGCGGCTCGCCGAGACCCTCGCCGCCGTGCGCGGACGCCCGCTGGCCGGGCTCGCCGAGACCACGGACGCGGTGCGGGCGGTGATGTGCGAGGGCTCCGATGTGCCGCTCGCGCTGGTCCACGACCGGCTGGTCGTGGGGGACGTCCTGGGCGAGGTGCCCGAGGCGGCGCCCGCCGCTCCGCTCCAGCGGGACCTGGCGCGCACCCAGCGTTCGCTGCGGCTCAAGCCGGAGGCGCTGGAGCGCGATCTGGAGCTGGACCTGCGCAAGGAGACGGACGCCGCGCGCAGCCGTCTGCTGCACCGGCTGCGGCTGCTCGGCGTCGACTGGGGGACCCCGGCCGCCTCGCGCGGCAGCACCGGCACATTCCGGGAGACCTGGCGGCTGCGCTGGGAGCCGGAGTTGTCGGTGCGGGTAGCCGAGGCCGGGGTGTGGGGCACCACCGTGCTGTCGGCCGCCACGACGCGGGCGGAGGCCAAGGCCGTGGACGCCACCGCCCTCGGCGAGGTCACGGACCTGGCCGAGCGCTGTCTGCTCGCCGCGCTCCCCGACGCGCTCCCGGTCGTGATGCGCGCGCTCGCCGACCGGGCCGCGCTCGACGCGGACGTCGGGCAGCTCGCCCAGGCCCTGCCCGCGCTCGTCCGTTCGGTGCGCTACGGGGATGTGCGCGGCACGGACACCGCCGCCCTGGCCGAGGTCGCCGTGGGGCTGGCCGAGCGCGTCCTGATCGGGCTGCCGCCCGCCTGCTTCGGCCTCGACGCGGACGGGGCCGCCGAGATGCGCGGCCATCTCGAAGCCGTGCACCGGGCCGTCGGCCTGCTGTCCGAGATCCGGGCGGACGGCGCGGAGAGCCCGGACGGAGGAGGCGGCAAGGACGGAGGAAGCGGCAAGGACGGCGGGCTGCGGGGCCGCTGGCTCGCCGTGCTGCGCGCGCTCGCCGAGCGTGACGGCGTGTCAGGGCTGATCCGCGGCCGGGCCGCGCGCCTGCTCCTGGACGACGGCAGGCTGGCCGAGGGCGAGGCGGCCCGGCTGATGGCCCTGGTGCTGTCGCCCGGCACCGCGCCGGCCGAAGCGGCCTCCTGGATCGAAGGGTTCGTGGGCGGCGGCGCGGGCGGCGGAATGCTCCTGGTCCACGACGAGCGGCTGCTCGGCCTGCTGGACAGCTGGCTCACGGGCGTCCCGGCGGAGGCGTTCACGGACGTACTGCCGCTGCTGCGGCGCACGTTCGCGGCGTACGACGCGGGGGTGCGCCGCACCCTGGGCGAGCTGGTCCGCCGCGGGCCCGCGGCGGACCAAGGACCGCGCCCGGTGGGCGACCCGCCCGCGCCCGGCTTCGGCCCCGGCCTGGACGAGGACCGCGCGGCGGCCGTCCTGCCGACGGTCCGCCTCCTCCTGGGCCTCGACGCCCAGCACGACAACGAGGGCAACCACGAGAACCAGTACGGGACGGAGGTGGCCGGATGACCGGGCAGGCGACCGGGGCCGCGGCGGACGAGCGGCTGCGCCGCTGGCGGCTGGTGCTCGGCGGGCAGGGCGGCGACGGCACCGGATGCTCCCTGAGCGGGCGGGACGCCGCGATGGACCGCACGCTCGAAGCGCTCTACGGCGAGGGTGGCGGGTCGGGCCCCGGCGGCGGAGCCGCCACGGCCCGCGGCGGCTCCGCCGGGGGCGGCCCGCGCTCGGCCGGGCTCGGCGGCTCCGCGCCCCAAGTGGCCCGCTGGCTCGGCGACATCCGCAGATACTTCCCGACGTCCGTGGTCCAGGTCATGCAGCGCGACGCCATCGACCGGCTCGGCCTGTCCGCCCTGCTCCTCGAGCCCGAGATGCTGGAGGCAGTGGAGGCGGACGTGCACCTCGTCGGGACCCTGCTCTCGCTCAACAAGGCCATGCCGGAGACGACCAGGACCACCGCCCGCGCCGTCGTCCGCAAGGTCGTGGAGGACCTGGAGAAGCGGCTGGCCACCCGCACCCGCGCCACCCTCACCGGCGCCCTCGACCGCTCCGCCCGGACCAGCCGCCCGCGCCACCGCGACATCGACTGGGACCGCACCATCCGTGCCAACCTGAAGAACTACCTGCCCGAGCACCGGACGGTCGTCCCCGAGCGGCTCATCGGATACGGGCGGGCGGCGCGCGGGGTCAAGAAGGACGTGATCCTGTGCATCGACCAGTCGGGGTCGATGGCCGCGTCCGTGGTCTACGCCTCCGTCTTCGGCGCCGTGCTGGCCTCGATGCGCTCCCTCGCCACCCGGCTGGTCGTCTTCGACACCGCCGTCGTGGACCTGACGGAGGAGCTGGACGACCCGGTGGACGTGCTCTTCGGCACCCAGCTCGGCGGCGGCACGGACATCAACCGGGCCCTCGCGTACTGCCAGTCGCAGATCACCCGCCCCGCCGACACCGTCGTCGTGCTGATCAGCGATCTGTACGAGGGCGGCATACGCAACGAGATGCTGGGCCGGGTCGCGGCGATGAAGGCGTCCGGCGTGCAGTTCGTCGCGCTGCTCGCGCTGTCCGACGAGGGCGCGCCCGCCTACGACCGCGAGCACGCCGCGGCGCTCGCCGCGCTCGGCGCGCCCGCCTTCGCCTGTAGTCCGGATCTGTTCCCCGATGTCATGGCAGCGGCGATCGAAAAGCGTCAACTGCCCATACCGGACAAGGAGCTGTAACCGTGGCCGGGGGGTTGCGCGGCCCCCCGTCCGTCGTGCAAGGATCAACCCATCGCCCCGGAAGTGAATCTGACCTTCCGATTGGTGATTCCAACCCTGCTTCGCCCTGTTCCGTATGCCCGTACGTCTGGGAAGGCCCCTGTCTTGTCTGCTGTGTCCGCCATGCCTGCCGCTGTGCGCCTGCCGCGCACCGCGGCCGCGCGGCGGGCGCTGCTGGCGGCGCTGTTCCTCGGGGCTTTCCTGGCACTCGCGTTCCTCTTCGGAGGCAGCGCGCACGCCGCCGAGCGTACGGACACGGGCGGGACGGTCGACACACAGGCGGCCTCCGGGCTGCTCGACCCGGGCCGCGCCGACGACACCGTGGCGCGGCATACCGGCAATGCGGCCGCGGCCGCGGGTGACACCGGGGCCGCGGGCGACGCAGCCCAGGTCACCGACGACGCCGTGCGGGATGCCGTACGGCCGGTCGAGCGGCAGACCCGGGAGCTCACCGAGCCGGTCACCGACCTGCTGGACGAGACGGGCAGCTCTCTGCCCGTCCACCTCCCCTCCGACGCGCTCGGGGGGGTCGGCGGCGACACCGGTAAGAGCGGCTCCGTGCCTGCTCATCGCCTGTTCGACGGCCGAAACGCCAAGGGCGACACGGCTCCCGTGCGCTCGGCCGAGCACACCGCTTCCCGCATCGGGCCCATGGCCCCGCGGGCGGCGGCCGTGACCGCGCCGCGCACCGTCGCCGACGACGGCCGGGCCCCGGTCGTCCGGGCGGCGCACGGCCCGGCCCAGGGCGGCGGCGTTCCGGCGCCGCTTCACCTCCCCCTCCCCGGTTCCCCGGTGGGAACCGTCTCCCAGTGCACCGGCGACAGCGGCGCCCCCCGTCACGGGGATATCCACGCCGCCCTCGTGCCCGGCGGCCCGGCGAGCCATTCGCTGCGGCCCGGCGCCATCCGCGCCGAGAGCTCCGCGCCCACGCGCGAGCGGTTCAACGAAGTCCTCGAATTCCCCGGATAGGGCAGACCTTCACCCCCGTCTGCTTGAGACCTGCCGCGCGGGGGCGGGTCAGGTCTGCCCGTCCGAACATCCCCCTGAATTCGAAGGACTTCCCCCTCATGCGTAACAACATCCGCCGTTCCATCCTCGTCGCCGCTGCCGCCACCGGTATCTGGGCCCTCGGCACCGCCGCCGCCAACGCGGCCGAGCTGCCCGACGTCCCGTCCACCGACAACGTCACCAGCACCGTCGGCGGCGCCGCCAAGACCGCCGGGGACACGCTGCCGACGGACGGCGTGAAGGACGTGACCAACGGCGTGGCCGACACCTCCAAGGTCACCGACGCCGCCGGCGAGACCGTGGACGGCGCCAAGGCCACCGTGGACGGCGCGGCCTCGAAGGTCACCGGCGCCGCGAAGGGCGCGCTGCCGGGCGTCGGCGATGTGACCGGCCTGACCGACGGCCTCACCGAGGGCGCCACCGGCAAGGCCGACCCGGCGAAGGCGGTCAAGGACGCCAAGAAGACGGTCAAGAAGGCGCAGAAGGCCGCCAAGAAGGCCGCTGACCTGGACCTGCCCACCGGCGAGGTGCCCGGCGTGGTGCCGCAGCTCCCCGGCCTCGGCTCGCTGCCGTCCGTGCCCGTCCTCCCCTCCGTCCCGGGCGAGCTGCCCGCCCTCCCCTCGGTCCCGGGCGAGCTGCCGGCCGTCCCGGCCACCCCTGAGCTGCCCGCCGCCCCCGGCTCGGCCGACAACCTGCTCGCCGCCCTCTCCGGCGCGGGCGTCCGTCCGGAGGAGCTGACCGGCAAGGCCCAGCGCACCCTGGGCGACGCCCAGTCGACCGTGGGCGGCGTGGCCCCGGGCGAGCTGCCGCCCGCCGGGCACGACGTCGTGGGCCAGGTGACCCCCGTCGTGCAGCAGGCCGCCGGTGACGCCGGTGTGCTGGGCGACGACGTGTACCTCCAGGTCGCTCCGTTCGCCGAGAACCTGGCCAACGGTGCCGAGGGCGACGCGACGGGCCTGGCCGGCGACAGCGTGCTGCTGGTGCAGGGCCTCACCATGACGGTGACCACCGACGGGCAGATCCTCGTCGGCAACGCGGTCGCGGGTGCGGAGTTCCTGGTTCCGGTGCTCCCCGGTGACCTGACGAACGCCGCCAACATCCCGGCGCTCCCGGCCCTGCCGGCCGTCCCCGCCACCCCGGCCGACCTGCCGTCCGTGCCGGACGCGACCCTGCCGACCGTCCCGGCCGAGCTCCCGACGGTTCCGGCCGACCTTCCGGCGGTTCCGGCTGACCTGCCCGCCGTTCCGGCTGAGCTCCCGACGGTCCCGGCTGACCTGCCCGCCGTTCCGGCTGACCTGCCGACCGTTCCGGCTGACCTGCCCACCGTTCCGGCTGACCTGCCCACCGTTCCGGCTGACCTGCCCACCGTTCCCGCCGACCTCCCGGCCGCGGAGCTGCCCTCCGTTCCGGCCGAGCTGCCCACCATCCCGGCCGAGCTGCCCACCGTGGACGGCGTCGACGGCCTCGGCGGCCTGAACGTCTGAGGATGACACCACCTGCCGTACGCCGTACGGCATCTGCTTGACCGATCGGGCGGCCCTCGTTGGGGAGGGGGCCGCCCGTTCGTTTGCCCTCTGAGCAGCCCCGCTGTACGAAGATAGGTGGGTATGGTCGCGATCTGTGACCGTAATCACCGCGCCAGTGTGATCTGCGATTTAGGGACGCAGGTGCTGCGGGGATAACCTGCGAGACGGACATGCCGCGTACCCGGCGCACGTGTGCCGCCCTCGTCAAAGATCGCGTCCTCACGCTGCCACCGCGGCACGCCCGCGCAGACAACGAACCGCGATATCCATGGAAAAGGGACGGACGCGCGTGGACCTGTTCGAATACCAGGCGAGGGACCTCTTCGCCAAGCACGGTGTACCGGTGCTGGCCGGTGAAGTCATCGACACGCCTGAGGCGGCGCGCGAGGTGACAGAGCGACTGGGCGGCCGCGCGGTCGTCAAGGCGCAGGTCAAGGTTGGTGGCCGCGGCAAGGCCGGTGGCGTCAAGCTGGCCTCCGACGCGGATGACGCGGTCACCAAGGCCTCCCAGATCCTGGGCATGGACATCAAGGGCCACACGGTCCACAAGGTGATGCTCGCCCAGACCGCGGACATCAAGGAGGAGTACTACGTCTCCTTCCTCCTGGACCGGACCAACCGCACCTTCCTCGCCATGGCCTCCGTCGAGGGCGGCGTGGAGATCGAGGTGGTCGCGGAGCAGAACCCCGAGGCGCTCGCCAAGATCCCGGTCGACGCCATCGAGGGCGTGACCAAGGAGAAGGCCGCCGAGATCGTCGCCGCGGCGAAGTTCCCGGCCGACATCGCCGACCAGGTCGCCGAGGTCCTCCAGACCCTGTGGAAGGTCTTCATCGAGGAGGACGCCCTCCTCGTCGAGGTCAACCCGCTGGTCAAGACCGGCGAGGGCAAGATCATCGCGCTGGACGGCAAGGTCTCCCTGGACGAGAACGCCGCCTTCCGTCAGCCGGAGCACGAGGCGCTCGAGGACAAGGCCGCGGCCAACCCCCTCGAGGCTGCTGCCAAGGCCAAGGGCCTCAACTACGTCAAGCTCGAGGGCGAGGTTGGGATCATCGGCAACGGCGCGGGTCTGGTCATGTCGACCCTCGACGTCGTCGCGTACGCCGGTGAGAACCACGGTGGCGTCAAGCCCGCCAACTTCCTCGACATCGGTGGCGGCGCCTCCGCCGAGGTGATGGCCAACGGCCTGGAGATCATCCTCGGCGACCCGGACGTCAAGTCGGTGTTCGTCAACGTCTTCGGCGGGATCACCGCCTGTGACGCCGTGGCCAACGGCATCGTCCAGGCCCTGGAGCTGCTGAAGAGCAAGGGCGAAGAGGTCACCAAGCCGCTCGTCGTGCGCCTCGACGGCAACAACGCGGAGCTGGGTCGCAAGATCCTGACCGACGCGAACCACCCGCTCGTGCAGCAGGTGGACACCATGGACGGAGCGGCCGAGCGCGCCGCCGAGCTCGCGGCTGCGAAGTAAGGGAACAGGTCACCAACACCATGGCTATCTTCCTCACCAAGGAAAGCAAGGTCATCGTCCAGGGGATGACCGGGTCCGAGGGTCAGAAGCACACCCGTCGGATGCTCGCCTCGGGCACCAACATCGTCGGTGGTGTGAACCCGCGCAAGGCCGGTACGAAGGTCGACTTCGACGGCACCGAGGTACCGGTCTTCGGCACCGTCAAGGAGGCCATCGAGGCCACCGGCGCGGACGTCACCGTCATCTTCGTCCCGGAGAAGTTCACCAAGGACGCGGTCATCGAGGCGATCGACGCCGAGATTCCGCTCGCCGTCGTGATCACCGAGGGCATCGCGGTCCACGACACCGCCAACTTCTGGGCCTACGCCGGCCAGAAGGGCAACAAGACCCGCATCATCGGCCCGAACTGCCCGGGTCTGATCACGCCGGGTCAGTCGAACGCGGGCATCATCCCGGCCAACATCACCAAGCCGGGCCGGATCGGTCTCGTGTCGAAGTCCGGCACGCTGACCTACCAGATGATGTACGAGCTGAGCGACATCGGCTTCTCGTCCTGCGTCGGCATCGGCGGTGACCCGATCATCGGCACCACCCACATCGACGCCCTGGCCGCCTTCGAGGCCGACCCCGACACCGACCTGATCGTGATGATCGGCGAGATCGGCGGCGACGCGGAGGAGCGGGCAGCGGACTTCATCAAGGCCAATGTCACCAAGCCGGTCGTCGGCTATGTGGCGGGCTTCACCGCGCCCGAGGGCAAGACCATGGGCCACGCCGGTGCGATCGTGTCCGGTTCCTCCGGCACCGCGCAGGCGAAGAAGGAGGCCCTGGAGGCCGCGGGCGTGAAGGTCGGCAAGACCCCGTCCGAGACCGCTCGCCTGGCCCGCGCCGCGCTGGCCGGCTGACGCCGCCCGCCGGAGCGCACGGCTCACGGGCGCGGGCCCGCATCACCCACTCGGTGGTGCGGGCCCGCGCCCTTTTCCGTCTCCGCCGCCTCTATCGCGAAAAGGGCATAAGCGCAATCTTTGCGACACGGCGACTAATCGCCTGATGTGCGGATGAAACGGCTGTTATTGGCAGCATGGGCGCGTGACCCAATTGACCGAACGCAGCCCGTCGTTGTCCCCCCATGGCTGGCCGCGGCGCCGCGCCGTGCTCCGGCGCCCGTCCTCCGCGGTCAGGGAGGCGTTCCTCGGCGGCGTCGTGGCCGCGGGGCTCGGTCTTGGCGCGCTCGCCGTCGTCGTACTTCTGCTGTGGATCACCTCCTCGGACCCCGACAGCAGCCCGGACGGGGCCCTGCACATCGCCGCCGACCTGTGGCTTCTCGCGCACGGCGGGGACCTCGTACGGAGCGGGGCGGCGTCCGGGGGCACCGCGCCCGTCGGGCTCACCCCGCTGCTGTTCAGCGCCCTGCCGTGCTGGCTGCTCTACCGGGCCGGGCGGCATGCGATCGAGACGGGCGTGCCGGACGAGGAGGCGGAGCCCGAGGCGGCGGGCGGCGGCGAGGGGCGGTGGCTGCCCGACGGGGCCCCGCTCCACCCGCGTACCGCCTTCGGATGGGTGACGGGCGGCTATCTGCTGGTCGGGGTGGCGATCGTGGTGTACGCCTCGACGGGGCCGCTGCACGTCGAACCGCTCAGCGCCCTGCTGCATCTGCCGCTGGTCGCCGCGGGCGCCGTGGCGGTGGGGGTGTGGGCGGCGGACGGACGGTTCCCCGTCCCGCTGCTGCCCGCCCGTGCGCGCCAGGCGTGTCGTCGGTGGCGTGGCCGGCTGGGTGAATGGGCGCGTGCCCGGTTGCTCGCCCGGCTGCCGCGCGCCGTACGGCTCGTCGCGGCCTTCCACCGGCTGAGGCGGCTGGTGCGCCTGGTGTGTCTGGTGCCCTTCGTACGGCTGCGGTCGACCGGCGCGCGGCGGGGCGCCGCCCCCGGGTCCGCCGCGTTCCGGCCGCCGTTCCACCGCACCCCCGCGTTCCGCGGCGGGACGCTCCGGGCCGCCGGGGGCGCCCTCGCCGTGCTGCTCGGCACCGGCGCGCTGCTCACGGCGGTGTCGCTGATGAGCCACGCGGGCGAGGTGCAGTTGGCGTTTCTGGAGCTCAGCGACGAGTGGTCCGGCCGTTTCGCGTTGTTGCTGATCACCCTGGCGCTGCTGCCGAACGCGATCGTCTGGGGCGCCGCGTACGCACTCGGCCCGGGGTTCATGGTCGGCGCCGCCGCCGTCGGCCCGCTCGGCGCGCCGGACTACCCCGACCTGCCCCGCTTCCCCCTGCTGGCCGCCTTGCCCGCGGAGGGCGGGGGCACCCTGCTGGGTTGGGTGACGGGGTGCGCGGCGGGGGCGTCGGTGGCGTGGTTCGTCGCGATCGCGGCGGTACGGCGGGCGGACGGTGGCGAAGGCGGCGAGGGGCGGCGGGCGCCGCGCCCGGCCGTGGCGGTGTGGGGGTGGGGGCAGACCGCCCTGATGGCCGCCGGCGCGTCGCTCGGCTGCGCGGCCGCGATGGCGGTGCTGGCCGCCGCGTCCGGCGGGGCCCTGGGCACCCACGGGCTCGCCGAGCTGGGGCCGAGCGGCTGGCGTACGGGAGCGGCAACGCTGGTCTGGACGGCGGTGCCGGGGATCCCCGGAGCGGTGCTCCTGCGGTGGCTGCGGCTGTTCGTGCCCGCGCTGCTGGCCTGGTGCGCCCGCAAGGCGGAGGCCCGGGCGTGGGCGGCCTCGGCGACGCGCGCGCAGGAGGGTCGCGACGAGGGCCTGGCGGCGGCCGGGGACGCGTCGGCGCCGTGGTGGCGGCAGTTGCTCCCGCGTGCCGCGGCCCCCGCGCCTGAGGCTGACCCGGCGGCCAAGCCACCCGCTGACCTGGGCCATTAGGCCTGTCCGGCGGGTCTCGACGCCTGCGGCGGGCCTCTTCCCCACCCCGCCCCTTCCCGATTCCTGGGGCTCCGCCCCAGACCACCCCGGTCCTCAAGCGCCGGACGGGCTGGCTGTGCTTTGCCCTCAAGCGCCGGGCGGGCTTGGTCCAGCCCGTCGGGGGCACCTCCCAGCGGTAGCTGGGGGAGCTTGAGGACACGCCCGCAGGGCGTTCGGGGGTCCGGGGGCTTGCCCCCTCACGCGGCGGAGCCGCATATCGATGCTGCGGGAAGGGGCGGGGCGGGGAACAAAGCCCGCCGCAGGCGGCCGATGCGGCCGCGCTCGCCCGCTCAGTCCTCCGTGCTGAGCAGCGGCCGGAGCTGCTTCGGCAGCAGGTCCTCGCAGGCGTGCCGGGACGTTTGGGTGAGGGAGTCGTCCACACACGAGTAGTAGTCGCTGTAGACGATCTGGACGGTGAAGGTCGCCGCGACGATGGCCAGCGCCAGACCGCCCGTGACCAGCCCGCTGATCGCCGCCGTGGCCTGCGGCTTCGAGGGGCCGGTGCCCGGCGCCGGGAGGTGGGCCGGGGTGGCGCCGGGGGCGGGCGGCGGTGCGTTCAGCGGGGCGGCCGAGGGGGGCGTCGCCGGCGCGGGCCGGCGCGGCTTGGCGCGCAGGGAGCTGATGCCCCAGTAGAGGGCCAGCGCGCCGAGCAGCAGCGCGATCTGCGGCAGGCTGAACAGCGCGAAGAAGAAGCCCCACATGCCCGCGAGCAGGGCGTAGCGGGCGCGCCGCTGGGCGGGGTCGGTCGGGTCCCAGCGCGGGCCGCCCGAGCCGCCCTGGCCGCCGTTACCGGACGGCCGCCCGGGGCCCGAGCCGAAGCCGCCGTTCTGGCGGCCGGGCTGGCGGCTGCTCCACTGGCTGCCCCAGGCCGGGGGCTGCTGCGGCGCGCCGTCCTGGCCACCCGCCGCGCCGTCCTGGCCACCCGGTGCGCCGTCCTGGCCACCCGGTGCGCCGGGGGCGCTGGGCCACGGAGGCGCGCCGGCCCCGCCAGGCCCGCCGGCCCCACCGCTGTCGTTGCCGTTGTTGCTGCCGTTGTTGCTGCCGCCCTCACCGCCGCCCGTCGCGGCGTCGGGCCGGGCCCTGGGCTGCCAGGGCTGGTCCGGCCGTCCCTCCGGCGGCGGCGCGAAGGGGTTGTGCTCCTCGCGCCCGGCGGGCGAGCCCTCGGGCGAGGCGGAGGAGGACGGGGACTGCTGCTCCCGGAGCAGCGGCGTCGTGCGCGACGTGCGGGCGTGCCTCATCGCGGCCCCCCTGTACGGGCAGGGGTCGGCGTGAGGCAGTGAGCCGCGCGGCGGCGTCGGTCCGGCATGTGGAGGTGTCTTCCCCTTGTGTCGTCGTGTTGCACGCAAGGCTTCCGTACGGCCTGCGCCGTACGGCTCCCCTGCGCGGGCGCGACGGTGGTTCCCACGGCGTCAGTCGGATTCGCAGTCCAGACGCTACCTCCCGCGCCCGCCCCCGTCCCCCGGGGGCCGTTTGATGTGCCGGTATCGTTGCTGACGGTCGGCGGCTTCGTAGAGTTCCCCGGAATTCAGGACTCCGTGACCTTGTACGACCACACAAACGCAGTCGCACCCCACAGAGAAGCACCCGCCCCAGCCTTCGCACCACCCCCCGCATCGCCCGCGAGAAAGATCCCCGCCGTGGCCTCCCCGCCTCCCCTCGCCGCCCGCCCCGAGCGCCCCGCCCGCCTCGTCGTCCTCGTCTCCGGTTCCGGTACGAACCTTCAGGCCCTGCTCGACGTGATCGCCGCCGAGGGAGCCGCCGGCTTCGGCGCGGAGGTCGTGGCCGTCGGCGCAGACCGCTCCGGCATCGCGGGCCTGGAGCGCGCCGAGCGCGCGGGGATCCCCACCTTCGTATGCCGGGTGAAGGACCACGCCACCCGCGCCGAGTGGGACCGCGCGCTGGCCGAGGCCACCGCCGCGTACGAGCCGGACCTCGTGGTCTCGGCGGGGTTCATGAAGATCCTGGGGCGGGAGTTCCTCACCCGCTTCGGCGGCCGGTGCGTCAACACCCACCCCGCGCTGCTGCCCAGCTTTCCCGGTGCCCACGGCGTGCGCGACGCGCTCGCGTACGGCGTGAAGGTGACCGGCTGCACCGTCCATCTCGTCGACGACGGCGTCGACACCGGCCCGATCATCGCCCAGGGCGTGGTCGAGGTCCGGGACGAGGACGACGAGTCCGCTCTGCATGAGCGGATCAAGGAAGTCGAGCGCTCGCTGCTCGTCGAGGTCGTGGGGCGTCTGGCCCGCAACGGCTACCGCATTGAGGGACGAAAGGTAATGATCCCGTGACCGCCGAAGGTACGAAGCGGCCCATCCGCCGCGCGCTGGTCAGCGTCTACGACAAGTCGGGGCTCGAGGAGCTGGCCCAGGGGCTGCACGCGGCCGGGGTCCAGCTCGTCTCGACCGGCTCGACTGCGGCGAAGATCGCCGCCGCGGGCGTCCCGGTCACCAAGGTGGAGGAGCTCACCGGCTTCCCCGAGTGTCTCGACGGCCGCGTCAAGACGCTGCACCCGCGCGTCCACGCGGGCATCCTCGCCGACCAGCGGCTCGACTCGCACCGCGAGCAGCTCGCCGAGCTGGGCGTCGAGCCCTTCGAGCTGGTCGTGGTCAACCTCTACCCGTTCCGGGAGACCGTCGCCTCGGGCGCCTCGCCCGACGAGTGCGTGGAGCAGATCGACATCGGCGGCCCCTCGATGGTCCGCGCCGCCGCCAAGAACCACCCGTCCGTGGCCGTGGTCGTCAACCCCGGGCGCTACGCGGATGTGCTGAAGGCCGCCGCCGAGGGCGGTTTCGACCTCGAGCAGCGCAAGCGGCTGGCGAGCGAGGCGTTCCAGCACACCGCTGCGTACGACGTGGCGGTCGCCAACTGGTTCGCGGAAGGCTACGCGGCCGACGAGGGCCCCTGGCCGGACTTCATCGGCGTCACCTACGAGCGCAAGCAGGTGCTGCGCTACGGCGAGAACCCGCACCAGCCCGCCGCGCTCTACACCAACGGCTCCGGCAAGGGTCTCGCGTACGCCGAGCAGCTGCACGGCAAGGAGATGTCCTTCAACAACTACACCGACACCGAGGCCGCGCGGCGTGCGGCGTACGACCACGACGCGCCCTGTGTCGCGATCATCAAGCACGCCAACCCCTGCGGCATCGCGGTCGGCGCGGACGTCGCCGAGGCCCACCGCAAGGCGCACGCCTGCGACCCGCTCTCGGCGTTCGGCGGCGTGATCGCCGTCAACCGCCCGGTGACGGTCGCCATGGCCGAGCAGGTCGCCGAGATCTTCACCGAGGTCATCGTCGCCCCCGCGTACGAGGACGGCGCCGTCGAGGTGCTGGCCCGCAAGAAGAACATCCGCGTGCTGCGCTGCCCCGACGCCCCGGCGGCGGGCGGCGAGTACAGGTCGGTCGAGGGCGGCGACCTGGTGCAGGCCAAGGACCGGCTCCAGGCCGAGGGCGACGACCCGGCCAACTGGACCCTGGCGACCGGCGACACGCTGGACGCCGACGGCCTGGCCGAGCTGGCCTTCGCCTGGCGCGCCTGCCGGGCCGTGAAGTCCAACGCGATCCTGCTCTCGAAGGACGGCGCGACGGTCGGCGTCGGCATGGGCCAGGTCAACCGCGTCGACTCGGCGCGGCTGGCCGTGCAGCGGGCGGGCGAGGAGCGGGCGAGCGGCTCGTACGCCGCCTCCGACGCCTTCTTCCCCTTCCCGGACGGCTTCGAGGTGCTGGCCGAGGCCGGGGTCAAGGCCGTGGTGCAGCCGGGCGGCTCGGTCCGCGACGAGCTGACCGTCGAGGCGGCCCAGAAGGCGGGCGTGACCATGTACTTCACGGGCACGCGCCACTTCTTCCACTGAGTGGTACCGACCGAGGGCCGCACCCCCGACGCGCGGGGTGCGGCCCTCGGGCCGTGGGCGACATACGTCACACGACGCACGACATACATGGCCCGGATCCCGCCGGACCCCGGGTGGGGCGGGCCCTGATTGGAACAGACGTCCCCGCATCCGGGAGGATGAAGCCATGACCGCGCAGATTCTCGATGGCAAGGCAACCGCAGCCGCGATCAAGTCCGACCTCGTCAGCCGCGTGGAGGCGCTCAAGGCCAAGGGCGTACATCCCGGCCTCGGGACCGTGCTGGTCGGCGAGGACCCGGGCAGCAAGTGGTACGTCGCGGGCAAGCACCGCGACTGCGCCGAGGTCGGCATCGCCTCCATCCGGCGCGACCTGCCCGAGACCGCCACCCAGGAGGAGATCGAGGCGGCCGTACGGGAGCTGAACGAGGACCCGGAGTGCACGGGCTACATCGTCCAGCTGCCGCTCCCCAAGGGCATCGACGCCAACCGCGTGCTGGAGCTGATCGACCCGGCCAAGGACGCGGACGGGCTGCACCCGACGAACCTCGGCCGGCTGGTGCTGAACGAGACCGGCCCCCTGCCGTGCACCCCGTACGGCATCATCCAGCTGCTGCGCCACCACGGCGTGGAGATCAACGGCGCCCATGTGGTGGTCGTCGGCCGCGGCATCACCGTCGGCCGGTCGATCGGGCTGCTGCTCACCCGGCGCTCGGAGAACGCCACGGTCACGCTGTGCCACACCGGCACCCGCGACCTGTCCGGGCTGCTGCGGCAGGCCGACATCATCGTGGCGGCGGCCGGGGTGCGGCACCTGATCAAGGCGGAGGACGTCAAGCCGGGGGCGGCGGTGCTCGACGTCGGCGTCAGCCGGGACGAGCACGGCAAGATCGCCGGTGATGTGCACCCCGACGTGAGTGAGGTCGCGGGCTGGATCTCCCCGAACCCGGGCGGCGTCGGTCCGATGACCCGCGCTCAGCTGCTGGTCAACGTGGTGGAGGCCGCGGAGCGCGCCGCCAAGGCCACCGACGGCGACAGCGGTGCCGGGCATGCCGGCTGAGGCCGACGAGCCGACCGCGGACTCGACCGCCGAGCCGACGGCGGAGCGAACGGCCGAGCGGACGGCCGAGCGGACGGCCGAGTCGGCCGGACAGCGCCCCGCCATGAGGTCGCGACGCTTTCCGCTGATCACGCGGGACACCGCGCGCCCGGAGGGCGGCGGCCGCGCCGCGCCCGGCGGCGCTCCGGCGCCCGCCCGTCAGTGGCCGCTGCTGGCGGTGATGGGCGGCGTCGGCGTGGGGCTGCTGCTGGTGTCCCTGGACGCGTTCCGCGCGGGCACGGTCCTGGTGGGGCTGTCCCTGCTGGCGGGCGCGCTGCTGCGGTGGGCGCTGCCGGAGGTCGGGATGCTGGCGGTGCGCTCCCGGTTCACCGACATGCTGACGTACGGAGTGCTGGGCTCGGCGATCGTGCTGCTGTCGCTGATGGTCCAGCCCGACCCCTGGGTGGAGATCCCGTTCCTGGAGGACGTGGTGCATTTCACCGTCCGATAAACCCCGCCTCTCGAACGTTCGCCGCGACGGCCCGTCCTCTCCCCCGAAGAAGGACGGGCCGTCTGGCATAAGGGTTCTGTTAAAAGCCCTGCTGGATCAATGGACGTCGAGGGCCTGTGGCGCGGAAGTGACCATTCCGGTACGACGTCTCGGGTGTGCAACAGCTGTGTAGGGGCGCATGGGAGAGCGCATCGGAGTCCGGAATGCTCCGGTGCGCCCCTGCTGGGGGAACTGTCATTCTTGGGCAGGGCAGGGGAAGTTCACGGGTACATGCGGGGGGACAGGGGGAGGCAAATGCCTCGTTGGAGGGAGCTGCCGGAGGAGCTCGATCCGCAGGTTCGGGAGTTCGCCGGGCAACTGCGCCGGCTCGTCGAGCAGAGCGAGCTGAGCCTGGTCGCGGTCGCCGACCGCACCGGCTACAGCAAGACGTCATGGGAGCGCTATCTGAACGGCCGTCTGCTGCCGCCGCAGGGCGCGGTGGTGGCGCTGGCCGAGGCGACCGGCACGGACGTCGAGCATCTGAGCACCCTGTGGGAGCTGGCGGAGCGCGCGTGGAGCCGCTCCGAGCTGCGGCACGACGTCACGATGGAGTCGATCAGGGTCGCGCAGGCGCGGGCCGCGCTGGGAGAGCCGAGGGCCGCGACGCCCCGTGTCGAGCCTCCGCGCGCGGAGTTACCCCATACCGAGTTGCCGCGTACCGAACCACTCCGCGCAGACCCACTCCGCGCCGAGCCGCCCCGTACCGAGCCGGAGCCACCCCGCGGCGAGCCACCCCGCGCTGAGCCACCTCGTACCGAGCTACCTCGTACCGAGGCTCCCCGCGCCGAGGCTCCCCGTGCCGAGACGTCCCGTGCCGAGACCTCCCGCTCCGAGGCAGCGCTCAGGGCCGTCGCCGCCCGGTCCGTGGCGGACCCCCCGCTCGTCTCCGCCACGCCGACCGTGCTCCCCGCGCCGCCCGACCGGCCGGGACCGCCGCGTGCGGGCGCCCCCGACGGCGCCGGGCCGTCGTCACAGCCGCCGTCGCCGGACCGGCGGCGCCGCCGCGCCCCGCTGTTCGGCGCCGCGGCGGTCGGGGTGGCGCTGGTGACCGCGGGCGCGGTGCTCCTGGTCAACCCGGGGGGCCACGCGGACGAGCGGCTGAAGGACCCGACGCCCGGCCGGACCACGACCACCGGCCCCGGGCTGCCCAGCGGGGTGAAGTGCGCGGGCCAGGAGTGCACCGGCCGGGACCCCGAGGCGATGGGGTGCGGCGGCACGTACGCCAGGACGACCGCGAGCGTGACGGTGGGCAGCGCGTATGTCGAGGTGCGCTACAGCAAGGTGTGCGGCGCGGCATGGGCCCGGATCACCAAGGGCCGTCCCGGCGATCGCTTACAGGTGACCGCCGCCGTCCAGGGCGGCGTCCCGGCGCGCGCCGAGAACGGCAAGGTCAACGCGGACGGCGACGCCTACACCCCGATGATCGCGGTCGGCTCCTCCACCGGCGCCAGGGGCTGCGCCACGCTCACCACGGGACAGCGCGGCTGCACCGCGGCGGCCACCACGGGGCGCACCGGCGCACCGTAGCGCGCCCCTCGTTCGAGGGAGTCTCCGAGGAATATCGGCATCGGTGGGAATGCCCGCGCCGAATCAGGGCAGGCGCACGCCTACCCCCCACGGGTGCGGCATGGCGCCGGGGCGGCCGTCTGCTCACTCCCCCCTTGCCGGCAGGCGGCCGCCGAATGCCGAGCCGGGGCCCGCGCGGCCCCGGCCCGGCCTTGCCGGTCGGCGGTGAGCAGTTACACAGTGGCCCCCGGGGTTCCGCGCGCCCCCGTCGGATAGCCTGACGCGGGTATCTCGACACCAAGAGATCGACAGAAAACACAGCGCAGGAGACCGCCATGACCCGCACTCCCGTCAATGTCACCGTCACCGGCGCGGCCGGCCAGATCGGCTACGCGCTGCTCTTCCGCATCGCCTCCGGCCAGCTCCTCGGCGCGGATGTGCCGGTCAAGCTGAACCTCCTGGAGATTCCCCAGGGTCTGAAGGCCGCCGAGGGCACCGCGATGGAGCTCGACGACTGCGCCTTCCCGCTGCTTCAGGGCATCGACATCACCGACGACCCGAACGTGGCCTTCAACGGCGCGAACGTGGCGCTGCTGGTCGGCGCCCGCCCGCGGACGAAGGGCATGGAGCGCGGCGACCTGCTGGAGGCCAACGGCGGCATCTTCAAGCCGCAGGGCAAGGCCATCAACGACCACGCGGCGGACGACATCAAGGTCCTGGTCGTGGGCAACCCGGCGAACACCAACGCGCTCATCGCGCAGGCCGCCGCCCCGGACGTACCGGCCGAGCGCTTCACCGCGATGACCCGCCTGGACCACAACCGCGCCCTGTCGCAGCTCTCGAAGAAGACCGGCGTCCCGGTCTCGGAGATCTCCAAGCTCACGATCTGGGGCAACCACTCCGCCACCCAGTACCCGGACGTCTTCCACGCCGAGGTCGCGGGCAAGAACGCCGCGGAGGTCCTGAACGACGAGCAGTGGCTGGCCGACACGTTCATCCCGACCGTCGCCAAGCGCGGTGCCGCGATCATCGAGGCGCGCGGCGCCTCGTCGGCCGCCTCCGCCGCCAACGCCGCCATCGACCACGTGTACACCTGGGTCAACGGCACCCCGGCCGGGGACTGGACCTCCGCCGGTGTGGTCTCCGACGGCTCGTACGGCGTGGCGGAGGGGCTCATCTCGTCCTTCCCGGTCACCGCCAAGGACGGCAAGTTCGAGATCGTCCAGGGCCTGGACATCAACGACTTCTCGCGCGCCCGCATCGACGCGTCGGTGAAGGAGCTGGAGGAGGAGCGCGACGCCGTGCGCGGCCTCGGCCTGATCTGACGGCTGTACGGCCGTACGGGTTACGTAGCCGTATCCGCGTTCGTATCCGAAGGGCCACCTTCCGGTATTCACTCCGGAGGGTGGCCCTTTCGCCATTCTCTATGACTGTGGCTGGGATTCCCCTATTTTGGGAGGGGTTGCCGGTGAGGGTTGACGCCGGCCTCGGGGGCGGGGGAGCGCATGGCCGGCGATACGGGCACGGGATACGACGAGCGCGACGCCCGGCGAGGCCTGCGGGTGGCCGCCGTGGCGGTGGTGTTGTGCGGCGCGGTCGCGTTCGCCGGATGGGTGGCGTTCGGGAGCGATGGCAAGGCCGGACATCGGGCGGGGCTCTTTCCCGGGGTGAGCGACAGCCCGGCGCCCGGGCCGTCGGGCGGGGACGGAACACCGCCCTCCGACGCCTTCCCGGCCCCCGGACCGGAGTCGGGCACTCCGTCGGCCTCCCCGTCGGCCTCTCCCTCGGCGGGCCCGTCCGAGTCCCCGTCACAGACCCCTTCGGACACGCCCTCCGCGCCGCCGGGCGAGCCGCCCGAGGGCTTCCGTACGGAGGACGACGCGGCGGGCTTCACCCTCGCCGTCCCGGACGGATGGCGGCGCACCGTCGAGGGCCCCAGCGTCTTCTACACCTCGTCCGACCGGGCCACCAGGCTTCAGATCTTCGAGTTGCACGGCCCGGAGGGCACTCCGTACGAGTCCGCGCGGGAAGCCGAGCGGATCGCCTCGCGCCAGCGCGGCTATGAGCGGATCACCCTGGAGCGGGCGGGTCAGGGCGCGATGGACGCGGCGGAGTTGGAGTACACGTACGACAGCCAGGAGTACGGCGGCCTCCGGCGCATCCTCGACCACCGCTTCGCCGCGGCCGACGGCACGATGTACGCCGTGCTGGTCATCGGCCCGGCCGGCGGTCGCGCCGGGCAGGAGGAGATCCAGCGGACCGCCGTCGACTCCTTCCGCCAGAATTGACGCGGCCCTTCCGTGAGTCTCGTGATCGGGTGAGTCCGGCCACTTTTGAACGAGAATCACGCATGGGCCCGGTCCGTTCGGGGAGGGGCTCGGCGTCGTCGGTGAGGCCGGCGGCGCGAATCCCGCGGCATCGGAAGGCGGAGCGGACGTGTCGGCAGCCGAGACCATTCTTGTGGACGGGGTGTGGCGCGCCGCCGCATCCGGCGCGCAGCGGGAGGTCCTCGACCCCGCGGACGCCAAGACCCTCGCGGTCGTGTCCGAGGGCGGCTCCGATGACGCCGACGCGGCCGTCGCCGCCGCCCGCCGCGCCTTCGACACGGGCCCCTGGCCGCATACGCCGGTGGCCGAGCGGGCGGCGCTGCTGCTCCGCGCCGCCGATCTGCTCCAGCGCGACCGCGAGAAGATCGCGCTGTCCGAGAGCCGCGACACCGGCAAGACGCTCCAGGAGGGGCGGGTCGATGTCGACGACGTCACCAACGCCTTTCGCTACTTCGCCCGGTTGGCCGCCGCCGAGCCGGCCGGGCGCGTGGTCGACGCGGGCACCCACGATGTGCACAGCGTGGTCGTGCACGAGCCGGTGGGCGTCTGCGCGCTGCTCACCCCGTGGAACTATCCGCTGCTCCAGGCCGGCTGGAAGGTCGCCCCGGCGCTCGTCGCGGGCAACACGTTCGTCGTCAAGCCCAGCGAACTGACCCCGCTGTCGACGGTGCATCTGATGAAGCTCCTGGCCGAGGCCGGGCTGCCGGCGGGGGTCGGCAATCTGGTGACCGGCGCGGGCGACCCCGTCGGCGCCCGCCTGGCCGAGCACCCCGATGTGGATCTGGTGTCCTTCACCGGCGGTCTGGCCGGCGGTACGAAGGTGATGCGGGCGGCCGCGCCGGGCGTGAAGAAGGTCGTGCTCGAACTCGGCGGCAAGAACCCCAATGTCGTCTTCGCCGACGCCTGCGACACCGCCGAGGGCTTTGACACCGCCGTCGACCAGGCCCTCAACGCCGCCTTCATCCACAGCGGCCAGGTCTGCTCGGCCGGGGCCCGGCTGATCATCGAGGAGCCGGTGCGCGAGCGGTTCGTCGCCGAACTCGCCCGCCGGGCCCGGAAGATCCAGCTGGGTCGCGGCACCGAGCCGGGCGTCGAGTGCGGCCCGCTCGTATCGGCCGCGCAGTTGGACAAGGCCGAGGCGTATGTGGCCTCCGCACTGGAGGAGGGCGCGCTGCTGCGCTGCGGCGGCGAGCAGCCCGAGCCGTCCGAGTCCCGCCCCGCGACCGGGTACTTCTATCTGCCGACGATCCTCGACCAGTGCCACCGCGAGATGCGGGTGGTGCGGGAGGAGACCTTCGGCCCGATCCTGACCGTCGAGTCCTTCCGGACCGAGGACGAGGCCGTCGCGCTCGCCAACGATACGGAGTACGGGCTCGCGGGCGCCGTCTGGTCCCGGGACACCGCGCGGGCGCGCCGTGTCGCGGGGCGGCTGCGGCACGGCACGGTGTGGATCAACGACTACCACCCGTACCTCCCGCAGGCCGAGTGGGGCGGGTTCGGCAAGTCCGGCGTCGGGCGCGAGCTGGGGCCCTCGGGGCTGGCCGCATACCGCGAGACCAAGCACATCTACGAGAACCTGCGCCCGGCCCCCGTCCGCTGGTTCGCCGGCTGACCCGCGTACGCCCGCACGCCGACGTGAGTGTCGGCGCGCGGGCGTGCAGTGCGTTCAGGACGTCTTCCGGACCGCTGCCCGGCCCCTGGTCAGCCGATGATGCTGGTCAGCCAGGAGCGGTGGTAGTGGAGGTCGGTGTAGATGTCCGGGGTCGAACCGCAGACCTCGCCGATGCCACGGCTGTCCACGCCGACGATCTGCCAGCGGCCGTTGACCTTCCTCAGCAGCGGCGAGCCGGAGTCACCGTTGCACGGGCCGTAGGTGTCCTGCGGGTTGTCCGTGCACACATCGCCCTCGCGGATGCCCCACGCGTCGTCCCCCGCGGCGTCCACCCGGCACTCTTCCGCGGCCGGGTTGAGCACCGTGGTGTCGAGCTCCTGGAGCTTCACCGGGAGCTTGCTCACGTCGCCGACGTCGGCCGTCGAGGTGTAGCCCCAGCCGAGCTGGCGGACCGCGGTGCCCTCCTTGGTCGACGTGGGCGCCAGGGCGACCGGCTTGTTGGTCACCGCGGTGTCGAGCTGGAGGAGCGCGACGTCATAGCCCTCGGAGCGGTCGTCGAGCCACTTGTACCCGGGGTCGACCTCGATCTTCTTGATCTTCGCGACGGTGCCGCCGGTGGTCCGGTCGTTGGAGCCCACCCGGACGTGGAACAGCGCCGGGTCCATGACCGTGTACGGGTCCGAGCCGGTGCCCGGCTCGGTGACGCAGTGCGCCGCGGTCACCACCCAGTCCTTGCGGATCAGCGCTCCGGTGCAACGGTGACCGTCCGGATCCCCGTTCCTTTCCTTCTGCAAGGAAACGATGAATGAGTAGTTTTCGGTGGCGTCATGGCCGCCGATAATCCTGGGGGTCGGAGTCGAGGGATTTTCGTCGGCCTGCGCCGCCCCGGCGCCCGCCAGCGCGCCCACGGAAAGCGCCGCGGCCAGCACCGCACGGGTCGCCAACCGGCGTCCCCCACCCAGGCGTTCGGCCGCTCCGCGCTCCCCTATGAGATTTGTCATTCTGTTGTTGCTCCCCGATTTCTGTACCGCTTTTCCAGGTTTTCCCGGAATTCGAGTGCACGATAACTCCGCCCCGCAGACGTGTCCAGCGGCTTTAAATGTCGCTGGGTTCCGGAGGAATCCCGTTGGCGTTATTGGTCGGCTTTGCGGTGAGAAATCGGGAGAGCCGTATTTCCTTGTCGGGATT
Organism: Streptomyces sp. NPDC021225; assembly: GCF_044332865.1. Lineage (NCBI taxonomy): Bacteria > Bacillati > Actinomycetota > Actinomycetes > Kitasatosporales > Streptomycetaceae > Streptomyces > Streptomyces sp. NPDC021225. The sequence continues at coordinate 271,068 of NZ_JBIRPV010000007.1, read as the reverse complement.
ATGGCCTTACGCCGGGCGCGGTTCCGCGGCGATCGCCTCGACCGCGGCCGGCGACCGGCGGAACGGACCCGGGCCGAACGTGACGCGAGTCGCACCCGGCGCGCCGCATCCCGTCGGCCGCGCGAAGGTGCCGGTCATGCCCTGCCCGGCACCATGCGGGTGCTGACGCCAATGCGGTTCCAGGCGTTGATGGCGATGATCGCGGCGATGACCTGGGCGAGCTCGGCCTCCTCGAAGTGGGCCGCCGCCCGCTCGTACACCGCGTCCGGGACGAAGCCGTCGGTCAGCACGGTGACGGCCTCGGTCAGCGCGAGCGCCGCCCGCTCCTTCTCGGTGAAGAAGCCCGCCGCCTCCTCCCAGGCGCTGAGGAGGTGCAGGCGCTCCTCGGTCTCGCCCGCCTCGCGCGCGTCCCGGGTGTGCATGTTGACGCAGAACGCGCAGTGGTTGATCTGCGAGGCGCGGATCTTGATGAGGTCGACCAGGGCGGGGTCGAGGTCCTTGCGGGCCGCCGCGTCGAGGCCGACCATCGCCTTGTAGAACTCGGGGGCGAGCTTCGCCAGCCGCATGCGGGGGCCGTGCTCGTGGGTGCTCTGGGGTGTCTTGTCGGTGGTCGTCATGACTGCCACGCTAGGGCGCGAGTAGCCCAGCGGTATGGTCCATTTCCATGGAGGATTCATGGGCCATTTCCGGGCCGCCCCCGGCCGGGCCCGGCGCCGATCTGCATCTGGACCTGGGGCCCGACCTGCGGTCCGGCCTTCCGGGGCGCGGCACCACGGGGGTGCGCGCCGCGCTGATCCGCTCCCTGCGCGACGCCGTACGCGGCGGACGCCTCGCCCCCGGCACCCGGCTGCCCTCCTCCCGCTCGCTCGCCGCCGACCTCGGCATCGCCCGTAACACCGTCGCCGACGCCTACGGCGAGCTCGTCGCCGAAGGCTGGCTCACCGCCCGGCAGGGCTCGGGAACCCGCGTCGCCCAGCGCGTCGTACCGCCCGAGCCCGTGCCCCCGCGCACCCCGCCGGCCGCCGCGCCGCACCGCCAGCCCGCCTACGACCTGCGGCCCGGCTCGCCCGACGTCTCGTCCTTCCCCCGCGCGGCCTGGCTCTCCGCCGCCCGGCGGGCCCTGGCCGCGGCGCCGAGCGACGCCTTCGCGTACGGCGGGCCGCGCGGGCGGCCCGAGCTGCGCCGCGCGCTCGCCGACTATCTGGCGCGCGCCCGGGGGGTGCGGGCCGACCCGGAGCGGATCGTGGTCTGCGCGGGGTTCAAACAGGGGCTGGCCGTGCTCAGCAGGGTGCTCCGGGCCGCGGGCGAGCGGGACGTGGCCGTCGAGTCGTACGGGCTGGACTTCCACTGGGACGTCATGCGGCGCGCCGGGCTGCACACCGTGCAGCTGCCCGTCGACGACCGCGGCGCCCGCACCGACGAGCTGGCCGGGCTCGGCGGCGTACGGACCGTCATACTCACCCCGGCGCACCAGTTCCCGACCGGGGTGTCCCTGCACCCCGACCGCCGCGCCGCCGTGGTCGACTGGGCCTCCCGCACCGGCGGGCTGGTGGTGGAGGACGACTACGACGGGGAGTTCCGCTACGACCGCAACCCGGTCGGGGCGCTCCAGGGGCTCGACCCCGAGCGCGTGCTCTACCTGGGCACGTCGAGCAAGAGCCTGGCCCCGGCGCTGCGGCTGGCCTGGATGGTGGTGCCGGCTCATCTGATGGACGGCGTGCTGGCGGTCAAGGAGGCGGGGGAGTGGCCGACGGCCGCGCTGGACCAGCTGACGCTCGCCGAGTTCCTCGACTCCGGGGCGTACGACCGCCATGTGCGCGGCATGCGGCTGCGCTACCGGCGCCGCCGCGACCAGCTGGTCGCGGCGCTCGCCGAGCGCGCGCCGGGGGTGCGGGTCAGGGGGATCGCGGCGGGGCTGCACGCGGTGCTCGACATCCCGCCGGGGACCGAGCGCTCCGTGGTGCAGGGCGCGGCCTGGCAGGGCCTGGCGCTGGACGGACTGGCCCGCTTCCGGCACGAGCCGCCCGCCGCCCGGCCCGGCGGGGAACCGGCCGAACCGGCTGAACCGGCCGACGCGCTGGTGGTCGGCTACGGGACCCCGCCCGACCACGCGTTCGCGGGCGCGCTGGAGGCGCTGTGCCGGGCGCTCCCGGTGTGATGCCAGGATGAGGGCCGTCGAGCGCTGCCCGACGGCCCTTGGCGCTCACCCGGCCAGGACCGCCCGCAGCTGGTCCAGCCCCCAGTCCAGATCCTCCTTGCTGATCACCAGCGGGGGCGCGAGCCGGATCGTGGAGCCATGGGTGTCCTTGACCAGCACCCCCCGGTCCATGAGCTGCTCCGAGATCTGCCGCCCGGTGCCGAGCGCGGGGTCGATGTCCACCCCCGCCCACAGCCCCCGCCCGCGCACGGCGCGCACGCCACCCCGGTACGCCGGGCTCTCCACCAGCAGCCCCAGCTCGCCGTGCAGATGCTCGCCGAGCTCCGCCGCCCGCTGCTGGTACTCACCCGTCCGCAGTATGGCGATGACCTCCAGCGCGACCGCGCAGGCCAGGGGGTTGCCGCCGAAGGTCGAACCGTGTTCGCCCGGCCGGTACACCCCGAGCACCTCGTGGGAGGACACCACCGCTGACACCGGCACCACACCGCCGCCGAGCGCCTTGCCCAGCACATAGACGTCCGGGACGACGCCCTCGTGCTCGCAGGCGAAGGTCTTGCCGGTGCGGCCCAGGCCGGACTGGATCTCGTCCGCCATGAACAGCACGTTCCGCGCGCGGGTCAGCTCCCGGACCCCGGCCAGATAGCCGGCCGGCGGCACCAGCACCCCCGCCTCGCCCTGGATGGGCTCCAGCAGTACGGCCACCGCGTCGTCACCGGCGGCGTCCAGGGCCGCCTCCATCGCGGCCAGATCGCCGTACGGCACGATCTCGAAGCCCGGCGTGTAGGGGCCGAAGTCGGCGCGGGCCTCGGGGTCGGTCGAGAAGCTGATGACGGTGGTCGTCCGGCCGTGGAAGTTGTTGTCCGCGACGATGATCTTCGCCCGGCCGTCCGGAACGCCCTTGACCCGGTAGCCCCACTTCCGGGCGGTCTTCACGGCCGTCTCCACGGCCTCTGCCCCCGTGTTCATGGGCAGCACCATCTCCATGCCGCACAGCTCGGCCAGCTCCGAGCAGAAGGTGGCGAAGCGGTCGTGATGGAACGCGCGGGAGGTGAGCGTGACCCGCTCCAGCTGGGCCTTCGCGGCCTCGATCAGCCGGCGGTTGCCATGCCCGAAGTTGAGCGCCGAGTACCCGGCGAGCATGTCGAGGTACCGCCTCCCCTCGACATCGGTCATCCAGGCGCCCTCGGCGGACGCGACGACGACCGGAAGCGGATGGTAGTTGTGCGCGCTGTGGGCCTCGGCGGCGGCAATGGCGCGTTCCGTTGAGGTCAAAGTCATGCTCCGTTCGGTGTCGGGGCCGATCAGTGCTCTTTTCTATCGTCGCCCGGGCGGTTTGCGAAGAAACTTTACGGCGCGGGGGCCCGCTGGCGTGGGCTGCCGTCGGTTCACCGGGCTTCCCGATTTCGTGGCTCATTTCGTGGCTCCCGGCGTCCGCAGATGGCACGGCGAAGTCGCGAAGGCGGCCTGCGGGCCGCACAGTGGGTAGCGGTGGGCTCACCGGCCGAATCTGAAAGGAGCCCTGGCGATGGCCGTACCGCGCGTCCCGCCCAACATCTTCAGCATGGCCTTCGGTCTGGCCGGTCTCGGCGGCAGCTGGGTGGCCGCTGGTCAGGCGGGGCATGTTCCGGCGACCGTCGGAAGAGCCCTGATCGGACTGGCCGCTGCCGTGTGGCTGGTATCGGTGGGTTGGTATCTGGCCTACGTGTGCGGCGGCAGGGGGAGGCTCCGAGCCGATCTGGAAGACCCCGTGGCGAGTCCGTTCGCCTCCCTGGCGCTGATCACCCCGATGCTGCTGGCGAGCGAGGGGCTGGCGCCGTACAGCCCGACGGCGGGGAAGATCCTGGTGGACGTCTTTCTCGTGCTGACCGTGTTGTTCGGCGGGTGGCTCACCGGACAGTGGGTCTGCAGGGACATGGAACTGGACCGGATGCACCCCGGCTACTTCCTGCCCACGGTGGCCGGCGGCCTGGTTTCCTGCATCAGCGCCGCGAGGGTGGGACAGACCCGGCTGGCCGAGGTCATGTTCGGCTTGGGCGTGATCTGCTGGTTCATCCTCGGTTCGATGATCACGGGAAGGCTGTTCCACCGCCCTCGACTGCCCGAGCCGCTCCTGCCGACGATGACGATCGAGGTGGCCCCCGCCGCCATCGCCAGCGTCGCCTACTTCGCACTCGACCAGGGCCGGGTGGACTCCATCGCGGCCGGGCTGGCCGGATACGGACTGCTGATGGTCATCGTCCAGCTCCGGCTGATCCCCCTCTACGCGCGCCTGCGGTTCACGGTCAGCACGTGGGCCTTCACCTTCTCCTGGGCCGTGGTCGCCACCACCACGCTGCACTGGATCGATGTCGGCAAACCGGCGGGCCACCTCGTCTACACCTACCTCGTCCTCGCGGCCATCACCGTCCTCATCGGTGGCATCGCGGCCCGGACCGTCCTGGCCCTGGCCCGTGGCGAACTGCTTCCGCCCTCGTCGCCCGCCTCCGGCGCCCACAGCTCGTAGACAAGCTCGGCGTGCCCCTCAGTCGATACAGAACTCGTTGCCCTCGATGTCCAGCATCGGGATGCACGAATCATTGCCGTCATACAGCGTCTGCACGTGTACCGCGCCGAGCGGGACCAGCCGTGCGCATTCGGCCTCAAGTGCGGCGAGGCGCTCTTCCCCCACGAGTCCGGTGCCGACCCGCACATCAAGATGAACCCGGTTCTTGGCGGCCTTCCCTTCGGGGACGCGCTGGAAGTACAGCCGCGGGCCCACACCTGAGGGATCAATGCATGCGAACCATGAATCCCGCTGCTCAGGTGGTTGCGAGTGCTTGAAATCGTCCCACGTGGCAAACCCCCCCGGCGGCGGCGGTACGACGTACCCCAACACCTCGCACCAGAAACGAGCGAGGCGCTCAGGTTCTGCGCAGTCGAAGGTGACTTGGAACTTCTTGATCGACGTCATCGGCCCACCATATTGGCGCGTGCTGTTCACCGAGATCCCGGGGTTTCATCTCCGTGCTCCCTGTAGCCGGGGTGGCCAGCGGGCGAAGGCGCTGCGGAACCGCACAGCGCGGGCCGGCGTCTGCCAGGTCGCTCGGGGCGGCCGACACTTCACTCCTGGATTTCCAGGAGCCACTCCTGGAAATCCAGGAGCCTCATTTTGTGGGAGTCGTTAGAGTCCCGCCGTGAGAGATCTCCGCCTACTGCCCAAGGCTCATCTGCACACGCACCTGGAAAGCACCGTCCGCCACGCTACGATCCGCGAGCTGGGCGGCGAGCCGCCTGTCCAGGACCGGCCATTCACCAGTTTCGGGGAGTTCGCCGACCAGCGGGCCGGGGTGCGCGCGCTGCTGCGCGACCATCGGCACTTCCGTCGTATCGCCGAGGAGTTCTGCCAGGACGAGGCGGGCCAGGGCGTCCGCTACGCGGAGGTCACCTTCACCGCGGCGGCTCACGGCGAGCGCGTCGGCGATCCGGAGATGCCGCTGCAAGCCGTGCTGGAGGGGCTGGCCGCCGGCGCGGAGCGATACAGCATCCAAACTCGGGTGATCCTGGACCACTCGCGCCGTCGCCCCGTCGAGCGGCTGTGGGAAAGCGTCAAGCTCGCCACCCGGTACCCGCAGGTGATCGCCATCGGCCTCGCAGGAGACGAGTCCTACCCGGCGGCACCCTTCGCCGAGGTGCTCCAGGCCGCCCGCGAGGCGGGGCTGCACCTGGTACACCATGCCGGGGAGACGGCGGGCCCGGCCAGTGTCCGGGAGGCCTTGACGGCGGGGCACGCGGAGCGGATCGGCCACGGCATCCGCGTGTTGGAGGATCCGGACCTGGTGGCCGAGTTGCGGAGACGCCGTGTGCCGCTGGAGGTCTGCCCCTCCTCCAATGTCCTGCTCGGCCTGGTGCCGTCGCTGGCGGAGCACCCGCTGCCGCGCCTGATCGAGGCCGGTCTGACGGTCACCGTGAACACTGACGGGGAGACGTCGTTGGCGGCGGAGTACCAGCACGCCCGGGAGATTTTCGGGTACGGCGACGCCGAACTGGCGAACCTGGCCCGTGCCTCGGTCGAATCCAGCTTCGCTCCCGCGGAGTTGAAAGCGCAGATCAGCACGGAGATCGATCAATGGCTGAGCACATGACGCGTGATGATGGCAGGACCCGGATCCGATGCGCGGAGGAGGCGGATGCGGCCGTGATCGCGAGCATCCATATGGCCTCGCGGTCGGCGACCATGCCCTATCTGCCCCCGCAGAAGCGCGATCACGAGCAGGTGACCCGATGGGTTCGGGACGTCCTGCTCAAGCAATGCCGCACCTGGGTGGCAGTGGGTGATGCGGAGATCACCGGCTATGCAGCCCTTGACGGTGACATGCTCGAAGACCTGTATCTGCGCCCGGACGTCCGTCGGCAGGGCATCGGCACGCTACTGCTCGATGAGGTAAGGCGGCACAGCCCTGACGGGGTGTCCCTCCACGTCTTTCAGCAGAACACCGAGGCCCGCGCGTTCTACGAGCGCCACGGGTTCACCGTCCTCGACACCAACAACGGTGATCGCAACATGGAGAACCTGCCCGATATGACGCTTCGCTGGACACCCGACAGGATCATCTGACAGGGCAGGGGATGGTCGGGCGGATCCGGTTCGCGCTGCATGCGACCACGTGGACGGAGGCGAATCCGGTCCCCCGCAGGTACCAGCCGCCGACGACGTCTCCGCCCCAGCTGAGCCGGTCACCGGCGGCCGTGAACCGTTCGGCCTGCCGCGCGGGGTCCTTGTCGTGGTCGGTCATGAAGCCGGGTGAGGCGGCCGCGATCTGCTTCCACTCCTGGGGGGTGATGTCGTGGACGACGAGGTGTGGTGGTCGGCGTGTGGATTCGTCGTCGTAGGTTCGGCGTTCTCCGGTCCAGCGGTAGCAGTGCCAGTGTGACGCTGTCATGAGGGTGGCTCCGGTGTGGTGGGGAGCGGCCCCGCCCCGGCGGGGGCGGTCTGAGGACGGGGCCGTCGTGTGGCTAGTGCGCGTACTGGCGTCCGTCGTCGGAGTCGCCGGGTGTCTGGCCGCCGGGTGCCGGGGCGTCGGTGTCGGGCATGGTGTCGCCGTCGTCCGGGTCCTGGCGGGTGGCGTGCTGTAATCGCATGGGCTGTTCCTGTGGGTTCAGGTGTGCAGGGGTGTCCTTGCGCTGGTTGCGCGGTGCTCGTCCCGGTCACTGGCCTGCAAGCGGGGGCCGGGGCGAGGCGTTTGGGCGGGCTTACGCCGTCGAGGTCGGGATTTGTGGTGAGTTTGAGACGGCGACACGCCGTCGCTTCGGCGTGTCGCTGTCTCAAACTCACCGCAAAGTCACTGGCAGCGGCCCGCTGGTCTAGGTGGCGTCTGCCTTCAGGGCCTCGATGGGCGGGGTCTGGTGGCAGTCGCAGTCACAGCGGACGGTGAAGATGAGCGCGCCCCGGGTCGCGGGCGGTATGGGCGCCGCCCGGACCTCGCCCGGTCCTTTGCAGTATGCGTGGATCTCGGCGGGCGTGGTGTCGGGTTCGGCGGTGTACATGGCGCAGTACGGGGACAGGTGCCGGGGACCGGCTGGGACGGTCATGCCGTCGTCTGGCTCTCGCGCTGGAGGGTGACGAGCACCTCGTACAGGTCGGTGTCGGGGTGCGGTCGTCGGCGGTTGCAGTCCGGGCACAGGTGGCGCAGGCAGCCGGGCCCGGAGGCAGACGCGCGCAGCACGGTGATCGGCTCGCGGGTGGGTTTGTCGCAGCGGTAGCAGTACTCCGTCACCGGGCGGCCTCCTCGCGGGGGCCGAGCGCTTCGCGGGTCGCGGTCCGCAGCGCGGCGAGCAGGGCCGCCGGATCGGTCAGGCGGCCGCAGTACCGGAGCGGTACGCGCCAGTGGACGGCGGGTCCCGTCGTGCGGGTCGCGGGAGGTACCTCGATGTAGGCGGTCGCTCCCCAGACTTGGATGCTGGGCAGCAGGTTCATGTCCCATTCGGCGGCTGAGCCGGGCGCGATCAGCCAGTAGAGGACCTTGTCGAAGGGGTTCTCGATGACCCCGCCCGTCGCGTCGCCCAGTAGATCGAGGGTGCGTTTGCCGATGCCGATCGAGAGGGGAACGCGCACGACGTCCCACGATCGGCCGGCGGGCCGCAACTCCGCGCTACGGCCGCTTGGTGGTGCCCACGGCGCGGGTCCCGGTGCCGAACAGGGGAAACCACACCTAATCGTGCCCGTGTGACGCGGCTCACCGGCATGATGAGGTCATGAGCACGCGCGAAACCCTCCTCGGTGCTGCTGCCCTCAAGTCCCTGCGGAGGACACGAGGCTGGTCTCTGGCCGATACCGCTCGGGCGCTCAGCGCCACAGCGCGCTGCCTCGGCCAGCCTCTCGACTCATCCGTCGCGAGCGTGCAGCGATCAGTGGCCCGGTGGGAGAGCACGACGCGCCCCATCCTCCCCAGCGACCGATATCAGCTGCTGCTCGCCCACCTCTACGCCCGAGGTGTCGACGGGCACATCGCACTCGGGCCGGGTAGCGACTTCGCCGAGCTGCTTGACGCACTGGCCTACCTGGGAGAGTCGGAGGCCCGGCTGAGCGATCTGCGCGCGCTGTTGATCCGCGCGGCCACTGATGATGGGACCGGCCTGCTCGCCCTGCTCGGGCCCACAACCCGACTGTCCATGGCCGCCGCACTCACCGATCCGGCGCGTGTCGACGAGGTTCTGATCGACGGGCTGCGGACCGCCGTGGGTGACGTCAACGCACAAGTCGGCTCGCTGCCCTTCGCTCGGCTCCAACTACTGCTCGCCCCCGTGATCGAGTCCTGCCGACGACTCCTGACCGGAGATGTCCCTGCCGCCCTGTTGCCTGGGCTACGCACGGTCGCGGCGCAGGCTTACACCCTCGGAGGACGGCTGGCGTTCGAGACCCGAGACGACCAAGCCTCCCGCGCGCTGTACACGGCCGCCACGGCTACGGCCGGACAGCTCGACGCCCGGTGGCGCCGGGCCGTCGTCCACATGAGCCACGCCCTGGTCACCCTGTACTCCACCCCCGGCATCGAAGCGGCCTGTGGGTTGGTCGACGCAGCGGTGCGTGATGCGCGTACGGGCGACAGTGTCCGCGTGCGGGCCCGAGCGCATGCGTTACAAGCCGAGGTGGCCGCCCGGGCGGGGGCCGAGCGGCACGCGCAAACGGCGCTGTCGCTTGCCTGGTACGACCTCGACGGCGACGGCGAGGACGACCCGGCGCTGACGAGCTTCGGCCGGGACCACCTCGGCGGTTTTGAGGGCCTCTGTGAGCTGTACGTCGGAGACGCGGCGGTCGCTCACGACTTCTTTGCCGGTAGCGCGGCGGCTCTCGGAGCACCGCGTGAGCGGGTACAGCGGGCCATCGTCTCCATCGACCAGGCCCTGGCCTGCATCCGGCTGGACGCGCCTGAGAGAGCTGCGGATCTCCTGCACAGCTGCGTCGACTCCGCCGTCAGTACCGGCGGGCGTGTGCCTGCGCTACGGCTGCGGCAGGCACGCAAGGAACTGCGGCCCTGGCGGCGTGAGGACTTCGTCGCCCATCTTGACGATCACCTCGTCGAGATACTCGGAAGGTGACGGGCCCGCAGCACGTCGTCGTTCCCGACGCCCGGATGGGGCGAAACCGGACCATGACTACAGTGGAACCGCACACCGTGACTGGCGAACGTGGAAGAGACCACGAGGAAGCGGTGCGCTCCAGCCACCACGAGGTGCCGCCCGCCTGGGCACCCCGGGACCACGACCGGACCAACCGACCGATCGCCCGGAGGACACCGTGAGCCTGCCGCATTCCCCTTCCACCCCCGCCCCCGCTCCCTCCCATCCCGCGTTGGCCGCCACCGATCCGGAGCTTGCCGCGCTGGTCGGCGCGGAGGAGCGGCTCCAGGCGGAGACCCTGCGCCTGATCCCCAGCGAGAACTATGTCTCCAGCGCCGTGCTGGAGGCCTCCGGCACCGTGCTCCAGAACAAGTACAGCGAGGGCTACCCGGGCCGCCGCTACTACGAGGGTCAGCAGATCATCGACCAGGTCGAGACCCTCGCCGCGGACCGCGCCAAGGCCGTGTTCGGTGTCGAGCACGCCAACGTGCAGCCCTACTCCGGCTCGCCCGCCAACCTCGCCGTCTATCTGGCCTTCACCGAGCCCGGCGACACCGTCATGGGCATGTCGCTGCCCATGGGCGGCCACCTCACCCACGGCTGGGGGGTCTCCGCCACCGGTAGGTGGTTCCGCGGTGTCCAGTACGGGGTGCGGCAGGACACCGGCCTGATCGACTTCGACGAGGTGCGCGACCTGGCCCGCAAGGAGCGCCCCAAGGTGATCTTCTGCGGTGGCACGGCGGTGCCCCGCACCATCGACTTCGCCGCCTTCGCGGAGATCGCCCGCGAGGTGGACGCGGTGCTGGTCGCCGACATCGCGCACATCGCCGGGCTGATCGCGGGCGGCGCCCACCCCTCCCCGGTGCCGCACGCCGATGTCATCTCCACCACCACTCACAAGACGCTGCGCGGCCCGCGCGGCGCGATGCTGATGTCGCGCGAGGTGCACGCCAAGGCGATCGACAAGGCCGTCTTCCCCGGGCTTCAGGGCGGCCCGCACAACCAGACCACCGCGGGCATCGCCGTCTCTCTGCACGAGGCCGCCCAGCCCGCCTTCCGCGACTACGCCCACGCCGTCGTCGCCAACGCCAAGGCCCTTGCCGAAGCCCTGCTCGCCCGCGGCTTCGACCTGGTCTCCGGCGGCACCGACAACCACCTGATCCTCATGGACCTCACGCCCAAGGAGGTGCCGGGCAAGGTCGCGGCGAAGGCCCTCGACCAGGCCGGGATCGTGGTGAACTACAACACCGTCCCCTTCGACCCGCGCAAGCCGTTCGACCCCTCCGGCATCCGGATCGGCACTCCCTCCCTGACCTCGCGGGGCCTGCGCACCGAGCACATGGCCACCGTGGCCGAGTGGATCGACCGGGGCGTGGGCGCCGCCGGGACCGGCGACGAGGAGACGCTCGCCAAGATCAGGGCCGAGGTCGCCGAGCTGATGGCGGCCTATCCCGCCCCGGGTCTGCCGACCGCCTGACGCCGGGCCCCCTGGGACCGTTCACGGAGTCCTGCCCGGCCGTCAGGCCGGGCAGGTCCCGCCACTGCTCCTCCGCCCAGACCCGGACCCGTGTGTCCTGGTCCCGCCCGTCCCGGACCTGCCCGCCCTGGTCCCGCCCGTCCCGGTCCGGTGCGGTCGCGGGACCGGCCGCCGAGGCGCGCACTATCCGCGCCATCACCCGCTCGACCAATGTCTCTCCGTCCACCGGCGGCACGCCCGGCGGGTGAGACTCCAGCGCGCGCCCGAGCGCCCGCAACTCGTCGGGCAGCCGCCCGCCCGCGCCCGGGGCCGCAGCCCCCGTGGTTTGCGCGGCCGTCCCCGTGGGAGTCCCCGAGGGAGTCTCCGCGGCAGGGTCCCTGGTCCGCTCCGTCACTTCCCCACCTTCCTTCCTCCTTCTCCAACAGCAGCTCCAGCCGCCTGAGCGCACGGCTGAGCCGGGATTTCACCGTGCCGCGCGGCCAGCCGAGCGCCTGCGCGGTCTCCGCCTCGTCCAGATCCAGCAGATAGCGGTAGGTGACCACCCGCCGCTGCTCCTCGCTGAGCTCGTCCAGCGCGGCCAGCAGCCTGGACCGCCGCTCGCCGGCCAGCGCCGCCACCGCCGGGTCCGCCGATTCCGGTATGGCCGGCTCGGCCCCGCCCAGAGCCGCCTCCCGGCCCACCGCCGTGTGCATCCGCCGAGCCGAGCGGAGTGCGTTTCTCGTTTCATTGGCCACGATCCGCAGCAGCCACGGCCGGAACGCCGCGCCCTCCCGGAATCCCCCCAGGGCGAGATACGCCTTCACAAAGGCGTCCTGCACCACATCCTCCGCATCGGCGCCAGCCCCGAGCAGCACCGCCGTGCGGTGCGCTATCGGCGTGTGGGCCCGCATCAGCTCCGCATACGCCTCGGTGTCCCCGGCCCGCACCCGCGCGATGATCTCCGCGTCGCCGCCTGCCTCGGCCGGCGCCGGCCCTGCCGTCATTCGCGCGATGAGGTCCCCCTCCCGCGCCCTCTCACGAGTCCTCACACCTTTCATACACCGGCGGACCGAGTCCGGTTCCACACCTGAGAGAATGGGTGCCATGGCCCTCGATCGTCCCCGTGTCCTCTCCGGTATCCAGCCCACCGCAGGCTCGTTCCACCTCGGGAACTACCTCGGTGCGCTCCGCCAGTACCTCGTACTTCAGGACACCCACGACGCGTTCTACATGGTCGTCGACCTGCATGCGATCACCGTCCCGCAGGATCCGGCGGAGCTGCGCGCCAACACCCGGGTGGCCGCCGCCCAGCTTCTCGCCTCCGGGCTCGACCCGGACCGCTGCACGCTCTTCATCCAGAGCCATGTGCCCGAGCACGCGCAGCTCGCCTGGGTGATGAACTGCCTGACGGGCTTCGGCGAGGCCTCCCGGATGACCCAGTTCAAGGACAAGACGGCCAAGCAGGGCATGGAGCGGGCCACCGTGGGCCTGTTCACCTACCCGGTGCTCCAGGTCGCCGACATCCTGCTCTACCAGGCCAGCCAGGTCCCGGTCGGCGAGGACCAGCGCCAGCACGTCGAGCTGACCCGCGATATCGCCGAGCGCTTCAACGGGCGCTACGGCGACACCTTCGTCATCCCCGCTCCCTACATCGTCAAGGAGACCGGGAAGATCTACGACCTTCAGGACCCGGCGATCAAGATGAGCAAGTCGGCCTCCACGCCGAAGGGCATCATCAACCTGCTGGACGAGCCCAAGGTCTCGGCGAAGAAGATCAAGAGCGCGGTGACGGACACCGAGACCGAGGTCCGCTTCGACGAGGAGAAGAAGCCCGGCATCAGCAATCTGCTGACCATCTACTCCACCCTCACCGGCACCTCCATCGCGGATCTGGAGCGCACGTACGAGGGCAAGGGCTACGGCGCGTTCAAGACCGAGCTCGCCGAGGTGCTGGTCGAGTGGGTCACGCCCTTCCGTGAGAGCACCCAGGAATACCTCGCGGACCCCGCGACGTTGGACGGGATCCTGGCCAAGGGCGCGGAGAAGGCCCGGGCCGTCGCGGGCGAGACGCTGGCCCGCACGTACGACAAGGTGGGCTTCCTGCCCGCGAAGCACTGATCGAAGCACCGGCTGAAGTACACACGACGACTTCGGCGACCACCTCGCCCGCGCGTGCCCGAGCAGGCGCACAGAGGCAGTGGGCGTCGGCCCAGGGGCCCCTTCACGGAGGGCCGTGGGCCTGTGCGCCGAAGGACCGAGGAACCTAGCCGCGAAGGCGGCACTGCCGCCACACTGACACCGGTGCGGCGGCTGACGCCCACAACGCCCGGGAGGGCCAGGAGGGAGAACGCAGTGGGGACCGTAACGCTCGGGGTTTCGATCGCGGTCCCGGAGCCGTACGGCAGCTATCTCCAGGAGCGGCGCGCGGGCTTCGGCGACCCTGCCGCGCATGGCATCCCCACCCACGTCACGCTGCTGCCGCCCACCGAGGTCGACGCCTCGGCGCTGCCCGGCGTCGAGGACCATCTGGCGACCGTCGCGGCCGAAGGCCGCCCGTTCACGATGCGGCTGGAGGGCACCGACACCTTCCGCCCGCTGTCCCCGGTCGTCTACGTCAAGATCGTCGAGGGCGTCGAGGAGTGCACCGCGCTCCAGGCGCGGGTGCGGGAGGCGTCCGGGCCGTGCGCCCGCGAGCTGCATTTTCCCTACCACCCCCATGTGACGATCGCCCACGGCATCGACGACGAGGCCATGGACCGGGCCTACGCGGAGCTGAAGGACTTCGCGGCGGCCTGGACGATCGGTGGCTTCGCGCTTTACGAGCAGGGTGCGGACGGGATCTGGCGCCTGGAGCGTGAGTACCCCTTCGGCGGCGGCCCCGGCCCGCAGGGCACCGGCCCCGTCGTCCCCCGTCAGGTCAATCTCTCCCGTCCACCAGCGCCCTCCCTCTGAGCGGTGTCGTCGGGACCGAACGTACAGGCGGGGCGGGGGCGCTCGGCCGGGTGTTTCCACAGCCTCGCCAAAAAGAGTGATTAGCCGAGTGTCGGACTAGTCGATCCGGGCCGACCACCCATCGGGAGCGAGACCCTGGCCACCGGGACTGAAAGCCGACCGGAGGGTACTCGCTGATCATGGACTGGTTGACCCGGCTGCCACTGATCGGCCCCCTGATGGTCCGGCTGATGCGCACCCACGCCTGGCGCTCGTACGAGACGCTGGAGCGCGTCCACTGGAGTCGGCTGGCCGCCGCCATCACCTTCATCAGCTTCCTCGCCATCTTCCCCCTGATCGCCGTCGCCGCGGCGATCGGCGCCGCCGCGCTCAGCGCGCAGCAGATGCGGGACCTGGAGAAGAAGCTCGCCCAGCAGGTCCCCGGCATCTCCGGCCAGCTCGACCTCAGCGGCCTCATCGAGAACGCCGCCACCATCGGCATCGTCGCCGGCGTGCTGCTGCTGTTCACCGGCATCGGCTGGGTGGGCTCGCTGCGCGAGTGCCTGCGCGCGGTGTGGGAGCTGGAGGAGGACCCCGGCAGCGCGGTGAAGCGCAAGCTCAAGGACGCCGTCGTGCTCGTCGGCCTCGGCGGCGTCGCGCTGGCCTCCTTCGCCGTCTCCGGCTTCGCCGTCACCGCCGTCGGCTGGACCGCGCGCCACCTGGGCATCCCCGAGAACGGGCCCGGCGGCTATCTGCTGCGGGTGGCGGCCTTCGCGGCCGCCGTCGTCGCCGACTTCGTGCTGCTGTGCTACGTCCTGACCTGGCTGCCCGGCGTGCGGCCGCCGCGCCGCCGCGTCGTCGTCGCGGCGCTGATCGGCGCGGTCGGCTTTGAACTGCTCAAGCTGTTGCTGAGCAGCTACCTCCAGAAAGTCGCGGCGAAGAGCATGTACGGGGCCTTCGGAGTGCCCATCGCCCTCCTCCTGTGGATCAACTTCACAGCCAAGCTGACGCTCTACTGCGCCGCCTGGACCGCCACCAAACCGGCCCCCGAGCCCGAGACGCCCCAGCCGGAGACGCCCGAGCCAAAGACGCCCGAGCCCGAGACGCCCCAGCCGGAGACGCCCGGGCCGACGGCCCCGCAGCCCGAGCGCTCCTGACCGCCTGACCGAGTCGAGCGTTTCAGCCGCGCGAGCGGCGCCGCACCAGCTCCGGCAGCGGCCACCGGCGGTGCACCGCGAACGCCACGCCCGCCAGCAGCACGAGCGAGCCGCCCGTGACCCCGAGAGCCGTCCACTTCCCGTTCGAACCGCCGTCGCCCGGGGAGACCGCCGCCTGCGCGCGCTCGCCGGCCTTCTTCCCCGCCTCGTCCGACGGGGACCCGCTGTTGAGGCCCTTCGGGCCCGGCCGGACCAGCGCGCCCACCGGCTCGACCGAGTCCGCCGCCTTGAAGCCCCAGTCGAAGAGGGTCGCGGTCTCCTTGTACACCTCGCTGGGCGCCTGCTTCTGCGGGTTCATGACGGTCACCAGCAGCACCCGGTCACCGCGCTGCGCCACGCCGGTGAAGGTGGAGCCCGCGTTCGTCGTGTAGCCGTTCTTCACCCCGGCGATGCCCTTGTACTGCGGGATGCCGAAGCCGGTCAGCAGGCGGTTGGTGTTCTGGATCCCGAAGCTCTCCCGCTTCTTGCCGCCCTTCTTGTCCTTCTTGTACTCCCCGGGGAACTGCGCCGTCGCCGTCGCGCTGTACTCCCGGAAGTCCGCCTTCTGGAGCCCTGAACGGGCGAACAGAGTCAGGTCGTACGCGCTGCTGACCTGGCCCTTCTCGTCGTATCCGTCGGGGGTGACGACATGCGTGTCGAGCGCGTTCAACTGCTTGGCGTGTGCCTGCATCTCCTCCACCGTCTTCGTCTTGCCCCCGTTCATCGCGGACAGTACGTGCACGGCGTCGTTGCCCGAGCGCAGGAAGACGCCGAGCCACAGGTCGTGCACGGTGTAGGTCAGGTTCTCCTTGACCCCGACCAGGCTGCTGCCCTCGCCCATGCCGGCCAGGTCCGACGGATCCACCTTGTGCTCGCGGTCCTTGGGCAGCTTGGGCAGCACCGTATCCGCGAAGAGCATCTTCAGCGTGGAGGCGGGCGGCAGCTTCCAGTGCGCGTTGTGCGCGGCGAGCACATCGCCGGACTCCGCGTCGGCCACCAGCCACGAGCGTCCGCTCAGCCCCTTGGGCAGCGCGGGCGCGCCCGCCTTCAGCGAGACCTGGGTGCCCGGACGGCCGAGCCGCTCGCCGCCCACGGTGGACATCGTGGCGGGCGGCTTGGCGTTGTCCTTGTCGTCCGAGCCGTCGGCGGCCGCGGCGGCGTGGGCCGGGGCGGCGGACAGCAGGGCGGAGAGCAGGAGGGCGGAGGTGGCGGAGGCGATGGTGAGCGGTGCGGCGGTGCCCCGCTTCGGGGCGCAGGAGGTGGTCGGCACGCCTGTGAACGTACCGGCCGTCGAACCCCCGGGCGACATTGCCACGGCCTTACGAGTGGCCGACCCGCGCGAGGTTCGCCCGGCAGGCGTGCTCATACTGGACAGCATGAAGCTCAGCCGCCCCGTTTCCTGGTTCCTGCTCGCCTTCGGGGTCTGGAGCTGGGCCATCTGGTTCACCTTTGTCAAAAACTTGTGGAAGGACAGCAGCGGGCTCGCTTTCGACGACGCCGGGGATCCCACCGCGTACTTTTGGGTGCATCTGCTGCTCGCGATCACCTCGTTTCTCTTGGGGACGGGGATTGGCGTGATCGGGTTCCGTGGTCTGCGCGCGCTGCGCCGCGAGGACGCCGCTCAGCAGGAGCAGTAGAAGCAGTAGAAGCAGTGGTGGCGTAACGGGCGCCTTGGTGGCGCGAATGGGGAGGGACCTGCGTCTTGGCCGTGCTCTTCGCCCTTGTGGCGTTCGCCGTCGTCGGGCTGCTGTCCGGCGTCCACTGGTATCTGTGGCGGCGGCTCGTCGGTGACACGACCGCGCGGGGCGGGCTCGCCCGGCGCGTCGGGACGGTGGCCGCGGTGGTCCTGCCGCTGATCAGCGTGGGCGCGCTGGTCTCCGGTCGGGCCGGAGCGCCCTTCGCCCTCCAGCAGGCCCTGGCCTGGCCGGGGTATCTGTGGCTGGCGCTGGTGCTCTATCTGATGCTTGCCCTGCTGGTGGGCGAGGCCGTACGGCCGCTGCTCCGCCGGTGGCTGGAGCGGCGCGACGCGGCCCGGCTCGCCCAGTCGGCCGAGCCGTTGGCCGCCCTGCCCGCGGAGCGGTCGCCGGTGGCGGTGCGCGCCGGGACCGAGGCCGACACGGACACCGTGACGGAGACTGTCACGGAGGCCGACACCGAGATCGCGACCGTCGCGACACCACCCCCCTCCCGCCGGCTGTTCGTCGCGCGCACCGTGGCCGTCGGGGCGGCGACCGTGGCCGCGGGCACCGTGGGCTACGGCACGTACTCCGTGCTGCGCGGGCCCCGTCTGAAGCGGGTCACCGTGCCGCTGGCCAAGCTGCCGCGCCAGGCGCACGGCTTCCGGATCGCCGTGGTCAGCGACATCCACCTCGGGCCGATCCTGGGCCGCGCCCACACCCGGCGGATCGTGGAGACGATCAACCGCACCAACCCCGACATGATCGCCGTCGTCGGCGACCTCGTCGACGGCAGCGTCGCGGACCTCGGCTCCGCCGCCGAGCCGCTGCGCGAGCTGCGCGCCCGCCACGGGTCGTACTTCGTCACCGGCAACCACGAGTACTTCTCCGGCGCCGCGCAGTGGGTCGACCACGTACGCGAGCTCGGGCTGCGGCCGCTGGAGAACCAGCGCACCGAGCTGGGCGGCTTCGACCTGGCCGGGGTGAACGACGTCGCGGGCGAGGACGAGGGCGAGGGCCCCGACTTCAAGGCGGCGCTCGGCGACCGCGACCCGGCGCGCGCCTGTGTGCTGCTCGCCCACCAGCCGGTGGTGATCCACGACGCGGTGGACCACGGCGTGGATCTCCAGCTGTCCGGGCACACCCACGGCGGGCAGATGTGGCCCGGCAACTATGTCGCCGAGCTCGCGAACCCCACCGCCGCCGGGCTCGAGCGCTACGGCGACACCCAGCTCTACGTCACGCGCGGCGCGGGCGCCTGGGGCCCGCCGGTACGGGTGGGGGCGCCGCCGGACATCACCGTCGTGGAACTGGCAGCGACCCGCGCCTGACCCCAAGGGACCCCAAGGGCCCCCAACGACCTTCAGGGACGGCCGGCGGGTCAGGGCCTCGGCAGGGACACCGCGACCGTCAGCCCCGCGCCCGGCGCGGTGGTGACGCGTACCGTGCCGCCGTGCGCGTCGACCGCCGCCCGTACGACCGCCATGCCCAGGCCGCTGCCCTCCGCACCGCCCGTACGGAAGAAGCGGTCGAAGATGCGCTCCGCGTCCCGCGGGGGCATGCCCGGCCCCTCGTCGGCGACGCGCAGCACCCCGTGGCCGTCCTCCTCGGCCACCGTCACCCGCACCCGGGCGTCGGCGGGCGTGTGGATGCGCACATTGGCCAGCAGATTGCTGACGATCTGGTGGAGGGTCGGCTCGTCGGCGAGGACCAGGCAGTCCGCGGGCAGGCTCAGCTCCACCGGGCGGCCGGGCTGCTGGGCGCTGAGGTCGGCGGCGGCGCCGCGGGCCACGCACGCCAGGTCCACGGGCGCGGGGCGCAGCCGCGGCCGCTGGTCGAGGCGGGCCAGGGCGAGGAGTTCGTCGACGAGCCGGGCCATCCGCTCTGCCTCGGCGTTCATCCGGCCCATCGCGCGCGCCCGTTCCGCCTCGTCCTTGAACATGCCTTTCTCGTCCAGCTGGAGATAGCCGCGGATCGCGGCGAGTGGCGTCCGCAGCTCGTGCGAGGCGTCGGCAATGAACCGGCGCAGCTGTCCGGCGGCGTGCTCGCGTGTGACGAAGGCGGTCTCCAGCTGCTGGAGCATGGTGTTGAGCGCGGTGCGCAGCTGCTCGACCTCGCCGCCGTTGCGCCGGTGGCCGGGGGAGGCGACCCGGCGGGAGAGGCCGAGCCCCTGAGGACAGCCCTCGGCGATGGCGGAGGCGGTCTCGACCATGTCCTCCAGGGGGTGCAGCCGTCGCCGCGCGCCGAAGAAGGTGGCCGCGCCCAGGCAGGCGACCAGGATGGTGCCGACGATCAGCACCATCCGTACGACCTTGTGCATCGTCTGGGTGACGGCCGTCGTGGAGTTGGCCACCAGGAGCAGCAGGCCGTCGGGGCCGCTCAGGCTCAGGGCGGTGACCCGGTAGCCGGTGCCTTGCGCGGTCACGTCGATGGGCTCGTCGCGGCGGGCCAGCGCGGCGGCGTCGGGGACGGCGTCGGCGAGGGCGCGCTGGATGGCGTCCGGCGCCACTCTGCCGAACGGCGCGGCCTTGCCGTCGCGGCCGACGACGGTGAACAGGGTCCGGCTGGAACGGTTCTTGGTGGCGAACTGGCCGCTCAGGTCGGCGATCGCGCCGATGGCCTCTATCTGGTCGCGGGTCAGCCCGGTCCGCTGGAGCCCGTCGCGGGAGGCGATGAGATCGTTGTCGATGTTGGCGACCATGTAGTGCCGGATGCCCACGGTGTTGACCCACATGGCGGCGGTGATGCCGATCGTCAGCATGGCGATGGTGCTGAGCGTCAGCTTGGCCCGCAGCGTCGCGCGCCGGTGCTGCTCCTTGCGCCGACACCTCCCGCGCCAGCACTTCATGTCGGCTCCACGGGCCGCAGGCCGTAGCCGACGCCGCGCCGGGTGCGGATCAGCGGCGGCCCCAGCGGGTCGAGCTTGCGCCGCAGGTAGCTGATGTACGTCTCCACCACCGTCGACTCGACCGAGAAGTCGTAGCGCCACACGTGCTGGAGTATCTGCTCCTTGGTGACGACGCGGTCGGCGTTGCGCAGCAGAAGCCGCAGCAGGTTGTACTCGGTGGGCGTCAGCTCCACGGGCTGGCCCGCGCGCCGCACCGTGAACGTCGCCTCGTCCATCTCCAGGTCGCCGTGGCGCAGGACGCTGCGCGGCTCCCTGCCCGGCGCATTACGGCGGGTGCGGCGCAGCACGGCGCGGACCCGCGCCAGCACCTCGTCGATGGTGAACGGCTTGGTGATGTAGTCGTCTCCGCCCAGCGCAAGGCCGCTGACCAGGTCGGACGAGGCGTCGCGGGCGGTGAGGAACACCACGGCGAGGTCGTCGCGCTCCTCGGTGAGCCTGCGGCACACCTGCCAGCCGTTGCCGTCGGGCAGCATCACGTCGAGCAGCAGCAGGTCGGGCCGGTGCTCGCGGGCCATCTCGATGGCCTGCCTGCCGGTGGACGCCCAGTGCACCACGAACCCGTGGAAGCGGAGCATGATGGTGAGGACGTCGGCGATGCTCGGCTCGTCCTCCACGACCAGCACGCTCGCCGCGCGGGCGGCGTCCGCCCCGCCCGCCGTGCGGTCCGCGGACTCCTCTGGGGGCGGCGGGGCGAAGGGGTCCGCCCCCGGTGCCGGGGCGGGGGGCCTGGCGGTGTGGTCGTCCTGCATGGGGACCAGTATCCGCGTCCGCCGCGCCCCGACCCTGGGAGATTCCTCATACGAACTTGAGAGTTTCCTGTGAGGCCCCGGCCTGGTTTGGCGGCGCTCCGGGGCCCCGCAGAAGGTGGACGGGTACGACCCGGACGACCACAAGGAGATGTTGACGTGACCGCTTTGGCACGCTGGTGCTTCCGGCGCGGATGGGTGGTGATCGTTGCGTGGGTGCTGGCGCTGGCGGGGCTCGGCGGGGTGGGCAGTGCCCTGGGTACCACCTACTCGGACGGGTTCCAGCTGCCCGACACGGAGTCCGCACGCGCGCTCAAACTGATGAAGGAGGCCTTCCCGCAGCAGGCCGGTGAGTCGGACACCGTGGTGTGGCACGTCACGGACGGCTCGGTGCGGGACGCCTCCGTCAAGGAGCGGATGGCGGCGGCGCTCGCCGACATCGCCAAGCTGCCGGACGTCGGCGCCGTCGCCAGCCCCTACGACAAGGGCGGCAAGGGCCGCATCAGCAGGGACGGCCGCACCGCCTACGCCACGGTCACCCTCGCCAAGCAGGGCAAGGATCTGCCCGAAGGCCTGGTCGAGCAGATGATGGACACCGCCAGGGCGCCCGCGGGCAAGGGACTCCAGGTCGAGTTGGGCGGCAAGGCCGTCGCGGATGCCGAGCGGCCGCCGCAGAACATCGCCGAAGTTGTCGGGATCATCGCCGCGGCCGTGGTGTTGTTCCTGGCCTTCGGCTCGTTGTTCGGCATGCTGCTGCCGATCGTCACTGCGCTGTTCGCCATCGGCACCGCGTCCTTCCTGGTCATCCTCCTCAGCCACGGCGTGGAGATCCCCCAGATCGCGCCGATCCTGTCCACCCTGGTGGGCCTGGGTGTCGGCATCGACTACGCGCTGTTCATCATCACCCGGTACCGCAAGGCGATCCTGCGGGGCCGGCCCCTGGAGGAGGCTGCGGTCCAGGCGGTCGACACCTCGGGACGGGCCGTCCTGTTCGCGGGCGGCACGGTGTGCATCGCCCTGCTCGGCATGTTCGCGATGGGCATGACGTTCCTCAACGGCGTGGCGATCGCCGCGTCACTGAGCGTTGTCTTCACCGTCGCCGCGGCAGTGACGCTGCTGCCCGCGATGCTCGGCGTGCTCGGCATGCGGATCCTCAGCCGCCGCCAGCGCCGCAGGTTGGCCGCGAACGGCTCCGAGCCGGAGGCCGTGAACGGCGCAGCCGCCCGCTGGTCCACGTTCGTGGAGCGGCACCCGCGGATGCTGACCGTGGTGGCGGTCGCCGTGATGGCGGCGCTGTCCATCCCCACGCTGTCGCTGCGCCTCGGCTCCTCCGACCAGGGCAACAATCCGTCGTCCACGACCAGCCGCAAGGCGTACGACCTGCTGGCGGACGGTTTCGGGCCGGGCTTCAACGGCCCGTTGCAGATCGTCACCGAGGTGCCCGGCACCGGCGACCGGGCGGCCGTGGCTACGCTGGCCAAGGACCTCGCCGCGGTCAAGGGCGTCGCGCAGGTCGCACAGTTGCCGCTGCCGCCGGACGCCGGCATCGCGGTGCTTTCGGTCGTGCCGACGACGTCACCGCAGTCGGAGGAGACGTCCGAGCTGATCGACCACCTGCGGGAGGACGTCGTCCCGGCCGCTGAACGCGGCACCACGATGAAGGCGCACGTCGGCGGGGCCACCGCGACCTACAAGGACTTCGCGCAGGTCCTCACCGGCAAGCTGCCGATGTTCATCGCCATTATCGTCGCGCTGGGCTTCGTGCTGCTGCTGATCGCCTTCCGCAGCCTGCTGGTGCCGCTGACCGCCGCCGCGATGAACCTGATCGCCGCCGTGGCGTCCTTCGGCCTGGTGATCGTGGTGTTCCAGTGGGGCTGGGGCGTCGAGTTGCTGGGTGCCGGCAAGGAGGGCCCGATCGAGCCGTTCCTCCCGGTGATCATGCTGTCGCTGCTGTTCGGCCTGTCCATGGACTACCAGGTGTTCCTGGTCAGCCGGATGCACGAGGAGTGGGTGCACACCGGGGACAACGCCCGGGCCGTGCGCGTCGGCCTCACGGAGACCAGCCGCGTCATCAACTCCGCGGCGGTCATCATGATCTGCGTGTTCGGGGCGTTCATCCTCAGCGGGCAGCGGATCATCGCCTTGTTCGGTATCGGCCTCGCGGGCGCTGTCGCGCTCGACGCGTTCATTCTGCGGACGATCCTGGTGCCCGCCCTCATGTACCAGTTCGGAGCCGCCAACTGGTGGCTGCCGCGCGCGATCGACAAGCGGCTGCCGCACCTGGCGGTCGACCCGCCGGACCGCCCGTACCCGGGGGTCTCGCCGGAGCTCGAGGGGGAACGGGAGCTGGCGGCGGAGCGCTGAGTTCGAGCGTGCAGGGGCGCTTCTGGAAGCCGGGAGCGCCCCGAGGCGCCGTGCGTCGTCCCGAAGCCGGGCGGACCACCCGACGCAGGGGTACGGAGTTCCGGCGTCCTTGAGCCGTAAGGTGACGGTGGTCGGCGTCCGTCGATCCGCCGGCCAAGCGGCGCCGGGCTCAGGGGGGTTGGGATGACGGGCTACCACGGGGGCATAGAAGGGCTTGCGCCGGGGGCCCGGGTCGGGCCGTATCGCATCCTGTCGGTGCTCGCCGGCGGGGGCATGGGGCGGGTGTATCTGGCCCGTTCGCCCGGGGGCCGGCTGGTCGCGCTCAAGACGATTCGTGAAGAGGGGCCGATCAGCGACGCCGCCCGGCAGCGGTTCGCGCGCGAGGTGAGGCTCGCCAGACGGGTCTCGGGCATCTACACCGCCAATGTGATGGACGCCGACCCCGACGCCGATGTGCCGTGGATGGCCACCGAGTACATCGCGGCACCTTCCCTGGCCCATCTGGTGGAGACCTGCGGGCCGCTGCCCGTCCCCGCGGTGTGGTGGGTGGGCGCCGGGATCGCCGAGGCGTTGGTGAACGTGCATGCGGCGGGGCTCGTGCACCGGGACGTCAAGCCCTCCAATGTGCTGCTGCCCGAGGGCGGCCCGCGCGTGATCGACTTCGGCATCTCGCACGCCGTCGACGTGACCCGGACCACGGCCACGCTGGGGACGATCGCCTTCACCTCGCCCGAACAGGCCCGGGGCGAGGAGAGCAGCCCGGCGTCCGATGTCTTCTCCCTCGGGGCGACGATGTTCTGTCTCGCGGTCGGCCGCCCCCCGTACGCCGAGACCGGCGAGGTTCTGCAACTGCTGGGTCGGGTCGCCCAAGGGCGGCTCGACCTGACCGGACTGCCCGCTGAGCTCGACGGCCCCGTGCGCGGCTGTCTGGCGGCCGACCCGGCCGACCGGCCGTCGCCGCGGGAACTGCTCGAGGTCCTGGCCGCCGAACTCGACGCGCCGGCCACGGCCTCGGACGACACGGCCTGGCTGCCGCCGAACTGGTTGCGGGCCATCGACGCCTTCCGGGAGCGCGGTTCGGCCTCCGCCCAGGAGCCCGGCCGGGAGAGCGGCCCGCAGAGCGGCACGCCGGCCGGCTCCTGGGGCCTGGTGGAGCGCGGCGAAACGGCGTGGCCGGCCGAGGCCGCCGTCCTCCAGGACGCACGGACCGCGCCGGTGCCCCCGCCCCCGCCGACCCGGCACCACACCGTCCTGACCGGTCCGCCACGGCGGGCGAGCGGGCCGGGCCGGCGGAAGATCGTGGCTGCGGTCGCCGCGATCGTCGTGGTCCTCGCCGTCGTGCTGGCGGCGCTGATGTTCAACAACTTCAACAACTCCGACAACTCCGACAACGGGGGCGAGCCGAAGGCGCGAGCGAGCGGGAGCACGTCGGCGTCGCCGGGCTCGGCGAGTCCCACGAGTACGGCGGACACGGCCGCGGAGCCCGCGCTACTGACCGGCGAGTGCACCGACGTCTTTCATGACGGCAGCGCGTGGTATCCGGCCGACAAGGTCCCGGGGCGGGTCGACTGCGCGGCCGACGACGCCTACTACAAGGTGGTCGACCGCGCGGAACAGCGCGAGGGGATGGACTGTTCGCAGACCTGGCAGATCGAGTGGAAGCCGGCCGAAGCGGACCGGCCGGCGCTGTGCATGGAGCGCCTCTACCGGGTGGGGCAGTGTTTCCCGCTGCACACGGACTCGTGGGGCGAGGAGATCGTCGAGGCGCGGGTCGGCGCCCGGACGCCGTGCGGGTGGCAGATCCCCTTCACCGGCCGCGACTGGCTGAAGGCGCGGATCTTCAAGGTGCTCGAGGGCCAGGACAAGGTCTACGCCGACGCCTGTGGCGATGACTTCGGGACGTACATGGTGATCGTCAAGCCCCGTGAACTCGCCCTCTGCGCCCGGGAGACATGAACCGGGAGGCATGGGCCGGAGGCATGAACCGGGAGGCGTGAACCGGGCCCGGACGCCCGAGGGCCCCGTCTCCCGGAACTCACGTACCGGGGGACGGGGCCCTGAGCGGATCCACGACCAGGGATCAGAAGCGCCGCGTGATGAGCGCGCGCTTCACCTCCTGGATCGCCTTGGTGACCTCGATGCCACGCGGGCAGGCCTCCGTGCAGTTGAAGGTGGTGCGGCAGCGCCAGACGCCGTCCTTGTCGTTCAGGATCTCCAGGCGCTGCTCACCGCCCTCGTCGCGCGAGTCGAAGATGAAGCGGTGCGCGTTGACGATCGCCGCCGGGCCGAAGTACTGGCCGTCGTTCCAGAACACCGGGCACGAGGAGGTGCACGCGGCGCACAGGATGCACTTGGTGGTGTCGTCGAAGCGCTCGCGGTCCTCGGCGGACTGGAGGCGCTCACGCGTCGGCTCATTGCCCGTCGTGATCAGGAAGGGCATCACATCGCGGTACGCCTGGAAGAACGGCTCCATGTCCACGACCAGGTCCTTGAGGACCGTGAGGCCCTTGATGGCCTCGACCGTGATGGGCTTCTCAGGGTTGATGTCCTTGATCAGCGTCTTGCAGGCAAGCCGGTTGCGGCCGTTGATCCGCATGGCGTCGGAGCCGCAGATGCCGTGGGCGCAGGAGCGGCGGAAGGTCAGGGTGCCGTCCAGATCCCACTTGATCTTGTGAAGCCCGTCGAGGACGCGCTCCTTCGGATCGATGTCGATCTGGAAGTCCTCCCAGAACGCATCCGCGGAGACCTCCGGGTTGAAGCGGCGGATCCGGAAGGTGACCGTGATCAGGTGCGAAGCGTTGGCCTCGGCCGCCTCCGGAGCCTCGGAGGGCTTGTCAAGCGTGGGGGTGCTCATCAGTACTTACGCTCCATCGGCTGGTAGCGGGTCTGCACGACCGGCTTGTAGTCGAGGCGGATGGAATCGGAACCGTCGGCGCCCACCTCGCGGTACGCCATGGTGTGGCGCATGAAGTTGACGTCGTCGCGGTTCGGGTAGTCCTCGCGGTAGTGGCCGCCGCGCGACTCCTTGCGGGCCAGGGCGGAGACGGCCATGACCTCGGCCAGGTCCAGCAGGTTGCCCAGCTCGATGGCCTCCAGCAGGTCGGTGTTGAACCGCCTGCCCTTGTCCTGGACGCTGATGTTCTTGAAGCGCGAGCGCAGGTGGCCGATCTCCTCGACGGCCTCCTTCAGCGTCTGCTCGGTGCGGAAGACCATGACGTTCTTGTCCATGGTCTCCTGGAGCGCCTTGCGGACCTCGGCGACCCGCTCGCTGCCGGTGGCGTTCCGCAACCCCTCGACCTGGTCCTGGACGAGCCGGGACGGGTCGTCGGGGAGCTCGACGAAGTCGTTCTCGGCGGCGTACTCGGCGGCGGCGATGCCGGCCCGGCGGCCGAAGACGTTGATGTCGAGCAGCGAGTTGGTGCCCAGGCGGTTGGCGCCGTGCACGGAGACACAGGCGACCTCGCCCGCCGCGTACAGGCCCGGCACGACGGTGTCGTTGTCGGACAGCACCTCGCCCTGGACGTTGGTCGGGATGCCGCCCATCGTGTAGTGCGCGGTGGGCTGGATCGGGATCGGGTCCGTGTAGGGCTCGATGCCCAGGTACGTCCGGGCGAACTCGGTGATGTCGGGCAGCTTGGCGTCCAGCTGCTCCGGCGGCAGGTGGGTCAGGTCCAGGTAGACGTGGTCGCCCTCGGGACCGCAGCCGCGGCCTTCCCGGATCTCGGTGTAGATGGAGCGGGAGACGACGTCGCGGGAGGCGAGGTCCTTCATGACGGGCGCGTACTTCTCCATGAAGCGCTCGCCGTCCTTGTTGCGCAGGATGCCGCCCTCACCGCGGGCGCCCTCGGTGAGCAGGATGCCCATGCGCCAGATGCCGGTCGGGTGGAACTGGAAGAACTCCATGTCCTCCAGCGGCAGCCCGCGCCGGTAGGCGACCGCCTGGCCGTCACCGGTCAGGGTGTGGGCGTTGGAGGTCACCTTGAAGAACTTGCCGCAGCCGCCCGAGGCGAAGACGACGGCCTTCGCCTGGAAGACATGGAGCTCGCCGGTGGCCAGCTCGTACGCCACCACGCCCGCGGTGCGCTGGACGCCGTCGACCTCGGTGAGCAGCAGGTCCAGGACGTAGAACTCGTTGAAGAACTCCACGCCCTCCTTCACGCAGTTCTGGTACAGCGTCTGGAGGATCATGTGGCCGGTGCGGTCCGAGGCATAGCAGGACCGGCGGACCGGGGCCTCGCCGTGGTTACGGCTGTGGCCGCCGAAGCGGCGCTGGTCGATGGTGCCGTTCGGGGTCCGGTTGAACGGCAGGCCCATCTTCTCCAGGTCGAGGACCGAGTCGATGGCCTCCTTCGCCAGGATCTCGGCGGCGTCCTGGTCGACCAGGTAGTCGCCGCCCTTGATCGTGTCGAAGGTGTGCCACTCCCAGTTGTCCTCCTCGACGTTCGCGAGGGCGGCGGCCATGCCGCCCTGGGCGGCGCCGGTGTGGGAGCGGGTCGGGTAGAGCTTGGTCAGCACCGCGGTGCGGCTGCGCTTCGTCGACTCGATGGCCGCGCGCATCCCGGCGCCGCCGGCGCCGATGATGACGGTGTCGTACTTGTGGATCTTCATGAGTGGATACCTCAGCCCCGGGGCCTAGCGGATGTTCGGGTCGAAGGTGAAGATCACCAGAGTGCCGAGCACAATGGTGAATCCTGCCGCCGTGTAGAGCAGCCCCTTCAGCCACAGGCGGGTGTTGTCCCGCTCCGCGTAGTCGTTGATGACCGTGCGCAAGCCGTTCGCGCCGTGCAGCGTGGCGAGCCACAGCATGATCAGGTCCCATGCCTGCCAGAACGGCGAGGCCCAGCGGCCGGCCACGAAGGCGAAGCCGATCTTGGAAACACCGCCGTCGAGGACCAGCTGGATCAGCAGGTGGCCCAGGACGAGCACGACCAGCACGATGCCGGACAGCCGCATGAACAGCCAGCCGTACATCTCGAAGTTGGTGCGCGTCGCCTTCGGCGTCTTACGGGTACGGGCGCGCGGCGGCTCGATGAGCGGCGCGGGGTGGTCCACGTCGTACTGGTGGACGCTGTCGGTCGCGGGGGTGGTGGTCTCGGCGGACATCTCGCGTCAGCCCTTCCCGAACAGCTGGCGCAGGGTGTGCTCCAGAACCGGATAGAAGGCACCGGCCATCAGCACGACCCAGACGCCGACAACGCTCCACAGCATCTGCTTCTGGTACTTCGGGCCCTTCGACCAGAAGTCCACGGCGATGACGCGCAGACCGTTGAGAGCGTGGAACAGGATGGCGGCCACCAGGCCGTACTCCATCACGTTCACGATCGGATTCTTGTATGTGGCCACGACGTCGTCGTAGGCCTCGGGCGACACGCGAACGAGCGAGGTGTCCAGCACGTGGACGAACAGGAAGAAGAAGATGAGGACGCCGGTGACTCGATGAGCCACCCAGGACCACATGCCTTCCCGGCCGCGATACAGCGTTCCAGCCGGCACGGAAAACCCTCCGGAAACGGGGATTGGGGCCTGCCGGCTTCTGTCGGTCGGGCCCGGCCGGGTATGGTCCACCGGCCCTGGCCATCGTAGCGACGTGTTGTCGGCTCGCTCGCCCGGGGGGCGTCAGTGTGATCGATCAGGCACGTACGGCCTATATCAGGCGGGGCGGAACCGTGGGATTCCGGACAGCTGTAGAGGGCCCGAAATCAGCCGTACGAGCCTGCCGCGCGCGATCCGCCGCAGTTCCTCGGCCGCCTTGGCCCGCTCGGCGTCCCGCTCGTTGTCCAGCCGGGCATGTATTTCGGCCAGCACCCGGTTCCGCATCTCGTCGGGGTGCAGCCCGTCCAGGCAGATCACGAAGACATGGCCGAAGCGGCGCTCGTACTCGGCGTGGGCGGCCCGCAGCGCGGTGTGCGCGGCCAGCGCCCCCGCACCGTCCATGGGGATGACAGCCGGCAACTGCTCGACCACCGCCTCGTCGGCGAGGGCCTCGTCGAGGTCGGCGGGGGAGAGGTCGTAGCTGGCCTCGTCGCCGGCGGCGAGCAGCGCGCCGAGATCCGGATACGGGCGGTGGGCCGCGATCAGCCGCGCCCAGCGGCGGCTGCCACAGCAGGCGAGCAGCGCGCCCTCGGCGACGCCGGCCGGGGCGGCGTTGAGGTGGCCGAGCAGAGCGGCATCGCCTGTCGCGGCGGGCGGTGCCTGCGCGGCGGAGGCGCGCTGGCCGGGCGGCCGGGCGGAGCGGGAAGAACGGGGAGAGCGAAGGATGCGGGGCGCGGACGGGGTGCGCGGGGAGTCGCTGGGCCTGGACAGCATGGGCTCCTTGGACACGCGTGGCGGGCCCGGCGGCGCGGGCGGTACAAGGGTGTGAATGGTGATGAAGGTGATGTGGGGGATGAAGGTGGTGCTGGGGATGTAAGGGGCGCGAGGGTTTGAAGTGGTGCGATCGGCAGTTCAAGGTAACGATATGTGTCAGTCACTGTCCGGCGGCTGTGCGAAATTCACCCGGAAGGGGCGGTTTCATGGCATGCGGTGGACGACTGGGGCGCAAGGGACTGGGCGCCGTCACGGCCCTGGCCGCGGCCTTCACCCTGGTCACCGGCTGCGGGCACGAGGGCGGCAAGGGCGGGCACCCGGCCACCACCACCCACAGCCCGAGCCCCACCGCCACGGCCACCGGCCGCCCCCGGGCCACCCCGAGCCCCCGCCCCACCACCGCCACGCCGCGCCCCCCGGCCAGCCCGACCACCCTCCCCGCCGCGCCCCGCACCATCCCGTCCGTCCGGAGCTTCACCCCCAAGGCCGGCCCCGGCTGGCGGCCCGGCGCGCGCAGCCGCGTCGTCGCCGACACCCGCGGCCCGCTCGCCGACGAGGCCGGGCTGATAGCCCGCGAGCTGGGCATACCCGTCAGCTCGGGCCCCGTCCGGCGCGGCGATCTCCAGCTCGCGCTGCGCCCCAAGCAGAGCGGCGGCGCCGAGGCGTACGTCCTCACCGTGCGCGACGGCCGGGCCCTGATCACCGGCTCCACCGACACCGGCGTCTTCTACGGCACCCGGACCGTCAAGCAGGCGCTGCGCTCCGGGGACCGGCTGCCGCAGGGCGTGATCCGCGACTGGCCCGACCGCTCACAGCGCGGCCTCAACCTCGACATCGCCCGCAAGTACTTCCCGCCCTCCTGGATCGAGGCCCGGCTGCGCGAGATGGCCGACCTCAAGCTCAACCAGCTCGGCCTGCACTTCTCCGACGATCAGGCCTTCCGGATCCAGAGCAGCTCGCACCCGGAGATCGTGGCGCCCCAGCACCTCACCAAGCAGGAGCTGCGCAACATCGTGCGCCTCGCCCAGAGCCTGCACATCACCGTCATCCCCGAGATCGACTCGCCCGGCCACCTCGGCGCGGTCATCCGCGCACACCCCGCGCTCCAGCTGCGCACCGCGACCGGGGCCGCGTTCCGCGGCGCCGTGGACATCACGAACCCGGCCGCCGCGCGCATCGTGGACGATCTGATGCGCGAGTTCGCGCCGCTCTTCCCCGGCCGGTACTGGCACCTGGGCGGCGACGAGTACGGCGCGCTGATGTCACGGAACCCCGAGGCCACCTATCCGGCCCTGGCCACCGCCGCCCGGCTCGCCTACGGGCCGAAGGGGCGCATCCAGGACCTGGCCACCGCCTGGCTCAACGCCCGCGCGGCGGTCGCGCGAGAGCTGGGCAAGGTGCCCAAGGCATGGAACGACGGCTTCTTCGCCGGCGGCGTGGTCACCCCCGCCCGGGACATCCAGGTCGAGTACTGGACGGGCCGGGAGAGCGGGGCGCGAAAGCCGGAGGAGTATCTGCGCGAGGGGCGCACGGTGGTCAACCTCAACGACGAATACCTCTATTACGTGCTGGGCCAGCCGAACAACTTCCGCTACCCGACCGGCCGACGTATATACGAGGAGTGGACCCCGGCGGTCCTGCGCGGCACCACGCCCGTCAAGGACCCGGCGCTGACCGGTCCCTCCCGAATACAGGGCGCGCGCTTCGCGGTGTGGTGCGACATCGCGAACGCGCAGACGCCGACGCAGGTGGCCGACGGCATCAGGCTGCCGCTCGCGGCACTGGCCCAGAAGCTGTGGACTCCCGGGAAGCCGCCCTTGAGCTGGAAGAACTTCACCGCTCTCCGCGCCCGGCTGACGAAGTGAGCTTCCGCGGGCCCCTGACCGGGGCGACCGGATGAGTCGGAGAGAGGTCCGAGAAGTCGGAGGGACGGTCGGGGCCGCCACCCCCCACAGGAGAGGCCCCGACCGCCGTCCGGTACGGGCCCGCCAAGGACCCGTATTCCCTACAGCGTCGCACGCCTCGATTCCGTCACACCTCCCGCGGACGCGACCGAGTCCCTCCGCGGGCGGGACCGGAAGGCCCCGGGCCGCGTCCGGTGCCCGGTCCGGCTCTGGACGTGACCGGTCGAATCCCCGTAACGTGCAGGTCCGCGCCGGTGGGCGCGGTGTGTTGTTTATTCCTTGCGTGGCCTGAGACGGGGCCATGTGCCCAGGGGGACTCCAAACATGTATCCGTGTGGGAACTGCCGTGCCGTGGCCGTCGGCCCCGACGGGCGCTGCGCCGCATGCGGGACCTACCAGCAGCAGCTCCAGCAACAGCCGCCGCCGCCCCCGCAGCAGCAGCCCCAGCAGCCTATGCCGCATGTTCCGCAGGGGCAGGGGCCCCTGCCGCCCGCACCGCCCCTCTCCTATCCGTCCGCCCCGGGCATGGGGATGCCGGCCGGCGGGGTGGATCTGCGACGCGGGCTGTCGACCGCGCTGGTGGTGCTGTTCGGCGTGACCATCGCCGCGCTGATTCTGGCGTTCGCCGGACGGGCGAGCCAGTACGGCGTGTACTCGGATCTCGTCGACGGGCGGAGCGTGACCGTCGAGGAGGCCAATGACGCCGACGACTTCGCCGCGGTCTCCTTCTACCTCTCGACGGCGGTCATGATCGCGGTCGCCGTCGTCTGGCCGATCTGGTTCCGCCGGCTGCGGCTGAACGCCGAGGTCTACGCCCCCGGACAGCACCGCTTCGGCAGCGGCTGGGCCGCCGGGTCCTGGTTCACCCCGGTCGTCAACCTGTGGTTCCCCAAGCAGATCGCCAATGACATCTGGCGAGCCAGCTCCCCGCAGGGGCCGCACAACGTACGGCGCGGCCTGCTCAACGGGTGGTGGGTGACATGGATCGTCGGAGGGGTGACGTTCTTCGTGGGCCTCTTGCAGTTCGGCCAGGCAAACGGGGAGGCACGCAAGGCCGGCTTCTTCTCGCTGAACCGGCACATCGACGACATGACGTCGGCGCTCGCCCTGATCATGTTCGCGTATCTCGTCACCATCGCGGCGGCCATCCTCGGGCTGCTGCTCGTCCGCCAGATCACCGCGATGCAGGAGCAGCGCGCGTCCCTTCCGCCCCAGATCGGCGGGGTGGCCCCGTACGGGGCGGCCGTCCCTCCGTACGGAACTCCGCCCTACGGCCCGCCCGGTCCGGTGAACCAGCCGTATCCGCCCCATGGCCACGGCTAGCCTCAACTACGGCATCGCTGGACCTCCGATTCTCCGAGTGGGGCAGGTAGAGGGCGTGCACGGGGACGACGCGGAACTGACCGTCGCGGTGCGCGCGGCGCAGGACGGAGACGAGACCGCTTTCCGGACCGTGTACCGAGCGGTCCACCCTCGCCTCCTGGGGTATGTGCGAACGCTGGTCGGCGACGGCGACGCGGAGGACATCACCTCCGAGGCGTGGCTCCAGATAGCCCGGGACCTGGTCAGGTTCAGCGGCGACGCCGACCGCTTCCGCGGCTGGGCCGCGCGCATAGCCCGCAACCGGGCGCTCGACCACATCCGGATGCGCGGGCGGCGCCCGGCGATCGGAGGCGACGAGACCGAGCTGGAGGGCCGGGCGTCCGACGTGGACACGGCGGACCAGGCGCTGGAGGCGCTCGGCACCGGCCGCGCGCTCGGGCTCGTGGCCCAGCTGCCGCAGGACCAGGCCGAGGCGGTGGTGTTGCGGGTGGTCCTCGGGCTCGACGCCAAGAGCGCGGCCGCGGTGCTCGGCAAGCGCCCCGGCGCGGTGCGCACCGCCGCCCACCGGGGACTGCGGCGCCTGGCCGACCTTCTCGAGGCCGGGAAAGGGTCCGAGCACGGGGTACTGGACGGGGTCCCGCTTCAGCGGGAGTCACGCAGAGGGACCGCGAGGTCCGCTGGTGTGACGGATTCCGGCGCCCCGACGCAGAAGGACATGTGATGGCCGACGACCACCGCTACAGCTGGCTGGATGACGATGCCGCGGAGCGGTTGCTTCGTGGCGAGGCTGCGTGGGTGCGATCCAGCGCTCTCGATCCGGGCGATCCGGGTGATCCGGGTGATCCAGGTGACGCGAGCGGGCTGAGCGAGTCGAGTGAGCCGAGCCGGTCGCGCCAGGCGCGGCGGGAGGCGGAGGCCCTGGCCGCCGTGCTCGGCGCCATGGCCGAGACGTCCGGCCCGGTCCCGGCGGACGGCACCGCCGACGGCCAGAAGCCCCTCCCGGGCGAGGAGGCCGCGGTGGCCGCGTTCCGCGCGGCGCTGGCCGAGCGGGCCGCGGAGACCCGACGGGCCGGACAGGCCGGGCAGATCGGCCGGGCCGCCCGCGCGATGCGGGTACGGTTCGGCGCCGACGGCGGCTCGGCGCCCCTCGGGCCGTTCCGGTTGACGAGACCCTCGGCCGGATCGGGCGCGTCGGGCGGATCGGCGCGGCTGCGCCGGCCGCTGCATGCGGGACTGGTCGCCGCGCTGGCCGGCTGTGCGCTCAGCGGATTCGCGGTCGCGACGGCCTCGGGCGTACTGCCGTTCGGCACGCATGACGGCTCGCCGGGCCCCAAGGTGAGCATGTCCGCCAGCGACACCGCCGACGGGGAGTCGGCCGAGCCGAACTTCTCCCCGGGCGGCCGGACGCCCCCCAGAGAAGACGGATCCGCCGACAACGATGCCAGCGACGGCGGCTCGTACGGCTCCGGAGGCGCGCACACCTCACCCGGCCACGGGCAGGGCGCGGACGGCGACGAGGCCGACGAGGACATCCACGACGACCAGGGCAAGCACGACGACGCCTCGGGGCAGGGCTCGAACGGCGCCGACGGAGGGGGCTGGTCGCTCACCGTCTGCCGCCAGTACGTGGCAGCGGCGGACGGCGGCGCGGCCGTCGACGACAAGGACCTGCGCAAGCTGGAGAGGGCCGCGGGCGGCGTGACCGCGATCGACGGCTACTGCGCCGAGGTCATCGAGCACGGCGGCGACAACGAGGGCGTCCCGCGCAGCGGCCACGACAACGGCAATGGCGGCAGCGGCGACAACGGCCAGGGCGGCGACTCCGGCGACTCCGGCGGTTCGGGCGGCTCCGGCGACTCCGGCGGCGACAACAGCGGAGCAGACCCGGGAAAAGGGGACGGGGGCACGGGCACTGACGGCGCCCCGCCGCCCCCAGCACCCCCGCCTCCGCCCTCGTCCGACCCGGTGACCCCCGACGCGACGCCGTCCACCGACGGCCCGACCGGGACCCCTGACGGCACCACCGGGACCGCTGACGGCGAGACCGGGACGTCCGGTGACGCCACCGACGGCGCGGCGGACGACGCCTCGACCCCCGCCCAGTGAGGTTCCGGAATCGGGTGTGACGTTTTTTTCGGCGGTGACGCTGTAAGAAACGGGCCGACTGGTCATCGGCCGAGCGCAGGAGCCGAGGTTCCCCCCGTACCGACGGCTCCGCGCATATGGCGCGGGCGGGGCACGTTCCCCCGGCCCTGCCCGCGCCCTTCTCCTCGGCCCGTCGGTCGGCGACCTACTTGTAAACCACGACCTTGTCACCCGTCCGGACCTGGTCGAAAAGCCTGGCGATCTTGCCCTTGTCCCGCACGTTGACGCAGCCGTGCGAGGCACCGCTGTAGCCGCGGGCCGCGAAGTCCGCCGAGTAGTGCACCGCCTGGCCGCCGCTGAAGAACATCGCGTACGGCATCGGGGTGTCGTAGATCGTCGAGACGTGGTCCCGGCTCTTGAAGTCGACCTTGAACAGCCCCTCCCGCGTCGGCGTGTACTGCGAGCCGAACCGCACATCCATCGCCGAGACCACCTTGCCGCCCACCATCCAGGCGAGCGTGCGGCTCGTCTTGCTGATGCACAGCACCCGCCCGGTCATACAGCGCGGGTCGGGCTTGGCGAGCGGGTTGGTGGTCGGCGGATACAGCTCGTCGCGGGTGGGCCGCTTGGTGGCGCCGCGCACCGAGTTCCAGGTGCGCAGGTCGACCGAGCCGGTGGCCGTCAACCCGTGGGCGCGCTGGTACGCCTGCACCGAGGAGCGCGTGACGGTGCCGAAGTAGCCGGTCGGGTTGCGGTCGAAGAGGCCGAGCCGGCGCAGCCGCGCCTGTAATTCGCGCACCTGCTCGCCGCTCGTGCCGAAGGCGATCACCGCCGGCGGTGGTGGCGGGGCGGTCCGCCGGGGCGGCACGGCCCGGTGGGTGCGCGGCGCCCTGGGCGACGGCTTCTTCCAGGTCTTGTGCGGCCGCGGCTTCGCCGGTGCCGCGTGGGCGGGCGCACTGCTGCTCGTACGCACCTCGGGTTTCGCGTGCGCGTGCCCGGTGTCGGCCAGGCCCTGCTCCTTGCACCCCGTGACCAGCGCCGCCACCGCAGCCGTGGCGAGCGCCGTACGGGCCACCGTTATCCGGTGCATCCTCCCCATCCCCCAGTCCCTGTCCGTGCCCCGGTCCTGTCGCTGTGCAGTTCTGTGCCTGTTCGCAGTTCGCAGTTCGCTGT
Source organism: Streptomyces sp. NPDC021225 (assembly GCF_044332865.1). Classification (NCBI taxonomy): domain Bacteria; kingdom Bacillati; phylum Actinomycetota; class Actinomycetes; order Kitasatosporales; family Streptomycetaceae; genus Streptomyces; species Streptomyces sp. NPDC021225. The sequence goes on along the minus strand of NZ_JBIRPV010000007.1, from coordinate 235,246 downwards.
TGCTATCCGTCTTCCATGCTTCCCGGGGCTGCCGCGCGGCGAACATCGGCGCATGCTGTGTGGAGGACCACGGCGACCGGAGCGGCAGGAGGAGCGAACCCATGGCGCGCGATGCGGAGTCGGGATTTCCCGTCGAGCCGGTGTACGGGCCCGGGGAGCCGGCCGGCTGGGACCCGGAGGAGGCGCTGGGCGAGCCGGGCACCTACCCGTACACGCGCGGCGTCCATCCCTCGATGTACACCGGCCGCCCCTGGACGATGCGCCAGTACGCGGGCTTCGGCACCGCCGCCGAGTCCAACGCCCGCTACCGCCGGCTCATCGACCACGGCACGACCGGCCTGTCCGTGGCCTTCGACCTGCCCACCCAGATGGGCTACGACTCCGACGCCCCGCTCGCACACGGCGAGGTCGGCAAGGTCGGCGTCGCCATCGACTCGATCGAGGACATGCGGACGCTGTTCGCGGGCATCCCGCTGGACCGGGTCTCGACCTCCATGACCATCAACGCCCCCGCGGCCCTGCTGCTCCTGCTCTACCAACTGGTCGGCGAGGAGCAGGGCGTGGCGGCCCGGAACCTGACCGGCACCATCCAGAACGACGTGCTCAAGGAGTACATCGCCCGCGGCACCTACATCTTCCCGCCGGGCCCCTCGCTGCGCCTGGTCGCGGACGTCTTCAAGTACTGCCGGGCCGAGATCCCCCGCTGGAACACCATCTCCATCTCCGGTTACCACATGGCGGAGGCGGGCGCCTCGCCCGCGCAGGAGATCGCCTTCACGCTGGCCGACGGCATCGAGTACGTCCGCACGGCCCTCGCCGCGGGCATGGCCGTCGACGACTTCGCGCCCCGCCTGTCGTTCTTCTTCGTCGCCCGTACGACGCTCCTGGAGGAGGCCGCCAAGTTCCGGGCGGCGCGCAGGATCTGGGCGCGCATCATGCGCGAGGAGTTCGGCGCACGCGATCCGAGGTCGCAGATGCTGCGCTTCCACACCCAGACGGCCGGGGTCCAGCTCACCGCCCAGCAGCCCGAGGTGAACCTGGTGCGGGTCGCGGTCCAGGGCCTCGCCGCGCTCCTCGGCGGCACCCAGTCCCTGCACACCAACGCCTTCGACGAGGCCATCGCGCTGCCCACCGACAAGTCCGCCCGCCTCGCGGTGCGCACCCAGCAGGTGCTGGCCCACGAGACGGATGTGACGGCCACGGTCGACCCGCTCGCCGGCTCGTACGCCGTCGAGTCGCTGACGGACGCCGTCGAGGCCGCCGCCCTCGATCTGATGCGGCGGGTCGAGGACCTGGGCGGCGCCGTGGCCGCCATCGAACGGGGCTTCCAGAAGGAGCAGATCGAGCGCAACGCCTACCGCATCGCCCAGGAGACGGACGCGGGCGAGCGGGTGGTCGTCGGCGTCAACCGCTTCCGGCTGGAGGAGGAGGAGCCGTACGAGCCGCTGCGCGTGGACCCGGCCATCGAGGAGCGGCAGCGGGACCGCCTGGCGAGGCTGCGTGCCGAGCGCGACCGTACGGCGGTGAGCAGGGCGCTTTCGGCGCTGAGGAAGGCCGCCGAGAGCGAGGCGGGGACGGCGAACGTCCTCCACCCGATGAAGGACGCGCTCGCCGCCCGCGCCACGCTGGGGGAGGTGTGCGACGCGCTGCGGGACGTATGGGGTACGTACGTCCCGGCCAATACCTTCTGACCGGGTCACGGTTTCTGGTCTACTTTCAGGACTGACTCGGGGCCAGGGGGCCCGGGGACCACGGGGGGTGGGCCGATGAGGAGCGGATGGGCGCGGGGCGCCGCGGTGGCGGGGCTGCTGCTGGCGGCGTCGGCGGTCGCCGGGTGCGGCGGCGACGGTGACGGTGGCGACGGAGGCGTGTTCGGCCTGCCGGCGAGCGGCGCGTCGCCGAGCGGTGACGGCGGCGGCGGCGCCGCCGTGGGCGGCGTGGTGAGCGGGCCACCGCTGCTGCTGCTCCCCGTGACGCGGGCGGACCCCAGTCCGTGCCCGAGCGGCGCCACCGACGCGTACACGGACCCGCCGACGGAGCAGACGGGCGCGACCGGCCAGGCCGAGCAAGCCGGGCAGTCGTGTCTCCACGTCGATCCGGACGCCGGGATGACCGTGCGCAGGACCAAATCGGTGAAGGCGAGCCTCGACCAGCAGTACAGCCAGGGCTTCATCGTGGACATCGACCTCGACAGCGCGGACGCCGCGCGCTTCGGCGAGCTGACGGGCAAGGTCGCGCGGCGGCAGAGCCCGCGGAACCGGATCGCGATGGTGCGCGGCGGCAAGCTGCTGTCCGCCCCGTCCGTCGCCTCGGCCATCACCGGAGGCAAGGTCCAGATCAGCGGGTCGTTCGACCGGGACAAGGCGGAGCAGCTGGCCCGGGACCTCGGCGGCGGCTGAGCCGCACCGCTCGTTGTTTCCGCTCGTTGTTTCCGACACAAGAAACGCTACGTTGGGGGGATCAGGGACCACTACTCAAGGATCACCGGGGAGAATCGCGATGCCGGGAGGCAGGCTCACCCAGCAGGAACGCCAGCAGATCGCGCTGGGGCTGGCCGACGGCCTCGCCTACGCGGAGATCGCCAGGCGCCTCGACCGCCCGACCTCGACCGTCACCCGCGAGGTGATGCGCAACGGCGGCCCCACCGCCTACCGCGCCGACCTGGCCCACCGCGCCACCGAACGCCGCGCCCACCGGCGCAGGCCCGCCCCCTCCCGAGGGGCGGAGTCGGTTCCCTCGTCACACGGACGCGACGCCGAGGCCGTGCGCGAGTACGAGGAGACGCTCACCACCGTCTTCATGCAGTCGGGCACACCCAAGATGATGTCCCGGGTGCTGGCCTGCCTCATCACCAGCGACAGCGGCAGCCTCACCGCATCCGAACTCGTCGAGCGACTCCAGGTCAGCCCGGCGTCCATCTCCAAAGCGGTCGCGTTCCTCGACAGCCAGGGACTCGTCCGCCGGGAACGCGACGAACGCCGCCGCGAGCGTTACATCGTCGACGACGACATCTGGTACGAATCCATGATGGCCAGCGCCCGGTCCACCGCCCAGGTCGGCGAGATCGCACGGCAGGGCGTCGGCATCTTCGGCCAGGGCACCCAGGCCGGCACCCGCCTCGAGAACATCTCCCGCTACCTCGACTTCATCAGCGAAGCCGTCGCCCGCGCCGCCGAACAGGCCCGCGAAGTCCTCCACACCAAACCCCAGGCGACCTGAGCCCTGTCCAGCGGATCTTGACGCCTGCGGCGGCCACGCTGCGGAGCAGCAAATCGACGCGGCCCCCACCCCGCCGGACCCTAGCCCGTGACCGTCTGCCGTGCGCCCGTGACCAGGCGGGAGTGGATCCGTACGCCCGGGGAGCACTCCGTCAGGGCCGCGGCGAGCGCGTCGCCGGCGGCGGTCAGGGCGGCGTCGTCCATGGGCCCGAGGGCGTCGAGGACGAACATGGCCCGGGTGGTGGCGTGGGTCAGCCGGGTGCGGGTGCACTGGCGCCAGTTCCAGCGGCGGCAGGTGACCCCCACGTCGTCGCGCCAGACCACCTCGCCGGGCGCGGGGTGCTCCACGACCGCCTCGCCGCCGGCCGTGGTCTCGAAGGTCTCGTCGCCCTCGGCGCGGACCAGGCGCGCCGGGCCCGCGTAGTGGTCGAGATCCTCGCCGCCGAGCGGCAGGACATGGGCGACGGAGATCGCGTTGTAGATGTCGGTGAGCCGGTCCACGCGGGGCAGCCCGGCCGCCACCCGCCGCAGCAGCGCCTCCGCGCTGGGCCGTGTGCGCTGCGGCTTCGCGCCGAAGGCGCGGAACGCCTCGCGCCACGCGGCGATGTGCGGGTGCTCCTCCACGGCCCCGTCGCCCAGCAGCTCGCGCGCCGTGGACTCCGCCGCCGCGAGCATGCCCTCGCTGAAGTCGTCGCTGGGGCCGGGGCGCAGCCCCTCGGCGGTGAGGAGGAGCGCGCGGTAGTCGGGGCGCAGCGCGAGGACGGCGGGGTCGATGGTGGCCGAGTCGAGCCATTCGGCTGCGTCGAGTGTCACGGTTCTCCCTATGGGTCTGCGGGCTCCGCAGTCCAATATGCCATACGGTGGAGTGCAGTGCAGTGGACGGAAGGGGTGGCTGCGGGACTCGCGTCCCGGGGCAAGGTGGACTCAGCTCCACCCGAGGACGGCGGGCTCCCCACATGGTGCCGGGCGGCCCGGCGCGGAATCCTCTGACACATGACGACATACACCATCGGCACCCTCGGCCGTAGGCCGCACCGCAGTGAACCGCCGGCCGGCCGGTACCCCGTCGGCGCGATCTTCCTGCACCTGGTCGACCGCGACCGGTGCGACGCCTGGGTGCCGTCCAGGCCGTACCGCGAGCTGATGGTCGGCGTCCGCTACCCGGCCCGCGAGGTGGAGGGGTACGAGCGGGTCCCGGGGAGCTTCGCCCACGAGGACGCCCCGCCCGTGCTGGACCCGGTCGGCCCGCGCCCCGTGGTGCTCTACTCGCCCGGCGTCGGCGAGGCGCGTGTGCCGGGCACGCCGCTCGTGGACGAGCTGGCCTCGCACGGCTACGTCGTCGTGTTCATCGACCACGCCGACGACGCGCCGGCGGCGAAGTTCCCGCACGACCGGGTGGCGGACGTCCGGTTCGTGCTCGACCAGCTCGCCTCGCTCGCCCCCGGCCTGCTGGACCTGTCCAGGATCGGGCTGTGCGGCCGGTCCGAGGGCCGTCTCGCGGACCTGGGGACCCTGTACGACGACCCGAGGATCAAGGCGGTCGCCGATCTGGACGGAGAGGGAGACGGAGACGGGGCCGCGGCTCGCCTCGTGGCGTTCTTCGACCGCCGACTGCTCGGCCGGGAGGAGATTCCCGCGGCTACAGCAGCCCGAGCTGGACGGTGAGCATCGCGATGACGACCGTCAGCACCCAGCCGAGGACGGACTCCAGCCGCCCGTCGTCGGAGGGTCCGCCGGTCCGGTGCCGGAATCGCACGCGGCGTGCCGCGATGTCGGTCATGCGGGTGTCCTTCTCACTCGGCGATGATCGGCATGAGGCAGCCGTCACCCGGCCCAGGGTGCGCACACGCGTCCCGTGAGGTAAAGCGGGAGTGGCCGAACTCACGTGCACCGGTCCCCGCCCACGGGCACGGGCGAAGCGAGTCGAGGAGGTCCGCCGTGACCAGCGTCATTCCCCAAGGCTTGAGTGAACAGGTCCGTGCGTTGGCCGGCGGTGAGGTGTCCTCCCGCGCACTGGTCGAGCGGGCGCTGGACCGCATCGCCGAAACGCAGGGCACGCTCAACGCCTTCCGGCGGGTACGGGCCGAGGCGGCCCTCCGCGAGGCCGACGAGGCCGACCGGCTGCTGGCGGCCGGGCGGCGGCTGCCGCTGCTGGGGGTGCCGATCGCGGTCAAGGACGACGCGGATGTGGCGGGCGAGCCGACCGCCTTCGGGTGCCGCGGGGAGTTCCCGCCCAAGACCGAGGACTGCGAGGCGGTGCGGCGGCTGCGGGCGGCCGGGGCCGTCGTCGTGGGCAAGACCAACACGCCCGAGCTGGGGCAGTGGCCCTTCACGGAGGGGCCGGCCTTCGGGCTGACGCGCAACCCGTGGAACCCGGACCACACCCCGGGCGGTTCCTCCGGCGGATCCGCGGCCGCGGTCGCCGCGGGCCTGGTGCCCGCCGCGCTCGGCTCGGACGGGGCGGGCTCGGTCCGTATCCCGGCCGCCTGGACCCATCTGATCGGCGTCAAGCCGCAGCGCGGCCGGATCTCCACCTGGCCGGAGGCCGAGGCGTTCAACGGCATCACCTGCTACGGGTCCCTCGCCCGCACGGTCGAGGACGCCGCCCTGCTGCTGAACGCGGCGACCGGCAGCCACCCGGGCGATCTGCACCAGCCGCCGCCGGTGGACGTGCTGTCCGCCGTGCGCCGGGACCCGGGGCGGCTGCGCGTCGCGCTCTCCCTGAAGCCCCCGTTCACCGGCACGCACAAGCATCTCGACCCGGTCGTCCGGGCCGCCGTCCTACGGCTCGCCGAGCGGCTGGCGGCGCTGGGCCACGAGGTCGTGGAGGCCGAGCCGCGCTACGGCGTCGGGGTCGGCCTGTCCTTCCTGCCGCGGGCCATGGCGGGGCTGTGGGAGTGGTCCTCGCACGTCCCGGACCGGGCCCTGCTCGACGTACGCACCCTCACCGCCGTCCGGCACGGCAGGCTGCTGGGCGGCAGGCCGCTGCGTCTGGCCCGGGCGGCCGAGGAGCCGCTGCGGCGCAGGGTCGGGGAGCTCTTCTCGCGCGACGGCCACGGCTTCGACGTGGCGCTCTCCCCGACGACCGCGACCCCGCCGCTGCGGATCGGGACCATGGCCGAGCTGAACAGCTGGCACACCGACCGGGCGACGATCGCGGCCTGCCCGTACGCCTGGCCGTGGAACGTCCTGGGGTGGCCGGCCGTGAACGTACCGGCCGGCTTCGCCGACGAGAACGGGACGCTGCCGGTGGGCGCGCAGCTGCTGGGCCCCGCCAACAGCGAGCCGCTGCTGATCTCGCTCGCCGCGCAGCTGGAGGCGGATCAGCGGTGGTACGAGCGGTGGCCGGGCGGGGTGCGGGCGGGGGCCGCCGGGTTGGGCTGACGGCACCCGTATGCCCGTGCCGTACGGGCGCCCGTACCGCCTCGCGCTTTCACGGCGGCACGGCGTCACGGTTTCACGGCTTCACGGCGCCAGGATGTCCAGCTCCCGCAGCGCGCCGACCGTGATCTCCCGGGTGCACGCCTCCGCCCGCACCGCGTCCCGCGCCCGGATGGCCTCGGCGACCCGGACGTGCAGCGTGACCGCCTCCGGGTCCGGGTCGCTGAACATCACCTGGTGCTGGGTGCGCCCCGTCAGCACCTCCGCGACCACATCGCCGAGCCGCGCGAACATCTCGTTGCCCGAGGCCTTGAGGATCACCCGGTGGAACGCGATGTCGTGGACCAGATAGGCCGCCAGCTGCTGGCCGCGTGAGGTGGCCACCATGTTGAGGGCGTGTTCGGTGATCTCGGCGCACTGCTGGGGCGTGGCGTGCTCGGCGGCCAGCGCCGCCGCGGCCGGTTCGATGGCCGAGCGCAGCGCGGTCAGTGAGCGCAGCTGGCGCGGCCGGTCGGAGCCGGCCAGCCGCCAGCGGATGACCTGCGGGTCGAAGACGTCCCACTCCTCGGTCGGGCGCACCGTGACCCCCACCCGGCGGCGGGACTCCACGAGGTGCATGGACTCCAGCACGCGCACCGCCTCGCGCACGACGGTCCGGGAGACGTCGAAGCGCTCCTCCAGCTCGTCCGTCCGCAGAACGGTGCCGGGCGGGTATTCCCCTGCTGTGATCGCGGGCCCGAGGGATGCCAGCACGCGTGCGTGCAGTCCACGCCCCTGGTTGTCCATGGGCTCACCTTACGTGCCGAGTCGCATCTCAAATAAGTATGACTTTTAGGTCACGGACTCTTGAATACGTCGTACCTGTGGGGTTGAGTGTGCCGCGGCGTCGAGGTCGATGAAGACGGCGCCGGAGAAGACAGTGAGGTATCCATGCAGACCCCCCAGGTTGTCGTCGTCATGGGAGTGTCCGGCACGGGCAAGACCACGGTCGGCGAGCGGCTGGCGGCCGAGCTCGGTGTTCCGTACGCCGAGGCCGACGACTTCCACCCGCCGGCCAACATCGCCAAGATGTCGGCCGGTGTCCCGCTCGACGACGACGATCGGTGGCCCTGGCTGGACGCCATCGGCGTGTGGGCGCACGAACACACCGCGGGTGGCGGGGTGGTCAGCTGCTCCGCGCTCAAGCGCGCCTACCGTGACCGGCTCCGTGCCGCCGCCCCCGATGTCTTCTTCCTCCATCTCACCGGTGACCGCGATCAGATAGCCGCGCGGATGGAGGCCCGCAAGGGCCACTTCTTCACCAGCAAGATGCTCGACTCACAGTTGGCCACCCTCGAACCGCTGCAACCGGACGAGAACGGCGTCGCGGTGGACATCACCCCCGAGCCCGAGACCGTCACGGAGCGCGCCGTCGCCGCACTGCGGCGGCTCGAACCGTAGCGGTAACGCCCGACCCGACCCGTCCTGTCCCGTCCCCGGGCCGCACCTGGCATACCCGGCACAGCCGGATAAACAAACGTACGGCCAAGACACGCACGCAAAGGAAACCTCCGTGACCAGTCTCAGCGTCGAGATGCTGGCAGCGGATCCCGTCGACCCCATCACGTCGGCCGGTCACGCCCAGCTGGGAATCGCCGTCCTCGTCGGCATCGCCGTCATCGTCCTGCTCATCACCAAGTTCAAGCTGCACGCCTTTCTGTCGCTGACCATCGGCTCGCTGGCCCTCGGTGCCGTCGCGGGTGCGCCGCTGGACAAGGCGATCGCCAGCTTCACGACCGGGCTCGGCAGCACGGTCGCGGGAGTCGGCGTGCTGATCGCGCTCGGCTCCATACTCGGCAAGCTCCTCGCGGACTCCGGAGGAGCGGACGAGATCGTCGACACGATCCTCGCCAAGGCGAACAAGCGCACCATGCCGTGGGCGATGGCGCTGATCGCAGGCATCATCGGGCTGCCGCTCTTCTTCGAAGTCGGCATGGTGCTGCTGATCCCGGTCGTGCTGCTGGTGGCCAAGCGCGGCAACTACTCGGTGATGCGCATCGGTATCCCGGCCCTCGCCGGCCTGTCCGTCATGCACGGCCTGGTGCCGCCGCACCCCGGCCCGCTCGCCGCGATCGACGCGGTGAAGGCCAATCTGGGCGTCACCCTGGCGCTGGGCGTGCTGGTCGCGCTGCCCACTGTCGTGATCGCCGGGCCGCTCTTCGCGCGTGTCGCCGCCCGCTGGGTGGATGTCACCCCGCCCGACCGGCTGATCCCGGCCCGTCCCTCGGAGGAGCTGGAGCGTCGCCCCGGCTTCGGGATCACCGTGGCCACGGTGCTGCTGCCCGTGGTCCTGATGCTCGGCAAGGCGCTCGTCGACATCGTCGTGGACGACCCGGCCAACGGCGTCCAGCGGGTCGCGGACGTGGTCGGCTCGCCGCTGATCGCGCTGCTCGCCGCCGTCATCGTCGGGATGTTCACGCTCGGCCGGGCGGCCGGCTTCACCAAGGACCGGCTGACGTCCACGGTCGAGACCTCGCTCGCCCCCATCGCCTCCATCCTGCTGATCGTCGGCGCGGGCGGCGGCTTCAAGGCGACGCTGGTCGACATCGGCGTCGGTCAGATGATCATGGACGTCTCCAAGGACTGGAACGTCTCCGCGCTGCTGCTCGGCTGGCTGATCGCGGTCGGCATCCGGCTGGCGACCGGCTCGGCCACCGTGGCCACGATCTCCGCCGCCGGTCTGATGGGCCCGCTCGCGGCCGATATGAGCACCACGCACACCGCGCTGCTCGTGCTCGCCATCGGCGCCGGGTCGCTGTTCTTCAGCCATGTCAACGACGCCGGGTTCTGGCTGGTCAAGGAGTACTTCGGGATGAGTGTCGGGCAGACCGTGCGGACCTGGTCGGTGATGGAGACCATCATCTCCGTCGTCTCGCTCGGCTTCGTCCTGCTGCTCTCACTGGTCATCTAGCGACCTGGTCATCCAGCGCGACCTGGTCATTCAGCGACCTGGCCGTCCAACGATCCGGCCATCCAGCGATCTATGGGGGAACACACACCCATGACGACACATCCGCTCTTCGACATCGCGGGCCGCACCGCCCTCGTCACCGGCTCCAGCCGGGGCATCGGCCACGCCCTCGCCCGGGGCCTGCTGGAGGCGGGCTGCACGGTGGTGCTCAACGGCCGTGACCCGGCACGCCTCAAGGCCGCGGCGGCCGAACTCGCGGATTCCGTGGAGGCGACGGGGAACACCGCCGCCGTCCACACCGCCGCCTTCGACGTCACCGACGGACCCTCCGTCGTCGCCGGGATCGCCGAGGTGGAGGAGCGGGTCGGCCCGCTCGACATCCTGGTCAACAACGCGGGCATGCAGAACCGCGCCCCGCTGCTGGAGTTCACCGACGCCGACTGGCACCAGATCCTGGACACCAACCTCACCAGCGCGTTCCTGGTGGGCCGCGAGGCCGCCCGGCGGATGACCGAGCGCGGACACGGAAAGATCGTCAACGTCTGCTCGCTCCAGAGCGAGGTGGTGCGCCCCGGCATCGCCCCCTACGCGGCGACCAAGGGCGCGCTGAAGATGCTCACCAAGGGCATGTGCGCCGACTGGGGCCCGTACGGAATCCAGGTCAACGGGCTGGGCCCGGGCTATATCGAGACGGAGCTGACCCGGCCGCTCGTCGAGGACGAGAAGTTCAGCGCCTGGGTGCGCGGACGGACCCCGGCGGGCCGCTGGGGGCGGACCGAGGACCTGGTCGGCGGGCTGCTGTATCTCGCGTCCCCCGCGGCGGACTTCGTCAGCGGGCAGATCCTTTACATAGACGGCGGCATGACGAGCGTGCTCTGAGCACGGAGAGGTATGGGTGGAGACATGGTGCTGGGCTGTGTGATCCATGGGCAGGGCGATCTGCGGATCGACGAGCTCCCCGAGCCGAGTCCGGCTCCCGGGCAGGCCGTCGTCGCGATCCGCTACGGCGGAATCTGCGGATCCGATCTGCACTACCACCGCCACGGCGGGGTCGGTGACTTCCGGCTGAGTGAGCCGATGGTGCTGGGCCACGAGGTCGTCGGCACGGTCGTCGGGTACGGCGAGGGCGCGAGCGGACCCGCGCCCGGCACGCCCGTCGCCGTCCATCCGGCCACGCCCTGCGGGGTGTGCCCGGAGTGCGCGGACGGCCGGGCCCAGGTCTGCCGTGACACCCGCTACCTGGGCAGCGCGGCGCGGACCCCGCACGTCCAGGGCGGCTTCGCGGCCCGTATCGCCGTCCCGGCGGAGCAGCTGCGGGCCCTGCCCGAGGGGCTCGACCTGCGCCGCGCCGCGCTCGCGGAGCCGCTGTCGGTCGCCCTGCACGCGGTGCGGCGCGCCGGTGACCTCAAGGGCCGTCGGGTGCTGGTCACGGGCGCCGGGCCGATCGGCTGTCTGGTCGTGGCCGCCGCGCGGGCGGCGGGCGCCGCGGAGATCACGGTGACCGATCTGCTGCCGCGCGCCCTGGAGTTCGCGGCCTCCGCCGGCGCCACCGCGTGCGTACGGGCCGACGACCCGGACGACCCGAACTGGCCGGACGACGAGGTGGACGTCGCGATCGAGGCGTCCGGTGTGGCGGCCGGCCTGGACACCTGTGTGCGCCGAATACGGCGCGGCGGCGTCGTCGTACAGCTGGGCATGCTGCCGCCCGGGCAGAGCCCGATCGCGGGGAACCTGCTGGTCAGCCGGGAGATCGAGGTGCGCGGGGCGTTCCGCTTCCACACGGAGTTCGACGACGCCCTGCGGCTGCTGGCGGCCGAGCCGTCCCTGGAGGCGCTGATCAGCGCGGTCCGGCCGGTGCAGGAGTCGGTCGACGCCTTCGCGCTGGCCGCCGACCGCAGCCGCTCCTGCAAGGTGCTGCTGGAGTTCGGCGAGAAGTAGAGCTGAGCCGTACGGAGCGGGCGGCGTGGCGGAGCTGACTCCGCCACGCCGTCCGCCGTTTGCGGACGCGGATGCGGACGCGGATGCGCCGCATGCCATGGACATGTCTAGGCCAATCGTGGCAGGCTTTCCGCGGCGCGGGTTGGACAACGTTGTCGGGTCAGCTCGCGCGGCAAGTCAGAACGCACCACGCACCCCCTCCTCAACGGACGTGGAGCCCCTTCCATGAGACGTGCCATCACCTTCTTGAGCGCGATAACCGTCGCCGCCATGGGCTGGACCCTCGGTACCGCCCAGGCCGCTCCCGCGCCGCCCCCGCCGCCCGGGCCCGCGCAGGAGACCTCCTTCTCCGCTGAGCAGCAGCGGTCCGCGCTGCGCTTCTGGACCGCCGAACGCCTCCGCACCGCGCGGGACATGACCGGGCCGCGGCAGACCGGCACCACGGACGCCCGGTCGTCGGCCGCTGGACCGTCGGCGGCCGGACCGCGGGTGACGATCCCCCCGGTGTCCGCGCCCGAATCCGTGTCGCCCTCGGGCGCCGCCCCCTCGGTGGCCGCCTCCTCGCCCACCCCCTGGACCGGGGGCGGCCTGATCAGCACCACGGCGGGCAAGGTGTTCTTCCAGAACGCGTCCGGGGGCACGTTCGCCTGCTCGGCCACCGTCGCCAACGCGGACAACAAGTCCGTCGTCCTCACCGCCGGCCACTGCGTCGTCGACGCGGGCACCGGCGAGGTCTACCGCAACTGGGTCTTCATCCCGGGCTACGCCAACGGCAACCGCCCCTTCGGCACCTTCACCGCCAGGTCGCTCTTCCACCTCGGCCAGTACGTCTCCACGCGCGGCGACGCCAACTGGGACCTCGCCTACGCCGTCATGGGCCAGGTGAGCGGGCGCTCGCTGGTCGACACCGTGGGCGCCCAGGGCATCGCCTTCAACTCGCCCACCGGCCGCCACGTCCACTCCTTCGGCTACGGCGGCTCGGCCGCGGAGGGCAACGGCGAGCGCCTGAACCACTGCGAGGGCGACGAATACCCCGACGCGGGGCGGCCCGGCTCCACGATGTGGGGCATCGACTGCGTACAGACCGGGGGTTCGAGCGGCGGCGGCTTCCTGGCCGACTTCAACACCTCGAACGGCGGCGGCTATCTCATCGGCAACATCAGCGTGAGCGCCGGCAACAACGAGTACCACCCGACGCTCGGGAACGAGGCGCTGGATCTCTACCGTCAGGCGGGCGCGGCGTAGGCCCTGTCCGGCGGATCTTGACGCCTGCGGCGGGCCCACGCGGCGGAGCCCCGCGCGGCGGAGCCGCATATCGACCGCCGCTCGGACACTGCCTCACCCCGCCCCTTCCCGGCCCCTGCCGATATGCGGCTCCGGGGGAAGGGGCGGGGCGGGAAAAGATCCCCCGGACACCTCCTGGCCGCCGAGTCCGGCCAGATAGTCCCGTAGCCCGGCTTCCTCGTCCGCGCGAAACCGATGTACCCATCGGGGCGGACGAGGAAGAGCCCGCGCTCCCCGTAACCGGCCCGGATATGCCCCTCGGGGTCGAGCAGATCGGGCGCCTCCCCATGGGCCAGGGCGAGGCCGACCGGACGGGGTCAATACGTCAATAAGTACGTATACTCATGCGCTCGCCCATGTCCGGGGTGAGGATGACCCGCATGAGGAACACGGTCGCGGTGCTCGCGCTGCTGCCGGTCAACGCCCTGGCCGTGGGCTACGGATGGCTGGCGGTCGGGATGACCGGGTGGGCGGCGAACGCGGACAACCAGGGCGAGCCGTACGAGCCGCCACTGGCCGAGCTGGGCACGGCGTGCGGTGCGGTGGTGATCATCGGCGTCGCCTTGTGGTGCGCCCGGTTGCGACGAGCCGCGGTATTTCAAGCGGTTCCGTTGCTTCCGCTGGTCGCGCTGATGACGGGCTGAACCCTGGGCGGTGTGCGTCAGCTCACGGATGGTGGCCGCGTCTTCCTGCCCGCGCCGAGCACAATGATCGTATGACCCAGCGAATCGACGCGGCGACCGCCCACGCATGGGCGGCCCTGGGCGGCGCGCCGCAACTGCTCCAGACGGTGTCGTACGTCCCGGCCGACGGGGTGCTGCCCTCCCGCCTGCCCGTACGGGAGCTGGCCCGCGCCACCGTCGGCGCGTGCTCGCTTGCCGCCGCCGAGCTCGCGGCGCGGCGGTCCGGGGGAGCGGTGTCCGCCGTACGGGTGTCGGAGGCCGCGGTCGGCACGGCCTTCGTCAGCGAGCGGCATCTGCGGATCGACGGCCGGAAGCCGGTGAACTTCGCGCCGCTGTCCGGCTTCTGGCGCGCGGCCGACGGCTGGGTGCGCACGCACGCCAACTACCCGCACCACCGCGCCCGCCTGCTGGCCGCCCTCGGCATCGCGGACGAAGGCGATGAGAACGCCCTCGCCAAGCGCCTTGCGGAGGAGCTGGCGGGCCGCCCGGCGCAGTGGATCCAGGAGACGGTGTACGAGGCGGGCGGCCTGGCCGTGGCCGTAGCGCCCCCCGCACAGACCGCCCCCGGAGCCGCACCCACGCTGATCGAGTCCCGGCAGGTCGGCGACGCCGCCCCCCGCCCGCTGCCGCCCGCGCCCCTCCCCGCGAGCGGCGTACGGGTCCTCGACCTGACCCGCGTCATCGCCGGGCCCGTGGCCACCCGCACCCTGGCGCTGCTCGGCGCCGATGTGCTGCGTGTCGACTCCCCGCGCCTGCCGGAGGCCCCGGACGCCCACGCCGACACCGGCTTCGGCAAGCGCTCCACCCGGCTGGACCTCGCCGACCCCCGGGACCGGCAGACCTTCGACGAACTCCTCGCCCACGCCGACGCCGTGGTCACCGGCTACCGCCCGGGCGCCCTCGAGCGCCTCGGCCTCGCCCCGGACGCCCTGCTGGAGCGCCGCCCAGGACTCGTCGTCGCCCAGGTGTCGGCCTGGGGCTGGTCCGGCGCCTGGGCCGACCGGCGCGGCTTCGACAGCCTCGTCCAGGCCGCGAGCGGCATCGCCGCCCTCGAAGCCGCCCCCGACGGCCACCCCGGCGCACTCCCCGCCCAGGCCCTGGACCACGGCACCGGCTATCTGCTCGCCGCGGCGGTCCTGCGCGCACTGACCGAGGGCCAGGAGAGCGGCGGCGGACGCCACCTGCGCCTCTCCCTGACCGCCACGGCCTCCTGGCTGATGCACGGCATCACTCCCGCCACCCCCACCACCCCGCCCGGCGACGCCTACGACCCCACCCCCTGGCTGACCGAGCGCCCCGCCCCGTACGGCCGCCTCCGCTACGCCCGCCCACCCCTCGGCCACGCCGACGCCCCGCGCGACTGGTCCCACCCGCCCACGCTCTGGGGCACGGACCGCCCGATGTGGCTCTGACCTCGCGCTACAGGCCGTTGGCGAAGGTGACCGCGGCGACTTCCAGCGTCTTCGGGCCGTCCGCGGTCGGCCGCCGCTCGTCGTCCTCGTCACTCCGTTGCCGCCATGCCTGCCACGCCGCCTTGAGGCCGAGAGCGAGGGGCAGCAGTCCGAGGTAGGGGATGGCCGCCTCGGGCAGGAAGGTCGCGCCGAACGCGGCGGCGACGGCGGCGGCGAGGATGGCGGCGAAGCCGAGGTACTGGCCGAGCACGATCCGGCGACCGGAGCCGCCGTGGGGCTCATGCGATGCCCTGCCAGGCGTCGGCTCCGAAGGTGCCTTTGACATCGGAGGCGATGGTCGTGGGGTTCACCGTGGCCTGGAGGGCGTAGACGGTGGTCTTGCGCGCGCCGCGGACACTGAGGTGTACGGGGTTGTCGCCCGGGTGGGCCGCGAGGATGCGCTTGAGCTCTTTGACGGACTGTTCGGTGACGCGGTGCGAGGGGAGCGAGAGCCTCACGGGTGGCCTGCCGCCGATCTCGGCGGAGGAGATGTCGAGGACGGAGAGTTCGCGACCGAAGATGTTCATGGTTCCGTCCCTGTCTTCGACCTTTCCCTTGACGGCGATGACGTTGTCCTCGGCCAGCGCGTGCTGCACGAGCTGGTATGCGGCGGGGAAGAAGAGAATTTCGATGCCGGCGTCACGGTCCGCGAGGTTCACGATGGCCCAGGCGTTGCCCTGTTTGGTCATCTTGAGCTGAATGCCGGTGATCAGCCCGGAGAGCTGTACGTCCCCGGTGGTGCGGCCGGAGGCGAGCAGTTCGGCGATGGAACAGTCCCGTGCCCGGGAAAGGACGTGCTCGGCGCCGTCCAGCGGGTGGGCCGATACGTACAGGCCCAGCATTTCGCGTTCGGTCGCCAGGAGCTGCCGGCGTGGCCACTCCGTCTCGTCGATGGGGAAGTCGAGACCGAAGGCCGGTTCGCCGCTTCCCTCGCCGCCCAGGTCGGCGAAGAGGTCGTCCTGTCCGTAACTCGCCGCCTTCTTCACGGGGATGATCGTGTCGATGGCGTCCTCGTGGACGGCGGTGAGGCCCTTGCGGGAATGGCCCAGGGAGTCGAAGGTGCCGGCCTTGATCAGGGATTCCACGGCTCGTTTGTTCAGCGCGGGCAGGTCGGCCTTGCCGAGGAAATCGGAGAAGGAGGTGAATTTCCCCCTCCGGCGCGCTTCGACAACGGCCTCGATGACGTTGTCGCCGACGTTGCGTACGGATCGCAGCCCGAACCGTACGTCGTCGCCGACGGCGGTGAACTCGGCGACGGACTCGTTCACGTCCGGCTGGAGGACGCGGACGCCGTTCTTGCGGGCGTCGGCGAGGTAGACCGCGGCCTTGTCCTTGTCGTCGCCGACCGAGGTGAGCAGGGCGGCCATGTACTCGGCCGGGTAGTTGGCCTTGAGGTAGGCGGTCCAGTACGAGACGAGGCCGTAGCCGGCGGTGTGGGACTTGTTGAACGCGTAGCCGGAGAACGGGAGCATGACGTCCCACAGGGCCTTGATGGCTTCCTCGCCGTGCCCATTGCCGCGCATGCCGGAGTGGAACTTGTCCCACTCGGCGGCCAGTACCTCCGGTTTCTTCTTGCCCATCGCACGGCGCAGCAGGTCGGCGCCGCCGAGGGTGTACCCGGCCAGTTCCCGGGCGATGGCCATGATCTGCTCCTGGTAGACGAGCAGATGGAAGGTGTTGCCGAGGATCGGCTCCAGAGCGTCGCGCAGCTCGGGGTGGATCGGGGTGATCTCCTGGCGGCCGGTTTTGCGGTGCGCGTAGTTGGTGTGCGCGTTGGCCGCCATGGGGCCGGGCCGGTAGAGGGCGTTGACCGCGGCGATGTCCTCGAAGCGGGTGGGTTCCATCTGCTTCAGCAGGACGCGCATGCCGCCGCCGTCGAGCTGGAAGACACCGAAGGTGTTGCCCTCGGCCAGCAGCCGGTATGTCGTGGCGTCGTCCAGAGGGATCACGACGGTGGACGGGTCGCCGTCCAGGGGATCCACGGTGGCCAGGCTGATGCCCCGGTTCTCGCGGATGTTCTCGATGGCCTGGTCGATGACGCCCAGGTTCCGCAGCCCCAGGAAGTCCATCTTGATCAGGCCCATGGCCTCGCAGGACGGGTAGTCGAAGCCGGTGATCTTCACGCCGTCCGAGGCACGCATGTGCAGCGGAATGCGGTCGGTGAGCTTCGTTTTGGAAAGGATCACCGCCGCGGCGTGCACTCCCGTGCCGCGGGTGAGGCCCTCCACCCCGCGGGCGGTGTCGAGGACCCGCTTCACATCCTGTTCGTTGTCGTACATCTGCCGGATCTCCCCGGCCTCGCCGTATCGCTCGTGGGAGGGATCGAAGATGGCGGCCAGCGGGGCGGACTTGCCGTTCTGGTCCGGCGGGAGCGCCTTGGTGATCCGCTCGCCGTGGGCGTAGGGATAGCCGAGGATGCGCGAGGAGTCCTTGATCGCGTTCTTGGCCTTGATCTTGCCGAACGTGTTCACCATCGCGGTGTACTCCTCGCCGTACTTCTCGGTGACGTAGCGGACCATCCGGTCGCGCTGACGGTCGTCGAAGTCGAGGTCGACATCCGGCGGGTTGATGCGCTCGGGGTTCAGGAAGCGTTCGAACAGCAGGCCGTGTTGCAGGGGGCACAGCTCCGTGATGCGGGTGGCGTAGGCGACGATCGAGCCGGTGCACGAACCCCGGCCGGGACCGAGCGGGATCCTGTTCTCCCGGGCGTGGCGGCAGATGTCCGCCACGACGAGGAAGTAGGAGCTGAATCCCATGGGGCCGATCACCGACATCTCGGTCTCGAAGCGATCCAGGATGTGCTGGGGGACCGGGTCTCCGTAGCGCATCGCCAGCCCCTTGAGGACTTCCTTGCGCAGCCACGACTCCTGGGTCTCGCCTTCGGGCACGTCCGGGAACCGCGGCATCTCGTCGACGTAGTCGAACACCTCGTCGTAGGACTCGACGCCCTCGGCGATCAGCAGGGTGTTGTCGCAGGCCTCCGGAAGCTCCGAGAACAGGCCGCGCATCTCGGCGGCCGTCTTGAGGTAGTAGCCGGAGCCGTTGAAACGGAAGCGGCCCGGGTCGTCCTTGTTCTTGCCGACGCCGATGCACAGCAGGCTGTCGTGGGCGTCGGCCTGGTCTTCGGTGACGTAGTGCGCGTCATTGGTGGCCAGGAGCGGAAGGTTCAGTTCCGTGGCCAGCCGCAGCAGGCCCTCGCGGACCTCACGCTCGATGTCCAGACCGTGGTCCATCAGCTCCAGGAAGTAGTTCTCGCGGCCGAAGATCTCCTGGTAGGCCGCGGCGGCAGCCTTCGCCTCGTCGTACTGGTTCAGCCGCAGGCGGGTCTGGATCTCGCCGGACGGGCAGCCGGTGGTGGCGATGACGCCGTCCGGCCGCTCGGCGATCAACTCCCGGTCCATGCGCGGCTTTCCGGCGGGGAACTGACCCTGATAGCTGGCCTGCGTGCTGAGCCAGAACAGATTCCGCAGGCCCTGGCTGTTCCGCGCCCACATGGTCATGTGGGTGAAGCGGCCGCCACCGGAGACATCCTTCGATCCCTCGCCGTCCGCGCTCGTGGCGCGACGGCCTCCCGGCCCCCAGAACTCCTGCTTCCGGCCGAACCGAGAGGAAGGCGCCACGTACGCCTCGATGCCGATGATCGGCCTGATCCCCTCGAAGCCCTTCGCGACCTGCGCGAACTCATAGGCACCGAACATGTTGCCGTGGTCGCTCATCGCGATCGCGGGCATCCCCTGCCGGGCCACCTCGCCGAACATCGGCGTCAGCTTCTGCGCGCCGTCCAGCATCGAGTACTCGGTGTGGTTGTGGAGATGAACGAAGGAATCCGGCATGTATGGGTCGCCTCCTGCCGCGCTGGTTGCCAAACCACAGGTTGATCGGAGACATCAAAACGAGCGTGGCGTACTGGAATCAAACAACTATTTCGGTGCTCAGGCTCAACGATTGGTTGTCCATCTAGGATGGGCGGCATGGATCTCACTGCCGTGCGCACCTTCGTCGCCGCCGTGGACGCGGGACAGTTCCAGGAAGCCGCCGCCAACCTGTCGATCACTCCACAGGCTGTGTCCAAGCGCGTCGCCGTGCTGGAGAAGGACCTCGGTGTGCAGTTGTTCAGCCGTACGGCCCGCGGCGCCCGGCTCACCATCGACGGGCAGGCGTTCCTGCCCTACGCCCGCGCTCTCCTCCAAGCCGAGGAACGGGCGGCCGCGTCCGTGCGGCCCGGGCGCCGGGCGTTGCGGGTCGACGTGATCCGCTACCGGGTCTCGGTGGCGGGTCTGCTGCGCGACTTCCACCGCGCGCATCCCGAGACCGAGCTCGATGTCCTGAACCTGTTCGATTTCGACACGGCCATCGCCGCCGTCCGGTCCGGGACGATCGACGCGACCTTCCGCGCCGTGACCATGCCGGGCCGGCAGCTCCCCGACGGAATCGAGGCCACTCCGGTCTTCGACGAACCGCTGTACCTGTTCACCGGGCCGGCCCACGAGTTCGCCGGCGCCCCCGCGATCGCTCCCGCCCAGCTCGCCGGGCGCCGGATCTGGATGCCCGGCAACATGCCCGGCACCGAGTGGGCCGCCTACTACGACGAACTCGCCGCCACGTTCGGTCTCACCATCGACGCGGTCGGCCCGAACTTCGGTGTCGAGCATCTGCTCGACACCATCGCGGACTCCTCGACGCTGGCCACGTTCGTCAGCGAGCAGACCCCGCTCGTCTGGCCCGCCCGCCACGACCTGCGACGCATCCCCCTCCAGGAACCGACCCCGGTCTACCCGCACTCCCTGGTCTGGCGCACCGACAACCCCCACCCCGCCCTGGCCGCCCTGCGCCACCATCTCACCTCCGCGTATCCCGGCCGCGCCGACAACGGCATCTGGACGCCGAAATGGGCCCAGCGCGCTCAGCCTGCACATGCATGAACACGCATGACCGATGTACGTGGCGGTGCCGAGCTGAGCGAATCCGGCCGGGCCACGGGAAGGATCGTGCTGACGGTTCGGTGACCGCTGGCGTACCCACGGTGCCGAAGAGAGCGAGACCACTGGAGAGCGGCATGACTTCTCATGACACCCCAGCCGCCACGCACGCGGCACGGCTGTACGCGCACTTCCTGGACGACGAGAAAGACGGCGCGGGCCGAGGACTGACACTGGCCGAACGGATACAGCAGCAGGTGCCCAACGTCGGCTTCATCGCACGCAACCAGCGTCTCTTTGTGCTGCGGGCGGTGCGTACCGTCGCCGAGCAGTACGGCATCCGGCAGTTCCTGGACATCGGCTCCGGGCTGGACCACGCACCGAACGTCCACGAGGTGGCGCAGGCCGTCGACCCGACCTGCAAGGTCGTCTACGTCGATCGGGACGAGGCGGTCATGGCGAGGCTGTCGGCCACGTGGGAGGGGGACCCCCGGGTCGGCTGCCTCACGGCCGATGCGCGCGATCCCGAGTCGATCCTGCGCTCCCCGGTCGTGAGGAGGAGCATCGACTTCGGTCGGCCTGTCGGGCTGCTCCTGGCCTCGGTCTTCCTGTTCGTCGAGGACGAGGACGATCCGGCCGGCATCATCGAGCGGCTGGTCGGAGAGCTGCCGAGTGGCAGCTATGTGGTCTTTTCGCAGGGCACCCACGACTATGACGGCGACCGGCGCACCGTGGAACTCCTGACCTCCTTGTACGCGGAGGGCGGCGTGACCGTCACACCGCGAGACAAGGCCACCATCGCGGGATTCCTGGAACGGGCCGGCTTGGAGATCCTTGCCCCCGGCATCGTCGCCACCAACCATTGGCGGCCGGACGCGGACGCCCGGCCGGGGGACGAGGCCGACTCCTGCATTCACGCCGCCCTCGCCTACAAGCCGTAGGCACGCTGTTGGTGGAAAGGAATGCGTACATTGCTGTGCTACCCGATCGGGAGTCCATGGTGAGTCTGTCCGGCCAGATACTTCCGCTCGTAGGCGTCGCCCTGGGGGCTGCCATGTCGTTCCTGGTGAGCAGCTTGAACGAGCGGACGAGGTGGCGCAGGCAACAGTCTGTGCGCTGGGACGAGCACCGCTTGACGGCCTATGCCGAGTACGCCCACGCCGTGAAAGAGCTGGCGGCTCGTTACCAGATGATCGCTGCCGCCCGGGGTCTGGTGTCGGGACCCATGCCATGGGAACCCACGCCCGAAGTGCTGGCCGAGGTACGGGAATTGGAGTCGCGCCGCTCCGCGCTGTCGGAGACGCTCGGGCTGCTCGGTGACACGGAGGCGAACACCGCGTCCAGGACACTTGACCACTGCCTGTGGCGGTTGGAGTGTCTGGCCCGCGGTGTCGCCACGGAGGTCGAACAGAACTGGGATCAGGCGTATCAGGAGTTCCGAGAGGCGCGGAGCCGCTACGTAGAACAGGCCCGCGCCAGCCTCGGTGTGTCAGGGGCCGTTGCCCGGGACGTCGCCTGGCCGGCCGCATGGCGTCCCGTGCCCCGGTCATCGTCTTCCCAGTGACGCGGTGCCCGGCACGGGCGCAGTCTCAGCCGCCCTCGCGCCACGGTCCGTGCTGGCTGGGGACACATCAGGACCGCCCACCCCGCCAGGCGGGGGACCGCGACACAGGGGCGGGACCTTGTCCTGGCAGTCGCCCGGTTCATTCGGGTGGTCCGGATCGGCCGCGCATTCCTGGCCGTGCGTGGGCGGGCGCGCGCCTCCTTCGCAGCTGGTGGCCATGCCCCCGGACATTGACCCGTCGCGCCGGGGCGCCTGCCGACCCTTCCGCTTCGACGACGACGCACTCGTCACACCGCACCTGGCCCGGCTCCTCGGCCATGATTCGCCGTTGATGCATCTGCGGCGTCACGGCGAGGTGGGGATGTGCTCGCGCTTCGTCGAGCACACAGAAGAACTGTGGGCCGGTGGCGTTCCCGTCCCCGAGAACTCGGCCGCCCCGCGGTAGCGGCAGTTGGCGGGGGACGGCGGCCTGGACGCGTGGCGCCCGGGCCGCCGGGGCAGCCCGGGGGTCAGCCGTCTTCGCCGGGCGGGGTGCCGCAGCTGGGGCCGCCCGGGCCGTTGAACTGGACCGAGCTGAGGAAGTCCCGGTAGTCGGGGAAGAAGTTGCCCTTGCCGCTCGGGCCGGCGGAGGTGACGACCGTGCAGCCCGTGTAGTTCGCGTCGGACCAGAGGTGGATGGTGGAAGAGGTCCGGTTCCAGTCCGACTTGGCACGGTCGTTCATGCCGAGCGCCGCGAGGTCCGGCGTGTTTCCGTTCAGCTTGATCATGTCGCCGGTGCCGTCGAGCCCCGAGAACATGCAGTAATAGCCGTCAGGACACCGGTCGTACCCGCCGGCCTCGGCCGCGTGGGCCATGGAGGACGGCAGCGCGGTGGCGGACGCGACGGCCACCGATACCAGCAGGGCACGGAACGTGTTCCTCATCTATTTTCCTCCTTGGCCCGAATCGGGCCCAGCGGGTGATGCGCCGAACCAACGGGAGGAGACCCTAGGGCGGGCCGGGCCGTCAGCGCACCCGAACGGCCGTCAACGACCGCTTGATGACAGGAGTCAGGCGTTGCTCCACGAAGCGGTAGAGCAGCCAGGCGAGGACCAGCATCAGCAGGATGGTCAGGGCGAAGGTGCCGTACGAGGGGATGCCCAGCTTCTGGTGGAGCAGCTCGACCACCACCCAGCCCAGGTGTTCATGGACCAGGTAGAAGGGGTAGGTGAGCGCGCCCGCGAGGGTGAGCCAGCGCCAGTTGGCCCACTGGAACTTCCCCAGGGCGATCAGGGCGACCGCGAGATAGCCGAAGGCGACGATGGCGACGATGCCGAGCGTCGAGCGGTAGGAGAAGAAGGAAGGATTCGGCGCGTGCCACAGCTCGGCCACTGCGTAGTGCTGGCCGATGAGGAAGCTGAGGCCGACGATGCCCCAGGCCAGGGCGTCGTGGCCGTAGCGGTGGATCAGGTAGAGGCCCATGCCGCCGATGAAGTACGGGGCGTACTCCGGCATCAGGACCAGCTCGAGGAAGGGCTGGTTCGCGGCGTCCGCGAGGGCGGCGCCCAGGGTCCATACGGCGCAGAAGAGGATGACGCGCCGGCGGTTGGCGCCGGGGAGGACGACGAAGAGCGCGAACAGGGCGTAGAAGCGCAGCTCCGCCCAGAGCGTCCAGCACACGCCCAGCACCCGGTCCGCGCCGATGGGCTGCTGAAGCATGGTGAGGTTGACGAGCGTGTCGCTGGGCGAGACCGACTTGAACGCGATCCAGGGCAGCGCGAAGACGGCGGTGACGATGAGGATCGCGGCCCAGTAGGCGGGGTACAGCCGGGAGACGCGGGAGGCGAAGAAGGAGCGCAGGGGGCGGCCCCAGCCGCTCATGCAGATGACGAAGCCGCTGATGACGAAGAAGATCTGGACGCCGAGGCAGCCGTACGCGAAGTAGGTGGACGCGGTGGGGAACTGCTCGCGGGGGGAGGTGCCCCACGCCTGGCTGATCTCCCCGCCCCGGCCGCCGTAGTGGTACGCGGCGACCATCAGGGCGGCGAGCAGCCGCAGGCCGTCCAGCGCGCGCAGTCGTACGGGCGCGCCGCGGGACGGGCGCGAGCCCTCGGGGGAGGGGGAAGGATTCTGCGGGAGTGCGGGGGGCAGGGGCGCGCGGGGGATATCGGGCCGGTGTCGTCCGCGTCCCCGCCGGCCGGGGTGCTCCCCGAGCCGGTGGACGACGGGGCGGGTGCGCCTGCGGTCGCGGTCATGATGTCACCTCGTTCCGCGTCGCCCCGTCACCCTCAACGCGTATTCGGCCGAGCTCTCTGCCCGTGGTCATGGTGCCGTTTCCGTTCCTTCGCACTCGTCGCCTGTCTGTCCCGTACGGCCCGCTCAGTCCCCCGGTGCACCCGGTTCACCCCGTGGCCGCTCGCTTCAGCGCCGACCGCTTGAGCGCGCGCGCCCGGCGCGCCACGCGGCGCACGGTTTCGTTGCGCGGGATGAAGGCGAGCTGGGAGGGGACCGCGCCGGGCAGGGCGAGTGCCGTGAGGCGGCGGCGCTTGAAGTAGCGCCAGGTGGCGGCGTCCAGGTGGGCGGCGAGGTAGCGCTCGGCGGCGGGGCGCAGATTCGGGTAGATCTTGGCCTGCATGGCGAAGCCGACCGCGCTGACCAGCCCGGTCAGCCGCTGGCCGGTGCGCTCGTCGGTGGGCGGGGTCCAGGCGGCGACGGCCTTGTGGTCCTCGAGGTCGGGCAGCAGCGCGTCGACGATGGTGACCGGGACCCGGTTGCTGTTCTGGTAGGGGGTCAGCCGCTCCAGCAGCACCTCGGTGCCGATCCGGGCGACGGGCAGCCCGTAGAAGACGCTCGCGGTGAGCAGCGCGGTGGAGAAGCAGCCGATGACCAGGGCGGGGGCCATCCGCTGGTACAGCACCTCGGCGAGGACGGGCGTGTCCATGACGGTCAGCTCGGCGCCCAGCTCCGCGGCCTTCTTCTCCAGCATCCGCGACCAGCGGGCCGGCGCGGTGGGGTGCGGCTTGAACACGACGCTGCGGTGGCCGAGGGCCACGGCCCCGCGCAACATCCGCACATGCAGCTCTTCCTCCTCCTGTGGAGTGAGGATGTCGAGCGCGGAGAGGTACTGGCCGAGGATCAGGGCCGGGCCCACGCCGGTGGCGATCCGCTCGCTCGCGGAGGCGACGCTGCGCGGGGCAGCGTCGGTGATCTCGGTGAGCACCTTGGTGAAGACATCGGTCGGGATGATCTCCGGCTCGACGCCGAACTCGGTGAGCAGCAGCGGCCGCAGCCCCGGGACGAGGTCGAGGTGGAGGAGGCGGCGGATGCGGGTGCCGATCAGTGGATCGAGTTTGTTGCGGGTGGGGCCGTAGCTCATCAGCCCGTCGGCGTAGACGTCGATGGGCGCGCCCTGGAAGACATTGGCGATCGCCCCGGCCGGGTTGACCTGGATGGACTCCAGGACGATCTCGATGTCGTCGTCGCCCAGGTTCCACAGCAGCCGCAGATGGCGCTCCCACAGCGGGGCGTCGTCGGCGCGCGGGGACCAGCCGCCCGGGTGGAACGGGCTGATCGTCTCGTTCCAGGACAGGACGCGGTCGAAGCGGCCGCGCAGCCGCTCGAAGCCCGGCATCTCGTCGATGGCGGGCGTGGTCTCGGGCGTCGCGGCGTTGTTGCTGACGAGCAGCAGCCGGCGGTCGGCCGGGCCGATGCGGTCCGAGTCGAGCGCGGCGACGATCGTGGCGGCGCCGTAGAGCGTGGAGGCGAGGAAGATCTGGGTGCGCTTGCGGGGGGCGCGGGGCGCCCGGGCGGACCCGGCGGCTCCGGCGGGGACGAGGGCGGACATCAGGCCGCCACCTCCGTCACCGGGCGGCGCTTGAGCCGGCGCAGCCGGGCGGCGCGCTCGTAGTCCATCGAGTCCAGCGCTTCTTTGAGTACGTCCTGTGGCATGCGCTTCATGGCGGCCGCGGACATGGAACGCAGTTTCCTGGCCACGGTCGGCTCGAACCTTTCGATGTTGCCGAGATGGTGGGAAATGATCGCGCAATAGGTGCGCACGGCCTTCGGGAGAAGATCGGCCGCGTCCCGGTCCTGGGCCGTTTCTTCGATTACCTGATCGAATGCGCGAATGAAGTCGAGCTGCCGTACGTCGCCGATCTGGGTCAGGGAGGAGGCGACGCCGCGTCGGTAGAAGACGCCGAGCAGTCCGACCACCGCGAATGAGCTCGCCTCGCGGTGCAGCTTCCAGATCCAGGGGCGGTCCTCGGCGGTGCGCAGACCGTGGGTGAAGTGCAGCAGGCCCTGGTCGGCCAGGCGGCGGTGGTAGATGCCCGCCCAGGCGTAGGCGTAGTCGACGGAGGTGGAGCGGTCGGCGGGGAGGATGACGTCGCGCGGGTTCATGACGACGTTGCGCAGACCGTGCGGCACGCGGTGGATCGTGCGCGCCCGGCCGGTGCACTGGACATGGTCGGTGCGCACGAAGTCGCACCCCAAGTCCTCGATGGACGCGAGGAGTTGCTCGTAGTAGCCGGGGGCGAGCCAGTCGTCGCCGTCGAGGAAGGTGAGGTACTCGCCGCGGGCCGCGTCCAGGCCGGTGTTACGGGCGGTGGCGAGCCCCCCGTTCTTCTCGTGACGCACGTAGACGGCCCCCGGAAGATCGCGCTCGGCGCGCTCCAGGATCTCCGGCGTCCCGTCGGTGGCACAGTCGTCGACGAGAATGAATTCGAAGTCCGCACGCGCGTTCGCACGCAGACTTCTCAGCGTATCGGGGGCATAGGTCTGCACGTTGTAGAACGGCACGATGACGGAGAGCTTAACCACTCGCGTGACGGTAGGTCGCCGTCTGGCATTCGGCTTGACGAGGGGTGTACGTGAAGGTGAACGAAGGACGTCAGGACGGTTAACCCGCCGCCCCTGTCACCACATTTACGCGGTTGACCGGGGGCTTCGACCGACTTCCCGACAGCTTCCGGAAGACTTCCCGACGGCTTTCCGAAGGGCTCCCGTCGGTTCCCGTCGGCCGATTCGCCAAGCGTCGATGTTCTGTTAACCCTTTGTTGCTCCTGAGTTGGGCCGCGAATCGAAATCGCTTCCTAGCGTCAACGTCGTGCCCTCACGTACCAATTCCCCCCTACGAGTCGCCGTGCTCGCGGACTCCGACACCCGGTGGAAATGGGGCGCGCTCACCGCGCACCGCCTCGTACCGGATGACCTGGACTCCGCCTCCGCCCGCCGCATGGACGGCTTCCTGCTGCGCGGCCGGGCCACGCCGACGGTCCGGCAGCTCGCCGAGGTCGGGGTGCGGGCGGACTCGCTGCGTGAGGTGACGGGGGTCGAGTTCGTCGCGGCGATGGACCGCGAGCGGTACGACGTGATCGTACTTTCCCTGGTCGGCGGCGCCGTCCAGGCCATGCTGCACGGCCTCGCCCGCGCCTGGGAGGGCGCGCCGCGCCGCCCCGTCGTGGTCACCGGCTATGTGGGCGTGGTCTACGAGAAGCTCGCCGACGGCCTGCTGCTGCGGCACGGCGCGGATGTCGTCCTCGCGAACTCCCGCCATGACGCGGAGCGGTTCCGCGACGTCTACACGGGCGTCGGCGCGTCGGCGGACAGCGTCGTGGAGTGCGCGCTGCCGTTCCTCGGGGGCGCCCCGTACGACGAGAAGGCGCGCGAGGGGCGGGCCCACCCCGGCGGCACCGTGGTCTTCGCGGTCCAGCCGTCCGTCCCGGACAACCGCACCGACCGGATGTACCTGCTGCGCCGCGCCGTGGAGCACGCCCGGGCGCACCCTGACCGCGAGGTCCTGGTCAAGCTGCGCAGCAAGCCCGGTGAGCACACCACGCACATCGAGGAGCTGCCGTACCAGAAGCTGGTCGGCAAGCTCGGCGACGGCGTGCCGAAGAACTTCCGCCTCGCCTACGGGAACATGGGCGAGGTCCTGGACACCACGGACCTGCTGGTGACGGTCAGCTCCACGGCCGCCCTGGAGTCCCTGCACCGCGGCATCCCGACCGCCGTCCTCACCGACCTCGGGGTGCGCGAGGTGCTGGGCAACCACCACTTCCTCGGCTCCGGCTGCCTCGCCTCCTGGGACCAGCTGGACGCGGGCCACCTCCCCGAGCCCGACCCCGAGTGGGTGAGCCGCCAGGGCGTCGCGGCCGACGGCGCGTACGAGACGGCCTTCGACGCCGCACGCGAGCGGGTCGCCGAGCTGGCCGCGGCGGAGCAGCTGCCGCCGCTCGCCCCCTACTACACGCGCGTCACCGCGCCCGGCTATCTGCCCGCGAGGCTCGCCCGGTACGGCTTCGAGCCGGACGGCCGGCCCCGGCCGGGCGCGGCGGCCGGGGACGACGCGCAGGTCAGCGGGTTGCGGCGGGTCGTACGCAACACCATGCGGGAGGCGGCGCGCGGCGCCTACCGGCACGGCGTCCAGCGCGTGGCGCCGGTGATCCGGCGGATGGGGGAGCTGTGAGCACCCCAGCGGGTCACCCCACCGCAGCCGGCCTCGTGCACCCCCCACGCGAAAACCCCGAAGGCACTGAAGGAGCCGCCATGTCCCCCTCCGACCGGCGTGTGGTCGCCGTGATCCCCGCCCGAGGCGGTTCGAAGGGCGTGCCCGCCAAGAACCTGGCCGCCGTGGGGGGCGTGCCGCTCGTCGCGCGCGCCGTCCGGGAGTGCCGGGCGAGCCGCCTGGTGACGGACGTGATCGTGTCCACCGACGACGCGGGCATCGCCGCCGTGGCCCGCGGCGCGGGCGCGGAGGTCGTCCAGCGGCCCACCGCCATCGCGGGTGACACCGCGACCAGCGAGGCCGCCGTGCTCCACGCGCTCGACGCGTACGAGGCGATCCACGGGTTCTCCGCGGAGGTGGTGCTGCTGGTGCAGTGCACCAGCCCGTTCATCGTCCGCGAGGACGTGGACGGCGTCGCCGAGGCGGTGCTGGACGGCGGGGCGGACACCGCGCTGACCGTGGCCCCGTTCCACGGCTTCGTCTGGCGGGACGCCGAGGACGGGACCGACGCGGACGCCGAAACGACGGCCGACGGCGGGTACGGCGTCAACCACGACAAGTCGTACCGGCCGCGCCGCCAGGACCGGCCGCAGGACCTGCTGGAGACCGGCGCCGCGTACGCGATGCGCGTCGAGGGGTTCCGCGCCGAGCGGCACCGCTTCTTCGGCCGCACCGCGCTGGTGCGCACCGACGCCGCCCGCGTCCTGGAGATCGACGACCCGCACGACCTGGCGCGGGCCCGCGCCCTCGCGCCCCTCCTCGACGCCCCGCGCCCCGGTGCGCTCCCCACCCGCGACGACATCGACGCGGTGGTACTCGACTTCGACGGCACCCAGACGGACGACAAGGTGCTGATCGACTCCGAAGGACGCGAACTCGTCGCCGTGCACCGCGGCGACGGGCTCGGGATCGCCGCCCTGCGCCGCGCTGAGCTGGCGCTGCTGATCCTGTCCACGGAGCAGAACCCGGTCGTCGCCGCACGCGCCCGCAAGCTGCGGGTCCCCGTGCTGCACGGCATCGACCGGAAAGACCTCGCGCTGAAGCAGTGGTGCGAGGAGCAGGGCATCGCGCCGGAGCGCGTGCTCTATGTCGGCAACGACGTCAACGACCTCCCGTGCTTCGGCCTCGTCGGCTGGCCCGTGGCGGTCGCAGGTGCGCACGACGTCGTGCGCGGCGCCGCACGCGCGGTCACCTCCACGCCCGGAGGTGACGGTGCGATCCGCGAGATCGCCTCGTGGATTCTTGGAAAGGAACTGTCTTAAGTGAGCTCCAACAATCGCCTCCGTACGCTCGGTGACAAGATCGCCGGCCCCGGCCACCCGGTCTACGTCACCGGTGAGATCGGCATCAACCACAACGGCGACCTGGAGAACGCGTTCAAGCTGATCGACGCTGCCGCGGACGCCGGCTGTGACGCGGTCAAGTTCCAGAAGCGCACCCCGGAGATCTGCACCCCGCGCGACCAGTGGGACATCGAGCGGGACACCCCCTGGGGCCGGATGACCTACATCGACTACCGGCACCGCGTCGAGTTCGGCGAGGACGAGTACCGCGCCATCGACGAGCACTGCAAGAAGCGCGGGCTCGCCTGGTTCGCCTCCCCGTGGGACACCGAGGCCGTCGCCTTCCTGGAGAAGTTCGACGTCCCCGCCCACAAGGTGGCCTCCGCCTCGCTGACCGACGACGAGCTGCTGCGCGCCCTGCGCGCGACCGGCCGCACGATCATCCTGTCGACGGGCATGTCCACCCCGAAGCAGATCCGCCACGCGGTGGAGGTGCTGGGCAGCGACAACATCCTGCTCTGCCACGCCACCTCGACGTACCCGGCCAAGGCCGAGGAGCTCAACCTGCGCGTGATCAACACGCTTCAGGCCGAGTACCCGAACGTGCCGATCGGCTACTCGGGCCACGAGACCGGTCTCCAGACCACCCTCGCCGCCGTCGCGCTCGGCGCGACCTTCATCGAGCGCCACATCACCCTGGACCGCGCTATGTGGGGCTCGGACCAGGCCGCCTCGGTCGAGCCGCAGGGCCTCCAGCGCCTGGTGCGCGACATCCGCACCATCGAGGAGTCGCTGGGCGACGGCGTCAAGAAGGTCTACGAGAGCGAGCTCGGGCCGATGAAGAAGCTGCGCCGTGTCGCGGGCGTCGTCGCCGAGGGCGAGTCCGCCGAGCGCGAGCCGGTCGGGGTCTGACCGTCCGGTCGGAGCCAAAGAGGTCCAACCAAGGGGCCTGAGAGGGCCATGAGGACTAAGAGGTCCGAGAGGGCCAAGAGGTCTGAGAGGTCCGAGAGGGTCATGAGGTCCAAGAGGCCAAGGAGCCGTCTGCTGTGAACTCATCGGCCGGTCAGCCCGGCCCACACCCGGAAGCGGCGGGTCCCCGTGACTCGTCGGGGGCTGCCCGCCGCTTCCGGGCCCTGCCCCGGGACGCCGCGGAGCGTGCCGCACGTCCCGGTACCACCGGCGCCGGCTCCGGCGCCACCCTGGCCTTCGTCGAGAGCCCGGTCCAGCTGCTGAACGTCCTGGAGTGGGCGCATACGGCCGGGGCCGACCCCGACGGGCTCACGGTCGTGGTGCTGTCGCCGCACGACCCGATGACGCGCGGTCAGCTGCGCCGTATGGCGGAGCTCGCGCGGGACGAGGGCTTCGCGGTGCGGTGGGAGGAGGCGCGCGGCGGGGCGGGCGCGCCGCTGAAGACGATCGGGGGGCTGCGCGGGCCGCTGCGCCGCGCCGACCGGATCGTCATCGGCGATCCGTTCTCGCGCTATGTGCAGCTGCTGCTCATGCTCACCCGCGCCCGGGACCTGGTCGTCGTCGACGACGGCACGGCCACCATGGAGTTCGTCTCCCAACTGGCCAGCGGTGAGCCCCTGGTGCGCTGGCACCGGCGCGGCACCGGCCGGGGGGCGCGCGAGATGGTGTTCGCTCCGGTGTCCGCGAACGCGCGTCGTCGGCTCACCCCAGGTGGCGACCGGCGCGTCGAGGTGTTCAGCTCGATGCCCGTCGAGCCGCCCGCCGGGGTGACGGTCACGGCCAACTCCTTCGCCTGGACCCGGGACCGCTTCGGCCCGCCGACGCTCACCCGGGGCACCGACCTGGTGGGCACCTCCCTGGTGGAGACCGGGGTGGTGGACCTGGAGCGCTATCTGGAGGCGGTGGCCTCCCTGGCCCGTACGCACGGGGCGACCCGCTACTTCGCGCACCGCCGCGAGAGCGCCGAGAAGCTCCACCGGGTCTCGGTCGAGATCGGGCTGGAGATCGTACGGCCGGACCTGCCGCTGGAGCTGATAGCCCGCCGCGGCCCCATCGGCCATACGATCGTGAGCTTCCCGTCGACCGTCGTGCACACGCTGCCGCTCGCGCTCGTGGGCACGGGGGTCAAGGTCGCGGTCTGCGATGTGGACCCCGCCTGGCTGCGCAGCGACGCCTCGCCGCGCGCCCAGGGGTTTCTGTCGGGGGTCACCGGCACCGCCCGGGACGCGCACCGGCTGCGGTCGATGCCCGCGTCGGCGGCGCCGTGAGCGGCGGGTCCGGGGGCCCATGACCACGTCGATGACCACATCCTGAGATGACGGCGGCAACTTCCTGTCAGGGCTTCACCTGTACGCCATGTGGCGCTCGTCACTACCAGGCGGCGGCGGAGGGGCCTGTTATACCCCCTGACTAGGGAGATCATGCGCAAGGGGTGGCAGTTTCCCGTCCCCGAACGGGTTGATGTTTTGTTGATCGACATCCGGCCGCCCCACCAGCCGTTCTACGCTTCATCGGGTGAAGCAATTGATGTCCCCCCAGACCGATTCCGTCACCGCCGAGGCCGAGGCCGTCACCGCCCTGGCCGCCGCACCCGAGGTCGCCGCCAGTCTCAGCGCGGACGCCCTCGCTCTGCCCGGCCGGCTTCCCGAAGAGCTTCGGACGGAACTGATCGCCTTCCGGCGGGACATCCACATGCACCCGGAGCTCGGCAACCGCGAGGTCCGCACCACCGCCGCGATCAAGGCGCGGCTCGAGCAGGCCGGCCTGGAGCCGCGCGTGCTGCCCTCCGGCACCGGCCTCATCTGCGACATCGGCACAGGCACCGGGACTGGGACCGGGACCGGTACCGGCGACGCCGCGGCCCTGCCCATGCTGGCGCTGCGCGCCGACATCGACGCGCTGCCCATCCCGGACACCAAGTCCGTGCCCTACCGCTCGACCGTGCCCGACCGCGCCCACGCCTGCGGCCACGATGTGCACACCACCGTCGTCCTCGGCGCCGGTCTGGTGCTGGCCGAGCTGGCCCGCGAGGGCCGGCTGCCGCGCCCCGTGCGGCTGCTGTTCCAGCCCGCGGAGGAGGTGCTGCCCGGCGGCGCGCCCGACGCGGTCGAGGCGGGTGTGCTGGACGGGGTCGGCCGGATCCTCGCGGTGCACTGCGACCCCGGGGTCGACGTGGGCCGCATCGGGCTGCGCGTCGGCGCGATCACCTCCGCCTGCGACCGCCTGGAGGTCTCCCTCGACGGCGCGGGCGGTCACACCGCGCGCCCCCATCTGACCACCGATCTGGTGACCGCCGCCGCGAAGGTGATCACTGAGGTGCCCGCGCTGCTGTCCCGCCGCGTCGACACCCGCTCCGGCCTGGCCGTTACCTGGGGCCGGGTGGAGTCGGGCCACGCCTGCAACGTCATCCCGCAGCACGCCGAGCTGTCGGGCACGGTCCGCTGCCTGGACCTCCCGGCCTGGCGGGAGGCGCCCGATCTGGTGCACGCCGCCGTCGACGAGATCGCGACCCTGCACGGCGCCAAGTCGGAGATCAACTACGTCCGCGGGGTGCCGCCCGTGGTGAACGAGGAGAGCTCGGTCGGGCTGCTGCGCCGGGCGATGGAAACGCGCCGTGGATTGTATGCGGTGGAGAGCACCGAGCAGAGCCTCGGCGGCGAGGACTTCTCCTGGTACCTGGAGCATGTGCCCGGCGCGATGGCGCGGCTGGGCGTCCGCAGGGTCGGCGACACTGTCCGGCGTGACCTGCATTGCGGCGATTTCGACGTGGATGAAGAGGCCATCGAGGTTGGCGTGGAGCTGTTCACCGCCGCGGCTTTGCTCGATTGACATGTCCCGGAGGCCCCCAGGACAAGTCAGATTCGCGACGATCCGATAACGGCTTCCGGGGGCCCCTTTATCTGCCATCTACGCGCGTTACGATGCGGCGAAACCAGCGCCGAAGGAGGCGCGCTCAAGCCGAAGGGGATCCCTCGTGCGCCGGGTATCCAGCATCGCCGTCGCGGGCATAGGCATCGCGGCCCTCGCTTTCACCACCACGGCCTGTGGTGGCAGCAGCTCGTCCGACTCCAAGAAGAAGGACAAGGGCGTCGCCATCGCCTATGACGTCGGCGGGCGTGGCGACCAGTCCTTCAATGACGCAGCGTACGCCGGCTTCGTCAAGGCCAAGAAGGAACTGGGGGTCGCCGGCGACGACATCGAGCCGTCGGAGGGCGAGTCCGACGCCGACAAGGTGCAGCGCCTGACCGAGCTGGCCCGTGAGGGGCACAACCCGGTCATCGCCGTCGGGTTCGTCTACGCCCCGGCGGTGAAGGAGGTCGCCAAGAAGTTCCCGAAGGTCACCTTCGGCCTCGTCGACGACGACACCGTCCACGCCAAGAACGTGGTCAACATGGTGTTCAACGAGGAGCAGGCCTCCTACCTGGCGGGCGTGGCGGCCGCCCTGACCACCAAGACCAAGACCGTGGGCTTCGTCGGCGGCGTGGAGAACCCGCTGATCAAGAAGTTCGAGGCGGGCTACGTCCAGGGCGTCCAGGAGACCGACAAGTCGGTCAAGGTGAAGGTCCAGTACCTGACCCAGCCGCCGGACTACAGCGGCTTCAAGAAGCCCGACGCCGGCAAGGACACCGCCAACGGTGAGCTGGACGGTGGCGCGGACGTCATCTACCAGGCCGCGGGCGACTCGGGCAGCGGCGTCATCGAGGCCGCCGCCACGCGCGGCAAGTGGGCCATCGGCGT
This sequence comes from Streptomyces sp. NPDC021225, assembly GCF_044332865.1. Lineage (NCBI taxonomy): Bacteria > Bacillati > Actinomycetota > Actinomycetes > Kitasatosporales > Streptomycetaceae > Streptomyces > Streptomyces sp. NPDC021225. The sequence continues at coordinate 201,384 of NZ_JBIRPV010000007.1, read as the reverse complement.
CGACAGCGACCAGTACACGCAGAAGGGCCTGGCCAAGTACAAGGACAAGATCCTTGCCTCGGCGACCAAGGGCGTCGCCGACGCCGTCTTCAACCTGGTCAAGTCCGTCAAGGACGGCAAGCCGGAGTCCGGCACCGTGCGCTACGGCCTCAAGACGGGCGGCGTCGGCCTGGCCGACTCCAACCCCGCCTACCAGAAGATGACCAAGGTCGTCGAGGCGGTCGAGGCCGCGAAGAAGAAGATCATCAGCGGCGAGATCAAGGTCAAGACGACGCCGTAAGGCGGCATTCGATCTGCTGAGCAGATGTTGAGCGGGGCCTGGGGAGGGAGCTTTGGGCACACCACCTCAGGTCCCGCTCGCTGTGCGGCGGCCCGTTGCGGCCCCGTGATTCCACCAGGTACCGCCGAGACTCCTTCTTCGAGGAGAGTGCGCCATCAACGCGTCCAGCAGTCCGCCCGCCGTAGAACTCAGCGGGATCACCAAACGTTTCCCCGGCGTCGTCGCCAACCACGACATCCACATCGCCGTCCGCAAGGGCACCGTGCACGCGATCGTCGGTGAGAACGGCGCGGGCAAGTCCACCCTGATGAAGACCCTCTACGGCATGCACAAGCCGGACGAGGGGACCATCGCGGTCGATGGCGAAGAGGTCTCCTTCCACAGCCCCGCCGACGCCATCGCCCGCGGCCTGGGCATGGTGCACCAGCACTTCATGCTCGCCGACAACCTCACCGTCCTCGAGAACGTGGTGCTCGGCGCCGAGAAGCTGTACGGCATCGGCTCCAAGGCCCGTGCGAAGATCAAGGAGATCTCGGACGCGTACGCCCTCGGGGTGCGCCCCGACGTCCTCGTCGAGGACCTGGGCGTCGCCGACCGCCAGCGCGTGGAGATCCTGAAGGTCCTCTACCGGGGCGCGCGGACGCTGATCCTGGACGAGCCGACCGCCGTGCTGGTCCCGCAGGAGGTCGACGCGCTCTTCGACAACCTCCGCGAGCTCAAGGCCGAGGGACTCACCGTCATCTTCATCTCGCACAAGCTGGGCGAGGTGCTCTCCGTCGCGGACGACATCACCGTCATCCGGCGCGGCACCACGGTCGGCTCCGTCGTCCCCTCCGAGGTCACCGCCCGGCAGCTCGCCGAGCTGATGGTCGGCAGCGAACTGCCCTCGCCCGAGACGCGCGAGTCCACCGTCACGGATGTGCCGATGCTCCAGGTCGAAGGGGTGACCCTGACCGCGCAGGACGCCGAGCACGGCGCCCGCACCGTGCTGGACGACATCACCTTCACCATCCGCAAGGGCGAGGTGCTGGGCCTGGCCGGGGTCGAGGGCAACGGCCAGACCGAGCTGATCGAGGCCCTGGTCGGCATCCGCAGGACCGACAGCGGCACCATCCTCCTCGGCGACGAAACCATCACCGACTGGCCCACCCGCCGCCGCCGCGAGGGCGGCGTCGGCTACATCCCCGAGGACCGGCACCGCCACGGCCTGCTGCTCGACGCGCCGCTGTGGGAGAACCGCATCCTCGGGCATGTCACCGAGCGCCCCAACAGCAAGGGCAAGGGCTTCTGGCTCGACCTCAAGGGCGCGCGGACGGACACCGAGCGGATCGTGGCCGAGTACGACGTGCGCACCCCCGGCATCGAGGTCACCGCGGCCTCGCTGTCCGGCGGCAACCAGCAGAAGCTCATCGTGGGGCGGGAGATGAGCCACCGTCCGCGGCTGCTCATCGCCGCGCATCCCACCCGCGGCGTGGACGTCGGCGCGCAGGCGCAGATCTGGGACCAGATCCGCGAGGCGCGCCGGGAGGGCCTGGCCGTACTGCTGATCTCCGCGGACCTGGACGAGCTGATCGGCCTGTCCGACACCCTGCGGGTCATCTACCGCGGCCGGCTGGTCGCGGACGCGGACCCGGCGACCATCACCCCCGAGGAGTTGGGCTCGGCCATGACCGGCGCGGCCACGGGCCATCTGGAGCACCCCGCCGAGGAGGGGGCGGCGCGATGACGAAGACCAACGAGGAGAAGCCGACGAGCGGCAGCCCCGCCAACTCCGCCGAGTCCGCCAAGCCCGCCGAGTCCGCCAAGTCCGGCGGTTCCGGCGGTTCCGCGGGCAAGAGGTTCAGCCGTGACCGGCTGCTGCTGGCCGCGGCCGGCCCGGTGCTGGCCCTGGTGGTGGCGGTGCTGCTGACCTCCGGGGTGCTGCTCATCTCGGGCAAGAGCCCGTTCGAGCCGTACCAGCTGATGCTGGACTACGCGTCCAACGCCGATATCCAGGTGCTCATCGTCAACCAGGCGAGCTCCTACTATCTGGCGGCCCTCGCGGTGGCGGTCGGCTTCCGGATGAATCTGTTCAACATCGGCGTGGACGGCCAGTACCGGCTCGCGGCGATGGCCGCGGCCCTGGTCGGCGCCAATGTCGATCTCCCCGGCCCGCTGAGCATCGCGCTGATCGTGATCGTCGCCATGCTGGTGGGCGCCTTCTGGGCGGGCATCGCGGGCATCCTCAAGACCACCCGCGGCGTGAGCGAGGTCGTCTCCACGATCATGCTCAACGCGATCGCCACCAGCCTGATCGCGTATCTCATCCTGCCCGAGCAGTTCGGTGTGCAGCCCAAGGGCAGCAACAACCTCACCACCGGCGACCTGCCCGAGTCCTCCTGGTTCCCGGGCCTCCACGTCAGCGACGTGGCCGGTGACATCTACGGCTTCGTGTTCGTCGCGATCGGCTGCGGCGTGGCGTACTGGCTGGTGCTGGGCCGCACCCGCTTCGGCTTCGACCTGCGCGCCACCGGCGCCAGCGAGAGCGCGGCGGCCGCCAGCGGCGTCGACGCCAAGCGCATGGTGCTCACCAGCATGCTGATCTCCGGCGCGGTGGCGGGCCTGGCGGGCATGCCGGTGCTGCTCGGCGACTCGCACACGTACAGCCTGAACTTCCAGACCGGCATCGGCTTCACGGGCATCACCATCGCCCTCCTCGGCCGCAACAACCCGGTCGGGATCGCCTTCGGCGCGCTGCTCATCGCGTTCCTCGACAAGGCGTCCCAGACGCTGGACTACAACGGCTACGAGAAGGAGATCGCCACGATCATGCAGGGCCTGATCGTGATCTCCGTGGTCGTCTCCTACGAAACCGTTCGCCGGTACGGCCTGCGCCGCCAGCAGCGGAGGGTCGGCGAGGAACTCGCCGCCGCGGCCCGCACGACGACGACCCGTGAGGAGGTGCCGGCGTGAGCACCACCCCCGTGTTGGACAAGCCGCAGTCGCGGAAGCCGGTGCGCCGGAAGCTGTCCCTGCCCGTGATCCTGCTGATCGTCGCGGGCGCCCTGGTCCTGACCTCGGTGGTCCGGATGATCACCGGCGCCGACGACATCACCTCGGTGGGCCAGGTCGCGGGCGCGCTGGAGCTGGCCATCCCGATCGGGCTGGCCGGGCTCGGCGGCCTGTGGGCCGAGCGGGCGGGCGTGGTCAACATCGGCCTCGAGGGCATGATGATCCTCGGCACCTGGCTGGGCGCCTGGGCCGGGTATCAGTGGGGGCCGTGGACCGGCGTGCTGTTCGGCATCGTCGGCGGTGCGCTCGGCGGGCTGCTGCACGCCATCATCACGGTGACGTTCGGCGTCAACCACATCGTGTCCGGTGTGGCGATCAACATCCTCGCCGTCGGCGCCACCCGCTATCTCTCCAACTTCACCTTCCTGGAGAGCTCGGGGTCCGCCCGCAAGTCGCCGCCCATCGACCCGATCACCCAGATCACCGTGCCAGGGCTGTCGGACGCGATGAAGACCCTCAACGGCAAACACTGGTTCCTCGTCTCCGATGTCGCGGGGTTCATCGGCGGTGTGGTGACGGAGCTGTCGCTGCTGACCGTCGTGGCGCTGCTGCTGGTGCCGCTCACCTGGTGGGCGCTGTGGCGCACCTCGTTCGGCCTGCGGCTGCGGTCCTGCGGCGAGAACCCGGTGGCGGCGGAGTCCCTGGGCGTCAATGTCTACCGGTACAAGTACCTGGCCGTGATCATCTCCGGCGGGTTCGCCGGGCTCGGCGGCGTCTTCCTGGCCGAGGTGGCCTCCAACATCTACCAGGAGGGCCAGACCGGAAACCGCGGCTACATCGGCCTGGCCGCGATGATCTTCGGTAACTGGATGCCCGGCGGTCTCGCCATGGGCGCGGGCCTGTTCGGCTACACCGACAGCCTCAACCTGCGCTCCGGCGGCACCAATGTGCACGCGCTGCTGCTGCTCCTGGTGATCGTGCTGGTGCTGGTCGTCCTGTGGCAGCTGTACCGGAAGAAGTACCTGGCAGCGGCCATCGGCGCGGCGTCCTCGGCGGTGCTGCTGGTCTGGTATTCGCTGACCGATGAGGTGCCGAGCCAGTTTGTGACCGCGGCGCCGTACATCGCCACGCTGCTGGTGCTGGCGCTGTCCGCCCAGCGGCTGCGCGCACCCAAGGCGGTGGGGCTCCCCTACCACAAGGGAGGCGGATGATGACCACGGCGGCGACCCCGACCGCGAACGCGCCGGTCGACTGGGAAGCGCTGCGCGCGCAGGCCCGGGGCGTCATGTCCCGGGCCTACGCCCCGTACTCCCGCTATCCCGTGGGCGCCGCCGCGCTCGTCGACGACGGCCGCACGGTGACCGGCTGCAATGTGGAGAACGCGGCGTACGGTGTCGCGCTCTGTGCCGAATGCGGCCTGATCTCCGCGCTGTTCGCCTCCGGCGGGGGCCGGCTGACCGCGTTCACCTGCTGTGACCACGCCGGCGCGGTGCTGATGCCCTGCGGCCGCTGCCGCCAGCTGCTGTGGGAACACGGCGGCCCGGAGCTCCAGGTGGACACCGCCTCGGGCATCCGCCCGCTCGCCGAGCTCCTTCCGGACGCGTTCGGTCGCAACGACCTGGAACGCTGAGCGAGCTCTCCCCGCTCTCCCCGATGAAAGGCCCGCACCCCACCATGGACGCCATCACCGTCATCCGCGCCAAACGCGACGGCGGCCGTCTCACCGACGCCCAGATCGACTGGATCATCGACGCCTATACGCGCGGTGAGGTCGCCCACGAGCAGATGTCCGCGCTCGCGATGGCGATCTACCTCAACGGCATGGACCGCGCGGAGATCGCCCGCTGGACCGCCGCGATGATCGCGTCCGGCGAGCGTATGGACTTCTCGTCCCTTGCGCGCCCGACCGCCGACAAGCACTCCACCGGCGGCGTGGGCGACAAGATCACGCTGCCGCTGGCCCCGCTGGTGGCCGCCTGCGGCGCGGCCGTACCGCAGCTGTCCGGGCGCGGCCTCGGCCACACCGGCGGCACGCTCGACAAGCTGGAGTCCATCCCCGGCTGGCGGGCGCAGCTCTCCAATGAGGAAATGCTGCGGGTGCTCGAGGACGTCGGCTCCGTCATCTGCGCGGCGGGGGAGGGGCTGGCCCCCGCGGACCGGAAGCTGTACGCGCTGCGCGATGTGACCGGGACGGTGGAGTCGATCCCGCTCATCGCGAGCAGCATCATGTCGAAGAAGATCGCCGAGGGCACCGGCTCGCTGGTGCTGGATGTGAAGGTCGGCTCCGGCGCCTTCATGAAGGACCTGGCCTCGGCGCGGGAGCTGGCCGCCACCATGGTGGGCCTGGGCACCGACCACGGGGTCCGTACGGTCGCCCTGCTCACCGGCATGGCCACCCCGCTCGGCCGCACCGCGGGCAACGCGCTTGAGGTCCGCGAGTCCGTGGAGGTCCTGGCGGGCGGCGGCCCGGCCGACGTGGTCGAGCTCACCCTCGCCCTCGCCCGGGAGATGCTGGACGCGGCGGGGCTGCCGGACGCCGACCCGGCCAAGGCGCTCGCGGACGGCTCCGCGATGGACCACTGGCGCCGCATGATCGCCGCGCAGGGCGGCGACCCGGACGCGCCGCTGCCGGTCGCCCGCGAACGGCATGTCGTGACGGCCGAGTCGACCGGCGTGCTGACCGGCCTGGACGCCTACGCGGTCGGCGTCGCCGCCTGGCGGCTTGGCGCGGGCCGGGCCCGCAAGGAGGACCCGGTGCAGGCCGGGGCCGGCGTGGAGATCCACGTCAAGCCGGGTGACGCGGTACGGGCGGGCGAGCCGCTGCTGACGCTGCACACGGACACGCCGGAGAAGTTCGACTACGCGCTCGAGGCGCTGGCGGGGGCGGTGGGCTACGCCCCGCCGGGTACGGAGTTCACGCCCGAGCCGATCGTCCTGGACCGCATCGCGCGGTAAACAGAGACGGATGGGCGAAGGGGCCGCTCCGCCGGGACAGTGGCGGAGCGGCCCCTTCGGGCTCTGTGGTTGTTCTGCGGTGTCGGTTGTTACGCCTGCGCGGCCAGTCGGCGCAGGCCCTGGGTGGTCTCGTTGGACGATGTGCGCTCGGGCTGCCGCGTCGAGCGTGCCACGATCTCCGCGCGCCGCTCGGCCAGCGCCTTGCGGGTCGCGTAGAGCGTGATGGCCGCCGCGCCGCCCACGGCCACCAGGCCGAGCACGACCGTGCCGGTCCAGCCGGACGCGTGGAAGGCGAGCGCACCGAGGGTGCCGCCCACGCTGCTGCCGATGTAGTACGCGGTCTGGTAGAGCGCCGAGGCCTGGGCGCGCCCGGTCTTGGCGGCCCGGCTGACCGAGGAGGAGGCCACGGCGTGCCCCGCGAAGAAGCCCGCGGTGATCAGCACCAGGCCCAGCAGCACCGCGGCGAGCGAGTCGCCGAGGCTCAGCAGCAGCCCGGCCGTCGTGGTGGTGACCGCCACGTACAGCGCGCCGCGTCGGCCCAGCCGGCCGACCAGCTTTCCGGCCGCCGCGGAGGAGGCCGTACCGACCAGGTAGATCAGGAAGATCGAACCGACCAGGGACTGCGAGAGGTTGAAGGGCTCGGCGACCAGGCGGTAGCCGATGACCGTGTAGACGCCGCCGAAGACGGTCATGAACAGCGCGCCGATCGCGTACAGCCTGCGCAGCAGCGGATCGGACAGGTGCCCGCCGACCGTACGGGCCAGGGCGCGCGGGCTGACCGCGGCCGGGGTGAAGTGGCGCGCCTTGGGGAGCAGCAGCCGGAAGGCGATCGCGCAGACCAGCGACAGGACGCCGACCGTGGCCAGCGACACGCGCCAGCCCCAGCCGTCCGCGACCCAGCCGGTGAGCAGCCGGCCGGTCATGCCGCCGAAGCTGTTGCCCGCCACGAACAGCCCGATGGTGCCGATGAGGGAGGCGGGGCGGACCTCCTCCGAGAGGTAGGCCATCGCGGAGGCGGGGATGCCGGCGATCGCGGCGCCCTGGACGGCGCGCAGTGCGATCAGCCAGCCCAGGTCCGGGGCGAAGGGCACCGCGAGCCCGACCGCGACGGCGACGGCGAGCGAGCCGGTCATCATCGCGCGGCGGCCGAAGCGCTCGGACAGGGCGCTGAGCGGGAGCACCGCCAGGGCCAGCGCGAGGGTGGCGGCGGAGACGGTCCAGCTCGCCTGGTCCGGCTGGACATGGAGGTCGGCGGAGATCGCGGGGAGCAGTGCCTGGGTGGAGAAGAGAAGGGCGAACGTCGCGAGACCGGCGGCGAAGAGAGCGAGCCTCATCCGGCCGAAGCCGGGGTCTCCGGGGCTCATTCGGTCCGGGTTCGCCCGAGTAGCGGTCGTGTTGGCGCAGGCGTCCATCGGGGTTCCGGTGGACGCCTCGGTATCAGCAGGAGACATGACTCGACCGTATGTGCCCCTCTTTGATGCGTCCAATGCACGGAATTGCCATAATCGATGCTGTGCCGCATCAGCCGAGGTCAGCGAGATCACTGTCACGCGCCAGCAACGAAAAAGACATTCCCGTGACAGCCGAGTTCGAGGCCGACTCCTGGGCCGCGTCCCTCACCCCCCGCCTCGTGCAGTTCGCGGCGGTGGCCCGGCACGAGCACGTCACCCGCGCCGCGCAGTGGCTCGGCGTGCCCCAGTCGACCCTCAGCCGGGCGATGGTACGTCTCGAAGAGGACCTGGGCGTCGCGCTGTTCGCCCGCCGCGGCCGCACCGTCGCGCTCACCCCCGCCGGCCGTACGTTCCTGCGCGCCGTGGAACGGGCGCTGGCCGAGGTCGAGCGCGCCGCCGAGTCCGTACGCGCCGACGCCGACCCGGCCTCCGGAAAGATCGCCTTCGGGTTTCTGCACACCCTCGGCCCGGAGACGGTACCCGGTCTGATCCGGGCCTTCCGGGTCGACCACCCGCGCGTGCGCTTCCAACTCGTCCAGAACTACGGCGAGGCGATGATCGAGCGGATGCGCACGGGCGACCTGGACCTCTGCCTCACCTCGCCCATCCCCGACGCCCCCGACCTGGTCGCGCGCCGCCTCGACGAGCAGCGGCTGCGCCTGGTGGTCCCCGACGACCACTGGCTCGCCGGCCGTAAGCGGGTCAGGCTCGCCGAGGCCGCCGCGGAGCTCTTCGTCACCCTCGAACCGGGCTACGGGCTGCGGCGCATCACCGACGCGCTGTGCGCCGAGGCGGGCTTCAAGCCGAAGATCGCCTTCGAGGGGGAGGAGGCCGAGACGCTGCGCGGCCTGGTGGCCGCGGGGTTCGGCGTGGCGCTGCTGCCGCCCCCTGCGGTGCCGCGCCCCGGCGTCGCGGAGCTGACGGTGACGGCCCCGCGGGCGGTCCGCGAGATCGGCGTCGCCTGGCTCGACGGCCACCCGGACACCGCCCCGGTCGCGGCCTTCAAACGCTTCCTGCTGAGCCGCCGCGGGCAGCTGCTGCCCAGGTGACGACGCGGAGTGCGGCTCAGCGCGGCAGCGAGGAGCCGAACCCCGCCGCCAGCGGCATGCGCAGCCCCAGCGGCGGCGGGGCCGCGAGCGCGTCCGCGACCGGGCGCGAGTAGCCGTGGGTGAACAGGGAGCCGAGCAGGAAGTCGGCGGTCAGCGCCTGCACTTCGGAGCGGTGGTGGTGCAGGCCGTGCCCGTCCGTGTGGACCTCGAAGCGGCACACGTCCCGGTTGGCCTTCTTGGCCCGCTCCGCGAGCCGGTACGACAGCTCGGGGTCGGTCCGCTGGTCGTTCGTCCCGTGGGCGATGAGCACCTGCCGACCGACGAGCTGTTTCACCGGTTCGGGATCGAGCCCGGACTCGGGTTCGGGCAGCCAGGGGGCCAGCGCCACCACCGAGACGACGGCCTCGTGTCCGGCGGCCCGCAGCGCGGCGCGGGCGCCCAGGCCGTGGCCGACGAGGCACACCGGCACATCGCCGTAGCGCCGCACCACCTCGTCCACCGCCCACGCGGCGTCCGCGGCGGGATGGGCCGCCTCGCCGTTCCATCCGCGATGGCGGTAGTGGACGACATGGGCGGTCAGCCCCTCGGCGCGGCCCGCCCGGACCAGCCGCCGGGCCAGGGGGAGCACCGACGCCACCGACAGCCGGGACGGCCGCCCGGTGCCGGTCTCCGGCCCGCCGGGGAGCAGCAACACCACACCGTGCACGGTCTTTTCGGCGGCGGCCGCGCCTCTCGGCCGCCCCAGCCGGGCGCCCCGCTCGGGCAACGCTTGCTGAGCCATGGCGACACGATCGCAGAAGGAGCGGTGTACTCCACCACTCGTGCGGGTCACTGTTGCATATCTATCGAGGGCTGTCTACGCGCGTAGGTGTATGGTGCGCAGATGACGAGCGAGTACAACGACCGCCCCACCCCCGAGCAGATCCGCCGTGCCCCGAAGGTGTTGCTCCACGATCACCTGGACGGCGGGCTGCGCCCCGCCACCGTCGTCGAACTCGCCCGCGACGCGGGCTATGACGCGCTGCCGGAGACCGATCCGGACGGGCTGGGCCGCTGGTTCCGGGAGGCCGCCGACTCCGGTTCGCTCGAGCGCTACCTGGAGACCTTCGCGCACACCTGCGCCGTCATGCAGTCCCGCGACGCGCTGTTCCGCGTCGCCGCCGAGTGCGCCGAGGACCTGGCCGCGGACGGGGTCGTCTACGCCGAGGTGCGCTACGCCCCCGAGCAGCACCTGACCCGGGGGCTGACGCTGGAGCAGGTGGTCGAGGCGGTCAACGAGGGGTTCCGCGAGGGGGAGCGGCGGGCCGGGGAGAAGGGCCACCGGATCCGCGTCGGCGCCCTGCTCACCGCGATGCGCCACGCCGCCCGCGCGCTGGAGATCGCCGAACTCGCCAACGCCTACCGCGACCGCGGCGTCGTCGGCTTCGACATCGCGGGCGCCGAGGCGGGCTTCCCGCCCACCCGCCACCTCGACGCCTTCGAGTATCTGAAGCGGGAGAACAACCACTTCACGATCCACGCGGGCGAAGCCTTCGGGCTGCCCTCCATCTGGCAGGCGCTCCAGTGGTGCGGCGCGGACCGGCTCGGCCACGGCGTCCGCATCATCGACGACATCCAGGTCGCCGACGACGGGAGCGTGACCCTCGGCCGGCTCGCCTCGTACGTCCGGGACAAGCGCATCCCGCTGGAGCTGTGCCCGACCTCGAACCTCCAGACGGGCGCGGCCCGCTCGTACGCCGAGCACCCCATCGGGCTGCTGCGCCGGCTGCAATTCCGGGCGACCGTTAATACGGATAATCGTCTGATGGGCGGAACGAGCATGAGTGCGGAATTCGAGCACCTCGTTTCGACGTTCCACTACACGCTCGACGACATGCAATGGTTTACGGTCAATGCAATGAAATCCGCCTTCATTCCTTTTGGTGAACGTCTGGCGATGATCAATGACGTGATCAAGCCCGGATATGCCGAATTGAAGTCCGAGTGGCTGTTCCGTCAGATGGCCTCGGCATCACCAGTGACCAGGGGATCTGGCCTCGGCGGCAGGTAATCGTACGGGCCGGGATAAACGGCCGGTAAGGCGGGCGGCGGAGGCTTTTTCGGGTTTGCGGGCAGCGGAAAACAATCGCTACGTTGCCGTACCGGTCAAGCCCCCGTCTCAAGGACAGATTTCTGATGAAGCAGGGAACCATCAAGACCCTCGGCGCCATTGCCCTCGGTGCGGTCGCCGTCATTGCCGGAGGCGGCACCGCGGCCGCGGCGGGCAACGCCCCGGTCGGCCCCGCGGCCCCCGGCGGGGCAGCCGGGCAGACGAAGGCGGTCGCCGGGCAGGGACCGGCGTCGCCGGGACAGGCGCCGCAGGCGGCCCCGCAGGCGGCCCCGCGGCCGGGCCAGCCCGGCCCCAACAAGGGCCTGCTGGGCGGCCTCCCCCTCCAGGGCCTGAGTGCCGGCGGTCTGGCGGGCGGCCTGCTGGGCTGACCCGCGCACTGTCGGGCACTGGGGCCCGCACACCCGGACCGGGCGTGCGGGCCCCGGCGTGTGCGCAAGTACTGCTACGGGGCGATCCCGACGCCGGCGATGGTCGAGGCCACGGCCTGGACGCCCTCCTCGCGCTCCCCTTCCCGGCCCTGGCGCCGGGGGTGTGCGGCCTGCTTCCGGTCCGCCCGCCGGCGCAGCCATGCCCGTACCGGGGGGACCACCGCGAGATGCGCGAGCGCGACGCCCGCCGTGTTGAGCAGCACCGTGTCGACGTTCATGATCTGGCCGGTCAGCTCGCTGTGCACGAGCGCGATCGTCAGGGAGAGCATGGCGCCGGCGAAGACCGTCCGGACGAACGAGGCGAGCGGGTAGACCGTCACCCGGCCCCCCGCCAGCGGCAGCAGCACCCCCAGCGGCGCGAGCAGCAGCAGCGCGCCGCCGATGCTGCGGGTGGCCTCCCAGGGGCCGAGCGCCAGATCGGCGCGGATGGTGGCCAGCGGTTCCAGGGACACGGCGGTCACCCAGGGCGCGGTGAGCGGGCGCAGGGTCAGCCAGCCCACGTACGAGAGGTGTGCGACCAGAAGCACGAAGCCCGCGGCGCGGAAGCGGAAGGCGGCCCTGCGGCGGCCGGAACCATGACCCTGCACGCTTCTTAAGGACGCCTCTTGCGGGGGTCCCGGTTCCGCAGGAGGCGCGCTGGTGAGAAACGGGTTACCGGTGAGTCGGCCGAGAGCCCGGACAAGCGGGATCAGGAGACGAGCACTCCGGAATTCACCGCGATCTCGGGGTGCCGGCGCATTTCCTCCGTGCACTCGTACCGCTTGAGCGGATCCCGTTCGGCGTCCGGGCCGCCGAGCACCACCCGGTGTGCGGAATCCGCCGCCGAGGTCTCCGCAAGGGTGCAGACGATCTGCGCGAGCGCGTAGGACTGGAGCTCCTCCGGCAGCCGGTTCAGCCGCAGCGCGTCGTCCGGGTCGCCCTTGGCCGGGCCGGAGATCTTTACCCAGTCCTCCACCGCGGTGGAGAACCCCGCCCCCTCCTCGGCCGCCGTCGGCGGCTCCCGCAACTGCTCCAGCAGCGCCTGGGCGATCTCCAGCGGCTTCGGGGGTGTCTTCTCGTCCGTCAGCTGTGTGGTGCGGCTCACGGAGAGGATCCGCGAGGTGCACAGCAGATAGATCCGCACGGAGACCCAGCCCTCCCCCTCGGCCGACCGCCCCGGCTCGGGCGCCTGGCACGACGCGCGCGACGGGGCGGGGCCCGCGTCCACCGGCACCGACGTACCGCGGATGCCGCATCCCGCGGTCAGCAGCGCCATCGCCCCGAGCAGGGCGCCCGCCGCCCGCCGCCTCATCGCTTACCCCCCTCGTCCGGGCCGTCCTGACCATCGGTGTTGTCCTGGCCACTGTCCTGGTCCGGCTCGTTGAGCCGTGACGCGTCCATGGGCAGGCGCAGCGTGAAGACGGCGCCGCCGTCGGGGAAGTTGTCCGCGGTGATCTCGCCGCCGTGGATATGGGCGTTCTCCAGCGCGATGGACAGGCCGAGGCCGCTGCCCTCCGACCGGGGCCGGGAGGCGCTGGCCTTGTAGAAGCGGTCGAAGACATGCGGCAGCACATCCTCGGGGATGCCCGGGCCGTGGTCCCGGACCTGGATCAGCAGCTCGTCGTCCACGGGCCGCACCGAGACCCGGACCGGTGAGCCGCCGTGCTTGAGCGCGTTTCCGATCAGGTTGGCGAGGATGACGTCCAGCCGCCGCGGGTCGAGCCGGGCCACGATGCCGCGCTCCGCGTCCAGCTCGACCGCGTCCAGCCAGGCGCGGGCGTCGATGCACGCCGTCACCTGGTCCGCGACATCGACATCGTCGAGGACCAGCCGTGCCGTGCCCGCGTCGAAGCGGGTCACCTCCATCAGGTTCTCCACCAGGTCGTTCAGCCGCCGCGTCTCGCTCACCACCAGCTGCACCGCCGGGGCGATCATCGGGTCGAGCGCGTCGGTCTCCTCCTCCAGCACCTCGGTCACCGCCGTGATCGCGGTGAGCGGGGTGCGCAGTTCGTGAGACATGTCCGCGACGAAGCGGCGGCTGGCCGCCTCCCGCGCGCTCAGCTCCTCCACCCGCTTCTCCAGCCGCTCCGCGGCCCGGTTGAACGTACGGGAGAGATTGGCGAGCTCATCGGTGCCGGAGACCTCGAGGCGGGTGTCCAGGTGCCCCTCGCCCAGCCGGTGCGCGGCCTCCCCGAGCCGCTGCACCGGCCGCAGCACCGTGGCCGCGGCGGCCTGCGCGAGCAGCGCGGAGCCGATCAGCGCCAGGGCGGTGGCGATGCCCAGGGACCAGGCCAGGGAGTTGAGGTCCTGGCGCTCGGTCTCCAGGGACTTGAGCATGTAGCCGGTCGGCCCGCCGCCGTTCACCCGCGCGCCGGCGACCAGATACGGGGTGCCCTTCACCGTGATCCGCTGCCAGTAGAGGTGGTACGGGGAGGTATTGGAGCCCGCGACGGCGCGTTTCCTGTCCACCGCGCTCCGCAGCGCCTCCGGCACGGTCTTCAGCGTGAACAGTTCGTCCGCGGAGGCCGCGGGGCACGGGCCGCCGCCCTCGGTCGGGGCGACCAGCACCACCTCGTACTTCTGGGTGTTGTCCGCCATCCGAGCCGCCGCGTCCTGCAATTCGGGACAGGTCGGCACGGAGGGCAGCGGGTCGGTGGCCTCCTTCAGAGACTTGCGGAAGTCGTCGAGCGCGGCGTCCTGGGTGCGCGTGAGCACCGCGTCGCGGTTCAGCCAGTACGCGATCGCCGACGCGGACACCGCGGCCGCCAGCGCCACCAGACCGAACACCAGCATCAGCCGCAGCCTCAGACTGAGCCAGTGCAGGAACCACGCGGCCCAGCCGCGGGCCCGGCCGGGCTTCTCGCTCACTGCGGCGCGTCCAGCCGGTATCCGACGCCGCGCACCGTACGGATCAGCGTCGGGGACGACGGCACGTCCTCCACCTTCGCGCGCAGTCGCTGTACGCACGCGTCCACCAGCCGGGAGTCACCGAGATAGTCGTGCTCCCACACCAGCCGCAGCAGCTGCTGCCGCGACAGCGCCTGCCCGGGTCTGCGGCTCAGCTCCAGCAGCAGCCGCAGCTCAGTGGGGGTGAGCTGGAGGTCCTCGCCGTTCTTGGTCACGGTCATGGCCGCACGGTCGATGACCAGGCTGCCGAACGACGCCGAGTCATTGGCCTCCCGCTCGCCGCGGCGCAGCACCGCGCGGATACGGGCGTCGAGCACCCGCCCCTGCACGGGCTTGACCACATAGTCGTCCGCACCCGACTCCAGCCCGACCACGACGTCGATGTCATCGCTCCGCGCGGTCAGCAGGATGATCGGCAGCTGGTCGGTGCGCCGGATGCGGCGGCACACCTCGAAGCCGTCGATGCCGGGCAGCATCACATCCAGCACGATCAGATCCGGCCGCTGCTCACGCAGCAGTTTCAGGCCGTCCTCGCCGGTCGCCGCCGTCGCCACGCGGTGGCCCTGGCGGGACAGGGAGAGTTCGAGGGCCGTGCGGATGGCGTCGTCGTCCTCGATCAGCAGAAGGAAAGGCACGTTGGTCATTCTGGCCTACAAGGGGCCTGTAGTTCGACCGTCAGGCGGCCAGGAGGTTCATTCACCCCCTACCCCTGTGACGAGCCTGTGACAGTCGGCAGACAGGGCCATGAAACTGGCCCGGCAATCTTTTGGGCACCGGGAGGAACGACGGCCCGGGAAGCGAGAACCGAGCAAGCTCTGCCGACGGGGGGCGCGAGATGAACACACTGCACTTCAACAACGCCAGCGCAGTCATTCGCACGCGCCTCCACGACGCCGGCCGGAGCAACGAGAAGTCCGGTGCCGTGAGCGGGCGGGGGTGCGCTCGCGGCACCGGGCGTCAGCGGCCTCCTTACATGGTGGCTATTGACGCGTACACGGGGGACAACGGGGGACGCGGGGGGAACGGGGGAAGCTCGTACAGGGAGGAATCGGGGGAGCGGCGCGATGCGTCGGAGGCGGAGTTCACCGCCTACGTCCAGGAACGCCGCGCCTCCCTGTACGCCACCGCCTACCACCTGACCGGCGACCGGTTCGAGGCCGAGGACCTGCTCCAGAGCGCGCTGTTCTCGACCTACCGGGCCTGGGACCGGATCAGTGACAAGGCAGCGGTCGGCGGCTATCTCCGCCGCACCATGACCAATCTGCACATCAGCGCCTGGCGTCGGCGCAAGCTCAACGAGTACCCGACGGAGGAGCTGCCGGAGACGGTGGGCGACCACGACGCGATGCGCGGCACCGAGCTGCGCGCCGTGCTGTGGCAGGCCCTGGCCCGGCTGCCCGAGCTCCAGCGCACGATGCTGGTGCTGCGCTACTACGAGGGTCGGACAGACCCGGAGATCGCGGACATACTCAACATCAGTGTCGGAACGGTCAAAAGCAGCATCTGGCGCTCGCTGCGCCGGCTGCGTGAGGACGAGTGCCTCAGCTTCGGCCGGGACGAGGAGGAGTCCTTCGGGGAGCTTGTCGCCTGAGGGATGAGGGTGGGGGACACGGGGGAACCGCGGGGGGACCACGGGGGCCGGCGTTCGGGGGAGCGCCGGTAGCACGGGGGAAACGGGGGAAGTACGGGGGATCACGGGGGATCACGGGGGAAACGAGCGGGTCCGGACGGCCGGGGGGTCTGTCCGGGCCCGCTTTCCGCTGTCCGACTGTCGGGGGTTCGGCTGCCTCAGGCGGACTGAGGCGCGGCGCCGCTCGGCGCCGCCTCCGCGGCCCTCGTGCCGGGGCGGGCCCGGCCGGCGGCCGCGGCGGCCGCGATCCGGCCCATGGCCCCGTCCTTCCCGCACGGGTAGGCCCCCAGCGCCGCCTGCCGCGCCACGATCCCGCGCTCCGAGCGCATCAGCCGCCAGCCCCGCCGCAGCAGATAGGGCACCGACTTGCGCCCCTCCCGCAGATCGCGCACCAGGCGGCGGCGGAAGGTGGTGGAGGGGCGGCCGCGCAGGCAGAGGGCGTCGGCGAGGACGCCGAGCGCGCGGCAGCGCTCGATGATGTCGGCGGCGAAGATCCCCTCGGCGACGAACAGCGGGGTGCGGCCGATGCCCAGCGGCTCGGCGCCGACGATGGCGCTGGTGGCGATGTCGTACACCGGCACCGTCGTACGGGACGTACGGCACAGCTCCTCGATCGCCGCGACCGCCGCGTCCGCGTCCCATGACAGAGGTGAGTCCCAGTCGGCGCCCGCCCCGCCCGGGAGCTGTGGCAGCGAGGGGTCGTCGCCCTCCTTGTAGAAGTCGTCCAGATTGAGCACGGGCAGCCCGGTGCGGACCGCCAGGGACGACTTTCCGGAGCCGGAGGGCCCGGACAGCAGGACGACGCGGGCGGTTATGGGAGGAACGGTCACGGGACACCAGTGTGAGGCATGGCGCCGCCGGGGGGACCCCTCAGGTCGTGTGGTGTTCCCCCGGCGGTCGCGCGGCGTTCCCCCGGGCGCGCTACACGCCCATCGGGTGCCACACCGTCTTCGTCTCCAGGAAGGACAGCAGCCGGGCCGTGCCCGGGTCGGCCGACCAGTCCACAGGCTGTGGACGGACGACGCGCTTGAGGTTGTCCGCGGCCGCCTCCTCCAGCGCGCGGGCCAACTCCGCGTCCGCTCCCGCGAGGTCGATCGCGTTGACGTCCTGGTGGGCGGCGAGCGGGGTGGCGATCTCGGCGGTGCGGCCGGAGAGGACGTTGACCACGCCGCCCGGGAGGTCGGAGGTGGCCAGGACCTCGCCGAGGGAGAGCGCCGGGAGCGGGGCCCGCTCGCTCGCCACGACCACGGCCGTGTTGCCGGTGACGATCGCCGGGGCGATCACGGAGACCAGCCCGAGGAACGACGACTCCTGCGGCGCCAGCACGGCCACCACACCGGTCGGCTCGGGCGTGGAGAGGTTGAAGTACGGGCCCGCGACCGGGTTGGCGGCCCCGGCGATCTGGGCGACCTTGTCGGACCAGCCCGCGTACCAGACCCAGCGGTCGACCGCAGCGTCCACGACGGCGGCGGCCTTGGACTTGCCGAGCCCCTCCGCGTCGGCGACCTCCCGCGCGAACTGCTCGCGGCGGCCCTCCAGCATCTCGGCGACGCGGTAGAGGATCTGGCCGCGGTTGTAGGCCGTGGCCCCCGACCAGCCGCCGAACGCCTTGCGGGCGGCGACGACCGCGTCGCGGGCGTCCTTGCGGGAGGAGAGCGGCGCGTTGGCGAGCCACCTGTTCCTAGGGTCGGTCACCTCGTACACCCGCCCGCTCTCGGACCGGGGGAACTTGCCCCCGACGAACAGCTTGTAGGTCTTGAGAACGCCCAGGCGCTCGTCGTGCTTATCGGACTTCTCAGACATCGAGGTACGCCTCCAGGCCGTGGCGGCCGCCCTCGCGGCCGTAACCGGACTCCTTGTAGCCGCCGAACGGAGAGGCCGGGTCGAACTTGTTGAAGGTGTTGGACCACACCACGCCCGCGCGGAGCTTGCTCGCCATCCACAGGATGCGCGAGCCCTTCTCGGTCCAGATCCCGGCGGACAGGCCGTACGGGGTGTTGTTCGCCTTCGCGACCGCCTCCTCCGGGGTGCGGAAGGTCAGGACGGAGAGCACCGGGCCGAAGATCTCCTCGCGCGCGATGCGGTGGGCCTGGGTGACGCCGGTGAACAGGGTGGGCGCGAACCAGTAGCCGGAGGAGGGCAGGGCGCACTCCGGGGCCCAGCGCTCGGCGCCCTCCGCCTCGCCCGCGTCCGCGAGGGTACGGATCCGGGCCAGCTGCTCGGCCGAGTTGATCGCGCCGATGTCGGTGTTCTTGTCCAGCGGGTCGCCGACCCGGAGCGTGCGCATCCGGCGCTTGAGCGCGTCCAGCAGCTCGTCCTGGATGGACTCCTGGACGAGGAGGCGGGAGCCCGCGCAGCAGACGTGGCCCTGGTTGAAGAAGATGCCGCCCACGATGCCCTCGACGGCCTGGTCGATCGGCGCGTCGTCGAAGACGATGTTGGCCGCCTTGCCGCCCAGTTCGAGGGTGACCTTCTTGTCCGTACCGGCGACGCCGCGGGCGATCGCCTTGCCGACCTCGGTGGAGCCGGTGAACGCGACCTTGTCGATGCCGGGGTGGGCCACCAGCTCGGCGCCCGTGGAGCCGTCGCCGGTGATGATGTTGACGACGCCCTTGGGGAGCCCGGCCTGGCGGCAGACGTCCGCGAAGAAGAGGGCGGACAGGGGGGTGGTCTCGGCGGGCTTGAGGACGACCGTGTTGCCCGCGGCGAGGGCGGGGGCGATCTTCCACGCGAGCATCAGGAGCGGGAAGTTCCAGGGGATGATCTGGCCCGCGACGCCCAGCGGCTTCGGGTTCGGCCCGTAGCCCGCGTAGTCGAGCTTGTCGGCCCAGCCCGCGTAGTAGAAGAAGTGCGCGGCGACCAGGGGAAGGTCGACATCGCGCGACTCGCGGATCGGCTTGCCGTTGTCCAGCGACTCCAGGACCGCGAGCTCGCGCGAGCGCTCCTGGACGATGCGGGCGATGCGGAAGAGGTACTTGGCGCGCTCGGCGCCGGACAGCGCGGACCACTTCCCGAAGGCCTTGCGGGCCGCCTTGACCGCGCGGTCCACGTCCTCGGCGCCCGCCTGGGCGACCTCGGACAGGGTCTCCTCGGTGGCGGGGGAGACAGTCTTGAAGGCCTTGCCGTCGGCGGCCTCGGCGAACTCGCCGTCGATGAACAGCCCGTACGACGGGGCGATCTCGACGACGGAGCGGGACTCCGGTGCGGGCGCGTACTCGAATGCGTTCGTCATGGCTGGGTTCGTCATGGCAGCTTCAGTCCACCGTCACATAGTCGGGACCGGAGTACCGTCCGGTGCTCAGCTTCTGGCGCTGCATCAGCAGGTCGTTGAGGAGGCTGGAGGCGCCGAAGCGGAACCAGTCGGCCGTCAGCCAGTCCGCGCCCACCGTCTCATTGACCAGCACCAGGTATTTGATGGCGTCCTTGGAGGTGCGGATGCCGCCCGCGGGCTTCACCCCGACCTGCACCCCGGTGGTGTCGCGGAAGTCGCGGACCGCCTCCAGCATGAGGAGGGTGACGGGCGGCGTCGCGTTGACCGCCACCTTGCCGGTGGAGGTCTTGATGAAGTCGGCGCCCGCGAGCATCGCCAGCCAGGAGGCGCGGCGCACATTGTCGTACGTCTGGAGCTCACCGGTCTCGAAGATGACCTTGAGGTGGGCGGCGGTGCCGCTGCCGTCCTCGCGTCGGCACGCCTCCTTGACCTGCCGGATCTCCTCGAAGACCTGGAGGTAGCGCCCGGACAGGAACGCGCCGCGGTCGATCACCATGTCGATCTCGTCGGCCCCGGCGGCCACGGCCTCCCGGGTGTCGGCGAGCTTGACGGCGAGCGCCGCCCGGCCGGAGGGGAAGGCGGTCGCGACGGAGGCCACATGGACCTCGGGCCCGCCCGCCTCGGCCAGGGCCTGCTTGGCGGTGGCCACCATGTCGGAGTAGACGCAGATCGCCGCGACCTTGGGGACGGTGCGGTCGGTCGGGTCGGGGCTGACCCCCTTGGCGCACAGCGCCCGGACCTTGCCCGGGGTGTCCGCGCCCTCCAGGGTCGTCAGGTCGATCATGGAGATGGCCAGGTCGATGGCGTACGCCTTCGCCGTGGTCTTGATCGAGCGGGTGCCGAGCGCGGCGGCACGGGCCTGGAGGCCGACCGCGTCGACGCCCGGCAGGCCGTGCAGAAAGCGGCGCAGCGCGCCGTCGGTGGCGGTCACGTCCGCCATCGACGCCAGTCGCTCGGCCGCTTCCGCGCCGTATGCGGGAACTGTGGTGGGCATGGTCACCAGGGGAGCATATCTACGCGCGTAGCCGAATGTCACCCCCGGATGCCGAACCGCCTGGTACGGAGGGCGGAGTCCTGCCGGAGTACTAGTTCGATCTGCCGACGCGGACCGGGACCCGGGTCGCATCCCGGCTCCGTCCCATCCCGCTAGCCTCGGCCATCGAAGCAGCTCACACGTGTCGCTCGGGACGAGCACGGCTGCCCCCGAAACCGCGCCCCCTCCGCATGCTTCGAGGAGAACGATGCCCGACAGCGGCCACACCTACCTCTGCGCGCTCGACGTGCTGGAGGAGAACGTCCCCCGGCGCTTCGAGGTGGAGGGCGTTCCCGTCACCCTCGTCCTCACCGGGCAGCAGGTCTTCGCCATCCACGACATGTGCTCGCACAGCGCCGTCTCGCTCTCCGAAGGCGAGGTGGACGGCTTCAGCATCGAATGCTGGCTGCACGCCTCCAGGTTCGACCTGCGCACCGGCAGGCCCCTCGATCCCCCGGCGACACGCCCCGTCCCCGTCTATCCGGTTCGCATCGACGACGGGAGCGTGTACGTACGCCTGACGGGAGAGGGCTGATGGACGCACCGGACGGCGCCGCGGTCGGCGCCGTCGGCGCCGAGCGTTCCGACGCCGCCCGCAACCGCGCCCTCCTGCTGGAGGCCGCCCGTCGCCTGGTCGCCGAGCGCGGCGCCGAGCACGTGACGATGGAGGCGGTCGCGAAGGGGGCCGGCGTGGGAAAGGGCACCCTCTTCCGCCGTTTCGGTGACCGGGACGGCCTCCTGGCCGCCCTCCTCGACGAGGCCGAGGCCGGCTTCCGTGAGGTGTGCACCTCCGGTCCCCCGCCCCTCGGCCCCGGCGCACCGGCGGCGGACCGGCTGACGGCGTTCGGCTGGGCCCTGATCGACCGCATCGCCGATGGCACGGACCTGGGCGCCGCCTTGGCGCGGCAACTTCGCCCCCGGAACCGCAACGCCTCCGATACGGGTCGCGCGTTTCACCGCCATGTGTCGGTGCTCCTGTGGGAAGCGGGAGTCGACTGTGACCATGACGTGCTCGCCCATGCCCTGCTCGCCTTCACGGCCTTCGAGACGGCGGACTATCTGGTCCGCGAGCGCGGAGTTCCCGCCGACGACCTCCAGGCCACCTGGGCGGACCTGGTGCGCATGGTGACTCGACCGGACGGCTGTCAGGGGGGCCCGGCGCGAGGAGGGTCTTGATCGCGCCGAGGGTTCCGGGGCCCGCCCGAGGCCTGCCCGAGGCCCTGCATACAGGCCGCCGCGCCGGTGCGGCAGAATCGGCCGTATGACGAGCCCGGACGACTCCTCGCACGACTCCTCCGCCCCGCACGAGCCCGGCCAGGGGTCCACCGACCAGGGGACCGAGTACGCGGACCGCGTCTACCGCTCTCCGGGCGGCATCGCGGGCGGCGTGCTGCTGCTCGCGATCGGCGCCTGGCTGGGGATCGACGCGGTGATCCGGGGCGAGGGGCGGACGCCGTGGGTGGCGCTGGCCGGGCTGTTGTTCGCGGTGCCGCTGGTGATCGCGTTCACGGTGCGGCCCGCGGTGTACGCGGGCCGGGACCGGCTGCGGGTGCGCAACCCCTTCCGTACGATCACCCTGCCCTGGGGCTCGGTGGAGGCGGTGCGCGCGGGCTTCTCCAGCGAGGTGCTCGCGGGCGGCGCGAAGTACCAGATGTGGGCCATCCCGGTGTCGCTGCGGCAGCGCAAGCGGGCGGGCCGGCGGCAGGCGAAGGCGGCGACCGAGGACCCCTTCCGCCGTACGTCCGTCCAGGTCTCGGCGGACGCGGCCGAGGCGCAGCGCGCCACGGCCGACCGCTCCATCGACGAGCTGCGCGGCCTCGCGGAGACGAACGCCGAGCGCGAGGGCGCACAGGGCGAGCCGGAGGTGCGCTGGGCGTTCGAGGTCATCGCGCCTGCGGTGGCGGGGATCGTGCTGCTCGCGGTGGTGCTGGCGATCACCTGAGCGGCCACCTGAGCGGCTACCTGAGCGGTCTACGTGTACCCGGCCAGGCCGAGACTGCGAGGATGACCCGGGTGATCAACACTAGTGATCCTGCGGCGCGGGCCGAGGACATAGCGGAAGCCCTCTTCACCCCCTCTGGCAGCGTCGGCTCGGAGCCTGTCCCCGTCCTGGCCTACCCCGCCGGAGCGGATCGCCTCGCCCGCCGCGAGGCGCTGCGCCCGGTGTACGAGGCGATCGTGGCGCGTATCGGCGCGCCTACCCTGCTCGGCGGCGCCGTCGGAGGCCCGAGGGTGCGCTGGTGCACCCGTGAACGGATCCTTCAGCTGTCCGGAGACCACACCCACGCCGAGCTGTCGGTGCACGACGCCGACGAGTTCGAACGTGATGAATGGTGGACCTTTGACCGCACTCGCCCCGCGCGCAGCGGTCAGCCACACCGCTTCGACGCACTGCCCTACACATGGCAGCTCGACCGCAAAGGTCCCGGATTCGCTACGTCCTGGACGTACAACGGGGTGAAGGTCGCCGACGACTGGGATCATGCGGTCACGGGCCTGGAGCTCATGCTCGCCGCGTGGGTGGAGCAGTATCCCGTCCAGGCCCCGGGGGACTGGATCGCCTTCACTCTGTGGACCTCCCGCGACTGGCGCCGCGACATGATCGTGTCGTACACGCCCGCCGACCACGGGCGCGAACTGGCCGTGTGCATCCACGACCGGGGCATCGAACAGACCGAGGAACGACAAGCGAAGATGCGCGAGCGTGGCTGGCAGATCCTGGATGAGCACCAGTGGTGGCGTACCAAGCTGCCGGAAACCGACCCTGACGCGCCCCGGCTGATCGCCGAGCTCATCATCGCCGAGTGCCGTGCTCGCAAAGCCACCTGCCCGGACGAGTTGTGTGCTCACAGCATCAGCGCGGGCGACAACGGCGAGCTGTGGCTCACCGGCCTGGGCCTACCGACCCGCCCCTCGCGCGGCGAGCACTATTGAGCCTGAGTCCCCTGAGTCCCCTGAGTTCACCGACCCGGCTCGTGACTCTTGCCCTGGCGGTGGTCGCGGTCCGGATCGGCGGTGGTGCCGTCATCGTCGTGCGCGGGCAGGCGCCTGCCCCTGCTCTCCGCCACGCGCAGCACATCGCGCAGCGCCTCGCACAGGCGGTTCGCCAGGAACCGGAGTTCTCCGGCGTCCGCCTTGCGGTCGGCGAGTAGCGCGCGGGCGTGGCCGAGAAGTTGTGTCCCCATGGATAGCTGGAGGGCTTCGATCTTGTCGGCGCGTCGGCTCAGGGGGCTGTCGCCGTGGTCCGCCGCCAGGTAGCACGGCTTGCCGTCCGGACTGGTCCAGGGCAGCAGGCGCAGGCCGGTCGTCGCGTTCATCCGGCTGCCTCCGCGCCGTGGATCCGGGAGGCGAAAAGGGCACTCACGCACGCGCGTGTGCGCCGGTTAGGGTCGGTCACGTCATCAGCTCCTCTATGGCTACGGCTGGTGGCTGCGCCCCCGGACGCTCCCTCCAAGTCGCGTCGCGGGGGTCCTGCGTGTAGCGGGCCTTGTTCACTGTTTGTAGTGCAAGCGTGGCTGTCGGTGCGTACGCTCGGCAGTGGTTGGACTCCCGACCGCACCTTGGGAGGCAGGAGTTGCGTACATGGCCGCGCGCAAACGCGAACTGACACCCGAACGAAGCGTTCGCCATCTCTTCGGCGCCGAGCTGCGCCGACACCGCGAAGCGGCGGGGATGAGCCTGGACCAGCTCGCCGAAGTGGTGAACTCGAGCCGCAGTCACCTGGGTCGGATCGAGCTCGCGGAGTACATGATCCCTCCCGAACTCCCCGCTCAGCTGGACGCGGCGTTCGGCACGGACGGGATCTTCGTGAAGCTGTACGCGCTGGCCCGGCGCGAGGTGCACCCGGACAAGTACCGGCGGCGCATGGAGCTGGAGACGCGTGCGCAGGCCATCGCCTGCTACGCCGGGCAGCTCGTGCCCGGTCTGTTGCAGACGGAGGACTACGCACGGGAGCTGTTCCGGGTCAGCAACCCCGAGGCGACGGCAGAGGAAATAGAAGAGAAGGTGGCGGCTCGCATGAGTCGGCAGGCTCTGTTGCGAGGCACCCCAGCGCCTCATCTGTCGGTGGTCTTGGACGAGGCGTCCGTGCGGCGGCCGATCGGCGAGCCGGTGGTCATGCGTGCCCAACTGGCCCGCCTGGCAGAACTGGTGGACACTCCCACCAGCGTGATTCAGCTGCTGCCGTTCGAGCACGGTGGGCATGCGCTGATGGGCGGCACGCTGAATCTGCTGACGCTGGACGACGGTACGACCGTCGCCTATGAGGAGAGCATCGCTACGGGTGAACTCTTGGAGGACAGGGAGAGGGTGGTGAGGCGTATGCGGTCGTACGATCTGCTCAGGGCATACGCCTTGTCGCCGACCCAGACGGCGGCATTCATCCGTTCCGTCATGGAGGCATTGACGCCATGAGTGGCACCCCTGATCTCTCCCGCGCGGAGTGGGTCAAGTCCAGCTACAGCAACGGTGATGGCGGTGATTGCGTCGAGTGGGCACCCGCCTACGTGTCCACCGGCCGGGTCCCCGTCCGCGACAGCAAGGACCCGCACGGCCCCGCACTGGTCTTTCCGGTGGCAGCCTGGTCGTCCTTCGTCTCGGCCGTCAAGGGTGGCGGGTTCCCCACTGCCTGATCCGGTCAACGGCACCAGAGCACGGCCCTCGCTGCTGGCGGGGGCCGTTGCGCCGCATCGTTCTTATCCTGGCTGTGATATGCCCGAGTCGACGGGGGTGGGCGTTGGAACGCGGGGAGTTGATTGCAGGCAGGTACGAGCTGATCGAACGGCTCGGCCGTGGGGGTATGGGCGAGGTGTGGGCCGGAAAAGACCGGAGCCTGCGCCGTGATGTCGCGGTCAAGCTGCTCGTCCTCCAGGATGCGCCCGACTCGGAGCTGGCCCTGCGGTTCGAACGGGAGGCCGTGGCTGCCGCGCAGGTCAACCATCCCAACGCGGTCGCCCTTCACGACCGTGGCGTTCACGAGGGCGCGCTGTTCCTGATCATGGAGAAGGTCGAGGGCGCCACGCTCACCCAGCACATCCGTGACGAGAGTCCGATGACCGCCGCCCGCGCGCTGGAGATCGCCTACGGGATCTGCGCGGCACTCGTCGCCGCGCATCAGGCCGGTGTCATCCACTACGACATCAAGCCGCACAACGTGATGATCAACCCCGATGGCCAGGTGAAGGTGGTCGACTTCGGTATCGCCGGGTTCGTCCAGACCATGTTCACCGTGGCGGGTTCCTCCCAGCTGACTCCTGCCGGCACCCCCGAGTACGGCGCACCGGAGCAGTTCCTCACCGAACGCGGCGACGTGCGTTCGGACCTCTACGCCTTCGGCGGGGTGCTGTTCGCCCTGCTCACTGGTCGGCCACCCTTCACCGGGCACAACGCCTTGGCGCTCGTACGCCGCAAACTGGACGAGGACGCACCCCCGCTCGCCTCACTCCGCCCGGACTTGCCGCCCGCGCTGACGGCGCTGGTCGCCGAACTCCTGGCTCGTGATCCGCAGCGACGTCCTGAGTCGGCGCGGCAGGTCCTCGAACGCCTCAGTCGCCTGCGGACCGCGCTCGCGTACGGCCCTGCGGACAGTTCGGCCGAGGCTCGTAAAGTGCTGCTGGCCAGGACGGCCGGGGCGATGAGGGCCGTGCTCGCCCAGGCGGAAACGCTTGCCCGGGCCCGGCTCGGGCAACGCGTCTCCCGGCCATCACGGCCGTCCGCGGAGACGGCAGTGCAGACGCGGCGCCTGCCCAGCTCCGCCGGACCGTTCGACGCGACCTGGACCGGCGAGGAGCCGCTGTCCACCTACGCACGCGGGCCGGGCGTCTTCCGTGCCTGGTTCTGGGCCGTGGGATTGTCGATGGCGGCGACAGGAATGATCTACTTCCCGATGGGTACGGGGCACTTTCAGAGGGGACCTGAGGCCGATTTCACCCCGTGGGTGCTTCTCTTCGTATCGGGGGGCCTTGTCGCGGTTCCTGCGGCCCTCGTGGTCGTCTGGGCGGTCATGAACACCTTCTGGGAAGTGCAACACGCGCTCCTGCGCAAAAAGAGAGGCGGATGGGGGCTGCACGTCGGTCCCCAGGGCATCGTGACCCACAGCGCCGCGGGAAGGCACGAGTTCGCCTGGGACCGGATCCAGCGCGTTGCCATCGAAGAGATCCAGTGCTCACCGTCGTACCAGTACACCGGAGTTCACATCGACCTCGCGTCCGGTGCCACGCGGCCGACGATGATGCGGCCGGCGGGGTGGCTCTATGCCGAGCCCGGCACGGTCAAAGTGCGCCCGAGCGGGCGGATCCCCATCTGTGTCCTCGGCCCGATGACGGAGCGACAGCGGACCGATCTGATGGAAGCCCTCTCCGAGTACGGCGGTCAGCGGTGGGTGCCGTCGGCCTCCTTTGGGACGCTGCCCATCGATCTTTGATCAGGCATCCCGCAGCCGTCGCACCATCGGCTCGTAGTTGGCATGGCCGCCTTTCACCCATGCCTCGGCGCACTCCAGCGCGGTGCTGCCCTGGTACGAGGTGTCGCGGACACCGTGGCGGAGAAGTTCGTCGACGAGTTCGAGAAGTATGTCGCCGGGCACCTCGCGCTCGTAGTAGCCGGTGAAGTGGAGCAGCGCGTGCAAGGCCGGGCCGTCCCCCGGCCGTAGCCACGTCCGCTGGGCCGCCACCTCGGCGTCCTCGGGGCGGGCTCCCGACTCCAGGAGGAACCGCACCGCGTTGACGCGTGTTTCGAGGGCAGGTCGGCCGTCGCTGTAGGGCAGGACGGCCAAGAGATCCATGGCCGCGATTGTGTACGACGGTCAGTGCCCGCGCTGGTCGATGAGCACGGCCAGGCCGTCCAGGATGCGCTGGAGGCCGAACTCCCAGGCCTGGTCCTGCCCGCCGGACTGTTCCGCCGAGGCGAGGGCGGCGGCCAGGGCGGGAAAGCGCTCGCCCTGGGCCCGCATCAGGTCGGCGAGGATGCCGCTCAGCTCCGCCTCGGGGGTGCCCGCCGGGCCCGCCGCCCGGGCCTGCTGGGTGATGGCGCGTACATGGCCGACCAGCAGCACGACCGCGTCCATCCGCTCGGCGCCGCTGAGCCCCGTACCGTCCAGCGCGGAGATGGCGCGCTCCATCCAGCCCAGCTCCGCGGGCCCCATGACCCGCGGTCCGACGGTGGCGTCCAGCGTCCATGGGTGCTGGAGGAAGGCGGAGAGCAGGTGGCGGGCCCAGTCCGCCAGCCGGCCCCGCCAGCCCGACGGCTGTGGGCCCGCCGCCGGGTACGGGCCGATCGCGGCATCGACCATCAGCGCGACCAGCTCGGCCTTGCCCGGGACGTAGCGGTACAGCGCCATTTTGGTGACGCCCAGTTGTGCGGCGACCCGCTGCATCGAGACGCCGGCCAGCCCCTCCGAGTCGGCGATCTCGATCCCGGCCCGCGCGATGCGGTCCAGGTCGAGGGTCGGCCGGGGGCCGCGTGACGGCTTGGCGTGGGGGCCCCACAGCAGCCGCACGGTCTCGGCAGGGTTGTCGCCCATGTCCGTCGCCCTTCCAGCCTCGGCATCTTGGCGTGCCAAATAACTGCGTCTATGGTACACAGTAATTAATCGTGTCCGTCGGACACAGTTCTCAAGGGTGGGGAACCATGAACCGGAACGTCCTTATCTCCGGCGCGAGCATCGCCGGTCCGGCGCTGGCCTATTGGCTGGGGCGCCACGGCTTCAACCCGACGGTCGTCGAGCTGGCCCCGGCCCTGCGCGGTGGCGGCCAGGCCGTCGACTTCCGGGGCGATACGCACCTGACCGTCCTGGAGCGCATGGGCCTGCTGCCCGAGCTGCGCGCGATGCAGACCGGCGGCTCCCCGATGACCTTTGTGGACGAAGGCGGTCGGACCTTGCTGCACCTGCCCGCTGAGTTCGCCGGCGGCGCGATCGAGGTGCTCCGCGGCGACCTGGCCCGGCTGCTGTACGAGCGCAGCCTGGACCACACCGAGTACCTCTTCGGCGACTCGATCACCGGCCTCACCGAGACGCCCTCCGGCGTGCGGGTCGACTTCCGGCACGCGGCCTCGCGCGAGTTCGACCTGGTGATCGGCGCGGACGGGCTGCACTCCAACGTCCGGCGCCTCGCCTTCGGCCCCGAGGAGGACTACGTGAGCCACCTCGGCTACTACGCAGCCACCTGGCAGCTCGCCAACGAACGGGGGTGGGGGCGGGGCTCGGTCGGCTACAACACGCCGGGGCGGCTCGCCTCCGTCGGGGCCGACCGCCGGGACCCGGCGCGGGCCGGGGCGTTCTTCGTCTTCGCCGGTCCCGAGCTGTCGTACGACCGCCACGACCCCGAGCAGCAGAAGCGTCTGATCGCCGACGCCTTCTCCGGACTCGGCTGGGAGGTGCCCCGCCTGCTCGATTCGCTGCGCCGGGCCCCCGAGCTGTACTTCGACTCGATCAGCCGGGCAGACGTGGACACCTGGTCACGGGGCCGGGTGTGCCTGGTGGGCGACGCCGCGTGCGGGGCCACCATCGGGGGGATGGGCACCGGGACCGCCATGGTGGCCGCCTATGTGCTGGCGGGCGAGCTCGCGCGGGCCGGAGGCGACCATCGAGCGGCCTTCGCGCGCTACGAGGACAGGCTCCGGAAGTACGCCAAGGGCTGCCAGACCGGCGGCGACCGCACCGGGAAGTTCCTCGCGCCCGGCACCGCGACCGGCCTGCGCTTCCGCAACGGCCTGCTGTCCAAGCCCGTCTTCCTGAACTGGATGCTCAGGCTGGGGGAGAAGGTCAGCAGCGATGTGGCCCTGCCCGACTACGCCGCCGAGCCGCGTCGCCCGAACCCAGGGCCGGGCGTGTCGGGGGACGTTGTTACGTTCCCCGTATGACGGAGCATCTGGAAGATCTCATTGTCCGGGCCATTGCCGCACGCGATGGTGACGCCCCCGAACTCGAGGAACTGGCGAGGACCGCTCCGGAAAGCCTGGCGCCTTATCTGCCCCGGCTCCTCGCCGCGGACGTGGTGTATCCGGCCGCGCTGTACTGCGCGGCCGACGACGAGACACAGCGTGGTCTCGTCGCCGAGGCCGATGCGGGCGGCAAAGGCGCACTCCGCCTGAACCACCTGCTGGCCGCCCTGGCCCAGACACGGGGACCGGTCGCCGAGGAGGCCTTCCGGCGGTGGCGCGACCAGCCGCCGCCCGGCGCCGACAAGCTCTTCCTCACGCCCGCCGAGTACATGCCGGAAGGCGGCTGGACGTTGGAGGGGGACCGGGCCCGGGAGCTGTGCGGGCCCGTCGCCCACCACCTGGTGGTCGAAGCAGCCGAGGAAGCCGAAGAAAGCCGGATCCCGCAGGAGCGCTGCCGGGGATGCGGCGCCGCGCTGTGGACCGCGCTGGACCTGGACACGGCCGACGCACGGGTCGCCGGGGCGCTGGTGCACGCCGGCTGGTCGGGGCGGCTGCGGCTGGTCCTCTGTTACGGGTGCGCCGTCGACGAAGCCGACCCGGTGTTCCTCGGCGTCGGGCCGGACGGGACCTCCCGCCTTTCGGATCCGCCCGAGCCCGGTACGGGCCTCCCGGCGGCCGGGGCGCCCACCGAGCGCCTGGTCCCCGGCCACCCGTCGGGCCCCTACCCCGACGGCTCGGCGATCGGCGGCCGGCCGGTGTGGATGGACGACGCCGAGTACCCGCGGTGTCCGGCGTGCGGGAAGCTCATGGCGTACATCGCCCAGATCGATATGCAGGACATCAGCCACATGGTCGGCTACCACACGTTCTTCCTGGACGCCGGGTGCGGCCTGGCGGCGATGGTCTCGCAGCCCGAATGACGTGCGCTACCCACGCACTTCGAGGGAGAGATGCGCGGACAGCGCGCGGAGGAAGTCCGGCGCGTCGAAGATCTCGCCCGCGGAGGCGACACCGACCGTCCTGGTCCGTCCCGTGAGGATGCGGTGGACCGCTTCCACCGCGAGCGGCGCGGAGACGGCGTAGATGTCCTGGCCCCTTGCCACGGCGCGCCGTTCGGCGCCGCCGTTGCGCACGACGACATCGACGAGGAAGGTCTGCGCGGACCGCCCGCGCTCGTCGACCGCCTCCGGCGCCGGGGTGTCCGGGGCCGACAGGTCCCGGGCGGCCTCGACCGCCATGTAGGTGCGCACCTCGGGGATGGACAGGTGGCTGGGGATGGTGACGACGTCGGCCATCGTGAACTCCCCGATCACGGCCCGGGGGCCCATAGGGTCGGGGAAGGGCCACTCCAGGGTCGGCAGTTCGTCGTCGTGGTACTCCAACTGTCCGTTCGCGTAACGGACGTGTCGGCCGCCCCGCCGCTGCCGGGAGACCGCGCCCGCCGTGCGCGTCCCGGCGGTGGGGTGCCAACCGTTCAGCCCGTACGCGATGTGCGCCTCGTCGGCCGCCGTCCAGTCGTCGCCCATCGCGGCGGTGGCCAACAGGTCGCCGAGGCCGCCGTAGAAGGCCATCGCGGGGACGATCGCCGTTCCCGCGGCGCGGGCGCGGTCCGCGAAGTGGGCGAAAGTGTCGACATTGGCTTCGATCTCGGCCGCCACGTCCACATACGGGATCCCGGCGCGCAGGGCCGCCTCGATCACGGGGGCGGCCGTCGTGGCGAAGGGCCCGGCGCAGTTGATCACGGCCGCCGCGCCGGCCAGCGCGCGGTCGAGCGAGGCCGGGTCGTCGACCGACGCCGGGCGGGCGTCCAGGCCGGATTCGGACTCCGCCAGCACCTTCAGCTTGTCGGCGTCCCGCCCGGAGAGAACCGGGACGAAACCGCGTTCCCGCAGCTCTGCCACCACAAAGCGCCCGGTGTGCCCGTACGCGCCGAACACCGCCACCGTGAGCCCTGATCCCATGGTTCTCTCCCGTACTTGAATGATCCGCTGCGATCCGTCACGGACATCCTGGCGAGGGCGGGCACCCCACACGAGTGTCCGGAACGACATGACCCATACAATTCCGGACGTGAACACTGTCGCGCTGGCCGTCACCGACGGGATGCTTCACTTCGAACTGTCCGCGGCGTGCGAGGTCTTCGGCGCCGACCTGACCGGCGTGGCCGACCCCTGGTACGACTTCGTCCTCTGCGGGACGGGCGCCGTGCGGGTCGGCCGGTTCCGCCTGGAGCCCGACCACGGGCTCGACCACCTCCGGCGCGCCGACACCGTGATCGTCCCGGGCTGGGCCGATATCGACGAGGACCCACCGGCCGACCTGGTCGACGCGGTGCGCGCGGCCCACGAGGCGGGCGCGCGCGTGGCCTCCCTCTGCACGGGCGCGTTCGTGCTGGCCGCCGCCGGCCTCCTGGACGGGCTGCGC
Organism: Streptomyces sp. NPDC021225; assembly: GCF_044332865.1. Lineage (NCBI taxonomy): Bacteria > Bacillati > Actinomycetota > Actinomycetes > Kitasatosporales > Streptomycetaceae > Streptomyces > Streptomyces sp. NPDC021225. The sequence continues at coordinate 169,996 of NZ_JBIRPV010000007.1, read as the reverse complement.
GCGACGACCCACTGGGCGCACACCGAGGTCCTGGCCGCCCGCTACCCGGAGGTGGAGGTGGACCCGGATGTGCTCTACGTGGACAACGGCAGCGTGCTCACCTCCGCCGGCAAGGCCGCCGCGATGGACCTGTGTCTGCACCTGGTCCGCCTCGACCACGGCTCGTCGATCGCCAACACGGTCGCCCGCCGCCTGGTCGTGCCGCCGCACCGGGACGGCGGCCAGGCCCAGTTCGTCACCACTCCGGTGCCCGCCCCGGACAACCATCCGCTCGCCGAGCTGTTCCCCTGGGTGATGGAACGGCTGGACCAGCCGCTGACCGTGGAGGACCTGGCCCGCCGGGCGCGGATGAGCTCGCGCAACCTGGGCCGCCACTTCAAGGTGGTGACCGGCACCACCCCGTTGCAGTGGCTGCTGACCCAGCGGATCCGCCACGCCCAGGAGTTGCTGGAGACGACCGGCGACAGTGTCGACGCCATCGCGGCGGCCACCGGCATGGGCACCGCCACGACCTTGCGCCGACACTTCAACCGCACGGTCGGGGTGCCCCCGGACACCTACCGGCGCACCTTCCGCTCCCGGACGGGGCCGGCCTGATCGGCGCGTCGGCCGTGCCTCAGATCCCCGCCGCCTCCGCGAGATCCGCCTTGAGCGCCGACAGGACCTGCTCCGCCGTCGCGCGCGCCGCGGCGAGGGCGTCCGCCGCGGGGGCGTCGACCACCACCTCCAGGTAGCACTTCAGCTTCGGCTCGGTGCCGCTCGGGCGGACGATCACCCGGGCCGACCGGACGGTGGACCCCGGGATGGCGCCGGCCCGGCCGGAGAGCTGATAGCGCAGGCCGTCGGTCGGGGGCAGGGCCGCCGTACCGCGCGAGAGGTCCTCGCCGGCGGACACCGCGAGGCCCGCGAGCTCGGTGGGCGGCTGTTCGCGCAGCCGCTTCATGACCTGGGCGATCAGGGACAGGTCCTCGACGCGCACGGACAGCTGGTCGGTGGCGTGCAGCCCGTGCTCCAGCGCGATGTCGTCGAGCAGGTCGGTGAGGGTGCGGCCCTGCTCCTTGAGCTCGGCCGTCAGCTCGGCGACGAGCAGGGCGGCGGTGATGCCGTCCTTGTCGCGTACGCCCTCGGGGTCGACGCAGTAGCCGAGCGCCTCCTCGTAGGCGTAGCGCAGCCCGTCGACCCGGGCCAGCCACTTGAAGCCGGTCAGCGTCTCGGCGTACGGGAGGTCCGCGGCCTGCGCGATGCGGGACAGGAGGGAGGACGAGACGATCGAGGTCGCGAAGGTGCCGCGGGCGCTCTTGTGGATGAGGTGAGTGGCCAGGAGCGCGCCGACCTCGTCGCCCCGGAGCATCCGCCAGGCGGTCGCGGCGGGGGCCGCGGCCGGTACGGCCACCGCGCAGCGGTCGGCGTCCGGGTCGTTCGCGATGATGATGTCGGCCCCGCCGGGGCCGAGGCCGCGGGCGGTGGCGAACGCCAGGTCCATCGCGCCCGGCTCCTCCGGGTTGGGGAACGCGACGGTCGGGAAGGCCGGGTCCGGCTCGCCCTGCTCGGCGACCACCACAGGGGCCGGGAATCCCGCGCGGGCGAAGGCGGCGGTGACGGTCTCGCGGCCGACGCCGTGCAGCGGGGTGTAGACGACGCGTACGTCCCGAGGGGAGCCGGGGGTCAGAACGGCGTCGGTACGGGCGAGATAGGCGTCCAGGACGTCGTCGCCGAGGGTCTCCCAGCCGGAGTCCGGGCGGGGAACGCTGTCGAGGGCGCCGATCGCGGCGATCTCGGCGGCGATGTCGAGGTCGGCGGGCGGCACGATCTGGGAGCCGTCTCCGAGGTAGACCTTGTAGCCGTTGTCGCGGGGCGGGTTGTGGCTGGCGGTGACCTCGACCCCGGCGACGGCGCCGAGGTGGCGGATGGCGAAGGCGAGGACGGGGGTGGGGAGCGGGCGCGGCAGCAGCGCGGCCCGGAGGCCCGCGCCGGTCACGACGGCGGCGGTGTCGCGGGCGAAGTCGGCGCTCTTGTAGCGGGCGTCGTAGCCGATGACGACGAGGCCGGGCCGCTGCGCGGTGGGCGGCTGCCCGGTGGAGTGCCCCTGCTCGGCGAGGTACGCGGCGAGGCCGGCGGCGGCGCGGATGACCACGGCGCGGTTCATGCGCATGGGCCCGGCGCCCAGTTCGCCGCGGAGGCCGGCGGTGCCGAACTGAAGGGTGCCGGAGAAGCGGTCGGCGAGCTGGTCGAGGGCCGTGGGTTCGCCCGTGTCGGCCGCCTGGAGCAGCTTGGCCAGCTCCTCGCGGGTCTCGGGGTCGGGGTCCTCCGCCATCCAGGTGCTGGCCTTGGAGATCAGCTCGGACTCGGGGGTGGGCGCCATGGGAGGCCTCCTGGGGTGGCTGGGGGGTGGCTGGTGGGGCTGGCGGTGGCTGGGTCGGGTGTGCGGTCCGGGGGCGGGGCCGGGCGGCGCTGTCGCGAGCCCGCGTCCACCGCCTCGGGGCCGCCGGGGGTTGGATGGCCGCCGAGCGTGGCTGACCAGTGAGTACCCCGGGAAACGGGCACGACGCCAGGGCCCGCGCGGGGCGGGTCGGCGACGGCCCGGTCCGGTGCCGCGCGTTGGCGGTCGCCGTCGTCCGGTCGCCCGGCCGTGCGCTACCCGGCCTGCGGGTCGCCCGGCCGTCTCTCGCCGGGTTCGGCGGTGGCTCTCCCCCTTACCTGCCCCTTCCCGACCGTTTCGATCTGCGGCTCCGCCGTGTGGGTGGCTCCGCCCCAGACGCCGGGGTCCGGAGGCGGAGCCCCTGTGCGGCAGAGTCGCATATCGACAGGGGGAGGGAAGGGGCGGGGAGGGGAGGGGAGCGGCCCGCCGCAGGCGCCAAGATCCGCCGGACAGGGCGTAGTGGACTGGGCCGGCAGCCGCCCAGCGGTCCGGTCCGGTCCGGCGGCTCGGGCCGGCAACCCTGCCCAGCGGTTCGAACCAGCGGCTCGGGTCCGCGGCCTGGGGCAGCGTGTCCCAGGCACCGGCTCGGCGTCCGCGACCCGGGTCCGGCGGCTCCGGTCGACCCGGCCGGGTCAGCGGGTCCGGCAGGCGGCTCCGGGTCCGAAACTCGGGTCCGTAACTCGCGTCGCGGCGGCTCGGGTCGCGGCGGCTCGGGTCCGTACGGCCGGGGTCACCGGCCTGAGGCAGAGCGTCCGGGGCGCCGCATCGGGTCCTGCGGGTCCGGTCCGGCGGGTCCGGTCCTGCGGGTCCGGGGCGGTCGGGTCCGGGGCGTCGGCTCGGGTCGGCGAGCCGGCGGTTCGGGCCCCCGCCCGCGGGCGGGGCGCCGGCGGGTGCCGTCAGACGCGGTCGAGGACCTGCGCCAGGAGGCTCCCCATCCGCGCGGCCGAGTCGCGGCCCGCCTGGAGGACCTCCTCGTGGTTGAGGGGTTCGCCCGTCATGCCCGCGGCGAGGTTGGTGACCAGGGAGATGCCGAGGACCTCGGCGCCCGCCTCGCGGGCGGCGATCGCCTCCAGGGCGGTGGACATGCCCACCAGGTCCGCCCCGAGGGTGCGGGTCATGTTGATCTCGGCGGGCGTCTCGTAGTGCGGGCCGGGGAACTGCGCGTAGACGCCCTCCTCGAGGGTGGGGTCGATCTCCCGGCAGAGCGCGCGCAGCCGCGGCGAGTACAGATCGGTGAGGTCGACGAAGTTCGCGCCGACGATCGGGGAGGCGGCGGTGAGGTTGATGTGGTCGCTGATCAGCACCGGCTGACCGGGGCGCATGCCCTCGCGGAGGCCGCCGCAGCCGTTGGTGAGGACGACGGTCTTGCAGCCGGCGGCGACGGCGGTGCGTACGCCGTGCGCGACGGCGGCGACACCGAGGCCCTCGTAGAAGTGCGTGCGGCCGAGGAAGACCAGCGCTCGCTTGTCGTTGATCTTGTACGAGCGGATCTTGCCCGCGTGGCCCTCGACGCTGGGCGGCGGGAAGGAGGGGAGTTCGGTGACCGGGAACTCGTGTTCCGGGGCGCCCAGGGCGTCGGTGGCGGGCACCCAGCCGGAGCCGAGGACCAGGACGACGTCGTGGGTCTCTTCGCCGGTGAGTTCGCGCAGGCGTGCGGCCGCGACGTCGGCGGCGGCGTAGGGGTCCCCCTGATGGGTAACTGATGCGTTCACGCGCATGAGACTAGCCGGTGATTGCCTACGCGCGTAGACGTTCTTGACGACGGTGTTCGATTCTTTGCCAAGGCGCGATCGAACCGCGTCGGGGTGGTGTGGAAAGAGGCACGGAAAGGGCACGGCAAGGGCAGGGCAAGGACAGGGCACGGGAAGGGCGGCGGGGCGCCCGGCCTCAGCAGGGGCGCTTGCGCAGTTCCATGACGTAGTCGTGCGGGGCCCCCGCGGATTCCGCGGCGTCCGCGATCTCGCCGAGGTAGCGGGCGGAGGGCAGGCCGCCCTCGTAGCCGTTGAGCACATAGAGCCAGGCCGGCTCGTCGCCGTCCAGGGTGTGGACCCGGATCCGCATCCGGCGGTAGATGTCCAGGCCGACCCCCTCCCAGCGGTCCATGGAGTCCTCGTCCATGGGGGCGATGTCGTACAGGGCGACGAAGACCTGGGAGCGCGGCGCCTCGACGATGGTCGGGAGGGCACCCTCCCAGCCCATCTGCTCGCCGCCGAAGGTGAGGCGCCAGCCGTTGATCCACCCCGTGCCGCGCAGCGGGGAGTGCGGTGCGCGGCGGGACATCAGCCGCGCGTCGAGGTTGCCGGCGTACGCGGCGTAGAGCGACATGGCTCAGAGGGTACGGGAGTGAGGGAGGAAGGTTTCGGGGGCGGCGGGAACCCCCCGTGAGAGTGATGTCGAACGGGTGCGGGACAATGGAGCATGTGACTCGGATCGTGATCATTGGTGGCGGACCCGGCGGCTATGAGGCGGCGCTGGTCGCCGCACAGCTCGGCGCGGAGGTGACCGTCGTCGACTGCGACGGTCTGGGCGGGGCGTCGGTGCTCACCGACTGTGTGCCCTCGAAGACATTGATCGCCACCGCTGAGGTGATGACGAACTTCGACTCTTCGTACGAGGAGTTGGGGATCATCGTGGCCGATGACACCCCGCCGCTGGCGCAGGCGGCCCAAGTCGTGGGCGTTGACCTGGGCAAAGTCAATCGACGGGTGAAGCGTCTCGCGCTGGCCCAGTCGCATGACATCACGGCTTCGGTGACGCGCGCGGGCGCGCGGGTGATGCGCGGGCGCGGGCGGCTGGAGCCGTCGCAGGCGCCCGACGGGTCGCGGAAGGTGATCGTCCGCGCCGCCGACGGAACCGAGCAGACGCTGGTCGCGGACGCCGTGCTGCTGGCGACCGGGGCGCACCCCAGGGAGATCCCGGACGCGCTGCCGGACGGCGAGCGCATTCTGAACTGGACGCAGGTGTACGACCTGGACGAGCTCCCGGAGGAGCTCATCGTGGTCGGCTCCGGCGTCACGGGCGCCGAGTTCGCGGGCGCGTACCAGGCGCTGGGCTCCAAGGTCACGCTGGTCTCGAGCCGGGACCGGGTGCTGCCGGGCGAGGACCCGGACGCGGCGGCCGTGCTGGAGGACGTCTTCCGGCGGCGCGGGATGAATGTGATGGCGCGCTCGCGGGCGCAGGCCGCCAAGCGGGTCGGCGACCGGGTGGAGGTGACGCTGGCGGACGGCCGGGTGATCACGGGCACCCACTGTCTGATGGCCGTCGGCTCGATCCCGAACAGCGCCGAGATGGGCCTGGAGGAGGCCGGGGTCCGGCTCAAGGAGTCCGGGCACATCTGGACCGACAAGGTCTCGCGGACCAGCGCGCCGGGCGTGTACGCGGCGGGCGACTGCACCGGGGTGCTGGCGCTGGCGTCGGTGGCGGCCATGCAGGGCCGGATCGCGATGTACCACTTCCTCGGTGACGCGGTCGCCCCGCTGAACCTGAAGACCGTGTCGGCCAACGTCTTCACGGACCCGGAGATCGCCACGGTCGGCTACTCCCAGGCGGATGTGGACGGCGGGAAGATCGACGCCCGGGTGGTGAAGCTGCCGCTGCTGCGCAACCCGCGCGCGAAGATGCAGGGCATCCGGGACGGCTTCGTGAAGATCTTCTGCCGTCCGGGCACCGGCATCGTGGTCGGCGGTGTGGTGGTCGCGCCGCGCGCGAGCGAGCTGATCCACCCGATCTCGCTCGCGGTCGACAACAACCTGACGGTGGAGCAGATCGCCAGCGCCTTCACGGTGTACCCGTCGCTGTCCGGCTCGATCGCCGAGGTGGCGCGGCAGCTGCACACGCGGAAGACGCAGGAAGAGGCCTAAGGGAAGCGCAGCCCGCTCCAATACCATCCCGAGGGGTCGCAGAAGAACAACATCGGTTAATTGGTGCAAGCTGCTGAAACCAGACGGTCGTTGGCGTTACTGTCAGTTTCGTGTTCGCTGCAGAACGTCGCCAATTGATCCTTGAAATGGTGCGGGCGAACGGAGCGGTATCGCTCCGCGAGCTCGCCCGCGTCGTCCAGACCTCCGAAGTGACCGTCCGGCGGGATGTGCGGGCGCTGGAGGCAGAAGGACTGCTCGACCGCCGGCACGGCGGTGCGGTGCTGCCGGGCGGATTCACCAGGGAGTCCGGCTTCCCGCAGAAATCCCATCTAGCGACCGCGGAGAAGACGGCCATCGCCGATCTCGCGGCCGGTCTCGTCGACGAGGGCGAGGCCGTCGTGGTCGGCGCCGGGACGACCACGCAGGAGCTGGCCCGCCGGCTCGCGCGTGTCCCGGGCCTGACCGTGGTCACCAACTCCCTGCTCGTCGCACAGGCGTTGGCGCACGCCAACCGGGTCGAGGTCGTCATGACCGGCGGCACCCTGCGCGGCTCCAACTACGCGCTGGTCGGCAGCGGCGCCGAGCAGTCCCTTCAGGGGCTGCGGGTCAGCCGGGCCTTTCTGTCCGGCAGCGGGCTGACCGCCGAGCGCGGCCTGTCCACGTCCAACATGCTGTCGGCGAGCGTCGACCGCGCGCTGGTCCAGGCGGCGGCGGAGGTGGTGGTCCTCGCGGACCACTCCAAGCTCGGCACCGACACCATGTTCCAGACGGTGCCGACGGACGTGATCACCCGGCTGGTCACGGACGAGCCACCCGCGCACGACGACCGGGCCCTGACCGAGCTCCAGGCCCTCGCCGACCAGGGCGTGCAGATCGCGGTGGCCGGGCCGGGCGCGGGCTCGGGCCCGGCGGGCGGCGACGGCGGCCCGGCGGGGCCGGGGCGGCAGCAGCCCCGGCACGGCGGCCCGCCCACCGCGCGCGCCGGCGAGGAGGGGCTGCCGCTCCCCGGACCGCGCCGCAACCACCCGCACCCACCGGGGGGCGGGGCGGGCGCCACGCTGCGCGGCGGGATGCCGCTGGCGGAGCAGCCGGGGGGCCGGGTCGCCGACCTGGCGCCACGGCGGCGCTGAGAGCGCAGAGGGCGCTGAAGCCCTGGCCGGGTCAGCGGGACTTGAGCCCGGTGAAGGTCAGGGCCAGCAGCCGGTCGGCCAACTCCGGGTCGTCCGGCGACTGTTCCACGGCCAGCGCGATGGCGTTGGTCAGCTGCATCAGATCGTCTATGCCGACGTCGGACCGTACGTTCCCGGACTGCTGGGCGCGGGCGAGCAGCGCGCTGCCCGCCTCGCGCATCGGCAGGCCGCACCCCTGGGACAGCGAAGAGCTCGCGTCCCCGGAGGCGGCCATCAGCGCGTGCGAGAGCCCGCGGTAGGTGCTCGCGTAGTCGATGATCTCGCGCAGCCAGTCGACCAGCGCACGGCACGGCTGCGGGGCCTTCGCCAGCTCACGGGCGCGCGCCAGCAGCGCGCACACCTCTTTCTGGAAGACGGCCCCCATGAGCGCGGTGCGGTTGGGGAAGTGCCGGTAGAGGGTGCCGATGCCGACGCCCGCGCGGCGCGCGATGTCCTCCAGCGACGCGTCGGTACCGTGCTCGACGAACGCGGTCCTGGCCTCGGTCAGCAGCCGCTCGTAATTGCGGCGCGCGTCGGCGCGCATGGGGCGCGCTGGGGCGTGCGCTGTGGCTGTCTCCAACGCCATCGCGGTCCTCCCTGCGCCGTTGGTCGTACGGGTCCGTGGGTCAAGCATGCCATTACGAGCCGGGTCGGGGCGGCGCCGGCAGCGGGGGCTGGGGCTCGGCGCGGTACGGGTCGAGAGCGGCCGCGCGCTCATGGTAAGGGGCCCGGGACAACAGGCAGGCCAGCGTCCACATGGTTCGCTCGGCGGCCAGCTCGGACGGCAGCGCCAGGCCCAGCGACTCGGCCAGCGGCTTGCGGCCCACGTTGACCAGCGCTCGTACGGCGGCGGCCCACACGTCGGTGGCCGTCACGGCGGACCGGTACCAGAGCGGGATCAGCGCGACCAGGACGGCCGCGGTGGTCAGCAGCGCGGTGCGGTCGGCGTCCGCGGAGCCCAGGGCGGCCAGGGCGGCCGCGGCCACCGCGGCGTGCCCGTAGAGCAGGGATATGAAGAAGTCGACGCTGGCGCGGGCCAGTTCCTCCTGGCGGCGGACCTGCTCGGGCGCCGTGCCGGTCAGCTCGCCCCAGAGCACCTGGGTGTCGAGGCGGAAGCGGTCGTAGCCGTACTCCTCCAGGCGGCGGATCGCGTTGCCCAGGCGGGTGGGGGCGATCTGGTCGCCGTCGATCGGGTAGCGGCTCAACCGCTCCTGGAGCAGTGCGCGTTGTGCCGCCGTGCGTAGCCGGTCCCGTCGGGCGGCCCGGGCGATACGGGGGGTGGCGCGCAGGTCGGCCAGTTGCCGGGCCGCCTCGGGCGGCAGCGCGCCCGCGCGCTCGCGCTCCTCCAGCCGCAGCAGGGTGAGGCGGTCGTGGAGCTCCTGCTTGGTCTGCCGGTGGCGGCGGCAGCGCGCGTCGTAGGCGGTGGCGGGCCACAGGACGTAGCCCTCCAGCAGGCGGTAGAGCAGGGTCTGCACGGCGGAGAGGACCAGCCCGAGGAGGAGGGACACGGTCAGCAGAAGGACGGCGGTGTTGACCTTCGACGAGGGCCACAGCCGCTGCGCCAGGTCGATGTGGTGGAGGCTGGGCGCGACGGTGAAGAAGAAGACGGAGAGGTTGAGGGCGGTGGGCAGGATCCAGCCGACGAGCAGCGTCCAGGCGCCGCCGAGCACGCCTTTGGCGATGTCACCCATGGGGGAGGGCCTCTCGTGGGTGGGTGTCTGGCAGGCGGGTCACGCGTTGTCGTCCGTCCGTCGTCCCAGTCGTCGTCACCGAACGGAGGCCCGGGGCCGGGCGGCCATGGCGTCGCCATAGGCTCCCCCTCCTCGGCCGGGCTCACATCCTGCCGCGCGGAGGGCGCCGGTGGCCACCGTATGCACCGGGCCCCGGTCGAGGGGATCGACCGGGGCCCGGGGTTCAGCTGTATGGCGAGGCGTCAGCCCCAGCTGTCAGTCCTTGATTTCGCAGATGACGGCGCCGGCGGTGAGGGCGGCGCCGACCTCGGCGGCCAGGCCCTTGACGGTGCCCGCGCGGTGGGCGTTGAGGGGCTGTTCCATCTTCATCGCCTCCAGGACCACGACCAGATCGCCCTCGGCGACCTGGTCCCCCTCGGCGACGGCGACCTTGACGATGGTGCCCTGCATCGGCGACGCCAGCGCATCACCGGACGCGGCCGATCCGGACTTCTTCACGGCCTTGCGCTTGGGCTTCTTCGCCCCTGCCCCACCACCCATAGGAACAGCCGCCACACCGAGGGAGGCGGGGAGGGAGACCTCCAGGCGCTTGCCTCCGACCTCGACGACCACGATCTCGCGCGCGACGGGCTCGTCGGTTTCGTCGGTGGTGGTGGGGGTGTAGGGGGTGATGGTGTTGGTGAACTCGGTTTCGATCCACCGGGTGTGGATGGTGAAGGGGTCGGCGGTGAAGGCGGGGTCGGTGACCACGGCGCGGTGGAAGGGGATGGCGGTGGCCATTCCCTCGACCTGGAACTCCGCGAGCGCGCGGGCGGCGCGCTGGAGGGCCTGGGTGCGGGTGGCGCCGGTGACGATCAGCTTGGCGAGGAGGGAGTCCCAGGCGGGGCCGATCACGCTGCCGGATTCGACGCCGGCGTCCAGGCGGACGCCGGGGCCGGTGGGCGGGGCGAAGGTGGTGACGGTGCCGGGGGCGGGCAGGAAGTTGCGGCCCGGGTCCTCGCCGTTGATGCGGAACTCGAAGGAGTGGCCGCGCACGGGCGGGTCGTCGTAGCCGATCGGCTCGCCGTCCGCGATCCGGAACATCTCCCGCACCAGGTCGATCCCGGTGACCTCTTCGGTGACGGGGTGTTCGACCTGGAGGCGGGTGTTGACCTCCAGGAACGAGATCGTCCCGTCCGTGCCCACCAGGAATTCGACCGTGCCCGCACCCACATACCCGGCCTCCTTGAGGATGGCCTTCGACGCGCGGTAGAGCTCGGCGTTCTGCTCCGGCGTGAGGAACGGGGCGGGGGCTTCTTCGACGAGTTTTTGGTGGCGTCGTTGGAGGGAGCAGTCGCGGGTGGAGACGACGACGACGTTGCCGTGGGTGTCGGCGAGGCACTGGGTTTCGACGTGGCGGGGCTTGTCGAGGTAGCGCTCGACGAAGCATTCGCCGCGGCCGAAGGCGGCGACGGCCTCGCGGACGGCGGAGTCGTAGAGTTCGGGGACCTCGTCCAGGGTGCGGGCGACTTTCAGGCCGCGTCCGCCGCCGCCGAAGGCGGCTTTGATGGCGATGGGGAGGCCGTGTTCGCGGGCGAAGGCGAGGACTTCGTCGGCGCCGGAGACGGGGTCGGGGGTGCCGGCGACCAGGGGGGCTCCGGCGCGCTGGGCGATGTGGCGGGCGGCGACCTTGTCGCCCAGGTCGCGGATCGCGGCGGGCGGGGGGCCGATCCAGGTCAGGCCGGCGTCGAGGACGGCCTGGGCGAACTCGGCGTTCTCGGAGAGGAAGCCGTAGCCGGGGTGGATGGCGTCCGCGCCGGACTCGGCGGCGGCGGCCAGGACCTTGGCCTGGTCGAGATAGCTGGCGGCGGGGGTGTCACCGCCCAGCGCGTACGCTTCGTCGGCCGCGCGCACATGTACCGCGTCCCGGTCCGGATCGGCGTAGACCGCAACACTCGCGATCCCCGCGTCCCGACAGGCACGGGCAACCCGGACCGCGATTTCGCCACGATTGGCGATGAGCACCTTGCGCACGATGGCTCCCTCCTTGAAACAAGCCGAGTTTAGGTACAGGTGACACCACACGCCGAGAAGAACTCGGGCGTGAGCTTGACCACACGGAGCGTGAAACTTGCTGTGAAGAGGCAGCCGTCTCCCCCGTCGTTCCACGGTACGCCCGGTTTTTCGGGCCGGACGACGGTTCGCGCGGCGGCCGGGTTCTCCGGTGGTCGGAGCGGTGGTCCGCCGTGTTTCTTTGTGGAATCCCTACGAACGCGGGACGGAAACTTTGCCGCGGCGTTCCGGTCTGACGAGTGCCTCCGCGACCCCTTGTCGCGGGGCTTACCCGTTAGTAGCGTTCGTGATGTCGAACCTCCTCGGGGGGACGGCCCCGAGCCGGTGCAGCGGAAGAGGTGGGGCGGGGTGGCGCGACGCAGACCTGTGGCCGTGGTGACGGCCGTGATGCTGATCGTGGAGGCGGCCGGAATAGCGCTGCTCAACTGGGTCCTGGGCCTGGTGGTCGACCGGCAGCAGATGTCCCTGGGCGGCCTCGACCCGGACGCGATGTCGGTCGGCACATGGGTGGCGGGCGGGGTCTTCGGCCTCTATCTGCTGCTGTGCGGCCTGGTGCTGCTCCGGATGGCCGTACGGGACCGCGCCCCGGGGCGCTTTGCCCGCATCCTGCTCATCACCTGTGCCGTGGTGCACGCGCTGGTGGGCGCCTTCGCGGTCGGCCTCGTCGGCTGGCTCGCCTTCGCGCTCATGATGGTGATGCTCGGCCTGATCGTGCTGAACCTGCTGGCGTACGACGAGACGGAGCGCCCGGCCGAGCCCGCCGGCGCGACCGTGGCCCCGGACGCCCCGCGTCCCGCTTGAGGGGTGCCGCGCGGCCGAGTTGCCGCCCGGCGCCGTAGCCGGGCGACGGGCGGCGACCGCCCGGCCGGTTCACTGCCCGGCGTCGGCCCACAGGTCGGTGATGCTCACGCCCAGCTCGGCCAGGAGCCGGCGCAGCAGCGGCAGGGACAGCCCGATGACGTTGCCCGAGTCGCCCTCGATGCCGTCGACGAAGGGCGCGGAGCGGCCGTCGAGCGTGAACGCGCCCGCCACATGCAGGGGTTCGCCGCTGGCGACGTACGCCGCGATCTCGGCGTCGGTCGGCTCGCCGAAGTGGACCGTGGTGGAGGCGGTGGCGGAGGTGCGGCGGCCGGTCGCCGTGTCGATCAGGCAGTGCCCGGTCCGTAGCACGCCTGAGCGGCCGCGCATGGACTTCCAGCGGGCGGTGGCCTCCTCGGCGTCCGCGGGTTTGCCGAGCGCCTGGCCGTCCAGTTCCAGGACCGAGTCGCAGCCGATGACCAGGGTCCCGGCCGCCTCCGGGAGCGCGGCCACGGCGCCCGCCTTGGCCTCGGCGAGTATCCGCGCCAGCTCGGCGGGGGTGTCGGCGCTCAGCGCGTCCTCGTCCACACCGCTGACGATCACCTCGAAGGCCAGCCCGGCCTGGCGCAGCAGGGCGCGGCGGGCGGGGGAGGCGGAGGCGAGGATGAGTGGGCGCGGCGTGTCAGTCATGCGCCCTAGCGTAGGTGGCCCGCCGGTCGTGGACACCGGCCCGGGCGCAGGTCACGGGTGCATGCTCAGCAGCAGCATCAGGGTCAGGGTCGCGACCGCGAGCACCGTGCTCGCGCGGCGGAGCATGTCCTGGGCCCGCCGCAGTTCGTCGGGCGGCTCGTCGGGCGGATCGGACCACAGCATGCGTTCGATCCTGCGCCGTGGCACGGCGGTGGCGCCTGAGTACGCGTACTCAGGCGCCACGGCGTAAAGGACTATTTTCGCGACAAACGGTGACGGTGCGAGGGCCGGAGGGCCGGGACGCCGCCTCAGCTCGGCCAGTACGTCGTACGCCACGCCCTCGGCCCCGGGTGCGGCATCCGGCGGGCGGGGATGGTGCGGGCCGGGTCGGACCACTCCGGCGGCGCGCCCTCGCCCTGCGCGGCGGCCGCGGCGGCCGCCGCGCGCGCCTGGACCACCGCGAGCGCGGCGGCGAGCTCCTCCGGGGTGGGATTGCCCCGTACTATCTTGATCATGGAAACAGCCCTTCCTGGAGGGGGATGGGGGATGTTGCCTACGGCGGGATCTTCGCCTACAGCGGGATGTTGCCGTGCTTCTTCGGGGGCAGGCTCTCGCGCTTGTTGCGCAGTGAGCGCAGGCCCTTGACGATGTGGCGGCGGGTGTCGGACGGCATGATCACCGCGTCGACGTAGCCGCGCTCGGCGGCGGCGTACGGGTTGAGGAGCGCCTCCTCGTAGTCGGCGATCAGCTCGGCGCGGGTCGCCTCGGGGTCCTCGGCGGCGGCGATCGTCCGCCGGTGGAGGATGTTGACGGCGCCCTGGGCGCCCATGACCGCGATCTGCGCGGTCGGCCAGGCCAGGTTGAGGTCCGCGCCCAGGTGCTTGGAGCCCATGACGTCGTACGCGCCGCCGAAGGCCTTGCGGGTGATGACGGTGATCAGCGGCACGGTGGCCTCGGCGTAGGCGAAGATCAGCTTCGCGCCGCGCCGGATGATGCCGTTGTACTCCTGGTCGGTGCCGGGCAGGAAGCCTGGCACGTCCACGAAGGTCAGGACGGGCACGTTGAAGGCGTCGCAGGTGCGCACGAAGCGGGCGGCCTTCTCCGAGGCGTCGATGTCCAGGCAGCCCGCGAACTGGAGCGGCTGGTTGGCCACGATGCCCACCGGGTGGCCCTCGACCCGGCCGAAGCCGGTGAGGATGTTCGGCGCGAAGAGCGGCTGGGTCTCCAGGAACTCGCCGTCGTCCAGCACGTGCTCGATCGCCTTGTGCATGTCGTAGGGCTGGTTCGCCGAGTCCGGGATGAGGACGTCCAGCTCCTGGTCCTCGTCGCTGACCTGGAGGTCGGCCTCGTCGGGGAAGGCCGGGGGCTCGGAGAGGTTGTTGGACGGGAGGTAGGACAGCAGCGCCTTGACGTACTCGAAGGCGTCCTTCTCGTCGGCCGCCATGTAGTGGGCCACGCCGGAGGTGGTGTTGTGGGTACGGGCGCCGCCGAGGGCCTCGAAGCCCACGTCCTCGCCGGTGACCGTCTTGATCACATCCGGTCCCGTGATGAACATGTGCGAGGTCTGGTCGACCATCACCGTGAAGTCGGTGATCGCGGGGGAGTAGACGGCCCCGCCCGCGCACGGTCCGACGATCAGGCTGATCTGCGGGATGACGCCCGACGCATGAACGTTTCGGCGGAAGATCTCGGCGAACAGGCCGAGGGCGACCACGCCCTCCTGGATCCGGGCGCCACCGCCGTCGTTGATGCCGATGATCGGGCAGCCGGTCTTCAGGGCGAAGTCCATCACCTTGACGATCTTCTCGCCGTAGACCTCGCCGAGCGAGCCGCCGAAGATCGTGAAGTCCTGGGAGTAGACGCAGACCGGGCGGCCGTCCACCGTGCCGTAGCCGGTCACCACGCCGTCGCCGTACGGGCGGTTCTTCTCGATGCCGAAGCTGGTCGAGCGGTGCCGCGCGAACTCGTCGAGTTCGGTGAACGAGCCCTCGTCGAGGAGCAGATTGATGCGCTCTCGCGCGGTCAGCTTGCCCTTGGCGTGCTGCTTCTCCACCGCTCGCGCCGAGCCCGCGTGGGTGGCCTCGTCGATGCGGCGCTGGAGATCCGCGAGCTTGCCCGCGGTGGTGTGACGATGGGGAATCTCGGAGGAGATCTCAGGCTCGGACATCGGGATGCGGCTCCTGCTCGTCCTCGGGGCCTTGCGGAATCAGGCCGTGAAACGGGGGTCGGCGGGCGGGAAAAGGGTGCTTGCGCCGGCTGGGCTACCGGCACGTAGCGTATCGGCGGGACTGTATGCGGGCACTGCGTCGTTGGCCACACCTCCTCACCCTAGGCTGGCGCGTATGACGCCATCTGACACCCCGGGCGGCCGGGGCGGCCGCTGGTCCGACCTGGAACGTCCCCCGCTGGTCGAGGCCGCGCTGCGGCGCGCGCTGGTGCGGCCCGGCGGGCTGTGGACCGAGCTCGACGTGGTGCAGGCGACCGGCTCCACCAACACCGATCTGGTCACCCGGGCGGCCGCGGGCGCCCCGGAGGGCGCGGTGCTCGTGGCCGAGGAGCAGACCGCCGGGCGCGGACGGCTGGACCGCACCTGGACCGCCCCGCCCCGCTCCGGGCTGTTCTTCTCGGTGCTGCTGCGGCCGGGCGCCGCCGGGGTGCCCGGCGAGCGCTGGGGCTGGCTGCCGCTGCTCGCCGGCGTCGCGAGCGCCGGGGCGCTGTCCCGGGCGGCGGGCGTGGACACCGCGCTGAAGTGGCCCAACGACCTGCTGGTGACGGTCGAGGGCCAGGAGCGGAAGTTCGGCGGGATCCTCGCCGAGCGGACCGGTGACGCGGTGGTGATCGGCGTCGGCCTGAACATCTCGCTGCACGCCGACGAGCTGCCGGTGCCGACGGCCGGTTCGCTGGCGCTCGCGGGCGCCGTCTCCACCGACCGGGACCCGCTGCTGCGGGCCGTGCTGCGGTCGATCGAGGAGTGGTACGGGGAGTGGCGCCGGTTCGAGGGCGACCCCGGGGCCTGCGGGCTCCAGGAGACGTACGCGGCGGGGTGCGCGACCCTGGGCCGTAGGGTGCGTGCCGAGCTGCCCGGCGGCGGGGAGCGCGTCGGCGAGGCCGTCGCCATCGACGGCGACGGGCGGCTGGTGCTCGCCACCGAGGGCGGTGTGCAGGAGCCGGTCTCCGCCGGGGACATCGTGCATCTGCGGGCCGTGTCGTAGCTCCGGGTACGGAGTCGGGGCGGTGGTCCGGCAGCGAGCGGGCGGAGATTTTTTGAGCCCTGGGGCAAAGAGTTTTCCCAGCTTCCCCGGGGAGAGTGAGCTAGGGCACACCTGACGTATCGTTGTGGCGGTCCGTCCAGTTCGGGGCGGCCGTGAGCCGGAAACCGAACTACCGGAAGAGGGAACGGAAGGGCAGTGCGCAGGGATCGGACAGGGGGCCGCCGGTGACCGCCGACGACAGGGATTCCGGCGCGGCTCCGGACGCCGGGGCCCGGGGCGCGGCCGCCGATGACGCCGACGCCCCGCCCGTCGACGGGGGTGCGGTCGGCGGCGGTGGCGGCGAGCCCGAAGTGGACCCTCTCTCGCTACGGCTCGAGCAGCTGATCCTCGGGGCGGAGCGGCAGTACACCCCTTTCCAGGCGGCCCGCAGCGCCGGGGTGTCCGTGGAGCTGGCCACCCGCTTCTGGCGGGCGATGGGCTTCGCCGACATCGGCCAGGCCAAGGCGCTCACGGAGGCGGATGTGCTGGCGCTGCGGCGGCTGGCCGGCCTGGTGGAGGCGGGGCTGCTCAGCGAGCCGATGGCCATCCAGGTGGCGCGGTCGACGGGCCAGACCACGGCCCGGCTGGCCGACTGGCAGACCGACTCCTTCCTGGAGGGGCTCACCGAGCCGCACGAGACCGGCATGACGCGGACCGAGATCGCCTACCCGCTGGTGGAGCTGTTGCTTCCGGAGCTGGAGGAGTTCCTGGTCTATGTCTACCGGCGGCAGCTGGCGGCCGCGACGGGCCGGGTGGTGCAGACGGCGGACGACGCGGAGATGGTCGACCGGCGGCTGGCGGTCGGCTTCGCGGACCTGGTGAGCTTCACCCGGCTGACCCGGCGGCTGGAGGAGGAGGAGCTCGGCGAGCTGGTCGAGGCGTTCGAGACCACGGCCGCCGACCTGGTGGCCGCGCACGGCGGCCGGCTGATCAAGACGCTGGGCGACGAGGTGCTGTACGCGGCCGACGACGCGAGCATCGCGGCCGAGATCGGGCTGCGGCTGATCGAGACGCTGACCCATGACGAGACGATGCCCGAGCTGCGGGTCGGGATGGCCTTCGGGACCGTCACGACCAGGATGGGCGATGTCTTCGGCACGACGGTGAACCTGGCCAGCCGGCTGACCTCCATAGCCCCGAAGAACGCGGTCCTGGTGGACGGCGCGTTCGCGGAGGAGCTGGGGCGGCTGAGGGCCGCCCCGGTGTCGGAGGTCCAGGCCGCGGAGGAGGCGGCCGCCGCGGAGAAGGAGGGCGAGGAGCCGCCCTCGTACCGCTTCGCGCTCCAGCCGACGTGGCAGCGGCCGGTGCGTGGGCTGGGGGTCGTGGAGCCGTGGCTGCTGACCCGGCGGGGCTGAGGGGGCAGGGCTGAGGCGCGTACCGCCGAGTGCGCCGTCGAGTTCCCGTACGGGGGTTCTGCGTACTTATGTGCGCAGTTCCTGTGTCTCTTCAGGGAAGCCCGGGGTGCAGGACTGCCGTATCGCGCTAGCCTACCTGCGCGCGAGATGAGTGGATCTTGGCGATCCCGGCGAGCCTCGAGCTCATGCCCTCGCGCTGTCGGCCTGTACCGAAGACAGAAGCCAGGAGCACTGTGAGCCAGCCTTACGAATCGGTCGCCCAGCCGACTGCCGTTCCCCCTCCGGGCTGCCCGGCGCATGCCGGCGGCACCGGAGCCGAGCCGCTTTACACGGCCGAGTTCTTCCAGGACCCGTACGCCGTCTACAAGCGGCTGCGCGAGACCCATGGCCCGCTCGCGCCCGTGGAGCTGGACCCGGGCGTCACGGCCGTGCTGTGCGTCGGTTACGAGACGGCCCTGGAGATCCTTCGGCGCCCCGAGACGTTCTCCAAGGACGCGCGCAACTGGCGGGCGAGAAATGAGGGCCGGGTCCCCGAGGCCACCCACTCCGCCCAGCTCATCAGGCCCCGGGCCCAGGCCGGCTGGGTGGACGGCGAGGCGCACCGGCGGCTGCGCAGCGCCATCGACGACAGCATGAGCCGGATCGACCCGGGGGCGCTGCGCGGCTATGTGGAGCGCATAGCCGACTCGCTGATCGACCAGTTCGCCGCGGCGGGCGAGGCCGATCTGATCCCCGAGTACTGCCAGCTGGTCTCGATGCTGACCGTCGGCGAGCTGTTCGGCTGCCCGAAGGACATCGCGGACCGACTGTTCGGGGCCATGGCGCAGCTGCTGGACGGTCAGGACCCGATGGCCGCGGCCCAGGAGGTCGATGCCACGCTGCTGGCCCTGATCGAGCTCAAGCGGACGGAGCCGGGTCCTGACGTCACCTCCTGGCTGATCGCCCACCCGGCGCGGTTGACCGACGAGGAGCTGATCGAGCAGCTGCTGCTGATGATGGGCATGGGCAGCGAGCCGGTGCCCAGCCTGATCAGCAACGCCCTGCGGGTGCTGCTGACCGACGAGAACTTCGCGGGGGACCTCGCGGGCGGGGGCATGCTCGTCGAGGACGCCCTGGACGAGGTGTTGTGGACCGCACCGCCGCTGGCCAATCTGGCTGTGCACTTCCCGCTGCGGGACGTCACGATCAGCGGGACCCGGCTGCGCGCGGGCGAGCCCGTGGTGATCAGCTTCGCCGGGGGCAACCAGGACGCGCTCGAATCCTCCCAGCACAAGCAGGGAAACCGGGCTCACCTGGCCTTCAGCGCCGGGCAGCACACCTGCTCCGGCCGCAGCCAGGGGCGGCTGATCGCGACCGCGGCCATCGAGAAGCTGCTGGACCGGCTTCCGGACATCGAGCTCGCCGTCGACGCCGAGAAGCTGGAGTGGCGCCCGGGGCTGTACCAACGCGGGCTGACCGCGCTCCCGGTGCGGTTCGCGCGCGTCGGCGAGCCGCCCAAGGCCGCGGAGTGGGACGCCGGGCCCGAGCCGGCGGCCCCCGCTCCTGCTGCTCCGACCTCGGCCCCTGAGGTCACGGTCCAGGGGATCCCCGCCGCCCCGACCGCCCCGCCCGCCCCGTCGGCGCCGCCGGCGGTGCCGGGCGCGGAGGTGGCGGCCGTGGTGGAGCCCGGCGGTGCGCCCGGGGAGGCGGCCAAGCCGAAGCCGACCGGCGTGCTGGCCTTCCTGGCCCGATGGCGACGCTCGCGCAAGTGACCGGTGCCCCGTCGCCCCCGGCGTCCACTGGCCGGGGGCGGCGCGGGCTGCGATGATCCGTCCCGACGTGTTCACGGTCGTTAACCGGGAGGGTCGTGTGAGTGAGCAGCGCTACGGCGAGTGGGTCGCGGTCCGGCGGGAAGACTTCGTGGCCGAGCTGGTACTGGACCGGCCCAAGGCCATGAACGCCGTCTCCACGGGGATGGCGCGGAGTATCGCCGAGGCGTGCGCCGCGCTGGCCCAGGACAGGTCCGTACGGGCCGTGGTGCTGTCCTCCAGCCACGAGCGGGCCTTCTGCGTGGGCGCCGACCTGAAGGAGCGGAACTCCCTGAGCGACGCCGAGCTGGGGCGGCAGCGGCCGCTGGCGCGCGCCGCCTACACGGGGGTGCTGGAGCTGCCGGTGCCGACGGTGGCCGCCGTGCACGGCTACGCGCTGGGCGGCGGCTATGAGCTGGCCCTGGCCTGCGACCTGATCGTCGCGGACGGCACGGCGGTGGTCGGGCTGCCCGAGGTCTCGGTCGGGGTGATCCCTGGCGGCGGCGGCACCCAACTGCTGCCGCGCCGGGTCGGGGCCGCGCGCGCCGCCGAGCTGATCTTCACGGCGCGGCGGGTGGCCGCCGCTGAGGCCCATGAGCTGGGCCTCGTCGACCGGCTGGCCGCGGACGGCGAGGACCGTACCGAGGCGCTGGAGCTGGCCCGGCGGATCGCCGCGAACTCCCCGGTGGGGCTGCGGGCGGCCAAGCGGGCGCTGCGGGTCGGTTACGGACTCGATCTGCGGGCAGGGCTCGAGATCGAGGACGCGGCCTGGCGGTCGGTGGCCTTCTCCGGGGACCGGGCGGAGGGCGTGGCGGCCTTCAACGAAAAGCGCACACCGAACTGGCCCGGCGAATAGCCCGATACGGGACAAGGCAGAATTCGCCGAACATTCCTACGCTGGACTGTGCGGTGTGCGCGGCAGGGGAATGTGAGGCGTGGTGACAGGCGAGGGTGATGCGCGGCTGACGGCCGTGGTGGGACTGGCGCAGGCGATGGCGGCCGCGCACACCCCGCGTGAGGCGGTGCGGTCCGCGGCGGAGGCCGCGCGCCGCGCGCTCGGCGGGAGCTTCGCGGCGGTTTCGGTGTGGGAGCGGGAGCTGGGGCGGCTGCGGGTGCTGGTCAACAGCGGGGAACTGGCCGAGGGGGAGGAGGAGTTCCCCGAGCACGAGTCCTATCCGGTGCACGAGTTCCCCGAGATCACCGAGTTTCTGCATGAGCAGTGGGCGCGGGGCGGGGAGCCGCACGCGTGGGTGGAGGTGGCGGGCGGTCCGGGCGTGGACCCGTACGCGGGCACGGGCGCGGCGGGCGGTCCGCAGGGGGTGCTGCGCGGCGTCAGCCCCGGGCGGGCGGCGGCGCTGCGGCGGCGCGGGCGCGGCAGCTGCGTCGTCGCGCCGATCGTGCTGCACGGCCGGGCGTGGGGCGAGCTGTATGTGGCGCGGCGGGCCGGGGGGCCGGTGTTCGGCCGGGCCGACGCCGACTTCGCGACCGTCCTGGCCGCGGTGACCGCCGCCGGGATCGCGCAGACCGAGCGGCTGGAGGAGGCCCGCAAGCTGGCCTTCACCGACCCGCTGACCGGGCTCGGCAACCGCCGGGCGGTGGACATAAGACTGGACGAGGCGCTGGAGGCGCACCGCCGTGACGACTCGGTGGTGGTGAGCCTGGTGATGTGCGACCTCAACGGGCTCAAGCAGGTGAACGACACGCTGGGGCACGCGCTGGGCGACCGGCTGCTGGAACGGTTCGGCTCGGTGCTCTCGCTGTGCGGCGCGATGCTCCCGGGGGCCCTGGCGGCCCGGCTCGGGGGCGATGAGTTCTGCCTGGTGGAGGTCGGCCCGTCGGCGGACGAGGTGGTGCGGGTGGCCGACGAGCTGTGCCGCCGGGCCGCCGAGCTGGAGCTGGGTGAGGGGGTCGCGTGCGGGGTGGCCTCGACGGGTGACCCGATCGGCCCGGTGCACAGCGCCCGCCGGCTGTTCCGGCTGGCGGACGCGGCCCAGTACCGGGCGAAGGCCGCCCGCTCGGCGAAGCCGGTGGTCGCGGGGCGCGAGGGGGGTCCGGAGGACCCGGTGGTCCGCCTCGCGGACAGCGCCGCCGCGGACAGATCGATCCGCGCCCCCGAACGCCGCCGCTTCCGCGGCCGGCTCTAGCCGCCGCGTGAGCCCGCCGCAGGCGGCGAGAGCGCTGCCGGGTCGGGCGGCGGGTGACAGGCGGGGATTCAGTATCTAGGGTGCCTGAATATGGATATGCATTCTGTAGTGCTGGGTACCTCCGGGACGACCGCGACCGACGTGCTCGCCGTCGCCCGCGGCGGCGCGCGGGTCGAGCTGTCCGAGGACGCCATGGCCGCCGTCGCCGCCTCGCGCCGGATCATCGACGACCTCGCCGCCAAGCCGGAGCCCGTCTACGGCGTCTCCACCGGCTTCGGCGCGCTCGCCGTCCGCCACATCAGCCCGGAGCTGCGCGTTCAGCTACAGCGCAACATCGTGCGCTCGCACGCCGCGGGCATGGGGCCGCGGGTCGAGCGCGAGGTGGTGCGCGCGCTGATGTTCCTGCGGCTGAAGACGCTCGCCTCGGGCCGCACCGGCGTGCGCCCGGTGGTCGTACGGACCATGGCCGCCGTGCTCAACGCGGGGATCACGCCCGTGGTGCACGAGTACGGTTCGCTGGGCTGCTCCGGAGACCTCGCCCCGCTCTCGCACTGCGCGCTGACGCTGATGGGCGAGGGGGAGGCCGAGGGGCCGGACGGGGCGCTGCGCCCGGCCGCCGAGCTGCTGGCCGAGCACGGCATCGAGCCGGTCGAGCTGCGCGAGAAGGAGGGGCTCGCGCTGCTCAACGGCACCGACGGGATGCTGGGCATGCTGCTCATGGCCTGCGAGGACCTGGGGCGGCTGTTCACCGCCGCCGATGTGACGGCCGCGCTGTCGCTGGAGGCGCTGCTGGGCACCGACCGGGTGCTGGCCCCCGAGCTGCACGCCATCCGGCCGCACCCGGGCCAGGCGGCGAGCGCGGACAACATGCTGCGGGTGCTGGCCGGATCCGGTCTCACCGGGCACCACCAGGACGACGCGCCGCGGGTCCAGGACGCCTACTCGGTGCGCTGCGCGCCCCAGGTCGCGGGCGCGGGCCGGGACACGCTCACGCACGCCCGGCTGGTCGCCGACCGCGAGCTGGCCGCCGCCGTGGACAATCCGGTGGTGCTGCCGGACGGCCGGGTGGAGTCCAACGGCAACTTCCACGGGGCGCCCGTCGCCTACGTCCTGGACTTCCTGGCGGTCGCCGCGGCCGACCTCGCCTCGATCGCCGAGCGCCGCACCGACCGGCTGCTCGACAAGAACCGCTCGCACGGCCTGCCGCCGTTCCTGGCGGGGGACGCCGGCGTGGACTCGGGTCTGATGATCGCGCAGTACACCCAGGCGGCGCTGGTGAGCGAGATGAAGCGGCTGGCGGTGCCCGCCTCCGTCGACTCCATCCCCTCCTCGGCGATGCAGGAGGACCATGTCTCGATGGGCTGGTCGGCGGCGCGCAAGCTGCGTACGGCGGTGGACAACCTGACCCGCGTGATCGCGGTGGAGCTGGTCGCGGCCACCCGCGCGATCGAGCTGCGGGAGGGGCTGACGCCGGCCCCCGCGAGCCGGGCGGTGCTGGCGGCGGTGCGCCGGGCGGGCGTCGAGGGCCCGGGGGCGGACCGCTATCTGGCGCCGGACCTGGCGGCCGCGGACGCGTTCGTACGGTCGGGGCAGCTGACCGAGGCGGCGGAACAGGTGACCGGACCCCTGGCCTGAGCGGCCTCCAGCGCCTGGCTAGTACGCCTCGGGGCGCGTGCGGCGTACGGACGCGGTCACCATCGCGACCCCGAGCCCCAGGAAGGCCGTGCCGCCGATCAGGTACGGGGTGACGTCCACGCTGCCCGTGTCGGCGAGGTTCTCACCGGAGGCGGGCTGGGCGGCTCTCGTCTGTGCGGCGGGGGCCTGGCCCTCCCGCTCGACGGTGGCGTTCGCGGAGGGGACGAACCACAGGGCGCACAGCAGCGAACCCGCGGCGGCGGCGGTCATCAGCGGTCGGCGTGCGGACAACTGCATCCTCCTTGAGGCGGCGGTGAATTGGCCTCGTGCGTCCGATCGTAGTGACAACTGCGGGTCGCGCGGAAGCGAGACCCCCCGGAGGCATACCCTCCGTCGTATGGGCAGTCCGAAGACATCATGCTTTGCCCGGCTATGCCGGGTTTGGGTGCGAGTGCCCCCCAGGGATCCTCGAAGATCCGTGTCCCGACGCGCCGGAGTGGAACGGAGTCCTGCGATGTTGCGTCCTGGAGGATAAGAGGGGACGGGACGACTGCGCCGCACGGGTGCCGGTTACCCCGGTCGGGCCACCGGCTTGACCGGCGCCTTTGCTAAGTGGCCTTGCGCACAGTTTTACTGTGCGAGGAACCGGCCAAAAGGTACAGGCGTTCTTGTCAGATAGGTCCGGGGTTTCTGGGGTCCAGATCAATGGAGAAGCGTGTGATGACGGACGGCAAGCGCCGTAGGGGGCTGGTGGCCGCGGCCGCCGTGCTCAGCGGAGTACTGACCCTCGCGGCGTGTGGTGGGGGCGGCGACGGCGGCAGCGACGGCAACAAGAACAACGCCGGCGGCGACAAGTCGCAGTCGCAGGTGGACGAGGCGGCCGCCAAGGACGCGTCGGAAGCCCACATCAAGATCACGCCCAAGGCCGGAGCCACCAACGCGGGCATCAACAGCGACACCAAGGTCACCGTCTCCGGCGGCACACTCAAGGACGTGAGCATGACCGCGGCCGCGACCGGTACCAAGGTCCCCGGCTCCATATCGTCCGACGGGAAGTCCTGGAAGCCGAGCGGGCAGCTGGAGCGGTCCACCCAGTACAAGATCGCCGCGACGGCCGAGGACTCCAAGGGCCGCAAGGCGACCGAGAACTCCTCCTTCACCACCGTCTCGCCGGCGAACAGCTTCATCGGCAACTTCACGCCGGAGAGCGGCGCGACGGTCGGCGTCGGCATGCCCGTGTCGATCAACTTCGACAAGGCGATCAGCGACAAGAAGGCCGTCCAGTCGGGCATCACGGTCAGCTCCAGCAGCGGTCAGCAGGTCGTCGGCCACTGGTTCGGCAGCCAGCGGCTGGACTTCCGGCCGAATGAGTACTGGAAGGCCAACTCGACCGTCACCCTGAAGCTGGACCTCGACGGCGTCGAGGGCTCGCCGGGGGTGAAGGGCGTCCAGGAGAAGACCGTCACCTTCAAGATCGGCCGCTCCCAGGTCTCCACGGTCGACGCCGAGGCCAAGACCATGAAGGTCGTGCGCGACGGCAAGCTGTTCAAGACCATCAAGATCTCGGCCGGCAGCCCGCAGAACACGACCTACAACGGTCAGATGGTGATCTCCGAGAAGTTCAAGGAGACCCGGATGAACGGGGCCACGGTCGGCTTCACGGACAGCGACGGCAAGGGCGAGTACGACATCAAGGACGTGCCGCACGCCATGCGCCTGACCACCTCGGGCACCTTCATCCACGGCAACTACTGGGGCGCCAAGTCCATCTTCGGCGCCGTCAACACCAGCCACGGCTGCGTGGGCCTGTCGGACACCAAGGGCGCGAACGACCCGAACACCGACGGGACCTGGTTCTACAACGAGTCGCAGATCGGTGACGTCGTCATCGTGAAGAACTCGAAGGACCGGACCGTCGCGCCGGACAACGGCCTGAACGGTTGGAACATGAAGTGGAGCGAGTGGGTCGCGGGCAGCGCCACCGGCGCCTGACGCACCCTTAGCACTTCCGCCCCGGGCGGCGGTCGGCCTTCTCGGGCCGGCCGCCGCCCGTCGGCTTTCTCAGCCCGCTCTCATCCTGCCCTTATCCGCTCATCACACGACGCCCCTACCGTCGCGCGCATGTTCTTCACCTACCTCCGGCGCGAGCTGCGCCGCCGTAGAAAGGCGGCGCTCGTCGTCGCCTCGGGTCTGGCACTGGGCATCGCGCTCGTCATCGTCGTCACCTCGGTGTCCTCCGGCATGGAGCGCGCACAGGGCAAGGTGCTGGAGTCGCTGTACGGCCTGGGCACCGACATGACCGTCACCAAGGCCCGCGAGGCGTCCTCGGGCAGCAACCAGAACTCGCGCCCGCGCTTCGAGTTCGACGCCCGCGACAGCGACGACGACAAAGAGCAGAGCAGCGACCGGGTGATGGTGCAGGGCTTCCAGACCCTGTCCGCCGCGACCGTGACCAAGATCGGGAAGCAGGACGGGGTCGCCGACGCGGTCGGCGGGCTGAACCTCCAGGTCCTGAAGGTCAGCGGGCAGTTCAACCGGGGCGAGTTCAAGCAGAACCCGAACGCCGGCGGCAACCGGCAGGGCGGCGGCCCCGGCGGCGAGGGCGGCGGCGCGCCGCAGGGGCAGGTCGAGGGCGGCGGCGCCCAGTTCGACGTCAACTCCTTCTCCGTCTACGGGGTCGACGTCTCCCACCTCGGCCTCGGCCCGCTGACCTCCTCCAGGATCAGCAAGGGCAAGACCTTCACCAGCGCGCAGGGCAACGCCAAGGCGGCGGTCGTCGACAGCGCGTACGCCAAGGAGAAGAAGCTGGCGCTGGGCGACGACGTCACCATCTCCGGCACCAAGTTCGAGATCATCGGGATCGCGACCGCCGACAGCGGCTCGTCCGCCGCGAACGTCTACATCCCGCTCAAGCAGGCGCAGACCCTCTCCGACTCCAAGGACAAGGTCACCACCGTCTACGTCAAGGCGGCCGACTCGCAGCGCATCGACGGCGTCAAGTCGGCCATCCAGAGAAACGTCTCCGGCACCACGGTCACCACCTCCGCCGACCTCGCCAAGACCGTCTCAGGCTCCCTGTCCACCGCCTCCGACCTCGCCTCCAACGTCGGCAAGTGGCTGTCCATCGCCGTCCTGGCCGCCGCCTTCCTGGTCGCCGGGCTGCTCACCTCCTCGGCGGTCAGCCGCCGGGTGCGGGAGTTCGGCACGCTCAAGGCGCTGGGCTGGAAGAGCGGCCGGGTCACCCGCCAGGTGGTGGGCGAGGCCCTGGTCAACGGGCTGCTCGGCGGGGCGCTCGGGATCGCGCTCGGCCTCGCGGGCGCCTACGCGGTGACCGCGATCAGCCCCAGCCTCACCGCCCAGCTGGGCTCCACCGGAGGCGGCGCGGGCGGCGGCATGGGCATGGGCGGCCCGGGCGGCGGCGGGCCCGGCGGCATGGGCGGCGGGCTGCGCCAGGCCGCGACCAAGTCGCTGGACGTGGCGCTCACCGCCCCGGTCAGCGCGGCCACCATCGCGCTCGCGGTCGGCCTCGCCGTCGCGGGCGGGCTCGTGGCGGGCGGCTTCGGCGGCTGGCGCGCCTCGCGGCTGCGCCCGGCGGACGCGCTGCGCCGCGTCGAGTAGCCCGGCGATCCCCACCCTCAGCCCACGCCTGAACGCCTGACCAGGAGTCAAGGAGTCACCCCATGTACCAGCTCAGCGGCGTCACCAAGCGCTACCGGCGCGGCAAGGACACCGTCGACGCCCTCGCCGGCGTGGACCTGACCATCGAGGACGGCGGCCGTCTGGTGATCCAGGGCCCCACCGGCGGCGGCAAGTCCACCCTGCTCCAGATGCTCGGCGGCCTGGACCGCCCCACCTCCGGCGCGGTCGAGCTCGACGGCGTCGATCTGGCCTCGCTCAGCGAGGCCCGGCTCACCAAGGTCAGATCCGAGAACATCGGCTTCGTCTTCCAGAGCTTCAATCTGATCCCCACGCTCACCGCGCAGGAGAACGTGGAGACCGCCCTCGTCCCGCTGGGCGTCAAGGCCGCCGAGCGGCGCGGGCGCGCCGCCGAGGCGCTGGAGTCGGTCGGGCTCGGCGAGCGGCTCGGGCATCTGCCCGGGGAGATGTCCGGCGGCCAGCAGCAGCGCGTGGCGATCGCCCGCGCGCTGGTCAAGCGCCCCAAGGTGCTGCTCGCCGACGAGCCGACCGGCAACCTGGACGAGTCGATGCGCGACGAGATCATGACCCTGCTGGAGGGGCTGTGGGAGGAGCACGGCCTGACCTTCGTCATGGTCACCCACGACAGCGCCATCGCCCGCCGCGCCCCGCGCCTGGCCACGATCGAGAAGGGGAGGGTGAAGGTCACCGAGCGCGCCGCCTGAGCCGCCCGGATCCATCCGGTACGGGGCGTCAGCGTCGGCGCAGGTCCTTGGCGCGTACGTAGCGCAGGCCGCAGGCGTCCTCGTACGGGTCGCCGTCCGCGCCGAACAGGCTCTGAATCGGCTGCATCGGAAGCCAGGTCAGCCCGTATGCCCAGCGCCGGACGGTCTGCCAGAAGCGCGGCCGCCCGCCGTCCGCGTCGCGCACCACCCGGGCGGCGAACAGGAATTTGCCGATCGTCGTCCGGAAGATCCAGGGCCCCAGCACATGGTGGAGGAAGGACAGCCCGAACACCCCGGCCAGGGCGGTGCCCCAGAACGGCTCCGGCCCACCGAGGGCGGGAATGAGCCGCACGGTGATGGCCATGCCGCCGAAGAGGGCGATCAGGCCGTCCGCGGTCGCCGAGAACCACCGCCGGAAATCGCCGATGGCCTCGGGGACGGCGGGCGGCTGTGGCTGGGGCTGAGGATGCGGGGGATGGGCGTACGGGTGCGGGTAGGGCTGCCGGGCCTGGGAGTCGATCATGTGGGGCATCCTGCCGCGCGTCTGTGACGTTCTTTTCTCAAGACGGTGCGCGGCCGGTATCGATGCGGTGAGAGAGGTGTGGCGCGGCGCCGAGTGGCGGCGCCGCCGCACCCCGGGAGAATGGGCCGAGGGGATGATGTCCGGCCGCCGCGACGGCCGGGGCCCGACCCGGAGGCGCCGATGCCCGAAGTCAGCGAGCCCTACCAGCCCGGCACCCCCTGCTGGATCGATGTGGTGGCCCCCGACCAGGCGGCCGCCCTCGGCTTCTACGCCGGGGTCCTCGGCTGGGAGGGCAGCCCCGGCCCGCCCGAGACCGGCGGATACGCGCTGTGCACCCTCAAGGGCAGACCCGTGGCCGGGATCATGTCGGCCGAGTCGATGGGCGACCAGCCCGTGCCGCCGCCCGCCTGGACCACGTACTTCGCCTCCGCCGACGCCGATGCCACCCTTCAGGCGATCACCCGCAACGGGGGGACCGTGTTCACCCCGGCCGTGGAGGTGATGAACCTGGGGCGGATGCTGGTGGCGGCCGATCCGACCGGGGCGGTCTTCGGCGTCTGGGAGCCGCGGGAGTTCCCCGGCGCGGGCATCGTCAACGAACCCGGCGCACTGATCTGGAACGAGCTCAACACCACCGACCACGAGGCGGCCGCCGCCTTTTACGAGGCGGCGCTGGGCATCCGGAGCGCCCCGATGGAGGGCGCCGAGGGCTACTTCGCCCTGTCCGTGGACGGCCGCCCGGTGGGCGGGATGCAGCAGCTGAGCGAGGACGCCGCGGCCGACGTGGGCTCGCAGTGGCTGGTCTACTTCGCGGTCGCGGACACCGACGGGGCCGTGGCGCGGGTGCTCTCGGCCGGCGGAACGGTGGGCCGGGAGCCCTTCGAGATGGTGGCGGGCCGGATGGCCGTGGTCCGCGACTCGCAGGGGGCGGCGTTCGCCCTGATCGCCCCGAAGCCGATGACCACGTGAGGATGACCGCGGTTCAGCCCGCGTCGGCCCGCTTGAGCACGAAGTAGCCCCCGGTGGAGCCGAGATACGCGTAGCGCTGGTTCGGGTGCAGCTGCTTCGCGTACTGCACGAGCTCCCCGGGCGTGCGCTCCGGCTCCTGGAGGGCTATGTAGTCCGGCACGACATCGCGGGTGTTGCCGACCCACAGCACCCGGCAGCGGTTGGTGAGCCGGCTGATCGGCCCCACGTTGGCCTCGACCGACGCCCCGTCCGGGATCCTGGCCAGCAGCCGCTCGACCTCGGTGACTTCCTTGGGCTTTTCGTAGAAGTCCGGGTTGGTGAGGTTCTCCAGGGGCAGCGAGGCGGTCAGCGCCAGCGCCGCGGCCGCGACCATGCCGGGCAGCTGCCGGGCGTACGAGGCCAGCCAGGCGCGGTCGCTGTCGCGGGCGCGGTCTGTGGCGTCGACGAGGGCGAGCGCGACGATCGGCATCAGCACCGCGCTGTAGTGCCAGTCGGTGCCCCAGTAGTGGTCGTCGTGGGAGACCAGGCGCCAGCCGAGGGTGGGCACGGCGGCCAGCAGCAGCGGGGAGCGCAGCGCGAGCAGGCCGCTGGTGGGCAGCAGCACCCACAGCAGGGTGCGCACCGCGGTCTCGAAGGGGATGGTCCCGGTCTGCTCGCCGCCGCTGCCGACCTTGTCCCAGTAGTCGTACGAGCCGCCGCCGTTGAAGCTCGGGATGATCACCCCGAGCGCCAGGGCGGAGGCCAGCACGCCGAAGCCGATGAGGCCGATCGCGAGCGGGACGATCCGCGGCGGGCGCTCCTGCCAGGCGCGGATCACGATCACGGCGCCGATCGCGGCCACCGTGGCCCCCATGTCCTCCTTGACGAAGACGAGCGGGGCGGCCCAGAGCATCGCCGCGTACCAGCGCCGGAGTATCACCGCCTCCAGGGAGAAGGCGAGCAGCGGCATGGCGAAGGCGATCTCGTGGAAGTCGAAGTCGACGGCGCGCTGGACGCCCCAGGACAGCCCGTACGCGACGCCGATCGCCAGCCCCCGGCCCCGCCCCAGCAGGCGCGTCGCCACGCGGGTGACGGGGATGATCGACAGGGCGAAGAGGGCGGCCTGGGCGACCAGCAGGGTGACGGGGGAGGGAAAGACCCGGTAGAACGGGGCGAGCAGGGCGGTGACCGGGCTGAAGTGGTCGCCGAGGATGTTGAAGCCGGGGCCCTTGAGATCGGCGACGGGGGTCCGGAGATGGGCGTAGGAGCGTATCGCCTGCTCGAAGATGCCCAGGTCCCAGGACATGGTCGCCATCCGCCGGTAGCGGGTGATCGACACCGCCGCGAAGGCCACGAAGAAGGCCGAGGCCAGCCAGTACGGGTCGAGGCGCGGGTGCCGTAGCCCGGCGGCCGAGGCACCGCCCGGCCGGGCGCGGTCCAAGGTGGCGGTCGCTCCCTCGGTGGTGGTGCCGGGAGGGAGTGCGGCGGCCGTGTCCATCCAGGGTCCTTATCGTGTGGGCGGTCTGTGCGAAAAGATACCGAAGGAGGCCGGAGGGTTGCAGAAACGGTTTGGGCGGGCGCTGATTCCAGGGCTCGCCGTGCTGCTGGCCGTCGCCGGGTGTTCGTCCGGGTCCGAGAAGGACGACGACGGCCGGAGCGGCGCAAAGCAGAGCAGGGGCGGACAGAGCAGCGGTGGACAGAGCAGCGCTGGACAGGGCGGCGCGGGGCAGGCGGTCATTCCGCTGAAGAACCCGGACGGTACGAAGCCGGGCCTGGCGCCCGTGACGACGAAGACGGACCGGGTCGCGGCCGAACGGCTCATCGACCAGTTGGTCACCAAGGGACGGGGGCCGAGGACGGGCTACGAGCGGGACAAGTTCGGCTACGCGTGGATGGACACGGCCGACGGGGTGCCGCTGGCGCGGAACGGCTGTGACACCCGGAACGACCTGCTGCGCCGCGACGGGCAGGAGCTGCGCTTCCGGTCCGGCTCCGACTGTGTGGTCGTCGCCATGACGCTGCACGACCCGTACACCGGCAAGACCATCGAGTGGCGCAAGGAGAAGGCCGCCGAGGTGCAGATCGACCATGTGGTGCCGCTGTCGTACAGCTGGCAGATGGGCTCCTCGCGCTGGCCGAAGAGCAAGCGCCAACAGCTGGCGAACGACGTGCTCAACCTGATCCCCGTCGACGGCCGGGCCAACTCGTCCAAGGGCGACTCCGGGCCCGCGTCCTGGCTGCCGCCCGACACCTCGATCCGGTGCGCGTACGCGGCCCGCTTCGCCCAGGTCGCGCTCAAGTACGAGATACCGGTGACCGCCGCCGACCAGCGGATGATGCGGCAGCAGTGCGCCGGGTGACCCGCACCACATCGAGCCGCACATGAAGCCGCCCGCGCGCCGGGTCGGCGCGCGGGCAATGTCGGCCTTTTCGACCGGCTTTCGACGGGCTTTCGACCGGCCTTCGATCAGAGGGCGTCGAGGTCGACGATGTCCCCGGTCGGGGCCTTGGCGTCGACCGGCTTGTCGAAGTCGCTGAACGTGACCGTGCCGGGCTCCTTGCCGCCCTTGATGACCATCTTGAGGATGTACGGCTTGCCCTCGGTGGCGACGTAGGTGGTGTACGTCTCGTCGCCGTCGGTCTCGGTGAGGGTGATCGCGGGCTTGCCGTCGACCGTGGTGGTCTCGCCCTTGCGCGCGAGGTTGGGGCCGGCCTCGAAGCCGGCCAGCATCGCGTCGGAGTCGCAGAAGGCGGTGAAGTCCTTGGCATCCGCGCCGCTGGCCTTGGACTTGGTCCAGCGCTCGCCGATCGCCTCGGCCGCCGCCGCGCCGTCCTCGCCGCCCTGTGACTTCCAGAAGGCGCGGTCGAACTTCATGTAGACCAGGCCGCCGGTCTTGATCAGCTCGACACCGCCGTCGGCGCCCATGCTCACCTTGCCCGCGCAATCGCCCTTGTTGTCCGAGGACATGTGGTACTTCATGGAGCCGCCGTCGACGATGCCGTCCAGGTCCGTGGTCAGGGACGTCGCCGACTTCATCGCCTTCATGGCCTTGTTGGCTATCTGCGGACCGGTCAGCTTCTCCAACTCGGAGCCGGGGGCCTTGGTGGACGCCGTGGCCTTCGAACTCGCCGAGACCGACTGCCCGGACTTGCCGGCTTCGCCGCCCTTGTCGCCGTCGGAGCCGCAGGCGGTCAGGGCGAGTGCGGTCACGGCGCACAGCGCCGCCAGGGTCGTGGTGGAGCGCATCAGTTCGTCTTCTTCCAGTTCTTGCAGCCGTTGGTCTTGAAGTATCCGTCGCCGGCGGCGATGGTCACCACGCCGTTTCCGGAGACGTTCTCGTTGGCGATGATCGAGTCGATGCCGTGCAGGGCGTCCTTGTCGCGCTCCCAGTAGCAGGTGTCGTCATCGGCGTTGCCGGTCGACTTGTATGTACCGGGGGCGAGGTCGGCCCCGATCCGGTACATGCCGCCGTTCCCGTCCACCTCGGACTTGGGGGTGCCGGAGGCCTTGGCGGGGACCGCCTCCCAGCCGTGGCAGTCGTTCGACTTGAAGATCTTGTCGGTCGCCTTGATCGTCACATAGGCGGTGCCCATGACGTTGTCGTTGGCGATGAGCGAGTCGGTCTCGCCGCTGGAGTCCTTGGCCCGCTCCCAGTAGCACATGCCGTCGGTGTTGTCCGTGGACATGTAGGTGCCGGGCTTGACGTCGGAGCCGACCTGGAAGGTGCCGTCGCCGCCGATGGCGGCCTCGGCCTTGGGCTTTTCGGCCTTGTCGGCCTTGTCAGCCTTGTCGGCGGAGTTGTCCTTCGAGCCCCCGCCGGACGAGGTCCCCTGGGCCGAGGTGCCCTTGTCCTTGTCCTTGTTGTCGTCTCCGCCTCCCGCCAAGGCGCCGCCGATGGCGATCACCACGACGAGCGCCCCCGCCCCGGTCAGGACCTTGTGCCGGGCGAACCAGTTCTGCTTCGTCTGCTGCGACATGCGGCAGCCCACCCCTATCTGACGCTCTTATCGGGGCCGGAGTGGCCCCGTGAACCGATGGGTCAATCACAGCAGAGTCTGTGAACCGAGTCAACAAGAATCAGTTGAGCGGTAGGATTCACGGCGTGAACGTATCTCTTTGAAGATCGCGATCGATATGCTCGACGCCACAGCCGCACACGGGACGGGAGTCAGCCAGGTGGCCGACAACGCAGCAGAGGTGACCGCCGCCGGGATCGCCCGGCTGGCCGGGGTCGGCCGGGCCGCCGTCAGCAACTGGCGGCGCCGCCACGCGGATTTCCCCAAGCCGGTCGGCGGCACCGAGACCAGCCCGACCTTCGCCCTCGGCGAGGTCGAGCGCTGGCTGCGCGCCCAGGGCAAGCTCGCCGAGGTGCCGCTGCGCGAGCGTCTCTGGCAGCTGCTCGCCGGGCATCCGGCCGGGGCCCCCGCCGCGCTCGGCCACATCGGCGCCGTACTCCTCCTCGTACGGGACCGGCCCGCCCGCTGGCGCCAGTTGAGCGAGGCCGCCGATCCGCAGCTGGCCGAGCTGCTGCCGCCCGCGCTCGCCCCGGTGCTGACCGCCCGGCTCGGCGAGCAGCACCCCGTGCCCGTCGCGGACCCGGACGGGCTGCGGCCCTTCGTACCGCTGCTGCGCCAGGCGGCCGAGCTGGCCGCCGAGGCGGGCCCGCGCGAGGCGTACGAGTTCCTGGTCGGGCGCCATCTGGACGCCAACCCGCGGCAGTACACGGTCACCCCGCCCGACCTCGCCGAGCTGATGGCCGCCCTGGCGGGGGTGGCGGGCGGCCCGGCGGGTCCCGAGGGCGCCGGGGGTCCTGAGGGGGCCGGGCCCATCGTTCTCGACCCCGCCTCCGGCACCGGCGGCCTGCTGCGCGCCGTTCTGCGCACCCACAGCGCGGCCACGCTGTACGCCCAGGAGCTGGACCGCGACCTGGCCGCCCTCACCGCGCTGCGGCTGGCCCTGGCCCACGACGCCCACGACACCCACGGCGCCCAGGTGCGGGTGTACGGCGGCGACAGCCTGCGCGCGGACGCCCTGCCCCAGCACACCGCCGACGCGGTCGTCTCCCACCCGCCGTTCAACGAGCGCAACTGGGGCCACGACGAGCTCGCCTACGACCCCCGCTGGGAGTACGGCTTCCCGGCCCGCACCGAATCCGAGCTCGCCTGGGTCCAGCACGCCCTCGCCCACGTCCGCGACGGCCGCCCCGCCGTGCTGCTGATGCCTCCCGCCGCGGCCTCCCGCCGCTCCGGCCGCCGCATCCGCGCCGATCTGCTGCGGCGCGGCGCGCTGCGGGCGGTGGTCGCGCTGCCCGCCGGGGCCGCCCCGCCGTACGGCATCCCGCTGCATCTGTGGGTGCTGTGCCGCCCCGGGGCCGGGCAGCCGGCCGCGCCCCGGCTGCTGCTGGTCGACGCCGCGGCGGCCGCGGCCTCGGCGGCGGCCCCGGGCGACGGCCCGGTGGCGGGGGTCCCCGGGTATCCGGCGGCCGCGGCCTCGCCCGGCCGGGACAAGCTGCCCTGGCAGCTCGTGCGCGACACCGTCCTGGACGCCTGGCGCGCCTTCGACAGCGGCGGCGGCGCCCCCGAGCGGCCCGGGGTGTGCCGGGTGGTGCCCGTGATCGAACTCCTCGACGACGACGTCGACCTCGCTCCTGCCCGCCATCTGCCGCCGCCCGCCGCGGGCGGCGGCGCCGAGGAGCTGGCCGCCGTCCGCGACCGGCTCACCGCCACCCTGGCCCGTACCGTCGAACTGACCCCCGTGGCGCCCGCGGGCCCGGATGGACCCGAGGACCGGGCGGCGGGCCCGGCGGCCGGGGCGCAGAGCCAGCGCTGGCCCATGACCACCGTCGGCGAACTGGCCCGCGCCGGCGCCCTGGTGCTGCGCACCGGCAGTGCGGCGACGGCGGCCGCGGGGCCGGGGGCGCCCCCTCTGCTCACCGAGTCCGATGTGCTCACCGGGACCGGCCCCAGCGGCACCCTCCCCGCCGCCCAGGCCCCCGCGCCCGGCGCGGCGGCCGGCGAGCGGCCCGAGGCGCCCGCCGAGGAGCCGGTGCTGACCGCGGCGGGCGATGTCGTGGTGCCGCTGATCGGCGGCGGCACCGTCGCCCGCGTGGTGGACGAGGCCGCGGCCGGGGCCGCGCTCGCCCGCAATCTGTGTCTGCTGCGGCCCGACCCGGAGGCGCTGGACCCGTGGTTCCTCGCCGGGTATCTGCGCGGCAGCGCCAACCAGCGGCAGGCCAGCAGCTATGCGTCGACCGCCACCCGGCTCGACGTACGCCGCCTGCGGTTGCCCCGGCTCCCGCTCGCGGACCAGCGGCGCTACGGCCAGCAGTACCGCACCCTCGCCTCCTTCGAGGAGGCGCTGAGGCTCGCGGGGCGGCTGGGGGAGCAGTTGATGCGAGGGCTGTACGACGGACTCGCCGACGGTACCGTCCAGCCCCATTGATCGCGCTTATGTGATCAAAGAGACGCCGGATTCCGTACAACCCGGGTTCCCCTCGCCACGTCGATGTATACGCTCAAGCGCGCGCCCGCACGCGCGCGAGCACACCCTCGGCACCAGGTCCCCAGGAGCAGCAATGCACGGCTACGCACCCGCGCCGCCGCCCCGCCCCGCGTCCACCGCGACGGTGGCCGTCCTGCGGGTGGTCTTCGTCGCCCTGTCGCTGCTGACCTTCGGCCTGCTGTCGTGGGTGACGATGCTGCGCGTGGCCATCCTGCGCCGCCGCGCGCTCGACTGGCTGCTGTTCTGGGGCACCTGTGTGGTGGTGGTGCTCGCGTTCGTGGAGTTCGGGACCGGCCCGGACGAGCCCGACGCGCTGGCGTACACGACCCTGACGGTCATGTTCCTGCTGGCCGTAGGCGTGTCGACGCACTACCTGATCGTGGACATCAGGCACCACCGCCCGGCGCCGGCCGCGGGGCCGTACGTCCCGCCGGGGTACCCGCACCCGCCGGGGCCCTACGGCTACCCGGCCCCGCCGCACCAGCCCGTGCCGCCGCACCAGCCCGTCCAGCCCCACCCGCAGCCATACGCCCAGCCGCAACCCCAGCCGCAACCCCAGCCGCAACCCCAACCCCAGCCTCACCCGCAGCCGGAGCGCATCCAGCGTGTGCGCGCCGAGTTGGATGAGCTCAGCGACTACCTCCGCAGAGAGCAGGGCCGTTGAACGGACGCGTCGTCGCCGACCGCTATGAGCTGGCCATGCTCCTCGGCCAGGGCGGCATGGGCCAGGTGTGGACCGCGTACGACCGGCGGCTCGACCGCCGCGTCGCGGTCAAGCTGCTGCGCCCCGACCGGATGGCGATACCCAACGACGACGTGGACGACCTGCGCCGCCGCTTCGTACGCGAGTGCCGGGTCACCGCGCAGGTCGACCACCGCGGTCTGGTCACCGTGCACGACGCGGGCAGCGACGGCGACGACCTGTACCTGATCATGCAGTACGTCGAGGGCGCCGACCTCGCCGACCACCTCGCCGAGCACGACCCCTACCCCTGGCAGTGGGCGGTGTGCGTCGCGGCCCAGCTGTGCGCCGTGCTCTCCGCCGTCCACGCGGTGCCGATCGTGCACCGCGACCTCAAGCCGCGGAACGTGATGATCCGCCCCGATGGCTCGGTGACCGTCCTCGACCTCGGCGTGGCCGCCGTCCTGGACACCGACACCACCCGCCTCACCCACACCGGATCGCCCATCGGCAGCCCCGCCTACATGGCGCCCGAGCAGGCCATGGGCGGCGCCGTCGGCCCGTACACCGACCTGTACGCGCTGGGCGTGCTGCTGCACGAACTCCTCATCGGCAATGTGCCCTTCGCCGGCTCCACCGCCCTGGGCGTGCTGCACCGCCATCTCTACGAGCCGCCGGTCCCGGTCCGCCAGGCGCGGCCCGAGGTGCCCGAGGCGCTGGAGGCGCTGGTGCTGCGGCTGCTCGCCAAGGACCCCCAGCACCGGCCGGCCGACGCCCAGGAGGTCTACCAGGCGCTGGTTCCACTGCTGCCCTATGCCGCCGTGGCGCCCGGTGTCGCCGCCACCGGCCCCATGGATCCCACGCGCCCCTTCCTGCGCCCGCACGCCCCCTGGCCGGACCGCCCCGCCCCGCCGACCGTAGCCCCTCCACCGCCCGCGCCCACCGCCCCCGCGCGCTCGGATGTGGCGGAGGCCGTGGACGAGGTCAAGCGCCTGCTCGACCAGGGGTGGATCACCCAGGCCGTGGACATCCTCGGCTCGATCCTCCCGGCGGCCGCCGCCGAGCACGGCGAGCTGTCCCCGGTCGTACGGTCGCTGCGCAAGCAGTACGCGGTGACCCTCATGGACGACGGGCAGTACCGCCGCGCCCTGCCCGAGCTGCGGCGCCTCGCCGACGAGTACGCCGCCGAGTCGGGCCCGGAGGCGCTGCGCAAGTCCCTTCAGTTCCGCTACGAGGCGGCCCAGTGCCTCGAGCAGCTCGGCGAGGCCGCACAGGCGCTGGTCGAATACCGCACCCTGCTCCCGTACTTCGAGCAGTACGCGGCCACCGACCCCACCCCGCCGCTGGAGATCCGCCGCCGCATCGGGCTCCTGCTGCTCTCCCTCGGCGACCGCCCGGCCGCCCATGACATGCTGGCCCGCCTTCTGTTCGACGCCGAGCGGCTGCACGGCCCGCATCATCCCTTTCCGGAGGAAATCCGCCGTACCCTGCACTGGCTCGGGCAGGTCCGCGGCTAGCGAGGTGGCCGGAGCCCAGGCGAATCGTTGTCGAAGCAGTGGCTTCGGCCGCGCCGACTCCATACCATCGATCAACGCCAGGTCGATCTATGCCGGGAGACTTGATGCAGCATCCCTCTGGGGGGCGACCCCCATACCGTCGACAGACCCGCGCCACCCTCGCCATCCCCGCCGCGTCCGCCCTGCTGCTCGCCGCACCGCTGCTCACGGCCTGCGGTAATGACGCGCACCCCGGGGCCGCCGCCGTCGTGGACGGCAGCCGGATCACCGTCTCGCAGCTCCAGGCGAGGGTCAACGACGTCCGGGACGCACAGCAGGGCTCTGCGAAGTCCGAGCAGCTCGTGGCCAACAGCGGTCAGCTGAGCCAGAACACCCTGATCCGCATGATCCAGTTCCGGGTGATCGAGCGGGCCGGCAAGGACAACGAGGTGCGGGTGACCCGCCGCGATGTGCAGCAGTACCGCAAGGCCGCCGAAACCCAGTCCGGCGGCGGCGCCGCGCTGCGCGGCCTCTACCTGGAGCAGGGCATCGCCCCGGACGGCATCGACGACGCGATGCGGATGGAGCTGACGCGCAACGCGCTGGTCACCAAGCTCGGCACCGCCAAGGTCAACGAGGTCTTCGCCAGTACCTCCAAGAAGCTGGGCATCGAGGTCAACCCGCGCTACGGGACCTGGGACGACCGGCGGGGCACGGCCGTGCTGACCAAGGAGGCCTGGCTGCGCACCTCCGAGGACGTGAGCCGGCAGGCGTAGGTTACGTTTCAAGGGTGACCGCCTCCCAAGACCTCAACAGCGCTCCCACCGGCCGTATCGTCCTGCTCACCACCAGCCACCGGGTGGCGCCCGGGCTGCTGTCGTGGCCCGCGTGGCAGGCGCTGCGCGGCGCGGACCGGGTGCTGTGCGCGGACCCGGCCCATCCGCAGCTGCCGTATCTGCGGGAGGCGGGCGTCGTCGTGGAGGAGGCGGCGCCCGGCGCTCGGGAGCTGGTCGACTACTGCACCGTCGAGCCGGGCCGCACCGCCGTGGTGATCACCTCGGCGGACGGGGACTCCGGGCTGACCGACGGCCTGGCCCGGCTCGCCGGGTCCGGGCGGGAGCGGATGCCGGATCTGGAGCTGCTGCCCGGCGCGTACGACCTGCCGGGCGCGCGCCTGCTGGACCTGGTCCAGGTGATGGACCGGATCCGGGTGGAGTGCCCGTGGAGCGGCGCCCGCACCAGCGAGGAGCTGGTCAAGTACGGCATCGAGGAGGCGTACGAGCTCGTCGAGGCCATCGAGCAGGGCGACCGCGAGGCGCTGCGCGAGGAGCTGGGCGACGTTCTGCTCCAGGTCGTCTTCCACGCCCGGATCGCGCAGGAGGACCCGGACGAGCCGTTCTCGATCGACGAGGTGGCGGGCGGGATCGTGGACAAGCTGGTCCACCGCCATCCGCATATCTTCGGCGAGGAGGCGGCCGAGACCGCCGAGGACGTCAAGGCGCACTGGCTGCGTACGAAGGCGATCGAGAAGCAGCGCGACTCGGTCACCGACGGGGTGCCGCTCGGTCAGCCCGCCCTCGCGCTGGCCGCCAAGCTGGCCTCCCGCGCCCGTACGGAGGGCCTGGCGGTGCCGGTCCCCGAGGGCGAGGGCGTCGGCTACGAACTGCTGGCCCTGGCCGTGCGGGCGGCCGAGCGGGGCATCGAGCCCGAGACCGCGCTGCGCGCCGCGGCCCGTACGTACCGCGACGCGATACGGGCGGCCGAGGCCGCCCGGCGCAAGGCCGGATAACGCCTGCGGACCCCGCTACCGCCGGGGCCCGTGGCCGTTCCGCCGGGCACCCGCTATGCGTTCCCTGTCCGTCCGGCGGCGATGACCGATGCCATGAGCTCGGCGTCCAGCAGGCTGGCGTCGGCGAGCCGACTGCTGGAGGCATAGGAGTTCAGCAGGGCCTTGGTGATCCGCAGCGCCGAGGCGGAGCGGCGGACGACGGGCCGGGTCCACTCGTCGACCACGCGGTCCAACTCCGCCTCCGGGACGACCCGGTGGAGCACGGACAGCCGCTCGGCCTGAGCCGCGTCGAACCCGGCGCCGGTCAGGATCAGTTCGCGGATCC
Organism: Streptomyces sp. NPDC021225; assembly: GCF_044332865.1. Lineage (NCBI taxonomy): Bacteria > Bacillati > Actinomycetota > Actinomycetes > Kitasatosporales > Streptomycetaceae > Streptomyces > Streptomyces sp. NPDC021225. The sequence goes on along the minus strand of NZ_JBIRPV010000007.1, from coordinate 130,519 downwards.
TGGCGGTCCCCGCCTCCTGCAACAGGCGGGGCAGCGAGCCTCCCCAGGCGGCCGGGAGGCCCAGAGCGAGCTCCGGCAGTCTGAAGCGGCAGTCGTCCGCCCCGACGCGCAGATCGCAGAAGAGGGCCAGGGCCAGCCCGGCGCCGATGACCTGGCCGTGCAGCCGGGCGATGGTGACGGCGCTCGTGGTGGCCAGGGCGTCGCACACCCGGCGGGCCTTGCCGCCGGTGGTCCGCAACCCCGCACCGGTGGGGTCCGTGTCGAGTTGGTCGCCGAATTCCCGTCGGTCGCCGCCCGTGCAGAAATTCTCGCCCGCTCCGGAGAACACGACCACTCGGATATCGGGGCGGTCGTGCACGGCACCGAGCACTGCCAGCAGATCGTCCAGCACGCGTTCCGTGATGGCGTTTCCGTTTTCCGGGGTGTTGAACCTCACCTGCACCACGGGGCCGTCGTGGGTGACATACAGCGACTTGAGTGACACGCCGTTACCTTCTTCCCGCGGATCAGCGCTCGGCCACATGGAGTGCGGTGAGCCGGCGGAAAGCCATGCGGGGTTCCCAGAGGGGCGGTGTGGTGACGCGCAGGGTCGGAAAACGGCGGATGAGACCCTGGAGCAGTTCGGTGGCCTCCACCCGGGCGAGTGCGGCTCCGATGCAGTAATGAATTCCGCCGCCGAAACCGAGATGGGCGGCCGTGCGCCCGATATCGAAGGTGTCCGGGTCGACGAATTGGTCCGGGTCATGATTGGCCGCGGCTATCATGACGTGCACTACTTCGTCCCTCGCTATTCGAACCCCGGAGAGAACGGTGTCCTCCGTGGCGACCCGGGTGGTCAGATGAATGGGGGGATCGTAACGCAGGACCTCTTCGACGGCGTTGGGCGCGGCCTCGGGGTGGTCCAGCAGCCAGGCTCGCTGCCGCGGGTGCTGGTCGAGCAGCCAGACCATGTTCGACAGCAGGGTCGAGGTGGTCTCCAACGAGGCGATGACGATGAACATCACCAGGTGGTAAAGCGTTTCGTCAGCGACCTCCCGGTCCGGTTCGAGCTCGTCCCAGGTGCGGATCCAGTTCGAGAGGGCGTCGTCGCCGAGGGACCGCCTGCGCTCCGCGACCACCGCGGTGAAATACTCGCGTAGACCTTCGGCGGCGGCATTGGCCTGAGCCAGCTGGCTGGCGGAGGGGAGTAGTTCCTGGGCATATGCCTGGCCGTGCGTGAGCTCCCTGAGCAGGGCGTGGTCGGCCTGGGGGAGTTTCAGCCAGTGGCCGATGGTGGCCACCGGCAGGTCCTCGCCGACCAGGGCGGAGAAGTCGGCCTCGCCGTTCGTGCGCAGTTGACCGGAAAGCCGGTCGAGAAGGTCTTCGACGGCCTGGGCGACAAATGGCTGAAGCCCGGTCAGCGTATTGCGGTCAAATACATTTCCGAGGGAACGCCGCTGCCGGGTGTGGTGCGGCGGATTGAGTCCCTGGAGTGTCTTACTCAATTGACGTGAAGCGGGCGCGCTCCAGCGATTTCCCTCGCCTTGGCGTGCCCGCCACTCGGCATCAAAGGTGGCCCAGGTCCTACTGCGCAGGACCTGGTCGCACAGTTCATGGGACAGCAAAAGGTGTCCGCCCCAGGGAGCGGGCAGCACATCGCCCATCGACCTGAGTTCGGCGTAGATGGGGTAGGGGTCGGCCTGCCCTCGGGAAGCGCGTAGGCGGGACATGAGTGAAACCATTGAACGGCGGTCGACGATCGTGCCGGCGGCGGTAGGTTCCACAACCACTCCTTCTGGTCCACAAAACCCCGGTCGGGGTCACACTAAGTCGCGTAAATGGCTGGAACACAGCGGTCCGCTTGAATTCCCGATACGTCCTACCCGCACGATTGAACATCCATTCATACGGAAATTGGTTCGAAATGTGGGCAAGATCACGACCGCCACCAGGCGAGGAATGAGCTCCACGCGCTGCTCTTCGACGCCTTGCCCTGGGAGCGCGGCTGGGGTGCGGCCGCGGGGGTGGTCGCCGGACCCGCCGACGGGGTTGCGGACATGACCGAGGACTGCTGCATGCGAACCGGGGCGAAGCGGGCCGGAAGCGAGTTGAGGGCCCGGTGGAACGGACCGGGACGCCAGGTCAGGCTCTCCACGGGCACGGCCAGTTCGATATCCGGCAGGTGGTTGAGCAGGTTCTCGATGGCCGCCACCGCGATGAGCTGGCCGGAGTCCTTCGCGGGGCACGCGTGCGGCCCGGCGCTCCAGGCCAGGTGGGCGCGCTTGCTGAGGACCTGCCGCGACGAGGACAGCGCGGGGTCGGTGTTGGCGGCCGCGAAGCTGATCAGCACGAGATCGCCCGCGTTCAGCAGGCTGCCGCCGAGGTCGACGTCGCACACCGGGTAATGCGGGGCGTAGTTGGCCATCGGCGGGGTGTTCCACAGCACGTCGTCGATGACGTCCTCGACCAGGAGCCCGCCGGCCTGCGTACCGCCGGCGTGCTTCTCGTCGCACAGCAGCAGGTACAGACCGTTGGCGATGAGGTTCCGCTGCGGTTCCGTACCGGCGCTGATGAGCATGACCAGCTGATGGATCATCTCCTCGTCCGACAGCTTGGCCGGGTGGGCCATCAGCCGCGAGGTGACGTCGTCGCCCGGCTGCCGCCGCTTGAGGGCGACCAGCTCGATCAGGGCCTGGGTGAGCTCCTCGTTCGCCTTCTCGGCATCCATGCTGGCGTCGAAGATGCCGGAGGTGCCGAAGACCAGCCGGTCACCGATGGACGGCGAGCAGCCGAAGAGCTCATTGAACACCAGCAGCGGCAGCATCTTGGCGTAGTCGCTGAGCAGATCGGCTTCGCCGAGCGCGCTGAACTGGCTGATCAGGTACGAGGAGACGCGCTCGACCTGGCGGCTGAGCCAGTGCGCGTCCACGCCGGCGAGGCTGTCCGTCACCGCCTGGCGCAGTCGCAGATGCTCCGCGCCGTCGGTGAACAGCGCGTTCGGCCGGTAGGCGAGCATGGGCAGCACCGGGTTGTTCGGCGCCACCTTGCCCTCGTTCAGATCACGCCAGCGGCGCGAGTCCTTCCGGAAGGTGTCGGGGTTCTGCAGCAGTTGGAGTGCCGCCGCGTAGTCCGTGACGAGGGTGGCGTCCACACCGGGGGCCAGCTCGACCGGCGCGGCCGGCCCGTAGTGGCGCATGTGGTCGTAGAACGCCTGCGGATCGGCCGCGAACTCCGGGCCGTACATCGGCACGCGCCTGCCGCTGTTGTGCGCGGGGCAGCCGGGTGGTGGCTCGGGGAAGGCCGATTGGTTGTTCATTCTTGCTCCTAGCGGGCACGTTCCTGGAGATAGCGCACGAGGGTGATCAGTGCGTTGGCCGATGACTTCGTGTCGCGTGCGTCACAGGTGACGACCGGCGTCTCCGGCAGCAGGTCGAGAGCCTCACGAAGCTCGTCGTCGGAGCGGACCGGCGTGCCGTCGAAGTGGTTGACGGATATCGCGTAGGGGAGCCCGTACTGCTCGACCAGGTCGATGACGTCGAAGGACTCCTTGAGACGGTCGGGGTCGACCAGCACCAGCGCCCCGAGGGCGCCGCGGGTCATGTCCTCCCAGACCTGCACGAAGCGCTGCTGTCCGGGGGTGCCGAACAGATACAGGACGAGTCGGTCACTGAGGGTGAGCCGGCCGAAGTCCATGGCCACGGTGGTCGTGGTCTTGCCGTGGACCCCGCGCAGATCGTCGATGTGGGCCGCCGCCTGCGTCATGGTTTCCTCGGTGCGCAGCGGGGGAATCTCGGACATGGTGCCGATGAATGTCGTCTTGCCCACGGCGAAATGCCCCACCACCAGGATCTTGGCGGCTATCTGCACATCGTTGCGCAGATAGACGTCCTCATCCGAAGCGGGCCTGGAGACCATCGAGCACCTCCTGGAGCACCGATACGTCAACGAGTTGAGCGGGAGGCGCCGGGGCGCGCGTGATGAGATATCCGTCCGAGGAGAGGTCGGACAGCAGCACCTTCACGATGCCGATCGGAAGTCCCAGGTGTCCCGCGATTTCGGCGACCGAGAGGTAACCTCCGCCACACAGGTCCAGAAGGCGGCGCTTCTCCGGGTCGTAATGGCTTGGTGGTCGCTGTTCGGAGGCGGTGACCAGCGTGATCAGATTGAACTGGTCGTTCTCCGGCAAACCGCGACCGTTGGTGATGACGTACGGTCGCACTAAGGGCGCGGCCTCTGGCTCTTGCTCACCCGGTGTAATCATGCCTGAATACTTGTGCTCTCTCGAGGCGGAGTGCTGAGGGCCTTGCCGAGCTGGCCGACGAGCTGCTGCATCCGGAAGGTGATGTCCGCCATGTCGACGTCGGGAGCGGACGACACGGCCAAGTAGGCGCCTTCTCCGGCGGAGATGAGGAAGACCCAGCCGCCGTCGAACTCCACCAGCGTCTGGCGCCAGGTCATCCGGGGGTCGCCACAGAAGCTGGACATCGTGCGGCTCAACGACTGGATGCCGCTCATCGCCGCGGCGATCGAGTCTGCCTCGTCCTTCTGGACGTCCTTGGAGCGGGCCATCAGCAGACCGTCCGCGGAGACCAGGAGCGCGTGACGGGCGCCTGGTACCTCCAGGGCGCTCTCAAGCATCCATGACAGATCGTTGTTCACGAAAGATCGTGCCCTTCCCTGCTCGGGTTTGCGGAGCGGCCGGACTGAGTGCCGCGCTGGAAAGCGCCCATGATCGAGGCTGCCTCCTCGCTCGTCCGGGCCGCGGCGGAGGTGGAGTCCGCCCTGGGCACGATGGAGATCGAGCCCTTGCGCCGACGTTTGGGCAGGCCCCCGGGCGTGGAGGGTTCGCCGGAAGCCTCCTCGGCACGCGGCCTGGCGGCGGCCGGGGTGACCGCCGACGGCTCCTCCGGCTCGGGCATGTTGGTGAGAAGGTCCTCGGGCAGAAGTACCACCGCGCGCACACCACCGTAGGGAGAGGCCGAATCCACGGAGACAGTGAAGCCGTAGCGGGCAGCGAGCACGCCGATGACCGCGAAACCGAACTGCGGGGGATTTCCCAGGCCCGTGACGCCCGACGCTCGCTTGGAGGCGAGGAGCTCGTCGGCCCTGTTCTTCTCTTCCTCGTTCATACCGACACCGGCGTCGTCGATGATGATGCAGACGCCCTTGGGCACGGTGCGGATGGTGATGTCGATCGGCGAGTCCGGTGCCGAATAGCTGGTCGCGTTGTCCAGCAGCTCGGCCAGCGCCAGCGCGACCGGCTCGACGGCGCGGCTGACCAGGGCGAAGTTCGACTGGGAACGGATCTCGACGCGCGTGTAGTGGCGGATACGGCCCTTCGCGCTGCGGACCACGTCGTACACCGAGGCGACCGAGCGCTGGCGGCCGAGCCAGCCGTCACAGAGCACGGCGATGGACTGGGCACGCCGACCGAACTGCGAGTTCATGTGGTCGATCTCGAGGAGGTCCTGGAGCATGTAGTGCTCCCCGTACTTCTCCTGGGTCTTGGAGATCGCCAACTGCTGCTCGTTGGCGAGACCCTGGAGCGTACGCATCGCGGACTTCAGCGCGCTCTTCGTGGCTTCTTCCGCGCGGTCATGGGCTTCCTGGACCGCTGCCGAATAATTGCTTTCGAGCTCGGTATGGCGATTCTGGAGCTCGGCCTTCTCGTTGACGAGCTTTGTACGTGCCTTTCGCCCGCGGAATATGGCGGTTGCGGCGAGAGGAGTACCAACGATCAGAGCCCAGAGCGCTGGGTCCTGTATGTATTGCGTCATGAGACTCTCTTTAAGCGACTAGACCGCCAGGGACTGAAAGGGTTTCGCACGGTGCGTTCCGGATTGTCGTCGGGGCGGCGGCGAGTCAGTGGCCGGACGGGGCCCGCTCGATTCGAGGACGGCACTCCCGTCTCCACGGCGCCAGCGCGGGGGCGTCGGCCTGCCGGATCGGCTCCAGATGCCCGACTGGCGGCATAATGCTCCTCAGAGTGATGACCCTTTTCGGCTTTTTGCCGGATGCCGCGTGTCTACGCGCCCATGGCTCGCCTGGCAAGCGCGGTGATCGTATCACCAGGGTCAGGGGCCGATGTGCATGTGCCTCCGTCCCATTCGCGGCGCTGACACTGATTCAGCCACGCGGACTTCGCCCTGTGTTCACCGACTCCGCCGGGTATGGCAGGGCGTCGCGGGGCGCGCCCGTGGGCACCCCCCTGCCGGGCCTTCGGTGGCGGTCCGGTATCGGCCAATCACGCTGTGCTTGAGTGCCCGATCGGGCATTCGCACACGCATCGGATATGGCCCGGTGTTTATGCCCCTGTTTCCATGGGATCGCGAATTCGGGACCTGTCTTAGACCGTCCGGCAGTAGGGCCCGCGGCGTCGCGTGCCGATGGCTTTCGCCTGAACGCACCGCGCTCGTCGCACGCAGCGCCGCTGCGCTCTCCTCACGCGGCACGCCCAGACTCGGCCCTCGACCCGCTCCTTCTCCCGCGCTCCCTACTCCCGGACGGTCTTATCGTCGGGGGATGCCAGACCAGCCCCGCCCCGACTGCCCCTCGACCCTTTTCAGCTGGGAGTTCGCCGACGACCCGTATCCGGCGTACGCCTGGCTGCGCGAACACGAGCCTGTTCACCGGACCACCCTGCCCAGCGGTGTCGAGGCATGGCTGGTGACCCGCTATGCCGACGCGCGGGCCACGCTCGCCGATCCCCGGTTGTCGAAGAATCCGATTCACCACAGTGAAGTCGCCCACGCCAAGGGAAAGGTGGGCATTCCGGGTGAGCGCGGCGCGGACCTCATGACGCATCTGCTCAATATCGACCCGCCCGACCACACCCGGCTGCGGCGGCTGGTGTCCAAGGCGTTCACGCCGCGCCGTGTGGCGGCCTTCGCTCCGCGCGTCCAGGAGCTGACCGACCGCCTCATCGACGACTTCCAGGCGAGAGGGGAGGCGGACCTGATCCATGAGTTCGCCTTCCCGCTGCCCATCTACGCCATCTGCGATCTGCTGGGCGTGCCCCGCGAGGACCAGGACGACTTCCGGGACTGGGCCGGGATGATGATCCGTCACGGGGGCGGGCCGCGCGGCGGGGTGGCCCGGGCGGTGAAGCGGATCCGCGCCTATCTCGCCGATCTCATCCACCGCAAGCGGGAGTCGCTGCGCGAGGGTGAGGCGGATGACTTGATCTCCGGGCTGATCCGGGCCAGTGACCACGGCGAGCACCTCACCGAGAACGAGGCCGCGGCCATGGCCTTCATCCTTTTGTTCGCCGGCTTCGAGACCACCGTCAATCTCATCGGCAACGGCGTCTACGCGCTGCTGCGCGACCCCGCCCAGTGCGACCGGCTGCGCCGGGCCCTCAATGAAGGGGACGAGGGGCTGCTGGCGACCGGTGTCGAGGAACTGCTCCGCTATGACGGGCCGGTGGAGATCGCCACCTGGCGGTTCGCCACCGAACCCGTGGTGATCGGCGGCGAGCGGATCGCCGCGGGCGAGCCGGTGCTGGTGGTGCTCGCCGCCGCCGACCGGGACCCCGAGCGCTTCGACGCACCCGATGTGCTCGATCTCTCGCGCACCGACAACCAGCACCTCGGGTACGGCCATGGCATCCACTACTGCCTGGGCGCTCCGCTGGCCCGGCTGGAGGCCCAGACCGCCATTGGCACCCTGCTGCGGCGCCTGCCGGATCTGCGGCTCGCGGTGGAGCCGGAGGATGTGCGCCGGCGCGGCGGCCTGATCATGCGGGGGCTGCGCGAACTGCCCGTGACCTGGGGCCCGGTCGCCGGGGTCGGGCCGGAAGCAGGGCCGGCGGCAGGGCCCGGCAACGCCTCGGGAGCGGGGCATAGGTGACATAACGTCAGTCACGTGATCGCTGCGTGACCTGGGATACATCTGCTTGTGATGATCGTATGGCGTCGCTATGTTTCGACCGACGACTCAGCCGCCACACGAGAGGCAGAACGCATGCGCTCCGGGAACGGTCGACACCGCCGCCCCCGTCAGGCTCCGGCAATCGTGCTCGCAGCGGGGGTGACCGGCGCGGGCATCGCCATGCCGCTCTTCGGCGCCGTCAGCGCCCAGGCCGCGGAAGCCCAGACCTGGGACCGCGTCGCCGAGTGCGAGAGCGGCGGGATGTGGAGCGCCAACGGAGGCAATGGCTTCTACGGCGGTCTCCAGATCACCTTGGACATGTGGAAGAAGTACGGCGGCCAGCAGTACGCCCCGCGCCCCGACCTCGCCAGCCGCTCCCAGCAGATAGCCATCGCCCAGGCGATCCTCGGCGACCGCGGGCCGGACGCCTGGCCGAGCTGTGCGCTGGGTGCCGGGCTCGCCGACCTCGGCGACGCGCTGGACGGGAACTCCGGCGGCAAGGGCGGGCCGGAGGCCAAGGATTCGGAGGAGCCCACGGGGATCGACGACTCCAAGACGGGGGAATCGTCCGGTAATTCCGGTCAGTCCGATAACTCCCGTGAATCCGATAACTCGGAGGAGTCCGGTAAGTCCGACAAGACCGGGACGCCGGATCCCTCCGCGACCGGCGACGGCGCGGACGGCAGCGCGGTCGATGGCGCTTCCGACGGGAAGGGCCACGGCAAGTCCGGCGACTCCGACCGCGCCGCCGACGAGACGTCCCGCGGGGAGGGCGGCGCGCCCTCCGGCGCCGACAAGGGCGCCAAGGGCGACAAGGTCGACGAGGACTCCTCCGCGCCCACCGGCCGCCACCGCGGCGCACCCGACGCCCAGGAGGGCGAGTCCGGGGACGCGTCGGACGAGGCGCGGCCCTCCGGGCGGCACGCCTCGCGCGGCGGCGAGGGCCGCACCGAGATCACGCTTCCGCCCCTCGGCCGCGAGGACTCCAGCGTGCGCACCGATGACGCCTCGTCAGACACCGTGGACGGGCAGGAGGCCAACGGAGACTGGGCCCGGCTGTACCAGAGCGACAAATCGCTCATCGGGGGCAACCCCGGCCTCATCCACCCTGGTCAGCGTCTCGATCTCAGCGCGAGGTAGCGGCAGTTCGGGGTGAAATGCCCGATCTGGCGGCAGTGAGACATACATCTCGTCACATCGCCCGGCCTGTGCCTCCTGTCCGATCTTTCCGTACCCGGCCTCACCTGCGTAGATGTGGGACGGCTGGGTGCGGATCGGGCCGCCTTCGCTGAGATATGGGGGTTTGAACCTCATCGGAAGGTGTGTTTAACGTCTTCCCGCTCGCTACCGCGGGCACCGTCGATCGTCACGCCGAGTCCTGCCGGCGGTCGGGGGGAACCAGACGCGTCAGCGCCGAAGGCAGGAGCGGGGGACCCAAGGTAGGTGCCGCGGCGGCCCGGAGACGGGCTCGGTCGGCTAGGGGTGAAGACGGACGCGGTCAGCCGCGTCCGGCCGGGCAACTCACGTCCGAACCCGACAGCTCACCTCGTAGGCGTCGGTGAGGAACGAACATGCGTAACGACAAGGGTAAGCACCGCCGTCCCTCGAAGGTCACCCGCATCGCCGCACTCGCCGGCGTCGCCGGTGCGGCCATCGCCGCACCGATCCTGGGGGCCACCTCCGCCTCGGCCGCGACCACCGCCCAGTGGGACAAGGTCGCGCAGTGCGAGTCCGGCGGCAACTGGTCCATCAACACGGGCAACGGCTTCTACGGCGGCCTCCAGTTCACCAACTCCACCTGGGCCGCGTACGGCGGTACGTCCTTCGCCTCCCGCGCCGACCTGGCCACCAAGGACCAGCAGATCCAGATAGCCGAGAAGGTCCTGGCCGGGCAGGGCAAGGGCGCCTGGCCGGTGTGCGGCACGGGGCTGACCACCAGCGGCACCCCGACCCCCTCCAGCTCCACCACGCAGTCCTCGAAGCCGGCCCAGCCTGCCAAGCCGGCCCAGCCCGCGAAGCCGGCCCAGCCTGCCAAGCCCGCCCAGCCCGCCAAGCCGAAGGCGCAGCCCCGCGGCGAGGGTCAGCACGCCGCGCGCGGTGAGGCCCGCCACACGTTCAAGAAGGGCGACGGCGAGTACAAGGTCAAGTCCGGCGACACCCTCTCCAAGATCGCCGAGGCGCACCACGTCAAGGGCGGCTGGAAGAAGCTCTTCGAGCTGAACAAGGACATCGTCGAGGACGCCAACCTCATCTACCCGGGCCAGCAGCTCCACCTCGGCTGACCCCCCGCCGGGACCGTTCCCCCCAGCCCGGCGACCGCGACCCCGACATCCCCGAGGACCGCCCCGGCCGGGCGCGCCGCCCCCCCACCTGAGGCGCGCCCCGCCGGGGCTTCGTCGGGCCCGGCCCCCGGGCCCGTTAGGCTCATGCCGGAGAACGACAGACCCATACGAAGGAGAACCTCGTGCCGTCCATCGACGTCGTCGTAGCTCGCGAGATCCTCGACTCGCGAGGCAACCCCACGGTCGAGGTCGAGGTCGGCCTCGACGACGGCAGCACCGGCCGTGCCGCCGTGCCCTCCGGTGCGTCCACCGGTGCCTTCGAGGCCCTCGAACTCCGCGACGGTGACAAGAACCGTTACGGCGGCAAGGGTGTCGAGAAGGCCGTCCTCGCCGTCATCGAGCAGATCGGTCCGGAGCTCGTCGGCTACGACGCCACCGAGCAGCGCCTGATCGACCAGGCGATGTTCGACCTGGACGCCACCCCGGACAAGTCCTCGCTCGGCGCCAACGCCATCCTCGGCGTCTCGCTCGCCGTGGCGCACGCCGCGTCCGAGGCCTCCGACCTCCCGCTCTTCCGGTACCTCGGCGGGCCGAACGCCCACCTGCTGCCGGTCCCGATGATGAACATCCTCAACGGCGGCTCGCACGCCGACTCCAACGTGGACATCCAGGAGTTCATGATCGCGCCGATCGGCGCGGAGTCCTTCTCCGAGGCGCTGCGCTGGGGCACCGAGGTGTACCACACCCTGAAGTCCGTGCTGAAGGAGCGGGGCCTGTCCACCGGCCTCGGCGACGAGGGCGGCTTCGCCCCGAACCTGAGCTCCAACCGCGACGCCCTCGACCTGATCGTCGAGGCGATCAAGAAGGCCGGCTACCAGCCGGGCCAGGACATCGCGCTGGCGCTCGACGTGGCCGCCTCCGAGTTCTACAAGGACGGCACCTACACGTTCGAGGGCAAGGCGCGCAGCGCCGCCGAGATGACCGCGTACTACGCCGAGCTGGTCGACGCGTACCCGCTGGTCTCCATCGAGGACCCGCTGAACGAGGAGGACTGGGACGGCTGGAAGACGATCACCGACCAGCTCGGTGACAAGGTCCAGCTGGTCGGCGACGACCTGTTCGTCACCAACCCGGAGCGGCTGGCCCGCGGTATCGAGAGCGGCACCGCGAACTCGCTGCTGGTCAAGGTCAACCAGATCGGCTCGCTGACCGAGACCCTGGACGCGGTCGAGCTGGCCCAGCGCAACGGCTTCAAGTGCATGATGTCGCACCGCTCCGGCGAGACCGAGGACGTCACCATCGCCGACCTGGCCGTCGCCACCAACTGCGGCCAGATCAAGACCGGTGCCCCCGCCCGCTCCGAGCGCGTGGCCAAGTACAACCAGCTGCTGCGCATCGAGGAGATCCTCGACGACGCGGCGGTGTACGCGGGCCGCTCCGCCTTCCCGCGCTTCAAGGGCGCGGTCGTCAAGGGCTGAGCCCCGCCGAGTCTGACCGCCGTCCCCGGCCCCGGTCCCGTACCGTGGCCGGGGACGGCGTACACAGCGAAGTCATGACCGGGGAGGCGACGTGCCGGCGGATCGGGATCGGTTCTCCACCGCGACCAGGCTGAGGGCGTTCGGCGAGCACGCCGCCGCCCGCGTCTACCGCGCCCGTATCCGGCGCCGCCGCAGCCGTCTCACCGGCCGGGCCGCGCTCCTCGCGCTGGTCGTCTGCTCGCTCGTGGTGGCCCTCGCCTATCCGATGCGGCAGTACATCTCGCAGCGCTCGGACATCTCCGAACAGCGGCGCCAGGCCGAGAAGGAGCGCGCGGACGTCAAGAAGCTGCTGGAGCAGAAGGCCAGGCTCCAGGACCCGGCGTACGTCGAGCAGCAGGCCCGCGAGCGGCTGCACTTCACGCGGCCGGGGGAGACCGGCTACAGCGTGGTCGACGGCGGCGGCGAGACCGAGCGCTCGTCCGACCAGGGCGCGGCCGACCGCCCCTGGTACAGCAACATGTGGGACAGCGTCGATAAAGCTGACAAGGCGGATAAAGCCGACCAGGCGGACGCGACGGACCACGCGGGCCGCGCCGGGCGCTGACCGAAGAAACCGGCCGCCCCGGGCGGCCGGTCCGAACCGATCGAAGAGAACATCCCACCCATGGACACGCCTCCTCCGCAGACGGAGCCCACCGCGCCCACCGACGCGGACATCGCCGCCGTCAAGGAGCAGCTGAACCGCCTGCCGCGCGGGCTGCGCGCCGTCGCGCACCGCTGCCCCTGCGGCAACCCGGACGTCGTCGAGACCGCGCCGCGGCTCGAGGACGGCTCGCCCTTCCCGACCCTTTACTACCTGACGTGCCCGCGCGCCGCCTCGGCGATCGGCACGCTGGAGGCCGAGGGCGTGATGAAGGACATGTCGGCACGGCTGGCCGCCGACCCCGGGCTGGCCGACGCCTACCGGGCGGCCCATGAGGACTATCTCGCGCGCCGCGACGCGATCGAGGTGCTGGAGGGGTTCCCGAGCGCCGGCGGCATGCCGGACCGGGTGAAGTGTCTGCATGTCCTCGTGGCCCACTCCCTCGCCGCGGGCCCCGGCGTCAACCCGCTCGGGGACGAGGCCATCGCCCTGCTGCCGAAGTGGTGGGCGAAGGGGCCGTGCGTGACGCCGTGCGGCGGGGCGACGGACGCCGAAGAGGACGCGGGGGACAGAGCATGACCCGCGTCGCGGCCGTGGACTGCGGCACCAACTCGATCCGGCTGCTGGTGGCCGACGCCGATCCGGCCACCGGGCGGATCACCGAGCTGGACCGCCGGATGCGGATCGTCCGGCTCGGCCAGGGCGTGGACCGCACCGGGCGGCTGGCCCCCGAGGCCCTGGAGCGCACCTTCGCGGCCTGCCGTGAGTACGCGGAGGTGATCGGCGGGCTCGGCGTCGAGCGGGTCCGCTTCGTCGCCACCTCCGCCTCCCGCGACGCCGAGAACCGCGAGGAGTTCGTGCGCGGGGTCGTGGCGTTCCTGGGCGTGGAGCCCGAGGTGATCAGCGGCGACCAGGAGGCGGAGTTCTCCTTCACGGGCGCCACCAAGGAGCTGACCGACCGCGAGGGCTTCGCCCGGCCGTATCTGGTCGTGGACATCGGCGGCGGCTCGACGGAGTTCGTGGTCGGCGACGAACGGGTACGGGCCGCGCGCAGCGTGGACATCGGCTGTGTGCGGATGACGGAGCGTCATCTGGTCGTGGACGGCCGGATCACCGATCCGCCGGCGGTCGGTCAGATCGCCGCCATAAGGGCCGACATCGAGCGGGCCCTGGATCTCGTCGAGGAGACGGTGCCGATCCGGGGGGCGGGTAGTCTGGTCGGGCTGGCGGGCTCGGTCACCACCGTCGCCGGCATCGCGCTGGGGCTCTCGGAGTACGACTCCTCCGCCATCCACCACTCGCGCGTCTCCCTCGACCAGGTCCGCGAGATCACGGACAAGCTGATCGGCTCGACGCACGCCGAGCGGGCGGCGATCCCGGTGATGCACGAGGGCCGGGTGGATGTGATCGCCTCAGGGGCGCTCGTGCTGCTTACGATCATGGAGCGATGCGGGGCCCGGGAGGTCGTGGTGAGCGAGCACGACATCCTCGACGGCATCGCCTGGAGCATCGCCTGACGGGGCTCTGAGGGCCGCCCGGAGGGTGTGTGGACCCCGTGTGAGGGGCCCGTGGAGACGGGCCCGGCAAAAAGTTCGTGAAAAGCTTCACATGAAAAAATTGCCTGGTGGCCGCCGGGTGTGACGGCTGAGACTCCTTCGTGGGTGGTTTCGGCGGACGCTCCCGCCGGACGGCCCTCCCGGAGGTTGTTTCAGGCGTGTGACGGCGAGGCCGCGGACCCCGGTGGTCTACTCCCGCGTTCACTCGCAAGCGCAGATCAGCGGGGCTGTCAACGCGTCGGCGACCCTGGTGGTTCCCCTCGGCGGGTATGGCGTGTGTCACGGGGGCGGCGGAGTGTAGCAGACCCCCTCAACAAGCTTGTGAAGGGGCTCACGAGGCACCCCCCGGAGGGTGCTGGATACTCGAATCATGAGCACCACGGAGCGTCCCAGGATCCTCGTTGTAGGCGGTGGGTACGTAGGCCTGTACGCGGCGCGCCGCATTCTGAAGAAGATGCGGTACGGCGAGGCGACCGTCACGGTCGTCGACCCCCGCTCGTACATGACGTACCAGCCCTTCCTTCCAGAAGCTGCGGCCGGCAGCATCTCCCCGCGCCACGTCGTGGTCCCGCTGCGGCGTGTGCTCCCCAAGGCGGAGGTCCTCACCGGCCGAGTGACGACCATCGACCAGGACCGCAAGGTCGCCAACGTCCAGCCGCTCGTCGGCGAGGCGTACGAGCTGCCCTTCGACTACCTGGTCATCGCTCTCGGCGCGGTCTCCCGCACCTTCCCGATCCCCGGCCTCGCCGAGAACGGCATCGGCATGAAGGGCATCGAGGAGGCCATCGGCCTGCGCAACCACGTCCTCGAGCAGCTCGACAAGGCCGACTCCACGACCGACGAGGAGGTCCGCCGCAAGGCGCTGACCTTCGTCTTCGTCGGCGGTGGCTTCGCGGGTGCGGAGACCATCGGCGAGGTCGAGGACATGGCGCGCGACGCCGCCAAGTACTACACCAGCGTGAAGCGCGAGGACATGCGCTTCGTCCTGGTCGACGCCGCCGACAAGATCCTCCCCGAGGTCGGCCCGAAGCTCGGCCAGTGGGGTCTGGAGCACCTCCAGAAGCGCGGCGTCGAGGTCTACCTCGGCACCTCGATGGACTCCTGCATCGACGGCCACGTGGTGCTGAAGAACGGCCTCGAGGTCGACTCCAACACGATCGTGTGGACGGCCGGCGTCAAGCCGAACCCGGCGCTCGCCCGCTTCGGCCTCCCGCTCGGCCCCCGTGGCCACGTGGACACCGCGGCGACGCTTCAGGTCCAGGGCAGCGAGTACATCTGGGCCGCGGGCGACAACGCCCAGGTGCCGGACCTCGCCGTCGGCGAGGGCGCCTGGTGCCCGCCGAACGCCCAGCACGCGCTGCGCCAGGCCAAGGTGCTCGGCGACAACGTGATCTCGGGCATGCGGGGCTTCCCGCAGCGCGAGTACAAGCACGCCAACAAGGGTGCGGTCGCGGGGCTCGGTCTGCACAAGGGCGTCGCGATGATCGTCGTCGGCAAGACCAAGATCAAGCTCAAGGGCCGGCTGGCCTGGTACATGCACCGTGGCTACCACGGCATGGCCATGCCGACCTTCAACCGCAAGATCCGGGTCGTCGCCGACTGGACGCTGGGCATGTTCCTCAAGCGCGAGGTCGTCTCCCTCGGCGCCATGGAGAACCCCCGCGAGGAGTTCTACGAGGCGGCCGCCCCGGTCTCCGCGGCAGCCGCGGCCAAGCAGGCCGAGAAGGCCAAGGCGTCCTGACGCCGGGCCGCGCCGAGCACAGCTGAACGCCGAAGGGCGTCCGCCATCCGTGGGGCGGGCGCCCTTCGGCGTTTCCCGTTTCCGGTGCCCTGGTGTCCCGGTGCGCCTGCGAGCGGATGGTCTTTGCCGATTCCACACGTGTCGGCGGGACTGTGCGGGGGACCCGTGGTGTTTACGTGGTGAGTGAATCTTCCTGACTCGCCATCACGGAGGTGTGTGACATGGCCGACGCCGCCCGGCGGCTCACCGCACTGGCCGAGGAGGTACTGGGAGCCCCGCTCCCCGTCCGGATCCGCGCCTGGGACCACAGCGAGGCGGGCCCACCGCACACCCCCGTCCTCGTCCTGAGGCACCGCAGGGCGCTGCACCGGCTCCTGTGGAAACCCGGCGAGCTGGGCCTGGCCCGCGCCTGGGTGGCCGGCGACCTCGACATCGAGGGCGATCTGTACGAGGCCCTGGACCTGATGGCCGGGCTGCTGTGGGAGCGCGGCCCCGCGGCTCAGCGGCAGTCGAAGGCGGCTGCGGCCCTCAAGGCGCTGCGCGATCCCGCGGTGCGCTCCGCCGCCCGCACCCTGATCGGCCTCGCCAGGCCCGCACTGCCCCCGGCCCCGCCCCGCGAGGAGGCGCGCCGTGTGTGGCGCGGGCCGCTGCACACACTGCGCCGCGACAAGGAGGCCATCAGCCACCACTACGACGTCGGCAACGACTTCTACGAGCTGGTGCTCGGCCCGTCCATGGTCTACTCCTGCGCCTACTGGGAGCGGCCCCCCGCCGAGGGCGGCACGCTGGAGGACGCCCAGCGCGCCAAGCTCGACCTCGTCTGCCGCAAGCTGGCGCTCCGGCCCGGCCAGCGGCTGCTGGACGTCGGCTGCGGCTGGGGCTCGATGGTGCTGCACGCGGCGCGCGAGTACGGTGTGCGCGCCGTCGGCATCACGCTCTCGCAGGAGCAGGCGGCGTACGCCCGCAAGCGCGTGGCCGACGCCGGGCTCACCGACCAGGTCGAGATCCGGGTCCAGGACTACCGCGAGATCGCCGACGGTCCGTACGACGCGATCTCCTCGATCGGCATGGCCGAGCACGTCGGCTCCGCGCGCTACGCCGAGTACGCCGCCGACCTCCACGCCCTGCTGAAGCCCGGCGGCCGGCTGCTCAACCACCAGATCGCGCGGCGCCCGGAGCCCGACGAGGAGGCGTACCACGTCGACGAGTTCATCGACCGCTACGTCTTTCCCGACGGCGAGCTGGCCCCGGTCGGGCGGACCGTCGCCCAACTGGAGGAGGCGGGCTTCGAGGTGCGCGACGTGGAGGCGATCCGCGAGCACTACGCCCTCACGCTGCGCGGCTGGGTCGCCAACCTGGAGGCCCACTGGAAGCAGGCCGTCCGGCTCACCTCGCCGGGGCGGGCCCGGGTGTGGCGGCTCTACATGGCGGCGTCGGCGCTGTCCTTCGAGCGCAACCGCATCGGGGTGAACCAGGTCCTGGCGGTCCGCACCCCGGAGGACGGCACGTCCGGCATGCGGTTGCGCTCCCGCGACTGGCTGGGGTGAGAGCGGGGCTTCCCCTACCCGCCCCTTCCCGGCCCCTGTCGATGTGCGGCTCCGCCGCGTGAGGGGCTCCGCCCCGGACCCCGGTCCTCAAACGCCGGACGGGCTTGATTCGCCCTGGCGGGCGAATCAAGCCCGTCCAGGCGGAAAGTCAGCCCGTCCGGCGCTTGAGGACACGCCCGAAGGGCGTCCGGGGGTCTGGGGGCTTGCCCCCCAGTTTCGGGAAGGGGCGGGTAGGGGAAAGGGCCCCCCGCCCCCTACTCCGCCTTGATCGCCGCCAGCATGTTGAGCTTTGCCGCGCGGCGGGCCGGCCACAGTGCGGCCAGGACGCCGACGACCGCGGCCAGCACCAGGAAGACGGTCATCCGCCCCCACGGCAGCACCAGCTCATACGTGGGCAGGCCGCTCGCGATCAGCTCGCCCGCCGCCCAGCCGAAGAAGACGCCGAGGCCGATCCCGAGCACCCCGCCGAACAGCGAGATCACCAGCGACTCCAGGCGCACCATGCGCTTGATGCCGCGCCGGTCGAGACCGATGGCCCGCAGCATGCCGATCTCCTGGGACCGCTCGAAGACCGACATCGCGAGGGTGTTGATGACCCCGAGCACCGCGACGATGACGGCCATGGCCAGCAGCCCGTAGAGCATATTCAGCATCAGGGTGAAGAACTGGGCGATGCCGTTGGAGATGTCCTTCTTGTCCTGGACCTGGATCGCGGGGTTGTTGCCGAGCGCCTTCTCGATGGCGTTCTTGGTGGCCTCGGAGGCCCCGTCCTTGGTCTTCAGCATGACCTGCATATCGGTCACGGTGCGCATGTGCGGGGTGAGGGTGGCGTTGTCCAGCATGATGCCGCGGATCATCTGGTTGCCCTCGTAGACGCCCGCGACCGACAGCCGACCCTTGCGGCCGTCCTCGTAGGTGACGGTGAAGGCCGAGCCGCGCTTCCACCCGTAGCGGTCGGCGGTCTTGTCGTCGACCACGGCCTTGTCGCCGCCGAGCCCGGCGAAGGAGCCTTCCTTGAAGTCGACTCCGACCAGGTCCTGGATGGCCTTGCCGTTGACGCCCGTCAGGTATTCGGTGTCGCCGTCGACCCGGGACGCGGAGTTGCGCAGCGGGCTGAGGGTGGTGACCTGGTCGAGCTTGCCGAGGGTCCGCTCCACGTCGGGCGACAGCGGGCGGACGCCGTCGAAGCCGCCCAGGCTGACCACGTAGTCCGACTTCAGGGCGCCGGTGGCCATGTTGTCGATGCCCTTCTGGACGCTGCCCGCGATCACGGTCATGCCCGTGATCAGCGTCAGACCCACCATCAGGGCGGAGGCCGTGGCGGCGGTACGGCGCGGGTTGCGCACCGCGTTCTGCCGGGCGAGCTTGCCGGAGATCCCGAAGGCGCGCAGCACGGGGGCGGCGGCCGCGATCAGCGGGCGGGACAGCAGCGGGGTGAGCACGAACACACCGATCACCAGGACCGCCGCGCCCAGGCCCATGGGGAGCTTGCCGTCGCTGCCCATGCGGCTTCCGGCCAGCACGCCCGCCGCGCCCGCCGCGGACAGGACGGCGCCGATGGTGTTGCGCACCACCAGGCCGCGGGTGGTGGGCGCGGCGTGCACGCTGTTCATCGCGGCGACCGGCGGGATCTTCGCGGCGCGGCGGCCCGGCAGCCAGGCGGCGAGCACGGTCACCACGACGCCGACCACGAGCGAGACCGCGATGGCGGTCGGGGAGACGACCAGCGGGCCGTCCGGGACGGTGGCCCCGGTGGAGTTCAGCAGCGAGCGCAGCCCGGCGCCGATGCCGATGCCGGCGACCAGGCCGGTGACGGCGGCGACCGCGCCGACGGCGGTGGCCTCGATCAGCACCGAGCGCGTCACCTGGCGGCGGGACGCGCCGACCGCGCGCATCAGGGCCAGCTCGCGGGTGCGCTGGGCGACCAGCATGGTGAAGGTGTTGGCGATGATGAAGATGCCGACGAAGAGCGAGATCCCGGCGAAGACCAGCATGCCGGTCTGCATGCCGCTCATCTGCTGCTTGATCAGGGCGGCCTGGTCGTCGGCGAGCTGCTGACCGGTGGTGGCCTCGGCGTCCTTGGGGAGGATCTTGTCGACGCCCGACTTCAGGGCGGCCTGCGAGGTGCCCGGGGCGGCCTTCAGGTCGATCTCGTCGAACTCACCCGGCTTGGCGAACAGCCGCTGAGCGTTGGCGGTGTCGAACAGCACCAGGCTGCCGCCCGCGGCGACATTGCCGTCGTCGGTGGTGAAGACGCCGACGACCTTCTCCTGGCGCACCGGGCCGTCCACCGACAGCCGGACCGTGTCGCCCACCTTGTAGTGGCCGCGGTCGGCGGTCTTGGAGTCGAGCGCGACCTCGCCCGCGGCCTTGGGGGCGCGGCCGTCGGTCAGCGTGTAGCGGGGGTCCTTGCCGTCGGCGCCGGGGTAGTAGTTGGCGCCGGTGTTGGCGAAGCCGTTGCCCAGCAGGTCGCCGTTCTTGTCGGCGACCGCGGTGTAGCCGGAGACGGCGCCGATGGCCGAGGCGGTGCCGGGCACCTGACCGGCCTGGTCGAGCAGGCGCTGGGTCAGCCGGGGCGCGGCGCCGGGGTTTCCGGAGTCGTCGTCGGACTTGTCCGGCTGGATGGCGACGTCGACGCCCGAGAAGCCCTTCTCGGAGCTCTTCTGATAGGCGCTGGAGATGGTGTCGGTGAACACCAGGGTGCCCGAGACGAAGGCCACGCCGAGCAGGACGGCGAGTACGGTCATCATCAGCCGGGCCTTGTGCGCGAGCACGTTGCGCAAGGCGGTACGGAGCATGGTCAGTCCAAGTAAGAGGGTGGCGTGGGGCGTGGGGCGCCGGGCCCGGATCAGCTGGTGCGGCCCTTGGCGTCGAAGCGCTTCATCCGGTCCAGGACCGTCTCGGCGGTCGGGTCGCGCAGCTCGTCGACGATCCGGCCGTCGGCGAGGAAGACCACCCGATCGGCGTACGAGGCGGCGACGGGGTCGTGGGTGACCATGACCACGGTCTGGCCCAGTTCGCGTACCGAGTTGCGCAGGAAGCCGAGGACCTCGGCGCCGGAGCGCGAGTCCAGGTTGCCGGTCGGCTCGTCGGCGAAGATGATCTCGGGCTTGCCGGCCAGCGCGCGGGCCACCGCGACGCGCTGCTGCTGGCCGCCGGAAAGCTGGGCGGGGCGGTGCTTGAGCCGGTCGGACAGGCCCACGGTGGTCACCACCTGGTCCAGCCACGCCTTGTCCGCCTTGCGGCCGGCGATGTCCATCGGCAGGGTGATGTTCTCCAGCGCGTTGAGCGTGGGCAGCAGGTTGAACGCCTGGAAGATGAACCCGATCTTGTCCCGGCGCAGTTGGGTGAGCTTCTTGTCCTTGAGCGAGGTCAGCTCCACGTCACCGATGCGGGCCGAGCCGCCGGAGACCGTGTCCAGGCCCGCCATGCAGTGCATCAGGGTCGACTTGCCCGAGCCCGACGGGCCCATGATGGCGGTGAACTCGGCCTGCCGGAATTCGACGGAGACACCGTCGAGGGCGACGACCTGAGTATCGCCCTGCCCGTAGACCTTGGTGAGGTCCGTGGCGCGCGCCGCGGCGGTGGCGCGGGCGGCGGCGGCCTGGACGCCGGAGGGGGTCGTGGTCACGGTGGGGGCTCCTGTCGGGTGGTGTGGGGACATCAGGGCGTTCCTCCCATGGTCACAGCACAAGGGGGACGGGGTATCAGCCCGCGCTCCGGTTTCCGTACGGGACCAGGGACGTATGCCGCGGTGCCGGGTCCTCCTTGGGTATGAGAAGAGACCGTTCCTAGGGGCTGAGCGGGAGTGAGTCCTGGTGCCAGGACTCGTGCTCAGCCGTGTGCCCCGAACGGTTGTGGGCACTCCCCCAGCTACCGCTGGGAGGTACCCCCTGGTCCCCCGCTTTCGCTCCGCGTCCGGCGCCGGCGGATCGTGTCCGTGGTCCGGGAATGCGGGGGCGGGTTTCCTCACGCCCCAGGACGCCCGATGCGGCCTGGACGCTCCGATGCCCCGCAGCATCGCTCCGGTGCTGTGGGGGCGGTTGTGTCCGTCGCCGGATCGGGCATCCCAGGGCGCGCCGTCCGATGGCCACGGCGGCGGCGTCGTGGCGGGTGGTCTTGCGGGTCCTGGTGGTCAGGGGCCGCCGCCAGTGCTGGGCGCCCCAGCGGGAGGTGTAGGCGGGATCGACCGCGACGACGGTGATGCCGAGCTCGGCGGCCATCGACACCAGCCGGCTGCGCAGCCTGCTCACGGGCATGCCGGAGATCAGTTTGCGGAAGCGCTTGCGCCTGCCGTGCTTCTCCCGGGTCTTCTCGGCCTGGAAGTCCAGGTCTTCGATCGCGATGGCCACACCGTGGCGCTGGGCCCGGTGCAGCAGCCGGATCAGAGCGTGCCGCAGCTGTGCGTCCCGGTGCGGTGCGCTGCCCGACAGGTCATAGCCGAACGTCTTCGGCTCGCCTACCGGATTGCCATGGGCGTCCAGGCGCCAGGCGGCCAGATGGTCGGCGTTCATGTCCACACCCACCAGCCCGCCAGCCCGGGCCGCCTCCAGCGGCACCGCCTTCACCGGCGGGATCTGCCAGGAAGCCGTCAGGTACCAGCGGCCACGCCCCACGTCGAAGTGGATGCGGTACGCCACGGCACGGTTCGCCACGATACGGTCCGCCCACTGCTCGCCCCGATACCGGAAGCGGACCCGGCAGGCCAGTACATACCGGCCGTGGGGCCTGTTCGCCAGAGCGGCCAGCGGCGCCGGAAGCCTGATGCTCACCTCACCGTCCGGCGTGACGCGGATCGTCTCGTTCCCGCAACCCTTCCCGGACTCGCCATCGGCCTGGAGGAACCAGCGCTCGGCCTCCCACCGCTCCCGCCACTGCGCCTCGGTCAGCTGGGCGGCTTGGAGGTTGTGCCGGTTGCGCAGCAGCTTCCTTCCACCGCGTACCACCCGCACCCGCCCGGCCTCACGGGCCGCCTGTTCCCGCTCCAGCCGGTCCTCGAGCAGGTGCAGGCGCCGGGACTTGGCGAACCACTCCTGCCGGGAGCGGTAACCACCGGGCGAGCCCTTGGACCCCTTCGACCCGACCGGCAGCGACAGCCGACAACCGATCGTATCGATGCCCGCCTGGAGGTTCTGGATGTGCGTGAGCTGACCGCGCCGGGCCAGCGCCCACTGATCATGCGTGGCCTTGGTGACACTGCCCGCCCAGCGCGAGGAGGACTGACCGGTCAAAGCCCGCTTGCGCCGCGCCCACTGGTCACTGTCGTGATCCAGCCCGGCCGCGCAGCGGGCCTTCAGGTCCCGGGAGGCCAGGGAGCCCAGCAGCCCACCGACCAGGCGCAGGACCTTCTCATCCTGCCCGGTCAGCCCCTTGAGACTGCTGCGGATCGCCACTCCGGTCGGGCCGGGCACCACGAACGGCGCCGCCACCTCGCGCAGCCCGCCCACCTCTCCCACCCCCGCCCGGTACCGAAGAACCCGTCACCACACCCAACGAGCACCACCCGCATCAGTCACGCATTCGATGCGAGAACCCTCATTCCCTTCCAGCCCAGGCCCGCCGCATGGTCGCCGGTGCTCACTCATGCACACCAAAACGCGCCCAAGCGCTGTCAATCGGCAGCAGCTCACAACCCCCCGTACGGGGGCGTCGAGATTGCGTCAATCCCCTGCCGGGGGCGTGGTGCGGCATATGAGCAGGTCCGATGGGCGCCGGTGTGTGCGGTTGCCCCGACCCGATGCTGATGGGCCCTCAGTTGCCAATAAAATAAGACAACCTCGGTTCGTCGATCCGCTGTTCGGGGGCGTGCCCCCGGATAGGCTCGTGGCTGCTCTCCTACGGGGAGGGACGTACGTGCGTGCTCGTACGACCCGAGGGAGCCGCGCCCGGATGGTGGAATGCAGACACGGCGAGCTTAAACCTCGCTGCCCCTCGCGGGCGTACCGGTTCAAGTCCGGTTCCGGGCACACCCAGTCCCAGCGACCGTACGCTGAGTGCGCGTCCGGTCGCCCAACGTCCACCGCGCGGGGCCCGCATGGGCCTCGCGCCGCTCGCGCGCGCGTGAAAATATCCTCCCTGGGCACTAGAGTGCTTTCTTTGCTTACCCATTACTCTGTAGTCAAGGTCGCGCAGGGCGGCCATGGAGGAGTGAGATGAGGAGCAGCAACCCGGTCTTCTCGCGACGGGGGTTCAGCCGCGACGGCGGCTACGCGGGCTTCGGCGCGGCACCGCAGGCCGGGGGCCCCGCCGCAGCCCAGGGCAACCCGTACGCGCAGACCCAGGCACCGACCAACCCGTACGCGGCCGGTGACCAGCAGAATCTGACACCCGACCAGCTTCAGCAGATGTACGGCGCCCCGCCGGCCGGTCCGCTTCAGACCGGCCGTATGACGATGGACGACGTCGTCATGCGCACCAGCATGACGCTCGGCACCGTCATCGTCGCCGCCGCGGCCGCCTGGATCATGGAGCTGCCCGTCGCCGTCGGCTTCGGCGCCGCGCTCGTGGCGATGGTGCTGGGCCTGATCCAGTCGTTCAAGCGCAAGGCCTCGCCCGCGCTGATCATGAGCTACGCCGTCTTCGAGGGCCTCTTCCTCGGCGTCATCAGCCAGGTGTACAACGAGCGCTGGTCCGGCATCCCGATGCAGGCCGTGCTCGGCACGATGGCCGTGTTCGTCGGTGTGCTCGCCGCGTACAAGACCCGGCTCATTCGGGTGAACGCGCGATTCCAGCGCTTTGTGGCCGCCGCCGCCATCGGCTTCCTGCTGCTGATGTCGGTCAACCTGCTCTTCGCCGCCTTCGGCGGCGGTGACGGCCTCGGCTTCCGCAGCGGTGGCATGGGCATCCTGTTCGGCATCATCGGCGTGGTGCTCGGCGCCGCGTTCCTGGCGCTCGACTTCAAGCAGATCGAGGACGGCATCAGCTACGGCGCTCCGCGCGAGGAGTCCTGGCTGGCCGCGTTCGGTCTGACCCTGTCGCTGGTGTGGATCTACCTGGAGCTGCTCCGGCTGATCTCCCTCTTCCGGGACTAGCCGTCCCCCCGGACATCGTCCGGGACCGGATCACCAGCTGATCACGAAGGGCCCGCGAGGCATACGCCCCGCGGGCCTTTCGTCCTGTTCGATGGTGTGGGGAGGGGAGGGGGCTAGAGCAGCTTGCGCGCGGCCCGCCTCAGATCGTGCTCATGAATGATCGCCTTGGCGTGGCCGTACGCGAGCTGGTGTTCACCGCGCAGCCAGCTGACCTTCTCCTCGAAGCGGAAGAGAGCGGGCCCTTCGTCTACGGTGCGCAGCCAGTCGACGACTTCACGGCCGGTGCATTGGGGGATTCGGGAGAGCAGGTTCCGGTGGGTTTCTTCGGAGAAGGATTGGGACATCGGCGCCTCCGACGCGTCCGTTTTCCAGGCCTTTCTTCACGGCCCGGGTCTGGTCCTTCAGCTCACCGTGCCTGAGAGTTCGGCTGTTGGCAACAGTCCGCGGGTGGCGCATAGGCTCGCGGCGTGGATGATGCGACCTCTTTGCTGACCGCCGTGGACCGGCTCGCCGACCGTCTGCGCTCCCTTCCGCAGTCCCGTCTGAGCCGGGGTGTGGCGGCCGAGGGGCTCGCGCTGGCAAGGGAATTGTCGGTGCGGGCCCAGCGGATCGACGAGCCCGGGAGCAGCCCGAGGATCATGCCGGACGCGGGGATGTTCGCGGTTGCCGACCAGGTGGCGGTGGCCGGTCACGATTTGGCGCATGCGCTGGAGCGCGCGCCTCGTGGTGCCGGGGCGGGCGGAGCCGAGGGCGATGGGGCGCTCGCCTCCGCGGTGGCCCTGGTGGAGGCCACGGCCCGGCGCTGCGACCTCTGAGCCGGGGCCGGGGGCCGGGGGCCGGGGCTACAGGGAGGCGATGACGCGGTCGGCGAGGATGTACACCTGCTCGTCACCGCAGCCGAAGGTCAGCGCGTAGGCGCCGAGGACCCCGGAGCTGCCCAGCAGTACCGGGCCGCGCCCCTCGCGCAGCGCGTCCGCGAGCCGCTCCGCGGTCTCGCGGTGGCCGGGGGTCATACAGACCGTGGTGCCGTCGGCGAAGACATACACATCCAGGGTGCCCAGCGGGCCTGGGCGCACATCGGCGAGCGGGGTGTGGGCGTCGGCCAGCGCGGTGAGCCGGGCCACGGTGCGGTCGTGGTCGGCGACGGTGGGGTGCGGCGAGAAGTCCGGGTGCGAGGGGTGGCGCCGGCGCGCGGCCGCCAGCTCGGACGACTCCACGGCCTCGGCCGCCGGCTCCGCGTCCAGGCCGGGATCCGGCTCCAGGTCCACCTCGGCCTCCGCGCCCGTCTCCGGGCACTGGTCCGGTTCGCTCACGAGGTCGAGCGCGTCCAGGTCGATCAGCGGCTCCACCCCGGCCGGGTCGGCCTGCCGGGGCACATACGGGATGACGTCCGGCTGGGGCTCCTCGCCGAGCCCGGCCAGCCTGCCCAGCAGCGGGTGCGCGTCGGCCGCCGCGGCGGTGTCCCGGGCCTCCTGTGCCGCCCAGAACGCCCGCGCCTCGGCCAGCTCGCGCTCCCGCTCCTCGGCGAGCGCGTCGGCGACGGCGGCGCGTATCTCGGCGACGGGGGTGGCGGCGGAGCGGGGCGCGGGGACCGCGACGGGGCCCGGCTCGGCGGCTGTGTCAGGGCTCGTCCCGCCGTCCCGGCCGGCGGTGGGAGCGGCCGCCGCCGCGAGCTCGGCGCGCAGCTCGGCGATCTGGCGCCGGGTGCCGCGGGCGGTGAGCAGGGCGGAGGCGCCCACGGCCGTGGCGGTGGCCGCGGCCAGGAGGGCGGCGATAGTCATGGCGCTCACTGACTTGACTCCCGGTTCCTGTTGATCCCCCGAATTCCTACCTCAGCTTGGCCCGCGCCGCCGCCCCGTGTCAGTGCATAACATCACCAAGTGGACGGAAATCGGGGTCGGCGGATGCGGTGAGGGCCCGGAACACCCCCGCTGAGCTGGGCTTACACCACTCCCCCAGGACCTTGGTCACATCCTGGGGGAGATTCGGTCACAACTCATGTGCTCGCCTCATGTGCTGGGCGCATGTGCCCAGAGAGACTCGGTGTCCTCGGCCCGGCTCAGCTCAGCCGCTCCAGCACCATGGCCATGCCCTGGCCGCCGCCCACGCACATGGTCTCCAGGCCGAACTGCTTGTCGTGGAACTGGAGCGAGTTGATCAGCGTGCCGGTGATCCGGGCGCCGGTCATTCCGAAGGGGTGGCCGACGGCGATCGCGCCGCCGTTCACATTGAGCCGGTCCAGGTCGATGCCCAGGTCGCGGTAGGACGGGATGACCTGCGCGGCGAACGCCTCGTTGATCTCCACCAGGTCGATGTCGCCGATCGCCATCCCGGCGCGGGCGAGCGCCTGCTTGGACGCCTCCACCGGCCCGTAGCCCATGATCTCCGGCGAGAGCGCCGAGACGCCGGTGGACACGATCCGCGCCAGCGGCGTCACGCCCAGCTCGCGCGCCTTGGTGTCCGACATGATCACCAGCGCCGCGGCGCCGTCGTTGAGCGGGCAGCAGTTGCCCGCGGTGATCAGCCCGTCGGGGCGGAAGACCGGCTTGAGCCCGCGTACGCCCTCCAGGGTGGTCCCCGCGCGCGGGCCGTCGTCCTTGGCGACGACCGTGCCGTCCGGGGTCGTCACAGGGGTGATCTCGCGCTCCCAGAAGCCGTTCTTGATGGCCTCCTCGGCGAGGTTCTGCGACCGCACGCCGAACTCGTCCATGTCCTCGCGGGTGATGCCCTTCAGCCGGGCCAGGTTCTCGGCGGTCTGGCCCATCGCGATGTACGCGTCGGGGATCAGACCGTCCTCGCGCGGGTCGTGCCAGTCGGTGCCCTTCTGCTCGGCGCGCGCGGCGGTGCGGGCCTCGGCGTCGGCGAAGAGCGGGTTGTGGGTGTCCGGCAGCCCGTCCGAGGTGCCCTTCACCGAACGGGAGACCATCTCGACGCCCGCCGAGATGAAGACGTCGCCCTCGCCCGCCCTGATCGCGTGCAGCGCCATCCGGGAGGTCTGGAGCGAGGAGGAGCAGTAGCGGGTGATGGTGCAGCCGGGGAGGTGGTCCATGCCCATCTGCACGGCCACGATCCGGCCCAGGTTGTGGCCCTGCTCGCCGCCCGGCAGCCCGCAGCCGAGCATGAGGTCGTCGATGTCGCGCGGGTCCAGCTCGGGGACCTTGGCGAGCGCCGCCTGGATGATCTCGGCGGTCAGGTCGTCCGGCCGCAGCTCCTTGAGCGAACCCTTGAAGGCCCGGCCGATGGGGGAACGGGCGGCAGAGACGATCACGGCTTCGGGCATCACGGCTCCAGATGGCGCGAGGGGCGGGCTGGGTGGACTCTGAGGGAAGTTACCCGCACGTATCGCATGGGTCACGGCATCAGGGCTGTGATGCGGGCCTCTTTTCCAAGCGTACGCTCAGCGCCTCGGGGGCTCAGCGGGCCGCCGGGGGCGGGCCCGTGGAGGAGGGGGCTCCGGCCGGTTTCGGGGCGGCGGGCGTCCGCTCGCCCGAGGCGTGGCCGTCGCGGCGCAGCAGCCGGGCCCAGGGGCCGCGGGCCGCGGTGACCTCGGTGCCGCCCTCGGCCGCCGCCTCCGCCGCGGCCTTGGCCACCGGCAGGATGCCCACGTCGCGGGCCTCCTCGGGCACCTCGGGCCACAGGCCGAGCGCCCCGCACAGCGTCGGCAGAATGGCCATGGCGGCCGTCGCGTAGCCCTCCGCCGAGGGGTGGTAGTTGTCCGGCCCGAACAGCTCGCGCGGGTTGGCCGCGAACTCGGGCCCGAGGAGATCGCCGAGCGAGACCGTACGGCCGCCCTGCTCGACCACCCCGATGGTCTGCGCGGCGGCCAGCTGGCGGCTGAGGCGGCGGGCGATCCAGCGCAGCGGCTGGTAGACGGGCTCGATGGTGCCGAGATCAGGGCAGGTGCCCACCACCACCTCGCAGCCGCCGTCGCGCAGCCTGCGCACCGCCTCCGACAGCAGCCGTACGGACTGGGCGGGCGGCATGCGGTGGGTGACGTCATTGGCGCCGATCATGATCACGCAGACGTCGGGGAGGGTCGTCGGGTCCTCGAGGGCCAGAGTCACCTGGCGCTCCAGGTCATCGGACTGGGCGCCGGGCTGGGCCACGTTGTGCAGGTCGACGGGGAGCTCGGCGACCGCGGCGAGCCCGGAGGCGAGCAGCGCGCCCGGGGTCTGGCTGGGCCGGTGCACGCCCTGCCCGGCGGCGGTGGAGTCGCCGAGAAAGGCCAGCCGCAGCGCGGGCCGGCCGGCGCGGGGGGCGAAGTCGAGACCGTAGCGGCCGTCGGCGCGCGGGGGCGGGTCCTCGGATCCCCCGACCACCCGCTTCGCGTGCGAGACCTCGGTGAGCAGCAGAACGGCGGCCACGCCGCCCAGCAGCCCGATCCCGCCGCCTCCGTACGCCGCCGCGGCGGCGATCCGCCGCGCGACCCTCGCTCTCGACATGGACATGGGTCCAGGTCACCTCCGTCCACACGTCCGTTGCTCCTTTGTACCCTTTTTTGTACGACTTGCTAACCGCTTTTCGCCTGGCTTGTCGCCCGGCTTGTTGCCGCGTTCGCGCTCGGGCGCCACGCACCCGTTAAGCGGTCACAGCGCGCAATAAGCTGGGCAGCACGGGCCCGCGACGGCGGCCGCCCGCCCTGACCGCGGAGAACCCGCTGACTTCGGACCTGGAGCAGGTGTGCAGTACTACGATTCGATGATTGAGCTGGTCGGCAACACCCCGCTGGTAAAGCTCAACAGCGTCACCGAGGGCATCCGGGCGACCGTCCTGGCCAAGGTCGAATACTTCAACCCCGGCGGCTCGGTGAAGGACCGCATCGCGGTGCGGATGATCGAGGCCGCCGAGCGCTCCGGGGCGCTGCGGCCGGGCGGCACGATTGTCGAGCCTACCTCCGGCAACACGGGCGTGGGGCTGGCGATGGTCGCCCAGCGCAAGGGCTACAAGTGCATCTTCGTCTGCCCCGACAAGGTGTCCACCGACAAGATCAATGTGCTGCGGGCGTACGGCGCCGAGGTCGTGGTCTGCCCGACGGCCGTGGACCCCGAGCACCCCGACTCGTACTACAACGTCTCGGACCGCCTGGTGCGCGAGACCCCGGGCGCCTGGAAGCCGGACCAGTACAGCAACCCCGACAACCCGCGCTCGCACTACGAGACGACCGGTCCCGAGCTGTGGGAGCAGACGGAGGGGAAGATCACCCACTTTGTGGCGGGCGTCGGCACCGGCGGCACGATCAGCGGCACCGGCCGCTACCTCAAGGAGGCCAGCGAGGGCCGGGTCCAGGTCGTCGGCGCGGACCCCGAGGGCTCGGTGTACTCCGGCGGCAGCGGCCGCCCGTATCTGATCGAGGGCGTCGGCGAGGACTTCTGGCCGACGGCCTACGACCGGACCGTCGCCGACCGGATCGTCGCGGTCTCCGACAAGGACGCCTTCCAGATGACCCGGCGGCTCGCCCGCGAGGAGGGGCTGCTGGTCGGCGGCTCGTGCGGGATGGCCGTGGTGGCGGCGCTGCGGGTCGCCGAGGAGCTGGGCCCCGACGATGTGGTGGTCGTGCTGCTCCCCGACAGCGGCCGCGGCTACCTTTCTAAAATTTTCAACGACGAGTGGATGGCGGACTACGGCTTCCTGGAGGAGGAGGGCCCGGCGGTGCGCGTCGGCGACGTCCTCCAGGGCAAGGAGGGCGGGCTGCCCTCGCTGGTCCATATGCACCCGGACGAAACGGTCGGTCAGGCCATCGAGGTGCTGCGGGAGTACGGCGTCTCGCAGATGCCCATCGTCAAGCCGGGCGCCGGGCACCCGGACGTGATGGCCGCCGAGGTCATCGGGTCGGTGGTGGAACGCGAGCTGCTGGACGCGCTGTTCGCGCAGCGCGCCGCGCTGACCGACCCGCTGGAGAAGCACATGAGCGCGCCGCTGCCGCACGTCGGCTCGGGCGAGCCGGTCGAGGACCTGATGGCGGTGCTGGGCGGGGCGGACGCGGCCATCGTGCTGGTGGAGGGGAAGCCGAGCGGCGTGGTGAGCCGGCAGGACCTGCTGGCGTACCTGGCCAAGGGCGCTCAGGGCGCTCCCCAGCGGTAGCCGCGGCGGCAGCCGTTCCGGTGGTCAACTGCCGTCTCGGAAAAGGTCGCTCGTCCTTCCGGTAAGTGGTACGTGGGTGTCACGCGCCCGCAGCACGCGCTTAACACAGCTCCGGCACATTAGTGGGTGTCGGAACGGACGACACCGACACCCGAAGAGCGGCGACAAGGACCTCCGGAGCGGCTCCCGGACCTCCATGGTCGCCCGGACGCGACGGCTCGGCTTGCCCCGGCCCGCGTCCCTGGCGGGGACCGCCGTCGTCCCGCCCTCGGTGCTCACGCCGGGGTGCGGCGGTCCCCCCCTATACATCCCCCCGTACATCCCGCTCTCTCTACGTGTCCCAGTCGCCGCGCGTCTCGCGGCGGCGGCGGAGCACGGAGAACCATCCGGACGCGTGCACCGCGTTGACCGCGACGATGCCGCCCCAGGTGACCAGCAGCCCGGACAGCCCCGCGTTGGCCGCGGCGATCGCGGAGAGCGGGATGGCCAGCACGAGCGTGACCACCACGAAGGCGAAGCGCTCGCCGAGCCCGAGCCCGAGGCCGGGACCCTGGCCGGGGAGGCCCGCCGGGTCGGGGCGCGCGCCGCGCGCGGCGGCCATCTGCTCCTCGGCCATCTGCCGCCGCACCTGGCGGTCAGCGGTGTCGTTGAACCGCTGCTCGACCTTCTCCATGAAGGAGTCGACCAGCTCCGTCTCGTACTCCGCCCCCAGCTCCTTGCGCGTCTGGAGGGTGGCGTCGAGTTCGCGCTTCAGTTCGGCGTCACGACTGTCCATGCTCCAACGGTACGGTCTCAGGGACGCGTTGTCGGTGGGGCTAGCCCCCCGAATCGCGTGGGGGGACAGGTAGCCGTACCTCCCGGCCCGCTGTGGAAGGAGCCAGTCCGTGTCCGCACCTCTGCTTACGTCCCTCGCCGGATCGGGAGGCGCGTCGGGAGGCGACCGCCCCGACGCGCTCACCGTGGGCCCCCGCGCCTGCTCGCGCGAGGAGCTGCTCGGCGCCGCGGGCGCGGTCGCGGCCCGTATCGCCGGAGCGCCCGTCGTCGCCGTCCGGGCGACCCCCACGGCGGAGACGGTGGCGGCCGTGGTGGGCGCGCTGCTCGCGGGGGTGCCCGTGGTGCCCGTGCCGCCGGACTCCGGCCCCGCGGAACGGGACCACATCCTCCGGGACTCCAAGGCCGCGCTGCTGCTGACGGGGGAGCCGTCGGAGGACGAGCACGCCGCGCCCGTGGAGACCGTCCCCGTGGACCTGGCGGAGCGCGCGGCGTGGAGCGGGGCCGAACCGGCCCCGGAGTCGACGGCGTTCATCCTCTACACCTCCGGCACCACCGGCGCGCCCAAGGGCGCCCTGATCTCGCGGCGCGCGGTGGCCGCCGACCTGGACGCGCTGGCCGGGGCCTGGGCCTGGACGCCGGAGGACACGCTCGTCCACGGCCTGCCGCTGTTCCATGTGCACGGGCTGGTGCTCGGCGTGCTGGGCGCGCTGCGCGTGGGCAGCCGGCTGGTGCACACTGGCCGGCCGACCCCGGCGGCGTACGCGGCGGCGGGCGGCAGCCTGTACTTCGGCGTGCCGACGGTCTGGCACCGGGTCGTCCAGGACCCGGCCGCCGCCCGCGCGCTCTCCGCCGCCCGGCTCCTGGTGTCCGGCAGCGCCCCGCTCCCCGCGCCCGTCTTCCGCGACCTGGAGCAGCTGACCGGCCACCGCCCGGTCGAGCGCTACGGCATGACGGAGACGCTGATCACCATCAGCACCCGGGCGGACGGCGAGCGCCGCCCCGGCTATGTCGGCACCCCGCTGTCCGGCATCCGCACCCGGATCGCCGCCGAGGAGGGCGCCGAGATCGGCGAGCTCCAGCTCACCGGCCCGACCCTCTTCGACGGCTACCTCAACCGCCCGGAGGCGACCGCCGGCTCGTACACCGAGGACGGCTGGTTCCGCACCGGCGACATCGCCGCCGTCGAGCCCGACGGCTTCCACCGCATCGTCGGCCGGGCCTCCACCGACCTGATCAAGTCCGGCGGCTACCGCATCGGCGCCGGCGAGGTCGAGAACGCGCTGCTGGACCACCCGGCGGTGCGTGAGGCGGCCGTCGTCGGCGCCCCGCACGAGGACCTGGGCCAGCAGATCGTGGCGTATGTCGTCGCCGACGGGGTGAGCGAGGCGGAGCTGATCGACTTCGTCGCCGGGCAGCTCTCCGTCCACAAGCGCCCCCGCAAGGTCCGCTTCCTGGACGCGCTGCCGCGCAACGCCATGGGGAAGCCCCAGAAGAAGCTGCTGCCCCCGGCCTGAGGGCTTCCGGCCTGAGGGACTTCGGCCGGGCGGCGCGGCCCGGGCTGGGCCGCGCCGCCCTTCGGCGGTGCTATCGCTTGGCGAGGCCGTTCCGCTTCACCCAGTCGGCCGCCACCTCGTCCGGGTCCTTCTTCTCGACGTCGACCAGCTTGTTCAGCTTGGCCAGCTCGTCCGTGGTGAGCGCGCCGCCCAGCCGGGCCAGGGCCCTGCGGACCTTGGCGTCGGCCTTGGCGCCGCGCACGACGGGGACGATGTGCTGGGCGGGGATGAGCTGCTTGGGGTCGGCGAGGATGATCCAGCCGTTGGCCTGGATGTCGGGGTCGGTGCTGAAGAGGTTGGCGACGTCGACGTCGCCCTTCTTCAGGGCGCCCTTGACCAGGGGGCCGGAGGCGTCCAGGGACTTGAACTCCTTGAACGTGGTCCCGTAGACGTTCTTCAGACCGACCAGGCCGACGACCCGCTTCTTGTCCTCCGCCGGTCCGCCGAAGACCAGCTTGCCGTCGAGCCGGTGGAGGTCGGCGAGGCTGCGCAGCCCGTACCGGTCGGCCGTCTCCTTGGTGACGGCGAAGACGTCCTTGTCCTCGGCGGCGGCGTACGGGAGGGCTTCCAGGCTGCCGGGGAGGGCGACGGTCAGCGCGTTCTGGAGGTCGCCGGCCTCCGTCTCCTTGGCGGTGTCGTCGAAGTGCAGGAGCAGATTGCCCTGGTACTCGGGGAGCAGGTCGATATCGCCCTGCTGGAGGGCGGGGATGACGATCTCGCGGGAGCCGAGGTTGGGGCGGACGCTCGCCTTGACGCCGGCGCCGCGCAGCGCCTCGGCGTAGAGGTAGCCGAGAATCTGGTTCTCGGTGAAGTTGGCGGTGCCGACGACCAGGCCGCCCGCGCTGCTGCCGCCGCCGGAGCCGCCGTCGTCCGAGCCGCCCTTGAGCGAGGTCACGCCGCCGCAGGCGGCGAGGGCGGGGAGGGAGGCGGCGCCGAGGAGGCCGCCGAGCAGGGCCCTGCGAGTGGGGCGGGGGGCCCGGGGGTTCAGGGAGGTCATGCGGGACTTCTCCTCAGTTCCTCAAGTCGAGTGGGCGTGCGAGGGCGCGGGGCGGTTGCGGAACAGCAGGCGCTGCACTCCGGCCAGCGCCAGGTCCAGGGCGATGGCGAGCGCGGCGACCAGCACCGCCCCGCCCAGCACCTGCACCAGGTCGCGCTGGGCGAGCCCGTCGAAGACGTACCGGCCGAGCCCGCCGAAGCTGACGTACGCGGCGATGGTGGCGGTGGCCACGACCTGCACGGTGGCCAGCCGCAGCCCGGTCATGACCAGGGGGAGCGCGAGGGGCAGCTCGATCCGCAGCAGGACCTGGTGGGCGCGCATGCCCTGGCCGCGCGCGGCGTCCTTGACCTCGGGGTCGACGGCGGCCATGCCGGCGTAGGTGTTGGTGACGATCACCGGGACCGCGAGGGCGACCAGCGAGACGTACACCGGCCACATGCTCAGCCCGCTGGCCAGGAAGACCAGCGTGACCAGGCCGACCGTCGGCAGCGCGCGCCCGAACCCGGCGAGGTTGATGGCCAGGAAGGCGCCGCGGCCGGTGTGGCCGATGAGCAGGCCGACGGGGAGGGCGATCAGGGTGGCGACGACGGTGGCCAGGAGCGAGTACTGGAGGTGTTCGAACAGGCGGGTGGCGATGCCGTCGGGCCCGGACCACTGGGCGCCGCTGGTCAGCCAGACGCCGAGGTTCTTCAGCAGTTCGATCATGTCAGGCACGCCTCCTCAGCCACGGGGTGCACAGCCACTGGACGGTCACCAGCACGGCGTCCGCGGCCAGCGCGAGCAGCAGGGACAGGGCGACTCCGGCGACGACGGGGGTCGGGTAGTTGCGCTGGAAGCCGTCGGTGAACAGCTGGCCCAGGCCGCCGTATCCGATGTAGCTGGCCACGCTGACCAGCGAGATCGCCATCACGGTGGCGACCCGCACGCCCGCCATGATCACGGGGAAGGCGAGCGGCAGCTCGACGGTGAGCAGGGTACGCAGCGGGCGGGCGCCCATCGCCTTGGACGCCTCGCGGGCCTTGGCGGGGACGCTGTCCAGGCCCTCGACGGTGTTCCGCAACAGCACGACCAGGGTGTAGATGGTCAGGCCGGTGATCGCGGTGGTGCGGGTGAGGCCGGTGACCGGCAGCAGCAGCACGAAGATCGCGATGGACGGGATGGTGAACAGGACGTTCGACAGGCCCAGCAGCAGCCCGCGCAGCGGCCGGACGCGGTGGGCGAGCACGGCCAGCGGCACCGCGATCAGGATCCCGAAGAGCACGGAGGGGATGGCGGTGGACAGGTGGTCGAGGGTGAGCCGGACGAGGTCGTCGCGGTGATCGGGGAACCAGCCCCAGTCGATGGTCATGCGGTCACGCCCGCGTCCTGAGGTGTGGCCGTGCCGTCCGTGGCTGTGCCGTTCGCTGCCGCGGCCGTCCGCGCCGCCTCCGCGTGGCGCCGCCCGGCGTGCTCATGGATCAGCTCGCGGTCGGTCACTCCGGTGAGGACGCCGTCGGCGTCCACGCGGGCCACCAGGCCGGCGGGGGAGGCGATCGACTCGTCGAGTGCGGTCAGCAGGGAGTCGCCGTCCCGCAGCGGGCGCACGGGCAGCAGCGGGGCGCGGTCGCCCTGCGGGCCCTCGGTGTCGCGCCAGCCGAGCGGCTCGCCGCGCTCGGAGGTGACCAGCCGCCAGCGCCCGCCCGCTCCCTTCGGGCCCGCCTCCCCGGTGGGCGCGGGGCGCTGCGGCACGTCGGCGAGCGTGGAGAGCGAGAGCAGCTTCAGGCCGCGCTCGGCGCCGAGGAAGCCCGCGACGAAGTCGTCGGCCGGGTCGGCCAGCAGCTCGGCGGGCGGTGCGCACTGCACGAGGTGGCCGCCGGTGCGGAAGACGGCTATGCGGTCGCCGAGCCGCACCGCCTCGTCGATGTCGTGGGTGACGAAGACCACGGTCTTGCGCAGCTCGCTCTGGAGGCGCAGCAGCTCGTTCTGGAGCTGGGTCCGCACGACCGGGTCGACGGCGCCGAAGGGCTCGTCCATCAGCAGCACCGGCGGGTCGGCCGCCAGGGCGCGGGCGACCCCCACGCGCTGCTGCTGGCCGCCGGAGAGCTGGTGCGGGTAGCGCTTGCCGGCGTCGGCGGGCAGGCCGACCAGCTCCAGCAGCTCGGCGGCGCGCGCCCGCGCCTTGCGGCGGCCCCAGCCGAGCAGCAGTGGCACCGTGGCGATGTTGTCGAGCACCGTGCGGTGTGGGAACAGCCCGGCCTGCTGGATGACGTAGCCGATGCCGCGCCGCAGCTCGGCGGCGTCGGCCCGCTGTACGTCACGGCCGCCGACGCTGATGGTGCCGCTGCTGGGCTCGACCATCCGGTTGACCATCCGGAGGGTGGTGGTCTTGCCGCAGCCCGAGGAGCCCACGAGGACCGTGATGCCGCCCTCGGGCAGTTCGAGATCGAGGTCGTCGACGGCGGTGGTGCCGTTCGGGTAGTGCTTGCTGACGCGATTGAAGCTGATCATCCGCTTCCCCTTGCCCTGTCTGCATATAGTCATGCACAGTCGTAGGCGAGTGAATAGAAGTCAAGAGTCCGGTGTTAATCAACGGTTACTTCTGCTCACAATGTGGGACGGAATGTCGATCTCCGTCCGAATAGGGTCCGAACAGGGTGCGGGTGAAAGGGGATCCGCTGGATGTTGTCTCAGATGTTGGGCTCTACGGGCACTGCGGGTACGGCGGGCGGCGCACGCGGTAGCGGCGCCGGGGACAGTGCGGGCGACGCCGCGCCCCAGGTCGTACTGGACGGCCGGACCCTGCGCGTGGCCGATGTGGTGCGGCTCGCCGACCGGACCGCCCGCCCCGCCGCGCCCGACCCGGACGCCTTCGCCCGCGCCGAGCGCTCCTGGGAGACCGCGCTCCGGCTGGCCGCCACCGGGCGCGTCTACGGCCGCAGCACCGGCGTCGGCGCCAACCGCACCGAGGACGTCGGGACCGCCGACCAGGAGCACGGCCTGCGCCTGCTGCGCAGCCACGCCGGCGCCATCGGCGCCCCGCTGCCGGGCCGCGAGGTCCGCGCCATGCTCGCCGTACGCGCCAACCAGCTCCTCGCGGGCGGCGCCGGGCTGCGCCCCGCCGTCGTCACCGCCCTCGCCCAGGCCCTGGAGAGCGGCGCCCACCCGGTCGTCAACGAACACGGCGCGGTCGGCACCGGTGACCTCGCCGCGCTCGCCCAGACCGGCCTCGCCCTCGTCGGCGAACACCCCTGGGACCTCACCGACGCCGCCCCGGAAGGCCGCGCCCCCGCGCCCGTCGAGCTCGACGGCAACGACGCGCTCGCCCTCATCAGCAGCAACGCCCTCACCCTCGGCCAGTCGGCGCTCGCCCTGGACGAGCTGCGCCGGCTGCTGTCCGCCTCGCTCACCGTCGCCGCGCTCTCGCTGATCGCGGTCGGCGGCTCGCTGGAGGCGTACGCCGAGCCCGTGCACGAGGCGCGCCCGCTCCCCGGCTCCGTCGAGGCGGCCGCCCGCATGCGCGCCCTGCTCGGCGCCCCGGCCCGCCCGACGCCGCCGCTGGGCCGGATCCAGGACCCGTACGGCTTCCGCTGCCTGCCGCAGATCCACGGACCGGCGCTGGACGCCGCCGACGCGCTGGAGCGGGTGCTGACCGTCGAGTTCAACGCCGCCGCCGAGAACCCGCTGATATGCGCCGAGGACGAGGCCGCCTACCACCACGGCAACTTCTACGCCGCGCACCTCGCGCTCGGCCTCGACCACTTCCGGCTCGCCACGCTTCAGACCGCCCGGCTGTCCACCGCCCGGCTCGCCGCCCTGTCCGAGCCGGACTTCACCCGGCTGCGGCCCTTCCTCGGCGACGCCGCGTCCGCCAGCTCGGGCGTGATGATCCTGGAGTACGCGGCGGGGGCGGCCCTCGGCGAGCTGCGGGCCGTCTCCCACCCGGCCTCGCTCGGCCACGCCGTGCTCTCGCGCGGCGTCGAGGAGCAGGCCAGCTTCGCCTCGCTCGGCGCCCGGCAGACGCTGCGGGTGATCGACAACTACCGTCAGGTGCTGGGCTGTGAACTGGTCGCGGCCGTACGGGCGCTGCGCCAGCGCGGGCTGGAGCCGGAACCGGAGCTGCCGGTCGGCGCGGCGTTCGCCTTGGCGGCGGACCAGCTCGATCCGAGGATGGAGGACCGTCCGCTGACGCAGGATGTGGCGGTGGCCGCGGGCCTGCTCGACGGGCTGGCGGACATCGGCGTCGCGGGCGCGGAGAGTTGAGCATCGGGGAGTGGGCCCGGGAGGGCCGAGAGGGGCAGGAGAGAGCGATGAGTACGAACACGGGGGCGTCGGCGGAGGCGGAGGCCCTGGCTGCGGCCGGGGCGCGGGACGACGCGGCCGCGGTGCAGGGTGACGCGGCCGGGGCGGGGGCGGGGGCCGGCGCCGCCCGGCTTCAGAAGCTCTTCGAGGGCCACCGGCTGACGCCCACCCAGCGGCGCATCGCCCACTGCATGGTGCGGCGGGCGGCCGACGCGCCGTTCCTGTCGAGCGTCGAGCTCGCCGAGCTGGCCGGCGTCAGCCAGCCGTCGGTGACCCGCTTCGCGGTCGCGCTCGGCTTCGACGGCTACCCGGCGCTGCGCAGGCATCTGCGCGAGGTCGCCCCCGCCGAGCGGGGCGAGGGCGGGGACGCCTACAACGAGTACCAGCAGGCGGTCCAGTCGGAGATCGACAACCTGCGCCATCTGGCGTCCCTGCTCGCCGACCCGGCCCCGGTCGTACGGGCCGGGCGGCTGCTCGCCGAATCCCGGCCGCTGCCGGTGCTCGGCCTGCGCGCGGCCTCCGCCCAGGCGGGCGGCTTCGCGTACTTCGCGCGCAAGGTCCACCCGGACGTACGCCTGCTCGACGAGGGCGGCACCATGCTCGCCGACCGCGTCGACGCGGCGGTGCGCGCGGGCGCGACCGCCCTGCTGTGCTTCGCCCTGCCGCGCCATCCGCGCGAGGTCGTCGAGGGCCTGGAGTACGCCAGGTCCGCCGGGCTGACCGTGGTGACGGTCGCCGACAGCGCCTTCGCGCCGGTCGCCCGCCACAGCGACCTGCTGCTGCCCGCGGCGGTCGGCACCGGGCTCGCCTTCGACACGGCGTGCGCGCCGATGCTGCTGGGGCGGGTGCTGCTGGAGGCGATGTGCGACGCGCTGCCGGACGCGCAGGCGCGGCTGGAGGAGTTCGACGCCAAGGCCGCGGCGCGGAGCCTGTTCGTGGAGTGACCGCCTCTCAGAGAATTCTCAGGCCCGGTGACTGGAGTCCGTCCCTCGAACGCTGTATGCACGGCTTGTACAGGTGACCGGATTCGAGACGAGGAGGTCTGTCGTGGGGCGCGGGGCGTATGCGCTGGCGCGGGTGGCCGTGGTTCTGCGGGCGCCGGCGGGATGGCTGTGGTGGCTGGGCCTGCTGGCCGCCGGCGTCGGGGTGCTGGTGCCGGGGCTGACGGGGCGCCGGATCGGAGTGCTGGCGGGAGCGGCGCTGTTCCTGATCGCGGCGGTCGTGACCTTCCTGGCCCGCCGCGGGCGGTATCTGGAGCTGGCGCGCGCCGCCTCTCGGGCGGGCAGGTCGGTGTTCCTCCAGGACCGTGCGGTGACCGTACGGGCCCGGCGGCGCGCGCTGCGCTGGTGGCTGCTGCTGGCGTTCCTGGCCGCGGTGGGGTCGTCGTTCGCCGTGCCCGCGGCCGTCGGGATGCTGATGGCGGGGGTCGGCGCCGGGCTGTGGGCCAAGGCGCTGTGGCTGGGCCACTGGGAGCGGGCGAACGACGTGCTGCTGTGGGTGCGCGCGGAGTGGGTGGCCCGCGGCGGTCCGGCGGGCAAGGGCGTGAGCGCCTACCGGACGACCGGGATCGTGGCCGGGGACGCCCGGCCGGGCGGGGCCAGGCGGGGCCGCGCGGAGGCCGCGGCGGCGCGCTGACGCGTCACCCGGACCGGGGCGGGGTGCCTTGACCGTTCGCCGGACGGCCCGGAAACCGGGCCGTCCGGCGAACGGGGAAGGCCCCCCGGACGATCACCCGACGGTCAGCGGGAGACGTGGGCCGGAGTGAACTCGACCGGCAGGGCGGCCACGCCCCGCATCCAGATGGACGGCCGCCACTCGATCTCATCGGCGGGAAGCGACAGCACCACATCGGGGATCCGGTCGAGGAGCACCTCGATGGCCGCCTTGGTGATGATCTCGGCCAGCTCCGGCGCCGGCTCCGGGCAGCGGTGCTCACCGTGGCTGAAGGACAGATGGGCCTGGTTGCCGGCGGAGCCGGCGGTGAAGTCGGGCCGCACCTGCGGGTCGGTGTTCGCGGCGGCCAGGCCCAGGATGACGCAGTCGCCCTTCTTGATCTGCTGCCCGCCGAGCCTGGTGTCCTGGGATGCCCAGCGCCCGATGAAGTTCTGGGTCGGGGTGTCCTCCCACAGCACCTCGGTGAGCGCCTGGCTGACGCTGCGGCGCCCGCCGGAGATCGTGACGGCGAACCGGTCGTCGGTCAGCATCAGCCGCAGGGTGTTGCCGATCCAGTTGGACGTGGGCTGCTGACCGGCGGCCATGATCGAGATCATGTCCTGGATGATCTCTTCGTCGCTGAGCCCGGCCGGGTGAGCCGCCATCCGCGAGGGCACGTCCGCCTTGGGCTCACGGCGGCTGCGCTGCACCAACTCCGCCATCTTGGCGGCTATTCGGCCGTACGCCGCGACAGCTCCCTCGCCGTCGTCCAGTGAGGCGGTCATGTCCCGCTCCAGGTCGGCCGTCTCGGAGGGCTCGAGGCCGCAGATCCGGGCCACCACACGCAGCGGGACCTGGCTCGCGTACTCGGTCATCAGCTCGGCCCGGCCGCTGCCCGCGAAGGCGTCGATCAGCTCGTCGGCGACCCGTTCACTGTGCGCGCGCACCTCGAACTGGTCCGCTGCCGACAGGGCGTCGCTGATCGCCCCCGAGCGCCGCTGGTGCTCCGCGCCCTCGGTGAACAGCACGGACGGCTGATAGCCGACGAACGGCAGCAGCGGCCAGTCGTCCGGGATCCGGTCCCAGGCGTGCCAGCGGCGGGAATCGCGGGCGAACAGCTCGGGGTTGGTGGTGACGCGGTGCACCTCGCGGTAGCCGAGGACCAGCCAGGCGGGGATGTCGCCGTCGAGCAGGACCGGGGCGACCGGCCCGTGTTCCCGCCGCAACTGCCCGTAGAGGTCGGCCGGATCCTCCTGGAACCGCAGGGCATGCATGCGTACGCCGCCG
Source organism: Streptomyces sp. NPDC021225 (assembly GCF_044332865.1). Taxonomy (NCBI): domain Bacteria; kingdom Bacillati; phylum Actinomycetota; class Actinomycetes; order Kitasatosporales; family Streptomycetaceae; genus Streptomyces; species Streptomyces sp. NPDC021225. The sequence goes on along the minus strand of NZ_JBIRPV010000007.1, from coordinate 89,770 downwards.
GGGTTGTGGGCGGGGCAGCCTACGGGGGGCGAGGGGACCTGGGGATGATTCATGCGGTGTGCTCCTGGGCGGGCGGCACGTTCGCCGGCACGCCGAAGGAGTCCCGCATTGCTCGAACGATTGAACGGCTCAACGTGCTGGGGGCTGGCGTAGGGCCGCCCGACCATACGGAGCCTTGGGTTCCATACGGTGGACGACCTGGGCAAAGGCTAACAGCCACCCGCCGTGTGAAGGGAAGTTGGTGGCTGTACTGAACGCTTGCCGCCGCTGGACTGAACGCGTGCCGGTGCTGGCCGGCGCCGATGGCAGAAGACCTCCAAAGGGGAGGCATCAAAGCCCCGACAGCGCGCCCGTGTGCTCGCCGCCGCTCTCGGCGACGATCTCGTCGACGGACTGCGGCGAGCGTACGGGCGCGAAGCGCACGCGGCCGTTCCTGCCGCCGTTGCCGCCGTTGCCGCCGCTGACCGAGAAGCCGTAGATCCCGGGGCGGGGCAGGCTGTTGTACGCGAAGTGGTTGGAGAAGTAGTACGCGCCCGTGTCCAGCAGCGCGACCAGGTCGCCCGCCTCCAGCGCGGGCAGCGGCCGGTTCACGGCGACCAGGTCGCCCGCGAAGCAGCACGGCCCGGCCACGTCCTGCGGCACCGGGCCGCCCGGCCCGGTCGGCTTGGCCACGCCCTCGCCGTCGTACGCCGCGAGCCGCAACGGCCATGACTCCGGGGCGAAGACGGTGCGCGTGGCCAGCTGGGCGCCCGCGTGGGTGACGGCGATCGGGCGGCCGCCCGCCGACTTGGTGTACTCCACGCGCGCCAGGACCGTGCCGGACTTGGCGACCAGCGACCGCCCGAACTCCGTGACCAGCCCGTACCGGCCGTCGAACAGCCCGGGGACGGTAGCGAGCAGCAGACGGGCGTAGTCGCGGTAGCCGGGGGTGATCTCGTCGGAGCCGAAGTTGACCGGCAGCCCGCCACCGATGTCGAGCGTGTCGATCTGCTGTCGGCCGACCTTCCGGTTGATCTCCTCGGCGAGCTCGTACGCCGCCCGTACGCCCGCCGCCATCAGGTCCAGCGGGCAGCCCTGGGAGCCCACGTGCGCGTGCAGCCGGGTCAGCCAGGGCCGCTTCGTGAACGCGTTCACGACCCACTCGCGCGCCCCCACGTCCAGCAGCGCCACCCCGAACTTCGAGGTCGCGGTGGCGGTGCTGAGCGCCCCGATGCTGCCCCCGCCCACCTGCGGATTGACCCGCAGCCCCAGCGGGCCGGGCGGCAGCGCGGGCCCGGGGCCGCTCCGCGGCGACACCAGCGCGTTCAGGCGGGCCAGCTCCTGCGGGTTGTCGGCGTTGACGGCGATGCCGAGCTCGACGGCCTCGCGCAGCTCGGCGTGGGTCTTGGCGGGCGAGTCGAGCACGATGCGCTCGGGGGCGACCCCCGCGGCCCGGGCCAGGGCCAGCTCGCCGGGGCTGGCCACCTCGCAGCCGATCCCGTCGTCGGCCAGCAGCCGCAGCACGGGGACGAGCGCGGCGGCCTTGACGGCGAAGGCGTGCAGCACGGGGGTGCCCGGCGCGACGACCTCGTCGAAGGCGGCCCGCAGCTCGGCCGCGGCGGCGCGGATGCCCGCCACGTCCAGCAGCCCGACGACGGGCTGGTCGGGGCCGATCAGCCCCTGCTCCACGGCGGCCCGCACCGCCCGCTCCCGCCGGGCGGCCGCGCCCGCCCCCGTTGCCACCGCATTCGATGTCATGTCACCAGCCAACCACCACGCGCCCCCGCCGCCCAGCCCGCTCCGCGGCCCGTCCCACGTGGTGGGCCAGGTGGGTTTCCCCTGCCCCGCCCCTTCCCGGCCCCAGTCGATGTGCGGTCTCCGCCCCGGCCCCCGGGGGCGGGAGCCGGATGCAGGGCTCACCGCGCGGCGGGGGCTCGTCTGGCCGAAAGCCGGGAAGCGGCGGGGCCGCCCCTGGGCCCGGGGGCGTGGGCGGAGCCCCCGGTTCGGGAAGGGGCGGGGTGGGGAAAAGTGACCGTCGGCCGGGCTTAGCCGGTGGAGCCCAGGTCGCGGCCGAGGTCGCGCAGCGGGCCGCCGACGCGCTGCGCGAGCCCGTCGCGCAGCTCCGTCAGCCGTTCGATGCGCTCGTCGAGATACGTCAGCCGGCGCCGGACGATCATATTGGGGAGCGTGCACAGACCGGGCTCCCCGTCCGTCCGGGGCTCGGTGGCCGCGGGGCGGTCGCGGCGGTTCGCGGGGAGCGCCTCGATGGCCGCCACGAGGGCCCGTACGTCCTCGATGGTCAGGCCGGCGGTCAGTAGTTCGCGCACGGCGCGCAGATGGCGCACGTCCTCGGCCGTGTAGTCGCGGTGCCCGGAGGGCGTGCGGCGCGCGGTGAGCAGCCCGCGCTGCTCGTAGTAGCGCAGCGCCCGTGGCGTCAGCCCGGCGGCCGCCGCCGCGTCCCCGATGCGCATGGGTCCCCCCGTTCCTTTGCGCCTTGACGCCTTGGCGCCTTGGCGCCATTGTCGCGCCGCGCCGTCTACAACTCCACCAGCACCGCGCCGACATGGCGCCCCTCGACCAGCTCGCACAGCGCGCGCGGCGCCTGCTCGACGCCCCGCAGCCGGATGTGCGGATAGGCCATCGTGCCCTCGCGCAGCGCGCGGCCGAATTCGCGCACGTACTCGGGATACGCGTCCATGTGGTCGTAGGCCGCGATGCCGCGCAGCGTGATCCCCCGCGCGATGAGGGCGAAGGTGCTGATCGCGGTGGTGGCCATGGCGTCGCCGGTCAGCTGGGCGGACAGCGCGCCGACGAGGGCGAAGCGGGCGCCCCGGCGGGCCACGGCCAGCGCCGCCAGCAGCTGCTCGCCGCCGACGTTGTCGAAGAGCACGTCGATGCCGTCCGGGGCCGCCTCGCGCAGCTGGGCCTCGATCGGCCCGGCGCCCCGGACCACGGCCGCGTCGTAGCCGAGCTCCTCGACCAGGTAGTCGGCCTTGCGCCGGGAGCCGGTGGAACCGATGACCCGGGCGGCGCCGTGCAGCCGGGCGAACTGCCCCGCCAGCGTGCCGACCCCGCCGGCCGCGCCGGTGACGAACACGGTGTCCCCGGCCCGCACCTCCGCCCCGCGCACCACGCCCAGCCAGGAGGCGAAGCCCTGCGAGAGATACGCGGCGGGGTCGGGCAGCCCCTCCGGGCCCAGCCGCTCCGCCTCCGCGGCCTCCACGAGCGCGTACTCGCGCCAGCCCAGCCGGTGCCGGACCAGCTCGCCGGGGGCGAGATCGGTGCCGGGTGCGGCGACCACCTCGCCGACGGCCGGGCCGTGCATGGGGTCGCCGGGCCGCTGGAGCAACTGGGACAGTTCGAAGCTGTCGGGGTCGGCGAGGGTCAGGGGCCGCATCACGGCGGCGACGTTCATGAGCCGGTTGCGGACCAGCACCTGCCCCGGGCCGGGCTCGGGCACGGGGGCGGTGACGACCTCGAAGTGGTCGGTGGTGAGCGTGGTCCGGGGGCGGTCGGCCAGGAGTACCTGGCGGTGGGTGGCGGGCACGGATCCGGGCACGGGCGCAGGCTGTGACATGGAGCGCTCCTCGGTGTGGAGGTGTCGCGGTGGAGCGGAACGCCGAGACGGTAAGACCTGACGTATACGTCAACCGCAAGTCCGCCTCCCGGAACACTCCGTGAGCCCGGTGTTGACTAACCTTATTCATCGACGCAAAGATGTGAATATATTGATCCAGTCAACGGCAGGGAGGCACGGCCCATGTCAGGACCGCGACCCGTACGCGCACCGTGTGGCACCGAACTCAGTGCCCTGGGATGGCAGCAGGAAGCCGCTCTGCGGATGCTCCAGAACAACCTCGACCCGGAGGTCGCCGAGCACCCGGACAAGCTCGTCGTCTACGGCGGCACGGGCAAGGCGGCGCGCGACTGGCGCTCGTTCGACGCCATGGTCCGCACGCTCACCACGCTGAAGCAGGACGAGACGATGCTGGTCCAGTCGGGCCGGCCGGTCGGCGTCATGCAGACCCACGAGTGGGCGCCGCGCGTGCTGATCGCCAACTCCAACCTGGTCGGCGACTGGGCCAACTGGGAGGAGTTCCGCCGTCTGGAGGCGCTCGGCCTGACCATGTACGGCCAGATGACCGCCGGCTCGTGGATCTACATCGGCACCCAGGGCATCCTCCAGGGCACGTACGAGACCTTCGCCGCGGTCGCCGCGAAGCTGCATTCAATGGGTAAAGGGGTCAACGGCACCCTGGCCGGGACCATCACCCTCACCGCCGGCCTCGGTGGCATGGGCGGCGCGCAGCCGCTCGCGGTCACCATGAACGACGGCGTCGCCATCTGCATCGACTGCGACCCGCGCGCCATCGAGCGCCGCATCGCCCACCGCTACCTGGACGTACGGGCCGACAGCCTGGACCACGCCCTCCAGCTGGCCGTCGAGGCGCGTGACGCCAGGCGGCCGCTGTCCATCGGCGTCCTGGGCAACGCGGCCGAGCTGGTCCCCCAGCTGCTCGCGATGAACGCCCCCATCGACATCGTCACCGACCAGACCAGTGCCCACGACCCGCTGGCGTATCTGCCGCTGGGCGTGGACTTCGACGAGATGGCCTCGTACGCCGCCGAGAAGCCCGCCGACTTCACCCAGCGGGCCCGCGAGGCCATGGCGCGGCACGTCGAGGCCATGGTCGGCTTCATGGACGCGGGCGCCGAGGTCTTCGACTACGGCAACTCGATCCGCGGCGAGGCCCAGCTGGCCGGATACGACCGCGCCTTCGCCTTCCCCGGCTTCGTGCCCGCCTACATCCGCCCGCTCTTCTGCGAGGGCAAGGGCCCCTTCCGCTGGGCGGCCCTGTCCGGCGACCCCAAGGACATCGCGGCCACCGACAAGGCCATCCTCGACCTCTTCCCGGAGAACGAGTCGCTGGCCCGCTGGATCAAGATGGCGGGGGAGCGGGTCCACTTCCAGGGCCTGCCCGCCCGGATCTGCTGGCTCGGCTACGGCGAGCGCGACAAGGCGGGTGAGCGCTTCAACGACATGGTGGCCGACGGCACGCTCGCCGCGCCGCTCGCCATCGGCCGCGACCACCTGGACTGCGGCTCGGTGGCCTCCCCGTACCGCGAGACGGAGGCGATGCTCGACGGCTCGGACGCGATCGCGGACTGGCCGCTGCTCAACGCCATGGTCAACGTCGCCTCGGGCGCGTCCTGGGTCTCCATCCACCACGGCGGCGGCGTCGGCATGGGCCGCTCCATCCACGCGGGCCAGGTCACGGTCGCCGACGGCACGGCGCTGGCGGGCGAGAAGATCCGCCGCGTGCTGACGAACGACCCGGGCATGGGCGTGATCCGCCACGTGGACGCGGGCTACGACCGCGCGGACGAGGTAGCGACGGAACGAGGCGTTCGCATCCCCATGCGCGAGGAGGACACCGCATGAGTGTGGGCAATCGTCCCGCAGAGGGGGCACCTCCCAGCGGTAGCTGGGGGAGGGACGGGTGGGCACACCCCGACCACCGGCCCGCACCCGCGCACGAAACGGAACCTCAGGCGGCGACCGGCGCACCCGGGGCCACGTTCCACGAGATGTGGCGCGACCTCCTCCCCATCGGCCGCAACCAGGCAACCACCGGCTACCGCCGCTACGCCTGGACCCCCGCCGACGCCGACTGCCGCGCCTGGTTCCGCGCCCAAGCGGAGACCCGCGGCCTCGCCTACGAGGAGGACCGCAACGGCAACCAGTGGGCCTGGCTCGGCGACCCGACCGCCGGGGACGCTGTCGTCACGGGCTCGCACCTGGACTCCGTGCCGGACGGCGGCGCCTTCGACGGCCCGCTCGGCGTCGTCTCCTCCTTCGCCGCGCTGGACGAGCTGCGCTCGCGCGGGGCGCGCCCCGCCAAGCCGCTCGCCGTCGTCAACTTCGGCGACGAGGAGGGCGCCCGCTTCGGCCTGGCCTGCGTGGGCTCGCGGCTGGCCGCCGGGCAGCTGAGCGCCGAGCAGGCGCACGCGCTGCGCGACGGCGACGGGGTGAGCCTGGCGCAGGCCATGGAGCGCGCCGGGTACGACCCGGAGGCGATCGGCCCGGACCCGGAGCGGCTGGCCCGCATCGGCGCGTTCGTGGAGCTGCACATCGAGCAGGGCCGCGCCCTGGCGGATGGCCCGCACCCCGTCGGCGTCGCCTCCGCCATCTGGCCGCACGGCCGCTGGCGGTTCGACTTCCACGGCGAGGCCAACCACGCCGGGACGACCCGGCTGGAGGACCGCCGCGACCCGATGCTGACCTACGCGAACACCGTCCTGGCCGCGCGCAAGAAGGCGCGGCTCGCCGGGGCGCTGGCGACCTTCGGCAAGGTCGGCGTGGAGCCGAACGGCGTCAACGCCATCGCCTCGCTGGTGCGGGGCTGGCTGGATTCCCGGGCCCCCGACGAGGAGACGCTGGCGGCCGTCGTCGGCGAGATCGAGCGCGCGGCCGTGGAGCGCGGGCTGCGGGACGGCGTGGAGGTCAAGGTCACGCGGGAGTCGTTCACGCCGGTGGTGGAGTTCGCCCATGGCCTCCGCGACGAGCTGGCGGGGCTCCTCGGCGGGGCCCCGGTCCTGCCCACCGGCGCGGGACACGACGCGGGCATTTTGTCCGCGTCCGTACCGACCGCCATGCTGTTTGTAAGGAACCCCACCGGCGTCTCGCACTCACCCGCCGAGACGGCGGCCGAGGATGACTGCCTCGCCGGGGTGACGGCACTCGCCGACGTACTGGAGGGCCTGGCGTGTCGCTGACGGCGCAGACCTACTGGGCGGAGCATGCCTGGCTGGGCGAGAGCGTGCAGCCGAACGTGCTCATCGTGACGGCGGTCGACGGCCGGATCAAGGAGGTGCGGGCGGATACGCCCGTGCCGCCCGCCGGGGCCGTCTGGCTGCGTGGGCTGACCCTCCCGGGCCTGGCCAACGCCCACAGCCACGCCTTTCACCGCGCCCTGCGCGGCGTGGTCCAGGCGGGCAGTGGCACCTTCTGGACCTGGCGGGAGGTGATGTACGGCGTCGCGGACAAGCTCACCCCCGAGCGCTACTTCGATCTCGCCCGCGCCGTCTACGCCGAGATGACCATGGCGGGCATCACCTGCGTCGGCGAGTTCCACTACCTCCATCACGCGCCCGGAGGCACCCGCTACGACCACCCCAACGCGATGGGGGAGGCCCTGATCGCGGCCGCCGCCGAGGCCGGGATCCGGATCACCCTCCTCGACACCTGCTATCTCTCCTCCGGTTTCGGGGCCGAGCCCGACGCCCACCAGCTGCGCTTCTCCGACGGCACGGCGGAGGCCTGGGCGGAGCGGGTGTCCGCGCTCAAGGGGGACGGCAACACCCGTATCGGCGCGGCCGTCCACTCGGTGCGGGCGGTGCCCGTGGACCAGCTGGGGACCGTCTCCGGCTGGGCCGACCACCATGCCGCCCCGCTCCATGTCCACCTCTCGGAGCAGACCGCCGAGAACGACGCCTGCGTCGAGGCGCACGGCTTCACCCCCACCCGGGTGCTCGCCGACCACGGGGTGCTCGGCCCGCGCACCACGGCCGTGCACGCCACCCATCTCACCCCCGGGGACATCCGGCTGCTGGGCCACTCGGCCACCGGTGTCTGCATGTGCCCGACCACCGAGCGCGATCTCGCCGACGGCATCGGCCCGGCCGCCCAGCTGGAGCAGGCGGGCTCCACCCTCTCGCTGGGCAGCGACAGCCATGCCGTGATCGACATCCTGGAGGAGGCACGCGCCATGGAGATGGACGAGCGGCTGCACACCCGCACCCGGGGCCACTGGAGCGCGCCCCGGCTACTGCGCGCCGCCACCGCCGACGGCCACGCCGCCCTCGGCTGGGGCGACGACGCGGGCCGGATCGAGCCCGGTGCGCTCGCCGACCTCACGACGATCGCACTGGATTCCGTCCGCACGGCGGGACCGCCGCCCGCCCTCGGCGCCGAGACGGCCGTATTCGCGGCGACCAACGCGGATGTCCGGCACACCGTGGTCGGCGGGCGCCATGTCGTACGGGACGGGGCGCACCAGCTCGTCCCCCGAGTCCCCGAGGCCCTGGCCGAGGCCATCGCGGCCCTGCGGGACTGAGCCACAGCACCATGCCCGGCCCGGTGACCGGCCCCATGACCGGCCGCTTCACGACCGGCCATTTCACCACCGGCCCCATGAGGGCCCGGTGACCGGCCAGATGAAGGAGAACGCCCGCGATGACGACCGCGACCGCCATCATCGACATCTCCACCCTCGTCACCAACGACCCCTCCCTCGGCGAAGGCCCCCTCGGTCTGATCCGGGACGCGGCCGTCGTGATGGAGGACGACCGCATCGCCTGGATCGGTGACTCGAGCAAAGCACCCGCCACCGACAATCAGGTCGACGCCGGCGGCCGGGCGCTGCTCCCCGGCTTCGTGGACTCCCACTCCCACCTCGTCTTCGCGGGCGACCGGACGGAGGAGTTCAACGCCCGGATGTCCGGCCGCCCGTACAGCGCGGGCGGCATCCGCACCACGGTGGCCGCCACCCGCGCCGCCTCCGACCAGGACCTGGACGCGAATGTGGCGCACTACGTCCGCGAGGCGCGCCGCCAGGGCACCACGACCCTGGAGATCAAGTCCGGCTACGGCCTGACCTCCCAGGACGAGGCCCGCTCGCTGGAGGTCGCCTCCGCCTACACCGACGAGGTCACCTATCTGGGCGCCCATGTCGTGCCGCCCGAGTTCGCCGACGACGCCGCCGCGTACGTGGATCTGGTCACCGGCCCGATGCTGGACCTCTGCGCCCCGCGCGCCCGCTGGATCGACGTGTTCTGCGAGCGGGGCGCCTTCGACGGCGACCAGGCGCGTACGATCCTCACCGCCGGAGCGCGGCGGGGGCTGACCCCGCGTGTGCACGCCAACCAGCTGACCCAGGGCCCCGGCGTCCAGCTGGCCGTCGAGCTGGGTGCCGCCTCCGCCGACCACTGCACCCACCTCTCCGACGCCGATGTCGACGCCCTGGCCCAGGGCGACACGGTCGCCACGCTGCTGCCGGGCGCGGAGTTCTCCACCCGCTCGCCGTACCCCGACGCGCGCCGGCTGCTGGACGCGGGCGTGACCGTGGCGCTCTCGCCCGACTGCAACCCGGGCTCGTCCTTCACCAGCTCCATGTCCTTCTGCGTCGCGCTGGCCGTCCGTGAGATGCGGATGACCCCGGACGAGGCGGTCTGGGCGGCCACGGCCGGCGGGGCGCGGGCCCTGCGCCGTACCGACGTCGGCCGGGTCGCCGTCGGCCTCCGCGCCGATCTGGTCCTGCTGGACGCCCCCTCGCACGTCCACCTCGCCTACCGCCCCGGCGTCCCTCTCGTCGCGGCGGCCTGGCACGGCGGCACGCTGGTCTGACGGACGTTCCCTACGCCGGCACCTCCAGGACCGCCTTACCGCGCACCCGGCGGCCGAGCAGCGCCTCGGCCGCCTCGGTGGCTCGCGACCAGTCGCCCCGCCAGGCGATCTGCGGGTCAAGCTCGCCGCTCGCCACGAGCCCGGCCAGCCACGACAGGTCCTCGGCCAGCCCGTCCACGTCGTCCAGCAGGAAGTACGTGGTGATGGACCGGTTGTGTCCTTCGTTGCCGAAGAAGGCCCCGTACGGGAAGCTCTCGCCGTCGCCGCCGTTGTGCCCCAGGGCGATCAGCGTCCCGTGCGGGGCCAGGGTCGCGTACGCGGCGACCAGCGCCGCGCCGCCGACCAGGTCGATCACGCCGTGCACCGGCTCGGCCGGCTTCACCGCGGCCGGTTCTCCGGCGCTCACGATGACCTCGTGCGCCCCCAGCGCGCGCAGCTCGGCCTCCTTCGACGGATCCGAGGTGGCCGCGACGACGTGCGCGCCGCCCCGGGCCGCCAGCTGTACGGCGAAGCGCCCGACCCCGCCGCCCGCGCCCGTCACCAGCACCCGCCGGCCCAGGATCGGCCCGAGGCGGCGCAGCGCGCGCAGCGCGGAGCCCGCGGCCACCGGCAGCGTGCTGACCGCCCCGGGGTCGGTGCCGGGCGGGACGGCGGCGAGCAGGCCGGTGTCCACCGCGCGCAGCTCGGCCCAGGCTCCGTCGGCGCCGAGGGAGACCACGGGCGTGCCGGCGGTCGGCCCGGAGCCGTCCGCCGCCGCCCGGACCACCACGCCCGCCGCGTCCCAGCCGGGCACGGCCCCGTCCTCGCCGCCGGGCAGGACGTGGGAGACCTCGCCGTAGTTGAGCGAGAACGCCTCGACCCGCACCAGCGCCTGGTGGGGCGCGGGCTCGGGGTCCGGGACTTCGGCCAGGGACAGATGCCCGGGGGCCGCATGGTCGATCGTCAGTGCGCGCACGTCCGCCTCCGCGGTTCACAGATGCTGCTGATCAAGGAATCCCATAGTGCCACTCAGTGGCATAAGCCTACAAGTGGCAAAAGACCCGGGGAGGCGCCGGGCGGTAGGCTGCCGGGCGTGGTGAACGAACTGCCGCTGCGCGAGCGCAAGAAGCTGCGCACCCGCGAGGCCCTGGTCGAGACCGCCCTGGCGCTCTTCTCGGAGAAGGGGTTCTGCGCGGTCACGCTCGATGAGCTGGTGGGCGCGGTGGAGGTGTCCAAGCGCACGTTCTTCCGTACGTTCGCCTCCAAAGAGGACGTCGCGCTCGCGCCCGAGAAGGAGCTGTGGGCCGCGTACGGCGCGCGCATCGAGGCGCAGCCGCTGACCGGCCCGCTGCTGACGGCGCTCGAGGACACGCTCTTCGCCGCCGTGGCGGACATGGCGGACGGCTGGGAGCGCCGCTTCCGCGTCAGCCGCGCACTCGCCGACCGCACCCCGGCGCTGACCGCGCACAGCCTCGGACACTGCGCGGACGTCACCGACGCCCTCGTGCGCTCCGTCGCACGCCGCCGGCCCGACTCGGCGACCGACGAGTTGCGGGTGCGGCTGCTGCTCGAGCTGATGCTGGCGGCGTGGCGCAGCGCGCTCAAGGAGTGGGCGCGGGCCCCGGGCGAGCCGGGCCGCGACGAGCTGCGGGCGCGGACGCGCGAGGCGCTGAACGCGCTTCCGGGAGTCGCCGGCCTGATCACCGACTCCACCCGGGGCTGACGCGCGGCGGACGGGGAGTCATGTCCCGGAAATGCCAGGTTTTTCGGCCGATGTATTCGATGTGGGGAATGCGTGCGGGGAATGGCCGCGGGGGAGGGACACGCGGGCGCGGATAAGGGCCCGTCCCAGGCCTGGGGGCGGGCCCTTATCCGTCTGCGGTGAGCGCTACTCCTCGATCATCAGGCCTCTGCGGAGCCGGACGAGTGTGCGCGACAGCAGCCGGGAGACATGCATCTGGGAGATGCCCAGCTCATCACCGATCTCCGATTGCGTCATATTCGCCACGAAGCGCAGGGAGAGAATCTTCCGGTCGCGCGGCGAGAGATCCGCGATGAGGGGTTTGAGGGATTCGACGTATTCGATGCCCTCAAGGCCGTGATCCTCATAGCCGATGCGGTCCGCGAGCGCGCCCTCGGTGTCGTCCTCTTCCGGCTGGGCGTCCAGCGAACTCGCGGTGTACGCGTTGCTCGCGGCCATGCCCTCGATGACCTCGGCGGTGGTGATGTCCAGCCGCTCGGCCAACTCGGCGGCGGTCGGGGCGCGGTCCAGTCGCTGGGCCAGTTCGTCGCCGGCCTTGGCCAGGTCGAGCCGCAGCTCCTGAAGCCGCCTGGGGACCCGCACCGACCAACTGGTGTCCCGGAAGAAGCGCTTGATCTCGCCGATGATGGTCGGCATGGCGAAGGTGGGGAACTCGACGCCGCGGCTGAGCTGGAAGCGGTCGATGGCCTTGATGAGGCCGATGGTCCCGACCTGGACGATGTCCTCCATGGGCTCGCTGCGCGAGCGGAAGCGGGAGGCGGCGAACTTGACCAGGGCCAGGTTGAGCTCGACCAGGGTGTTGCGGACGTACGCGTATTCGTGCGTGCCTTCTTCGAGGATTTCGAGCCGCTCGAAGAGGGTCTTGGACAGCGCCCGCGCGTCTACCGGCCCTACCGTTTCATACGGCGGGATCTCGGGTAGATCGGCCAGTTCGGGCAGATCCTCGAAAGAAAGACCGGTGACCGTAGGGCCATCCGGGCCGGAAGTGAACTGTTGCGGCGGGGGTGTCGACGAGGCGGTGAGCCGAGTGTCCTGAGTGGTCCGAGTGGTCACAGAGGAATCGGTGCGCGATTCGTCGAGCCGGGGTGACATAAGTCTCCTCCCTCATTCTCGGCATATGGCTGCCGATGCCATTACGACTGCTGCGGTTTGCGGCGCCTCCAAAGCCGGCCGTGGCGGGTGTGTCTCTCTACGCCTACCCGGATTCACCTGCAAGTGGCAAGTCCAACTTGTCCGTGTTTGGCGAAGTATGTGGATTGTTCGGGTACCGGAGGCCGTGGAGAAGGCGTAATGTTCGACACGCGCAATCGAAAGCAACGAGACGCCAGAAGAGGTGCGCACATGGACCGCCAGATGGTCGGCAGCGCAAGCAAGGGCCGACTACGGGTCGAGGTTCGGCACCACGGGGCGAGCGCGGTCGTGACACCGGCGGGTGAGCTGGATCACCACACCGCCGAGGCGTTGCGAGAACCGCTCGAGGCCTGCGTGGAGGAGGGGCATGCGCGGCTGGTCGTGGACTGTTCCAGGCTGGAGTTCTGCGATTCCACCGGGCTCAATGTCCTCCTCGGCGCCCGCCTGAAGGCCGAGGCGGAGGGCGGCGCGGTCCATCTGGTGGCCATGCGGCCGGTCGTGGCGCGCGTGTTCGAGATCACGGGGGCGGAGGCCGTCTTCACGGTGCACGACTCCCTGGACGCGGCGCTCGTCGAGTAGCGCGGGCTCTTCCTGTTTCCGTGTTTCCCGGGGGCATCTCCGACACGTCATGGATGCGTAGTCCGCGTCACACGAGACGTTCGGAGGAAGTGGGTGTTCTCACGCTTTCGTCGGGCAGGAGACAGGCTGAAACTGTTGAAAAGATCAGGTATTCCTTGTCCCTGAATCGGTGAATCGGTGAGGTGAAGCCGCTGATGAGCACCACCCGGCCGTACCCGCCGGGCGACCGTGGCCCGGAGCCGGACGGCCCCGCTGCTTCGGCCACCCCGACGGCGACCCCACCCGTCGGGCCCATCCGCCAGACCCGCAGGCTCCACCTGATCGGGGCCAGCGGCGCGGTGCCGCGCGCTCGCGACTTCACTCGCGAGGCGCTGCGCGACTGGGGCTGGCTCCCGGCGGTGACGGCCGATCAGCGGGCCGCCGCCGAGGACGTCCTGCTCGTCGTCTCCGAACTCGTCACCAACGCCTGTTTGCACGCCGACGGGCCCGAGGAGCTGCGCGTCAGCTGCTCGGCGAAGGTGCTGCGGCTCGAAGTGGTGGACCTCGGCTCGGGCACCCCCGCCCCCCGCACCCCGCACCGCGCGGGCCGCCCCGGCGGACACGGCATGTTTATCGTGCAGCGGCTCTGCCTCGACTGGGGGGTCGTACGGAACCCCGACGGCGCCGGCAAGACGGTCTGGGCCGAACTCGCCGCTCCCTCCTGACGACTGGGGTCCCCTCCCTGCCCGGCGGCCTGCGCGGGCCCGCGCAGGCCCTGGTTTCCACATCTTCACCCGCTTCGCGTCGAACCGGCGCGTACTTTGTCTTCCCTCCATAAGGTCCCCGGCGTACTGTCAGCGCCCGATCTGATGTGTCGTCAGTAACATTCGGCTGCGGCACTTGACGAGAGGGGATCTCGAGGTGTCCCACACACAACGCCACCCCGCCGGCCGTGGCGCAGCCCTCGCACTCACCGCGGCCGTGGCCGGCTCGGCGGTACTCCTCACCGCCCCGGCCGCGCGGGCCGTCACCGTGGACGTCAACTACAAGTGCCAGACGCCGATCGGTGACAAGAGCGCCGTGTCGCCCATCGACATCAAGGCCGTGAAGAGCGGCAGCGCGTACAAGCTCACCATGTCCTTCCAGAAGGGCGTCTCCTCCAGCCCCGTCGAGCTGGGCAAGGGGGCCATGCACCCGAGCGCGCTCATCAAGCTCGGCGGCGCGGAGAGTGGGACGCTCAAGGTCGCCGGGCCCCCCAACGCCGAGGCCATCCCCGCCAACACCCCGATCAAAATCACCGACTTGACGGGCGACTACACCCCGAAGAAGAACGGGAAGGTCACCTTCACCGCCTCCACCCTCACCATCAAGGCGCTGGGCACCACCACGACCTGCACGCCGGGCAACAGCCCGGGGCCCTCGCTGACCCTGGACGTCACGGGCGCGGGCGGCTCGGGCGGCACGAGCGGCAGTACGGACGGCGGCACGGGCGGCACAGGCGGTACGGGCGGATCCGGAACCAGCGGCACCGGCGGCACCAGCGGTGCGCAGAGCTCCTCCGGCGGCAGCCTTCCGCAGACCGGACCGGCGGACTCCGCGCTCGCCCTCGGCACGCTCGGCGCCACGGTGGTTCTCGCCGGAGCGGCCGGAACGCTCTGGCTGACCCGACGCGGGCGCACGCGCCGCGCGTAGGGGCGCCGGCCGGACACCGGGCCGGGCCGGGCCCGCCGCCGCCCCGCGGTCAGGCACGAGCACGAGCACCAGCACCAGCACTCAAGGAGCCGCCGATGCCGTCTCGTATCCGCGCAGCGTGGACGGTCGCCGCCGTGCCCGCCCTCGCCACCGCCCTGCTCGCCGCCGCGCCGCTCACCGCGCCCGCCACGGCCGCCGGGCCGGACTGGTCCGCGCGCCCCGCGGCCGGCGGCGCGGGCGGGCCGGGCGCCGACGACCGGCCGTACTTCTATCTGGAGGGCGGGCCGGGCAGCGCGCTCCGGGACCGGCTCTCGGTCGTCAACCACGGCAAGCGGCCCCGTACCGTCCAACTCCGCGCCGCGGACGCCGCTTCCGACGGCGCGTGGATCGCGCTCGCCGCCAAGCGGGTCACGGTCCCGGCCCGCACCCGCGCCGACGTCCCCTTCACCCTCACCGTCCCGCCCGAGACGCCGCCCGGCGACCACCCCGGCGCCATCGTCGTCTCCGGCGGCGGCCACGAGGTGCGGGTACCGGTGTATCTGCGGGTCGGCGGGCGGACGCTGGCGGCGCTCTCCGTCGAGGACATGAAGGTGGTCAAGGCGGACGGCGGCGCCGCCATCCACTACGCGCTCGTCAACCGCGGCAACACCGTGCTGACGCCCCGGCTGGCGGTCCGCGCCGACGGGCTGTTGGGCGAGGTGCTGCGCCGGGACGCCCGCACGCTGCCCGTCCGACTGGCGCCGGGCCGCCGGGTGCGGCTCACCGAGAAGTGGCCGGGCGCGCCCGCCCTCGACTCGGTGGACGTCACCCTCACCGTCACCGCGGCGGGCGGCGCCCACGCCTCCGCCTCCGCCGACTACACCGCCGTGCCCCGGGGCGTCGTGGCCGGGGCGGCGGCCGTGGGTCTCGGCGCGGCCGGGGGCGGGAGCGCGTGGCTGCTGCTGCGGCGGCGTGGCCGTCACCGCCCGCCCGGCGTCCCCGGGACAGGCCCCACGGACGGCGGCGCGGACGGCGGCGCGGAGGGCGGCGCGCCCGTGGAACCCGCGCGGGAGACACGGGAACCGACAGGCACGGCGTCAGGAGCGAGGACGTGACAGGCCGTACGGACATCCAGCCGACCCCGCGCCCGGCGCCGAGGCCCCCCGGCGCGGCCCCCCGCGGACACCGCCCGCTCGCCGCGCTGTTGGCCGTGCTCGCGCTCGTCGTGCTGGCGCTCGGCGCGCCGCCGCAGGTCCGGGCCTTCGCGGCCGACGGACCGACCGCGACGGTGTCGAAGGAGGAGGCGGGCGCGGGGGGTTCGGTCACCGTGAGCGGCCGGGGGTGGCGGCCCCGCGCACTGCTCATGATGCTCATCTGCGGACAGAACATGATCGGCGGCACCAACTCCTGCGCCAATTCCGACGGCAGAGCGGTCACCACCGATGCTCAGGGCGCCTTCAGCAAGAAGCTGCCGGTCGCCGAGCCGCCCGAGCCGTGCCCCTGCGTCATCCATGTGGCGACCGTCACCGGCGAAGCCGCCACCGTGGATGTGACGTTCCGCGTCGCGGGGCATCCGGTCGAGCCGCTGCCGGAGCGGGAGGGGACCGGGGGCGAGCGGCTGCGGGCGCTGTCCGCGCGGCTCGACGGTTCGAGCGGGCTGCTCACCTGGTTCGGCGCGCCACCGCAGCGGCGTCTGGTGGTCACCGTCGCCAACCTCGGCTCCACCCCGGCCCGCGACCCGGTCTTCCAGGTGGGCACCTCGCACGGCGTGTTCGCTCCCTCCTGGGAGGAGCAGCAGTGGCGGGGGACCCTAGCGGCCGGGAAGAAGGCACAGGTCGAGCTCCCCGTCGAGCTGTCGGCGGGCGCGCACGGCGACTATCAGGTGTCGCTCAGGTACGGCGGGAAGGTGCTGGTCGAGCAGGAGTGGACGGTGGGGCGGCCGTGGGGCGTCACGCTCTTCTGGATCCTGCTGTGCGTGGTGGTCCCGGCGGCGGTCTTCCGCATCGGCATGGCCGTCGTGGACAAGGTGCGCCCGCGTACGGCGGTGGTCAGCGGGCGCGGTGGCCGCCGCCGCCCGGTACGGCGGTGGCCGCTGCGTAACCGGCGCACCCGCCGGCCGCCGTCCAGGTCCCCGGCCCCGGCGGAGAGCGAGGGTGGCGGCGCGCTGCCCTGGTTCACCCCGGACACCCTGCCGGGCAGCTCACTGCCTCAGCCGAAAGGCACAGAGCGAACAGAGCGAACAGAGCGACAACTTTCCGCACCGTCCCAGGAGAACCGACCGACCCCGAAAGGAACGACGTGAGTACGCAACGAAGAGTGGGCGCGGCAGCGGTCGCGCTGCTGCTCGGCGGTGCGGGCGTGCTGATGGGCGCGGGCACCGCACGGGCGGCCGAGGTCTCGTACGCGACCGAGTGTCTGCCGCCGCCGATCTCCGGCCTGCCTCCGGTGGAGGGCACCACGACGGTGGAGGTGCAGGCCCCGGCGACGGCGAAGGTCGGCGACGAGGTCGAGGTGGTCTGGAAGACGGTGCAGGCCGCCTCCAAGAACCTGCCGATCCTCGACATCGAGGAGAACACCGTCAAGCCGACCGGCACCCTCACGGTGGGTGGCGCGCAGACGGGCGCGCTGGCCATGGAGGGGCCGCGGGAGAACCCGGTGATCCCCAAGGACAGCGTGATGAAGCTGTCCGACATGAAGGGCACGCTCAAACTGACGAAGGCGGGGGAGGTGACACTGACCCCGGGCGCGTACAACATCAACATCAGCAAGCCGCTGTCCACGGACACCGCGTGTTCGGCGAAGGAGGCGGTCAAGGCCGCGGCCACCATCAAGGTGACGGACGGCGGCTCCACCACGACGGGCGGCTCGACCACCGGCGGTAACACAACAGGCGGCACCACGACCGGCGGCACCACCACGGGCGGCACCACGACGGGTGGGAACACCACCGGGGGCACCACAACAGGTGGTAACACCACGGGCGGTAACACCACCGGCGGCACCACCACGGGCGGCGGCGGTGGCGGCGACTCGTACACCGGCAAGGAGGTCCAGGTCGCCTACGCCTGCAAGACCCCCATCGGCGACAAGAACGCCACCTCCCCGGTCCGCATCGACGCCGTCAAGAAGAGCGGCAGCTTCGACCTGACCGTCAAGTTCGGCAAGTCCGTCATGGACAGCCCGGTCGACATCCCCGCGGACTCGGTCAAGCCGTCGATGGCCGTCAAGGTCGGCGGCGCGGACAAGGGCACGGTCGCGGTGGAGGGCCCGACCAACAAGGAGGCCATCAAAGCAGGCGCCCCGATCGAGATCCCCGACCTCACCGGCAGCTACAAGCCCGGCGGGAGCGGCAAGTCGACGCTCACCCCCGGGGTGCTCACGGTCAACGCGCTCGGTACGAAGACCGTCTGCACCCCCGCCAGTGGCACCCAGGCCTCGCTCGAGCTGGACACCACGGCCCAGCCGGGCGGCACCTCGGGCGGCGACAGCGGTTCCAGCGGCAGCGGCACCAGCGGTACCAGCGGCTCCACGTCCGGCGGTGGCACCTCCACCAGCGGCGGGCTTGCCGAGACCGGGGCGAGCGACCACGGCGGCCTCAAGGCCCTCGGGCTGGTGGCCGGCACGGCCATCCTGCTCGGCGCCGCCGTCTTCACCCTGACCCCCTGGCGCAGACTGCGCGGCACACGCTGACGCACGGCGCGTACGCGAGGGGCCCGGCGCGATCACCCGCGCCGGGCCCCTCACTCATCCACGGCGTCTCAGTGGACGTCGGCCATCAGTCGCACGACCTTCTTGCGCGAGAGATAGATCGCGACACCGGCCGCCGCGGCCGCCGCCGCCTCCAGCGCGATGATCCCCACGCCGCTCAGGTCGACCCCAGCGATGGACAGCAGGCCCGTGACGCAGTCGCCGGCGGTGACGGCCAGGAACCACACGCCCATCATCTGGCTCGCGTACTTCGCGGGCGCCATCTTGGTGGTCACCGAGAGCCCCACGGGCGACAGGCACAGCTCGCCCATGGTCTGGATCAGATAGATCGACACCAGCCACATCGGGCTGACCTTCGCACCGTCCGAGGCCATCCCCATCGGGACCATGAAGACGAAGAAGGACGCGCCGATCAGCAGCAGGGCCAGGGCGAACTTCGCCATGGTGCCCGGCTCCCGGCTGCGCCGCGCCAGGGCCAGCCAGGCCCAGGCGAAGACCGGCGCCAGCGCCATCACCATCAGCGGGTTCACCGACTGGAACCAGGACGACGGGAAGTGCAGGCCGAAGATCGTGTCGGCGGTCTTGGTCTCGCCGAAGGCGGACATCGTCGAGCCGCCCTGGTCGTAGATCATCCAGAAGACGGCCGCGGCCACGAAGAACCAGATGTAGCCGCTGACCTTGGTCTGCTCGACCGGTGTGAGCTCCTTGTCGCGCTTGATGCGGACCAGCACCCCGGTGGGGATGATCAGACCCAGGATGGTGATCGGCACCAGCGCCCAGTTGAGCGTCCAGTGGCCGGTGGCCACCACCACGGTGTAGAAGACCGCCGCGACGGCCAGCCAGATCAGGCCCTTGCGCAGCCAGGCGTTGCGCTCGGCGACCGCCAGCGGGGTCGGCACCACGCTGCTGCGCGGGCTCAGATGGCGGGTGCCGACCAGGAACTGGATCAGGCCGAGCCCCATGCCCACCGCGGCGAGCGCGAAGCCCAGGTGCCAGCTGTACTGCTGGCCGATGGTGCCGATCACCAGCGGGGCGGCGAAGGCACCGAGGTTGATGCCCATGTAGAAGATCGTGAAGCCGCCGTCCCGGCGCGGGTCGGACGGGCCGTCGTAGAGGTGGCCGACCATCGTGGAGATGTTGGCCTTCAGCAGCCCCGAGCCCAGGGCGACCAGCGCCAGACCGGCGAAGAACGTCGCCTGGCCGGGCACGGCGAGCGCCAGGTGGCCGGCCATGATGATGCCCGCCGCGACGGCGACCGTCTTGCGCGGGCCCCAGACGCGGTCGCCGAACCAGCCGCCCGGCATCGCGAGCAGATAGACCATGGCCAGGTACACCGAGTAGATGGCCACCGCGTTGCCCTGCGTCAGCTCCAGGCCGCCGCCCTGGCTGCCGGCCTTGGCGTCCGGGCCCCCGGCGATCAGGTAGAGGACCAGCAGGGCCCGCATGCCGTAGAAGCTGAAGCGCTCCCACATCTCGGTCATGAAGAGAGTGGCCAGGCCGCGGGGGTGGCCGAAGAAGGTCTTGCCGCCGTCGGCAGGGGTTCCCTGCCTGGCCGCGCCCTTCGTCTGGCTGGACGCCATGGTGGTTCCTTGATGTGCTCATGCCCGGGCGGGGTGCCGCACGAGGGCGTGCCCGGTGGGGGGTGGCGGCCGTGTGTCGGACCGGCAGAGCAGATGGCTGCGGCCCCGTACACGACGAGGACCTTCGGCGCTGCGTTTACGGCCAAAGGTCCCGAAAAGTTGCTACGGACTCCGTGTCACCATACGACACGCCATGCACGACAATGACCGTATTGAGAGATAGCTCACGCGTGCCGTGTGCAACCTTTTGTGCTTCGGCCGTAGTCCCGTGCGCGCCCCGTGCGCGAACCTGGTCGGACTACCATCACCCCATGACCCGAGTACTGCTCGCCGAGGATGACGCGTCCATCTCGGAGCCGCTCGCCCGCGCCCTGCGCCGCGAAGGATACGAGGTCGAGGTGCGGGAGGACGGACCGACCGCGCTCGACGCCGGGCTGCAAGGAGGCGTCGACCTGCTCGTCCTCGACCTGGGCCTGCCGGGCATGGACGGCCTGGAGGTCTGCCGCCGTCTGCGTACGGAGGGCCACGGCTTCCCCGTCCTGGTGCTCACCGCGCGCGCGGACGAGGTGGACACGGTGGTCGGCCTCGACGCCGGCGCCGACGACTATGTCACCAAGCCGTTCCGCCTCGCCGAGCTGCTGGCCCGGGTGCGGGCCCTGCTGCGGCGCGGTGCCGTGGAGACGCAGGCGCAGCAGCCGGCCACCCACGGGGTGCGCATCGACGTCGAGTCGCACCGCGCCTGGATGGGTGACGAGGAGCTCCAGCTGACCGCCAAGGAATTCGATCTGCTGCGGGTCCTGGTCCGGGACGCGGGGCGGGTCGTCACCCGCGACCAGCTGATGCGCGAGGTGTGGGACACCACCTGGTGGTCGTCCACCAAGACCCTCGACATGCACATCTCCTGGCTGCGCAAGAAGCTCGGCGACGACGCGGCCAACCCCCGGTACATCGCCACCGTGCGCGGGGTCGGGTTCCGATTCGAGAAAAGCTGAGCAAAGCCGAGAGACATCCCCAGCGTGACACGGTAGGGCTATGCGCCGTCGTTTGATCAATTCCACGCTCGCCGTGGTGCTCGTCGTCATCGCCGTCTTCGGTCTTTCCCTGGTCATCGTGGAGACCCGGACCATCGAGGACAGCGCCCAGGAGAGCGTCGAATCGGACGCGGTGCGTCTGGTCAGCATCGTCGACAGCAGACTGCTGGGCGGCGAGGGGGTGACCCCCACGGTGCTGCGGGAGCAGATCGAGCCGGGCCGCTACGCCCTGATCAGGATCCCGGGCCACGATGTGGTGGAGATCGGCCGGCGCCCGACCGGCAGCGTCATCTCCGCCAAGGAGAAGGGCGAACAGGGCGAGACGGTGCTGGTCGAGGCGTCGCGCTCGACCGTCAGCCAGGAGATCGGCCGCACCATGCTGATCATCCTGGCGGTGGCGTTGCTCGCCGTGCTCGCCGCCGTCTTCCTCGCCGTACGGCAGGCCCACCGGCTCTCCGCCCCGCTCACCGACCTCGCCGAGACCGCCGAGCGGCTGGGCTCGGGGGACCCGCGCCCCCGCCACCGGCGCTATGGGGTGCCGGAGCTGGACCGGGTCGCCGATGTGCTCGACTCGAGCGCCGAGCGGATCGCCCGGATGCTCACCGCCGAGCGCCGGCTGGCCGCCGACGCCTCGCACCAGCTGCGTACGCCGCTGACCGCGCTGTCCATGCGGCTGGAGGAGATCACGCTCACCGACGACCCGGAGACGGTCAAGGAGGAGGCCCAGATCGCGCTGGCCCAGGTGGAGCGGCTCACTGACGTCGTCCAGCGGCTGCTGACCAATTCGCGGGACCCGCGGACCGGCTCCGCGGTCGCCTTCGACCTGGACGAGGTGGTCAAGCAGCAGATCGAGGAGTGGCGCCCGGCCTCGCGCAGCGAGGGCCGCGCCATCGTGCGCTCCGGGAAGAAGGGGCTGCGGGCGGTAGGCACCCCGGGGGCCGTCGCCCAGGTGCTGGCCACGCTGATCGAGAACTCGCTGATGCACGGTGACGGCACGGTCGCGCTCCGCACCCGCGTGACCGGCAACCAGGCGGTGGTCGAGGTGTCCGACGAGGGGCCCGGCGTGCCGCCCGACCTGGGCGCGCGGGTCTTCGAGCGCACGGTCAGCGGGCGCAACTCCACGGGTCTTGGGCTCGCCGTCGCCCGCGACCTCGCGGAGGCGGACGGCGGCCGTCTGGAGCTGCTCCAGCAGCACCCGCCGGTCTTCGCGCTCTTCCTGAGCCGCGAGGGCGACGCCGGGCGCGAGGGCGCCGCTTCCTGACTACTTCCTGACCGTCCGGTCGGGCGCCTCGGAGAGGAAGGACTCGGCCGTCTCCACCGCCTCCTTGGCGGGCAGCGCGCGGAACACCCAGGTGCGGTAGGACCAGAACCGGAAGAGCGTGGCGATGCCGATGCCGAGGAACTTGAACACGTTGTTCTGGAGCTGGCTGTCCCAGCCGAACCCGTACGTGGCCGTGTAGAGCACGCCGTTCTCGATGATCAGGCCGACCGCGCTGAACAGCAGAAAGAGGGTGAGTTCCTTGGTGCGCCCCTGCTTGTCGCGGTCCCGGTAGGTGAAGTACCGGAACCCGACGTAGTTGAAGACGATGGCGACGATGGTCGCCGCGATGCTGGCCCGCACCGTGGGCAGCTCGGTGACATGGCTGATCAGGTTGAAGACGCCGAGGTTGACGAGGACGCCGGCCCCGCCGACGGCTCCGAACTTGAGGATCTCATGGGTGAGTTGATCCACTCGTGCGCGCAGCCTGCCGAACATGCGCTGTTCACTCATGGCGACTTCTCAGCCCCGTCCGATCGCATCGACAACATCGCCCCATGCTAACCAGCGGGCGGGGCGCCCGCCTGCCGGTGCCCCCGAACCGGCCCTTTCTCATCGGTCGCCGCGGGTCCGTACCCGCAGCTCCAGCACCGCGGCCACCGCTTCCAGCCACCGCGCCACCGTCTCGTCCTCCGCCACGCCCTTCGCCAGCGGCACGGCCGCCCCCAGCCAGTCGCGCGCCAAGGCGCCCGCCTCGCCCCCGGGGAGCGGCTCGGGCAGTTCGGAGGCCATCCGGGTGCCCCCGCGCCGCACCACCTCCCCGAGGTAGGCGACCGACCGCGGCAGCACCCCCAGCCGCTCCGCCCCGAGCGCGGCGGCGATCGCCCCGTCCCCGAAGAGCGCGGTGCGGTGGGCGCCGCCGAACATCAGCCCGTAGCGGATCATCAGGGGGACGTCGAGGGCGAGCAGCTCCTCGTCGGACATGTTCTGGTGTGTCATGGTGCTGGTCACTTCGGCAGACTGTATTCGTAGGCGTCCGGCAGGCGTTTGTCCGAGGCCTTGTCCATGTGGTTGTTGATGAAGTCGTCCTCGCTGATCCAGGTGGTGAACCCCCAGGGGTTGTAGACCTCCAGCTTGTCGCCCTCATGGCCCACGATCATCATCGCGTGCCCCACCGGGACCCGCTCCCCGTCGACGGTGTCGAACCCCTGGACGCCGATCGGGACGGGCTTGCCCTCGTCCACCGCCTGCTCGATCAGCGGCAGGGCCGCGCGCCGGGAGTCCGCGGTGCGCACTTCGCGCTGCTCGTAGGAGGAGCCAGTGTGCGGCGCGATCTCGTCGTTGATGACCTTGTTCTTGCCGATGAGGTCCATGCCCCCGTCGGGGAGGGGACCGCCGTCGCCCTCCTTGTGGACCCGGGTCTGCTCGTCGAGCAGCCGCTTCTTGAACGCGGCGGGGCTGTCGTACGCCGGGTCGCCGGGGTGCCCGCCGGTGGTCAGCCGCAGCGTGTAGACGGGGTCGACCAGGGCGCGGGCGGTGACGGTGGACGAGGCCACGCAGGTCCCGCTCTTGTCGGGCTGCATCCACACCGCCCCCTTCGAACCGGGGACGTCGAACTCGGACGCCGAGTCGACGCCGACCCTGGTGTCCCCGCTGGTGTGGAACGGCGCGAGGTGTTCGCGCAGCCAGGTCGCGTCCCGGCCCTGGATGTCCTCGCCGAAGGACCGCAGCGTCTTGATGTCGTACCCGGCGGCCAGGGCCTTCATCAGATACGCGCTCTCCTGCGGGGACTTGGCGCGGGAGATCAGCCGGTCGAACTCGGCCTGGTCCTGCGCGCTCATCTTGTCCCTGAACTGCGCGGAGCGCTTGAGTTCGTTGGCGCTGAGGATCTCGTTGAGGTCCGCGGGGCCGCCCGGATCGGCCGCGTCGGCGATGACCAGCCGGTCCGCGTCGGTGAGGCCGCCGGCGGTGACCTTCCGGGTCCGGGCCTGTGCGGCCAGCTTGTTGAGCTTGTCCGCCGCCTTCTTTCCGCCCTCCTTGGCCCGGTCGTCCGCCTCCATCAGGTACGTGATGCCGTCGAGGGTGGCCTTCTTGGCTTCCAGGAGCTGTTCGCGATCGCTGAACATGCCGCACAGCGACTTCCCGTAGTCCAGCGCGACGCGCGCGTACTCGTCCGTCGCCTGCGCCGCCCCGATGTCGATGGCCAGCTGCCGCAGCACCGGCACGGCCTCCCGGAGCTTTTCGGCCGTCTCGTCGGTGGTGCGCGAGGCGGCGCCCACGACCTCGCTCGCCTTCTCCCCGGCCGTGCCCACCCACACCGCGGGCAGTCCGGCCTTCGCCACCTTTCCCAGGTCGCCCTGCGCTGACTCCAAGAGCTCCGCGGCCCGTGTGTAGCTCGCCGCGACGCCGTCGATGTGGTCCGGGTCACCGAAGGGCACGGGAGTGTCCCGTGCCTTGCCGATCGCGTCGGACAGATCCGAGCAGAACCCGATCGCCGCGAAGCCCGTGTCCTCGAACTTCAGGGACTTCACGTGCTTGTGCAGCGCGTCCAGCTTCTGCTGCTTGGTCTGATCCTGCGACTTGTGCTGCGTTTTGTCGTGCCCGGCCATGTGCGCTGCGCCTCTCAGGGGTTCTGCGAGAAGCGGTCGATGGCGCTGAACTCGCTCTTTCTGGCGAGGTCGGTTCCGCGATACGCCCTCGAACTGACGCCGATCTTCTTCTGGAGCTCGCGCACCGCGCCCTCAAGGGTCTTGCACTCGGCGATCCAGGCGTCGGAGAAGTCGTTGAAGGCGGGCGCGGCCCCGTACTCGCCGAAGTGCATCAGGGAGGAGGGCAGTTCGAGCAATCCGCCGAATCCGGGGAGCCCGCCCTCGTCACCCTTCTCCAGCAGCTCCTTGGCCGCCTTGATGTCATCGGCGGCGAGCCCCAGGCGCTCCCCCTGGCTGAGCGCGCCGCCGTGTTGGATGCCGAGGTCCTTGTCCTGCCCCATCAATGCCTCCCCCGAGGAAATGGACGCGGCGGGTCCGCGTCAAATACGGCCGAATCCTAACCATCGTGCCTGAGACCTGGACGGGCAGGTCACATGCGTCGCTCCCGGGGCGCCGGATCAGCGCACGGTCACCTGGTAGGTGACGGTGCGGGGAAGGGTGGGGGAGTAGCCACCTGCGGACTTGTCCGTGCCGAAGGAGTTGGCGAGGACGATCCGGGTCTGTCCGGCCTTCACTGCCTCGAAGGTGAAGTACTTGGTGGAGCCCCCGCCGACCAGTTCCTTCTCGCGGGCGGTCTGGTACGAACTCTCGCCGGCCTTGCGCAGCACCGCCGCGGACGGGCCGGGCTCGGCCAGGCTCCAGTCGGCGCGCGCGGAGATGTTCTGCCGCATGGCGATCGAGAACCGCTCGCCGCTCTTGACGGTGATCGGGCCCTCGGTGCGGTCCAGGTCCTTGGAGTAGGCCGGGTCCTGGTGGACGGTGCCGAGACCGGTGGGCTCGGGGTCGGCGGATGGCGAGGGGGAGGAGGTGGGGGAGGACGAGGCCGAGGTCGGCTTGGCGTGCTCGCTGGGCGTGGCCGTGTCCTGGCAGCCCGCGGCGCAGAGCGCGATGCCGGTCAGGAGCAGGGCGGAGGTGCGACGGGCGAAGGGGCTCATGATCACTTCGGTAGGTAGACGGAGTAGGCGGTCGGGTAATGACCGTTGGTCGTGTAGCCCATCCTGTTGTTGACGAAGTCGTCCTCGCTGATCCAGGTGGTGGTGCCCCATGGGTTGTAGACCTGGAGTCGGTCGCCCTCGTGCCCGACGATCATCATCGCGTGTTTGCCGGAGTAGCCCTTGACGTCGACCGGGACGGGCACGCCGTCGTCGACGTTCCGTTCGATCTCGGCCAGGGACGCCTGGCGCTCCGCGGTGTTGTCCAGCTTCCGCTCGGCGTAGTTGGCGCCGGTGTGGCCGCCCACCTCGACGTCGTTGACGTGCTGCTGGCCGTAGGGGTTCATGCCGCCGTCGGGCAGGGGATCGCCGCCGCCCTCCGCGTGGACGCGGTTCTGCTCCTGCTTGAGGCGGTCGGCGAACGCGGTGGGGTTGTCGTACGCGGGGTCGTCGGGGTGGCCGCCGGTCGTGAGGCGGAGGGCGTACAGGGGGTCGATCATCGCCCGTGCGTTGACGGTGGACGAGGCGACACAGGTCCCGTCCGGACCCTGGTCCCACTTGGCGCCCTGGTAGTTCACATAGTTGGTGCCGGATTCGGTGCTCTGGATGACGACAGGGGTGAGACGGTCGCTCAGCCACTGCGGGGACCGGCCGTGGATCTGCTGGGCGAAGCGGTCGATCTCCCGCACATCGTGCCCCGCGGCCAGGGCCTTCATCAGATACGCCCGCTCCTGCGGGGACTTGGCGGCGGACAGCAGCCGGTCGAACTCCGCCTTGTCGTGTGCGTTCATCTTGTCCATGAACTCGGAGGACCGCTTCAGCTCGTTGGCGGTGAGGATCTCGTTGAGATCGGCGGGCCCGCCGGGGGCCGCGGCGTCGGCGAGGACGAGCCGGTCGGCGTCGGTGAGCCCGTCGGCGGTGACCTTGCGGGCGCGGGCCTCGGACGCCAGCTTGGTGAGCGCCTTCTGGGCCTCGACGCCGGCCGCCTTGGCACGGCCGGCGGCCTCGCTCATATACGAGACGCCGTCGAGGACGGCCGTCTTCGCCCGGCGCAGCTCGTCGGCCGGCATGAGGAGGCCGCCGTTGTTCAGGATCGACGCCGCCGCGTTGAGCGCACTGACCCCGAAGTCGTGCTTCGACTGGGCCTCGCGGATGCCCTCGGACAGGGCCCGCAGCACGGGGACGGCCTCCTCGAACTTCTGGGCCATCTGATCGGCGGAGTACGAGGCGGCGCCCACGACCTCGCTCGCCTTCGCCCCCGCGGTGCCCACCCACACGGCGGGCAGCCCCTCCTTGGCGACCTTCTTCACATCGCCCTGAGCCCTGTCCACGATGGCGGCGGCCTGCCGGTAGCGCCCCGCGACGCCGTCGATGTGGTCCGGGCTGCCGTAGGGGGCCGAGAATTCCCGCGCCTCGGTGATCGCGTCGGCCAGGTCGTTGCGCGCCCTCATCGGGTCGTCGAAGGAATCGGGGTCCACCTGGATGGCCTGGACGCGCTTGTGCAGCTTGTTGAGGCCGTCCTGGTTGTCGGTGAACTTCTCTCGCAGTCTGCCCGTCGTCATTCGGCTTCCCCCCGTAGGACCTGCTCGGCAGGTCCATGTCGAATGCACGGAGATCATAACGTCGTGGAGGAACATCCAATAGATCCGCCGAGGCAGCCCCCCGGGGCCCCGGATACGCGCCCCGGGGCCCGCCTGGCCGGGAAGCTACCCTTGGGGGCGTGACATTCCCGGTAGTCGGCATGGTCGGCGGCGGCCAGCTCGCCCGTATGACCCACGAGGCGGGCATCCCCCTCGGTATCAGGTTCAAGCTGCTCAGTGACACCCGCCAGGACTCGGCGGCCCAGGTGGTCAGCGACGTCGTGGTGGGCGACTACCGCGACCTGGAGACCCTTCGTGCGTTCGCACAAGGCTGTGATGTGGTCACCTTCGATCACGAACATGTCCCGGCCGAGCATCTGCGCGCACTGGAGGCGGACGGCGTCGTCATCCGCCCCGGCGTCGAGGCGCTGCTGCACGCCCAGGACAAGGGCGTCATGCGGGAGCGGCTGCGCGCCGCCGGGGTGCCCTGCCCCCGCCATCGCATCGTGGCCGACCCCGCCGACGTCGAGCGGTTCGCCGAGGAGGGTGACGGCTTCCCGGTCGTCCTCAAGACGGTGCGCGGCGGTTACGACGGCAAGGGCGTGTGGGTCGTCCGGGACGCGGCCGAGGCGGCAGAGCCCTTTCGCGCCGGGGTGCCGGTCCTCGCCGAGGAGAAGGTCGACTTCGCCCGCGAGCTGGCCGCCAATGTCGTACGGTCCCCGCACGGCCAGGCCGTCGCCTACCCCGTCGTCGAGTCGATCCAGGTCAACGGGGTCTGCGACACCGTGATCGCCCCGGCCCCCGGGCTCTCCGACGAGCTGTCCGGGCAGGCCCAGGAGATGGCGCTGAAGATCGCGGCAGAGCTCGGGGTCGTCGGCCATCTCGCGGTCGAGCTCTTCGAGACCCGGGACGGGCGGCTGCTGGTCAACGAGCTGGCGATGCGCCCGCACAACTCCGGCCACTGGACCCAGGACGGCGCCGTCACCTCCCAGTTCGCCAACCATGTGCGCGCCGTGCTCGACCTGCCGCTCGGCGATCCGCGCCCGCGCGCCACCTGGACCGTCATGACCAATGTGCTCGGCGGCGACTTCCCCGACATGTACACCGCGTATCTGCACTGCATGGCCCGCGACCCCGCCCTGAAGATCCATATGTACGGCAAGGATGTGAAGCCCGGCCGCAAGGTCGGCCACGTCAACACCTACGGCGACGACCTGGCCGACGTGCGCGAGCGCGGCCGCCACGCCGCCGACTACCTCCGAGGGACCATTACCGAATGAGCAGCCCCAGCGCCCCCGTCGTCGGCATCGTCATGGGCTCCGACTCCGACTGGCCCGTGATGGAGGAGGCGGCGAAGGCCCTCGACGAGTTCGAGATCCCGTACGAGGTGGACGTGGTCTCCGCCCACCGCATGCCGCGCGAGATGGTCACCTACGGCGAGAACGCGGCGCCCCGCGGCCTCAAGTCGATCATCGCGGGCGCCGGCGGCGCCGCCCACCTCCCGGGCATGCTGGCCTCCGTCACCCCGCTGCCGGTGATCGGCGTGCCGGTCCCGCTGAAGTACCTGGACGGGATGGACTCGCTGCTGTCGATCGTCCAGATGCCCGCGGGCGTGCCCGTGGCCACCGTCTCCGTCGGCGGCGCCCGCAACGCCGGGCTGCTGGCCGCCCGGATGCTGGCCGCCCACGACCCCGAACTGCTCGCCCGGATGCGCGACTTCCAGGAGGAGCTGAACGAGCAGGCGACGCAGAAGGGCAAGCGGCTGCGGGCCAAGGTGGACGGCGCGAAGTCCTTCGGCTTCGGCAAGTAGCGGGGCGCGTGTCCGACGTGGCCCCCGTGACTTGGACCGGGCCGCGTAAGAGGATGGAGGGATGACCGAGCGACTCGCGCAAGCCCGTGCACTGCTGGCCGCCCACCCCGTCGTCGACGGCCACAACGACCTCCCCTGGGCCCTGCGCGAGCAGGTCCGCTACGACCTCGACCAGCGCGATATCGCCCTCGACCAGCGCGCCCACCTGCACACCGACATCCCGCGGCTGCGGGCGGGCGGCGTGGGCGCGCAGTTCTGGTCCGTCTACGTCCCCTCGCGGCTGAGCGGCGACGCGGCGGTCAGCGCCACCCTCGAACAGATCGACGTGGTGCGGCGGCTGGCCGACCGCTACGCCTCCGATCTGCGGCTCGCCCACACCGCCGACGACGTGGAGGCGGCGCGGGCCGAAGGCCGGATCGCCTCGCTCATGGGCGCGGAGGGCGGCCACAGCATCAACTGCTCGCTCGCCACGCTGCGCGCGCTGTACGAACTCGGCGTGCGCTATATGACGCTCACGCACAACGACAACATCCCCTGGGCGGACTCCGCGACCGACGAGCCGAGCGCCCACGGCCTCACCCGCTTCGGCGAGGAGGTCGTCCGGGAGATGAACCGGATCGGCATGCTCGTCGACCTCTCGCATGTCTCGGCGGACACCATGCGGGACGCGCTGCGGGTGACCGACGCCCCCGTCGTCTTCTCGCACTCCTCGTCGCGCGCCGTGTGCGACCACCCGCGCAACATCCCCGACGACGTCCTCGCGCTGCTGCCCGCCAACGGGGGTGTGGCGATGGTCACCTTCGTCCCGAAGTTCGTGCTGCCCGAGGCCGTGGCATGGACGCGGGCGGCGGAGGAGAACATGCGCGCCCACGGCCTGGACCCGGTGGCGACCACGCCCGAGGCCATGAAGATCCACCAGGCGTACGAGGAGGCCAACCCCCGCCCGGTGGCCACCGCGGCCACCGTCGCCGACCACCTCGACCACATGCGCGAGGTGGCGGGCATCGACCACCTCGGCATCGGCGGCGACTACGACGGCACGCCCTTCGTCCCCTCGGACCTCGCCGATGTCGCGGGCTATCCGAACCTGATCGCCGAGCTGCTGGAGCGCCGCTGGTCCGAGGCGGACCTGGCCAAGCTGACCTGGCGCAACGCGGTGCGGGTGCTACGGGACGCGGAGGCGGTGGCCCGGGACCTCGGCACCCACCGAGGCCCTTCGCTGGCGACGATCGACGAGCTGGACGCGGCGGGCGCCTGACGGCGCCCGGCCGGGCCGTGGAGGTTCAGGCCGTGAGGGATCAGGCCGTGGGGGATCAGGCCGTGGGGGATCAGGCCGTGGGGCGGCCCAGCGCCCGGTAGGACCAGCCCGCCTCGCGCCACCGCTCCGGGTCCAGCGCGTTGCGCCCGTCGAGGATCCGGCGCTCCGCGACGGCCTTGCCCAGCGCCGCCGGGTCCAGCTCGCGGAACTCGGCCCACTCGGTCAGGTGCAGCACCGCGTGCGCGCCCCGCGCGGCCTCCAGCGCGCTGGGCGCGTAGGCGAGGGTGGGGAAGTGGGCGCGCGCGTTGTCCATGCCCTTGGGGTCGAAGACGGTGACCTGGGCGCCCTGGAGGTGGATCTGGCCCGCGACATTGAGCGCGGGGGAGTCCCGTACGTCGTCCGAGTCCGGCTTGAAGGTCGCCCCCAGCACCGCGACGCGCTTCCCGAGGAAGCTGCCGCCGACGGCGTCGCGGGCCAGCTCGACCATGTGACCGCGCCGCCGCATGTTGATCGAGTCGACCTCGCGCAGGAAGGTCAGCGCCTGGTCGGCGCCGAGTTCACCGGCGCGCGCCATGAAGGCCCGGATGTCCTTGGGCAGACAGCCGCCGCCGAAGCCGATCCCGGCCCGCAGGAACTTCTTCCCGATGCGGTCGTCATGGCCGATGGCCTCGGCCAGCTGGACCACATCGCCGTCCGAGGCCTCGCAGACCTCGGCCATGGCGTTGATGAACGAGATCTTGGTCGCGAGGAAGGAGTTGGCCGCGGTCTTGACCAGCTCGGCGGTCGGGAAGTCGGTGACGACGAACGGCGAGCCTTCTGCGAGCGGCGTCTCGTAAACCTCGCGCAGCAGCTTCTCCGCGCGGTCGCTCGTCACGCCGACCACGATGCGGTCCGGGTGCAGGGTGTCCTGTACGGCGAAGCCCTCCCGCAGGAACTCCGGGTTCCAGGCCAGCTCGGCGTCCGCCCCCACCGGGGCCAGCTCCGCCAGCCGGGCCGCGAGCCGGACCGCGCTGCCGACCGGGACGGTGGACTTGCCGACGACCAGAGCGGGGCGGCGCAGATGCGGGGCGAGGGACTCGACGGCGGCGTCCACGTAACTCATGTCACACGCGTACTCGCCGTGTTTCTGCGGAGTGTTCACACAGATGAAGTGGATGTCGCCGAACTCGCCGGCCTCCTCGTAGGAGGTGGAGAAGCGCAGCCGCCCGGTCGTCCCCTCGAACCCCGCGACATGCCGCCGCAGCAGCTCCTCCAGGCCCGGCTCGTACATCGGGGCCTTGCCGGCCGCGAGCTTCTCGATCTTCTCCGGGACCACGTCCAGGCCCAGCACCTCGAAGCCGAGCTCAGCCATGGCCGCGGCGTGTGTGGCGCCCAGGTAGCCGGTGCCGATCACGGTGATCTTGAGGGCCATGCGTGCTCCAGAAGGCGTGTGGGCGGGGTGCGCTGCATGAGCATAGTCGCGCCCGCGCGCGAGCTCCGATCCGCTGCCCCTCTCCCTGCCGCCTCCCTGCCGTCCGCTGTCGGCAAAGTCACCTGTACCTGATCAGGACGGCGCTCTAGAATTCGGTTACTTAACGGTAGTTAGCACTCAGGGGAGTGAGAAGATCTTGGCGAGTTCCACGGACTTCGACCTGTACCGGCCGTTGGAGGAGCACGACCTGCTCCGCGAATCGGTGCGCGCGCTCGCCGAGGCGAAGATCGCTCCCCATGCCGCGGAGGTCGACGAGGAGGGGCGGTTCCCCCAGGAGGCGCTGGACGCCCTGGTCGCCAATGACCTGCACGCGGTGCACGTACCCGAGTCGTACGGCGGCGCGGGCGCGGACGCCCTGGCGACCGTGATCGTCATAGAGGAGGTCGCCCGCGTCTGCGCGTCCTCCTCCCTGATCCCCGCCGTCAACAAGCTGGGCTCCCTCCCGGTGATCCTCTCCGGCTCCGAGGAGCTGAAGAAGAAGTACCTGGCGCCGCTGGCCAAGGGCGACGCGATGTTCTCGTACTGTCTGAGCGAGCCGGACGCGGGCTCCGACGCGGCCGGCATGAAGACCAAGGCCGTGCGCGACGGCGACCACTACGTCCTCGACGGCGTCAAGCGCTGGATCACCAACGCCGGGGTCTCCGAGTACTACACGGTCATGGCCGTGACCGCCCCCGAGAAGCGCTCCAAGGGGATATCCGCCTTCGTCGTCGAGAAGTCCGACCCCGGAGTGTCCTTCGGCGCCCCCGAGAAGAAGCTGGGCATCAAGGGCTCCCCGACCCGCGAGGTCTACCTCGACAACGTCCGCATCCCCGCCGACCGCATGATCGGCGCCGAGGGCACCGGCTTCGCCACCGCCATGAGGACCCTCGACCACACCCGCATCACCATCGCCGCCCAGGCCCTCGGCATCGCCCAGGGCGCCCTCGACTACGCCAAGGGCTATGTCCAGGAGCGCAAGCAGTTCGGCAAGCGCATCGCCGACTTCCAGGGCATCCAGTTCATGCTCGCCGACATGGCCATGAAGCTCGAGGCCGCCCGCCAGCTGACGTACGCGGCGGCCGCCAGGTCCGAGCGCGCCGCGGCCGGAGGCAAAAAGGAGGACCTCACCTTCTTCGGCGCCGCCGCCAAGTGCTACGCCTCCGACGCCGCCATGGAGATCACCACCGACGCGGTCCAGCTCCTCGGCGGCTACGGCTACACCCGCGACTACCCGGTCGAGCGGATGATGCGCGACGCCAAGATCACGCAAATTTATGAAGGCACGAATCAGGTCCAGCGCATCGTGATGGCGCGCAACCTGCCGTAAGGCTCGTAAGGCCCACCGCGGAACCGGCTGTCGCCTCTGGTCGTCGAAGCGCCACACAGTGGTGGAGCCACGGGCAGGGGGGCAACGGTGGGCAGAGTTCGCGTGGGGGCGCTGGTGTTGACGCTGGCGCTGGGCGGGGCCGCGTGTGGCGGGGGTGGCGGGCCGAAGGAGGATCCGCCCACCGAGGAGCGGCTGAAGGCGCGGGAGATGGCGGGGGAGCGCTGGGAGAAGGGGCCGAAGCGGCCGAAGGTGCAGGTGGCGTACCCGTACGACATGCCCGGCCACTGCGGCATCGCATGGGCGACCTTCGGCGGCAGGACCTGGAAGATCTCCGGAGTCGGCTCCGGCGTCGGCAAGCGGGTCGAGGGCAATGCACCGGAAGCGGGCAACGCCATGGCGGGCTATATGACGCTGCTGTCCAAGGACGAGGCGGTGTTCGAGGCGGCGGACTTTCCGCCGGTGTACTTCACGGTGACGAAGGAGACCCTGCCCATGTGCGACTGACGCCCTGAAGGGCCCGGCCCGCCCGGGCCCCTCAGACGTCTGGTGAAACGCGAACGGCTGCCGCACCCGGTTCGGTGCGGCAGCCGTTCGCGTCAGCGGAAGGATCAGTTGCTGGAGACGGTCACCTTCTCGTCGTTCTTCAGCTCCTGCATCAGCTGCTTGACCTTCGGCATGTCCCACTGGACCGCGCTGCCCTTGGAGGTGGCCAGGCCCGGGTTGGAGACGGGCATGTTCATCTGCTTGCCGTCACCGCCGGAGACGCCCTTCATCGCGAAGAACATGTCCTTCACGTCCCACAGGCCCATGTCCTTGTCCACGATCAGCGAGTCCAGGCCGGAGCCCAGGGTCGGGTAGAGCTTGAAGGGGTTGAGGATGGTGCTCGGCGTGGCGGCCTTGTTGGCCAGCGCGGACAGGAACTTCTGCTGGTTCTTGGTGCGGTCCAGGTCGCCGCCGGCGAGGCCGTAGCGCTGGCGCACGAAGGCGAGCGCCTGCTGGCCGTCCAGCGTCTGCTTGCCCTTCTTGAAGTCCGTGCCGGAGTTCTTTTCCTTCATGTCCTGCGGGATGTCGATCTCGACGCCGCCGACCGAGTCGACGATCTTGGCGAAGCCGTCGAAGCCGATCTCCGCGTAGTGGTCGATGCGCAGGCCGGTGTTGTACTCGACCGTGCGGACCAAAAGCTCGGGGCCCGCCATGGAGAAGGACGCGTTCAGTTTGTTCTGCGAGGGCTGGTAGCGCTTGCCGGTGTCCGGGCCGGTGAAGGCCGGGATGGTGACCCAGGAGTCACGGGGCAGGCTGACCATGGTGTTCCCGTTGTCACCGACGTGCAGGAGGATCATCGAGTCGGTGCGGCGGCCGTCGGCGGAGCCGGTGTGCAGCTTCTTCTTCTCCTCGGCGGACAGGCCCTCGCGGCTGTCCGAGCCGACGATCAGATAGTTGGTGCCCTTGCCGCCCTCCGGCCGGTCCTCGACCTTGCCGAGGTCCACCTCGCGCCGGAGCTTGGAGTCGGCCCAGAAGTACGTGCCGACGCCGACCGCGAGCAGCAGCACGAGGAAGGTGACCAGGCCGATGGTTATCCGGCGCTTCCAGTTCTTGGGCCGGGCCGCGCGCGGGGCGCCGCCGTGGCCACCGGGCCCGCCCGGGCCGCTCGGGCCACCGTGGCCGCCCGCGCCGTTGCCGTAGACCTGGCCGGTGTTGTAGCCGTCGTCGCCGCCGTAGCCGTCGAAGTCCTGGGACGCCTGCTGGCGCTGCTGGTGCGGGACGGGGCCGCGCGGCGACATCTCAGGGGGCAGCGGCGGCTCGGCCTGCCGCGGCGCACCGCCGGCACCCTGGCCCGCACGCCGCACATGCGGCATGGCGCGGGCGCCTTCCGGTTCGGCGCTGCCGCTGCCGCTGCCGTACCGGTCCCTGCGGTCGCTCGTCCATCCGTCGGGCCAATCATTCATGCAGGGAAGTGTGCCTTCCC
The DNA here is from genome assembly GCF_044332865.1 of Streptomyces sp. NPDC021225. Classification (NCBI taxonomy): domain Bacteria; kingdom Bacillati; phylum Actinomycetota; class Actinomycetes; order Kitasatosporales; family Streptomycetaceae; genus Streptomyces; species Streptomyces sp. NPDC021225. Next base: position 54,673 of record NZ_JBIRPV010000007.1, on the reverse strand, counting down.
GGGTCGTCACCCTTACAGGGCGGGTGCCGGATCGGGGCACGGCTGTTGCAGACCTGATAAGAATCTGCCCGGCATATGGTTGAGCGCATGACCATTCAGGCCTCGAATCCGGAGTCAGACATTCCGGGTAAGCCCACCTCCGCCTCGCGCACCACGCTCTCCCACATCATGACCGGCAGTGACACCAATCTCCTCGGTACCGTGCACGGCGGCGTGATCATGAAACTGGTCGATGACGCGGCCGGGGCGGTCGCCGGGCGGCACTCCGAGGGTCCCGCCGTCACGGCCTCGATGGACGAGATGGCCTTTCTGGAGCCGGTCCGGGTCGGGGACCTCGTCCATGTGAAGGCCCAGGTGAACTGGACCGGGCGGTCCTCGATGGAGGTCGGGGTGCGAGTGATGGCCGAGCGGTGGAACGAGTCCACGCCCGCCACCCAGGTCGGCAGCGCCTATCTGGTCTTCGCGGCCGTCGACGCCGACGGCAGGCCGCGGGCCGTGCCGCCGGTCATACCGGAGACCGAGCGGGACAAGCGGCGGTACGAGGAGGCCCAGATCCGGCGTACGCACCGGCTGGCCCGGCGGCGCGCCATCAAGGAGCTGCGCGCCCAGCGGGCCGCCGACGGCATCGAGGACTGAGCGCCCCGGCGGGGTTGCCCCCGACAGGCGCAACGGTGCGCGATCGCGCCGTCACTGTTGGTTCGTACAGTGGGCGCATGCCGCGCCTTCCCCGAGCAGGGTCCCTGGCCGTTCTGTACTTCCCCGCCACCCTGCTGCTCGTCGCCTTCGGGCTGCTGGCCGGCGGGACGATCATCAACGCGGGCGGTCTCGTCACGCTGACGGTCAGGCCCGTCCGCACGGTCTCCCCCCAGCCCAACCCCGTCCATTCCACGGCCTCGGGCACCTCGACGCCGACCACGCCGACGCGGACCGCGACGGTCAGCGGGCACCCGACGCCACCCCCGACATCACCGCCGACGTCACCACCGACGTCGCCCCCCGCCAGCGGACGCTCGCCGCATCAGCCACAGCAACCCCAGCCGCAACAACCCAAGCCCCAGCAGCCCCAGCAGCAACCCCAGCAACAGCCGCCGGGCGGGCAGCAGGGGCCGACCGGGCGGGTCATGACCCCCGCGGCCCTGCACGGCACGCCAGGCCTCCCCTCCGGCATTCCCACCGGCCTCCCTTCCGGCCTCCCCGGGCCGCGGTCGGCCCAGGGGACGACGCTCCAGGCCAACTCGCCGGCGATCCTGACCGCCTGGGTGGGCCTGTGCAGCCAGACCATCGGCCTGACGACCGCCCTGATCGGGCTGTCGGTGGGCCTGCGGCGCGCCGCGGGCTCGGGCCGCGGGGAACCACAGCCCGCCGGGAGCCGCCCCACCCGCCCCGTGCGCGGTACCGGCAACCCCCGCACCCCTAAGGGCAGGCGACCTCGGCGCCAGTGACGGCCTTGGCAGCGCCCCGCTCCGCCGTGGGGTCCTCGGCCCGCACCGGGTGCACCGCCCGGAAGTCCGTGCCCAGCGTCACCCGCATCACCGACCCCTGCCGGGCCACGGGCTTGAGCCGGGCGCCCGGCAGCGCGGCCGCCAGGGAGCGCACCGAGCGGTTCCAGATCGGGTCGTACTCGATCAGCGTGTGCCGCACGCCCTGGGACGCCGCGTCCGCCGGGGTCCCGACGGTGGCGAAGCCGCCCGCGCGCAGCGCCCGCTGGGTGCGCCGGGCCAGCCCCGTGGTGTGGGTGCCGTTGAACACCTGGACCCGGACCTGGGAGGGGGGCACGTCGACCAGGGTGGCCCGGAGCCGCTCGGGGCGGCGGACGGCGAGCGGGCGGTCCTGGCGGAGGGCCCGGAACAGGCGCGCGGCCCGCACCCGGTCCCAGCGGAGCGTCGAACCGAGGCCCTTGACCGGGGTGCCGGGCAGCCGGACCGGGACGGAGACGAACTCCGAGGACTCGACGGTGAAGCCGCGCATGGCCTGGCCGAGCGCGACCATGTCGGCCGCGCCGAAGCCGCGGTCGGCGCGGACCGAGCCGAGCAGGGTGGCCGCGACCCGGCCGAACTTCACCGGGTTCAGCAGGGTGCCGCTCCCGGTGACCTGGTGGATCACGGCGGCCAGGAAGCGCTGCTGGCGGCGGATCCGGCCCAGGTCGGCGGCGCCGTCGAGGTGCCGGGAGCGTACGTACTGGAGCGCCTGGCCGCCGTCCAGGGCGTGGGTGCCGGCCGGCAGGTTCAGCCCGGTGTAGCGGTCCTCGAGCGGCCGGGTCGTGCACACGGTCACCCCGCCCACCACGTCCACGGTCTTCATGAAGCTGGTGAAGTCCACTTCCAGGTAGTGGTCGATGTGCACCCGGGTCATGTGCTCGACGGTGCGTACGGTCAGGCTGGGGCCGCCCTCGGCGTAGGCGGCGTTGAGCTTCTGCGGATGCGCGGGGCGCACCCGCCCCGACGGGGTGGTGTACGCGGGGATCCGGGCGTACGAGTCGCGGGGGAGGCTGACCACGCTGGCGCGGTCCCGGTCGGCCGACAGATGCACCAGCATCATGGTGTCGGTGCAGTGGCAGGGGGCGCCGCCCAGCCGGTAGCGCCGCTTCTGCGCGCGGGTGATCTTGTCCCGGCCGTCCGTGCCGACCACCAGGAAGTTGACGCCGCGGTCGCTGTCGACCGGCCGGTCGTCGAGGCCGCCGAAGGCGTCGACCCGGTGGATGCCGGACTCCAGCTCGGCGACCAGCAGATGCCCGACACCCGCGGCGAGCAGCACCAGGGCGGCGACGCCCGTGGCGATCCGCAGGCCCCAGCGGGGCCGGGAGGACTGCCGGGGACGCGGCGGGCGGGCCGGTGCGCTCACTGTGGGTGACCTCCGTGACGGGCGGGGCTGACGGGCCTGGCGGGGCTGACGGGCCTGCGGGGGGGGGGGGGCTTACGGGGCACAACCGCCGACACCGTAGGTCCATACGATGAGCGGCGCGGTGGCCCCACGCCGCCCGCCCCGCCCGCTGCCACCCGGGCGGCGCGCTCCGGTGTCCCCCATTCGCGGTAACGTGACCTTTCGAAAATCGACAACCGTAGTCTTTTGGGGGATCACCCACCCCCCGAGCTCCGAGGTGCCATGCCCCCGCATCAGCTCCCGGCGGTCTCCGTGATCATGCCGGTGCTCAATGAGGAACGCCATCTGCGCAACTCCGTCCGGCACATCCTGGAGCAGGAGTACGCCGGAGAGATGGAGGTGGTGATCGCCCTCGGCCCGTCCACGGACCGCACCGACGAGATCGCCGCCGAGCTGGTGCGCGAGGACCCGCGGGTGCACACGGTCCCCAACCCCACGGGCCGCACCCCCGCCGCGCTGAACGCGGCGATCAAGGCATCCCGCCACCCGGTGGTGGTGCGGGTCGACGGCCACGGGATGCTCTCGCCCCACTACATCGCGACCGCCGTGCGGCTCATGGAGGAGACCGGCGCGCAGAACGTCGGCGGCATCATGCACGCCGAGGGCGAGAACGACTGGGAGCGCGCCGTCGCCGCCGCCATGACCTCCAAGATCGGCGTGGGCAACGCCGCCTTCCACACCGGCGGCGAGGCGGCCCCGGCCGAGACCGTGTACCTCGGAGTCTTCCGGCGTGAGGTGCTGGAGCGGCAGGGCGGCTACAACGAGGAGTTCATCCGCGCCCAGGACTGGGAGCTGAACTTCCGGATCCGCGAGGCGGGCGGGCTGATCTGGTTCTCGCCCGAGCTCAAGGTCTCGTACCGGCCGCGCCCCAATGTGCGGGAGCTGGCCAAGCAGTACAGGAACTACGGCCGCTGGCGCCATGTGGTGGCCCGCTTCCACCAGGGTTCGATCAATCTGCGCTATCTGGCGCCGCCGACCGCCGTCGTGGCCATCGCGGCGGGCGTCGTGGTGGGCGCCGCGCTGACCCCGTGGGGGCTGCTGGTGCCGGGCGGCTATCTGGCGGCCATCGCGGCGGGCTCCGTCCCGGCCGGCAAGGGGCTCCCGGTGAAGGCCCGGCTCCAGATCCCGGTGGCGCTGGCGACCATGCACATGTCGTGGGGCTGGGGCTTCCTCACCAGCCCCCGCGCGCTCGCCAAGAAGGTCATCGCCAGCCGCCGCCCGGCGGTCATGAGCAGCTAGCAGCCGGCAGCCGGCGGCTGTGTACGGCGAAGGGGCCGGATCCCGGGATCCGGCCCCTTCGCGCTGCTCAGATGCGCTCGGGGAGGCTCAGAACGTGTAGCCCGGGTTGACGTTCATGCACTTCTTCTCCTCGCCGTTGATCTTGTCGTCGATCTTGGGCGCCTTGTCCTCGTCGGTGGCGTCCGACTTCGGGTAGGCCGCGCCCTCGCGCCAGTCGTTGCCGACCACCAGCGTCACCTCGGCGACCGACTGGGACTCCTTCACCGCGCTCTTCGGCAGCCCCAGCGCCTTGGCCACGGCCAGCGCGTCGCCCTGCTTGGCCTCGGCCGGGTAGTTGATGGTGGTGTCGGCCTGCGAGGTCAGCTCCGTGTTGGCCTTGGCCGCGGCGTAGCCGAGCCGGATCAGCTCATCGGTGATGGCGGTGGCCCGACCGGAGGCCGGCCCCAGGACGGTGGACGCGGTGCCGTTCTGGACGACCACCGGGAGCTCGCCCTTGGGCTCGCTGGGGGCCGGGACCTTGTCGGGCTTCTTCTTGTCCTTGCCGTCCAGCGCGGTGTCGTTGCGGATGAGCGAGAAGGTCTTCTCGGCGTCGCCGGGCTTGGGCACCACGTACTCGCCGTCGTTGCGGTACTCCCAGGGCATGGTGACCATGGTGGTCCGCTTGGTCGGCACCCGCTTGAGGTCGTTGCCGAGGTCGTAGAGCTTCTTGACGGTGCCGAGGCTGCGGTCGACGGTCAGCGCGCTGGTCGCGGCCTCCGCCAGGTCCATCAGCTGGCCCGGGTCGGAGAGCTTGGTGCCGGACTTGAGCTGCCGGATCATGGACGTCATGTACATGTGCTGGGCCTTGGCGCGGCCGATGTCGGTGTTGTCCTCGAAGCCGTAGCGCGTCCGCAGCCACGCGAGGGCCTGCTCGCCCTTGACCGGGGTGGTGCCCTTCTCCAGCCGCAGACCGGAGCCGTGGCCCCTGCTGTCGTGGGAGTAGATGTTCTTGTCCACGCACACCGGGACGCCGCCGATGGCGTCCGCCATGGACACCACGCCCTTGAAGTCGACCATCATGAAGTGGTCGATGTAGATGCCGGTGAGCTCCTTCCAGGTGGCCACCGTGCAGCCGGGGCCGCCGTGCGTGAGCGACTCGTTGATCGGCGCGAACGTCTTCTCGTAGACCTGGTCGTCCTTCGGGTCGGTGCACTTGGGGATGGTGACCCGGGTGTCGCGCGGGATGCTGATCACCGACATGTTGCTGCGGTCGGCCGAGACGTGGATCAGCATCTGCACATCGGCGAGCCCCTTGCGGCCGACGTCCTGCTTGGCGCCGCCGAGCTTGAGGTTCTCCTTGTCGTTCCGGCTGTCCTGGCCGATCAGGAGGATGTTGAGGGGACTCTGGCCCGCGGCGTTCGGCTCCGGCTTGGTGAGGTTGCTGTCGCCGAGGTCCAGGTCCTCCTTCTTGATGTTGCCGTTCAGGTGCTGGTAGTAGAGGTAGCCCGCGCCGGCGGCGCCGACTATCAGCACGGCCAGGGTCAGCGCGGTCCAGCGCAGTATTCGCACGCCTCGGCTCCTCTTGCGGCGCGGCCCCTTGCCCTTCCGGCGGCGTCCGCCGCCCTGCGCCTCGGTACGCGAGGCGCGCCGGGACTCCGCGCGGCCCCCGCCGGCCCCCGCACCGGCGGCGCCCGCGGCGTCCTTGGCTCCGGCGTCCCCGCCGCCCTCGGCCCCGGCGTCCTGCGGTGCCCTGGTCCCGTCTTCCTCGCGTGGTTTGCGGTCCCCGCCCCCGTCGCGGGGGCCGGGCGCCCGCCGACGGGCGCCCTCCCCGCGCACACTGCTCTGCCGCACCGGGCCTCCCCTGTTCATCAATGGTGGTTCCGGCCCGATGGGTGCAGCATGCTCCGATGGCCGGGTGTGATCACTTGGCGCAGACGCTCTTGTCGTCCGCCTCGACCCGCTGGATGTCCTTCGGCGCCTTTGCCGGAGCGCTGATCGGTGTGCCGGCGCCCTTGAAGTCCGCGCCGAGGGTCAAGGTCATCTCCGCCATGGGGGCAGCGTCCTCGGTGCCCTCCTTCAGAGCGGAGGCCGGCAGGCCCATGCTGTCGGCCAGGCGGCGCGCCTGGTCGGCCTGGTTCGGCGCGTACTCCAGCGTGGTCTTCTTCAGCTCCGCCGAAGCGTTTCCGCCGTTGCTGGAGCGGATCATCCCCTCGGTGTTCTGCATCCAGTCGACGGTCTCCTGAGCCGCGCCCATCTGCCCGCTGCCGTTGAGGACCTTCACCCGGACGTTCGCCGGGTCGGCCTTGGGGCCCTTGAGCTTGGCGGCCTGCTTCGCCTTGTCGGCCTTCTCCTTCTTCTTCACCTCGGTCAGCGAGACATCCTGCCTGACCATGGCGAACAGCGGTTCCGCCTTGGCCTTGTCGAGCAGCACCGTCGCGCCGTCGGTGTTGTCGTACACGGGGACCGTGACGAAGGTGACGTTCTTCAGATCGACCTTGCTGAGGTTCAGCGCCAGGTCCTTCAGCTTGTTCACGGTGCCGATGCCGGTGTCCACCGTGAGCGCCTTGGTGGCGGCGTTGGCCAGGTCCCACATCTTTGAGGGGCTGGTCAGCGTGCCCTTGGACTTCATACTGCGCATCATCGAGCTGAGGAACTGCTGCTGGAGCTTGATCCGGTCCAGGTCGCTCTCGTAGCCGACGCTGTGCCGGGTCCGGACGAACGCCAGGGCGTCCTCGCCCTCGATGGTGTGCCGCCCTTTGGGCAGTTTCAGATGCGACTTGGGGTCGTTGATGTCCTTGCCCAGGCAGACCTCGACCCCGCCGACCGCGGTGGAGAGCGTCTTGACGGCGTTGAAGTCCGCCATCATGAAGTGGTCGATCTCCAGCCCGGTGAGCTTCTCGACCGTCGCCCAGGTGCAGCCGGGGTCGCGCCCCTTCTGCCCGAGGCTGGTGTTGAAGCGGACCCCCTGGTCGCCGGAGATCTTCTTGCGCGAGCCGTCCTCCTGCTTGGTGGAGCACTCCGGGACGTCCGTGATCATGTCGCGCGGAATGCTCAGCGCGGTGGCGTTCGTCCGGTCCTCGGAGACATGGAAGAGGAGGGTGGTGTCGGCGTGTCCGACGCTACCCGCGTCGCCGTAGCCCTCGTTGCCCTTGCCGTCGCGCTTGTCGGTGCCGATGACCAGGATGTTCATCGGGCCGTCGCTGACCGCGGCGTTGTTCTCGCCGACGTCGACCTTTTTGATGTTGCCGTTGAGGTGCTGGTAGACGAGGTACGCCGCGACGGACCCGCCGACCAGGATGAAGGCGAGGGTTCCGCTGGTCCAGTACAGGACCTTCTTCCCCTTGGACTTCTTCGGTTTCGGCTTGCGGCGGCTGGTGGGCCCGGCCGGCTTCTCCGCCTTCTCCGCTTTACCCGCCGCCCGGCGCCGCCCGCGGGACGGCGGCGGCTCGGGGTCGGGTTCGGGGGCGCGGCGACGGCTCCGGGGTCTCGGGGCCGGCCGGTCCTGGGGAGAGATATCTGCCGGTTCCCCGGCAGGATTCAGCCGCAACTCATAGCTGCCGGTGTTCGGGTCGAACACCCACTGATCGGCGGGATCGAAGTCGTCCGCCTGCCCATGGCCTTGCGCGTCCACGGTCCCCTGAGTCCTCCGTTGGTGCCACGCGGCGCCTCCCCCTCAAGGCGCTCGGTCGATCGTCAAAAAATAGTGCGCGGCCACCTGGTAAGCGCACCGGATCGCTCACACTATCCGCCCAGTTCAGCGTCAAGCGACGCTGGTGACAAATTCCACTTCCCTACAACTGGGCAATCTGCCCAATCCTTTCGAGAACTCTGGGGAACTGTTGAGCGTACCTTTTGGCAGCTTTACTCGCACATGTCATGAGCTGCGGTGGTTCCCTCGTATGGCGTCGACCTCTCGCTCTTCTCGCTCTTCGGATCGTCGCCGGACGCGTGGGTGACCGTCTTCGCCACCGATACCGGATGATCGAGCCTCAGTTGCCGAAACAGCCGGTCGGCGTCGGGCTGGACCAGCTCATCGCGGTTCCGGTCGTACGTGTAGGGCTGCCGCGGAATCGTGAGGAAGCGGATCTTCTCACGGGGGATGTGCCGTATTCCGCGGGCCAGATCGTACAGGTCCTTCAGCGAGTTCAGACCCGGATCCGTGGTCAGTGACGAGGTCGCCGCGTCGAGCACCGGGTACAGCCGGCGGGGATTGAGCAGCACACCATTGCTCTGCAACTTCTTCACAAGCGAGCCGAGGAACTGCTGCTGCCGGCCGATACGCTCGGTGTCGCTGCCGTCACCGATGCTGTAGCGCGCCCGGACATAGCCGAGGGCCTGCTCGCCGCGGAGCGTCTGACGGCCCGCGGGCAGCTTCAGATGCGCCTCGTCGTCGTCGATGGGCTCTTTCAGGCACACCTCGACGCCGCCGACGGCGTTCACCATCTTCTTGAAGCCGCGGAAGTCCACGATCATGTGGTGGTCGAGGCGGATGCCGGTGAGCTTTTCGACGGTGCGGATCGTGCAGGCCGCCCCGCCGAATTCGAACGCCCAATTGAATTGGGCGAACCTGGCCTTGGCTCGCGTCCCGTCGGGCCCGGTGCAGCTGGGGATGTCCACCATCAGGTCGCGCGGGATGGAGACGGCGGTCGCGCTCTTTCCGTCCGCTTGGAGATGCAGCAGGATCGTGGTGTCCGAGCGCTGGGTGCCTGTGTCCTGGCCGTACTTGCCATTGCCCTTGCCGCCGCGGTTGTCGGAGCCGATGAGCAGGATGTTCTGTGCGTCCCGGACCACCGCCACCGGCCGCTCGGCCTCGTACTTCCGCAGCTCGTTGGTGGTGCGGGTGTCGGTCTTGATGTTGCCGTCGAGGCGCTCGTAGAGCCACCACGCCGCCCCGGCCCCGGACAGCACCAGCAGGGCCACCGTGAGCGCGAGTACGCGCAGCCAGCGGCGGCGGCGCGGTCTTCGTTCCGGTGTCTCGCTGCTCGCACTGTCCGTTGTCACGTCTGCGTCCTCCCACCCGTCCCCCTCCTCGACCGGGAGGAGCGGTATCGGCCCGATGCCGGGGCCGTGATTACTGGAGCAGACGTACGAGCCCCGCACATGGTTGTACATCGCGTCGATCATCGCGCGGGGTGGGTGGCGGAGCCCGTGGGCTCGGCCCACGGGTCCGTCGGACGGGTCAGGGGTGGGGCGGGCTCTGCGGCGTCGCGGCGTGCGCGGGTGCGGCGTGGGCGGCTACGGCGCGGGCGGCTACGGCGTGCGCGGCTGCGGCGCGGTCGCGGTGACCCGCTCGCTCGCCCGGCGCTCCGCGAGGCGGTCCTCGTCCAGCCGGTCCAGGTGGCGGCACAGCACCACCGAGCCGCCCGCGGCCAGCGGCGCGTACAGCCCGTACGACAGCCCCTCCCAGGTGTCGTACGGCAGCCCGGACAGCACCCGGGAGCCGGGGCCGAGCCCCTGCCCGGCGGCGTCCGCGCGCGCCCGCTCCACCAGCTCCGCGGCCGTGAGCTCGAGGCCGCCCACGGCCAGCGCGGCCTCGTGCGGGTCCACCGGCGCGTACGGCGCGAAGCGGTCGCCCTGGCCGGGCACCTCCACGGCGTAGTCGATGAAGCCCTCCGGCGGCTGCGGGAACCGCCCGCCCAGGGGGCGCAGCGCCAGCGCCACCCGCTCCCCGGAGCAGGCGCGCGCCTCCTCCAGCGTGTCCGGGCCGCTGACCACGAGGTCGGCGGCGGCCGGGTCGCCGCCCACCTCGGCCACCACGCCCACGGAGGAGCAGGCCAGCAGCCACACCGCGGTCTGCCAGTGGGTGGGCAGCAGCAGCGCCAGCCGGTCGCCGGGTGCGGCGGCCAGCTCGCCCTGGAGGAGATTGGCGGTCTTCGCCACCCAATTGGCGAAGGTGGCCACGGACAGTTCGACGCGCTCGCCGGTCGCGTCGTCGTAGAAGGTCACAAGCGGACGCGCCGGATCCGCGGCGAGCGCGGATCGCAGCAGGTCGGCGGGGGTGTGGTCGGTAGCGTTCATCGGCGTCAGGGTACGCGGCGCCGGGGTGCGCCGGACGCGGTGTGCGGGGTCGGGGACCCCTGATCGGGGTCCGTTCCGCCGCCCTCTCGAATGGACACATTTGTTGCGTTATGTCCAGGATTTTCACCATGCGTGCATTTCTGGCATCCTCGATCGGCGTCGTGTGCACCGCCGCCCTCGCCCTCGCCCTCCCCCTCGCCCTCAACCCGCCCCCGGCCCGCGCGGACCGCGCGGCCGGTGCGGACCCGGCCGGCGGCACCCAGTCGCTGCCCCTGCTGCCGCTCGGTGGCGGCGGCCTCAACCGCGGCGCGGTGATGTCCTCCGGGCCCGTGCAGGGGGTCGCGCCACGGAGCGTGCGGCCCTTCTCCCTCGTCGGCGTGGTCTGGGACGACGCCTCCGCCCGGCTGCGCGGCCAGGTGCAGGTGCGCACCCGTGCGGCGGACACCGGCGCCTGGTCGGCCTGGCGCGACCTGGAGGCGGTCGACGACGACGCCCCCGACCCCGACTCGTCCGAGGGCGGCGGCAGCCGCCGGCGCGGCGGCACCACGCCCCTGTGGGTCGGCGACTCGGACGGCGTCCAGGCCCGGGTCCGCCCCAGCGGTGGCTCCCGTCTGCTCGCCGCCCAGCCGGCCCGCCTGCCCTCCGGGCTCCGCCTGGAGCTCGTCGACCCCGGCCGGGCACCGACCACGCTCTCCCGGCCGCTGACGACCGACCCCGGCTCGGATCCCGGCTACGACCCCGGCTCCGATCCCAACTCCTCCGAGGATCCCGCCGCGTCCGCCGAGGCCCCGGGCGACCCCGAGTACCCCTCGGCGCCCCCGGAGCTCCAGCAGCCGCCCGAGCCCGAGCCCTCCCGGCCCACCTCCGACCCCGGCGCCGACACCCCGCCCCCGCGGGAGCTCCCCGCGGAGCCGCCGGACACCAGCGCCGCCCGCCCGCACACCGCGCCGCGGCCCCGCATCGTCACCCGCGCGGGCTGGGGCGCCGACGAGAAGCTGCGTGAGAAGGGCCATCGCTACACCAAGACCGTGAAGGTGGCCTTCGTCCACCACACCGTCACCGGCAACGCGTACAGCTGCTCGCAGGCGCCGTCCATTATGCGAAGCATCTACCGGTATCACGTCCAGAGCATGAAGTGGCGTGACTTCGGCTACAACTTCGCCGTCGACAAGTGCGGAAACATCTACGAAGGCCGGTCCGGGGGAGTGACCAAGGCCGTTCAGGGCGCCCATACGCGCGGCTTCAACAAGAACAGCATGGGCATCGCGGTCCTCGGCACCTACTCCGCGAAGAAGCCCGCCGGCAAGGCGGTCAAGGCCGTGGCCAAGCTCACCGCCTGGAAGCTCGGCCTGTTCGGCAAAAATCCCCGCGGCACCACCCATCTGAAGTCCGCCGGCGGGAACAGGTACAAGAAGGGCACCAAGGCCAAGCTGCGCGTCATCTCCGGACACCGCGACGGATACAACACCGAGTGCCCGGGAGCGGGCCTCTACGGCAAGCTGGGCACCGTGCGCAGCACGGCCGCCCGGCTGCAAGGCCGCTGACCGCAGGGCCGCTGACCAGGCGCGGGCGGGCGCTCACGGTCTGCATACACTGGCCGCCGACCCCGGCTAAGCCCCAGCAGGAAGCAGAGACGATACGTGACCACAGCGCCATCGACGCCAGAAGCGATCCTCCTGGTCGGCGGCAAGGGCACCCGGCTGCGGCCGATGACGGTGAACACCCCCAAGCCGATGGTCCCGGCGGCCGGCGTCCCGTTCCTCACGCACCAGCTGGCGCGCGCCCGGGCGGCGGGCGTCGAGCACATCGTGCTGGCCACGTCGTATCTGGCCGAGGTGTTCGAGCCGTACTTCGGTGACGGCTCGTCACTCGGCCTGCACCTGGAATACGTGACCGAGGAGGAGCCGCTGGGCACCGGCGGCGCGATCCGCAACGTCGCCGCGCGGCTGCGCTCGGGCCCGGACGATCCGGTGCTGATCTTCAACGGCGACATCCTGACCGGGCTCGACATCGGCGCGCTCGTCGACACCCACCGCTCCACCGGCGCCGATGTCTCCCTGCACCTCACCCGCGTCACCGACCCGCGCGCGTACGGTCTGGTGCCGACCGACGCCACCGGGCGCGTCACCGCCTTCCTCGAAAAGCCGCAGACCGCCGAGCAGATCGTCACCGACCAGATAAACGCGGGCGCCTACGTCTTCAACCGCTCGGTGATCGACGCCATCCCGGCCGGCCGCTCCGTCTCCGTCGAACGCGAGACATTCCCCGGCCTGCTGGCCGCGGGCGCCCACCTCCAGGGCATGGTCGACTCCACGTACTGGCTGGACCTCGGCACCCCCCAGGCCTTCGTACGCGGCTCCGCCGACCTCGTGCTCGGCCGCGCCCCCTCCCCGGCGGTGCCCGGCCGCTGCGGCGACCGGCTGGTCCTGGACAGCGCGTTCGTGGCGCGCGACGCCAAGCTCACCGGCGGCACGGTCATCGGGCCCCGGGCCCGGGTGGGCGCGGGCGCCCGCATCGACGGTTCCACGGTGCTGGCCGGCGCGGTGGTCGAGGAGGGCGCGCAGGTCAGCGACTCCCTCATCGGCGCGCGGGCCCGGATCGGGGCCCGTACGGTGCTCCAGGGCGCGGTGGTCGGGGACGGCGCGCTGGTGGGGCCGGACAACGAACTGCGGGACGGCGTGCGGGTGTGGTGCGGGGCGGACATTCCGGCGGGGGCGCTGCGGTTCTCGTCCGATCAGTAGGGGTGGCCTGCCGGCTGCGGCTTGTGGGTGGCTGGTGTGCGGTGGGTGCGGGGGCGGGGCCTTAAGGGGCTGTCACCCTGGACCGCGTATTTACGGCGCCGGTGCCCGGAAGCGTGGTCTTACCCGGAAGCGTGGCGCCACACATATGCGTAAGCGTCCAGGGCACCACCCCTGTATTCCCACCCCCTCCCGCCGTCCCCCGGCTCTCCCGTCCCGCGCGGGTCGTAGGGTGGCGCTGTGCCCGCCCACCGCAGCTGGACCCCCTCCGGTCCGTACGACCTCGCGCGCAGCCTGAGCGTGCTGCGGCGGGGACCGGGCGACCCGGCGTTCCAGGTGTCCGCCGACGGCGCCATCTGGCGCGCCAGCCGGACCCCGGAGGGCGCGGGGACGCTACGTGTGGTGCCCAGGGGCGAGGCGGTCGAGGCGCAGGCCTGGGGGCCGGGCGCCGACTGGCTGCTGGAGCGGCTGCCCGCCCTGCTCGGCGCCGACGACGACCCCTCCGCCTTCACCCCCCGCCACCGCCTGGTGCACGAGGCACACCGCCGTCACCCGGGCCTCCGGCTGATCCGCACGGGTCTGGTTCTGGAGTCGCTGATCCCCTCGATCCTGGAGCAGAAGGTCACCAGCGACGAGGCGTACCGGGGCTGGCGGCTGCTGCTCCAGCGCCACGGCGAGCCCGCCCCCGGCCCCGCCGGGCGGCTGCGGATCATGCCCGATCCGCGCACCTGGGCGCTGATCCCGTCCTGGGAGTGGCACCGGGCCGGCGTCGACGCCAAGCGCTCGTCGACCATCCTGCGGGCCGTACGGGTCGCCCGGCGCCTGGAGGAGGCCGCGGCCATGGACCTCGCCGCCGCCTCGGCCCGGCTCCAGGCCATCCCGGGCATCGGGCCGTGGACGGCGGCGGAGACCCTTCAGCGCAGCAACGGGACGCCTGATGCGATCACGGTCGGCGATCTGCATCTGCCGAAGATCATCGGCTATGCGCTCACCGGCGAGCGCGGCACTGATGACGCGGCGATGCTGGAGCTGCTGGCCCCCTACGCCGGCCAGCGCCACCGCGCCGCCCGGCTGATTGTGCTGGCCGGCCGGGTTCCCCCACGCCGCGCTCCGCGCTTCTCGGTTCGGGACTTCCGGGCGATCTGAGTCACTTAGTGCTGGATGGTGCGGAATGTCACCGACACCCGACGTCCGCGGGGGACACGGCCTGCCGCGCCGGGGTCGCTCTTGCGCGGGGCGATGGCGTGGCGCCAAGTGTACCGGGCCGGGCCCGCCATGACCAGCAGGCTGCCCGGCGCCAGGGGCACCGCGAGCTTTGTGGCGTCGGTGGGGTCGGTGAAGTCCATGAGGCAGCTGGAACCCAGGGATATCGCGGCGACGACCGGGCCGAAGCACGGCACGCAGTCGACGTGGGCGCTGATCCCCTGCCCCGGCTGGTACTCGTTGACGATGACTTGCTCCGCCTTTTCGTCCATCAACTTTTCGGCCACCAGCCGGGTGGCCAACTCCCGGGCCCAGTCCGGAAGCGGCGGCGCGGATTCCGCCGAGTCGGCGGCCACGCTGCGGCGGCCGTAGTCGTACCGATGGCCGTAATGCTGCACACGCCGCTTCAGCTGCGCCGACCATGACGCCGCGTCGATCCGCGCGAGCAAGGCCGCGCCGGCGTGGGGAGTGAGCCAGTCGGCGATGTAGCGCAGCCCGGGTACGGCCGCCGGCGTGGCGTGGTCAGAGGTCTCGGACATGCCGGCACATTAGCCATCCGTTTTGGTGGTCCGTGCCACCAGTGCCTGTACCTCCGCATAGGAGGGGGCTGTGAGGTCCGTCGACTGGCCGTCGCGGATGGCGGTCGCGGCGGTCACGGCCGCCGCCAGGGCACTGCGGTAGAGCAGCGAGCCGAGGCTGACCCTGCGCACGCCCAGCGCGGCCAGCTCGGCGACGGTGGGCCCGGTCGGCGTGTACAGGATGTTCAGCGGTACGAGGAGGGCCGCCGTCAGGGCGGCGATCCCGTCCGGGTCCGACAGCCCCGGCACGAACACCCCGTCCGCCCCGGCCTGTTCGTAGGCCGCGAGGCGCGCCGCGGTGTCTTCCCTGTGGCGTCCGAGCCAGTGGGTGTCGGTGCGGGCGTTGACGAACAGTGCGGGCGCGGCAGCTTTGACCGCGGCGATCTTCGCGGCGTGCAGCTCCACGGGGGCGAGGGTGCCGTCCGGCCGGCCGTCTTCGAGGTTGATCCCCGCCGCGCCCGCGTCGTACAGCTCTCGGGCCAGCTCGGCCACTTCCTCCGGGTCGTCGCTGAAGCCCCCTTCGGCGTCGACGGTGAACAGGAAGGAGCCCTGCCCGAGGCTGCGGGCCAGGGCCAAGGTCGCGTTCCTGGTCGCGGCCGCCCCGTCCGGCAGTCCGGCGGCCGCGGCCACGCCCAGGCTCGTGGTGCCGATCGCCGGGAAGCCCTCCGCCGCCAGGGCGGCCGCGGAGGCGTAGTCCCAGGCGTTGGGCAGCAGGAGTGGGGCGCCGGGCCGGTGGTGCAGGGCGCGCAGCCGGGCGGCACCATCATGCGTTGTGTGTGTCATGTCCCGACGCTACGGCGGGGACGGTTCGGCGCCGCCCTAACGGTTCGCGGCTGGGCGACGGCTGTGTCGGTAGGGCTTGCGAACATGGGCGCATGAGCAAAGCGATCACGATGAAGACGGTCACCCTGAGCGAGACTCTCGCCTATGTGCGGGGCGGTGAACTCACCGCCCTCCAGGAGGAGACCCTCGGCACCATGCGCGAGCGGGCGCGGGCCGACCAGCACGACCTCGAGCGCCAGGGCATCGACTGGGGCCTCACCGTCCCCGAGGCCCTGGAACACCTCATCACGGGCCGGGCCGACGCGGACGGCGAGTGTGCCGGCAACGCGTACTACACCGCGCTGCTGGCCGTCATCGGGCGCACCGGATCCGACCCCATCGACGTGGGCGTGTATTCCAAACCGTCGACCTTCTTCGGCCTCATGGATGATGAGCTCCGGGCTCTGGGAGTCCCCGCCGACCTGCTGCCGCGTAGTTTCCTGTTCGCGCACTTCGCCGAGCTGCTCCCGTTCGGGGTGCCGGGCCCCGCGGACGGTTACCCGGCCATCGGCTATCTCCCCCTGGCCAAGGCGAAGACCGTCGCCGACGCCTATGCGGCTGTACTCGACCGCATGGACGACGACTTCACCCGCCACGCCGAACTCCTCATCGACAAACTCAATGTGGAGCACGAGGAGTGGCAGACCTCCCTGAAGTACGGCCACACCATGGACACGCTCGTGTTCTGGATCGAGGACTGATCTTATGACCGCTGTTGTTTGAGGATCAGCGGTGCCGTGACGCACGCGGCGGCGAGGAGGATGCCGAAGCCGACCGTCAGGGCGGTGGTGTAGCCGTGCACGGATGCCCCCGTCGGCGTGGCGTGGCGCGCGGAGGCCAGGTGTGAGGCCGCGGCGCTGGTCGCGATGGTGTTGAGCAGCGCGGTGCCGAGCGCGGCCCCGAGTTGCTGGGAGGCGTTGTAGGCGGCCGACGCGGCTCCGATGTCGTACGGGTGCACGTCCGAGGTGGCCAGGCCGGCGGTCGGGGGCAGGACGCAGCCGAGGCCGAGGCCGGTGAGCACCAGGGCGGGTACGAGATACAGCGGCAGGACGTCCGTGGTCTGCGGCGTCAGGCGGGTCAGGATGAGCATCCCGGCGGCCGCGGCGATCAGCCCGGGCAGGATCAGCATCGCGGGCGGGACGCGTCCGTGCAGCCGGCCGGCGATGAGCGTGGAGCCGAGCAGGGCGGCCAGCGCGTTGATGATGAGCGTCAGGCCCGCCTGGACCGGCGAGTAGCCGAGGACGGTCTGTGTGTAGTAGCTCATGAACAGGTAGAAGCCGAACATCGCGACGAACATCAGGGTGATCGAGACGAGCGCACCTGCGCGGGCGCGGTGCGAGAGCACGCGCATCGGCAGCAGCGGGCTCGGGGCGCGCACCTCGACGGCGGCGAACGCGGCCAGCAGCAGGACACCGCCGACCAGCAGCGCCAGCACCTTCGGCGAACCCCAGCCGAGCGGCTCGGCTTCGTTGAAGGCGTACACCACGGCGCCGAAGCCCGCGGCGCTGAGCAGCGCGCCCGCGACATCGAGCCGTCCGCCGTCGCGGATCGGGCGGTCCGCCGGCACGAGCGCCGTGCCGCCCACGGCGAACAGGGCGATGGGCACGTTGATGTACAGGCACCACCGCCAGCTCGTGTACTCGGTCAGCAGCCCTCCGGCGACCAGGCCGAGGGCCGATCCGGCGGCCCCGACCGCGGCGAACACACCGAACGCCCGGCCGCGTTCGCGCTGCTCGGTGAACGTCGTGGTCAGCAACGACAGCCCGGCGGGCGCCAGCGCGGCGGCGAACACCCCTTGCAGGGCCCGGGCCCCGAAGAGCATCCCGGGGTTCACCGCGGCTCCGCCCAGCGCGGACGAGGCGGCGAAGCCGACCAGGCCGATGATGAACGTGCGCCGGTGGCCGAGCGCGCTGCTGACCCGGCCGCCGATCAGTAACAGCCCGCCGAAGGCCAGGGCGTACGCGGTGATCGCCCACTGCCGGCTCGCGTCGGACATGCCGAGCGCGGTCTGCGCGGAGGGCAGCGCGATGTTCACGATCGTCCCGTCCAGGACCACGAGAAGCTGGGCCGCGCTGACCGCGAGCAGCGTCCACCACCGCCGCCGGTTGTCGTGGGTCTTGACGGCAGGCTCCGCCCTGGGCGGTTTGATGTCTGGGGAGTTCATGTCTTCGAGTGTTTCGTTGAACTGACCCCGGAGACTTTTCACCGCCCGCGGTCCGCGACCCGGGGCCGATGAGCGGACAACCCTCAACCCCGGGTTGAACCCGGGCCGGTCCCGTGTCAGCTCCTCCGTATAGCTTCAGCTGCCATGACCAGCCTGGATACAACGATGAGGTCGTCGGCCGACCCGGCAAAGGTGAGGTTCTACCGGATCGCTGTCGAGGGCTCCCGGCTGATCCGCTCGGCGTGGACCGAGGGAAGGCGGCCCCGGGAGACCGTGACGGAGTGCGCGAGCGAGCCCGAGGCGGAGCGGGAGTTCGAGAAACTGTGCTGGAAGAAGCTGCGGGAGGGCTTCGCCCGCGTCGCCGACGCCGCCCAGGCGGCGCGCGGCGCCGTCGTGCTCGACGTCAAGGTCCCGAACCGGTGCTGGGCCGAGGCGTTCGACCTGTCTCCGGACGGCCGGACCATCGTCATCGGCACGATGCTCAAGGACGCGTACGGTGCCGAGATCCACCTGATCGACGTCGGCACCGGACACCGCCGGCTGATCCACACCGAGCCAGTGGGCGATAGGCAGACGTTCGTGCACGCCGTGCACTTCGACGCAGGCGGTGAGCACGTCGTCTACGCGCTCAATGAGGAAACGCGCCTGTTCAATCCGGCAAGCGGGCAAACCCGGGTGCTCGCCCGATACAGGGAGTTCCAGGACGCCCACTTCAACTCTTTCCGCGTGCGTCCTTCATGGGACGCGGCCCGGCGGCGGCTGCTGCTCTTCGACACCGGCGACCGCGTCCGCATAGTCGGCACACTCGACCAGGACGGGAACGACGTGTTCGCGACGTCCGGGGAAAGGCCCTCGATGCGCTGCTGGGCGGGCGCGCTTTCGCCGTCCGGGAAACTCATGGCGCTGTGCTTCACCAAGGGGTCCCGGTACAAGGACGACGACCCCGAGGTCACCGAGGTCGAGATCTGGGACATCGACCGGCGAAAGGTCGTGCGCCGCATCCCGATGGACCGGAAGCCGCATTCGATCGGCTTCGATCCCGTCGACACGCTGTTGGTCGCCAACCCCGAGTCCCACGAGGGCCCGCGCGCGTACTCCCTGGAGACCGGCGAACTCGTCTGGCACTTCCCGCACCCGTTTCTCGCCGACCGCGGGGCCACCTGCTACGGCTGGGCGTACTCGCCCGACGGCTCCACCCTGGCCATCGGCCGACGGGGCGACACCGACGTCGTCGACGCCGTGACCCGCCACAGTGACCCCGCCTTCGCACACCGCCCAGGAGACCTGGGCACGGGGCGCACCTATACGGTCAGGATCTCTGCGGACGGCACGCTCGTCGCCTCCGGCGGCGACACCGGCCGCATCATCGTCCGCAAACTCTGAGCAGGCGGGGACGAAGGGCGCTTGCCTTGTTTCCGATGGGCGCTCAGGCGTCGAGTGCCCGCCGGAACACGTCCGCGTGTGCGGCGCACCAGGCGGCAAAGGTACGGGGCTTGCGGGCGAGGAGTTGCTCGACGGTGTCCGTGCGGAGTCCGGTGGTGTCGGCGCGCATGAGGGTGAAGCCTTCTATGAGGGCCTGGGCGAGGGCCGGCGGTGCCCCGTGGGGGAATCGGGACCGTACCGCCTCGGCCGCTGTGGCGACCTCGCGGATCTTGATGGCGGTCCCGGTCGCTTCCGCGAGGAGGCGGACCTGGTCGGTGATGGTGAGCGTCTCGGCGCCGGTGAGAACGTATTCCTGGCCCTGGTGGCCGTCCTGGGTCAGGGCGAGGGCGGCCACGGCGGCGATGTCCGCGGGGTCGATGGGTGCGTAGCGGCCGGGGCCGATGGGGTCGAGGACGTAGCGGGCTTCGCGGAGGGTGGGCAGCCAGTCCAGGGCGTTGGTCATGAAGCCGCCGGGGCGCAGGAAGGTGGCCGGGATGCCGGAGGCGCGGACGAGGTTTTCGCGTTCGCGGTGCCAGCGGCCCATGGCGGGCATGGGGTCGCCCAGGACGTTGAAGGAGGACAGGTGCACGATGTGGCGTACTCCGACGGCCCGGGCGGCGGTGACCGCGTGTGCGGTGTGGGCGGTGCCGATCCCCGGGGTGAGCAGGAACAGGCGGTCTGCGCCGTGGAAGGCGGAGGTGAGTGTCGTCGGCTCGTCCAGGTCGGCCACGACGCGTTCGGCCCGCTGGGGCAGGTCGGCGGCGCGGGCCGGGTCGCGCACGAGGATGCGGAATTCGGCGCCCTGCGCGTCGAGTTGGCGGACGAGTTCGCGGCCGATGTTTCCGGTGGCTCCGGTGAGCAGTAGCATGACACTCCTTCGGTCATTTGCCGGTTAACGAGTTCATCGGGCCGGACGTTAGCCGGGAAATGATTAGCCGTCAAACGATCGACTGGTGGCCTCGGGTGCCCGTCCCGTACACCGCCTCACCGGAAGGCCGCGATGCCCGAGTTCCTGGACCTGCACAGCAAGACGTCGAAGACCCTGCGGGCCCTGGCCGAGCGCGGCATGCGGGAGCACGGCCTCCACCTCGGACAGAACCACCTCCTCGCGGCCCTCTGGGAACACGACGGCCGCACCCCGGGCGAGATCGCCGCGGCGCTCCACGTCACCACCCCCACCGTCACCAAGATGGCCACCCGCATGGCCGCCACCGGCCTGCTCACCCGGCGCCCCGACGACCGGGACAGCCGCCTCGTCAGACTGTGGCTCACCGACGCCGGACGCGCCCTGCAAAAACCGGTCGAGCAGGAACGCCGACGCATGGAGGAAGCCGTGACCGCAGACCTCACCGACGACGAACGGCGCCATTTGCTCAGCGCGCTGACGAAGATCCACCGCGCCGCGAACGACCTCCTGGACGACGCCTGAAGTCCTCGACGCCGTCCTCGACGCCGTCATCGATCCGGCTGCGTCCGCACATGCCCCGGGCCGCCGCCGATGAAGCGGTTCACAGGTGTACGCCTCGGTGTGTGGCCCACGCCTCGGTTGCCTCAGCCATGGCTGCCAGCCACCGCTCTTCGGGCCTCCGAAGGGCCCTGCGGCGGTTCATGCGGGCGTAGGCCACGGCAAAGGCGTCGATGGCCTCCGGGTCGGCGTTCGTCCACGTCGTGCATTTGGACGCCCACGACTCGGCACTCTTTGGTGTGTGGTCGGCGGCAACGAGTTGCACCACGAGCATGGCCGGATCGATGAACGCCGCGCCTCTGGTCGGCCAGGACCAGTCCACGACCCAGGACCGCCGGCCGATGAGCAGGTTGCTCGGGTTGATATCCACGTGGAGTAGCGCGTCGCCCCGGAACAGGGCCGGAGCGCCCCTGTCGGCGAACCAGTCCCACCGGGTCTCTGTCCAGTCCCGGACGCCCCTCGGAAGCACCCTCCTGGGCGTCAAGCGGCAGGAGTTTGACTGCTAGACAGCTCAGGCTCGAGGCGCCCCGGGCAAACTGTTGCCGGGGTCCCTTGAAAGATCACGACTCATCCGGCGCGTACTGCGAAGCAACGAGGAGGAAAAGTGACTCCTGAGGTTATCGGCCCGTATCGGAAGTCGTCGTATTCCCTGCAAGAGGGCAATTGTGTAGAGATTGCGGCCACGACCGGGGGCGGCCGTGCCGTGCGGGACAGCAAGGACAAGCGCGGCCCGCACCTGACGTTCACGGGAGGCGCCTGGCAGGCGTTCCTCCGGGGCGTCAAGCGGCGGGAGTTCGACCGCTAGGCAGCTCAGAAGCCTGAGGGGCCCCGGGAGCGACTGTCGGGGCCTGCCTCGTTGGCAGCGTGTGTCCCAAAACCATCGCACCGGCCCCCGTGACCGCAGCGCAATGACACCGTCGCGCTGCGTCGTTGATAGCGTCCCTGCCATGTCCACTCCACAGCATCCAGGTTGGGACGCGGGCCAGGGCCCCGGTCAGGCTCCACGGGTCGGATACGGTCCGCCCGCGGGTTACGGTCCGCAGCCACCCGGTGCCTATCAGCCCCATCTCCCGTACAACCCCCAGGCCGGGGCGGGATATCCGCCTCAGCCGATGACCATGCCGGGGACGGTCCGGGCCGCGCAGGTGCTGTTCTTCGTCATGGCCGGGCTCGTCGCCCTCGGCGTAGTGCTGTCCGGCGACCCGGAGAAGGCCGGCGCGATCGTCGGGGCGAGTTTTCCCGTGATCGTCGGCTTTGTATGTGCGCTCCGGTTCGGTAAAAGCGGGCCCGGGAACAGGACGACAGCGATTGTCTTCGCTTCCTTGATGATCGCCGTCGGGTTCGGCGCGATGGGACAGCGTCAACCGGCGGGCCTGGTCGAGTTGGTGTTCGGCATCGTGATCGTGGTGCTGCTGTCGCAGCGGCAGTCCGCCGAATGGTTCCGCCGGATCCGTTCCTGAGGCAACCGCGTTCACACTTGCCGAATGACACTCTTTACGGCGTAAACCGACCGGTCGCCCAAGGAGATGCTATGAGCGGACGCCTCAGGATCGTGCTGTTCTCGCACTCCGCCGACGGCTTCGCCATCGCACAGAGCGCATGCGAGGCGGCCGGTCACGAGCCGATCGCGTATGTGTACGCGCGTGCGTCGCGCCCCGGGCGCGGCAGTGGTCCGGGAGCGCCGACCGCGGCGGCCGGCATTGTGGAGTCCCTTCCCGCGGGGGTCGACCTGCTGTTACCCCGCAGCGCCGCGAGTCTGGCACGGGCGCTGCCGGGCTACCGGCCCGATCTGCTGCTCTGCAATGGCTTTCCCTGGCGGATCCCCCGCCGGGTGCTGGACGCGGCACGGCTCGGCGGAATCAACGTCCATCCGTCCTTACTGCCGCGCCACCGCGGCCCCATCCCGATCCATTGGGCGATCCGGGCCGGGGATCGCGAGACCGGGGTCACCGTCCACTGGATGGACGAGGAATTCGACACCGGGCGGGTGATCGTCCAGCGCGGCGGTGTGCCGCTGGAGGACGAGGTGGTGCCGGATGAGCTGTTGGCCCGCATGGACGCCCTGACCAGCGAACTGATTCCACTCGCCCTGCGGCGCGTCGACGCCGGTGGCTCCGCTGACGCCAGTGACGTCGGCGAGCCGCAGGACGAGGCGAAGGCGACCTACGCGGGCTGGATGGGGGAGGACTTTCGCCGCGTGGACCGGACCCGGACCGCGCGGGAGATCCACAACCAGGTCCGCGCCTCCCGGTTCGGCGTATACGACCCGCCCGGCCCCGTCGTTGAGGTGAACGGCCGCTGGGTGTCGGTGCTGCGGACGCGTACCGACCCGGGCGAAGGGGGCGTACGGATCGACTGTGCGGACGGGCCGCTGTGGATCGTAGAGTCGCAGTCCGTGGAGCGACCGGAGTAGCCGGTCACGCTCGCTCCAGGGCGCGGCCGATCCGGGCATGGAGGTCAGCGGCTCGTGGATCCCCGTAGCCGGCCATCAGGGTCAGCGCCTCGGACCAGTGCGTGCGCGCCTCGTCGGACCGGCCCGCCGCGTCCAGCGCGGCGGCGAGCCCGTCGAGAGCCAGGGCCAGTTGCCAATCGTTGCTCAGGTCGCGATGCGTCGCCGCCGCGCTGCGGTGGAAGTCGGCCGCCTCGTCGAACCGTTCGAGCTGCTGGTACGCCTCTCCCGCGCCCTGCCAGGCTCGTGCCTCGCGTGAACGGTCACCGAGCCGCCGCTGGAGGACGGCGGCCCGCTGGTACGAGGCCAGGGCGTCATCGGCGTGGCCGGTCGCCTGCTGGGCCCGCCCCAGCGTGAGCAGCCAGTACCCCTCCCACATGGTGTTGCGATGGCTCACCGCGATGTCCACCGCCTGCCGTGCGTGTCCAAGAGCCTCTTGCGGCTCGCCCTGGTCCAGAGAGGCGGCGCTGAGCAGCCGAAGGACATTGCCCTGGCCGCCCTTGTTGTCCAGCGCGCGGAACATCTCCAGGGCACTCTGCGCGAGGTCACGGGCCTGGTCCGCAGCTCCGAGTTCGTACGCCACCTCGGCGGAGTTCGCCAAGGCGACGGCCTCCCACTGAGGGGCGCCGATCTCCCGGAAGAGCGTCAGCGCCTCGTCGAAGCCGATCCTCGCATCGCTCAACCGCCGCTCCCTGAGGCGGATCAGGCCGACGTCGTTGAGGGAGAGCGCCTCGCCCAGCCGGTCCCCGCGCTCGCGGCGGATGGCGAGGGCGGCCTCGTGGAAGTCCGCCGCTTCGGACAGCCGGTGGGACTGGGTGCAGGCCATGCCCAGGCTTTCCAGGATCTCGGCCTCGGTGCCACGGTCACCGAGCCGCCGCGCGGCCCGCAGCCCGATATGTCCCATGGCCAGCCAGTCCTCGAACGGGTTGAGCAGCATATGGATGCCGCGCAGCACGGCCGCCAACTGCCAGGCGATCTCGTCCAGCCCGGCTGCCTCCGCCTCGCGGGCGACGGCCATCAGGTTCGCCGACTCCAGCTCGTACCAGGACATGGCCTGCTCGTAGCTGTCGAAGGTCAGGGCGGTGATACCCGCGTCCAGGGGGCTGAGCGGGATACGGGCCTCTCCCGGATTGATCCACCCCTGGGCCGCGTCGGCGGCGTGTACGTACCAGGTGAGGATCCGGCGCACCGCGGCCGCGCGGGTCTCGGGGGCCTCCTCGTACTGGGTTTGGTCGGTCGCGTAGGCGCGCAGCAGGTCATGGAACTCGTAGCGGTCGGGCGCGGTCTGTTCCAGCAGATGGGCCCCGGCGAGAGAGTCCAGCAGACGATGGGCCTGGGCGGTGCTGAGACCGGCGATCGCGGCGGCGGCCGGCACTCCGAAGGCCGGTCCCGGGTGGAGACCGAGCAGCCGGAACAGCGTCGCGGCCTCGGCGGTCAGCGCCCGGTAGGACCACGCGAACACCGTGCGTACGGCGTCGGCTTCCGGCTCGTCGCCCACGCTCAGGGCCTCCCACAGCGACGATTCGTCGCGCAGGTCCCGTATCAGGTCGTCGAGGTGCATCCACGGGCGGCTCGCGGCACGCTCGGCGGCGATCCGCAGGGCCAGCGGAAGCCGGGCGCATAACTGCGCCAACTCGGCGAGTTTCTGTCCGTCGTCTTCCGTCCGGTAGTCGGCGGAGACGACGGACAGCAGCTCGACGGCATCCGGCTCGTCCAGCATCCCGAGCGTCAGCCGACGCGCCCCGTCCCGGACGCTGAGCCCCGACAGACGGCTGCGGCTGGTGACGATGACCAGGCAGCCCGCCGTACCGGGCAGCAGAGGGCGCACCTGGGCCGCCGTGGCGGCGTTGTCGAGGACGATCAGCATTCGCCGTTCGGCCAGCAGCGACCGATAGAGCGCCGCGGCGGCCTCCTCGTCCCGCGGAATCGCCCGAGCGGGCACTCCCAGCGCGGCCAGGAACCGGTTCAGCGCCTCATGAGCGGTCACCGGCGAGCCCGGGTCGTAGCCGCGCAGGTTCACGTACAACTGGCCGTCCGGGAAGGATCGGGCGGCCTGGTGCGCCCAGTGCAGGGCGAGCGAGGTCTTGCCCACCCCGGCGGTCCCGGCGATGACATAGACGCATACGATCAGCGGCTCGCCAACCTGCGACTGGTCGTCGAGGACTGCGTTGAGCTGCCGCATCTCACTGCCGCGATTAACGAATCCGCGGATATCGGCGGGGAGTTGGCGTGGCTTCGGCGCGTCGTAACCGGAGCGGCGCTCGCCGGTATGGAAGTGAACGCCGCCTTCGATGTCTCTCGCCTGGACGACGTCGGACGCGGAGCCCGACAGCTCCGAATGGGTGCTGTGGGGTCCAGGCCCAGGCCCGCGCTCCGCGTCCTCGCCGTGCTGCTCACTGTGTCCGCTGATCTTCTACTCCATGTGGGGCGGTGGCAGGTGCCTTGTGTTTTCGTCGAAGTATGGGATCAGGTCCTCGCCCGAATCGTAGAGATCCCTGATGAATGCGCGACACCGGTCGGTGGTCTCGGTGTCGGAGTAGTGGATGGCCCCGTCCAGAACGCCCTGCTGCGTGTAGCGGATCTCGTAGACGGCGCGTTCGCCGAGCGTCAACAGCTCCGGTAACGGCGCCTCCTTCTCCAGGAACCGGACGCGCTCTGGGCTCACCACTCGGATTCTTTCCCCGCACTCCGCGCGCAGCCGCAGTAAGTGCAGTTCCCACTGGAGATAAGGGGTGAGTGGTTCCTGGACGACGCGGACACGGAAAAGAGTGATCCCGCGCCGCTCGTTCTCCTCTGAGAACTCCCGGAGATAGTCGCGCTCTTCCTGGATGAGCCTCAGGGCGCCGTGCCAGTCGCCGCGGTCGAACGCCTCCCAGCTGGCGAAACCCGGCTCCCGGAAATGCTGGCATCGTTCCAGCTTCCATGAGTCCTGCCCGTCGATCGTCCACTGGCGCTGCCGGAAGTCACGACGGTAGCTGTCCAGATCGAGAGGCGCG
This sequence comes from Streptomyces sp. NPDC021225, assembly GCF_044332865.1. NCBI lineage: Bacteria > Bacillati > Actinomycetota > Actinomycetes > Kitasatosporales > Streptomycetaceae > Streptomyces > Streptomyces sp. NPDC021225. The sequence goes on along the minus strand of NZ_JBIRPV010000007.1, from coordinate 28,720 downwards.
CCGCGCGATGTGTCGAGGCGGAGACTGTCAAGGCCGAGCATCGGGAATATCCGGTTTCGCCGTGCTCAGCATCGCACCCGGCAGGATCACCAGCCGCTCGTCCGCGGCGATCGTGACATCGTCGGGCAACCGAGCCGCGTAGGTCTCCGTCAGATCCCGGCCGATCACCGCGATGTCGCCGTTGTCCAACTGCCAGATATCGGGGCACCCGTCGCGGCCACCTGTGCAGTTCAGCTCCTTGGCGGACTTCCCTAACCGCCGCTCGAACGAGGCCGCGGGGTCGGCCTCCCAGGCTCGGTCCATTACCTCTCCCATCCCGCACCACGGAAGACAGCGACTACTCACTGTATGCATGATCGACACTCATGGCAACGGATTGTCGATCACGCGTGGGATTATCTGCGCGATTCTGAGCGCGATTGGCCGAAACCCTGACCCGGCCTTGGTGCTCAGCGGTAAGCGCACCAGGGGACGGCGCAGACACTGGCCGCCATGCCGGTCATGCCATGCTGGGTCCCGCTACGAGGCCGATGGGGGAACAGATGGCGAGCGAAACACGTGTAGGCCGCTTGGTCGCGGGACGCTATCGGCTCATCGGCGAATTGGGTTCCGGCGGGTTCGGGCGGGTGTGGAAGGCCCGGGACGAGAGTTTGCGTGTCGACGTTGCGCTCAAGGAGGTCACGCTCTCCCAGGCCGGGTCCGGCGCGGAGCGTACCGAGCGGGTGAACCGCGCCATCCACGAGGCCCGCAACGCCGCGCGGCTGCGCACCCACCCCAACATCGTGGCCGTCCACGACGTGGTGCGGGAAGACGATGTGCCGTGGATCGTCATGGAGTTGGTGACCGGGGGCACACTGGACGAGGAGATCCGCGAACGTGGCCGCGTCCCGGCCGCGGAGGTATGGAGGATCGCCCAGGCGGTCCTGGGAGCGTTGGGGGCGGCGCATGCGGCCGGCATCGTGCACCGCGACGTCAAGCCGTCCAACGTGATGCTCGCCGACGACGGCCGGGTCCTGCTGGCCGATTTCGGCATCGCCGTGCACGATGCCGACACCGCACTGACCGCAACCGGCGGGGTGATCGGCTCCCTCGAGTACATCGCGCCCGAGCGGATCGGGCACGGCGACGACAGCCCCGCCGGCGACCTGTTCTCCCTGGGCGTCACCCTCTACCACGCGGTGGAGGGTGTCTCCCCGTTCCACCGCGCCACCCCCACGGCCTCGGTCGCAGCCGTCATGGCGCACGAGCCGGACCCCCCGAAGCACGCCGGCGAACTCGCCGGACTCCTCACGCGGCTGCTGGACAAGGCCCCTGCCGCCAGGGCCACCGTCTCCGAGGCGCTGGCGATGCTGGATACCGGCCCGACCGTCCCCGTACCCGAGAGGCCAACAGCCGTCATGTCCCCTGCCGGTGCCCCTGGGCGTGCGGGGCTCCGAGGTGCGGTCGCGACAGTCTGGGCAGGCCGCTCGCGCCGTCGGCGGCTGGCGACCGCCGGTGTAGCCGGCATGGCGATTCTGCTCGCGGTCGTGCTCGCGGTGACGATCGCCACATCGGGAGACCGCACGGGCACGTCCGGGAAGCCGCGTCTGTATGAAAAGGGCGATGTCGCGTTGTGCACCCGCTCACCCGTGGTGACCTGCCCGGATCCGTCTGGTGGGAATGTCGACCTGGATACCGCGTCCCTTGGGCAGGAAGAAGAGGGGAATGCAGGCACCGACCTCGCGATCCTCCGCAACAGGCTCGCTGCCATCACCTCCGCCGAACTCGGCCGATACCCCCACGACGGCCCTCCGGCCGGCCCGGCCGACTGCCAGTCCGGCAACGTTGACTGGAAGGGTTCCCAAAACTCTGGATTCCTGGGCAGTGACCTTTCCAAGGGCATGATCCTCTGCGTCAGGACCACCGAGGGCCGATACGGCTACCTCCGGATTGCCAAGGCCGCAAGCTACGAGGACGGTGCCCTCGGGCGGGCGGATTTCACGTACCAGCTCTGGAAGAAGGCAGGCGACACGTAACCGTCGAGCCTTGCGGTGGCAAGGACGCGTGGAGCCATTCCGGCCGTGTCCGCTACTCCGGCCGGACCAGCCGGGTGTCGTACGCGAAGATCACCGCCTGGACGCGGTCCCGGGCGCCGATCTTCGCGAGGATGCGGCCCACGTGCGTCTTGACGGTGGACTCCGCGACGACCAGCCGCTCCGCGATCTCGCCGTTCGTCCAGCCCCGGCCGATCGCCGTCAGCACCTCGCGCTCGCGGCCGGTGAGGGCTGTCAGGCGGGGGTCGGCTCCGGCGGGCGCGTCCGGCGTCGGCAGGTGGTGGGCGTAGCGGTCGAGGAGGCGGCGGGTCAGGGCCGGGGCGACGACCGCGTCGCCGCTCGCCACGGCCCGTATCCCTGCGAGCAGTTCCTCCGGGCGGGCGTCCTTGACGAGGAAGCCGCTCGCACCGGCGCGCAGGCCGGCGTGGGCCGGTGGGTTATCCCGTATGTGTGTGCGGGGGCGGCCGGTGTGCGGTCGTGTCGTTCCGGCGTGGGCCTTGGGCCGCTGGGGTGCGGGTCTGGTCTCATCCGGGGTTGCCACGGTGCACTTTCCGGCGTTTAGCCGAGCAGAGGCCGTCTGTTGCCGGGGAAGGGTGTTCCCTCGGGGTTCGGCTGCCGCGCGGGTCCGGCCCGAGGGCGCGGACTTCGGTGCGGTTGACTCGGACAGGGCTTCTTGCAGCCCTTGGGTGAAGAGGATCTGGGCGGTGCGGGCGCGGTGGTGGTCGAGGCGGGCGGTGGTGGGGTCGTTGGGGTCGGTGAGGGTGGTGAAGGCGGCCAGGGCGGCGGAGACCAGGTCCCGGTCGCCGCGCAGCCCGCAGCCGCCGTCGGCCGGGTCGCAGTGGTGGATGCGGTCGCGCAGGGATTTGGGTGCGCGTCGGCCGCACAGGCAGTGCTGGGACAGGGCGGTGGTGAAGGTCGAGGCGCGCAGGAGGCGTCCGCCGGTGGCCGTGCACTCGGCGGCCAGTTGGGTGATCAGCCGTCCGGGGGTGGTGGCGGAGCAGGCGCGGCCCCACAGGCGGAACCAGGTGCGGATGTCGCAGTCCTCGACGGTCAGGTGCGGGCCGTGGGCGGCGACCAGGTGGGCGGCGATCTTCTTCGCACGGTGATGGGATGCCTCGGCCGCGCTCGCGGCCGCGGCGCTGTGGCGGGCCCGCAGATTCCGGTAGCCGGTACTGAGCGTGTCGCGGCGGTAGGCCTGCCGGGGTTTCCCGGTCGTGGTGGTGTGCCGGGGTCCGGCCGGGACGGTCACGGTCTTGGCGGGCAGGCCTGCCGCCTGTCGGCGTTCGTCGCGGGTCTGTTGGCGGCGGGAGGGGCGGTACTGCCGGGGGTTGGTGGCGCGGCGGGAGCGGTCGAGGGCGCGCTGGCGTCCCCGGGCCTTCTTGCGTGCTGTGGCCAGGGCGTGTTGCTCCTGCTGGGTCAGGGTGATCCGGTCGGAGTGCACGCCGCCGTCATCGGGGTCGAGCGTGGCGGGGAGGGAGACGACGGCGAGGTTGGAGACGTTGCCGTCCACCCCGCCGACACGCTGGAGGGCGGCGGCCTGCCGGCGCCGTGTACGGGTGGCGCGGGAGGCGTAGCCGGGGGCGAGGACCATCAGATGGGCCTCGTAGGCCCAGCCGCCCGGGGCGGCCGGATCCCGCCTGCGCACCAGGTCGATCTTGTGCCACCGGCTCGGGTCGTCCAGGTAGTGCAGCAGATAGGGCCAGCGCCCGGCACCCTGCGCAAGCCGCACCGGCAGGACGATGTCCCCGCGCCCGGTGGGCCCTCCGGCGAAGACGACGGTCAGCGGCCCGGTGTGGTCGAACCAGGACGCCGCCCTGCCGCGGGGGCGGCCTGCGGCGTCGAGGGTGCCGGTGGGGACGCCTGCGGTGGGCCGGGCGGGGGCGGGCATGCGGCGTGGCTGGGCCAGCACCCGTATGCCCGGGGCGAGGCCTGCGGCCTGGGCGGGGGTGGTGACCTGGGGCGGCAGCGCGGGGTGCCGGAAGGTGTCCAGGTGTCCGGCGAGGGTGCCGTGCAGGCGGAAGGTCTCCCACTTGCGGTCGGTGGTGTGCGAGCGGGCCCGGCCCGGGATACGGGTGTACTCCCACCACGTCCCGGTCCTGGGGCGCCCGGCCCGCCGCCCTGACGCGTCGGGGTGCAGATGCCGGGCCACCCCGGCCCACACCTCGTCGGCCTGATGCATCACCAACACCTTCGACACATGACCGCTCAACCAGCGTGAGCGCTCCAGATGCCGATACGCGCGCCGCTCCAGCCCGGTGCGGGACAGGCCCAGCTCCGCCCGCCATGCCTTCACGTCCCTCTCGCGCCGCACGTCACCGGCCCAGTAGGCGCCGGCCACATCCCGCGCGTCACGCTGCAGGGCGCGTTTGATCTGCCACATCGCCGAGAACAACTGCTCGACCCGGCGGCGGACATCCGCATCGGCGACCACCAGCGGCAGCCGGATCACCGACACCGGCGCATCCTTCGGCCGCCGCCACACCTCACCCCGGTTCGGACCCCGAAACCGCCGCCCCTCCCCAGGAGCAGGAGCAGGAGCAGCCGATGATCGACCCGCCACGCTCTCCCCCCTCTCCCGACCAGCGTCAACGTCAGGCATAACGTCATGAAGTCAGTTCGGGTTACGGTCAGTTGTGCGGAACTTCGTCTCGCCACCTGCCGTTCAGCCCAGTTGAAGGCGTGGACGGGGCTGTCCGGGCCGCAGCTGCACACCCTGATCACCCGTTGGTGGCGACGCCGCCCGGGACGGGACGGGAACTCAGCGCACAACCTCGTCGCCCTTGCATAGTGGCCGACACCACAGGTTCCAGAGTGGCCGGAGACCTGGACGCCGCGAAGGTGTCGAAGCCTGGTGGAGCCGACCGTAGGACCCACGCCATCCGACCCAGCCGCAAGGCCGGGCCGGGGAGGGCAGGCGGCGTAATCCCCACCCCACGTGGGAAGGAAGTGAGCGACCGTACTTGAACCGAAGCCCTCACGCTTTGGCGATGTGACGGACCATCCAGGCCGTAGTGCCCGGAATGCCGAGAACCGCTAAGGCTCTTGGCAACGGCTAGCGCACCACCAGGAACGCGTCCGCGTCCCGCGGTGGCCGGGCCGAGGGCGGGGCCGCCGGGCGGCCCACCGCGACCGCCCCCATCGGATCCCACTCCTCGGGCAGCCCCAGCACCTGACGCACCACCGGGCGGCAGAACATCGTCGACGACACCCACGCCGACCCCAGCCCCTCGCCTGCCAGCGCGACCAGCAGATTCTGCACCCCGGCGCCCGCCGCCACCACGAACATCTCGCGCTCGGCCGCAGCGCGCCGGGCGTCCGGGTAGGCGTGCGCGCCGTCCGCTACCAGGCAGGGCACCACCAGATACGGCGCCTTGCGCAGCACGTCCCCGCGCCGCACCCGCTTGGCGATGCTCTCCTCGGAGAAGCCGTCGCCCCGCAGATCCGCGATCCAGGCCTCGCGCATCGCGTCGAGCAGCCGCAGCCGCGACTCCGCCGACTCCAGGAGCACAAACCGCCAGGGCGTGGTGTGGTGCGGGGCCGGGGCAGTGATCGCGGCGGCCACGGCCCGGCGCACCGCGGCGCTCTCCACCGGCTCGTCGGTGAACTCCCGCACCGTACGGCGCAGGGTGACGGCCTCGCGGACGGCCTCGGAGGTGCCGAGCCGGAACATGTCGTCGGCCGCGCCCCGGATCAGCGGCCGGGCCCCGTCGTCGGGATCGGAGGGATCGGAGGGATCGTCGGGGGCGTCGGGTTCGCCGGGGGCGTTGGCGGTGTCGGCCGGCCGTACGACATGCGGCAGGCCCCGCACGACCGCCACCGGCAGCCCGCCCGCCTTCCCCTTGACCAGATCGCCCGCCGCCGCCAGCTCGTCGGCCGTGGCGACCACGGTGACGCTCAGCGCGTTGCCGTGGGCGTCGGTGCCGCCGCGCAGGTCCTCCAGGACCCGCACCCCCGCCGCCCCGATGGCGACGTCGGTCACCCCGCTGCGCCAAGGCCGCCCGAAGGTGTCGGTGACCACGATCCCCACCTCGACCCCGAGCGCGTCCCGCAGCCCGGCCCGGAGCCGCCGCGCCGAGGCGTCGGGATCCTCGGGGAGCAACAGCACGGTCCCGGCGGGGGTGTTGGAGGCGTCGACCCCGGCCGCGGCCATCACCAGGCCGTGCCGGGTCTCCACGATGCGGGTGCGCCCGCGTCGCGCGACGATGCGGACCGCCTCGGCGTCTATGGCGGCCTCGCGGTCCTCGGCCTGGACGATCCGCCCCTCCGCCTTGCTGACGATCTTGGAGGTGACGAGCAGGACGTCGCCGTCCGCGAGCCCCGGCAGCCCCTCCGCGGCCGCGGCCTCGGCGATGAGCTTGGCGAGGTCGTCGCCGGGGCGCACCTCGGGGATGCCGGGCAGCGCCCACACCCGGTACGTCGGGGCCTGCGTCATGCCCGTACCTCCTCGGCCAGCTTCAGGGCCTCCGCGGCCATCCGGGCCGTGGCCTCGACGTCGGTCATCATCAGCGGGACGGCGCGGCAGCGGATCCCGGCGGCCTCGACCTCGCCCACGGCGGCCGCGTCCACGGTGTCCACGAGCCAGCCGTCGAGCAGCCCGGAGCCGTAGTGGCGGGCGACGGCCGCGGCGGTGGACTCCACGCCCACGGCGGCCAGCACCTTGTCGGCCATGCCGCGCACGGGCGCGTCGCCGACGATGGGGGACAGGCCGACGACGGGCACCCCGGCGTCGGCGATGGCCTCCCGGACGCCGGGCACGGCCAGGATGGTGCCGACGCTGACGACGGGGTTGGAGGGCGGGAAGAGGACGACGTCGGCCGCGGCGATGGCCTCCAGCACCCCGGGCGCGGGCTTGGCCTGCTCGGCGCCGACGGGGATGACCGCGTGGGCGGGCACGGAGGCGCGCAGCCGCACCCAGTACTCCTGGAAGTGGACGGCCTTGCGCGCGGGGCGGCCCTCGTCGGCCCCCTCGGCAGCCGGCGCGTCGGGGTCGTCGATCAGGACGTGTGTCTCGATGCGGTCGTCGGTCATCGGCAGCAGCCGCACGCCGGGCTGCCAGCGCGCGCACAGGGCCTCGGTGACGGCGCTCAGCGGATAGCCCGCGCCGATCATCTGAGTCCGGACGATGTGTGTGGCGAAGTCCCGGTCGCCGAGGCCGAACCACTCGGGCCCGACGCCGTACGCCGCCAGCTCCTCCTTGACGGCGAAGCTCTCGTCGGCCCGGCCCCAGCCCTGGTCCTCGTGGATGCCCCCGCCGAGGGTGTACATCACCGTGTCGAGGTCGGGGCAGACCTTGAGGCCGAAGAGGTGGATGTCGTCGCCGGTGTTCCCGATGACGGTGATGTCGGCGTCCGGCGCCGCCGACTTCAGACCGCGGAGGAAACGGGCGCCGCCGATGCCGCCTGCCAGAACCACAATGCGCATGCGGACATACTCTCAGCCGCCTAGGACATCCAGAGTGTCCGGGGCGTCCGGAACCAAGCCATTCGTGCGGCCTTCCGCCAGCTCCCGCACCGCGTCCTGCGAGGGGTGCATCGGCATGTCGGTCAGCCCGGGGAAGTAGATGTGCAGGCTGACGGCCGGTTCGAGCGAGTCGTTGACGACGTCGTGGACATAGCCCGGCGCGAAGACGCGCTGTGCGCCCGCCGTCAGGGTGTGCCGCCCGCCGTGTCCCACCCGCTCGGTCAGCTCGCCTTCGAGGACGGTCAGCACGCCCGAGGACGCGCCGTGGTCATGGGCCCCGCTGCCCTGGCCGGGGACCCAGCTGAGCAGCCACACCTCGTAGCCGGGGCCGGTGCGCAGCCGGTGGTACCAGCGGCTGGTGGCGTCGTACTGGACCAGGGGCGCCCAGCGGGCGCGGTCGGCGGCGATGGAGCGGGCCAGTCCGGCGAAGGCGGAGACGGTGGAGGGGTGTGCGGGTGCGGGCGGCAGCAGATGCGGGATGGCGAGCGGGTCACCGGCGATCTGGACGTCGCTGTTCATGGGGGTCCTCGGCGGAAGGTGGCGTGGCGGGCGCGGGGGCGGCCGCGCGGCGGCGGCTGCGTAAGACGGCTGTGTGAGGCGGCCGCGTGAGGCGTCTGCGAAAGACGGCTCGGCGAGGCGGCTGCTGCGCGAGATGGCTGGAGCTCAGGGGCGTCGACAGGCATCAACAGCTGGAACAGCGACAGCGAGCCTGCACGGCGCAGCGGAACCCGTGGTCGCGGGTCGGCTGGGGCGCGGGGGTCACTGACATGCGGACTAGGAGACCGGGTCGCCGACCCCCGTGTCAACTTGACGTCCGGATGGTGGGCGAAGTTTCACCTCATCCGGTTGCGGGAGGGGCGGAGGGGTTTGTGCCGGGCGGGAACCGGTCAGACGGCGCAACACCTGGAGCGCCCGGAGTGCAACGGGATCGGCCTTCGTGACGTCCTCCTCTGTGAGTAAGAGAAGGGACGCGAGTGGCGATCGGGGAAGGTGTCGGCTTTAGGCTGATTTGAACACTTTCTGCTTCGCCTTGGTTCCGCAGAGTGAATAAGGGGCTCAATAGCAGATCTCGGCTTGACTGGCCCGGATCGGCACACTTGTAATTTCACTCGTGTCGTTTCTGCCCGACGCGCCGACCGACCGACCGACGGACCGACGGCAGGGCAGCGGACATGGGGACGCAATGACAGACGAGGGGCGCACATGACCGAGTTGTTCCAGCAACTGCTGGTCGAAGAGGCGGACGAGGAGCTCGGTTGGCAGGAGCGCGCACTGTGCGCCCAGACCGATCCCGAGTCGTTCTTCCCGGAAAAGGGCGGATCCACCCGTGAGGCGAAGAAGGTCTGCCTCGCCTGTGAGGTCCGTTCCGAATGCCTCGAGTACGCCCTTGCCAACGATGAGCGCTTCGGTATCTGGGGCGGTCTGTCCGAGCGGGAACGCCGCCGACTGAAAAAGGCAGCCGTCTGACCCCACGCCATACCAGACCTGAAGCAGCGGTCCGTCTCCCGTCCCTTGGTGCCGGGAGGCGGACCGCTGTGTACACAGCCGTTAGTGTGGGGCCCCGTCCGAGACGCGCGGGCGCCGCCAAGGGCGCGCGCGTCCACCGCAGTCCAGCGAACCGGGGCCCGTACCTCGATGTCCGTGCACAGCCACCCGGCGGCCCAATACCCGGCCGCCAACGCCGCGTTTGCGCCCGCCCAGACGGCGGTGTCTGCTCCCGCCCACCCGCCCGAGTTTCCCCGCCACGTCGTCACCGCCGTGCTCGTCGCCCATGACGGAGCCCGCTGGCTGCCCGACGCGCTGGCCGGGCTGCTCGGCCAGGAGCGGCCCGTCCAGAGCGTCGTCGCCGCCGACACCGGCAGCGCCGACGACTCCGCGCAGCTGCTGGCCGACGCCCTCGGCCCCGACCGGGTGCTCCACCTCGCCCGCCGCAGCGGCTTCGGCACGGCCGTCGCCGAGGCGGTCCGCGGCGCCGAGGTCCTGGGCCCCGACGAGCTGCCGTACCTCAAGCGCCCCAGCGGCTGGGACCCCGTCAACCGCACCTGGCGCGACGACGCGTACGACATGCCGGAGCTGCCCCACGGCGAGCCCGTCCAGTGGCTGTGGCTGCTGCACGACGACTGCGCCCCCGCGCCGGACGCCCTCGCCGAGCTGCTGCGGGTCGCCGACGACCACCCGCGCGCCGCGATCGTCGGCCCCAAGCTGCGCAGCTGGTACGACAGCAAGCAGCTGCTCGAAGTCGGCGTCAGTATCGCCCGCAGCGGTCGCCGCTGGACCGGTCTGGAGCGGCGCGAGCAGGACCAGGGCCAGCACGACCAGGTGCGGCCCGTGCTGTCGGTGTCCAGCGCCGGCATGCTGGTGCGCCGCGACGTGTGGGAGGAACTCGGCGGCTTCGACCCCCGGCTGCCCCTCATGCGCGACGACGTGGACCTGTGCTGGCGCGCCCAGGCCGCCGGCCACCAGGTGCTGATCGCCCCGGACGCCGCGCTGCGCCACGCCGAGGCCGCCGCCCGCGAGCGGCGCCCCATCGACTGCGTGGGCCGCTCCGTCGCCGGCCCGCACCGCGTCGACAAGGCGGGCGCGACCTACGCCCTGCTGGTCAACAGCCGCGGGTCGGCCCTCCCGTACGTACTGCTGCGGCTGCTGGTCGGCACCATGGTGCGCACCCTCGCGTATCTGGTGGGCAAGGTGCCCGGGCAGGCCCTGGACGAGGTCGCCGGGCTCTTCGGCACCCTGCTGCGCCCCGAGAAGATCCTGGCCGCGCGGAAGCGGCGCGGGCGGTCCGTGGTCGAGAAGGACGAGCTGCGGCCGCTGTTCCCGCCGCCCGGCGCCACGGTGCGCGCCACCGCCGAGCAGATCGCCGGCCACTTCGGCAGCCGCTCCGATCCCGAGCTGTCCTCCGGCGGACGGCACGGGGCCGTGGAGTCCGGTCCTGGCGACGAGGACGCCGACTTCCTGGAGGTCGAGCAGTTCGCCCGGCTGAAGCGGATCGCGCGCAAGCCCGGGCCGGTGCTCTTCGCCGTCCTGCTGCTCGTCTCGCTGATCGCCTGCCGCGAACTGCTCGGCGGCGGCGCGCTGTCGGGCGGCGCGCTGCTGCCCGCGCCCGGCAGCGTCTCCGAGCTGTGGGCGCGCTACCTGGACGGCTGGCATCCGGTGGGGACCGGCGGGACGCAGAGCGCGCCGCCGTATCTGGCCGTGCTCGCCTCGGTCGCCACGCTCTTCCTGGGCAGCACCGGCTTCACGCTCACGCTGCTGCTGGTCTGCTCGGTGCCGCTGGCCGGCTTCACCGCGTACTTCGCCTCCCGGCCGCTCGTCGAGTCCCGGCTGCTGCGCGCCTGGGGGAGCGTCGCGTACGCCTTCCTGCCGGCCGCGACCGGGGCGCTGGCGAGCGGGCGGCTCGGCACCGCCGTGCTCGCCGTCGTGCTGCCGCTGATGGCCCGCGCCGCGGTCGCGGCGAGCGGGTTCGGGCTCGGCGAGCGGGCGCGCGACGGCGAGCGGCCGAGCTGGCGCGCCACCTGGGCGTACGCGCTGCTGCTGACCTTCACCATGGCGTTCACGCCCATCGTCTGGCCGATCGCGCTGCTCCTGGGCCTCGGGGTGCTCGCGCTGCGGTTCGCGGAGAGCCGCACCGAGCAGCTGACGGCGTACGGCCTGCGCTTCCTCGCGGTCGTCCTCACCCCGCTCGCCGTGCTCGCGCCCTGGTCGGCCGATCTGCTGACCGACCCAGGCCGGTTCCTGGACGAGGCCGGTCTCGGCTACACCACCGGCTCCGCGTCCGCCCTGGACCTGCTCGCGCTCAGCCCCGGCGGCCCCAAGGCAGGCGGAACGCTCCTGCTGCTCGGCTTCGTGCTGGCCGCGCTCGCCGCCCTGATGCGCGGCGAGCGGCAGCTGGCGGTCCGTACGGCCTGGGCCGTGGCGCTCACCGGCTTCCTCTTCGCCGCGCTCACCAACGGCTCCGGCTGGGCCGGGCCCGCGACCCTCGTCTACGGCCTGGCGCTGCTGAGCGCCGGTGTGGTCGGCGCCGAGGGCGCGCGGCAGCGCGTCGCCGCGCAGAGCTTCGGCTGGCGCCAGCCGGTCGCGCTGCTGATCGCGGCGGCCGCGGCCGCCGCGCCCCTGTGGGCCGCCGCGGCCTGGATGCTGAGCGGCGCGGACGGCCCGGTCGTGCGGCGCGCCCCCGACCAGGTCCCGGCCTTCGTGGCGGCCGAGAGCAGCACCCGCGACCAGGCCCGCACCCTGGTCCTCGACGGCAACGGCGCCCAGGCCGACTACGTCCTGGTGCGCGGCTCCGGCGCCCGGCTCGGCGACGCCGAGCTCACCGGCGCGGCCGGCGGCGACCGCAGGCTCGACCGGGTCGTGGCCAACCTGATCGCGGGCTCCGGCGCCGACCAGACCGGCCAGCTCGGCGGCTACGCCATCCGCTATGTGGTGGTGCGCGAGGGCTCGGCGCGCCAGATGAGCCGGGTGCTGGACGCCACACCGGGGCTCACCAGGCTCAGCCAGGAGGACGGCAGCGCCCTGTGGCGGGTCGACCAGCGGATCTCGCGGGTCACCATCGTCCCCGGCGCCCAGGCGGGCGAGACGGCCGAGACGGGGGGCCAGGGCGGCTCGACGGCCGGGTCCCAGGCCGCCCCGGTGAACGTCCCCTCCGGCCCCGTCGAGGCGCACACCACCGTCCCGGCCGGCCCGGCGGGGCGGGTGCTGCGGATCGCCGACCGGGCGACGGAGGGCTGGCAGGCCACGCTCGACGGCAAGCCGCTGAAGGCGAAGACCGTGGACGGCTGGGCGCAGGGCTTCGAGCTCCCGGCGAACGGCGGACGGCTGGACCTGAGCTACGAGTCCCCCGTCACACACACCGCATGGATGTGGGCCCAGGGTCTGCTGGCGCTGGTCCTGGTGGTGCTGGCGCTGCCGGGCCGCCGCCGTACGGTCGACGACGACCTGCCGGAGGCGGAGGCCGCGGCGGTCGCGGCCGAGGACCTGACGGGCGACGGGCGGCGGGCCCGCCGGCTGCGGGCCGCCGCCGAGGCGGCGGCGCAGACAGCGCTGGATGCACCCGAGGCGGGCGCACCCGCGGCGCGCACCACCGATACGCCGGCGCCCGAGGCCCCGGGCGCGCCCCCGGCGCCGCCGGAGGGTACGGACGCGGGGCAGGAGGCCGCCGCGGCCGCCGACCCGTACGCGGCGGTGCCCCCGCAGCAGCAGTACGGCGAGTGGGACGCCCAGCCGTACGCGGGCGCGGGCGGCGCGGGCTACGACGGGCAGCAAGGGGACCAGTACCAGGGCGACCAGTACCAGGGCGGTGACTACTCCGGCGCCGGCTATCAGAGCGGCGAATACCAGGGCACCGGCTACCAGCAGGGCGGCGAGTACCAGGCCGGCGACTACTCCGCGGCCGGCTACCAGGGCGACCAGTACGGCCAGGGCCAGTACGCGCAAGGGCAGTACGCCCAGGGCCAGTACCCGGCGGACCCGTACGCGAGCGGCCAGTACGCCGACCCGTACGCCTACGACCAGCAGCAGCCGTACGCCGACGGCGGCACGTACCCCCAACAGCAGGGCGACACGACGTACGGCGACGCCGAGCCCGAGGCCCGCCGCGACGGGAGCGAGCAGCAGCGATGAACCGCACCACCCTGTCCCTGATCGCCGCCGTCACGGCGCTCGCCGCCGTCACCGGCGTCGCCTCGCTGACCGAGGGGTCGTCCGACGACACGGCACCGGCGGCCAAGACGGCCACCAGGCTGCCCGTGGAGCGCTCCGCGCTCGTGTGCCCGACGCCCACCTCCTCGGACGTGGCGACCACCACCTACACCGCGTTCACGCCCAAGGTCACGGGCGCCCAGGGCGCGAAGAAGGGGACCGCCGCGCTGCTCCCCGCCCAGGGCTCGGAGGACGACGGCGCTCAGAAGGACACTCAGAAGGATCAGAAGGCCCAGAAGGGCCAGGCAGGCACGGCGAGCAAGCCCGTCGTGTCCCTCAAGGAGCCCGGGAAGCCGGTCACCGCCGAGACGGACCGCTCGGACGCCCCCGCCCTCATCGGCACCGCCGACGGCCCGCTCGCACCCGGCTGGACCGTGCAGCAGACCACCACGGTGGCCGCGGGCAGCGGACGCGGCCTGCTGGGCACCACGTGCACCGCGCCCGACACGGACTTCTGGTTCCCCGGCACCAGCACCGCGAAGGACCGGCAGGACTACGTCCACCTGACCAACCCGGACGACAACGCCGCCGAGGTGGACCTCAAGCTCTACGGCCCGAACGGCCGGCTCAAGCCCTCGGCCGAAGAGGAGATCACGGTCCCGGGGCGGTCCACCGTCCCGGTGCTGCTCTCCACCCTGACGGACGTGGAGGCGCTGGACGCGACCCTCCGGGTGTCGGCGCGCTCCGGCCGGGTCGGGGCGGCCGTCCAGGCGGTGGACCAGGAGCTCGGCAGCGACTGGCTCCCCGCCTCGGCCGAGCCGTCGGACAGCGTGGTGCTGCCCGGCATCCCGGCCGACGCGACCTCGGTGCGCCTGGTCGTCTTCGCACCCGGCTCGGACGACGCGGACCTGAAGGTGCGGCTGGCCGGGCGCAGCAGTTCGATCACCCCGGCCGGGCAGGAGTCGCTGCACGTCAAGAGCGGGATGACGGCGTGGGCCGACCTCGCGGACGTCACCAAGGGCGAGGCGGGATCCCTGGTGCTCACCCCGGAGGGCGGGGAGGGCCGGGCCGCGCCGGTCGTGGCCGCGCTGCGGGTCACGCGCGGCAAGGGGAGCAGCCAGGAGACGGCCTTCATCCCCGCCACCACGAGCATCGAGCGGACCGGCACCGCCGCCGACAACCGCGCCAAGGGCTCGACGCTGTCCCTGGTGGCCCCGAACGCGTCGGCGAAGGTGCGGGTCACCGCGTCGGCCGGGAGCGGGGGCGGCAGCCCCGTCAGCAAGACCTACGACATCAAGGGCGGCACCACCCAGGCCGTGGAGCCGCCGCGCCCGTCCTCGGGCAGGGGCGGATACGCCCTGACGGTCGAGCGGATCTCGGGCGGGCCGGTGTACGCGTCCCGGATGCTGGCGCTGCCCCAGGGCGGCATCCCGATGTTCACGATCCAGCCGCTGCCCGACGACCGCGGTACGGTCGCGGTCCCGGCGGCGCGCCAGGACCTGTCCCTGCTCAACGACGGCGGCCAGTGATCCCGCGCTGACCGTTTGTGGTGAATACGGGACAGCGACACGCCGTGACGACGGCGTGTCGCTGTCCCGTATTCACCACAACATGAGCCTTGGCGACTAGTCCTGCCCGTAGCGCGGGTCCACCAGCTCCGGGGCGAGGCCGAGCAGCTCGGCGACCTGTTCGACGACGACCTCGTGGACGAGCAGCGCGCGCTCGTCGCGGGTCTTGGCGCGGATCTCGACCGGGCGGCGGTAGATCACGATGCGGTCGGGGCTGTCGCCGCGCGCGGCGATGAACCGGCCGAGCGGCACGGACTCGCCGTCCCAGCCGCCCGCGCCGCCGGGCGCGGCCGGGACCGGCACCTCGAGCACGGCGAAGTCGACGGCGGACAGCTGTGGCCAGCGTCTCTCCAGCCGTTCCGCGGACTCCTGGACGAGATCCAGGAAGGACTCCGCGCGGCTGACGGAGAGCGGCACCTGCGGCGGCGCGATCGGACCGCGCATCCCGCGCCCGTGTCGATCGCGGCGGCGCGGGCGCGGCTCGGACTGGTGGGGCGGTACGGGCCTGGTCATCACTCATGAGGGTAGCCGTCGCGGGCTCTCGGGCACGCGCTTACCGGACAGCGCCTCAGATGTCGCGTTGCTGTCACTCTCGTGTCGCCGGATGAGCGTTCCAGTCGTGCTTGCGACCGAAAACAGTCGCCCCACGGGTCGGCTTTCCCACGCAAGATGATCTATATCGGATCGCTCGATGACCGGATCCGTTCTCGCCGGTCATCGTCCGTGCCGGAGTCCGCGCTGGTCAGCGCGGCGGTTCACGGATCGGGACGCAGGGGGCGAACCGTGACGACACGGCGGAGTGAGCTGGTGGAGAGTCGTCGCGGCCCGCTCAAGAGTGCGGTACCGTCCAACGTCGTGAGCCCTGTACGTCGCTGTTCGCGCACCGCGTGCGGCCGCCCCGCCGTCGCGACGCTGACGTACGTCTACGCGGACTCGACAGCAGTCCTCGGGCCGCTCGCCACCTACGCCGAGCCGCACTGCTACGACCTGTGCTCCGAGCATTCCGAGCGGCTGACCGCCCCGCGCGGCTGGGAGGTCGTCAGGCTGGCCGTCGACACCGGCCCGCCCCGCCCCAGCGGTGACGACCTGGAGGCGCTGGCCAATGCCGTGCGCGAGGCCGCCCGCCCCCAGGAGCGCGCGTCCGGCGGGCCCTCGGGGCCCGGGACGGGCGGCCGGGAGGGCGACCCCCGGGAGGTCTCCCGCCGTGGCCATCTGAGGGTCCTGCGCTCACCGGACTCCTGAGCGCCACCCTCGCCGCCCTGAGGCCCTGACGCCCTGAGGCCCTTCTTCAAACCCCCTCCTCGGACCTCTCCCTGAGGCCGTTTCTCGAACTTCTTCCCGGCACTTGCCGATCCGTTGCCGCCGAGGCATTGACCAGAACTTGTCGCGGACACGACCATTCCTGCATCCCTGGGGCTGTGTTTTCGCATCGCGGATACGGCTTTCCAGGGGCGACTCCCCGGTGCCCGGGTCCCGGGACACCGGAAGAGACGAACCGAATGCCGGGAGGCCTGTGTGTTCGTGCAGCAACTGGAGCCGGTCGCGAGCTCCCTCTCCCTGTCCGCCCTCGTCGCCGCCCTCCCCCTCGTCACCGTCCTCGTGCTCCTCGGCGGGGTGCGGATGCGGGCCCACTACGCCGGCCCCATCGGCCTCGCCGTCGCCGCCCTGGTCGCCTGGCTCGGCTTTGGCATGCCCGTCGGCCAAACCCTCTCCAGCGCGGCCCAGGGGGCGCTTTTCGGTCTCTTCCCCATCATGTGGATCGTCGTCAACGCCCTGTGGGTGTACCGCATGACGGTCCACACCGCCCACTTCGACGTGTTGCGCCGCTCCTTCGGCCGGCTCTCCGCCGACCCGCGCATCCAGGCCCTGGTCGTCGCCTTCTGCTTCGGCGCGCTGCTGGAGGCGCTCGCCGGGTTCGGCGCCCCCGTCGCCATCTGCTCGGTCATGCTCGTCGCGCTCGGCTTCGAGCCGGCCCGCGCCGCCGTCGTCGCGCTCGTCGCCAACACCGCCCCCGTCGCCTTCGGCGCCATGGGCACCCCGGTCGTGACCCTCGCTCAGGTCACCGGGCTCCCGCTGGACTCCGTCGCCTCCGTCGTCGGGCGGCAGACCCCGCTGCTGGCCCTCGTCGTCCCCCTGCTGCTGGTCGCGCTGGTCGACGGCCGGCGCGGGCTGCGGGAGACCTGGGCGCCCGCGCTCGCCTGCGGAGTCGCCTTCGCCGCCGCCCAGTTCGCCGCGTCCAACTACCTCTCCGCGCAGCTCGCCGACATCGGCGCGGCGCTGCTGGGCGCCGCCGCGCTCGTCGCCGTACCCGGCGCCCGCAAGCCCGCCCGCGAGGAGGTGCGCGCGGCCGTGCTGACCGGCGTACGCAGCGACGACCTGGACCGCGAGGACCCGCGCCCCGAGGTGCTGCGCGCCTACGCCCCGTACGCGCTCATCGTCGTGATCTTCTCCCTCGCCCAGATCGGGCCGGTCAAGGACGCCCTCGCCGAGGCCACCCGCACCTTCGACTGGCCCTTCCTGGATGTGGCGAATCCCGACGGCGATCCCGTCGGCGGCAATGTCTTCGCCCTGCCGCTGGTCTCCACCGGCGGCACGCTGGTGCTGCTCGCGGGCGCGGCCACCGCCGTCGTGCTGCGGGTCCCGGTCCGGCAGGCGCTGGGGGAGTGGGCGGCCACCGTGCGCGAGCTGCGCCACGCGATCCTCACCGTCACCTCGGTCCTCGCCCTCGCCTACGTCATGAATCTGTCCGGACAGGCCGCCACCATCGGCCACTTCGTCGCGGCGGCCGGGGCCGGGCTGGCCTTCCTCTCCCCGGTGCTCGGCTGGTTCGGCGTCGCCGTCTCCGGCTCGGACACCTCCGCGAACGCCCTCTTCGGCGCCCTCCAGGTGACCGCCGCCCGGGAGTCCGGGCTGTCGCCCGACCTGCTCGCCGCCGCCAACAGCTCGGGCGGCGTCCTCGGCAAGATGATCTCCCCGCAGAACCTCGCCATCGCCTGCGCGGCCGTCGGCCTCAAGGGGCGCGAGGGGGATCTGCTGCGCAAGGTGCTGCCATGGAGTCTGGCCCTGTTGCTGGTGATGTGTCTCATCGTCGTCGCCCAGTCGTCCTTCCTGCTGGGCTGGATGCTGCCCTGAGCGGCCGCCCCGAGCGCGCCGCGCGACGGGCTTCACAGTTGCCCCCCAGGTCGTACGGGTAGGTTTTGAGGTCCGGAGGCCTCCAAGAGAGGCCCCGGAACGCCCAGAAGAAGACCTCAAAAGAAGACCCCCGAAGTAGAGACCTCCAGAAGGGACTGCTGTGACCGACTTGTCGCAGATCGTGAAGGCGTACGACGTGCGCGGTGTGGTCCCGGACCAGTTGAACGAGCCGCTCGCCGAGCTGTTCGGCGCCGCCTTCGCCCGGGTGACCGGCGCACGGGCGATCGTCGTCGGCCATGACATGCGGCCCTCCTCGCCCGCCCTGTCACGGGCCTTCGCGACCGGGGCCGCCGCACTCGGCACGGAGGTGACCGAGATCGGACTGTGTTCGACCGACCAGCTCTACTTCGCCAGCGGACATCTCGGCCTGCCCGGCGCGATGTTCACGGCCAGCCACAACCCCGCCCAGTACAACGGCATCAAGATGTGCCGCGCGGGCGCCGCCCCCATCGGCCAGGACACCGGGCTCGGCGAGATCCGCGCCCTGGTCGAGGAGTGGTCCGCCGGCGGCGCCCCCGGCCCGGTCGCCGACCGCGGCACGATCACCCAGCGGGACGTGCTCGACGAGTACGCCGCCCACCTGCGCTCGCTCGTCGACCTCACCGGCAACCGCCGCCTGAAGGTCGTCGTCGACGCGGGCAACGGCATGGGCGGCCACACCGTCCCCACCACCTTCGACGGGCTCCCGCTCGAGCTGGACCCGATGTACTTCGAGCTCGACGGCACCTTCCCCAACCACGAGGCCAACCCGCTCGACCCCAAGAACATCGTCGACCTCCAGGCGCGCGTCCGCGAGACCGGCGCCGACATCGGCCTCGCCTTCGACGGCGACGCCGACCGCTGCTTCGTCGTCGACGAGCGCGGCGAGCCGGTCTCCCCCTCCGCGATCACCGCCCTGGTCGCCGCCCGCGAGCTGGCCAAGCACCCGGGCGGGACGGTCATCCACAACTGCATCACCTCATGGTCGGTCCCCGAGGTCGTCAAGGAGCACGGCGGCACCCCGGTCCGCACCCGCGTCGGGCACTCCTTCATCAAGGCCGAGATGGCCCGCACCGGCGCGATCTTCGGCGGCGAGCACTCCGCGCACTACTACTTCCGCGACTTCTGGAACGCCGACACCGGCATGCTGGCCGCCCTCCACGTCCTGGCCGCGCTCGGCGAGCAGTCCGACCGCCCGCTGTCGCAGCTGGTCGCCGCGTACGACCGGTACGCCGCCTCCGGCGAGATCAACAGCGTCGTGGACGACCAGGCCGGGCGCATGGCCGCCGTCAAGGCCGCCTACGAGGGGCGCGACGACGTCGAGCTCGACGAGCTGGACGGGCTGACGGTGACGGCCGCCGACTGGTGGTTCAACCTCCGCCCCTCCAACACCGAGCCGCTGCTGCGCCTCAACGTGGAGGCGCGCGACGCGGAAACCGTCGCCCGCGTCCGCGACGAGGCCCTGGCCATCGTCCGCGCCTGAGCGACGGCCCCCAGGGGCGGTACCGAGCCCGGAAGGGAGGGGGCGACGCTGCTGCCGCGCCGCCCCTTCCCCGGCGGTACGCTGACCACGCTGGACCCAAACCGAAGGGACGACGCCCCATGCCGCTCGAAGCCGGTCTGTTGGACATCCTCGCCTGCCCGGCGTGTCACGCGCCGCTGCGCGAGGAACAGGGGCCGGAGACGCCCGAGCTGGTGTGCGCGGGCGAGGGGTGCGGCCTCGCCTACCCGGTCCGGGACGACATCCCCGTGCTGCTGGTCGACGAGGCGCGCCGGCCGGCCTGACGGCATCCCGCGCAGTTCCCGCACCGCCCCGCCCACGGCGATCGGAGGCCGAAGCACCATGCTCGACGAATCCCTCCTCGACGCCCCCGAAGCCCTCGCCCGCGCGGATACCCGCGGGCTGCTGCGCGGGGTCGCCGAGTCCGGCGCCCGGGTGCGCACCGCGGCCCGGTACGCGGCCGAGGCGGGGGTCGCCGACCTCAAGCCCGACGGCCGGCCGCGGACCGTCCTGGTCGCCGGCCCCGGCGCGGCCGGGAGCAGCACCGCCGACCTCCTCGGCGCCCTCAGCGGCAACAACTGCCCGGTCAGCCTGATCGCGCCGACGGGCGTGGCGCCCGCCCCGGGCGCGCTGCGCTGGACGCTGCCCGGCTGGGCGGGCCCGCTCGACCTGCTGCTGCTCGTCACGCCGGACGGCGCGGAGCCGGGGCTGCCGCCGCTGGTCGAGCAGGCGTACCGGCGCGGCTGCTCGATCGTGGCGGTCGCGCCCGCGCACTCCCCGCTGGCCGGCACCGTCGAGCAGGCGCGCGGGCTGATGGTCCCGCTGGCCACCACCCCGTACAACAGCTCGGCCCCGTACGACACGGCGCCGCCCGCGCCCGCCGGATCCCCGCAGGCCGAGGGGCAGCACACCGAGCCGACGGGCACGGCGCCGGACGAGGTGACGGGGCCCGCGCTGCCGGGCACCCTGTGGGCGCTGCTCACCCCGCTGCTGGTCCTCGTCGACCGCATCGGCCTGGTGTCCGCCCCGCCCAGCGCGCTCCAGCAGGTGGCCGACCGGCTGGACCAGGTCGCCGAGCGCTGCGGCCCGGCCATCGCCACCTACACCAACCCCGCCAAGGCCCTCGCCGCCGAGCTCGCCGGCTCGCTGCCGCTGCTGTGGACCGAAGGGCCGGTCGCGGCGGCCGCCGGGCGGCGCTTCGCGGGCCTGCTCGCGCTGCTCGCCGGGCGCGCCGCGCTCGTGGCCGAGCTGCCCGGGGCGCTCGCCGCCCACGGCACGCTGCTCGCCGGGTCGCTGGCCGGCGGCGCGGACCCCGACGACTTCTTCCGCGACCGGGTGGAGGAGGCCGAGGCGCTCCGGGCCCGGGTTGTGCTCTTGTACGACGAACCGGTGGGCTCCCTCTCGGCCGTGCCGACCGCCCGGGAGCTCGCGCTCGCCCACGACACGGCGCTCAGCGAGCTCGAACCGGGCAGCGGCGGCGTCCTGGAGTGCGCGGCGGAACTGCTCGCCATCACGGATTTCACCGCCGTTTACCTGGCGCTCGCCTCGGCGGAGGGATCATGACCGAGCACCCCTGTCGGTAACCCGCGGAAGTCTTCAGAAGACTCCCGGGGTTTCGACGTCCCTGCTCGCAGAGTTCGTACAGTTTCGTACAGTCAGGAACCGCACTCCATGGACCGCCTCGTCAACACCGTCCGCCCCTACGCCTGGGGCTCCGTCACCGCCATCCCCGAGCTGCTGGGCACGGAGCCGACGGGCGAGCCGCAGGCCGAGCTGTGGATGGGGGCGCACCCCGGGGCGCCGTCCCGGGTGGACCGCGGCGAGGGCCCGGTGGCCCTCTCCGACGTGATCGCCGCCGACCCCGAGGGCGAGCTCGGCCCGGACGCCGTAAGCCACTTCGGGCCGCGGCTGCCGTTCCTGCTCAAGGTGCTCGCCGCCGCCTCGCCGCTCTCGCTCCAGGTGCACCCCGACCTCGCCCAGGCCGGGGCGGGCTTCGCGGACGAGGAGGCGCGCGGCGTCCCGCTCGACGCCGCCCACCGAAACTACAAGGACGCCAACCACAAGCCCGAACTCATATGCGCCCTCACACCCTTCGACGGGCTGTGCGGCTTCCGCGACGCCGACCAGGCCGGCGAACTGCTGGCCGCCCTTGAGGTGGACTCGCTCAAGCCGTACGTGGACGTCCTGCACGCCCACCCGGAGTCCCACGCGCTGCGCGAGGTGCTTACCGCCGTACTGACCGCCGACCGCGAGGCGATCGCGGACACCGTCCACCAGGCCGCTGCCGCCGCCGAACGGCTCGGCGCGCAGGACGGCCCGCACGCCGCCGCGTACCGCGCGTACGCCTCCATCGCCCGGCACTACCCGGGCGACCCCGGCGTGATCGCCGCGATGCTGCTCAACTACGTACGGCTCCAGCCCGGCGAGGCGCTCTACCTCGGCGCGGGCGTGCCGCACGCCTATCTCGACGGCCTCGGCGTCGAGATCATGGCCAACTCCGACAACGTCCTGCGGTGCGGGCTGACCCCCAAGCACATCGACGTCCCCGAACTGCTGCGCGTCGTCCACTTCGAGAGCGCGGCCCCCGGTGTGCTCCGCCCGGAGGCAGAGCCCTCCGGCGAGGAGGTGTACACCACCCCGATCGACGAGTTCCGGCTGTCGCGCTACGTCCTGGCCGAGGGCACCGGCAGCCTCCCGCTGTCCTCCCGCACCGCCCAGATCCTGCTGTGCGCCTCGGGCACGGCCGTGCTGCGCGGCACGGACGGGGAGGGGACCGAACTGCGGCTGGCTCAGGGGGAGTCGGCCTTCGTGTCGGCGGGTGAGGCCGTGGCGCTGTCCGGGCCCGGCACTGTGTTCCGGGCCACAGTCGCCGCCTGACGCACCGCCGTTTGGCGGGGCTGCAACAATGGCCCGCCGTACGCAGTAAAGCAACGGCAAAGCTGCCGTGCGACGGAAGGGACATTCGGCACAAAATGAGTGCATCAGGCGGAACCAAGGCGATTGTTGCCGCGCTGGGCGCCAACCTGGCCATCGCCGTAGCCAAGTTCGTGGCGTTCGCGTTCAGCGGCTCGTCGTCGATGCTCGCCGAGGGCGTGCACTCGATCGCCGACTCCGGCAACCAGGGCCTGCTGCTGCTCGGCGGCAAGAAGGCCAAGCGCGAGGCGACCCCGGAGCACCCCTTCGGCTACGGCCGGGAGCGCTACATCTACGGCTTCCTGGTCTCCATCATCCTCTTCTCCATCGGCGGCGTCTTCGCCCTCTACGAGGGCTACGAGAAGATCAAGAACCCGCACGAGCTGGAGCACTGGTACTGGCCGGTCGGCGTGCTCATCTTCGCGATCGTCGCGGAGGGCTTCTCGTTCCGTACGGCCATAAAGGAGTCGAACGAGATCCGCGGCAAGCTGTCCTGGTCGCAGTTCGTACGCCGGGCCAAGGCCCCCGAGCTGCCGGTCGTCCTGCTCGAGGACCTCGGCGCCCTGGTCGGTCTGGTGCTCGCCCTCGGCGGCGTCGGCCTGTCGGTGCTCACCGGCAACGGCGTGTGGGACGGCATCGGCACCGTCTGCATCGGCGCCCTGCTGGTCCTGATCGCCCTCGTCCTGGCGGCGGAGACGAAGTCCCTGCTGCTCGGCGAGGCCGCGGACGTGGACCAGGTAGCCAAGATCCGTGAGGCCGTCGTGGACGGCGAGACCGTCACCGGCCTGATCCACATGCGCACGCTCCACCTGGGCCCGGAGGAACTGCTGGTCGCCGCCAAGATCGCCGTCCAGCACGACGACACGGCGGCGGAGGTCGCCCACGCGATCGACGCGGCGGAGGCCCGCATCCGCGAGGCGGTCCCCATCGCCCGAGTGATCTACCTGGAGCCCGACATCCTCCGCACCACCAAGCCGTAACCCCCCACGAGGCCGCGCCCCGCCCCAGCCCGGGGCGGGGCGCTGCCTCGTGGCAGTGGGCGTGGTGTGCGCTGTGATCCGGAGAGTTCTGGGCTCCGCCCCGTGGGGTCAGGAGAGCACTCCGCTCCCCGTCCCCGGAGCCCGGGGACGGGGAGCGGAGACCCCACGCGGCCAAGCCCCGTGGGGTCTGGGGCGGAGCCCCGGTTTCGGGAAGGGGCGGGTCAGGGGAGAACCCCACTGCCCCACCCACAACCCCGCTACTCGATCTCGCCGAGCACCCGCAGAATCGCCACCTCGTCCGCCGCCCCCAGCAACCGCTCCCGGAACTCCGCACTCATCAGCTTCCGCGAGAGCAGCGCCAAGATCCGCAGGTGTTCATCCCCCGCAGCCGCCT
This sequence comes from Streptomyces sp. NPDC021225, assembly GCF_044332865.1. NCBI lineage: Bacteria > Bacillati > Actinomycetota > Actinomycetes > Kitasatosporales > Streptomycetaceae > Streptomyces > Streptomyces sp. NPDC021225. The sequence goes on along the minus strand of NZ_JBIRPV010000007.1, from coordinate 5,060 downwards.
CCGGCACCGCGATCATGAACACCAACTTGGCCTTCGTGCCGTCCAGCGCACCCCACTCGATGCCCTCGGGCGCCCGCGCGAACCCGACGACGGGCTCGGTCACCGCGTCCGTCTTGGCGTGCGGAATCGCGATCTCCTCGCCGAGCCCGGTCGTGCCCTGCTCCTCGCGGGCCAGTGCCGCGCGGACCAGCTCCGGCACATCGGCGACCTTGCCGGAGGCGGCGAGCAGCTCGGCCATCTCGCGTATGGCGGCTTCCTTGCCGTCCGCCGCAAGCCGCTCCCGTACGGTCCGCCCGGTCAGATACCCGGACAGCACCTGACCCTCCTGACCCGCAGCCGCCCTCTGGGGCACAACAGCCACAGCCGCCCCCTCCGCCACGACCCCCGCCGGCACCCGCTCACGCACCAGCACGGGAACACCCGCGCCTGCCCCCTGCCGCGCCGAGCCCCCCGCACCCCCGCCGAACGACAGCGACATCAGCCCGATCGTCGCGAGCGCCGTGGCCGCCGTACCAATCACGACGGCGACGAAGAACATCGGCACCCCGCCGACCGCCCCGAGCAGCGCCACGATCGGACCGCCGTGCGGCACGTTGTCCTCGACCGACGCGAGACCCGCCACCGCACCGGCGACCGCGCCGCCGAGCATGTTCGCCGGAATGACCCGCGCCGGACGCGCCGCCGCGAACGGGATGGCGCCCTCGGTGATCCCGAAGAAGCCCATGAAGAGCGCGGCCAGACCGGTCTCCCGCTCCTGGTCGTCGAACATCCGGCGGCGGATGAGCGTGGCCAGCCCCTGGCCCAGCGGCGGGACCGGGATGGCCGCCGCGCACATTCCCATGATCTCGGGGTTCTTGGAGACCAGGCCGGCGCCGAAGAGGAAAGCGGTCTTGTTGACCGGCCCGCCCATGTCGAACGCGATCATCAGGCCGAGGATCGTGCCGAGCAGCGCCGCGCTGGTGCCGGTCAGCCCGCCGAGCCAGTCGGTGAGGTGCTCGAAGACCCAGGAGATCGGCTCGCCGAGCACATAGATGAAGAACAGCCCGAGCGCCGAGGTCGCCACGATCGGGATCACGATGATCGGCATGATCGGCTGGGCGAACTTGGGGACCTTGACCATCTTGATCCAGCGGACCAGATACCCGGCCAGGAACCCGGTGATGATCGCGCCGATGAACCCGGCGCCCGCCTCGCTGTCGTACAGCTCGCCGTGCGCCGCGATCCAGCCGCCGACCATGCCGGGCACCAGCGCCGGCCGGTCGGCGATCGCATAGGCGATATAGCCGGAGAGCACCGGGATCATCAGCTGGAAGCCGATCACGCCGATGTCGTTGACGGACTTCCAGAAGGAGTCGTCGGGGATGACGATGCCCTTGGGCGTCGTGTCGCCGCCCAGTGCGAGCGAGACCGCGATCAGCAGCCCGCCGACCACGACGAACGGGATCATGTACGAGACGCCGTTCATCAGGGCCTTGTAGGTGACGCTGCGCCCCTTGCCCCCGGCGGAGCCCCCCGCTCCACCGCTGCCCGCGCCCCCACCCGCACCATCCCCGCCGTACACCGGCGCGCTGCGGACCTGCTCGATCAGCTGCTCGGGGTGGTGAATGCCCTCCGCGACGCCGACGACGAGCACCCTCTTGCCGACGAACCGGCTGCGGTCGACGTCCTTGTCGGCGGCGATGATGATGCCGTCCGCGTCTCTGACATCGTTGTCGGACAGTACGTTCTCGGCCCCGATCGAGCCTTGTGTCTCCACCTTCATGGCGTGCCCGAGCGACTCCGCCGCCTGGGCCAGCTTTTCCGCGGCCATATAGGTATGCGCGATGCCGGTCGGGCAGGCGGTCACCGCAAGCAGCTTGAGCCCTGGTCCGCTGGCCCCCACGCCATTGGGGGGATCGGCTGGACTGGTCACGTGGGTCTCCTTTGACAACGTTGACAACGCGTTGATCGAGCGAGGGAAGGTGCAAGGGTCCCCGCGCCGAGCGCATCCTGCAAGAGGTCCGGACCGGAACAAATCCCAGGTCGGCAGGGCACAGACGGCGAACCGGCCGAAGATAGCGTCCACAGGTTGAAGAAAGCCGCTGCGGACTGGGGTTCGCTGCGCCGATCGGTGTAGATTCGTGACCGAGCCAGACGTCGCTGCTGATGGCGGTCGGGCGGTCCGTTCCGCGGACCGGCCGAGGGAGAGAGGGCCTCCGACGGACTGCGCACTGCGAGCAGGGGACCCGTGTGTCCAAGCCGTGTGACCACGGCGCTGCGGAACCACTGCCGCATGCCCAGCCGAAACCACTCTCGCTCGAAACCGATCAATTGAGGAGCAGCAGATGACGAATGCCGTCTCCGGTCAGGACTTCAAGGTCGCCGACCTGTCCCTGGCCGCCTTCGGCCGCAAGGAGATCACCCTCGCCGAGCACGAGATGCCCGGCCTGATGGCGATCCGCGAGGAGTACGCCGCCGACCAGCCGCTCGCGGGCGCCCGCATCACCGGCTCGCTGCACATGACGGTGCAGACCGCCGTGCTGATCGAGACCCTGGTCGCGCTCGGCGCGCAGGTCCGCTGGGCCTCCTGCAACATCTTCTCCACCCAGGACCACGCGGCGGCCGCGATCGCCGTCGGCCCGAACGGTACCCCCGAGGACCCGAAGGGCATCCCGGTCTTCGCCTGGAAGGGCGAGACCCTGGAGGAGTACTGGTGGTGCACCGAGCAGGCGCTGACCTGGCCGGGCACCGCCACCGGCGGCCCGAACATGATCCTGGACGACGGCGGCGACGCCACTCTCCTGGTCCACAAGGGCGTCGAGTACGAGAAGGCCGGCGCCGCCCCGGACGTCTCCACCGCGGAGAACGAGGAGCACCGCGTCATCCTGGAGCTGCTGAACCGCACCCTCGCGGAGAGCCCGCAGAAGTGGACGCAGCTCGCCTCGGAGATCCGCGGCGTCACCGAGGAGACCACCACCGGCGTCCACCGCCTCTACGAGATGCACCGGGACGGGACGCTGCTCTTCCCGGCGATCAATGTGAACGACGCCGTCACCAAGTCGAAGTTCGACAACAAGTACGGCTGCCGCCACTCCCTGGTCGACGGCATCAACCGCGCGACCGACGTGCTGATCGGCGGCAAGGTCGCGGTCGTGTGCGGCTACGGCGACGTGGGCAAGGGCTGCGCCGAGTCGCTGCGCGGCCAGGGCGCCCGGGTCATCATCACCGAGATCGACCCCATCTGCGCGCTCCAGGCGGCGATGGACGGCTACCAGGTCGCCACCCTGGACGACGTGGTGGAGACCGCGGACATCTTCATCACCACGACCGGCAACAAGGACATCATCCTGGCCGCCGACATGGCCAGGATGAAGCACCAGGCGATCGTCGGGAACATCGGCCACTTCGACAACGAGATCGACATGGCCGGCCTCGCCGCGATCCCCGGCATCGTGAAGGACGAGGTCAAGCCGCAGGTTCACACCTGGACGTTCCCCGAGGGCAAGGCGATCATCGTGCTGTCCGAGGGCCGTCTGCTGAACCTGGGCAACGCGACCGGTCACCCGTCGTTCGTGATGTCCAACTCCTTCGCGAACCAGACCATCGCCCAGATCGAGCTCTTCACCAAGCCGGAGTCCTACCCGACCGACGTCTATGTGCTGCCCAAGCACCTGGACGAGAAGGTCGCCCGGCTCCACCTGGACGCCCTCGGCGTCAAGCTGACCACGCTCCGCCCGGAGCAGGCCGCCTACATCGGCGTCCCGGTCGAGGGCCCGTACAAGGCCGACCACTACCGCTACTGATCGCACCACCCGGTAGCCGGTGAAGCCCCCGCCCAGTCGGGGGCCCAGGGCCCGCCCGGACCGACTCGTCCGGGCGGGCCTTCGCACGTCAAGGAACGGACCATGCCCCGCGGCCGCTACTCCCTCCACGACCCGCACGATCACGCCCCGCTCGGCGAGGAGCACTTCCACTGCGCCACCGGCCCCAGCGGCTGGCGCTATGTCTCCCAGCTCACCTCCCCCTCCGGCGAGCACAGCGGCTCCGTGGACCTCACACTCGACGAACGGGGCCGGCCACTCCGTCTGGAGCTGAACGCCGCGAGCTGGCGCGTCCGCGGCGCGGCGCTGGAGGGCGTCACCTGGGTCCGCACCGACCCGGCCGGAGAGCACGCCACCGAGGGCAATGTCGCGGCCCACTCCTTCACCGGGGCCTCGCCGGCCTTCCTGATCGCCACGGCCCGCCTGCTGCGCCTCGCCCCGAGCGCCCCAGCCACCCGCGTCCGCCTCGTCGCCTTCACCGCCCCCGTCCTGGCGCCCCGCACACTCGACCAGTCCTGGGTGCTGCTGGACAGGGCGGCACACCCGACCGACAGCGGCCCGCTGACCGTGGACGAGTACGAGGTCACCGCCCTGGACACGGGTGAGCGGCACTCGGTCCACATCGCTGGTGACGTGGTGCTGGCGGCGCCGGGGATCGAGCTCGAAGACCTCGAGAACCCGCCGTCGACGTTCGCCTGACGGAGCCTTGACGCCCGCACCCTCGGGAGTTACACAGGGAGTCGCTGGTTGTTTCACACAGACGTCGAGACATCGTCCGTCGAGACACCGGGTCGACGCACCGTCCACAACGTGTGGCGCTCTGCGCGAAGGCCCCTTCTGACCTGCTACTGTGTTGATCTCACCCAAACCTCTTGACGGGGGTTGTCGGGTGAGGTAGGTTCTAACGGTTGCGGCGCAAGCAGTGTATGCTTGTAAGCAGTTGCTCGCGGGCAACCGTGAGCACCAAGGTCGCCTCGGTTCTGAATTCTGATTCGAACGAGGCACACTTCGATCCCCGCAGGAATCGCGAAGCCGATTAGGTCGGCCGATGTGAGTCTGCTAAAGTCGAAACAGCCGAAAGGCAAAGGCCACTCCAACGGCCACCAGAAATGGGAATTCGGACCGGGAACGGACCGGAAAACGGATCTGGTAAGGTTGGAAACACCGAAGGGAAGCGCCCGGAGAAACCGGTGAAACGGTTTCAAAGGAAGCGTCCGTTCCTTGAGAACTCAACAGCGTGCCAAAAGTCAACGCCAGATA
>NZ_JBIRPV010000006.1:0-709891 GCF_044332865.1 Streptomyces sp. NPDC021225 | reverse complement strand
GCGGCGCCGGCCACCTCGGCCCCCTACCGCGGCGCGCTGCTCCCGGTGCTCGCCACCCTGTTTCTGGGGGGTTCCCCCCCCCGGGGGTTGGTCGGGGGGGGGGGGGGCCCCCCGGGCCGGGGGCCCCCCCCCGGCCGTCATGACGAGGCGGCCAGATATTCGTCGATCGTGCGGCGCATGAACACCGAGGACTCCTTCGCCCGCTCCTCCCAGGCGAACACACAGGCGGTCAGGGTGCCGTCGAAGCCGCTGTCCCGCAGCTCTCGGAAGAGTTCGTCGAAGTCGACCTCGCCCTGCCCGATGTCCAGGTGCTGATGGATGCGGGCGGGGGTGCCGGGCGGGTTGAGGATGTAGCGGTTGCCGGAGGACGCGGTGTGGTCGAAGGCGTCGGCCAGGTGGACGTGGGTGAGCAACTCCCCCGCGTACCGGATGATGCCCGGGGCGTCGTTGCCGATGTGGAAGGTGTGCGGGGCGCAGTACAGGAAGCCGACGCCCGGGTGGTTGATGCCGCGGATCAGGTTGATCGCGTCATAGCCGTTCTCGATGAAGTCGTCGGGGTGCGGCTCCAGGGCGAGGTGGATGCCCTCGCGTTCGAACAGCGGCAGCAGTTCGTCGAGCGACTTCCAGAACTGCGCCTCGCTGCGGTCGCTCTGCTCGGGGCGGCCGTTGAGCTCGGAGATCATGCTGGTGACACCGAGGTCGGCGGTGATCTGGATCGCGCGTTTCCAGTAGCGTACGGCCGCCTGGCGGTCGTCCTCGTCCGGCCCCGACCAGCGGAACAGGGGCAGGACGGAGGAGATGCCGACGCCCGCGGAGTGCAGCGCCTTGCGGAACTTCGCGACCGTGCCGTCGTCGACGCGCGGGTGCCGGAAGAAGGGGATGAAGTCCTCCCGGGGGGAGAGCTCGATCCACTCATACCCCAACTCCGCTACGACGGCAGGGAGTTCGAGCAGCGGGACGTTGCGGATCATATAGGGGTCGAGGGCGATCTTCATGGTGTCGGCGGGTTTCCCTTCGCGGCGTGGCCTCAGAGGCGGGCAGCAGCGGACCGGAGGTTGTCGGCGGCCAGGCGCAGGCCCTCGATCTGGTCGAGCTCCTGGTCCTCGTGTTCGATGTTGACCGCCATGTCCGGGTCGACATCGCGCAGCGCCCGCAGGAATTCGGTCCAGAAGGCGGTGTCGTGGCCGCGGCCGACGGCGACGAAGTCCCAGGAGGCGTTCTTGGGCCAGCGGCTGAGGGTGTAGCGGCCGCCGAGGGAGACGGCGCCCGGCTCCTCGGCGCGGACGCGCTCGTGGCGGTGGTCGAGGACTCCGTTGATCTTCGCTTCCTCGTTGATCCGGGTGTCCTTGGCGGCGGCGTTGTACACCAGGCCGCCGAGGCGCCGTACGGCCGCGACCGGGTCGATGCCCTGCCAGAACAGATGGCTGGGGTCCAGCTCCGCGCCCACGTGGGTGGCGTCGATCTCGGTGGCCAGGCGCTCCATCGTGCCGACGTTGTAGACGAGGTTGTGGGGGTGCATCTCGATGCACACCTTCACATCGGCGTCCGCCGCGCGCGCCTGGATGTCCCTCCAGAAGGGGATCGCCACCTCGTTCCACTGGTAGTCCATGGCGTCGAGATAGGCGCTGTCCCAGGGCAGCACCGTCCAGGAGGGCAGCCGACCGCCGGGGTCGGAGGCGGGCAGCCCGGACATCGTGACGACCCGCTTCACGCCGAGCAGGGCGGCCAGTTCGATCGCGTCGCGCACGTCCTGGGCGTGCTTGTCGCGCACCTGCGGGTCGGGGTGGAGGGGGTTGCCGTTGCAGTTCAGCGCGGTGAGGGTGATGCCCTCCGCCGCGAACCGCGCGAGGTAGCCGTCCCGGGCGTCCTGGCCCGCGCGGATCTCGTCGATCGGCAGATGCGGGGCGGGCAGAAAGCCGCCGGAGTTGATCTCCGCGCTCTCCAGGCCGAGTTCGCGCAGGGTCCGCAGGGTCTCGGTGAGGGGCTGGTCGTGCAGGACGGCGGTGTAGGCGCCGAGCTTCATGAGGGGCTTCCTTACTGGACGGCGACGGACTTGCCGTCGGCGGTGGCGGAGGAGACGATCGCGTCGAGCACACGCAGGTTGTGCAGCCCGTCGGCGAGCGTGGGGCAGTGCGGCAGGTGGTTCAGGCCCGCGATCTGCTCCAGGAAGGCACGGGCCTGCCAGGCGAAGAAGTCGTTCTGTCCATGGCCCACGCTGGGGAAGTCCATGGGCAGCCCCGAGGCGATGTACGGGTGCTGGGGGCCGACGACGACGCTGCGGTAGCCGCTGGTGGCCGCGGGCAGGGAGGAGTCGGCGAAGGTGAACTCCGCGGGCCTGGCCATGTCGAAGGTGGCGGCGCCGCCCTCGGCGAACACCTCGAAGCCGAGGGAGTTCGCCAGCCCGCAGGCGACGCGGGAAACGGAGAAGGTGCCGACGGCGCCGGAGTCGAAGGTCGCGGTGAAGGTGGCGATGTCCTCGTTCTCCACGGGCTCTCGCTCCGCACTCACCTGGACGTCCGCCGAGTGGCCCACGGCGGTGCCCAGCGGCACCGGCCGGTCGGGCACCTGGGTGGACAGCACCGCGCCCCGCACACTGCGCACCGGGCCGCAGAAGAACTCGCCGAGGTCGACGAGGTGGCTGCCGATGTCGGACAGCGCGCCGGTGCCGGTGCCGCCGCGGTAGCGCCAGCTCATGGGCGCGTCGGGGTTGTGCCCGTAGTCGCACCAGTAGTGGCCGTTGAAGTGCTGCACCCGACCGAGCGGGCCCTCGGCCACCTGTTGGCGTATGGCGTTGATGGCGGGGGAACGGCGCAGGGTGAACCCGGTGGCCGCCACCCGTCCGCTCCGCTCCGCCGCCTCGACCATGGCCTGCGCGTCGGCCACCGTCGGCGCCAGCGGCTTCTCGCACAGCACATGCTTGCCCGCCGCCAGCAGCCCCTCCACGATCTCGCGGTGCAGGTGGTTGGCGACCACGACGCTGACCGCGTCGATGTCGGGGGCCTCGGCGATCGCCCGCCAGTCGGTCTCGGCGCGCTGGTATCCGTAGCGGCGGGCGGCGTCCCGGGCGAAGGGTTCATGGGCGTCGGCGACGGCGACCAGGCGGACCTCGGGCAGTCCGGCGCCGTACTGCGTGGGTGCCGCCCGGTAGCCGGCCAGATGGGCGCGGCCGGCCATGCCGGCGCCGATGACCGCCACCCCGATCGACTGTGTGGTCGTCACTGCGGTTCCTCTCCGGCGCGCAACCGCGCCGTGGGCTCTACTGATGCTTGCTTGACTTTGTCCGGTCAACAGATCTTTTTAAAGCGCTTTAAGTGCTGGTACTATCAGTCCGGTTTCCGGGGCGTGTCAAGGGTGTTGCGCCAGAAGAATCCAGCGGGAGAACACGTGAGCAAGGCAGACGGCACGGGCGGATCAGGCGCGGCCGCCGGTCGTACGGGGGCGGGCTCCCGCCCCCGACTGGAGGACGTGGCGGCCCGCGTGGGCCTGTCCACCGCCTCCGTCTCGCTGGTCCTGCGCGGCGCGCCCGGCCCCAGCGAACGCACCCGTCAGCGCGTCCTGAAGGCGGCCGCCGACCTGGGTTACCGGCCCGACCGCAACGCCAGCCTGCTGGCCCGCAGACGCACCCGGCTGCTCGGCGTCATGGTCAACATCCACAGCCCCTTCCACGCCGAACTGGTCGAGCATCTGCACACGGCCGCCGAGGCGGTCGGCTACGACCTGGCCCTGAGCACCCAGACCCGCACCCGCGGCGAGGACACCGCCGTGGACACCCTCCTCGCCTTCCGCAGCGAGGCGCTCATCCTCCTCGGCCCGGCCGCCCCCGCCGCCACGCTCACCGCCCTCGACCGGAAGGTGCCCGTCATCGCCGTCGGCCGCCGGATCACGGGCGCCGCGCTGGATGTGGTGCGCACCGCGGACGACGACGGAGTCGGCCGGGTCGTCGACCATCTGGTGGGCCTCGGCCACCGCTCGATCGCCTATGTCGACGGCGGCCGGGGCGTCATCGCCACCGACCGGCGCCGCGGCTACCGCACCGCCATGCGCCGCCACGGGATGGACGGGCACAGCCGTGTGCTGCCCGGCGACCACACCGAACAGTCGGGGGAACGGGCCGCCCGCCACCTCCTCGACGACGGCGAACCGCCCACCGCCGTGGTGGCGTTCAACGACCAGTGCGCCATCGGCGTCCTCACCGCCCTCACCCGCGCCGGGGTCGCCGTCCCGCGCGAGATGTCCGTGGCCGGCTACGACGACGACGCCCTCTCCCGGCTGAGCTGCTTCGACCTGACCACGGTCAGCCAGGGCGCCGAGGAACAGGCCCGGCGTGCGGTGGCCGCCGCGGTCGAGCGCCTCGACCAGGGGCGCACCACGCCCCGCGAGGTCGTCCTCCCGCCCCGGCTCGTGGTGCGGGGTTCCACGGGGGCCGTACACAAGGGTCGAAAAGACAACCGAAATTTTCGCTCCTGAACAGAGCCGCACACCCATTGACGCGCGGGATCCGAACTGGCGACACTTCGGGCCAGCAGTCCAACAGAATCCACCAGACTCCCACAGGATGTTTCATGGTGTCCCGCGCTGCCCGTACCCTCCTTCTGCCCTCGCTCGTCCTGTTCACGATGGTCGTGAGCATCCTCACCGCCCCGCCCAGCCCCGCACAGAGCGGAGCGCCGTCCGCGGCCCCGCGGGCGCCCCAGTACGCCGGCTATCTCTTCACCTACTTCACCGGTGAGGGGACGGCCGACGGCGAACAGATACGGATGGCGCTCAGCCGCGGCAACGACCCGCTGCACTGGCGCGAGTTGAACGCCGGCAAGCCCGTCCTCACCTCCTCCCTCGGCCAGAAGGGGCTGCGCGACCCGTTCGTCATCCGCTCCCCCAAGGGCGACAAGTTCTATCTGATCGCCACCGATCTGCGGATGTATCAGAACTCCAGCGGCTCCTGGGACCAGGTGCAGCGCACCGGCAGTAAGTCGATCATGGTGTGGGAGTCGACGGACCTGGTCAACTGGACCGACCAGCGCCTGGTCAAGGTCTCGCCGGACACGGCGGGCAACACCTGGGCGCCCGAGGCGTACTACGACGAGGAGCTCGGCGAGTACGTCGTCTTCTGGGCCTCGAAGCTCTACGCCGAGGACGACCCGAACCACACCGGCAACACGTACAACAAGATGCTGTACGCGACGACGAAGGACTTCCGCAGCTTCAGCGCGCCCAAGGTGTGGAACGACCCCGGCTACTCGGTCATCGACTCCACGGTCATCAAGGACAAGGGCACCTACTACCGGTTCACCAAGGACGAGCGCGACCCGTCCTCCGGCACGCCCTGCTCGAAGTTCATCACGGCCGAGAAGTCCACCTCCCTGACGGACACCTCGTACGACTTCGTCGCCGACTGCATCGGCAAGGGCGCGATCGACCGCGGCGAAGGGCCGACGATCTTCAAGTCGAACACCGAGAACAAGTGGTACCTGTTCATCGACGAGTTCGGCGGCCGCGGCTACATCCCGTTCGAGACCACCGACCTCGCCTCGGGCAAGTGGACGCCGTCCGAGAACTATCAGCTGCCCGCCAGCCCCCGGCACGGCACCGTGCTCCCCGTGACGCAGGCGGAGTACGACCGGCTGCTGAGCGCCTACCCGGCGTCTGCCGCCTCGCTCGCCGATGTCACGGCGCCAGGCCAGAACGGGTATGCCATCGTCACCGAGGCGAGCGGAAAGGTGGTGCTGCCGATGGATCCGAAGGCAGATCTCCGCCGGCTGGCGCCCCGCTTCGCGCTCCCGGCCGGCGCCACCCTCAGCCCGTCCTCCGGCACCCGGCGGGACTTCCGCACGGCGCGGACGTACACGCTGAAGACCGCCGACGGGACGACCCGCGACTGGACCGTCGAGGCGGTGCCGATGCGCAGCCCGGTGCTGCCCGGCCTGAACGCCGACCCGGACATCCAGTACTTCGACGGCCGCTACTGGATCTACCCGACGACCGACGGGTTCCGCGGCTGGAGCGGGACCAGGTTCACGGCGTACTCCTCGAAGGACCTGGTCAACTGGAAGAGCCACGGCGTCATCCTGGATCTCGGCCCCGATGTGAGCTGGGCGGACACCAACGCCTGGGCGCCCGCGATGGCCGAGCGCGACGGCAAGTACTACTTCTACTTCTGCGCCGAGCAGCAGATCGGAGTCGCGGTCGCCGACTCCCCCGCCGGTCCGTTCAAGGACGCGCTGGGCAAGCCGCTGGTGGCCAAGGGGCAGTTCGCCGGCCAGATGATCGACCCGGCGGTGTTCACGGACGATGACGGCCAGGCGTATCTGTACTGGGGCAACGGCCAGGCGTACGGGGTGCCGCTGAACGCCGACATGACGTCCTTCGACGCGTCGAAGGTGCAGAAGTTCACCCCGGAGAACTTCCGGGAGGGCTCCTTCGTCGTCAAGCGCAAGGGCACCTACTACCTGATGTGGTCCGAGGACGACACCCGCAGCGAGGACTACCACGTCGCCTACGCCACCGGGGCCACACCGCTGGGCCCGTGGACCAAGCGGGGCACCATCCTCTCCAAGCGCCCGGAGTACGGGATCAAGGGGCCCGGCCACCACTCGGTGGTCAACGTCCCCGGCACGGACGACTGGTACATCGCCTACCACCGGTTCGCCGTGAACGGCCCCGGGAAGGCGGGCGGCGACGGCACCCACCGCGAAACCACCCTCGACCGCATGGAGTTCGCGGCCGACGGGACGATCAAGCCGGTGGTGCCGACCCTGGAGTCCGTCACCCCGGTCCGCGGCCGCTGACCGGTTCCCGGGGGCGGTGCGGATCGGACACCGCCCCCGGGCCCGGACCTCAGGCCACGGGCTCCTTCTCCCGCGCCTCCGCCACGGGGGCGGGGCGAGCCAGCAGGCGGGCAGTCAAGAGGGCGCCGATCACCAGGACCAGCGTGCTGATCGCCAGCGCGAGGGCATAGCCGTTGTCGAAGGCGTCGCGCGCCGCCTCCAGCAGGGAGTCGGCCTGGTCGGCGGGGAGCCGGGCGGCGGCCGCGTGGGCCTGGTCCAGGCCGTCCTCCGCCGCGGCGGGCGCGCCGGCGGGCAGGTGGACGGTGGCGGTGTAGAGGGAGCCGAGCAGGCTGCCGAGAATCGCGACGCCGGACAGGCTGCCGAGCTCGTACGACACCTCCTCGACGGAGGCGGCCATCCCGGCCCGGTGCGCGGGCGCGTTGCCCATGATGGCGGCCGAGGCCGCGGTCATCGCCAGGCCCATGCCGGCCCCGAGGAGCAGCAGCCCGGGCACCAGCCATGCGGGATGGTCGGGGATCGGCAGCGGGATCGGCGCCGCGCCCGGGGTCAGCAGCAGGACCAGCAGCGCTCCGGCGGCGCTGACCAGCAGCCCGCCGACGATCAGCGGCCGGGGGCCGTGGCGGTGGACCAGGCCGCCCGCGACCGCTCCGGTGGGCAGTGAGCCGGCCGCGACCACCGCCACCAGCAGCCCGGTCTCCAGCGGGCCGAGCCCGACGACCAGTTGCAGCCGCTGGGTCAGGACCAGCTGGATCCCGGCGATCCCGAACATCGCCAGCGCGGCAGCGACGATCCCGGACATGATGCGCGGATCGCGCAGCAGCGCGAAGTCCAGCAGCGGATGCTCCTGGCGGCGCTGCCGGCGGATGAAGAACACAAAGCCGACCGCCGCGACCACCAGCGCCACGGCGATGTGCGTCGCCTCTCCGCCCGGCCTCGCGGCCTCCTTCACGGCGTACACCAGCCCGACCAGACCGGCCATGACCTGCGCGGACGCGATCGGGTCCCAGGGCTTGTCCGAGCGGCCCGAGGCACCGGGGGCGAGGATCGCCCCGGCGACCAGGGCGACGGCCACCACGGGGACGTTGATCAGGAAGGCCGAGCCCCACCAGAAGTGTTCCAGCAGCAGTCCGCCCAGGATCGGGCCCAGCGCGATGCCGATCACCGACACCGTGCCCCAGATGCCGATCGCCACATTGCGCTCCCGCTCGTCCTCGAAGGTGGTGCGGATCAGCGAGAGCGTGGCGGGCATCATCGCGGCCGCGCCCACCGCGAGAAACGCCCGCGCCGCGATGAGCACGGCGGCCGACGGGGCGAACGCCGCCACCGACGAGGCGATGCCGAACAGGGCCAGGCCGGCGAGGAACATGCGCTTGTGGCCGACGCGGTCGCCGAGCGTGCCCGCGCCCAGCAGCAGGCCCGCCATCACCAGCGGATACGCGTTGATGATCCACAGCTTCTGCGAGGCGGTCGCGTGCAGATCCTCGGTCAGCGTGGGGAGCGCCGTGTAGAGGACCGTGTTGTCCACGGAGATCAGCAGCAGCCCCACGGATACGGTCGCCAGCAGCCACCAGCGTCGCGCACCGTTCATCGTCCACCCGTCCCGTCCATGTCGCATACCCGCAACTGTACCATCCAGAAGGTACAGTTACTCGGCGTCGAGGTAGTCCCGCAGCGCCTGCGAGCGTGAGGGATGGCGCAGCTTGGACATCGTCTTGGCCTCGATCTGGCGGATGCGCTCGCGGGTCACCCCGTAGACCTGGCCGATCTCCTCCAGGGTCCGCGCCCGGCCCCCGAGGAGTCCGTACCGCAGGGAGATGATCCCGGCCTCGCGCGGGGTCATCTCCGCCAGGATGCTCTGGATGGTCTCCCGGAGCAGGCCGAACGTGACCATGTCCCAGGGCGAGGGCGAGTCGCCGTCCACGATGACGTCACCGAACTCGGTGCCGCTGTCCTCGGCGAACGCCATGTCCAGCGAGACGGGCTCCTTGGAGTAGCCCTGGAGCTGGATCAGCCGCTCCAGCGGCAGGCCCGCCTTCTCCGCCAGTTCCTCGGGCGTGGGCTCCACCCCGGTGTCCTGCATCAGCTCCCGCCGGGTCCGGGCCACCCGGTTCATGATCTCGACGGTGTGCACGGGTACCCGGATGGTGCGGCTCTGGTCGGCGAGGGCGCGGGTGACCGCCTGCTTGATCCACCAGGTCGCGTACGTGGAGAACTTGAAGCCCTTGGCGTAGTCGAACTTCTCCACGGCCCTGATCAGCCCGGTGTTGCCCTCCTGGATCAGGTCCAGGAGCTGAAGCCCGCGCCCGGTGAACCGCTTGGCGACGGAGACCACCAGGCGCAGGTTCGCCTCGATGAGATGGGCCTTCGCCCGCCGCCCGTCCTCGGCGAGCACGGTCAGCTCCCAGCGGATCTGCGGATCGAGGAGGGGCTCCTCGGCGAGCCGCTGTTCGGCGTACAGACCGGCTTCGATCCGCTTCGCCAGCTCCACCTCCTGCTCGGCGGTGAGCAGCCGGACCCGGGCGATGAGCCGCAGATAGTCCCGGACCTGGTCGACGGGGCCGTGGTCCACGGGGAGCCGGGGTTCGGGCGCGTCGGTGTCGTCGGCCTCCGCGGGCCGGAACTCCTCCGGGTCCCAGGCCTGGGCCGCCGCCCTCTCCAGCACGCTCATGAGGCCCCCAGCAGCCCGCCCAGGAACCGCCCGGTGTGCGACCGCGGATGGGCCGCGATCTGTTCCGGGGTGCCCTCGGCGATCACCTCACCGCCCCGGTGTCCGCCCTCGGGGCCCATGTCGATCAGCCAGTCGGCCGACTTGATCACATCGAGGTTGTGCTCGATGACCACGATCGTGTTGCCGCCGTCGACCAGCCGCTGGACCACCGTCAGCAGCCGGTCGACATCCGCGACATGGAGCCCCGTGGTGGGTTCGTCCAGCACATAGAGGGTGCGGCCGCGGGTGCGCCGCTGGAGCTCGGCGGCGAGCTTGACGCGCTGCGCCTCGCCGCCGGACAGGGTGGTGGCGGGCTGGCCCAGCTTGACGTAGCCCAGGCCGACGTCGTGCAGGGTCCTCAGGTGGCGGGAGATGATCTGGTGTCCGTCGAAGAACCCCAGGCTCTCCTCCACGGTCATGGCCAGGACGTCCGCGATGGACTTGCCCTTGTAGTGCACGTCGAGCGTCTCGCGGTTGTACTGCGCGCCGTGGCAGACCTCGCACGGGACGTACACATCCGGCAGGAAGTTCATCTCGACCTTGATGGTGCCATCGCCGAAGCAGTGCTCGCAGCGGCCGCCCTTGACGTTGAAGGAGAACCGGCCCGGCTGGTAGCCGCGCACCTTCGCCTCCGGGGTCTGGGCGAACAGCTTGCGCAGATGGTCGAGGACGCCCGTGTACGTGGCTGGGTTGGAGCGGGGGCTGCGGCCGATCGGCGACTGGTCGACCTGGACCACCTTGTCGATGTGCTCGATTCCGGTGACGGCGCGGTGGCGGCCGGGCACCTTGTGCGCGCGCTGGATCCGCTGCGCCAGGGAGGTCTGAAGGATGTCGTTGACCAGCGTCGACTTCCCGGAGCCCGAGACGCCGGTGACGGCGACGAACAGGCCGAGCGGGAATGACACCGTGACACCCCGCAGGTTGTGCTCGGAGGCGTCGTGCACGGTGATCGCGCGGCCCTCGGCCGGCTCCCGCCGCCGCTCGGGGACGCGTATCGCGCGCCGCCCGGACAGATAGGCGCCGGTCAGGGACTCCGCGTGGGCCAGCAGCTCCGCGACGGTGCCCGAGTGCACCACATGGCCGCCGTGTGCGCCCGCGCCCGGCCCGATGTCCACGGCCCAGTCCGCCGCCTTCAGGGTCTCCTCGTCGTGCTCGACCACGATCACCGTGTTGCCGCGGTCGCGCAGCCGCTTCAGCGTCTCGATGAGCCGCTGGTTGTCGCGCTGGTGCAGCCCGATGGACGGCTCGTCCAGCACATACAGCACCCCGGTCAGCCCGGCCCCGATCTGGGTCGCCAGCCGGATCCGCTGCGCCTCCCCGCCGGAGAGGGAGGCGGCGGGCCGGTCGAGCGAGAGATAGTCCAGGCCCACGTCGAGCAGGAACCGCAGCCGCTCGCCGATCTCGGCGAGCACGGCCTCGGCGATCCGCCGCTCGCTGTCCGTCAGCTCCAACCCCTGGGCGAAGGCGGCGAGCTGGTCCAGCGGCAGGGCGGAGGCCTGGGCGATGTTCCGGCCGCCGACCGTGACGGCCAGCACGCCGGGCGCCAGCCGGGCACCCGAGCAGGCCGGACACGGCACCTCGCGCATATAGCCGGCGAACCGGTCCTGGGAGGCCCCGGACTCGGCGCCCTCGGCGTAGCGGCGCTCGATGTGCGGGATGACGCCCTCGAACCGCGACAGATGCGACCGCTCGCGGCCGAACCGGTTCCGGTACGAGATGTGCAGCCGCCGCTCCGACCCGTTCAGCACCATGGTCCGCACGTCGGCGGGCAGTTGGCGCCACGGCGTGCCGGTGTCGAAACCGGCCTCGGCGGCCAGGGCGTCCAGCAGCCGGGCGAAGTAGTCGGCGCCGCTGGTGTTGGTCCAGGGCGCGATGGCGCCCTCGGCCAGCGACTTGGTGTCGTCCGGGACGACGAGGGAGGGGTCGACCTCCATCCGCGAGCCGAGGCCCGTGCAGGCGGGACAGGCGCCCCAGGGCGCGTTGAAGGAGAACAGCCGGGGCTCCAGCGACTCCAGACCGACGTCATGGGAGCGCGGGCAGGCCATCTTCTCCGAGAACACCAGCTCCCGTTCGCCATCGGCGGGGTCCCGGTCCACGAACTCGACCCGCAGCACACCGCCGGCGAGACCGAGCGCGGTCTCCACGGACTCCGTCAGCCGCTGCCGGATCCCCGGCTTGACGGCCACCCGGTCCACCACCACATCGATGGAGTGTTTCTTGCGCTTGTCCAGCGCGGGCGGCGTGGCGAGCGCGAGAACCCGGCCGTCGACCCGGACCCTGCTGAACCCGTCGGTGGTCAACTGCCTGAAGATCTCGGCGTGTTCGCCCTTGCGGTCGCGGACGACCGGAGCGAGCACCTGGAAGCGGGTGCCCTCGTCCTCGGCGAGCAGCCGGTCGACGATCCGCTGCGGCGTCTGCCGGCTGACCGGCTCGCCGCACTCGGGGCAGTGGGGGCGGCCGATCCGCGCGTACAGCAGCCGCAGGTGGTCGTAGACCTCGGTGATGGTGCCGACCGTGGAGCGCGGGTTGCGGCTCGATGTCTTCTGGTCGATGGCGATGGCCGGGGACAGCCCCTCGATCACATCGACGTCCGGCTTGTCGAGCTGCCCGAGGAACTGACGCGCGTACGCCGACAGCGACTCGACGTAGCGCCGCTGCCCCTCCGCGAAAATGGTGTCGAACGCAAGGCTTGATTTACCGGATCCCGATACGCCGGTGAATACGATCAGGGCGTCCCGGGGCAATTCGACGGAGACGTCGCGCAAATTGTGCTGGCGGGCACCCTTGACGACGAGCCGATTTCTCAATTTCGAACCTCAGACATTGCGCAAGCGGCCACGCCGGAATACATCCAGCGGCGGATGAGAACTGCCGAGATTCCACGGTAACAGCGCGTCAACGCTGGTGAAGGCCTATGCGTGGACCCCTTTCGGTGTGATGAATATCGCCCTTGACGAAGAAGTCGACGATGTGGGCAATGGAATCCGAAAGGCGCCCGGAAAAATTCGCGATCGGCTTGCTTTCCCGGCGAATCCGTGAGCAATGGCGCGGGCGCCGGGCCGCTCTCTGCGGGACATCGGGCACCCTGTGTCCTATGACGCCGTCCATCTGCTGTCCCAGGCGGTCGGCCAGGCCCGGCTGCACGACCCCGACGTCAACCGGGAGTCGGCCCTCATCGCCCTCGGCGCCGGTGTCACCTTCGACGGAGCCACCGGCTATGTCTCTTACGACCAGGGCAGCAACGCACCGCCCCGCGACAAGACCCTGGTCCTGCTGCGCCAGCTGGGACAGCGGCCGGAGGCCGTGGTGGCCTGCGGGGCGTACCGGCAGGGGGCGTCGAGCCGCGAGGCGGGCCCGCCCTGCGCGCGCTGACCCGGCTCGTCGACGCCCACGACGTCCAGCCCGGCGGACGGGACTACGAGCGTGGACGGCTGCTGATGGCGGAGGACGTCAACGCGGCGATCCGGGGCGCCGTCGCGGCGGGCGCCACCGACATCACCGTCAACGACGCACACGGCTCGATGCGCCGGAGACCCTGCATCCGGCGGCGCGCCTCGTCCGGGGCAGGTCCAAGCACATGGGCATGCTCGAAGGTCTCACCTCCGAGCACGACGCCATGATCTGCGTGGGCTACCACGCGCGGGCGGGTGCGCTCGGGGTGCTGAGCCACAGCTTCATGGGCCACGAGATCGAGGACATCTGGCTGGACGGCCGGCCCGTGGGCGAGATCGGTCTGGCGCACGCCACCGCGGCGGCCCTGGGCGTGCCGATGGCGGCTCTTACCGGTGACGACAGCGCGTGCGCGGAGACGGCGGAGTGGGACGCGTCCGTCACCACGGTTGCCGTGAAGTACGCCCGCGACCGCTTCGCGGCGGAGCTGCGCCCGGCGGACGAAGCCCGTGCGGCCATCGAGAAGGCGGTCGCCGCCGCGCTCGCCACGCCGCGGGCGGCGCTGCCGGTGGCCTCGGGCCCGGCCACCCTCAGCGTCCGCTGGCAGTCGGCCTCGGTGGCCTCCACCCTCCTCGGCATTCCGGGGGTCACCGCGACGGACACCCGGACCGTCCAGGCGCGGGGCGCGCTGCCGGGCCTGTACCGGCTCTTCGGCGTGTGGATGCGGGTGGCGGCCTCCCTGACCGACCAGCCGCCGTACTGCTGACGGGCGGCCCGTAAGCGGGTCCGCCCGCCGTCTCCAGGGGCACGGCGGCGGTCGCCCAACTCGGCGCTTGCATGAACATGCGTGGTCATGCATACTTCTGCCGTGTCCAAAGTTCTCACCTCCCTGCCTGTCGGCGAGCGCGTCGGGATCGCCTTCTCCGGTGGTCTCGACACCTCGGTAGCCGTCGCGTGGATGCGCGACAAGGGTGCGGTGCCGTGCACCTACACCGCTGACATCGGCCAGTACGACGAGCCCGATATCGCCTCGGTGCCGGGGCGCGCCACGGCCTATGGCGCGGAGGTCGCCCGGCTGGTCGACTGCCGCGCGGCCCTCGTGGAAGAGGGTCTCGCGGCCCTGGCCTGCGGGGCGTTCCACATCCGGTCCGGTGGCCGCAGCTACTTCAACACCACCCCGCTCGGGCGGGCGGTAACCGGCACGCTGCTGGTACGCGCCATGCTCGAGGACGATGTCCAGATCTGGGGCGACGGCTCCACCTTCAAGGGCAATGACATCGAGCGGTTCTACCGCTACGGTCTGCTGGCCAACCCCTCCCTGCGGATCTACAAGCCGTGGCTGGACGCCGACTTCGTCAGCGAGCTCGGCGGCCGCAAGGAGATGTCGGAGTGGCTGGTCGCCCACGGTCTGCCCTACCGGGACAGCACGGAGAAGGCCTACTCCACCGACGCCAACATCTGGGGCGCGACGCACGAGGCCAAGGCGCTCGAGCACCTCGACACAGGCATCGAGCTCGTCGAGCCGATCATGGGCGTGCGGTTCTGGGACCCGTCCGTCGAGATAGCGGCCGAGGACGTCACCATCGGCTTCGAGCAGGGCCGGCCGGTGACGATCAACGGCAAGGAGTTTGCCTCCGCCGTCGATCTGGTGCTGGAGGCCAACGCCATCGGCGGCCGCCATGGCCTGGGCATGTCCGACCAGATCGAGAACCGTGTGATCGAGGCCAAGAGCCGCGGCATCTACGAGGCCCCGGGCATGGCGCTGCTGCACGCGGCGTACGAGCGGCTGGTCAACGCGATCCACAACGAGGACACCGTCGCCACGTACCACACCGAGGGCCGGCGGCTCGGCAGGCTGATGTACGAGGGCCGCTGGCTGGACCCGCAGGCGCTGATGGTGCGCGAGTCGCTTCAGCGCTGGGTCGGCGCGGCGATCACCGGCGAGGTGACCCTGCGGCTGCGGCGCGGTGAGGACTACTCCATCCTGGACACCTCCGGGCCGGCGTTCAGCTACCACCCGGACAAGCTCTCCATGGAGCGGACCGAGGACTCCGCCTTCGGGCCGGTGGACCGGATCGGCCAGCTGACCATGCGCAACCTCGACATCGCCGACTCCCGCGCCAAGCTCGAGCAGTACGCGGGGCTCGGGATGGTCGGCAACTCCCACCCGGCGCTGATCGGTGCCGCGCAGGCGGCCTCGACCGGGCTGATCGGTGCGATGCCCAAGGGCGCGGCCGAGGCGATCGCCGCCTCGGACGGCCAGGTGTCGAACGACGACCAGCTGCTCGACCGCGCCGCGATGGAGTTCGGCGCCGACTGACCGGCCCCGGTCACTCACGCATCACGCGGCGGCCCTCGCCCGGTTTCTTCCGGGTGAGGGCCGCCGCGTTTCCCGTTCCGCTTCCTTCCGCGGGCGCGGGCGGTTCAGGGGAAGCTGACGTTCTGGGCCAGGGAGAGCCGGCTGGAGTAGTTGACGGTGTTGGTGGCGCGGCGCATATACGCCCGCCAGGCGTCGGAGCCCGACTCACGGCCGCCCCCGGTCTCCTTCTCGCCGCCGAAGGCGCCGCCGATCTCCGCACCGGAGGTGCCGATGTTGACGTTGGCGATGCCGCAGTCGGAGCCCTCCGCGGACAGGAAGATCTCGGCTTCCCGCTGGTCGCGGGTGAAGATGCTGGACGACAGGCCCTGCGGGACGTCGTTGTGCAGCGCGATGGCCTCGTCGAGGGTGTCGTAGGTCAGCACGTACAGGATCGGGGCGAACGTCTCCTCCCGTACGACGCCGGTCTGCTCGGCGACGCGGACGACGGCAGGCTCGACGTACGCGGCCCGGGGCGCGGTGTCGGCCAGCCGCCGGTCGCCGCCCGCCTGGATCTCGCCGCCCTGGGCCCGCGCGCGGGCCAGGGCGTCGCGCATGCCGTCGAGGGCCGCGGTGGAGATGAGCGGGCCGACCAGCGTGGTCCCGTCGAAGGGGTCGCCGATGGGGAGCTTCCGGTAGGCGGCGGCCAGGCGCTCGACAAGGCCGTCGGCGATGTCCCGGTGGACGATGAGGCGGCGCAACGTGGTGCAGCGCTGTCCCGCCGTACCGGCCGCCGCGAAGACGATGCCCTGGACGGCGAGGTCCAGGTCGGCGGAGGGGGCGACGACGGCCGCGTTGTTGCCGCCGAGTTCCAACAGGCTGCGGCCGAAGCGGGCCGCGACGCGGGGGCCGACCTCGCGCCCCATGCGGGTGGAGCCGGTGGCGCTGACGAGCGCGACCCGGGGGTCGTCGACGAGCGTCTCGCCGATGGTGCGGTCGCCGAGCAGGAGGCGGTGCACGTCGCGGGGCGCGCCGGTCTCCTCGGCGGCCCGGGCCAGCAGATGGGCGCAGGCCAGGGAGATCAGCGGGGTCAGCTCGGACGGCTTCCAGACGACGGTGTCGCCGCAGACGAGGGCGATGGCGGTGTTCCAGGACCACACGGCGGCGGGGAAGTTGAACGCCGAGATGACGCCGGCCACGCCGAGCGGGTGCCAGGTCTCGGCGAGACGGTGGCCGGGACGCTCGGAGGCGATGGTGCGCCCGTACAGCTGGCGGGACAGGCCTACCGCGAACTCGCAGATGTCGATCATCTCCTGCACCTCGCCGAGCGCCTCGGAGCGGATCTTGCCCGCTTCGATGGTCACGAGGTCGGCCAGGTCGCTCTTGTGCTCGCGCAGCGATTCGCCCAGCCGGCGGACGAGTTCACCGCGGCGCGGGGCGGGTGTGGTGCGCCAGGTGAGGAAGGCCGCGCGGGTGGCCGCGAGGGCCTGGTCGGCGTCACGGGCGGTGGAGGCCGTCAGGCCGAGGAGGTTCTCCCCGGTGATGGGCGTCCGGGCGGGGAGGCCGGTCCCTTCCGGGACGGTGACACCGATGCGCTCGAGGGCGGTCAGCGCGCGTGCGCGCAGGTCGTCGGTGGTGGGCAGTGCGGTGCTCGGCATGAGGGGTCCTCGTGGGTGTGAGAGGTCAGCGAAGCGTGCCGTCGAGTTCCAGCTCGCCGGCGACCCGCGCCAGGGAGCGGTTCTGCTGCTGCTCATAGAGGGCGTAGGGGTCCAGGACCTCGTGTCCGATGGCTTCCGAGAGCCATCCGGCGTCGTACGCGGTGCCCTCGTGGTCGTTGTTCCGCGTGCCCTCGCCGCTGAGGTTGGACTGGAAGATCCCGGCCGCGGAGCGGGGCAGGAAGTCCTCGTAGACGATGGGCTCGGCGCGCACCCAGCCGCGCTCCACCAGGGCGCCGAGGTCGGCGGGCGGGCGGCTGCCGTCCCGTGGCCGGCCGGGGGCCACCCGGTAGGTGAAGTAGGCGAGGCCTTGGGCGGCGAGCTCCCGCTCGGCGCCGGGCATGTGCCGTTCCCACACGGCGCGGGCGAGGTCGCCGCGGTCGGCCTCGGGGTGGTCGGCCGCCCGCTGGTCGACCAGGGTGAGGAGTCGGTCGTAGAGGGCGCGGCCTTCCCGGGTGAGGGCGATGCCGCGGGCCTCGACCTCGCCGAAGCGCACCCGCAGGGCGCCGCTGACGACACTGCCGTCGGGGGTGCGGTGGGCGCGGGGCTCGGCGAGGGCGCGGAAGGAGGTCTGGCGCAGCAGGACGTCGGGGCCCCGCCACTTCGGCGGGCCCTGGATGGTGTCGATCATCTCGATGCCGCGCTCGGTCATCCGCCGGTAGAGCTCGTCGATGTCCAGCACGCGCGGGGTGAGGTGGTTGATGTGGGTGCTGCGGACCCCGCCGATGTCGGCTGCGACCGCGGAGATCCGCTCCAGGGTCTCGTACCACGCCGCCTCGACGGGCTCGGGTGACAGCTCGAAGGCGTGCACGGCGAGCCGCAGAAAGCGCTCGGCGTCCGCCTCGGGCAGCTCCCGCTCCGCCGCGGCGCGGTCGGCGAGGGCGAGCAGCTTTGCGGGGAACAGTTCACGGCCGGCGAGGAAGGTTTCCAGGCGGGAGCGGAGGTCGGCGTCGAAGAACCGCGGGTCGGCGGGGGTGAGCATGGAGGTGAAGACCCGGAAGGGGTTGCGGGCCAGCTCCTCGCCGTCGACGGGCCGGAAGGCGGTCGAGACGACGGGGACGGCGCTGGCGGCGGCCTCGCGCAGGTCGTAGAAGCCGACCGGGTGCATGCCCAGGGCGGCGAAGACGCGGGCGACCTGCCGCAGCTCATCCGGGGTGCCGACCCGGATGGCGCCATGGCGCTCGGCGGTCACCCGGCCGATGGATCCCAGGCGCTCGGCGTCGGCGCCCCGGGCGCGCAGGACGTCCTCGTTGACCTCCCGTGAGACATCCACCAGCGTGGTGTAGGCGGGGACCTCCTGCCCGTACATCTCCGAGAGCCGCGCGGCGAAGGCGGCCCGCAGCCGCCATTGGCTGATCATCGATTCCTGGCCTTTCGGTCGGGGGTTCACACCACGGTTCAGACCACATGGGCCTCGGGCCGGGTCCCGGTGCCGGCGCGCCGCGCACCGCGGTCACCGGCATCGACGGCGCGCGAAGCGGCCCCCCGGGGGCGCCGGCACGTCGTGGAACTCAGCCGTCGAGCAGGGCGCGCACCCACCGGTCTTCGCGCCGCTCGATGTATTCGGCGTCGCTTCGCCAGGCATCGCCGTGGCCCTCGGCCCACAGGGTCGCCCACGGCTGGTTGCCCCGGGCGGCCTGGTCGCGCAGGAAGTCGTGCATGGCACGCGTACGGCGCCCCAGCAGGGGGACCAGCCGACGGCGCTCGGCTTCGTCCAGGCCGTACGCGTCCGCGAAAACCCGCAGCCGCTCCGCGGCATCCCGGCGTCGCCAATCCGGGTGCGCGGACAGCGGGATGAAACCGTGCATGGCGTACGCGACATCCCACAGGCGGGACCCCGGGCCTGCGGTGTCCCAGTCGATGAAGGCCCACTGGTCCTCGTCACCGACCACGAGATTCCACGGGGCGAGGTCCTGATGGGCGATGATGTCGCCGCTCTCGGCGGGCATCAGCACCTGCCAGCGCGCGTCGGGCGGCGGCGTGAAGTCCCGCACGGCCTCGTGGTAGTCCCTGATCAGCCGTGCCACGCGGGCCAGTCGCCGGGCGGGCTCCAGAGCCCAGAACCGGTCGGGCCACACCACCTGTCCCGGCATGAAGGTCAGGACCTCGCGCCCCTGATCGTCGATGCCCAGGGGGCGGGGAGCCGCCCGGAACCCCACCTCGTGGAGATGGGCCAGCAGGGCGTGCACCGCGGGAGTCCACGGCCCGACCGGGCGGCGGACGGTGTCTCCGACACGGACGACGCCAGCGCTGACGTTCCCGCCGGACAGCGGCTGTTCTTCATCGTGATACACGGAGACAGTGTGCCCAGTTGCGCGGCGCCACACCTCGCGCACGCTGACGCGCCGGTGGGCGCCGTTGGCCCCTCGGACACTTACCGGGGTAAACCGGGCACATGGCACTCACCCGGCTGGACGCCCGGCTCCTCGCCCAGGACCAATTCCCCGGAATCGGCGACGGCCTCGGCCACAACGACGGCTGGCTGGTGCGCGACCGCGCGAACTGGCTGGTGGCGGAGGCCGAGGACGGCATCGTGGCGGGCCGTGTCGCCCAGGACACCTCCCGCGTCTTCGCCGAGCGCCGTCACCGTCTACGAGCCGGACGGCCGGGTGCGCTGGGTGTACGCGCACCTTCCCTGGCCCGACCGGACGATCGGCTCGGGAGCCTGCTGCCCCGACGCTGCCGTCCGCCTCCGTGGGCCATATGTTCCAGCAGTCCCTCACGGACCCCGCTCAGCTGTTCCTCGACTGGTGGGAGGGCGATGTCCTGCGCGCCCAACAGATCGGCATGACGGAGGAGCCGTTCGCCGGGCTGAGCCTGGGCGGGGCGTTTCTGAAGCTGGACGTGGGCGGGGAGTGGCTGAGCCGGTACGCGCCCGGGCAGGCCGATGTCACCGTGGAGGCGAAGGACGTGCTCCCCGACGGGCTGCGCTTCGTCGGCTTCCGCCCCGGGTTCCTGGACCGGGACCGCGTCCTGGTGGCCGTGGCCGAGGAGCAGTGGTCGCCGGAGGCCTGGCACCTCATCTGCGACGGCCACACCCTGGTGCCGCTCGCCGAGGTCGGCTACCCGGGAACCGGCTGCCTCGACCCGCTCGCGCTGGGCGACGGCACCTGGCTGACGGCGCACGGCGACACCGTACGGCGCTGGCGCAGCGCCTGATCGCGGGTGCGTCCGGCCCGGGTGCGCCGACCCGGGTGCGCCGGCCGGTCACGCGCCGGAGGCGGCCCTGCCGAGGAAGCGGATGTGGGGGCGTCCCTCCGGCCCGTCGGAGGTGACGACGGAGCGCACACCGTAGACGTCCGCGATGAGGTCCTCGGTGAGGACGTCGTGCGGCGTACCGCGGGCCACGACGCGGCCGGCCTTCAGGACCACCAGCCGGTCGCAGTACATCGCCGCCAGGTTCAGGTCGTGGAGGGCGATGACGGTGGTCACGGGCAGGGCCGCGACGAGGGACAACAGGTCCAGCTGGTGCTGGATGTCGAGGTGGTTGGTCGGCTCGTCCAGCAGGAGTTCGCGCGGCTCCTGGGCGAGCGCCCGGGCGATCTGGGCACGTTGGCGTTCGCCGCCGGACAGCGTGTGCCAGGACTGGTCGGCCCGGTCGGCGAGCCCGGTCCGCTCGAGGGCGCCGCGTACCGCGTTCTCGTCCGCCGCCGACGGCGCCGACCAGGCGCGGCGGTGCGGGATCCGGCCGAGGCCCACGACATCCCGTACGGTCAGCTCGGCCTGGGTCACGGCGTCCTGTTCGACGACGGCGACACGCCGGGCGACCGTCCTGCGCGGCAGGTCGCCGAGCGGGTGGCCGTCGAGGGCGACGACGCCGGAGGACGGGGCCAGCACCCCGGCCAGCAGCCGCAGCAGGGTGGACTTGCCGGAGCCGTTGGGCCCGAGCAGCCCCGTGCAGGAGCCCGGTGGCGGGGCGATGTCGACGGCGTCCAGGACGAGTCGGCCGCCCGCGGTGCGCGCCAGCCGCTCCGCGCGCAGGCCGGTGGTCGTGGTGCCGGGGCCGCCGGTCATACGGTGGTCGCCTTCCGGGTGCGGTAGAGGATCAGGACGAACGCCGGTACGCCGATGAGCGAGGTGACCACGCCCACCGGCACCTCCTGCGGTTCGAGCACGGTGCGGGCCAGGGTGTCGACCCACACCAGGAACACCGCCCCGGCCAGCGCGGTGAGCGGCAGCAGACGGCCGTGGGCGGATCCGGCGAGGGCGCGGGCGGCGTGCGGGAGCACGAGCCCCACGAAGCCGATGGCCCCGGCGCAGCTGACCAGCGCCGCGGTCAGCAGCGCGGTGGCGGTCAGCAGGATCAGCCGGGTACGGGCCACGTCGACGCCGAGCGTGGCCGCCGCGTCCCGCCCGAACGCGAAGGCGTCGAGCGCGTGGGCGTGGACGGCGCACACCAGCAGGGTCACGGCCAGCACGGCCAGGCACACCCACACCTCGTCCCAGGTGGCGCCGCTGAGCGAGCCGAGCAGCCAGAACAGCACACCGCGGGTCTGTTCCGCGTCGGCCGCCGTCATCACCACGAAGGAGGTGAGGGCGGAGAACAGCTGCATCGCGGCGACCCCGGAGAGCACGATCCGGTCCGTCGTGCCGCCCAGGACATGGCTGAGCAGCAGGACGAGGATGAACGAGGCCAGGGCGCCGACGAAGGCGCCCGCCGAGATCGACACGGCCCCGCCGCCGACCCCCAGCACCACGACGAAGACCGCGCCCGTGGAGGCTCCGGAGGAGACGCCGAGCACAAAGGGGTCGGCGAGCGGGTTGCGCAGCATCGACTGCATCACCGCCCCGCACAGCGCGAGCCCCGCCCCGCACACCGCGGCGAGCAGGGTGCGCGGCAGCCGCAGGTCCCAGACGATTCCGGCCCGGATCGGCGTCAGGTCGGAGGTGCCCCAGCCCAGATGGGCGGCCACCACGGCCCAGACGTCGGCGACGCCGATGCTGGCCGGGCCGATGGTGATGGCCACCGCGACCGAGGCCAGCAGCGTGGCGAGCCCCGCCGCCCACAGCACGGCGCTCCTGAGCCGGCGGCTTCCGGGGGGCGCGGCTCGGCGAGGGGCCGTGTGGCGTGGCGTCACCTGGCTCGGTGTCACTTGGCGTGGCGTCACCTGGCGAGCCCGAACGCGCGCAGGGCGGCGGCGGTCTTCTCGATGCCCTCGACCGTGCGGATCGACGGGTTCATGGCCTGCCCGCTGAGCAGGACGTACCGCTTGTGCCTGACCGCGTCCATGGTCCGTGTGACCGGGTTGGACTCCAGGAACTCGATCTTCTTCGCGGCGGTCTCGGCCGACTCCTGCTCGCGTGAGAGATCGCCGATGACCAGGACATCGGGGTCGCGGTCCGCGATCGCCTCCCAGTTGATCTGGGGCCACTCGTCGTGGCGGTCGTCGAAGACGTTCTCGGCGCCCAGCGCCCGGGTGATGATGCCGGGCGCGCCACAGCAGCCGGCCAGGTACGGGGCGTCGGAGTTGGCGAACCAGAAGAGCATGGTGGTGCCGGAGGCGTCGATGTCCTCGGTCGCCGCCTTCACCCGGGCCTTCAGAGCGCCGATCAGCCGCTCGCCCCGCTTCTCCACCCCGAAGACCGTGGCGAGGTCCCGGATCTCCCGGTAGATGTTCTCCATGGTCAGCGGGGTGGCGCGGGAGCCGTCGCCGTCACCGGTGTTGTCCTTGGCGCAGTCGGCCGGGGAGACATAGGTGGGCACGCCCAGGTCCTCGAACTGCTGGCGCGTGGCCACGCCGCCCTTGCCCAGGGTGGACTCGAACGAGGCGGACACGAAGTCCGGCTCCTGGTCCAGCACCTTCTCGAACGAGGGGGCGTTGTCGGCGAGCCGGTCCACCGTGGCGTTGGCCTTCCGCAGGCCCTTCAGCACCGGGTCGGTCCAGGTGGCCGTGCCCGCCATGCGGTCGGCCAGGCCGAGCGAGAGCAGGATCTCGCTGCTGCCCTGGTTGAGCGACACCGCGCGCCGGGGCGGCCCGGCGATATGCACCGTGTGGCCGCAGTTGGTGAGCGTACGCGGATATCCGGCGGCGGCGCGGTCCGACGGCCGGTCGCCGTTCGGGGTGGCGTCGGCGCAGCCGGCCAGCGTCAGGGTCGTGGTCAGGAAGAAGGCGGTGAGACGGGCGGGGCGTGCTATCGGCACGGACGTTCCTCTGCATGACGGGGCTCAGCTGCGGAGCCGGTCGTACGGTGGTGTTTCCCAAGGCCGGTCCGGTGAGGGCCGCGGCACCCGGCCGGGGCCCGATGGGCACGGGCACGGCGGTGTCGGGTGTGTTCGGCCGTTGCCGGACGGTGTGTTCGGCCGTTAGCGGAGGAGCAGCGGCAGGGCGCCGGAGAGGACGGCCGGTGTGCTCGGCGCGGGCGCGGCGGACTGGGCCATGCTGAAAACCTCCTGGGGAACACGCGTCCCGGTTGTCGGTGCTCATACGACGGCGCAGGGTCTGACTCGCCCGGCGGCCGCCCCGCAGCACGGGGCCTCCGCCGGACACACAGTGGCGCGACCGTGCCGGATTCCCACCGGCTTCCGTCACGCCGTCGTTTGTCCATGAGACGTTAGCGCGCGCCGGGCCACGACCGCTACGCGGCACCGCGGGACGGAACATGCCCTCACGTGGCCTACGAGACGCACGGACGCCGCGGCCGGATCCCCCGCATGGCGCTGCGGGGAAAGACTCGGTGCGCTGGCGGACAAGAGTTGACCGGTGGCCGACCTAGGGTGACCCCAGCAGCCGGGAGATCTCCACGATCTTCCCGGCAATTCCCCATTCCTTACCCCCACACCTCGGGAGAGCCAGATGTCGGATGCCGTCGTGCCGCCGGTCCAGCCTGTCCTGGAGCCGGCCGCAGCCGCCTTCGCCGAAGCCACCGCCAACCCTCCGTACCTCTTCGATCTGGCCCCGGCTGAGGGCCGCGCGGCGGTCGACGAGGTGCAGTCCGGCGAGATCGACAAGCCGGCGGTCGACGAGGAGTGGATCACGGTGGCCGGCGGCCCCACGGGCAGCGTCCGGGTCCGCATCGTCAAGCCCGCGGGCAGCACCGGGGAGCTGCCGGTGATCATTTACATCCACGGCGCCGGATGGGTGTTCGGCAACGCCCACACCCATGACCGCCTGGTCCGCGAGCTGGCCGTCGGCGCGAACGCGGCGGTGGTCTTCCCGGAGTACGCCCTGTCGCCGGAGGCCCGGTACCCGGTGGCCATCGAGCAGAACTACGCGGTCGCCCAGTGGGTGGTCCGGGAGGGCGGGTCCAAGGGCCTGGACGGCACCCGGCTGGCCGTGGCCGGCGACTCCGTCGGCGGCAACATGACCGCGGCCCTGACCCTGATGGCCAAGGAGCGCGGCGATGTGCCGCTGGTCCAGCAGGTGCTGTTCTACCCGGTCACCGACGCGAGCTTCGACACCGGCTCGTACCACCAGTTCGCCACCGGCTACTTCCTGCGCCGGGACGGCATGCAGTGGTTCTGGGACCAGTACACCACCGACGAGGCGCAGCGGGCCGAGATCACCGCCTCGCCGCTGCGCGCCACGACGGAGCAGCTGACGGGTCTGCCGCCGGCCCTGGTGATCACCGCTGAGGCGGACGTCCTGCGGGACGAGGGCGAGGCCTACGCGAACAAGCTGCGCCAGGCCGGTGTCCCGGTCACCGCCGTGCGCGTCCAGGGCATCATCCACGACTTCGTCATGGTCAACGCGATGCGCGAGACCCACGCCGCGCAGGTCGCCATCAAGCTGGCCGCCGACACGCTGGGCACCGCGCTCCAGAAGCGCTGAGAAGCCGACCAAGGCCGAGCAAGGCCGAGGAGGGCACTCCGCCGCAGCGTCCCGACCGGGGCCCGCGGCGGAGTGCGTCCTGCCGCTCCTGGCCCTGCTCTACTGGACCACCGAGCACCGGGCGGCCCGCCACACCGCCGGCTGACGGCCGGCCCCGGCCCGTACGCGAGCCCCGCACCCCGGACAGCGGGGGCGGCGCTCGCGGCCCGCTGCCGACCGGGGTCAGGCGAGGTGTCGCAACAGGGCGGCGGCCGCCGGGGGTGTCTCCCCCCGGGGCCACACCGCCATCACGTTCCAGCGCGGCGGGCGCCGGTCGAACCTGCGCAGGGTCAGATCGGGGAAACGAGCGGCGATGGACTCCGGCATGACGCACACCCCGAGGTCGTGGCGGACGAGTTCGGACGCCGCGACGATGTCGTTGACCTCGAAGGCGGTGCCGCGCTCGACCAGGGCGGCCCGGAAGGCCCGGTCCACCGCGCCGCGGATCGCCCAGCCGGGTGTGAAGTCGATGAACGGCATCCGGGCGATCTCGGCGAAGGTGACCCGGTCCTCCTGGGCGAAGCCACGCGCGGGCGAGGCCGTGAGCACCATCTCCTCGCGCACCAGCGGGCGGGTCACCAGCCCCCGCTGCTGCTGGCGGTCCAGGGCCACCACGGCGAGGTCCACCGTGCCGTCGCGCAGCGCCTGCCGGATGTCGGCCACCGGGGCCTGCCGGAGCCGGACCACCACACGGGGGTGTTCCGCCCGCAGCGCGGCCAGCGCGCGGTGCAGACCGACCCAGACTCCCTGCATGGTGCCGACCGTGACCTGCCCGCGCAACTCGCCGCGCGCCACGTCGACCGCGGCCCGGGCCTGCTCGGCCGCCCGCAGCGCCGTGCGGGCCGCCGGCACGAACGCCTCTCCGGCCGGGGTGAGGGAGACCCGGTGGGTGGTGCGTTCGAACAGCCGGGTCCCCATCTCCTTCTCCAGCGCCCGGACCGTGCCGGACACCGCCGACTGCACCACGTGCAGGCGCCGCGCCGCCGCGGTGAAGCCGCCTTCCTCGGCGACGGCGACGACGACCTCCATCTGCCGCAGATCCATACCCACTCCCGAGGGACGGTGCGCTGTCGGGCAAGGCCCGGTGCGCACACCGGCACACCGTCCTCACCTCGCGGTCTAGGGTGGCACCGAGCGTGACCCCCGCACCGCCGACGCCGAATGGAACACGATGACACAGCCGGCCGCAATTCCCGTCGTCCGCCGAGCCGACCAGCTCCACCGCTACGAGATCCTGGTCGACGGCGAGCTCGCCGGCTTCACGGAGTACCGCGACCACGACGAGCAGCGGGTCTTCTACCACACCGAGATCGACGACGCCTTCGCCGGGCAGGGCCTGGCCTTCCGCCTCGTCCAGGAGGCGCTGACCGACGTACGCGACACCGGGCACCGCGCCGTGCCCGTCTGCCCCTACGTGGCGAAGTTCCTGACCAAGCAGACCGAGTTCGCCGACATCACCGACCCCGTCACTCCGGAGATCCGGCAGTGGCTCCGCACGGCGCTGCGCTGACGGCCGTCCCGGCGCCGGACGGCCTCCCGTCCAGGTTTCAGCGACGACTGGCGGCCCTGAACTGGTCCGCCACCGCGCACCTGCTCTACCGTGCACTCACCAGCACGTCGTACGGGGGGATTCATGCACACTCAGAACACGGCCGCGCAGAGCGACCGGAGCACACCGGACACCCAGCCACCGGGGCCCGACGAGCAGCCCACGCCGCCCGCCCGGTCCCGGGGTGCCGCGCTGGTCGGCTGGGTCGTCACCATCGCCCTGAACGTCGTCGCGCCGATCGTCACGTACAACGCGCTCCACGACCACGGCTGGAGCGAGTTCTCGGCGCTCCTGGTCAGCGGCGCCTGGCCGGTGCTCGACAGCGCCGTTCACTTCGTGTGGCGCCGCCATCTCGATGAATTCGCCGTCGTCACCCTGGTGTTCCTGGTGATCTCGGCCGTGATGTCGCTCGTCGGCGCGCACTCGGCCCGCGCCCTGCTCGTCAAGGACTCCGCCGTCACGGGGCTGTTCGGGCTGCTGTGCCTGGCCACGCTGCTGGCGCCGCGCCCCTTGATGTTCTACTTCGGGCGCAAGTTCGCCACCGACGGCACCGAGGCGAGCACCGTCTGGTGGAACGACCTGTGGCAGTACGAGGGCTTCCGCCGGACCATGATGACGATGACGGCGGTCTGGGGCGTGGCGTATCTGCTGGAGGCCGGGGTCCGGGCCGCGCTCGCCTACGTGCTGAGCACGGACACCATGGTGGTCCTGAGCCCGGTCCTGATCTACGGAGTGCTCGGCGCCCTCGCCCTGTGGACGGGCTGGTACGCCAAGCGGTCGCAGCGCAAGGGCGAGGAGCTCGCCGCCGCGGCCGCGACCGCCCAGTGAGCGTCAGCAGATGCTCTGGCTGCTGTTCACCAGCCGGTTGTTGCGGAACTCGGTGTTCTCGCCGCAGGGGCTTTCCCGGATGGCCGAGTTGGTCACGGTGAGTTCTGCACGGTGATGTCCCGGTTGTTGGCGAACTCGGTGCGCGCGGCGAGCCGGATCTCGCCGCCGCCCGTGACGGTGCCGCTCTGCGCGGCGAGGTTCACGTTGTAGCAGTTCTCGATCAGAACGGCGTTGTTGCCGGTGTCGGAGATCGTCACCCGGTCGATGACCGCGCCACCGCTCTCGGAGACACAGAACACACCGCGCCCGCCGCCGCGCGCGATGACCTCGCCCACCCGGATGTTGGTGGGATAGGAGCTGCCGACCCGGCCGTTGCGGTTGGCCATACGGAAGGCCGCGTAGCCGGTGCCGGCGCCCGCGTTGTCCGCGTCGACCTTGGTGACCGTGGCGTTGATGGTCTGGTTGAGCAGCAGCCCCGACTCGCCCACGTTCCGCGCGGTGACCGTGCCGATCGTGATGCCGTCCACCCCGTAGGTCTCCACCGCGTGGCTGGAGGCCCCGGAGACATAGACGTTGTCGATCCTGACGTTCTTCGTCCACTGGCTGGTGTCGCCGCGGTTGTCGATCCGGACACCGAGCCCGGCCGACAGCCGCATGTCGATCTGGCCGAGCACCACGTTCTGGACGTTCCGCATGAAGATCCCGTACAGCGGGCTGCCGGTGAGCTTGAGGTTCTGGATCTCGATGTCCCGTGCGCCACGTGCGTAGACCGGCGCCTGGTCCCCGGAGCCGCTGCCGGTGACATTGATCGTGCCGCAGACATCCAGCGTCGTGTAGCTGGGCAGCGACACCCGGGAGTTGGCGCTGATGGAGCCGGAGCCGCGCACCACGACCCGCTCCTTGGACGTGCGGCCGGCCGTGAGGCTGTTGATCGCCGCCTGCATGGCGGCCCGCATATCGGTGCCCGTGTACACGACGCCGCTCCCGCGCCGCGCGGTCCAGGTGCTGCCGCTCAGCACGGCTTCGGCCTGGTACGAACCGTCACCGCACGCCGCGAGCCGCGGCGAGGCTTCGGCAGACCCGGCCCGGCCCGGATCCGCCGCGGCCACGGCCGACGGGCTCAGCCCGGAGCCGAGTGCGAGGAGGGCGACGGCGCCGGTCAGGGCGGCTCGCGTCCGGCGGGGCGCCCGGGAAGGGGGTGGTGCGGCTCTGCGTCCCATCTCGTCATCTCCTGTGTGGGGGTGATCACCCATGTCGAACGATCGACAGCACCCGTCGGGGTGCGGGGGAACAGGGAGGAGCAAGCGCTTTCTAGCAGTGTGGCCGCGAGTCTGGCAGTGCCCCGTCCGAGCGTCAAGGAAGTGTGCGGGACGAGGTGTCAGCCGTTCGGCCGCCACCCGCCGTTGCTCCGGCGACCCCGCACCGGAGATGTGTCAGAAGTGTTGACCGCAGCCTGAAAACGTTTTAACTTCCCCTCACTTCATACCCACAGCCGAGGAGGCTCCGTGGCAGCGTTGCTACGTGAGCGCCCTGAGAAATCGACGGCAAGCCGCCCTTCCCGTCACCTGTCAGGCGCTTCAATCCAGCGAAAAGGTTTTCACAGACGCCGTAGCCGGACGCTGTTCTGGCTCATGGTGCCCGGGCTCGCGTACTTCCTGGTGTTCCACTACGGCGCCCTCGTCGGCAACGTCATCGCCTTCAAGGAGTACGTGCCCTTCGACGGCCTCTGGGGCAGCCCGTGGACCGGCGTGGAGAACTTCCAGCGGATGATGGAAGACGGCGCGTTCTGGGACGCGGTGATCAACACCCTCTGGATCGCGATCCTCCAGCTGGTCTTCTACTTCCCCGTCCCGCTCGCCCTCGCGCTGCTGCTGCACAGCCTGACCTGGTCCACCGTGCGGCGCTTTGTGCAATCGGTGGTGTATCTGCCGCACTTCATCTCATGGGTGATCGTCGTAGCCCTGTTCCAGCAGGTCCTCGGGGACACGGGTCTGGTGAACGGCTACCTCGGCGACGCCGGTCTGCACACCGTCGACATCATCGGAAACCCGGACGCCTTCAAGCCGCTGGTGGTGGCCCAGGTGATCTGGAAGGACGCCGGCTGGGGCACCATCATCTTCCTGGCCGCGCTGTCGCAGGTCGACGAGCAGCAGTACGAGGCCGCCGCGATCGACGGGGCGGGGCCCTGGCGGCGCTTCTGGCATGTCACCCTGCCCGCCATCCGCCCGGTGATCATTCTGCTGCTCATCATGCGGCTGGGCGACATCCTCTCCGTGGGCTTCGAGCAGATGCTGCTCCAGCGCGACGCGGTCGGCCCGCAGGCCGCCGAGATCATCGACACCTTCGTCTACTACCAGGGCATCGTCGGCGGCGACTACGGGTTCGCGGCGGCCGCGGGCCTGTTCAAGGGCCTGGTCGGCGCGCTGCTCGTCTACGCGGCCAACAAGGTCGCCCACCGGCTCGGGGAACAGGGGGTCTACAAGTGAGCGCCACGGTGCGGCCCGGCTGGATGGAGAAGCCGAAACCCCTCACACAGGCCGGCAAGGCCGTCGCCCTCGTCGCCGTCGTGCTGCTGGTCTGTGTGCCGTTCCTGGTGATCCTGTCGACCTCGCTCGCCTCCCAGCGCGAGGTGGTGGCCAACGGCGGCTGGGTGCTGTGGCCCGAACACCCGACCCTCCAGGCGTACCGCGACATCCTCGACGGCGGCATCGTCACCCAGGCGCTCGGGGTCAGCGCGGGCGTCACCGTCATCGGCACCCTGCTCAGCCTCGCCTGCACGGTCACCCTCGCCTACGCGCTGTCCCGCCCCGGTGTCTTCGGCGGCAGACCCGTACTCCTGCTGGTCCTGTTCACCTTCCTCTTTCCGCCCGGCATGATCCCGAACTTCCTGCTCGTCAAGGAACTCGGACTGCTCGACTCCTACGCCTCGCTGATCCTCCCGGTGCTGATCAACGTCTTCAACCTGGTCGTCCTGCGCGGCTTCTTCCACGCCATCCCCGAGGAGCTGTACGAGGCGGCCCGGCTGGACGGCGCCGGAGACCTGCGGGTGCTGTGGTCGGTCGTGCTGCCCCTGTCGAAGGCCGCGCTCGCCGTCGTCGGCCTGTTCTACGCCGTCGCCTACTGGAACTCCTGGTTCTACGCCTCGCTCTACCTCGAAAGCGACCACTGGCCGCTCCAACAGGTGCTGCGCACCTATGTGGTGACCGGCGCCGGGCTCACGGACACCACCACCGGAGAAGCCACGGTGAACGCGCCGCAGACGATCCAGATGGCCATCCTCGTGATCGCCACCGTGCCGATCCTGCTCGTCTACCCCTTCCTCCAGAAGTACTTCACCAAGGGCGTGCTCACCGGCGCCATCAAGAGCTGAGCCCGCAACAGCCAGCAGCCTCACGAGCCGCACCCAGAAAGGTCCCCCGCCCATGCCCAGCATGTCCCGACGCACCCTGCTGCGCTCCATGACCACCGGTGGAGCCGCGGTCTGCCTCCCCGGTCTGCTCACCGCCTGCTCCACCGGTTCGGACGACGGCGATGTCTCCAACGCGGGCAAGAAACTCGCCGCGTGGCCCGCCTACAAGGCGGCCTCGGGCGCCAAGCCCGACCTCGCCGCCACCGAGTCGGGGGTCCAGCCCGGCTACACCTCCTACCCCGCCGATCTGGCCACCTCGGTCGCGCGCACCCCGGGCGACGGCTCCACGGTCAAGGTCATGTCCGTCACCTTCGGCACCCCGCCGAAGGGGCGGGGGCAGAACCAGTACTGGCGGGCCGTCGAGAAGGCCCTGGGCGTCAAGATCGAGTTCACCATCGTCTCGCAGGCCGACTACCAGAAGAAGATGGCCACGGTGATGGCGGGCGACCCCGATTCGCTGCCGGACATCATCAACGTCTTCTCCGGGTTCGTCCTTCCCCGCGAAGCGCAGTTCGTGCAGCGCAGGGCCGAGGACCTGACGCCGTTCCTGTCGGGCGAGGCCGTCAAGGACTACCCCAACCTGGCGGGCATCCCCACCCACGCCTGGCGCGACATGGGCCGCGTCGGGGGCCGCATCTACGGCATCCCCCTCGAACGCCCGCTGCCCGGCTCCACGCTGTGGCTCAACCAGGGCATGTTCCGCGACGCCGGCATGAAAGAGGGATGGACCTCCCAGGACTTCGCCGACGTCGCCAAGAAGGCCACCCACGGCAAGGCCTACGCCCTGGGCGCGTCCACCGGTTCGCTGTTCGGCAACGCCGTGCACTCCGCGGCCCACAACGCCCCGCAGGGCTGGGCCGTGGACACCAAGGGCACCTTCCGCCCGAACTTCACCGATGAGCGGTACAAGGCCGCGATCGCCTACCAGGCGCAGCTCCGCAAGAACGGCTCGTACCACCCCGACGCCACCTCGCTGTCGGCGGTGGACCTGAACACCCTGTTCCTCAACGGCACCGCCGGCTCCATGCAGAACGGCTTCGGCTCCTACCAGACCCTCTACCCCGACTCCAAGGGCCTGCTCACCCCCGCCCCCGCCCTGCCCTACGACGTGGACGGCACCCCCGGCGGCATCGTCGCCGCCCGCCGCTCCTTCGGCTACACCATCCTGAAGAAGGCCAAGAAGGAACGCGTCGAACTGCTGCTGCGCCTGCTCGACTACCTGGCCGCCCCGTTCGGCACCAAGGAATGGGAGCTCATGCACTACGGCCTGGAGGGAGTGCACTTCACCCGGGACAAGGACGGCGCGCCGAAGACCACCAAGCTGGGCCAGGTGGAGAACGTCAACAACCTCCCCTTCAAGTATCTGGCCGAGGGGCCGCAGGTGCTGTTCGTGCCGGGCAGGCCCGAGGTCGTACGCGCGCTGCACGCCTGGCAGCAGAAGGTGGTCCCGGTCGCCATCCGCAACGCGTCGTACGGGCTCCAGTCCCGCACCTCCACCGCGCAGGGCACCACCCTCAGGGCCCTCATGGACGACACGATCACCGCGGTCATCGCCGGGCGCTCCCCGATGTCCGAGTACGACGCCGCCGTCAAGACCTGGCGCTCCCGCGGCGGCGACAGGATGGCCGAGGAGTTCGCCAAGGACTACGCCGCGAACAGCTGAGACGGCACCGACGACCACGTGGCGCGAGGAGATGAGGGAACGGCATGGCGGCAAGGGGGCGGGCCACGATCCGCGATGTGGCGGAGCGGGCGGGCGTGTCCGCGGCCACCGTCTCCCGCGCGCTGAGCGGCAACCACCCGGTGCCGCCCGCCACCCGCACCCGGGTGCTCCGCGCCGCGCGGGCCCTGGACTACGTGGCCAACGCGCACGCCCGCGCACTGGTGGGCGGCGGCCGCAAGATGGTCGCCGTCGTGCTGCGCCAGGTCACCAACCCCTTCTACGCGAAGGTCGCCGAGGGGGTCGAGGCCGAGGCGACGGCCCACGGCCGGCTGTGTCTGGTCGGCAGCACCGGGGGCGACCCGCAGCGGGAGCTGGAGTTCGTGCAGCTCATGCGGGAGGAGGGCGCCAGCGTGGTGATCCTGGCGGGCGGCGTCGTCGAGGACGACGCCTACCGGGAGCGCGTGGCCCACTACGCCCACGCCCTGGCGGCCGCGGGCTCCCGGCTGGTGCTGTGCGGACGGCCCGCGCCCGGCCCGGACATCCCCGCGCTCGTCGTCGAGTTCGACAACGAGGCCGGCGCCAGGGCCATCACCGGCCACCTGGTCTCCACGGGGCACCGGCGGATCGTGTTCCTGGGCGGGCTGCCCGGGAACACGGCCCTGGACGCCCGGGTCGCCGGCTATCGCGCCGCGCTCGCCGCACACGGCCTGCCGCCCGCGGCCGCACATGTCGTCGACTGCGGCCTCGGCCGCGCCGCCGGACACCGTGCGATGGCCGAACTGCTCAGAGACGGAACGGAGTTCACCGCGGTCTTCGCGGGGGACGACATGGTCGCCGCCGGAGCGCTGCGGGCCATCGCCGAGGCGGGCCTGCGCGTACCCGGCGACATCTCCCTCGTCGGCTACAACGACATCCCACTCGCCCAGGACTTCAACCCCCCGCTGACCACCGTCCACACCCCCGCCGAGGAACTGGGCCGGGTCGCGGTACGGATGGCCCTGCGCGATCCCGAAGAGACCGCCGACACCCACCAAGTGCTCGGCACCCACATCGTCGTACGCGACAGCGTGGGACCGCCCTCGCCCGAACGCGCACAGTGACACACGGAGGACCCGACCCGGCATGACCGCGCCGCATCTCTCGGTCGACACCAACCACCCGCCGCGCCCCGACACCCGGCTCTCGCCGTACACGGGCTACACCCGCGCGCACTGGGAGGCCGCCGCCGACCGCCTGCTGACCGCACTCGTCCCGTATGCCTCCCCCGGCCTGGCCCAGTACCGGCTCCCCGGGCCGGCCAGCTACTCCGGCCCGTGGTCGGACGGGCTGGAGGGCTACGCCCGCTCGTTCCTGCTCGCCGCCTTCCGGATCGCCGGCGCCGGCGGAACCGACGCCCCCGGCTCCACCGTGATCCAGGGGCTCGTCGAGCGCTACGCCGCCGGTCTCGCCGCCGGCACCGACCCACGCCACCGGGAGCGCTGGCCCCCCATCGCCGACCGCGCCCAGCCCATGGTGGAGGCCGCCTCCATCGCGATCGCCCTGCACGAGACCCGCCCCTGGATCTGGGACCGGCTGCCCGACGCCGTACGCGGGCGGACCGCCGAGTGGCTGGGCGGCTTCGTCGGCGCCACCGCCAACGACTCCAACTGGCGCCTCTTCCAGGTCATCACCGAGGAATTCCTCGCCTCGGTCGACGCGCCGCACGAACGCGCCGAGATCGACGCGGGCCTGGCGCGCCTGGACGACTGGTACCGGGGCGACGGCTGGTACACCGACGGCGACGGCCGGAAGTTCGACTACTACAACGCCTGGGCCCTGCATCTGTACCCCGTCCTGTGGGCGCGCATCGCCGGGCCACGCGCCGACGCCGCCCGGGTCGCCGAACACCGCGCCCGGCTGCGCCGGTTCCTCGACACCCACCAGTACTTCTTCGGCTCCGACGGCGCCCCCGTCCACCAGGGCAGGTCCCTCACCTACCGCTACGCCACCACCGTGCCGCTGTGGGCGGGCGCCCTCACCGACGCCACCCCGCTGCCGCCCGGCCGCACCCGCAGGCTGGCCTCGGGCGCCCTGAAACACTTCGCCGACCACGGCGCGCCCGACGCGAACGGCCTGCTGAGCCTGGGCTGGTACCGCCCTTATCTCCCGGTCGTCCAGCCCTACTCCGGCCCCGCCTCCCCGTACTGGGCGAGCAAGGCGTTCCTCGGCCTGCTGCTGCCCGCCGACCACCCCGTGTGGACGGCCACCGAGGAACCCGGCCCCGTCGAGACCGCCGACCGGTGTCTCGCCCTGCCCGCCCCGGGGTGGCTGCTGCACTCCACCGCCGCCGACGGGATCGTCCGCCTGGTCAACCACGGCAGCGACCGGCTGCCGCCCCCGCCCGCCCCCTCGCAGGACAGCCCGCACTACACCCGGCTCGGGTACTCCACCGCCACCGCGCCACAGACCCCGCCCGGCGATGAACCGCCCGGCCCCGACAACCACATCACGCTGCTGTACCCCTCGGGCCCGTCCCGCCGGGGCCGTGTCCATCCGCTGTACACCGAAGGCCGTCGCGCGGCGTCGTGGCACACCCCGCTCGGCGCGGACGGCGACGGGGGGCGGCACACCATCGCCACGGGCAGCGTGGTGCGCGGTCCCTGGGAGGTGCGGGTGCACAGCGTCCAGGCCCCGCCCGGCACCACCGTGCGGGAGGGCGGCTGGGCGGTGGCCTGCGACACCGCTCCACCGGCCGTGGACACCGGCCCCGGCTGGGCGCTGGCCCGCCGCCCCGACGGCCTGACCACCGCGCTCGTGGGTCTCCTCGGGTGGGCGGACGGGCCCGAACCGCCCAGCGGCGAGGTGGCGCGGGCGCGGGGCCACAACGCCTACGGCCACCACTCGGCCACTCCCCTGCTCACCCTGGACCGCCACCCCGGCGCCACCCGGCTGCTGGTCACCCTGGTCGTCCTCACGGCCGACCCCGCGGTGTGCCGCGACCTCCACGCCGCACGCTCCCGCGCCCGGGCGCAGTTGATGCCTGACGGCACGGTGGAGGTCCGGTTCCCGGACGGCGTGGTCGAGCGGGTGGCCCCTCCGAAGGGCGGCGGCGCCGGCACGCCGGACGCGGGAACGTGATGGCCGCCGACGACGATTTCGACAGGGGATGGCATGCCCGCGGGGCAGCCGCGGGCATGCCCTCCTCGTCGTACGTCAGCCGGTGGCGCAGGCGCTGCCGCTGAGCGTGAAGGCGGTCGGCGCGGAGTTGGTGCTGCCCCTGTTGGCGGTGAAGCCGACGGTGACCGAACCGGCGGCGGGGATGGTGGCGGTGTAGGCGGCGGGGGTGACGGTCACCGCGGCGCCGCTCTGCTGCGGCGTGCCGCCCCACATGTTGGTGATGGTCTGGCCGTTGGCGAAGGAGAATCCCAGGGTCCAGCCGTTGATGGCGGCGGAGCCGGTGTTGCGGATGGAGATCTCCCCCTGGAAGCCGCTGCCCCAGTCGCCCACGACGCGGTAGCCGACCGAGCAGGCTCCGCCGGAGCCGCCGCCCTGCTGCGTGGTCACGCCGACCGTGGCCGAGCGGGCCGAGCGGTTGCCGGCCGCGTCCCGGGCGTAGACGGCGAAGGTGTACGAGGTGTTCGCGGTCAGGCCCGTGACGGTCGCCGTGGTGCCGGTCGACGTGGCGACCCGCGTCTCGGTGCCTCCGCTGACGCGGACGACGTCGTAGGCGGTGACGCCGACGTTGTCGGTGGCGGCGGGCCAGGTGAGGGTGGCGGAGGTGGCCGTCACGGCGGAGGCGGTCGGGGTGCCGGGGGCGGTCGGGGCCTGGGTGTCGCCGCCGGAGCCGCCGCCGAAGACGGTGGCCTCACGGGAGGTCTCGGCGATGCCGTTGGGCCCGTTGAAGACGCGCTTGCCCCAGTCGGTGAGCTTGTTGGGGTCGAAGTCGGTGGTCATGTCCAGGATGGGATCGGTGTTGCCGCTCCAGGACCAGGCCAGATATCCGAGCTTCAGCTGCTGCGCGGTGGCCATCATGGTGTTCTCGTCCGGGTCGCCGTACTGGTCGGGGGGCCCGCCGAACTCGCCGATGAGGATGGGCAGACGGGCGGTGACGAAGGCGTTCAGATAGTCGGTGATCTCCTGCGCCGTGTCATAGACGCTGTACATGTGGATCGAGAAGATCAGGTTGCCGGTGGAGTCGGCGTCGTAGACGGTCCGCGCGTTGGCCCGCATGACGCCCTGCCAGTCCTGCCCCCAGTTGGGGGCGTCCACCATGATCGTGTGCTGGAACCCGGCGGCGCGCAGCTTCTTGACCGCGTCGACCGTGGGATCGGTCCAGCCGGCGGGGTTGGTGTTGCCCCAGGGCTCGTTGCCGATGTTGATGATGACGTAGTTCTCTTCGCCGGCGAGCACGCTCTTGAGGCCGATC
This sequence comes from Streptomyces sp. NPDC021225, assembly GCF_044332865.1. Classification (NCBI taxonomy): domain Bacteria; kingdom Bacillati; phylum Actinomycetota; class Actinomycetes; order Kitasatosporales; family Streptomycetaceae; genus Streptomyces; species Streptomyces sp. NPDC021225. Next base: position 673,336 of record NZ_JBIRPV010000006.1, on the reverse strand, counting down.
CAGTAGTCGGCCGCCTGGTCGAGCGAAGCGGCCGCGGACTCCTCGCCGTAGCCGGTGGTGTCGTGCACCTCCAGCACGCAGATGAGCCGGTTGGCCTTGCACTGAGCCACGATGGCGGCCACGTCCTCGGCGCTGTTCTTGGTCCAGCGGTGGCCGTTGGAGAGGACGACGCGGACGGTGTTGGCGCCCAGGGCCTTGATGTCGGCCAGCGACTGCGTCTCGCCCGGGTACCAGGTGTGGGCGTGGTTGACGCCGCGCATGACGAAATCGTTGCCGTTGCCCTCCAGCAGACGGCCGTCGCTGATGTGGAGGCCGGTGGCCAGCCGGGCGCGCGACTCGGCGTGGGCGGTCTGGCCGAGGCCCACGATCCCGAGGAGACCGGCCAATACGGCCAGCAGGACAGCCAGGTTTCTCTTTCGTCTCATTGCGACTCCAAGGAGTGAGTGCCTGGTGCCTTATGCGATCGAATAGTTGGGAGCGCTCCCATCAATGCATCACCCCCGAGACACGTCAAGGTGTCCGGCACCGGCCCGCCCTGTCCGCGGCGGCGTCCCCGGGCCCGTACCGGGCGGGTTCACACACCGCGCCTTGTTAGATGCACTTAAGGGTTTGTGGGGGCTTTTTTCATTACCCGTCACATACAGTCCCGCTTTATTGTTTACTTGGATTCAATAACCGGTCTGCGCCGTCTGACCCGCGTGCGGACGACCGGTCGCGGACGTGCCCGCTGTTGGGTACAGGCACACCGGGGGGACAACCGGATATGACCACGCCCATCGTCACCGCCATCGCGGTCTACGAAGCCGGCAAGAAGGCGTACCAGGCCTACCAGACCATCTGCGATTTCGTCAGCCTCGGCAGGGAGGACCCCACTCCCGAACAGGAGATCCTGGCCAAGCTGGAGGTGCTGCACCAGGACTTCGTCTCCCTCCAGGGGCGGTTCGACGAGCTGCTCGAAGCCGTCAAGCAGGCGGTCAGGGTCGAGCAGCAGGCCTATGTCCTCAATCTCCAGCGCGACTTGGACGGCCTGCGCGGGAAGGCCCGCACCGCCATGGACGAGCTCAACAGCTGGGTCGCCGACGGGCGCCGGGACCCCCTGCTGCGGGCCAACGCGGACAACAACTCCCGGCTGGCGGCGAACACGCTGCTGGAGGGCGACTCCTTCTTCTACCGGCCGGACGCCAACTCGCCCGAGAGCGTCTTCGACCACCGACTGGCATACGTCGCGTATGTCTATGTGCTGACGGTCCGGTTCGGCGTGATCGCCGGGCTCAACCCGCAGTACCGCGAGGACAGGCTGGCCCGCGAGGAGCTGACGCGACACGCGGCACGGCTCGACTGGGTGTTCCAACACGCCGACCAGGCCATCGAACCGGTGGTCGACGGCCGTGTGGACCCCGGCAGCTACTACGTGTCCTACAGGGGCGTGGACCACATCACCGACTACGACTCGGGTACCGCCAGGACCGCGTGGCTCCCGGGAGGGCAGGCCGAGTTCGAAAACGTGGTGGCCCGATACACCGACCAGGTCCGCGCGGAGCTGCGGGTCCAGACCGGTCTGGCCAACCTCATGGGCTTCCACGACACCGTGGCCTACTGGGCCAAGGACCCGCATGTGCCCGGATGGTCCCCCTGGGCCCCGGTAGGGGTGCCGGACACCATGGCGTCCGTGGGCGCCGCGTCGGACCGGCCGGGGCGCACCGTGCTGGTGTGGCGGGATCCGCAGAAGGCACAGCTGCGCACGACGTCCTACGACTCCACCGCGACCGCACCGGCCTGGAAGCCGTCGGTGGCCATCAGCGCGGAGAAGTCGGTGCTGGACGCACCTCCGGTTCTCGCCCTGTCATCCGGGCCGGGCCTGATCACGGTTCTGTTCCGCGGTGCGGACGGCGGCGTCTACGCCACGCGCACCGACGCCACCCAGCCGAGCGGGTGGCTGGCGGCTCCGGTCAAGGTGAGCGGTGACACCGACTACATGCTGTACTTCAAGGCCGCCGCGACATCGGGTTCGACCGTCGTGATCTGGCTGAACAATCAAACCGGCGCGCTGATGGCGGTGTTCCAGGACGCCAAGGGCGCGTGGGGCGCGCCACAGGAAGCGGCCCCGGCCGGCACCGCGTCGCTGAGCTCGGACCTCACGGTGGCCTGTCCTTCGCCCGGGGTGGTGATGGCCTTCTGGACCAGAGACGACCGCACGGTGCACAGCGTCACCTACGACTCCCACGCACCCGCCCCCGCCTGGAGCGCGCCCGCGCAGATCGCCGAGTTCCCCGGGGGCGACTTTCCGTCGAGCATCCAGGCCGCGGGCAGCGGGGACGGGAAGGCAGATGTGTTCTGGCAGGGCGGGTTCGGGTCCATGTGGTTCATCCACTACGACGGTGGCTGGAGCGCGCCGGCCGAGGCCACCCCACGGCACCTGACCAACTGGGGCCAGCCCTTCACCACCGTCCCGGCGGTGACCGCGGGGCGGCGGCTCAATGCGTTCTGGCTGGGCCGGGACTACCGTGTCCAGACCGCCTACCGGGATCCGCAGCAGCCCACGTGGTCGGCGCCCCTGCGGCTCGGGCAGACGTGGTGGTCGTACGCCGAGCTCACCGCGGCGACGACACCGGCCGGGAGTGTACAGCTGTACCGGGTCGGCGAGAAGCTCTTGACCTGCTTCTACGACACGGCCACGCCGAGCGCGGCGGCCCGCATCGCGGATGCGCAGGCCCTGATGACGAGGGCGCAGACCCTGTGGAACCTCCCTGGCCCGCTGCGCGACGAGGCCATCGCCCGGGCGTTCGACGGGATCGCGGTCGCCCGCGAGGTCGTGGCCCAGGACCCCGGCTACCGTGCGAGGCTCGCCGGCTGGCTGGTGTCCCCCCTGGGCATTCATCTGTTGGCCGCCGGTCGCCATGACGAGGCCGTCGCCGCCATGCAGGAGGCGCTGGGGCTGTACGAGCAGCTGATCCGCGAGCAGCCCGACTCCGACGAGCTCGCCTATCGGAAGGCCACGACTCTGGTCAATCTGGCACAGGCCCTGTGGGCGAACTCCGACCAGATCCAGGGCGCGCAGCGGGCCGTCGAAGCGACGGACCTGCTCCGCCGGCTCACCGCGAAGAATCCCGGCTACCGAGCCGGGCTCGCGTCATGGCTGGTGTTCCCGGCGGGGACCTATCTGAAGGGCATCCGCCGTTACGACGAGGCCCTCGCCCGGGAGCAGGAGGCACTGAGCCTGTACGAGCAGCTGATCCGGGAGCAGCCCGACTCCGACGAGCACGTGTACCGGAAGGCCTGGACGCTGGTCAATCTGGCGCAGATCCTGTGGGACGAGTCCGAGCGTGCCCAGGGCGCGCAGCGTGCCGTCGAGGCCACGGATGTGCTGCGCGGGCTCGCCACCAAGGACCCCGCCAGGTATCGCCCGGCGCTGGGCGACTGGCTGATGTGGCCGACGATTCCGTATCTGCGCTATTCCGGGCAGCGGGACCAGGCTCTGGTGCGGGCGCGGGAGGCCGTGGACATCTTCACAGCGCTCAACGCCACGGATCCCGCGAAATACGGGCCGAAGCTGGAGGCGGCGAAGAAGCTTCTCGCCGACCTCCAGCCCTGAACGCGTGTGCGATGATGGCGGGCAGAGCCCCACCAGCTCCTGGACGAGATGCGCCGTACCCAGTCATGACAAGACGACGCGAGGAGTCGTCCGTCATGGCATGGATCGTTCTGGTGGTGTCCGGAGTACTCGAGGCCGTGTGGGCCACGGCGCTGGGCAAGTCCGAGGGGTTCAGCCGCCCCCTGCCGACCGTGGTCTTCGGCACCGGCCTGGTACTGAGCATGGCGGGCCTGGCCTACGCGCTGCGGACGGTGCCGGTGGGCACTGGATACGCGGTCTGGGTGGGCATCGGCGCGGTGCTCACCGCGGGGTACGCCATCGCCTTCGGCGGTGAGTCCGCCACCCCGCTGAGGCTGCTGTTGCTGGCGGGCATCGTCGGCTGCGTGGCCGGTCTGAAGCTGGCACACTGAGCGCGCTCGACGCCCGGATCGGAGAGAACCGGGGGACGGCGTGGCACCACTCCCCGGGCTCTCGCAGGAGACCAGGGGAAGGTGACGTTGTAGATGCCCGCGAGGGCGAGGCCCGAGAGATGACGAAGGGCACGACCGCCCCGCGCCTGACGCGCCGGTCGTGCGTTTAGACCGGGTTCAGACCCGTGTGCCACCCTGCCTGCGCCGGTCATTCACACCTGCGACCGGGCAAGTGACCGAGCCCAGGGGGGACACGGCGTTGGAGTTATCACGCAGAACACTCATCCAGCGGAGCGGCCAGGCTGCGGTCGGGGCCGGCGGTCTGTGGCTGGGCGGCCCCCTGGCCGGGATCGAGACCGAGGCGGCCGCGGCGTCCACCGCGCGGGGCACGGCGGAGGCGAAGGGCGACACCCGGCGGATCAGCGTCAGCCAGGCCACCAACGCCTCCGCCGCGCTCTCCCCCGATGGCCGGACCGTCGTACTGGACCTGCTCAACCTGCTCTGGACGGTCCCGGCCGACGGCGGTGAGGCCGGCCGGCTCACCGGCATCGACCACGAGGCGACCGAGCCCGACTTCTCGCCCGACGGCCGCCATCTGGTCTACCAGTCGTACGCCGACGGCAACTTCCATCTCTGGCTCGCCCGCGCCGACGGCACCGGGGCCCGGCAGCTGACCAAGGGCGCCTCCGACCACCGCGAGCCGCGGTTCTCCCCGGACGGCAAGCGGATCGCCTACGCGGGCGAGACGGACGGGCGCTACGCCATCCACGTCCTCGACCTCGACACCGGCGAGAGCGGGCTGTGGGCCACCGGGGCGGACGCCACCGCGCAGGAGGCACAGCCCTACTGGCGTCCCGACGGGCAGGCCATCGTCTTCACCAGCGGCAAGGGCGACGCCCCGCAGGCCGTCGTCCAGGTCGACGCCGACGGCGAGCGCACCGAGCTCGTCGCCGTCGCCAAGGGGCGGGTGGCGGGGCCGTCCCTGTCCCCCGACGGGACCAAGCTGGCGTATGTCCACCTCACCCCGTCGGCCGCCACCCTCGTCGTGGACGGGAAGGCCGTCTCCGACGACGGCGAGGAGGTGTTCCCGTTCGCCGCGCGCTGGATCTCCGGCGACGAGGTGTTCTACACGGCCGACGGAAAGATCCGCCGCAGGTCGCTCACCGGCGACTCGGTCAAGGACATCCCCTTCACCGCCCACCTCACCGTGCCGCGCGTCCCGGAGCGGCCCGCCCCGCGGGACTTCGACTCCACCGCGCCGCGCGAGGTCAAGGGCATCGTCAGCCCGTGCCTGTCGCCCGACGGCAACCGGTACGCCTTCGCCGCGCTCGGCGACATCTGGGTCGGCCGCATCGGTTCCACGCCCAAGGCCGTGATCTCCGACGGGAACATCAACAGCGGCCTCGCCTGGCACCCCGACGGGTCCACCCTGGTGTATGTCAGCGACCGGGGTGGCGGCGCCACGACCAACCTGTGGCTCCACGACCTCGACAGCGGCGAGGACCGGCAGCTGACCGACCTTCAGGGCCAGCTCACCTGGCCCGTCTTCAGCCCCGACGGCAAGACCGTCGCGTTCTCCTTCTGGTCCAGCATCATGCAGACCGTCGATGTCGCCTCCGGCGCCGTACGCACCGTGGCCTGGGGCGGCAGGCCCGCCTTCTCCGCCGACGGCACCAAGCTGTCGTGCGCCGCGCTGGTGCCCGCCACACCCCGCTACCGCGAGGGCGCCAACCGCATCCTGACCGTCGACCTCGCCAGTGGCGAGACCCGCTACGACGAGCCGGTGCCGGGGAAGTCCCTCGCGAACACCATGGACGCCGGGCCCGTCTACTCACCCGACGGTCAGTACACCGCGTACATCGTCGGCGGCACCGTGCACCTCAGTGCCCTCGACCCGGCCGGCCGGCCGACCGGCCCCGCCCGCGAGTTGAACGGCGAGACCGCCGACTGCCCCAGTTGGAGCGCCGACTCGCGCTCCCTGCTCTATCTCTCCGACGGCCGGCTGCGCCTCGCCGACGCCCGCACGGGCCGCGCGACCACGGTCCCCACCAAGCTGACCTGGCGCCAGGCCAGGCAGTCCGGGCGCACCGTCGTGCAGGTGGGGGCGGTCTGGGACGGCACGGCCGAGACATTGCGGCACGACGTGGACATCGTCATCAAGGACAACCGCGTCGAGCGGGTCGTGGAGCGCGGTTCCGTCAGCGGGGACCGCACCGTCGACGCCCGCGAGCTGACCGCGCTGCCCGGTCTGATCGCCCTCCACGAGCACGCGCCCTGGCTGATGGCCGAGACCACGAAACTGTGGCTGTCGTTCGGCGTCACCACGCTGCGCTCCCCGGGCGGTCCGCACTATGAATCGGTCGAGGTCAAGGAGGCCATCGACGCCGGACGCCGCATCGGGCCACGCCTCTTCGCGGCCGGTAACGCGCTCGAGGGCTCCCGTTCCTACTATGCCGTCGGCCGCCCCATCTCGAGCGAGGAGGAGCTGGCGCGCGAGGTGGCCAAGGCCGAGGCGCTCGGCCACGACCTGCTCAAGGCCTATGTGCGGCTGCCGTACGCGCTACAGCGCGCCGCCGTGCGGGCGGTGCACCGCCTCGGCCTGCCCGCCACCTCCCACTACCTGTTCGGTCCGCTCGGCTTCGGCGCCGACGGCGTCGAACACATCGGCGGCACCAGCCGCTACGGCCGCCGCCAGAAGGAGACCCACCTCGGCCACACCCACCAGGACGTGACCGAGCCGCTCATCGCCTCCGGCATGGTCTTCACCCCGACGCTGGGGCTGTCCGGCGCTGGCCTGTCCGCCACCCGCGCCGCGCTGTACCGGTACGCCGGGTGGGCGGTCGGCGACCGGCGGCTGACGTCGCTGATGATGCAGGCGGAGTACGACCAGTTCCGTACGGGAGTGGCCGACGCGCAGCAGAACGAGCCGGCCGACGAGCTGGCGTTCACCGCCCGGCACGGGGCGACGCTGCACCGGCTGCTGGAGGGCGGGGCGCGGGTCGGGGTCGGCACCGACAGCCCGCTGGTGCCCCCCGCCGTCTACTACCACCTGAACCTTCAGACTATGGTGCGCTACGGCGCCAGCCCGTACCAGGCGCTGCGCTCCGCCACCGTGACGGGCGCGCGGGCGCTGGGCATGAGCGCCCATCTGGGCACGATCGAGCCGGGGAAACTCGCCGATCTGGTGCTGGTGGAAGGCAACCCGCTGAGCGACATCCAGGCGGCCGCGGCGGTGCGGCAGGTGGTGCTCGGCGGCGTGGTGCACACGGTGGACAACCTGGTGGCGTCGGGGTCGAAGACGGGGCGCGCCGCCTCCGCGCGGAGCGGTGAATCCGCGGCGACGGCCGCCCGGACGGCCCAGAGCCTGCCGCCGGACCTGGCCCTGGTTCGCCCCGCCTGCTGCTGAGCCACCCCGGACGAGCACGCCCGAGCGCGCCCCGGGCGTGCTCGCCGGCTCCGGCCGGACCGCGAGCCGCGGGGCCGGCGGGCCGGGTGGTGCGAGAGGTATTGACGCCGTCGGCGCTTCGCCTCTCATCCTTGACGTCCGAAGGCCCGGCCATGATTCGACATATCGAACGGACCGGGTCGGGGACAGAGTCTGTGCCGCCGCCCCGCGCCGGGACAGGCCGAGCACGACAGCGCCCGCGTCATCCGTTCCGGCAAGGCCCTCCCCACGCGCCACCGTTCCGGACCCGCAAGGGAGCACCTGGCCGCGGCGGGCCGGGACACCCAGGCGGCCCCGAAGGCCGCCGCCGCGCTGCCGAGCAGCTTCCAGTGGTCCTCCACCGGCCCGCTGCTCGCCCCCAAGCCCGACGCCGCCCACCCCGTCGTCTCCGTCAAGGACGCGACGGTGATCCAGGCGAACGGCAAGTGGCACGTCTTCATGACGACCGCGAACACCTCGGGCGCCTGGAGCATGGCGTACACCAGCTTCACCGACTGGTCGCAGGCGGGCTCGGCCCCGCTGACCTATCTGGACACCAACCCCAACATCGGCACCCGCTACGCCGCCGCTCCCCAGGTGTTCTACTTCGCGCCCAAGGGGCTGTGGTACCTCGTGTACCAGACCGGCCCGCCGTCGTACTCCACCAGCACCGACCCCGGTAACCCCAACAACTTCCGCAACAGCCAACTCGTCCTTCAGGACTCCAAGTTCGCCCTGTTCGAGGGCGACGCCGTCTACCGCGTCCAGGGCACCAACACCTACCTGCTGATGATGGAGGCCATCGGCAGCAACGGCAGGCGCTACTACCGCTCCTTCACCGCCCAGGGACTCACCGGCCAGTGGCAGCCGCTGGCCGCCACCGAGGCCAATCCGTTCGCCCGCAGCAACAACGTGTCCTTCCCGTCCGGCGCCTGGACCCAGGACATCAGCCACGGCGAACTCATCCGGACCGGAAACGACCAGACCATGACCATCAACTCCTGCCGGCTGCACTTCCTCTACCAGGGCATGAACCCCTCGGCCGACGGTGACTACTCCCAGTTCCCCTGGCGTCTGGGGCTGCTCACCCAGACGAACAACACCTGCTGAACGAGGCCATGCCCCGGGCCCGCGCCCACGCGACCGCCGTACGCCACCGGGCGGTCCGCGGGGCGCGAGGTCCGCGGACCGTGCCGGTACGGGCCCGGCGCCGCCGGCGCGTCAGCCTTCGGGGTGCCGCTGGAGCATGGCGAGGGTCAGGACGTCGCCGCCGATCCCCCAGCCGCCGTCCGCGACCTCCTCGACCAGAACCATGGTGTTGGCGCGGGCGCGTTCCCCGTAGATCTCGACGTACAGCTCGGTGGTGCGGGTGACGATCCGCTCCTTCTGCTTCTCGTCGAGGCTTCCGGCCGGGACCTTGAAGTTCGCGAACGGCATGGTGACTCTCTCTTCCGGTGTGTGGGACGGGTGTGCGGGGTGAACGGAACGGGTGCGCCGTGGCGGTCAGACGATGCCGCCGTTGGCGCGGATGACCTGGCCGTTGACCCAGTGGCCGGCCGGCGAGGCGAGAAAGGCCACGACCTCCGCGATGTCGGCGGGGGTGCCGAGCCGCTCCAGTGGCGGCATGGCGGCCATCCGGGCGACGGTCTCCTCGTCCTTGCCCTCGAGGAACAGATCGGTGGCGGTGGGTCCGGGGGCGACGGTGTTGACGGTGATGTCCCGGCCGCGCAGCTCGCGCGCGAGGATCATGGTGAGTGCCTCGGCGGCGCCCTTGCTCGCGCTGTACGCCCCGTAGCCGGGCAGGGCCAGGGCCACCACGGACGTGGAGAACGTGATCAGCGCCCCGCCACGGCGGATCCTGCGGGCCGACTGCTGGGCGACGACGAAGGTTCCGCGGATGTTGGTGCGGTGCAGCGCGTCCAGCTTCGCCAGGTCGAGGTCGGCGACGGGGGCCAGATACATGCGGCCGGCCGCGTGGACGACGACATCGACACCGCCGCCGCCGTACTCGGCTTCCGCGGCGTCGAAGAGCGCCGCCACCTGATCTTCCTCGGCGACATCGGCCTGGACGGCGATCGCCCTGCCGCCGACGGCGGCGATCTCCTTGACGGCGGCCTCGGCCAGCTCGCGGTTGCCCGCGTATCCGACCACGACGGAGTATCCGTCGGCGCCCAGCCTGGTCACGGCTTCGCGGCCGATTCCACGGGAACCGCCGGTGACGATGGCGACACGGGTCGGCGCGTTTTCCTCGGGGGGCATGGGGACTCCTGGGAGACGTTCGGTCGTGGAGCGGGGCCACGGCGCCGGGCGCCGTGACTTCCCCGCTTGTGTCTCCAGCGTGCGCCGGTGCTCCCGGGCCGGCCAGGGCTGACCCCACCCTGGGGTTGCCGTCCCCTGGATCGGCGCGCCGGGGCGCGGGACGATGGGGCCTGTGAACCATGCCGAACTCGCAGCGTTCCTGAAGTCCCGGCGCGACCGGATCCGCCCGTCCGACGTCGGACTGCCCAGCGGGCCCCGGCGCCGGGTACCGGGGCTGCGGCGCGAGGAGGTCGCCCAGCTGGCCGGGCTGTCCGCGGACTACTACACCGAGCTGGAGCGCGGGCGGGGCGCCCAGCCCTCGGCGCAGGTGCTGGCCGCGCTCGCCCGGGCGCTGCGGCTGAACGGTGACGAACGGGACCACCTGTTCCACCTGACGGACCGGCCGGCCCCGCCCGCGACACACGGCCCGAGCGCGCATGTCCAGCCCGGCCTGCTCGGCCTGCTGGACCGGCTCACCACCACCCCCGCCCAGGTCATCACCGATCTGCACGAAACCCTGGTGCAGAACCCCCTGGCCGCCGCGCTGCTCGGCCGGCCCCCGGCGGTGCGCGGCCGCGCGGCGAGCTTCGTGCACCGCTGGTTCACCGACCCGGACGCGCGCACGGTCTACCCGCCCGAGGACCACCCCCATCACTCCCGGGTGTTCGTCGCCGACCTGCGGGCGGTCGCGGCCCGGCGCGCCGGTGACGCCGAGGTGGCCCGGATGGTGGCCGCGCTGCGCCGGCACAGCCAGGAGTTCGCCACCCTCTGGGACACCCACGACGTCGCCCTCCGGCGGGTCGACCGCAAACGCATCGTCCACCCCGCGCTGGGCGTCATCGAGCTGGACTGCCACAGTCTGTTCAGCGAGGACGGACGCCAACGCCTGCTGTGGTTCAGCGCCCCGCCCGGCACCGAGGGCGCCGCCCGGCTTGAGCTGCTCTCCGTCATCGGCACCCAGGACATGACGGCCGACGCGGCCGGACGCGAGCGGCCGAAGTCCTGACCGCCCCGGCCCCTGCCCAGCCCTGCCCGCGTGCGGTCAGGACCCCGCGGGATAGGCTGCGCTCTCGCGGGCCCGCGCCCGGTGGCAAGGGCGCGGCGGACTGGGTGGTTTGAGAAGGCTGTGGCGCGATGCGACTGATCCGATGCCGTGTGGCGCCGGGCGCCGCCCGGCCGCTGATCGGCGCGCCCCTGCTCGCCGCCCTGACCGTGCTGCTCCCGCTGCTCGGCAGGTGCGTCCGCGCGGGGACCTTTCCGGCGGCCGCCGTGGGCTGCGGCGCCTCGGTCACCTTGCTCGGCTTCCTGCTGACCGCCCGGCGCTCGCCCGCCCCCGAGCGGGCGCTGGCCGCGCTCGGCGGTGCCCAGGCGGCCTTCCACCTCGGCTATACGCTGCCCGCCGCGTACGGCGCCGGGGCCGGCCATCCGTCCTGGGAGGTGACGGCCGGTCACGCGGTGACCGTCGTGCTCGCCGCCCGGTTGCTCGGGGTCGCTGAGGTGACGCTGCGGCCGCTCCGTACGTTGGCCGCCGCCGCGCGCCAGCGGCTCGCGCTGCGTCTGCCGGGCCCGGTGCGGGCCTTGGGGCGGCTGCCGCTGGTGCCCGTCGGCGATCCCGGCCGTACCGCCGTCGCGTTCCGGGCCCCGCCGCGCCGCGGTGAGCGCGCCCCGCCGCACCGCCGCGTGATCCCGCGTGTCCCGCTTTCGCTCCGGCCGGTGCCGGGCGGCGGTGCCTGCCCGGTCTGAACCGGAGTGGCGGCCGCCGCGTGCCCGGCCGCCGACCCCGGCCGTGTTCGCGGCCGGAGACCAAGGCACTTCATGTCCATCGCACGCATCAGGCGAGCAGCCGCCGTGTCCGGGCTGCTGATCTGCGCCGCGCCCGTCGCGGTCGCCACCGCGCCGCCCGCCGCCGCGCACACCGGGCTGACCGGCAGCGCCCCGAACGACGGCGCCACCGTCGCCGCCTCCCCCGCCCGGGTTTCGCTGTCCTTCAACGACCCCATGGACGCCCGCTACAGCCGCGTCGCGGTCACCGGCGCCTCCGGCCGTTCCGTCACCACGGGGGCGCCGAAGGTCGACGGCCGCACCGTGTCCCAGGCGTTGACGGCCGAGCTGCCGGCGGGCCGGTACACCGTCGGCTACCGGGTGGTGTCCGCCGACGGCCACCCGGTGTCGGGCAGCTACACCTTCACCGTGGCCGCCGCCCGGACGACGGCTCCGGTCCCCCGGCCCTCGCCGTCCCGCCCCGCTTCAGCCGCCCCGTCCGCCTCAACCGCTTCGTCCGCCTCGGCCGAGGCGGATGAAGCGGAGCAGTCCTCCGGCCCCGGGGCGCTCCCGGTGGCCGCCGGGGCGGCAGCGGTGCTCGCGGGCGCGGGCGGCATCACGTACGCGGTGCGCAAGAGGGGGTTCCGCCATGGCGGTTGAGCCCCTCGTGCGCAAGGTCCTCCTCCGTCCTCCGCTGCTGGCCATGGCCGCGCTGCTGGCCGCGACGGGCGCGCTGCTGGCGGCCGTACGGTTCGGCGGCGCCGTTCCCGAGGCCGTCCCCGGGCTGCCGGACGCGGGGCCGGTCACGGCCTGGGGGCTGCCGCTGGCGCGCACCGCCGCGGACCTCGCCGCGGTGTGCACCGTCGGCGCGCTGCTGCTGGTCGCCGTGGTGGCGCCCGGAAGCGGGCGGCGGCTGGGCGCCCGGCGGATGCGGGTGCTCGCCCTCGCGGCGGTGTCCGCGGGCGGGTGGCTGCTGGCGACCCTGGCGGGGCTGGTGTTCACCGCCTCCGATCTGCTGGCCCAGCCGCCCGCCGACGTCCTCGACCCGACCGTGCTCGCCGATGTCGCGGTCAACACCCCGCAGGGGACCGCCCTCGCGCTGACGGCGGTGGTCACGCTGGTGCTCGCCACCGCGCTGCCCGGGGTCACCACGTGCGGCGCGGCGCGGTGGGGACTGTGCGTGGCGCTGGCCGGGCTGGTGCCACCGGCGTTCGCCGGCCACTCGGCCGCCGCCGACAACCACGACGCCGCCGTCATCGCGCTCGCGGCGCATGTGCTCGCGGCCACGGTGTGGACCGGCGGGCTGGCGGCCGTCACCGCCATCGCCCTGCGGGCCCCGTCCCACACGGCGGCGGCCGTGCGGCGGTTCAGCCCGCTGGCCGCCTGGTGTCTGGGCACCGTGGCCGCCACCGGCGCGGTGAACGGGCTCATCCGCCTGGAAGCCCCGGGGCAGTTGTTCACCACCCGCTACGGGCTGCTGCTCCTCGCCAAGACCGCCGCGCTCATCGCCCTCGCGGTCTGCGGTGCCCGGCATCGCAGGCGTACCCTCCCCGCGCTGGAGGCGGGGCGGCGGGCGGCGTTCGCCCGGCTCGCCGCGGCCGAACTGCTGCTGCTTGCGGCCACCGTCGGCCTCGCGGCCGGGCTCTCGCGCACCCCGGCCCCGGCGCGGGCGCCGGAGTCGTACGACCCGGTCCGGGAGCTGCTCGGCTTCCCGATGCCCGCCCCGCTCGGCGGCTTCCCCTGGACACCGCTGTTCACCGAGTGGCGGTTCGACGGGGTGTTCGGCTTCGCCACCGCCGCCCTGGCCCTCGCCTATCTGGCCGGGGTGCGCAGGCTGCGGGCGCGTGGCGACACGTGGCCGGTGGGCCGTACGGTCTCGTGGCTGGCGGGTCTGGCGGTCGTCGTGGTCGCGACCATGAGCGGCCTGGGCAGCTACGGCAAGGTGCTGTTCAGCGTCCACATGGGCCAGCACATGACGCTGGCGATGACGGCGCCGATCCTGCTGGTGCTGGGCGCCCCGGTGACCCTCGCGCTGCGCGCCCTGCCCGCCGCCCCCAAGGGCGGCCGGCGCGGGCCGCGCGAGCTGCTGACGGCGGTGCTGGGCAGCCGCTACGTCAAGGTGATCTCACATCCGGTGGTGGCCGGGGTGCTGTTCATCGGCAGCGCCTTCGCGGTCTACTACACCCCGCTGTTCGCGTTCCTGATGCGCAGCCACTACGGCCATCTGGCGATGCTGGTGCACTTCCTGGCCGTCGGGCTGCTGTTCTTCTGGGTGATCATCGGCGTCGATCCCGGTCCGCACCGCATCCCGTATCTCGCCAAGCTGTTCGTGATGATCCTCACGATGCCGTTCCACTCCTGGTTCAGCATCTCGCTGATGAGCTCCACCGACCTCATCGGCGCGGGCTGGTGGACGGCGCTCGACCGCCCCTGGGGCGCCTCGCTCGCCGACGACCAGTACAACGCGGGCGCCATCGCCTGGGCGACCGGCGACATCCCCGTGCTGATCACCACGATCATCCTCGCCGTCCAATGGGTACGCTCTGATGCCCGCGAGGCTCGCCGCGTCGACCGCCGGATCGACCGCGGCGACGCGGGCGACCCGCTGGCCGCCTACAACGCCTACCTGGCGAGCCTCCATGCCCGCGATGAAAGGATCCGGATGGCGCGGGCCGGGCGAGGCGACGCGCGGAAGCCGGGAGCGCGGGCCGCAACGCCCGCTCCACCGGTTGACGGTGAAGCACACTCGATGGAGGACAGACCATGACCCGCTTGACGACGGCGCTGAGCCGCGCCGACCTCATACGCCTTCGGACGCGGTGGCGCGACCCGGCGGCGGCCGTCGCGGGCGGCCTGCTCCTCGGCAGCGCCTTCCCGCCGATCGGGCTGTGGCCGACCGCCGCGGTCGGCCCGGCCCTGCTGCTCGCCGTGTTGCGGCACCGCCGGCCACGCGCCGCCTTCCGGCTCGGCACGCTCTTCGGGCTGGCGTTCTTCACCCCGCTGCTGTGGTGGCTGAGCAACCTCGGCGTGCTGCCCTGGCTGGCACTGAGCATCGCCCAGGCGCTGCTGCTCGGCCTGCTCAGCTGCGCCGTCCCGGCCTTCGGCCGGCTGCCGGGCTGGCCGCTGTGGGCCGCCTGCTGGTGGGTGACCGCCGAGGCGGTGCGCTCCCGGGTGCCGCTCGGCGGCTTCCCGTGGGGGCGGCTGGCGTTCAGCCAGGCCGATTCCCCGGCGCTGGGGTGGGCGTCGGTCGGCGGCGCGCCCGCCGTCAGCGCGGTGGTCGCCCTGGTGGCGGGAAGCCTCGCCGCGCTGGTGACCACCCGTCCCGGCCCGCGTCGCCTGGCGGCCGCGGGACTTGTGGCGGCCGTGGGCGCCTGCGCCGGCGGGGCCCTGCTGATCCCCGCCCCGCCCTCGGCGGATCAGGGGCCACGGGCGCGGGTGGCCGTGGTGCAGGGCAATGTGCCCCGCGCCCGGAACATGGAGGAGCAGGCCCGCCTGGAGCAGGTCGCCGAGAACCACATCGCCGCCACCCGGCAACTCGCCCGCGACATACGGGCCGGGCGCACACCGCGGCCCGACCTCGTGCTGTGGCCGGAGAACGCGAGCGACACCGACCCGCGCACCGACCCCTCGCTGCACGACCGGATCTCCGACCTCGTGGCCGACCTCGGCGCCCCGCTCGTGGTCGGAGCGATCCTCGACGCGCCCGGCGACCGGATCCGCAACACCGGGCTGCTGTGGCTGCCCGACAGCGGCCCCGGGCGCTACTACACCAAGCAGCACCTGGTGCCGTTCGGCGAGTACATCCCGCTGCGCGATGTCATCGGCGGCCTGGGCAAACTCCAGCTCATCCCGCGCGACTTCATCGCCGGCGACCACCCGGTGCGGCTGGACGCCGGGCGCGTACGGCTGGCGGAGTCGATCTGCTACGAGGTGGCGTACGACAGCCAGGTCCGCGGCGCCGTCCGCACCGGAGCCAACCTCCTGGCGGTCCCGACGAACAACGCCACCTATATGCGCGACGGCAACATCGCCGAGCCGGAGCAGCAGCTCGCCATGTCCCGGCTGCGGGCCGTCGAGCACGACCGCGCGGTGCTGGTCGCCTCCACCACCGGCATCAGCGCGATCATCGCCCCGGACGGCAAGGTCACCCAGTCCACCGGACCGTGGACCCGTGCGGTGCTGACCGGCACCGTCCCGCTGCGCACGACCACCACGCTCGCCACCCGCCTGGGCCCCGCCCCGGAGGCGGCCTTCGCGGTGGCCGCCTGCGCGGCCGTGGCCGTCGGCCTCCGCCGCCGCCGCGGCACCCCGTCCCGGCCGGCCGGATCGCCTGAACAGCCGGCCGAGGACGTACGTATCCAGACGGTGTGATGCACACACCGGCAGCCGCGCCGCCACGGACGGCGTGACATGGCGAGGACCACGGGCGCCAGGCCCGCCACGGGCCTTGATGTCCACGCGCGCGTGGTCCGCTCCGGCGTGTTCTCGGTCACCGGTGTCGCGCTGGCCGCCGTCGCGCACCACGTCGCGTCGCGGCAGCCGGTGTCCTGGGCCGCCCTGCTCCCGGCGCTCGCCGTGGTCTTCCTCGCCTCGCAGCCGTGGGCGGGGCGGCCCCGTTCGCTGCCCGGCGTCGTCGCGGCCACGCTCGCGGTCCAGGTGGCGGCGCATGAGTGGCTGACCTTCACCGGTCCCGCCGGTGGCCTCGCCGCCGGGCATCACGGCATGGAGCCGCGGAGCGCCACCGGCCATGGCCCCGTCGTGGACTCCGGGGTGATGCTCGCCGCGCACGCGGTGGCGGCCCTGGCCGTCGCCGTGCTGCTGTACGTCGCGGACGACCGGCTGGCGGCGCTGCCCTCGGCGCTCGGCCGGTTCGCCGAGTCCGTACGCGCGGCGGTGGCGCGGTGGGTACGCCGCTGGTGGGGCGCTCCGGCGCGGCGGCGTGGCGGGGTTCCCCGGCGACCGAGCGCCGACGAGGCGCCCGCGACCGTGGCCCTCGATGTGCTCGACCACGTTCTCGTCCGCAGGGGGCCGCCGTGGCCACGGGTGCGCTTCGCCCCGTGAACCACGCGACGGACGCCTCGCACGACCCGGCGTCCACCCCTTTGACGAGGAGAGACCACGTGTACGCACACCACCCGTCGGCCCGCCCGTGGCGGACCGCCGCCCTCGCCGTCGCCGCCTCGGCGATCGTCCTCGCCACGGCCTCGCCCGCCCTGGCCCACGCCGAGGTGAGCGCCTCCGACTCGCGCGCCCTGGCGAAGAACGTCACGCTGACGTTCGAGTCCGAGGCGGAGTCCGAATCGGCGGGCTTCACCGAGATCCGCACCGTGCTGCCCGAGAGCATGGACGGCGCCGGCGCCGGCATACGGCTGAAGGATGCGCCGAAAGGCTGGAAGCTGAAGCCCACCAGCGACGGCTACAGCGTCGCCGGACCCGCGCTCGAACCCGGCGAGAACGCCGAACACAGCGTCGTCGTCGAGCAGCTGCCGGACGCGAAGTCCCTGGCGTTCAAGACCGTGGAGACCTATGAGGACGGCGAGGTGTCCCGGTGGATCGAGCTGCCCCGTGACGGGGAGCCGGAACCGGAGAACCCGGCCCCGGTCCTGAAGCTCAAGCCCGCGGCCCCCGGCGCCGCCGAGGCCGCGGCATCGGCGTCCGCCTCGGCCTCGCCCTCCGCCTCCTCGGCCTCCTCGACGCCGGAGGGCGGGGCACCGAGTCCGGACGACTCGGCGCCGTCCGAGGCGGCGACGTCGGACGACGGGTCCCCGTGGCCCACCGTGGCCGTTGTCGCCGGCCTCTGCCTGGTCGCCCTGGTTGGAGGTGTCCTGGTGGTCAAGCGGCGCGGCAGGGCTGGGACCGAGTAGCGCGAGAGGCGGGGCGCCGGCCCGGCGCCCCGCCTCGGCAAAGCCCTGGCAGGAGGATCAGCTCCCGATGAGGTCTGCGGCCTTCTCCGCGGCCATGATGACCGGCGCGTTGGTGTTTCCCCTCGGCACGCTCGGGAACACCGAGGCGTCGACGACCCGTAGCCCCGCCACGTCCAGCACCCGCAGCTCGTGGT
This sequence comes from Streptomyces sp. NPDC021225, assembly GCF_044332865.1. NCBI lineage: Bacteria > Bacillati > Actinomycetota > Actinomycetes > Kitasatosporales > Streptomycetaceae > Streptomyces > Streptomyces sp. NPDC021225. Next base: position 655,793 of record NZ_JBIRPV010000006.1, on the reverse strand, counting down.
CGACCACCGAGCCGATGGCGCAGGTGGACGTCGGGTGGTACAGCGTCATCCCGACCCGCTGCGCGAAGGCGAGGAGATCCGCGTCGGAGTCCGTGTCCGGCACCTCGAACGGCCCGGTGACGACCTCGGCCAGGGCGTCCTGCGCCGCGATCTCCAGGGCCATCCGGAGGCCGCCGACGATGCATGCGCGGTCCTCGGCCGTCGTCAGGTAGTTGTGCACGATCCGGGGCGCGGCGTCCGGGAGGGGCGAGCGCAGCGTCACCTGGCCGCGGCTGGTCGGGGCGACCACAGAGGGGCCGAGAGCAAGGCCATGCTCGGTGACGGGGCCGAGCCCTTCCTGGTGGAACAGCACGGGAGCCATGTGCAACTGCACATCGGGGGCGTCCAGTCCGCCCCGGCTGTGGAGGAAGCCGCCCGCCTCGCCGATGTTGGAGGTCAGCGGGCCCCGCCCCGCATCGCGCAGCAGCGCGACATTCTCCGGGCTCTGCGCGCTCATCAGGGACTCGACGCCGGTACGGAAGTTCAGCACCGTCATGTAGTGGTCCTGAAGGCCCTGGCCCACCGGCAGATCGCGCACCACCTCGATGCCGAAGGCCGAGAGCGCGGCGGCGGGCCCGATCCCGGAGAGCATCAGCAGTTTCGGGGACTCGTAGGCGCCCGCGGACAGGATCACCTCCCGGTCGGCGCGGATCACTTCGACCGCGCCGCCCCGCTCCACCTCCACCCCCGTCGCCCGGCCGCCCTCGATCACCACGCGGTGGGCCCGGGCCGAGGGGAACACGGTGAGGTTCGGCCGTTCCAGGGCGGGGTGCAGATAGGCGACGGCGGCGCTACAGCGCATGCCGCCGCGCTGGGTCAGCTGATACCGCCCGACGCCCGCTTGTGTTTTGCCGTTGAAGTCCTCGTTCCGCCGGTGTCCGGCCTGCTCGGCGGCGCGGACGAACGCCGTGACGAGCGGGTGGTTCGACCTGCTGTCGCTGACCGTCAGCGGCCCGCCCGCCGAGTGGAACTCGTCCTCGCCGCGTTCGTTGTCCTCCGAACGCCGGAAGTAGGGCAGCACATCGGCGTACGACCAGCCCTCGGCCCCGGCGGCGGCCCAGCCGTCGTAGTCGGCACGGTTGCCGCGTATATAGATCATCGCGTTGATCGAGCTGCTGCCGCCGAACACCTTGCCCCGGGGCAGATAGGTCCGCCGGCCACCCGCCCCCGGCTCCGGTTCGGAGTCGAGGTCCCAGTCGAGCTCGCTCTTGAAGAGCTGGGGGAAGGCGGCCGGAACGTGTATCTCCTGCGCGGTGTCGGGGCCACCCGCCTCGATCAGCGCCACCCGGACATCGGGGTCCTCCGACAGCCGCGCCGCCAGCACACAGCCCGCGGATCCGGCACCGACGACGACGTAGTCATATGTGGTCACTCGATCTCCTTGACCGAAGAATACGCAGACTGTGCAAACGCTAACATTCGCGATCCGCGCCCAACTCATCGGTAGGAAGGAGATTCTGGCTCGCCTGATGGCGGGTTCAGTGGTTGTGCGGGACGCTGCGGTGGGTCCGGCCGTGCAGTTCGGCGCAGTGCGGCGTCGAACTCACGGTGTGCAGCGCTCCCCCGGCGGACACGGCGAGGCCGTCCTCGGCATGGTGGTCGACCTGCAAGGTGGTGTGGGTGATGCCGTACTCCTCGGCCAGGACTCGTTCGAGGTCGTCCCGGACGATGTGGCAGTCCCCGTCCGCTTCGACCAGAACGTGCGCGGAGAGGGCCGTCTGACCGGAGGTGATGGTCCAGATGTGAAGGTCGTGGACCTCCGTCACCTGAGGGGCCTCGGCAAGGCGCCGCCCGATGGCGTCGGGGTCCAGCCCGGCCGGGGCCCCTTCGAGCAGGATGTGGCCCGACTCGCGCAGCAGGTCCACACCGGCCTTGATCATGAGCGCCACGACCAGCAGTGTCGCGATGGCGTCCGCGCGGGCGAAGCCGGTGAGCAGGACGATGGCGCCGGCGATCGCGGTGCCGATGAAGGCGAAGAGGTCGTTGAGGATGTGCTGGTAGGCGCCTTCGATGTTCAGCGAGGAGCGGTTGGCCTTGGACATGCACCAGGTGGCGACCAGGTTGACGGCGACCCCGACGAGCGCGGTGACCAGCACCATCCAGCCGCTGACCTCGGGCGGATCGAAGAGCCGCTGGATGGCCTCGTAGCCGAGCCACACCGCGGCGAGCAGCAGGGTGAGTCCGTTGGCCTGCGCGGAGAGGATCTCCACGCGCTTCAGCCCGAATGTGTAGCGACCGCGCGCCGGCCGGGCCGACAGCCGCATCGCGACCAGGGCCAGCACAATGGAGAGCGCGTCGGTGAGCATATGGATGGCGTCCGACAGCAGCGCCAGTGAACCCGCAACGAAAGCGATAATGCTTTCCACTGCAATAAAGCCGACGATGAGCAACAGCGCGGCCGTCAGCCAACGTCGGTCGGCATCGGCGGATACCCCGTGGCTGTGCCCCGAATGGCCGCCGTGCCCGTCATGGCCCCCGGGATCCCCGTGCCCTTCCGGGCCGTGGCGGTGCGTGTGAGCGGAAGTCACTGTGCTGCCCCCTATCGGCATGTCCTTCGACTGACCGAAGTGAACCGCACGCAACGGGGGTATGGCAAAGGCTGCATTGGTGACCGTTGTCAATATCATTCGCGCGCCCCTGACCTGCGGCGATGAGCGGATGCCGGGCCAATGCCGTTTCCGTGGAAGTTTCCCGGGAAGAAGAAATGCGAACAAGAAAACCATGCTCGATCAGAAGTGAGCACCATGCTGCCGCGATGAAATGACGCAGACGAACGAGGCTCGGGCGGGTCAGCGCCACTCTCGGCGGAGCGATGGCGGCGATGCTGGACGCCAGGCGGACTTCTCCGGCTATGGCGCGGCCATTCAAGGCGTATGGAAAAGCGGCACGGTCACCGGGTGACATTCGCCGAATCGGCCGGGGGCTCGGCTGCCCACGGCCATGCGCTGCACGTGGAAACGACGGGAGACAGCGGACCGGACATCGCGCCGTGCTCCGCATCGACCCTCCGTGACCTGCCCTGATCATCATCCGTAGCAGATCCGAAGGTATGCGTTTCCCTATCCGGTCTGCGGGACAATCACTGTGGTTCCCGGCTTCGGCCATGGGCGCGAGTCAGTCGGTCCCGGCGAGAGGATGGTTGAGCGATGGCTCGGAGCAGCGTCGATATCTACACGATCGTGCGCAGTCGGGTCATGGCGGGCTTCTACCCTCCCGGCGCCCACCTGACGGAGGCGGCGCTGTGCACCGAACTCGAGGTCAGCCGGAATCCGGTGCGGGCGGCACTGCGGCGGCTGGGCGAGGAGGGCCTGGTCCGGGTCGAGTTGAACAAGGGGGCGTTCGTCGCCGAGTACACCCGCTCGGACATCGACGAGGTCTTCGAGCTGCGGCAGCTCCTCGAGTCGCGGGCCGCGAGGCTGGCCGCGACTCGCCGCACCGAGCGGGACGTGCGGCTGTTGTGGGAATCCGTGGAGCACATGCACCGCATCGCGCGCGACAAGGGCGAGAACTACCTCGATGAGTTACACCGCAGCGACTGCGATTTCCACCGGGCCGTCCTCGCCGCGGCCGAGGCACCGAGGACGTTCCGGATCGCCCGGGCGCTCGCCGAGACGTCGATGACGCTGGGGACCTTCTTCTACTACTCCGACGACGACATCGCCCGCACCGTGCAGTTCCACCGGGATCTCGCCCAGGCGATCGCAGCGCGGGAGCCGGATCTCGCGGCGTCGTTGATGTCGGCGCATCTCGGGCTCGCGCACGTGGCCTTCATGGCGCGGCGGTTCGCCGAGATCGATGACGCCGCCGCCGGACGCGGATGATCCGGCGCTCGGTGGCGGAGCTGCGCCGCCTCACACGCTGCCGAAGAGCTGTGTCCAGTACGTGCCCGCCCGGCTCCCCGTCGCGTAGCCGATCCCGATGTGGCTGAACTCCGGCTTCAGGATGTTCGCACGGTGTCCGGGGCTGTTCATCCAGCCCCGGACCACCTCCGCCGGGGTGCGCTGACCGCACGCGATGTTCTCGCCGATGCCCCGGTGGCGGCATCCGGCTGCCGCCGCCCGGTCCCACGGTTGGCCGCCCTCGGGGTCGGTGTGGGAGTAGAAGTCGCGGGCGACCATGTCCTCGCTGTGCCGCTGCGCGGCCACGGTCAGGTCCGGGTCAGCGGCGAGCGGTGGCAGTCCGGCCGCGGCGCGCTCCGCGTTGGTGAGCTCGCGTACGGTGGCGGCCGCACGGGCCAGGCCCGCGGCCGTGAACGGCTGGGCCCACAGCACCGTCCAGAAGACCTCCCCCGAGCGGCCGCCGCCGGCCCGGCCCACCCCGAGGTGCGCGACCGAGGGATCCCGGAACGGCGCGCCGCGCTCCCCGTCCTGGAGGCAGTAGTCCATGAACTCGGCCGCCGTACGGGGCCCGGAGACGATGTGCTCGGCGATGGTCAGACAGGCGTAGCCGGCGGTGGCGATCCGGTGGAAGACCGATGTCCCGTCGGGGCTCTCGAGGCCGAGGCGGCCGTGCGAGGCCATGGCGTCGGCATGGGCCCGGGCGGCCGTGCTCAGCCGCGCGTCGAGGGCGATCTCGGGGGCGCCGCTCCGCGCCCGCACGCCGTTGACCAGACCGAGGAGGCCGTCGGGGTCCTGGGCGGCGCCGGCCGGGGGCGCGGCGGGCGACGGAGCGGGCGGCGGAGGAGGCGGGGGCGGCGGCTGCCCGCCGTCGTCCGCGACGTCCACCCCGAAGTCCCGGGCCACCCCGGCCAGCCCCTCCGCGTACCCCTGGCCCAGCGCCCGCACCTTCCACCGGTCGCCGCGCCGGTAGATCTCGGCGAGCAGCAGCACCGTCTCATGCGTCGGGCGCGGCGGGGTGAACCGGATGGCCCGCGCCCCGCCCACCCCCGTGATGGTCATGGTGGGGGCGGGCAGCCGGCCGAGCGATGTGCCGGGATCGGCGGGGCTGATCACCACCGTGGCGCGGCCGGCGCCGCGTCGCAGTTCCTCCGGCCGCAGCGTGACGGTGTCACCGTCCAGCCGGGCGCCGGGGGCGGACGGCTGGTTGAAGAAGACGAAGTCGCCGTCCCCCGCGACCTTTCCGTCCTCTCCGGTGATCAGCACGGACAGGTCGAAGGGGCCCGGCACCCGTATCCGCAGCACGCCGTCGGGGAGCAATGCGTTTCCACCAGGAACCAGTTCGCCCATGTCACACCCAACGTCGTGGCGTCGCGCGGGGTTCCGGGGCGGTGGCCTGAACGCCCCGCCCCCGCCCGCGGGTGATCGGTTTGCGGTACCCGCGGACGGGGGCCGGAACGAGCGGCGCCCGGTCCGCGGTCAGGCCACGGGGGCCGGGTAGGTCGGGTACTCCACCCCGGAGACATGCTGGACGACGCGGATGACCTGGCAGGAGTAGCCGAACTCGTTGTCGTACCAGAGGTAGAGGATCGCGTTGTCGCCCTCGACCTTGGTGGCGCCGGCGTCGACGATCGAGGCGTGGCGCGAGCCGATGAAGTCGCTCGAGACGGCGTCGGGGGCGCTGGTGAAGTCGATCTGGCGCTTGAGCGGCGAGGTCAGCGACACATTGCGCAGATAGTCGAGGACGTCCTCGCGGGTGGTCTCACGCGCGAGCCGCAGGTTGAGGATCGCGATCGAGACATCCGGCACCGGAACCCGGATCGAGCTGCCGGTGATCGGCGCCTTGAGGTCGGGCAGCGCCTTGGTGACGGCGGAGGCGGCACCGGTCTCGGTGATGACCATGTTGAGCGGCGCCGAGCGGCCACGGCGTTCGGACTTGTGGTAGTTGTCCAGCAGGTTCTGGTCGTTGGTGAACGAGTGGACGGTCTCCACGTGGCCGCGCAGCACGCCGTACTCGTCCTCCATCGCCTTCAGCGGCGGGACGATCGCGTTGGTGGTGCAGGAGGCGCAGGACAGGATCTGCTCGTCCGGCTTGATCGTGTCGTGGTTGACGCCGTGGACGATGTTGGGGACGTCGCCCTTGCCGGGCGCGGTCAGCACGACCTTGTCGATGCCGGGCCTGAGGTGCTTGGACAGGCCCTCGCGGTCGCGCCACTTGCCGGTGTTGTCGATGAGGATGGCGTCCTTGATGCCGTACGCCGTGTAGTCCAGCGACGTCGGGTCGTCGGCGTAGATCACCTTGATCTCGTTGCCGTTGGCGACGATCGTGCTGCTCGCCTCGTCGACGGTGATCGTGCCCTGGAACTGGCCGTGGATCGAGTCACGGCGCAGCAGCGACGCGCGCTTCACGAGATCCTCGTCGGCCCGACCACCGCTCCCGCGGACGACGATGGCGCGCAGCCGCAGGCCGTTGCCGGAGCCGGCCTTCTCGATGAGCAGCCGGGCGACGAGGCGGCCGATGCGGCCGAACCCATAGAGGACGACGTCACGCCCCTCGCCGCACTCGATCTTGTTGGCGCCCGTGGCGCCTGCGACGGCTTCGGCGGTGAACGCCTCCACCGACAGACCGCGGTCGTCGGCCTTGTACAGCGCGGCGAGCATGCCGATGTCGATCTGGGAGGGGCCGAGATCGAGCGTGGTGAGGGCCTGGAGGAACGGCACCGTCTGGGTGACGGAGAGCTCCTCTCCGGCGATCTGCCGGGCGAATCGGTGGGCCTTGAGAATGCTGACCACCGACTTGTTCACCAAAGAGCGGCTGTGCAGCAGGACGGTGACATCTCGTTCCCGATGCAGTCTCCCGATGAGCGGGATCATCGACTCCGCGATCTCCTCGCGGTTCTTCCAGTTGGTGAACGAGTCCTCGTTGACAGTCACAAGTTTATCTTTCGAGCTAGGCGGCGCTCATATGCTAACCCGCCGATGCTTTGATCAATCAAACGGTGCCCCCCGCGCTCGAATGTGCGGCGATTCGCCCGATACGCCACCCTCGCCATTGACATGCACACGAAGGCTCCCTATGGTCCAGGCCAATCCAGTCCGTATTCGGAACCACGTTCCTATTCGTGAATGGAAAGAGGTCCTCGGATGGCACGAACCAGAACCGCGCTGTGCACCGTTCTCGCCCTGCTGGCCGGCCTGCTGAGCCTTCAGTTCACCGGCCCTGCCCCGCGGGCGACGGCCGCGCCGGCCGCCTTCGCCCACCCGGGCGTGCTGGTCAGCCGGGCCCAACTCGACTACGCCCGCGCCAAGGTGGACGCCGGCCAGCAGCCCTGGAAGGCCGCGTACGACAACATGCTGGCCAGCTCCTACGCCTCGCTCTCGCGCACCGCCAAGCCGCGGGCGATCGTGGAGTGCGGCTCGTCGTCCAACCCCAACAACGGCTGCACCGACGAGCGTCAGGACGCCATCGCGGCCTACACCGACGCGCTCGCCTGGTACTTCACCCGGGACAGCAGATACGCCAAGAAGTCGATCGAGATCATGGACGCGTGGTCCGCGACCATCACCGACCACACCAACAGCAACGCCCCGCTCCAGACCGGCTGGGCCGGATCCACCTGGCCGCGTGCCGCCGAGATCATCAAGTACACCTACGACGGCGGCTGGCCGGGCGCCGGGCGCTTCGCGACCATGCTGCGCGAGGTGTACCTCCCCGAGGTGATCAACGGCGCGGCGACCAAGAACGGCAACTGGGAACTGGTCATGACCGAGGCGGCGATCGGCATCTCGGTGTTCATCGAGGACCGCGCCGCCTACGACAAGGCGGTCGGCACGTACCTCGCCCGCGTCCCGGCGTACATATATCTGACCAGCGACGGCGATCTGCCCAAGCCGCCCGCCAACAGCAACATCGACACCAGCGCCGAGATCATCAAGTACTGGCAGGGCCAGAGCACCTTCGCCGACGGCCTCGCCCAGGAGACCTGCCGTGACTTCGGGCACACCGGCTGGGGCATCGCCTCCGTCGCGGACATCGCGGAGACCAGCCGGATCCAGGGCCAGGACCTCTATCCGAAGATCCAGGACCGGCTGCGCCAGGCGCTGGGCTTCCACACCTCCTACGAGAACGGCACGGCCGTGCCCTCCTGGCTGTGCGGCGGCTCGGTCAAGACGGGCCTCGCCAAGGTCACCGAGGTCGGCTACAACGCCCTCCACAACCGGCTCGGGATCAGCATGTCCAACACCCAGAAGTACACCGAGGCGCACCGGCCGTCCGGCACGGACAACTACTTCAACGCCTGGACGACCCTCACCCACGCGGACAACCCCAACTGACCGCCACCGGCCCGCGGCGCGGTAATCCGCTTGGCTTCCCGCCGCGGCGCCTGCCACGATCCTCGGGTCGAGGACATTCGCCGACCCGAGGTGAGGGCGATGGCGCGAGCCGGAGAACAGCGGCCGCCGGGCGGCGGGCGCGCCCCCTACCGCGGGCCGGGACAGCGCCCGACACCTCCGACGCTCGGGGTGGACGTGGGCGGGGTGATCATCGACCGGATCGCCACCGGAGAGGACACCTCGTTCTTCGGCTCGCAGCCCCTGCTGACCCCGGCGGTGCAAGGCGTGTTCGAAGCCCTCGCCCTGCTGGCGGAGGAGCCCTTCGAAGGGCGAGTACACATCGTGTCCAAGGCGGGCCCGAAAGTCGCCGGAAACACCCGCGCGTGGCTGCACCACCACGAGTTCTTCCCCCGCACCGGCATCCCGGCCGAGAATCTGCACTTCGTCCGGGAGCGCGCGGACAAGGGACCGGTCTGCGCACGCCTGGGCATCACCCACTTCGTCGACGACCGCCTCGACGTCCTCGGCCATCTCACCACGGTCGCCCACCGGTACCTGTTCGTGGGCGGTTTGGGCGACGAACCGGCCCCCACGGACGTACCGCCGTGGGCGACGGTGGCAGACACCTGGGCCGGGCTCGTCGACACGATCAGGCAGCCGGACCCGCCGCCCGAGGTGACACGGCCCCGTCGCCGTCGGAAAGCCTGATCGCCCTTCGGCCGCGCGCGGGGCATCAGCCTCCGGACCGGGGCGTCCGCGTATGTCCACCGATCTCGCGAATACCGGGTTGTCAAGTGGGGATTTATCTCCCGTGTATCTAAAATAGCTTTCCTTGCCGTAAGAGAGCACAAAGCGGCAGCGGTGGAGGGAAGGGCGGGCTCGGCGGTGACCGAAACGAGTGTGCCGAGTGGCGGACGCGGGGTTCTGGAGGGCGCGTTCGCCCTGCTCGAGGCCGTGGAAAGGGCCGGGCCCTCCCGGCTCACGGAGTTGGCGGCGGAGACCGGATTACCGAAGACGACCGCGCGCCGACTTCTCGAACAACTCGTCGAATTGGGTGCGGTAGAACGGTCGAATGGCCTTTTCCGAATGGGCTCGCGAATGTTCCGGCTGGGTCTCGGATGGCAGCCGCTCCCCGGCACACTGGCCCTGGCTCGCGGACCGGTCCGCGAATTGTCGAGAGCCACCGGTGCCACGGTCGGGATCTTCGTCCTGCGCGAGGGCCGGACACTGACAGCCGGCACGGTCCCCGGCGAGTTGGACGCCGTGACGCCGATGCGGGCGGGGATGACATTCCCCTGGACGACCGCCGCGGGGAAGATCCTGGTGGCGGGCGCGCCCGACAGCCTGCCCCTGGACCCGCCGTCCAGGGCATGGGCGCGGGAGGCGGCCCGGATCCGGGAGACCGGGTTCGCGCTCGACCGTCAGGAGGTCATGGACGGGGTGTGCTGCGTCGCCGTCCCCCTGCGCGGCCGGGGCGGTGCGGTGGTCGCGGCCCTGGGCGCCCTGGTGGACCCGGACCGGCCGCTGCCCTCGCTGGCGGCCTCGGTGGTACGGACGGGGAAGGTCATCAGCGCCGCGATGCAACGGCGCCCGGGGAGCTGATCCGCTCAGCGGCACAACTGGTGCCGCTGGGTGATCCGCTGTGCGAGGGTCGGGTCCAGTGGCCCGGAGTGCGGCCGCAGTCACCCGCTGTGGAGATCACCATGACCATTGCCCCCGAGTCCGGATCGGGATCCGGGTCCGGAGCGGACGCGCCGAGCGTCGCCGCTCCGATGCCACAGACCACTCCACCGACCCCCGCGTCAGCGACAACACCGGCGACATCATCGACGACAGCGCCGATGTTTCCGCCGGCGACGGCGCCCGTGCTCGACCAGTCGACCCGCGAGATCGAAAAAGCGACCTTCGTGCCCCTGAACGTGGAGACCCCGTCCGTCGGACAGGCCCTGGCCAAGGCCGCGTTCGTACGCCGGCTCCAGCTCCGACCCGACGAGGCCGACGCGCTGGGAGACCAGCGCCCCGAGCTCATCGAGCCACTGCGGGACCTGCTCACCCCGCCCTCCCTCTCCCCCGCGCCGCTCTCCGCCTTCGCCACGGTCCCCATGCACACGCTCCGGGAACTCGGCGAGGCCGTTGTCGCCCTGCGCCGCCGGCGCGCGGAGGAGCCCCAGGCCACGCGGGGCACTGCGCTCCAGGCGCTCCAGACCGCGGTGGTGGCGGCCAAGGGCCTCGAGGCCAACACCGCCGCACCCCGGATGGGCCTGATGAACCTGGAGCGGCTGGAGATGACACCGGCCGGGATCGAGCGGGGCGAGCTCGTCGCCACCATTCCCCTGGCCCCGCAGGAGGAGACCGCCGTCACCTACAAGGAGTGGTCGGTCCAGAAGAAGGAGTTCAGCTCGATCGTCACCGACTCGCTGGAAACCTTCAGCGAGACGGGGGTGACGGACAACACCGAGCTGTCGCAGTCGACCGCCTCGCAGCAGCAGCACTCCAACCAGTTCAACATCACCGGGACCGTCTCCGGCGGCATCCCCGTCATCTCCGGCTCGGTCACCTCGGGATTCACCGGCCAGGACGCGGCCTCCCAGTCGGCCACCGACAGCCGGAAGCACGCGACCACCCTGACCCAGAAGGCGTCCACCCGCGCCCGGCAGGAGCACAAGGTCACCATCTCCACGACCACGGTCACCGGGACCTCGCAGACCACCACCAGGACGCTGCGGAATCCCAGCACGACCAACCCGATCCGCATCGACTACTTCAGCCTGATGCGCAAGTGGCGGGTCCGCCTCTACCGGTACGGGATGCGGCAGACGTATGACGTCGTGCTCCCGGAGCCCGCCGCCACGATGCGCCGCGCCTACGCGGAGCTCGAGGCGCTGAAGGCCCAGCTCGGGCCGTTCGTCTTCAACATCCCGCACAACGACATCACCGCCGAGGTCCGCAAGGGCGACCCGGAGCCGCCGGAGACGGACCCGCCCACCCCCAAGTCGCCGCACTACCTGGTGCTCGCCGACCAGTACGACGCGCAGGTCCCGCCGCCGCCCCCGGACCTGCCCCCGCAGACGTACGCGGTGGAGACCGGGCCGCTGCCGCAGGGCCGTGGCGTCACCAGGATGCCTCTCAACATCCCCGCCGGGTACGAGATCGTGAGCATCACGATCAGCGGCCGGATGACGAGCTTCGCGGGCCATCTGGGCCAGTTCACCATCGAGGGCACGACCCTGCCCTTCGACCCCTTCCCGGAACGGGTCTTCGAGCCCGGCACCGTGCTGAAGCGGGACACCGACGGCGGCGACTTCATGGCCGGCGCCGGCGGAACGTCGGTGCTCGTCCTGGTCTTCGACCAGGTGTCCACCCAGTCCCTGCTGCTGACCGCGGAGGTGCGGCCGACCCGGGCCGCCATGCAGCGGTGGCAGTTCGATGTGTGGAACGCGCTCTACACGGCCGCGCAGACGAACTACTACGCGGAACAGCAGGACATCGCCGGCCGGATCGCGGCGCTCGAGGCCCGGCTGGGCGACGTGGACACGCTCACGCTGCGCCGCGAGGAGAGCGACGAGATCATGAAGAGCGTGTTGCGGTATCTGCTCGGCGGCAGGTTCCCCAGCATGCCGAAGGACGTTCTCGACGCCTTCGTGGCGGCCAAGGTGGATGTGGCGCACGGCACGGGATTCGAGGGGGACACCATCGGCCCGGACTCCACGCTGTGGACGACGGTCCGCCAGTACGAGGACGTCGTACGCTTCGTCAACCAGGCCATCGAGTGGGAGAACGTGGTGAGCTTCCTCTACTCGTACTTCTGGGACCTCCCGCAGAGCTGGCGTTTCATCCGCGAGATCGAGCACCCCGACGCCAACCGGCAGGCGTTTCTGCGGGCGGGCAGCGCGCGGGTGGTGCTCACCATCCGGCGCGGTTGGGAGACGCGGTGGGTGAACTTCGTCGAGAACGGTGTCATCGACGACCCGAACGCCCCCGAGAACCCCTCGCAGTACTGGACCATCGCGCAGGAGATCGCCGCCTACGACGACCGCAACTACCCGGGGATCCCGCCCGCGAACCCGGGACGGACCGCGACCAGGCTGGAGGACGCGGTCTTCACCACCTCGGCCGCCTCGGTGGGCCCGTCCGCCCGGCCGGTCTCCATCCCCGTCGCCTCCAGCTCCGGGTTCGTGGTCGGTGCCCAGGTCGTCATCGGCGCGGTCCACGGTCTGGAACACAGCCAGGAGGCCCAGACGGTCACCAGGGTCCCCGACGGCACGCACATCGAGGTCGCCCGGCTCGACCAGGCGCACACCGGGTCCCCGACCGCGCCGTTCCCGGTCATGCAGCCCGGGGAGAAGGGTGAGCTGATCGCCGAGTGGGCCGAATACACCCCGACTTCGGGCACGGACATCGCGGTCACCAGCAACCTCTCGGCCATCTCCTGAAGGGCGTCGCCGCGCATGGCCTCCCGGCTCGACACTCAGCAGGTCACGATCTGCCCCGGCGAGGGCAACTTCACCCGGGACGCGGGGCGCGTACGCGGCACCGCGAAGGGTGAGCAGAACACCATGGAGTGGCAGTGGGCCCAGGGGGCCATGTTCGGCTACTTCTACCCCGACTTCAAATTCCGCTATCCCGAAGCGTCGTTCGTGCTGACCGAGAACGAGTACACGCGTCTGCTCACCCACATGACGGGACCGGACCGGTTGCTGAACCGGCTGTTCCGGGAGTTCCGCAGGGACCACAAGGCCGGCGGGCAGCTGCGTCCGGACATCCTCGGGTTCTGCGCGAGACCGCCGCAGGCCGGTCCGATCGTGCTGGAGCTGCTGGAGGTCTCCACGGCGGATCAGGCGGTGGCCACGCTCAGGGACGACATCGGCTACAAGCTGAACAAGTTCGAGCAGATCATCCGCGGGCTGGACCCCGACATCAAGGAGGGCTTCAGCCTGACCTCGTACAGCGTCCAGGCAGGTCCCTCGAAGTGGCGGCCGACGCCCATGTACCAGCGCATCGTCCCACTGCCGCCGTCCACCGACGAGCAGGGCAACAAGTACATCGAGTGGATCTGCTTCCAGCCGACGTTCAACCGCAACTGGCCCTACGGGATCGACGGGCTGCTGCTGTACGAGATCCACCGCATGCCCTACGGCTCGGAGCTGCCGGTGGTGCGCAAGCTGATCGACGAGGAGAAACGCCGCCGGCAGGCCGCCCGCACCCCGTACGGGGTGACCCTGACCCCGTGGCTGAACGAGGAGTACCTGGGCCGGATGCCCCGGGACCGGGACGCGCTCCGGATGGCCGCCGCGCTCATGGGCGTCGGGCTGCTGGCGCTGCTCGCCGTCGAGCTGCTGCCGGTGGTCGCGGGCCTGGAACTGGGCGCGGCGGCGCTCGGGACGGGCCTGGCCGAAGCGGGGGCGGGCGCGGGGGCGGGGGTGGCGGCCGAGGCCGGGGAGGTGGGCGCCGCCGCGCTCGCCGCGCGCGCCGCCGCCCTGCCCACGGCGCTGGAGACCGCGGCCAGATGGCTGTCGGCCCTCGGCCGCCACCTGGTGCTCAGCCCGAAACCGGCGTAGCGCTCACCGGTCGGCTCACCAGTCCGCCACATCCCACTGGCCGAGCAGGCTGTCGCCCGTGGCGTCGTCTCCCGCCGGGGTGTCGTGCAGGGCCTGCTCGGCCCAGATGACCTTGCCGCGGGTCGTGTAGCGGGTGCCCCAGCGCTGGGCGAACTGGGAAACCAGGAACAGGCCCCGGCCGCCTTCGTCGGTGGTTCTGGCCCGCCGCAGGTGGGGGGCGGTGCTGCTGCCGTCGGAGACCTCGCAGATCAGGGTGCGGCCGTGCAGCAGCCGCAGCCGTACGGGCGGGACGCCGTACCGGATGGCGTTGGTGATCAGTTCGCTGATGATCAGCTCGGCGTTGAAAGCGGCCTCTTCCAGGCCCCAGGCCTCGATGTGCCGACCGCACTCGGCCCGCAGCGGCGCCACCGCCGCCGGATCGAAGGGCACCTCCCACTCGGCCACGTGTTTGGGGTCGAGCAGCCGGGTGCGGGCGACGAGCAGGGCGACGTCGTCGGCGGGGCGGGGCGGCAGCACATTGTCCAGCAGGCTGCGGCATGTCTCCTCGGGGCTGCGGTCCGGGGCGGTGGCCAGCACGTGGCGCAGCGTGCGCAGGCTGGTGTCCCGGTCCTGGTCGTCGTGGGCGAGAAGTCCGTGGGTGTGCAGGATCAGGCTGGTCGCGTCGGGCAGGGAGAACTCGGCGGTCTCGACGGGTTCCCGGCCCTTGCCGAGGGGCGGGCCCAGCGGTACCTCGGGAATGTCCACGGTGCCGTCGGGGCCGAGGAGGGCCGGGGCCGGGTGGCCCGCGCGGGCCACGGTGCAGTGGCCCGCCACCGGGTCGTAGATGGCGTACAGACAGGTGGAGCCGGCGATGCTCGAGGAGTCGGCGCTGGGCCCGCGTTCGAGGTCGACCCGGGTGACCAGCTCGTCCAGGAGGGAGAGGACCTCGTCGGGCGGCAGGTCCAGGGCCGAGAAGTTCTGGACCGCGGTGCGCAGCCGGCCCATGGTGGCCGTGGCGTGGAGACCCTGTCCGACCGCCGAGCCGACGACGAGCGCGACCCGGGCGCCCGGGAGCGGAATCACGTCGAACCAGCCGCCGCCCCCGCCCGCCTGCGCGGGCAGATAGCGCGAGGCCACCTCCACGGCGTCCTGCTCGGGCAGGTCGTAGGGCAGCAGATTGCGCCGCAGCGTGACGACCATGGCGTGTTCGCGGGTGAAGCGGCGGGCGTTGTCGACGCACACCGCGGTCCGCGCGGCCAGCTCCCCGGCGATCGCCACATCGTCGTCCTCGAACAGCTCGCTGCGCCGTGTCCGCCAGAAGTTGGCCAGGCCCAGGGTGACACCGCGGTAGCGCAGGGGCACCGTGATCAGGGAGCGCATGCCGTGGTCGAGGAGACGCAGGGCCTCGGGGCCGTACCCCGCGGGCCACCCGGAGGTGTCGCTCAGATCGGTCCGGAGCACCGCCTGCCCGGTCCGAAGGGCCTGGAGCTGCGGGGCGGACGGGGCGTAGGTGGCCTGCTCGCCCTGGCGGAAGAGGGGGTGTCCCTCGGGGACCCCGCCGACCGCGGTGCGGCGCAGTACCTCGGCCTCGTGTGGTGGCGACGGCTCCTCGCCGCGCTCCACCGGATCCAGCAGTTCCACGGTGACGACGTCGGCGAAGCGGGGGACGGCCACTTCCGCCAGCGCCTCCGCGGTCCCGGTCAGCTCCAGGGTGGAGCCGATCCGTACACCGGCGTCGTAGAGCAGCTCGAGCCGCTCGCGCGCCACCTCGGCGCGGCCGGCGACCACGCGGAGTTCGGTGGTGTCCCGCAGTGTCGCCACCGTCCCGGTGGGGGTGCCGGCGTCGCCGGTGGACCGGATGTTGACCGCCAGCAGCCGGGTCCCGCTCGGGTGGACCTCGTCGCTGACGGTCCGCCCCGAGGCCAGCAGCTTTTCCAGATGTGGCTCGAGGCCCAGTTCGGAGACGTGGCGCCGCTCGATGTCCGGGGCCAGCTGGAGAAGGCGCCGGGCCTCGTCGTTGACCAGCAGGAGCCGGCCGTCCCCGTCGAGGATCAGCACACCCTCGCGGACCGCGTGCAGCACCGCGTCGTGGTGCTCGTACATGCGGGTCATCTCCGCGGGCGCCAAGCCGTGGGTCTGGCGCCGCACCCGCCGGCTCACCAGGGTGGTGCCACCCGCGGCCACGACGAGTGTCCCGCCGGCGGCGCCGAGCAGAACCGGCAGCCGCTGGTCCACCTCGCTGTTCACACTCTTGATCTTGACGCCGACCGACACCCCGCCCAGGAACTTCCCGCCGGGCCCGGTGACGGGAAACGCGGAGATCACGGAGCGGCCCTGGCTCGCGTGGAAGGTCTCGGTGATCGGCTGGCCCGCCAGCTCCTTCCGGATCTGCGCGGCGGGCCCGACGATCCGCTTGCCGATCAGTTCCGGCTGGGGGTGGGTGAGGCGGATCCCCCGGGTGTTGAACACCACGACGCTGTCGACACCGGAGGTCTTTCTGGCCGCCTCGGCGCGCGGCTGAAGCACCGCGGTGGGATTGCCCCTGGTCATGGCCTCGGCCACGCCGGGGGACTGGGCGAACGCGGCGGCGACGGCACGGGCACGGTGGCGGGCGTCCGCCGTGACCTGGGTCCGGGCGCTGAGCACCATCGCCACCACGGCTATCGCGACCAGCGCCACCACCAGCAAGAACTCCAGGACGAAGACCTGCCCGGCCACGCTCGAGCCGCGCAGCAGCGAGGCCCGCCGTCTCGGGGACGACGTGTGCAGGGCTGGGGGCCCGCTCGGCCTGCGGCGACGCCAGGCTTTGCGAGCAGCTGCTGTCATGTCGGCCTTTATAACATTCATTCCTCTTTATCCGACAGTGCCATATCCACCCCGAAAACGGCCCCGACCTGGCTCAGACGGCCGCCCGGGCCCCGCCGGCGCCGAGAGCGGCCACCGGCACCGAGTGTGCGCTCGCCGCACATCAGCAGTTCCTCACCGCACCACCGGTCGGTCCTCCCCCGTTCACGCAGGCTTCGCAGAATCTGCCCCGTCCCAGCCTGTACGTCCCTGCGCCAGCGGGAGTTGAGCATGAGCCACGGTCACAGACACGACCACGGTCACCACCATCACCACCACACGAGCGGCGACGCGTCGTCCCTGCCGCCCGCCCTCGACATGTCCGTCCCGGACGAGGCACTGACCCCCAGCCAGCTGTCACGGCGCTCCATGCTGCGCCGTACCGGCCTGCTCGGGGCGGGCCTCGCGGCGGGCAGCGTCCTCGGCGGCGCGGGCCAGGCCGCCGCGGCCCCCGCGGCCGCGACATCCGCGTCGGCAGCCTCCGGGAGCGAGCGCTCCGGCGGATACCTGTGGCTGGCCGGCGACCACCACATCCACACCCAGTACAGCTCCGACGCCAAGTACCGGGTCATCGACCACGTACGCCAGGCGAACGCCCACGGCCTCGACTGGATGGTCATCACCGACCACGGCAGCGAGACGCACGCCAAGATCGGCGTGGAGAAGGTCAACCCGGACATCGTCGCCGCCCGCGACCAGATCGACGACACCCTCGTCTTCCAGGGCCTGGAGTGGAACATCCCGGCCGCCGAACACGGCACCGTCTTCGTCCACCCCGGCAAGAACGAGGTGGCGGTGTTGAAGGAGTTCGAGAACTCCTTCGACGGCTCGGTGAAGAAGGCGAGCTCCAACACCCCCGCGAACGAGGCGCTGGCCATCGCGGGCGTCAACTTCCTCGCCGAGCAGGTCCAGCGCCGCAGGGTGAAGGACATCCTGTTCCTGGCCAACCACCCCGCGCGCAAGGGCATCGACTCCCCGCACGAGATCCGCGCCTGGCGCGACGCCCAGCCGACCATCGCCGTCGGCATGGAGGGCGCCCCCGGCCACCAGGCCGCCGGTCTGCCCGCCCCGACCGGCCCCGGCGGGGCCCGCGGCATCTACGACAACAGCCCCGGCGCCGACTCCTTCGGCGGCTACCCGCTGGAGAGCTACCGCACCTGGGGCGGCTTCGACTGGATGACCGCCACCGTCGGCGGTCTGTGGGACAGCCTGCTCGCCGAGGGCAAGCCCTGGTGGATCACGGCCAACTCCGACTCCCACAACGTCTACGCCGACACCGCCGTGCGCGGCCCGAACAGCGACTTCAACGCCAACGGCCGCTACAACGACCCGGTCTACGGCGGCGGCCTGGGCCTCACCGACACCGACTTCTGGCCGGGCCAGTACTCCCGTACCCACGTCGGCGCCGCCTCCTTCGCCTACAAGGCGGTGATGGACGGCATCCGCGCCGGACGTGTCTGGGTTGACCACGGCGGGCTCATCAGCGGCCTGAACGCCCAGCTGCGCTCCGGCAGCCGCGCGATCACCCTCGGCAATGTGCTGCATGTGCGCCGTGGCGCCCAGGTCGACCTGGTCATGGAGATCAGCCTGGCCAACGGGCCCAACTGGGCACAGTTCGTGCCGAAGCTGGCCCGGGTGGACGTCATCCAGGGCGATGTCACCGGCCCGGTCTCCGACAAGGACACCTTCACCACCCCGGACACCAAGGTCGTGAAGTCCTTCGAGGTGAACAAGTCCACCGGCTCGGTGCGCCTGACCTACTCCCTGGGCCGCGTGGACAAGCCGGTGTACGTGCGGCTGCGCGGCACCGACGGCAACCGCTCCGCCGTCGGCCTTCGCGGTGCCGCCGTCGACCCGGCCGGACCGGCGATGGACGTGATCGGGGACGCCGATCCGTGGAAGGACCTGTGGTTCTACTCCAACCCCATGTGGGTCCTGCCCGCATGACCGCACCACACGTCGTGCCCGGCGTCCACCTCCTCATCGGGGTGGACGCCGGGTCGGCGAACCTGCGCGCGGCCGACCATCTGATCCACGATCTGCTGGACCACCTCGGCCTCGCACCGGGCACGATCGCCTGCACCCATCTGATCCGCACCGACGAGCGCCGCTCCACCGCCGTCTCGTTCGCCCTGCCCGACGCCGCCACGGCCGAGGCCGTGTGGGAGCGCATCGCCGGAGGGGAGAGCGCGGACGTGGGCGCGGTCCTGCGGGAGCGCTCGTACGGCGCGGACCAGGCCGTCCGTACGGCCGCGCTGGCCGCCGCGGAGCACGCCCACCGCAGGGGCGGGCGGGCCGTGGTCTATCCCGGAGTGGAACACCTCACCGGCACGGTCACCGTGGCCGACCTGCTCGCCCTGACCGCCATCGACCGGGTCACCGTGGTCGGCGCACCGGCGGCGGACGGCCAGGGGCCCGACCCCGCCACGCCGGTGCTCACGCGCGACCACGTACGGCCCGAGTGGCGGGACGGGCGGCTCACCCTCGCCCTGGTGCCGGCCGCCGACAGGGCGCTGGCGCCGTTCGAAGTCCCGAATCCCACGCCCTGCTGCGCCGACCACGCCTGACGGGGCTCCCTGCTGGAGCAAGCCCACCTCCCGGGCCGTTGCCCTCCTGACCTGCACTTTTCTCGCTTGGCACACTATTTATCGCCGTCTGCGCACCCCGGGAGCGCCATAGACTCGAATCCTTCGGGGGCTTCCCACCCAGGAGGATGCGATGCTGCGGCAGACCCGACTGCCCGATGAGTCCGCCGACTACCTCGCCGCCCGCGAAGAGCTCCGCCTCGCCGAGATCGAGCTCATGCGCCACCGCGAGGAGGTCGCGGCCCGGCGGCGGGCGCTTCCCGCGGGGCCGCCGGTCGACGACTACGTCTTCCTCGAGGGCCCCGCCGACCTGGACACGGGCGACGCCCCCGTCCGCAAGACCTCCCTGAGCGAGCTGTTCACCGCCCCGGACCGGCCGCTGATCGTCTACCACCTGATGTACGGAAAGCGGCAGACCGAGCCGTGTCCGATGTGCACCCTGTGGGTCGACGGCTTCAACGGCGTCGCCCACCACATCGCCCGGAACGCCGACTTCGCCGTCGCCGCGGCCGCCGACCCGGCCACCCTGCGGGAGCACGCCCGCAACCGCGGCTGGTCCCGGCTGCGCCTGCTGAGCTGCGGGGACAGCACCTTCAAGTACGACCTGGGCAGTGAGGACAAGGACGGCGAGCAGGACTCCACCATCTCCGTGTTCACCCGGGACGGCGACGGCACGGTCCGCCACCGCTACTCCGCCCACCCGCGCATGGCCGAGGACATCGAGCAGCGGGGCATCGACCTCCTCGCCCCCGTCTGGCATCTTCTCGATCTGACACCGGGCGGCCGGGACGACTGGTTCCCGCGGCTGGACTACTGAGCGGTGTCCCGCCCGCGCGCCGCGTGCGTCACGCCGGCCGCGGGTGGGCCGGGTGACGGGAGACGGGGGCCTCCCACAGCGCGGCGATCGCGTCGGTCAGGTCGGTGGCGGTGTCGTCCCAGTTGAGCCGGGTGGCGGGGGCGCCCTCGGCCAGGGCCCGCTCGGTCTCGACGCAC
Organism: Streptomyces sp. NPDC021225; assembly: GCF_044332865.1. NCBI lineage: Bacteria > Bacillati > Actinomycetota > Actinomycetes > Kitasatosporales > Streptomycetaceae > Streptomyces > Streptomyces sp. NPDC021225. The sequence continues at coordinate 635,624 of NZ_JBIRPV010000006.1, read as the reverse complement.
ATCTGCACGATCAGATGGCGCGCCATCAGCATGCGCATGGTGATCACCTCGGGCGGCAGGTCCGGGAGGAACCGGTCGAGGAGGTCCCGCAGCTGTTGCGGTGACGAGGACATGAGGGAGTCCTCGACCACGATCTGGAACAGCGCCGGATCGGCCGACACCTGGGCGTTGAACCGGGCGAACCAGGTGGGGGTCCCCAGGGAGGCCAGGTGTTCGATGACGGGGCGCACCGAGGAGGCCGCCCAGTCCCGGACACAGGTGAACTCGCCGGACTCGGCCAGGATGCGGGCGCGGATCTCCGCGATGACCGCCGTGTGTCTGCGGGCGATCGCCCGGACCAGGTCGGTCTTCGTGCCGAAGTGGTAGCCGACGGCGCCGGTGTTGCCCTGGCCCGCGGCGATGCTGATCTGACGGTTGGAGACCGTGTGCACCCCGTACTCGGCGAACAGCCGCTCCGCGGCGTCGAGGATCGCCTCACGGGTCGCCTCGACCTGCTCCTCACGGACCCTTCTGCCGGGCATGTCCACCACCTCACCGGGACCGCGGCGTGCCCCGCGGCGGCCGGTCCCGAAGCCCGCCGCAGGTCCTCCCCTGGGCGGCGAGGCAAGGCCGACAGCCTACTGACCGGCGCACCGTCTGCTACAGTCACTTTAACTCAGTCGAGTGATTTAAAATAACGAGTCCGGCAGTCAGCTGGTCTGTCGATTTCCGCCTCCGGAGGCCCTTCGCCATGCCCGACGCCCTCGCCCAGCCCGCCGGAAGCGGGCAGTCCACCGCGAGCGGGGAGTCCGCCCCGCCGAAACCGAATGTCGTCGTGGCGGTGCTGGCCTTCGCCGGCATCGTGGTCTCGCTGATGCAGACCGTGGTGATCCCGATCATCCCCAAGCTCCCGACGCTGCTGAACGCGACGGCAGCGGACGCCGCCTGGGCGATCACCGCCACCCTGCTCGCCGCCGCGGTCGCCACCCCGGTCGTCGGCCGGCTCGGCGACATGTACGGCAAGCGCCGCATGCTGCTGTTCAGCCTGGTGCTGCTGGTGTGCGGCTCGGTCCTGTGCGCGCTGTCCGACTCGCTGACGCCGATGATCGTCGGGCGGGTGCTCCAGGGCCTGGCCGCCGGTGTCATCCCGCTCGGCATCAGCATCATGCGCGACGAGCTGCCGGCCGAGCGGCTGGGCACCGCCACCGCCATGATGAGCGCCTCCCTCGGCATCGGCGGCGCCCTCGGTCTGCCCGCCGCCGCGCTCATCGCCGACAACTTCGACTGGCACGCGCTGTTCTGGACCTCGGCCGTGATCGGCGCCCTCGGCACCACCCTCGTGTTCCTGCTCGTCCCGGAGTCCAAGGTCCGCACGGGCGGCCGGTTCGACGTGGTGGGCGCCGTCGGCATGGCCGTGGGCCTGGTGTGTCTGCTGCTGGCGATCTCCAAGGGCGCCGACTGGGGCTGGGGCAGCGGCACCACGCTCGGCCTGCTCATCGCCGCCGTCGCCGTCCTGGCGGGCTGGGGCCGCTACGAGCTCCGGATCGCCGAACCCCTGGTCGACCTGCGCGCCACCGCGCGCCGCCAGGTCCTGGTGACCAACATCGCCTCGATGGCCTTCGGCTTCTCGATGTTCGCGATGTCCCTCGTCCTGCCGCAGCTCCTCCAGTTGCCTGAGGCGACCGGCTACGGTCTGGGCAAGTCGATGCTGGCCGTCGGTCTGGTCATGGCCCCGCAGGGCCTGGTCATGATGGCCTGCGCCCCGGTGTCCGCGGCCCTGTCCGCGGCCAAGGGCCCGAAGATCACCCTCATGATCGGCGCCCTGATCGTCTCGGCCGGATACGGCCTGAACATCGTGATGATGTCCGAGGTCTGGCAGCTCGTCGTGGTCTCCTGCATCATCGGCGCCGGTGTCGGCTTCGCCTACGGCGCGATGCCCTCCCTCATCATGGGCGCCGTGGACCCGTCCGAGACGGCGGCCGCCAACAGCCTCAACACCCTGATGCGCTCGATCGGCACCTCCACCGCCAGTGCCGTCGCGGGCGTCATCCTGGCCCAGATGGTCACCGACTTCGGCGGCCACGCGCTGCCCTCGGAAAACGGCTTCAAGGTCGTCATGGCCGTCGGCGCCGGAGCCGCCCTCATCTCCTTCGCGGTCGCCTCGCTCATCCCCGGCCGGCGTCCGCTCGCCGCCGCGCACCCGACCGCGGACGACACCACCGAGCCCGCCACGGCCTCGGACGCGGCCACCGCCCCACGGGCGTAGGCCCGACGCTCCGGGTCGCGCGTTGAGCGGCGCGCGCCCGGTCCGCACCACCCGTGGGGACGGGGACGGTGCGGGTGATCGGCCCGGCCGCGATCCGCACCCCCTTAAGGATTCGCGGCCGGGTCTCGCCCGGCCCCGCGGCGGATACGCGGCGCCGGTCAACGGCCGTGTGCCGGGGCGCCGGCGCCGTTGCGGCGGGCGATGGCACACAGGTCCAGGGCCGGTCCGAGGAGCCTGCGTCCGCGGATGTGGACCATGCGCAGCTCGCGTCGGAGGTCCAGGCCCTGGACGGGCACGGCGACCACGGTGCGGCTGGCCAGGTCGGCGGCCACGGCCAGAGAGCTGAGCACGGCGGGGGCGACGCCCTCGGCCACGGCCGTCTTGATCGCTGTGGTGGAGGGCAGCTCCAGCAGCGGGGCCGCCAGCGGGGTGCGCGTCCTGGCGCCGACGGCGCGTTCGAGATAGCGGCGGGTGCCCGAGCCGCGCTCCCGGCTCACCAGCGGCGTGGCGGCCAGCTCCTCGGGGGTGATGCCCGAGCGGCGCCGGGCCCACGGGTGGCCGCGGGCCACGATCACGGTCAGCTCGTCCCGCGCGATCCGCTGACCGCTCAGGCCCCGGGGGATCTGCGGGCCCTCGACGAATCCCAGGTCGGCCCGGTCGTCGAGCACCGCCTGGGCCACGTCGTCGGAGTTCCCCGCGGTCAGCGCCACGGCGGCGTCCGAGGCCGTGGTCTGCAACGCCACCAGCCAGTGCGGCAGCAGATACTCGGCCACCGTCAGGCTGGCCGCCACCCGCAGCCGGCTGTGCGCGCCGTCCCGCAGCGAGAGCACGCCCGCGTCCATGGCCGCGGCCGCCTCCACGGCCTCCCGGGCCCAGTCCGCCACCAGCGCGCCGTGCTCGGTCAGCCGCGAGCCGCGCGGCGAGCGGTCGAGCAACCGCAGACCCAGCTTGCGCTCCAGGTGGCTCAGGCGTGAGCTCGCGGCCGGCTGGGTGATGTCATGCGCCCGGGCGGCCGCGCCGACACTTCCCAGCCGCGCCACCGACAGCAGCAGGTCGAAGGAGGTCAGGTCGCTGACGCGCGGCGAGAGAGGCATAAGGCCACTTTATGAGCTCATCCGGAATCAGTGCCTACCGGCCACGTCGGGGACGGGCGACGGTTGCCGCATGCCCCCTCTCCTCACCGCCCCGCGGCCTCCGGCGCACGACGCCGGGCGGCGGCTCCCCGCCGGTCTGCTGCGCGACCTGGACCACCCTGCCCAGCTGTTCGAGAACCTCGGCCCGAACTGGTACGCCTCCGTCATGGGCACGGGCATCGTCGCCACCGCCGCGGCCGGCCTGCCCGTCCGGGTCCCCGGGCTGCACACGGCCGCCACCTTCGTCTGGGCCCTGGCCGCGGCCTGGCTGGTGGCGCTCACCGCGGCGTGGGCCGTGCACTGGACCCGCCACCGCGACCGGGCCAGGGCACACGCCGGACACCCGGTGATGGCCCACTTCTGGGGCGCCCCCGCCATGGCGCTGCTCACCGTGGGCGCCGGCGCCCTGACCCTGGGGCAGGACTGGCTCGGCCGGCCGACGGCCGTGGCCATCGACGTGTCGCTGTGGTCGGCAGGCACCCTTCTGGGGCTGGTCACCGCCGTCTGGATCCCCTACCGCGCCATGACGGGGCACGCCACCGCCCCGGACGCCGCGTTCGGCGGCTGGCTGATGCCCGTCGTCCCGCCCATGGTGTCCGCCGCCACCGGCGCCGCCCTCGTCCCTCACACCGCCGCCGGGCAGCCCCGGCTCACGCTGCTGCTCGCCTGCTACGCCATGTTCGGCATCAGCCTGCTGGCGAGCCTCGTCATCATCACCCAGATCTGGGCGCGGCTGATGCACCACAAGGTCGGGCCGGCCGCCATGACGCCCACCTTGTGGATCGTCCTGGGCCCGCTCGGGCAGTCGGTGACCGCCGCGGACCTCCTCGGCGCCGCGGCCCACAGCGCACTGCCCCGCCCCTATGCCACCGGCGCCGAGGTCTTCGGCTTTCTGTACGGCGTCCCCGTCTGGGGCTTCGCCATGATGTGGCTGACCCTGGCCGCGGCGCTGACCCGCCGCACCGCCCGGAGGGGGCTGCCGTTCTCGCTGACCTGGTGGAGCTTCACGTTTCCCGTCGGTACGTGTGTCACCGGCACCAGCGCGCTGGCCCTGCGGCTGCACTCCACCCCGCTCGCCGCCCTCGCCGTCGCCCTGTTCGCCCTCCTCCTCACCGCCTGGGTCACGGTGGCCCTCCGCACCGCGCGCGCGGCCGCGCGCGGTGCGCTGTTCGCCTAGCCCAGCTGCCGCACCCAGTCCGCGGGCACTCGTCCCGCGGGGCCGGGCGTCGGCTGGTCGGCGGGGTGGCTCTCGGGCCCGGCCAGCTGCGGGCCCGACTCGTACATCTCGGAGGTCTCGTAGTTCCAGAACCAGCCCTCACCCGGTTCGAAGCTGCGGATCAGCGGATGGCCGGTGGCCTCGGCGTGCGCGGTCGCGTGCTTCGCGAGCGAGTCGTCGCAACAGCCGATGTGTCCGCACTGCGCGCAGCGCCGCAGATGGAACCACCATCCGCCGCCGGCCTCGCACTCGGCGCATCCGGTGCCGCTCGGCGGCACCGACGGGTCGATTCCGTTCTGCGGGGTCATGAGGGCTCCTGTGGGGTGTCGGGACCGGTGGCGGTCAGCGGGAGGCGCACCTGGAAGCGGGTGTCGCCCGGGGTGGACTGGACGCGGAGGTCACCGTGGTGCTTGTTGACGACGATGCGCCATGAGATGTCCAGGCCGAGACCGGTGCCCTGGCCCACCGGTTTCGTGGTGAAGAACGGGTCGAAGACACGGTCGCGGATGTCCTCGGGAATGCCGGGCCCCGTGTCGCCGAACTCGACGAGAAGGTGGTCCTCGTCGCGCGCGGTGCGCACGGTCAGGGTGCCCGGGGCGTCGTCCCCGGTGTTCATCGCGGAGACCGCGTTGTCGATCAGGTTCGTCCAGACCTGGTTGAGCTCGCCGGGGTAGGCGGGGATCTTCGGCAGGGTGCGGTCGTAGTCCTTGACGACGGTGATGTGCGGGCCGATCTTCGCGGCGAGCATCAGCAGTGTGCTGTCGAGCAGTTCATGGACATCGGCCACCTGGTACGGCGCGCGGTCGAGCTGTGAGTACTGCCTGGCGGCGTTGACGAGGGTCGAGACCCGGGTGGTCGAGTCCTCGATCTCGTTCATGAGGAGCTCGGTCTCGACGGTGTAGTTCAGCCACCGCACGGCCCCTTCGAGGATGTCCTCGCCCACCGCCAGCGCGACCTGGTCCAGCCAGTCGGTGTCGAGGCCGGCCTGGACGAACGTCGGCGCGAGCTGCCATCCGCCCTCGATGCCGTGGTCGTCCAGCCAGTCGGAGATGGCGTCCTCGAGGTCCGAGGCCTCCAGCGGGCTCAGGGTGGTGGCCTTGGCGACGCGCTCGGCCGTGCGCTCCTGGACCTCGACGAGGATCTGGAGGCTGTCGCGCCGGTACGGGCCCGCCGCGATGGCGCCGAGCTTGTGGCGCATCCCGGCGACCCGCTCCCGGAGCGCCGAGGTGGCCCGTACCGCGGCGGCGGCCGGGTTGTTCAGCTCGTGAGTGAGGCCCGCGGACAGCGAGCCGAGGGCCTGGAGCCGCTCCCGCTGTCCGATGGCCTGCTGGGTGTTCTTGGTGCCGAAGAAGAGCCCTTCCAGCAGGTGGACTCCCATGGGAAACCACTCGTGCATGACGCGGGCGAACGTCTCGGCGGGCAGCACGAAGAACCGCGAGGGCTCGATGACGCGCAGGGAGCTGACGTACACCTGCCGGACGCGGTCGCCCAGGTAGGCGTGGAAGGCTCCCGCGTAGACACCACGGCTGGAGCTCCGGTTCACCTCCACGTCCTGGCCCCCGATCCGGCTGGAGAGCACCAGCGTCCCCTCGAGCAGGACATAGAAGCAGGTGGCCGGTTCGCCCTCGGCGTACACGGGCCCGGGTTCGAACCGCTCCACCCGGCCCTCGCGGCACAGCCGCGCGAGCTGGTCGGGGGCCAGCTTCTCGAAGAGGAACAGGGAGCCGATCTCGGCCTCGCTGCACTGCAATGCGTTCACGACTGCTCCAGATACCGGTGCACCAGCATGACCGCCATGGCTCCCTCTCCCACGGCGGAGGCGACGCGCTTGGCGGACTCGGCGCGCGCGTCTCCCGCCACGAACACCCCGGGGACATTGGTCTCCAGGTGGTACGGCGGCCGGTCCAGCTCCCAGCCGGGCGGGGGTGCCCCGTCGGCGGTGAGATCGGGGCCGGTCAGGATGAAACCGCGGGAGTCCCTGAGCACGGTGTCGCCCAGCCAGTCCGCCAGCGGGGCCGCGCCGATGAACACGAACATCCACTGGGCGTCGACCATCTCGCCGTGGCCGGTCGTGGTGTCGGTCAGGGTGAGCCGCTCCAGCTGGTGCTCGCCGTGGGCGGCCTCGACCACCGTGTTCGTGCGCACCGAGATCGTGGGCGCGTCCGTGATCTGCTGGACGAGATAGTGCGACATGGAGTCGGACAGGGACGCTCCGCGCACGAGGAGGGTGACCGACTTGGCGCCCCGGGACAGATACATCGCGGCCTGGCCCGCGGAGTTCGCGCCGCCGACGATATAGACGTCGTGGTCCTGGCAGGCGGCCGCCTCGGTCAGCGCGGAGCCGTAGAACACCCCGCATCCGGTCAGGTCCTCCACGCCGGGCGCCTGGAGCTGCCGGTACGACACGCCGGTGGCGAGGATGACGGCGTGGGCGGCGATCGCGGATCCGTCCGAGAACCGGACGACGCGGGCGGCGCCGTTGATCTCCAGCCCGGTGACCTCGCGCGCGGTCAGTATCTCGGCGCCGAACTTGGTCGCCTGGCGGCGGGCCCGGTCCGTGAGCTGCGCCCCGGACACGCCGTTCGGGAAGCCGAGGTAGTTCTCGATCCGGGAACTCTGCCCGGCCTGGCCACCGGTCGCCGAGCGCTCCACCAGGACCGTCCGGAGGCCTTCGGAGGCCCCGTACACGGCCGCCCCGAGCCCGGCGGGTCCGCCGCCGATGATGACGAGGTCGTAGAAGTCGGCCGCCGGTGTCGTGGCCAGACCCACCTTGGCGGCGATGTCCCGGTCCTCCGGCTCGACGAGCGCCGTGCCGTCCGGGGTGACCACGAGCGGGAGCCGCAGTCCGTCCTGGCCCGCCGCGGAGAGCAGCCGCCGGCCTTCCGGCTCGTCGGAGGAGTACCAGCGGTACGGCACCTGGTTGCGGGCCAGGAATTCCCGTACCGCCGAGGACCGCGCCGACCAGCGGTGTCCGACGACCTTGGTGATCAGCACCGGCCGGTGTTCGCTGGCCCGCCAGGTCTCCAGCAGATCGTCCAGGACCGGGTAGAGCTTCTCCTCGGGCGGGTCCCACGGCTTGAGCAGATAGTGGTCGAGGTCGACGACGTTGATCGCGTCGATGGCCGCGTCGGTGTCCGCGTACGCCGTCAGCAGCACACGGCGGGCACCGGGGTAGATGTCGAGCGCCTGCTCCAGAAACTCGATGCCGTTCATCCGCGGCATGCGGTAGTCGGCGAGGATCACCGCCACCACATCGCCGCGCAACTTGAGCTCCCGCAGCGCGTCGAGAGCGGACTCCCCGCACTCCGCGCGCACCACGCGGTATGCCTGCCCGTAGCGCCTCCGCAGGTCACGGGCTACGGACCGGGACACTCCGGGGTCGTCGTCCACGGTCAGAATGATGGTCCGCGCGGCTTCTGCGGACTGTGTCATGCCTCTCCCGCCCCGGACTGGCCGACGCCGGGCGGCGCCGACGGTCCGTGTGCAACTGTGCGCCGATGATCCCCATCGTATGGGCGACCATCCTGCTTCGCTACGAAAAACCTGGGTGTATCCATCGGCCGCGTTCAGGGGCGCGGAAGGTTGCGCAGATTGCTGCGGGCCAGATGGACCATGCGTCCCACACCGCCGGCGAGCACGGTGCGGCTCGCCGACAGCGCGAAGCCGGTGACCTGCTCGGCCGTGATCTTCGGCGGGATGGACAGCGCGTCGGGGTCGGTGACGACGTCGACGAGCGCCGGACCGTCGTGGGCGAAGGCCTCCCGCAGCGCGTCGCGCACCTCGGCGGGCTTCTCCACGCGGATCCCGTGCGCTCCGGCCGCCCGGGCGATGGCGGCGTAGTCCGTGTGCGGGTACCCGGTGCCGTGCGAGGGCAGGCCGTCGACCATCATCTCCAGGTCGACCATGCCGAGCGAGGAGTTGTTGAACACCACGACCTTCACCGGAAGCCCGTACTGCACCAGGGTCAGGAAGTCGCCCATGAGCATGGAGAAACCGCCGTCGCCTGACAGGGACACCACCTGCCGCCCCCGGTCGAGGAACTGCGCGCCGATGGCCTGCGGCAGCGCGTTGGCCATCGATCCGTGCACAAAGGATCCCAGGATCCGGCGGCGGCCGTTCGGCGTCAGATAGCGGGCGGCCCACACGCAGCACATCCCGGTGTCCACGGTGAAGACCGCGTCGTCGGCGGCCTCCTCGTCGAGCACCGAGGCCACGTACTCCGGGTGGATCGGGGTGTGCTTCTCCACATTCCGGGTGTAGGCGCTGACGGCGCCCTCGAGCGCGCGGGTGTGGTGGTGCAGCATCCGGTCGAGGAACCGGCGCGAGGACTTCTCCCGCACCATGGGGGTGAGACAGCGCAGTGTCTCGCCGACGTCCCCCCAGACGGCGAGGTCCAGCCGGGTGCGCCGCCCCAGCCGCTCGGGCTGCACATCGACCTGCACCGTCCGGACGCCACGGGGCAGGAATTCGGTGTACGGGAAGTCCGTGCCCAGAAGCAGCAGCAGGTCGCACTCGTGCATCGCCTCGTACGCGGCGCCGTAGCCGAGCAGTCCGGACATCCCGACGTCGTACGGGTTGTCGTACTGGATGTGTTCCTTGCCCCGCAGCGCGTGGCCGACCGGGGCCTTGATCTTCTCCGCGAAGGCCATCACCTCGGCGTGGGCCCCGGCGACGCCCCGGCCACAGAACACGGTCACCCGCTCCGCGGCGTCGACCAGCTGCCTCAGCCGGGCGAGTTCCTGGTCACCGGGGCGGATGGCGGGCAGGTCCAGCGGGATCGCGAGTTCGGCGCCGCCGTCGGGAGAGTCCTGCCCGGCGATGTCGCCGGGCAGGGCCACCACGGACACCCCGCGCCGGCCGACCGCGTGCTGGATCGCCGTCTGGACCACCCGGGGCATCTGGCGGGGCGAGGAGATGAGCTCCGAGTAGTGGCTGCACTCCTCGAACAACCGGTCCGGGTGGGTCTCCTGGAAGTATCCGGTCCCGATCTCGCCGCTGGGGATCTGGGCGGCCAGCGCGAGCACGGGCGCCATCGAGCGGTGTGCGTCGAAGAGGCCGTTGATCAGATGCAGATTGCCCGGCCCACAGGAGCCCGCGCAGGCGGCCAGCCGACCGGTGAGCTGGGCTTCCGCCCCGGCGGCGAACGCCGCGACCTCCTCGTGCCTGACCTGCACCCACTCCATCGCGCGGTGCCGCCTGACCGCGTCCACGACGGGGTTCAGGCTGTCCCCGACCACGCCGTACATCCGCCGCACACCGGCGCGGGCTATCAGGTCGACGTACTGTTCGGCGACTGTCTGCTTGGCCACGGAGCTCCTCGGGTTCGGCGGCGGGGACGGCCCCTTGGGCGGCCCGCCACGGGGACGGGGCCACGCTAGGTGGGTGCGGAGCCGCCGGGTTGACTCTCCGCGCACGGCCTCCCGTCCGGCAGTGCACGGCTCGGCAAGCGCAGGCGCAGGCGGGGACACGGGTCGTCCGGGTCAGCGGGGAGTGCGCGCTCCGCGGTCCGGTGTGCGGACGACGGCGCGGGTCATCGCGGTCGCGCTGCCCAGGTAGCGGGCGGGGTCGCACAGCTCGGCGATGCGCTCGGCGCCGATCCGGTCCACCAGCTCGGGGTGGCCGCGGAGTTCGGCTTCCAGGGTGGTGCCGGTCTCGATGGCGGTGCGACAGGCTTCGTAGACGACGTCGTGGGCCTGCTGGCGGCCGAGGACGGGCGCGAGGTCCATCATGACGGCCTCGGCGACGATGAGCCCTCCGGTGAGGTGGGTGTTCCGGCGCATCCGGTCCGCGTTCACCTCGAGGCCGGAGAGCATGAACTCGGCCTGGTGGAGGGAGCCGGCCAGCAGCAGGAAGGCCTCGGGCACCGCGGCCCACTCCAGGTGCCAGGGGCCGGTGGCGCGCTCGAAGTCCTGCATCATCGCGTCGAGAACGGTCGAGGCCTTGTCGCGCAGCAGCTTGGCCGCGGCGAACATCAGCTCGCTGGAGATGGGGTTGCGCTTCTGCGGCATGGTCGAGCTGGCTCCGCGCCCGGGGACGAACGGCTCGGCGAGTTCGCCGAACTCTGAGGAGCACATCATCATCACATCCCAGGCGATCTTGCCCAGCGAGCCGCCGATCGCGGCGAACAGCGTGACGAGCTCCACCAGCCCGTCCCGCGCGACATGCCAGGTGATCGCGGGATCGCGGAGCTCCAGCTCGGCCGCCAGGACGGCGCGGGTCTCCAGGCCCTCCGGGCCCGGGCCGAGCGAGGCCAGGGTTCCGGCGGCGCCGCCGAACTGCACCATCAAGGCGCGGTGGCGGGCCTGTTCCAGGCGCTCGGCGTGCCGGTCCAGGGCGGAGAGCCACACCGCGCAGCGGTAGCCGAAGGTGACGGGGAGGGCGTGCTGAAGGTGGGTGCGTCCGGCGGTGACGGTGTCGGCGTGTTCGTCCGCGAGCTGCTGGAGGGCGCGGCGTACGCGGTCGAGCTGGTCCTGGAGCAGGGCGACGCCCTGCTTGCACTGGAGCATCACCGCGGTGTCCATGATGTCCTGGGTGGTGGCGCCCCAGTGGAGGTAGCGGCCCGCGTCGCCGCACTGTTCGGCCACCTGCTTGACGAGGGGAAGGACCGGATAGCCGACGATCTCCGTCTCGGTGCGCAGCCGCTCCAGGTCGAGGCCGTCGAGGCCGGCCCGGGCGGTGATCTCGTCGGCGGCTTCGGCGGGGATGACGCCGACCTTGGCCTGGGAGCGGGCGAGGGCGGTTTCGGTGTCGATGATGCGCTGGAGGTAGGCGGTGTCGCTGAAGATCTCGCGCATGGCCGGGGTGCCGAACATGTCGCGGAACAGGAGGGAGTCGAAGACGGTGCTGCTCATGCGGTGTCTCACTTCGCGGTGGAGGGGCTGGTACGGGCGGGTTCGGGGAGGGCGGCGCCGTCCGGCCGGTGGCCGGCCGGGTCCGTCTCCGGCTGCCGGGGCAGGTCTTCGGATTCGGTGAGCGCGAGAAACGCGGTGGGATCGGCCAGGGCGCGCTGGACCTTCTCGACGTCCATCTCCTTGCACCACTTGGCCAGGACGAAGGTGGCGACCACATTGCCGAAGGTGTTGCAGAACGCGGTGGCCATGGACATGAAGCGGTAGACGCCGAAAAGGACGGCCGTGCCCTCGACCGGGAGGTTGCCGGTCGCCGCGACGGTGGAGGCGAAGACGACGAAGGTGCCCCCGGACACGGTGGCCGCGCCCTTGGACGTCAGCAGCATGATCAGCAGCAGGCCGAGCTGTTCGGGGATGCCCATCGGGATCCCGTAGGCGTTGGCGACGAACAGCGTGCAGATGGACATGTACAGGGATGTGCCGTCGAGGTTGAAGGCGTAGCCGGTCGGTATCACCAGGCCGACGCTCTGCTTCGAACACCCGATCCGGGTCAGCTTCTTCAGGAGCCCGGGCAGGGCGGCCTCGGAGGAGGCGGTGCCGAGGACGAGCGTCATCTCGACGCGCACGTACCGCAGGATGCGCCAGATGTTGAAGCCGGCGATCAGGCAGACCAGCCCCAGGACGCCGAACACGAACACGGCGACGACCAGCCAGTACTGGAGGACGAGTTCGGTGAGGGCGAGGAGCATCTTGCTGCCGCTGGTGCCCACCGAGTAGGCGATGGCGCCGAAGGCCCCGATCGGGGCGAGCTTCATGACGACGTTGACGAAGGCGAAGAACGCCTCGGAGACGACCTCGAGACCAGCATTGATCTTGTCCTGGAGATGCGGCTTGAGGGCCAGCAGGCCGATCCCGAACAGCACGGCCACGACGACGACCTGGAGCAGTTGCCCGGAGGAGAAGGCGCCGACGAAATTGTCGGGGACGATGCCCTTGAGGAAGGCGATGACCCCGTGTTCGCCCTGCTCGGCCGAGGGCGCCTGGGCCGCGTCGGCGCCCGAGGTAAGGGATCCCGCGTCCTTGCCCACCCCGAACAGGTTCGCGGCCACGAGCCCGAGGAGCAGGGCCACGGTGGAGACGACCTCGAAGTAGATCAGCGCCAGGAACCCGAGGCGGCTGGCCTTTTTCAGATCGCCGGCCGAGGCGATGCCCATGACGACGGTGAAGAAGACCAGCGGGGCGACGCCCGCTTTGATCAGCGCCAGGAACAGATCCCCGATGATCTTCAGGTTGACCGCGAATCCGGGGAAGGCGAAGCCGACCGCGACCCCCAGGGCCATCGCGATGACGACCTGCGCCCCCAGCCCCCGGTACCAGCGCTTGCGCGCCGCGGGGGGCGAGGCGGCGTCCAGGAGTTGTTCCTGAGATCTCATGCGAGCACATCCTTGTCTAGACATGAGCTGTGTCTAGACAAGGATGCCCACAGAAATCCGCGTGTCAAGGGTCGTCCACTCGTAACCGGGGGTTACTTGCGCTGGAGAACCGTCTCGTAGGCGAAGCGGTCACCGGCATGGGTGCTCACGGTGACCTCGAAGAGTGCGCCCGAGGCGTCGTAGTAGCGGCGTACGAACTCCAGCCCCGGGCTTCCCGGTGCCACCCCGAGATGCGCCGCGGCCTCCGCGGGCACCCCCACCGCCCGCACCTGCTGCACCACCCGCGCCACCGCGCGCCCCGTACGGGCCTCGATCAGGTCGGCGATGAGCTGGCGGCCCTCCTCCAGATCCCCGGCGATCGCCTTGGCGTCACTCGGACCCAGATACACCCGCGCCCAGGAGAGGACCCCGCCGGAACTCCCGGGATCCCGCCGGGTGGAGGTGATGCGCACCTGCCCGGACCCCTCGGCCAGGCCGGTGGCCGCGGACAGGGCGGCGTCCACCGTCACGGGCTCCACCGACAGAATGGACCGCACGGCGGCCTCGCCGTACTGGGTCAGATCCTCGACGCTTCCCAGCTGGGTGGTGAACGCGGCCACCGGCGTCGAGCGCTCCACGCGGGTCCCCGTCCCGGGGTGGCGGGAGATCAGGCCGCCCTGCTCCAGACGGAGCAACGCCCGCCGCAGCGTCTCCCGTGAGACGCCGTACTCGGCCGCCAGCTCGGGCTCGGTGGGCAGCAACTCCCCCACGGTCCACTTCCCGGCGGCGATCCTGCCCATGAGATCGCCGGCGATCACCACGTATCGCGGCTCACCCACGACGAACTCCTTGCCTGTTCAGGACCGGTCCACAAAATCCTAGAGCACCGCCGAGGGGAACCCGCGGAGGCCGGGCGAGTAGTACCGCGGTACTACTTGGCCGCCGGATTGGGTCCCGGGGTGCCGGGGATCCACGGAAAACCGCTCCTAGGTTGAGGCCGGGGTCGATCGGGCCCCGCTCTCGTAGCGATTCTTCTCCTGGTGGGAGTACTTCCGTGGCCACCTTCCTCTACCGGCTGGGCCGGCTCGCCTTCCGACGACGACGGCTCTTCCTGACGCTGTGGATCGTCGTCCTGGCCGCCGTCGGCCTGGGCGCCGCCGGCGTGTCCGGCACCACGACGGACGACTTCACGCTGCCCGGCACCCAGTCCCAGAAGGCGATCGACCTGCTGGAGAAGGAGTTTCCGCAGGCGTCCGCCTCCGGCGCCACGGCACGGGTCGTCTTCGAGGCGCCCGACGGCGGGAAGTTGACCTCCGGCACCCACCGGACCGAGATCGTCGCCCTGGTCGCCGATCTGAAGAAGGCACCGCAAGTGGCGAGCGTCTCCGACCCGTTCAGCAGCGGCCTGGTCAGCAGGTCGGGCACCATCGCCTACGCCCAGGTCACCTACCGGGTTCCCAAGGCCGACATCACCACCGCCGCCTCGGACGCCCTGCACCACATCGCCGACCAGGGCGAACAGGCCGGGCTCAAGGTGAGCCTGGGGGGCAACGCGGTCCAGGACAAGGCCGGCAACAAGGCGGCCGAGCTGATCGGCCTCGTGGTCGCCGCCCTCGCCCTGGTGATCACCTTCGGCTCGCTGATCGCGGCCGGACTCCCGCTGCTGACCGCCGTGTTCGGCGTCGCGGCGGCGATCTGCACCATCACCATCGCCACCGAGTTCGTCGACATGGCCTCCGCCGCCTCGACCCTCGCGCTGATGCTGGGCCTGGCGGTGGCCATCGACTACGCCCTGTTCATCGTCTCCCGCTACCGCGGCGAGCTCCGCGACGGCCACGAGCCGGAGGAAGCCTGCGGACGCGCCCTGGGCACCGCCGGCTCCGCGGTGGTGTTCGCGGGCCTGACCGTGGTCATCGCGCTGGCGGGCCTGAGCGTCATCGGCATCAAGATGCTGACCACCATGGGCCTGGCCGCCGCGTTCGCGGTCGTCGTCGCCGTCGTGATCGCCCTGACACTGCTCCCCGCGGTGCTGAGCTTCGCCGGGACACGCATCATGAACGGCCGCCTCCGGACCCGCCGCATGCGGGCCCTGGAACGCGGCAAGGGCGAGACCATGGGGGTGCGCTGGGGCCGGTTCGTCACCCGCCACCCGGTCAGAATGCTCCTCGTCTCCGTTGCCGGTCTCGGGCTGCTGGCCATTCCCGCGATGTCGCTGCGCCTCACCCTGCCCGACGACAGCATGGCCTCCCCCGGCTCCACCCAGCGCATCGCGTACGACACCCTGAGCAAGGGGTTCGGGCCCGGCTTCAACGGCCCGCTGACCGTGGTCGTCGACGCCCGCGACAGCCACGACCCCAAGACGGCCGCGCGGCGCGCGGTGGCCATGCTGGGCGAGCTCCCCGACATCGCCACGGTGCGCCCCGCCGCCTTCAACCGGTCAGGCGATGTGGCCCTGATCGGCGCCGTCCCGAAGTCCTCCCCCACCAGCCAGGACACCATCGACCTGGTCTCCGCCATCCGTGACCACGGCGCCGCCCTGCGCGCGGACACCGGCGCCGATCTGATGGTCACCGGCACCACCGCCGTCAACATCGACGTCTCCGCCAAGCTCGGCGACGCCATGGTGCCCTATCTGGGCATCGTGGTCGGCCTCGCGCTGGTCCTGCTGCTCCTGGTCTTCCGCTCGATCCTGGTGCCCCTCAAGGCCGCGCTCGGCTTCCTGCTCAGCGTGCTGGCCACCCTCGGTGTCCTCGTCGCGGTCTTCCAGTGGGGCTGGCTGAAGGACGTCTTCGGCGTCGACCAGACCGCACCGATCGTGAGCGTGCTGCCCATTCTGCTGATCGGCGTGGTGTTCGGGCTCGCCATGGACTACGAGGTCTTCCTCGTCACCCGGATGCGGGAGGAGTACGTCCACGGCGCCGATCCCACCGAGGCCGTGGTCGCGGGCTTCCGCCACGGCGCGCGCGTGGTCACCGCCGCCGCCATCATCATGATCTCCGTCTTCGCCGGCTTCCTCCTCGACGACGTCGCGCTGGTCAAGTCGATCGGCCTGGGCCTGGCCTCCGCCGTCCTCTTCGACGCCTTCGTCGTCCGGATGACCATCGTCCCCGCCGTGATGGCCCTGGTCGGCCGACGGGCCTGGGCCCTCCCCGGGTGGCTGGACCGGATCCTGCCGAACGTCGATGTCGAGGGCGAGAAACTGCGCCATGTCCTCGAGGCCCGGCAGGGCGACACCGGCGGCCCCGGCGACCCGGAACACCCGCCCGTGCCGTCCACACCGATCGGGCGGGGCTGAACCGACGCGGAAGCGCCGAGGGGCGAGGGCTCACCGCCCGGCCGTACGATCGCCACCTGAGCGGCGGGCCCGGGCCGGCCGTGTGCCCGAGCCCCGCCCGCACCACGAAGGGCGTACACCGTGACCGCACCATCGCACCCACCCGCGTCGGCGGCCCGCCCCTCGGGGCGCCCGCCCCGCCTCCCCGAGGCCCTGACCAGCGACCCCGAGCAGCGCGTGATCGTCTCGATCATCGCCCGGCTGGCTGCGTGGCGGATGGCCGACCGGGCCCACCCGCGGGTCCGGCGGTGGGGGGTGCCCGCCTTCTGTGCCGCGCTCAGCATCCCGTCCCTGCTGAACCCCGCCAACAGCGCCAGACCCTCGGTGGAGCTGGCGCTGGCCCTCGCCTTCACCGTGCCGCTGCTGTGGCGGGAGCGCCGGCCCGTGGCGGTGTTCGCCGTCACCACCGCCGTGTCCGTGGTGGCCCTTCCCCTGGGCGCCCTGACCGGCGCCGACGCCGCACGGGTCGTGGCCCTGTACAACGTGGGCCGTTTCGGCACCCCCCGACAGCTCCTTGTCGCCATCGCCGTCACCACGGCGCAACTCGTCGCGTGGGCCGCCGTCTTCTGGAGCGGCGGCCAGCTGGAGCACGCCACGCGCCCGGAGGTGGTGACGGCGATGGCGATGGTCGCCATGGCGGCGTTCGCCGGTCTCGGCCTGGCCGGCCGGCTGGCGAACGCCTATATAGCCGCCCTCCAGAAGGAGCGTGACCAGCAGGCCCGCCTGGCGGCCGCCCAGGAACGCGCCCGGGTCTCCCGGGAGATGCACGACATCCTCGGCCACACCCTCGCCGTCATCGTCGGCCTCGCCGACGGCGCCGCCGC
Source organism: Streptomyces sp. NPDC021225 (assembly GCF_044332865.1). NCBI lineage: Bacteria > Bacillati > Actinomycetota > Actinomycetes > Kitasatosporales > Streptomycetaceae > Streptomyces > Streptomyces sp. NPDC021225. The sequence continues at coordinate 618,612 of NZ_JBIRPV010000006.1, read as the reverse complement.
CCTCACCGAGACCAAGCCCCAGAGCGGTGCCGACACCCTCCGCATCATCGCCGACAGCGGCCGCGGCGCCCTGGGCGAACTGCGGCGCCTGCTCGCCGTCATCGGCGACGAGCGCGACACGCGGGGCGACGCCCCGCTCGCCCCGCAACCCGGCCTGGCCGACCTCGGCACCCTGCTGGAGCGGGTCCGCGCCGCCGGTCCCACCGCCACCCTGCACACCGAGGGCGACCTGACCGGCCTCGGCCAGGGCCTCCAGCTCGCCACCTACCGCATCGTCCAGGAAGCCCTCACCAACACCCTCAAACACGCCGCCCTCGACACCACGGTCACCGTCTCCGTCTCCGCCACCGCGGGCTCCGGCCCGGTCCGCATCGCCGTCGAGGACACCGGCCCGCCGCGCGCCCCGAAGGCGGGCCCCCGCGACGATGGCGGCCGGGGCCTGGTCGGTATGCGCGAACGCGCCGCCCTCTACCGGGGAGACGTCACCGTCGGCCCCAACACGCATGGCGGCTGGAGTGTCCACGCCGTCCTCCCGACCACCACACCCACCACCCCGCCGGAGAAGCTCCCCGCATGACCACCGTCCTCATCGTCGACGACCAGGCCCTGCAACGCCTCGGCTTCCGCATGCTGTTGGAGGCCCAGCCCGACATGACCGTCACCGGGGAGGCCACCCACGGTGGCGAAGCGGTCCGCAAGACCGCCGAACTGCGCCCCGACGTCGTCCTGATGGACGTCCGGATGCCCGGCATGGACGGCATCGAGGCCACCCGCCACATCGTGGAGTCCGGCGGCCGCTCCCGGGTCCTGGTCCTGACCACCTTCGACCTCGACGAGTACGCCTACGACGCGCTGCGCGCCGGAGCCAGCGGCTTTCTCCTCAAGGACGCCCTTCCGGACGAACTGGTCGCCGGCATCCGCGCCGTGGCCGCCGGGGACTCCGTGATCTCCCCCGGCCTCACCCGCAAACTCATCGACGCCTTCACCAGCCACCTCCCCGGCCGCGCCCCCGGCCAGGAACGCCGGCTCGCGGACCTCACCGAGCGCGAGCGCGAGGTCCTCACCGCCGTCGCCACCGGCTGGACCAACGCCGAGATCGCCGAAAACCTCTGTCTGGCCGAGTCCACCGTCAAGTCCCATGTCAGCCGCGTCCTCGCCAAGATCGGCGCCCGGGACCGCGTCCAGGCCGTGATCTTCGCCTACGACGTGGGGCTGGTACGGCCCGTCTGAGCCGGCCCCGTCGGCGGGAGGAAAGCCGACCGGGAAAGGGACCGGGAAGGAGACCGGAAAGAAAACAGGGTCTAGACAGGACTGGACATGTGTGGCTAGCTTCCAGACATGCCTAAACAGGTCCTCAAGCATCAGCGCATTGCCCGCGTTCTGGCCCGTGAGATCCACAGCGGTGTTCTGGAGCCGGGCAGCAGGCTGCCCGGCGAACACGCGCTCACCCGGCGCTTCTCGGTCAGCCGGACCACGGTCCGCCAGGCGCTGGACGAGCTCAGCAGGCAAGGGCTGATCTCCACGCACGCGGGCGTAGGCTCGTTCGTCGCCTTCGACGGCAGCCTGCTGGACAACAGCCTCGGATGGACCAGGGCCCTGGCCGACCAGGGCGCCCGGATCACCACGGAGGTGCTCCGGCTCGAGGCGGTGCGCGATGCCCGGCTGGCCGAGGAGCTCGGGCTGGAGAACGTGGAGTTCATGGCGCTCGACCGGGTGCGCGTGCTGCCGGAGGGCACCCCCGTCTCGCTGGAGCGCAGCAGGGTTCCGCTGGTCCCGGCGCTGGCGGACGTCCCGGTCGGCGGGCTCCTCGAGGACTCGCTGACCAAGACCCTGGCCGCGGCCGGACTGCGGGCCACGCACGGCGACGAGTGGGCGTCCGTGAGGCCGCTGGCCGCCGAGGAGGCGGCACTGCTCCGCCGCCCCGAGGGTGAGGTCTGGCTCAGCACCCGCCGGGTCGGCCGCGGGGCGGACGGCCGGGTCGTCGAGCAGGTGACCAGCCTGCTGGACCCCGCCCGCTTCCAGCTGCACCTCGGCTTCGGCGAGCAGCCCGAATGAACCGGCACGTGCCCGACCGCGCCGAACGTACCCCCGCACATCGACAGGAAGCCCGAATGAACCACCAGCACGACCGCGCGCTCGGCGCCCTGTACGGCCTGGCCATGGGTGACGCCCTGGGGATGCCCACCCAGATCATGTCCCGGCGGTCGATCACCGCCCGCTTCGGCACCGTCACCGGCTTTGAACCCGGCCCGGCGGACAACCCGGTGAGCGCCGGAATGCCCGCCGGTTCGGTCACGGACGACACCGATCAGGCCCTCATCGTCGGCCGGCTGCTGACCGAGAACGGCGGGCGCATCGAACCGCTGCGGCTCGCGCACGAGCTCCTGGAGTGGGAGCGCGCCATGAAGGCCAAGGGCTCCTTCGATCTGCTCGGCCCCTCCACCAAGGCCGCCCTGGAGGCCGTCTCCCGCGGTGTGCCGCCGGAGGAGGCCGGCAGGTCCGGGTCCACCAACGGCGCGGCCATGCGGATCACCCCGGTCGGCGTCGCCTTCTCCGCCACCCCGCTGGAGCCCTTCGTCGACCGGGTGGCGGCGGCTTGCCAGGTCACCCATGACACCGGCATCGGCATCGCCTCCGCGGCCGCCGTGGCGGCCGCCGTGAGCCGGGCCGTCGACGGCGGAGACCTGGAGGACGCCTTCGCCGCGGCGATCACGGCGGCGGCGGCCGGCGCCGAGCGTGGCCACTGGGTCGCCGGCGCCGATATCGCCGCCCGCATCCGCTGGGCCGTGGACCTGGTCCGCGGGCTGCCCGAGGACCAGGCCTTGGACCGCGTCTGCGACCTGGTCGGCACCAGCGTGGCCAGCCAGGAGTCGGTCCCCGCGGCCTTCGCCGTCCTGGCCCTCGCCGAGGGCGCCCCGTGGCGGGCCTGTCTGCTGGCGGCCAACCTCGGCGGCGACTGCGACACCATCGGCGCCATCGCCGGCGCCATCGCCGGTGCCCTCAGCGGCGCCTCGGGACTGCCCCCCGAGGCCCTCGCCACCCTGCGCTCGGTCAACGGCCTCGATCTGGAGCCGCTGGCCACCGCCCTGCTCGCGCTGCGCGCCGGCTCGGCCGAGTGAACACGCGCCCGCCCTTCCACCCGCACCGGAGCGCCCCCCGTACAGAAAGACAGGTACCACCATGGCCGCTTCAGAGAACGACCGCGTCGGCTCCGTGGAGACCCGTGGCATCGAGCCCGTTCCGGACACCGAGCGCCACGGCCACGCAGGACAGATGTTCTGGACCTGGTTCGCCGCGAACATCAGCATCCTCGGCCTGCCGCTCGGCGCGGCGCTGGTCAGCTTCCGCGGCCTGAACATCTGGCAGGCGGCCGTCGTCGCCGTGCTCGGCTCCTTCGGCTCCTTCGCCCTGGTGGGCGCGTTGAGCATCGCCGGCAAGCGGGGCGGGGCGCCCGCCCTCACGCTGTCCCGGGCGGTGTTCGGGGTCCGTGGCAACGCGGGCCCCACGCTGGTCACCTGGATGAGCCGGCTCGGCTGGGAGACCATCAACACCACCACGGCCGCCTTCGCCCTGCTGGCGCTGCTCGACGTCGCCTTCGGCATCCGGCGGAACACCGTGCTCACGGTGGTCTGTCTGCTGGTCTTCATCGGCTGCACCCTGCTGATCAGCGGCCTCGGACACGCCACCATCATGTGGATCAACAGATGGGCCAGCTATGTCTTCGGTCTGCTCAACCTGGTGGTGATCGGTTTTCTCGCGGCCACCGTGGACTGGGGCAAGGTGGGCCATGCGCCGGCCGGTCCGGTGAGCGCGATGGTCGTGGGCGTCGGCATGATCGCCGCCGGGACCGGGATCGGCTGGGCCAACACGGGCGCCGACTACGCCCGTTATCTGCCGCGGCGGATCCCCGGCGGGCGGCTCGTGGCCGCGTCCGCGTTCGGCGCCGGTATTCCGCTGGTCGTGCTGATCTCGCTGGGCTCGCTGCTCGCGGCGGGTGAGCCGGACCTCGCCTCCGCCTCCGATCCGGTCTCGGCCATCAACGCGATGCTGCCCACCTGGATGTCCATCCCGTATCTGATCGCCGCGTTCGGCGGGCTGCTGCTCTCCAACCACCTGTCCGTCTACTCGGCCGGACTCACCATGATCACCCTGGGCATACGGGTCCGGCGCACCCTCGCCGTCGGCCTGGACGTCATCGTCACCTTCGCGGGCGGAATCTACTTCATCCTGATCGCCAAGGACTTCTACGGCCCGTTCATCACCTTCCTCACCCTGCTCGCCGTGCCGATCAACGCCTGGGTGGGCGTCTTCGCCGTCGACCTCATCATCCGCCGGTCGTACGACAGCGCGGCCCTGATGGACGTCGGGCGGTCCAGCCGCTACTGGTTCCGGGGCGGGGTCGCCTGGGCCGCGATGATCGCCTGGGCCGTGGCCATCGTGGTGGGGCTGCTGTTCACGGAGGCCAGCACCAGCCCGACCGATGTGTGGTTCTCCGGGCCGCTCGCGCACAGCTGGGTCGGCTCCAACGGGCTGGGCTGGGTCGTGACACTGGCCCTCGCGGCCGCCGTCTACGCGGTGCTGCGCAAGCTGGACGGCACCGTCCGCCAGGAGGCCGCGGAACAGCACCCCCAGCAGCGGGTCCTGTCCGCTCCGGCCGCGCGGGAGAGCTCATGAGCGGGCTCGTGAACCCCGGCGCCGGGGACGGCGCCCCCGGCGAGCCCACGCGAGGCCGGCTGGTCCTGCTCGGCAACGCCATCGTCGACCTGGTGATGCGCGTGCCCGCGCTGCCCGAACGAGGCGGCGACACCCTGTCCCAGGACACCGCCCTCACCACGGGCGGCGGCTTCAACGTCCTCACCGCCGCCCGCCGCCTGGGCCTGCCCGCCCTGTACGCGGGCGCCCATGGCACGGGGCCGTTCGCCGACCGGGTGCGGGCGGATCTCGCCCGGGAGGGCATCGAGGTGGTGTTGGATCAGATCGCGGAGGAGGACACCGGATTCTGCGTCGCCTTCGTCGACGACGGGGGCGAGCGCACCTTCGCCACCAGCCTCGGCGCGGAGGCCCGGCTGACCGAGGCGCACGCCGAAGCGGTGCTCGCCGCGCTGCGCCCCGGCGACATGGTGCAGATCTCCGGATACGGGCTCGCCTACCCGGTCAACGGACCGGTCCTGGCCTCGCTCGTCGCGCGGCTGCCGGAACACACCCGGGTCTTCCTCGACCCGGGTCCCCTGGTCGACCAGATCCCGCGGGAGGTACTGGCCCCCGTCCTGGCGCGCTGCGACTGGGTCAGCTGCAACCAGCGCGAGGGAAGGCTGCTGACCGGCCTGGACGACGCCCACGGGGCCGCGGCCGCGCTCGCCGCCCGGCTCGGCCCCCGCACCGGGGTGCTGCTGCGGGCCGACGCGGACGGCTGCTGGCTGGTCCCGCCCGGCGGCGAGCCACTGCACCTGCCCGGCCGCCGGGTGACCGCGGTCGACAGCAACGGCGCGGGCGACGCCCACACGGGGGCCTTCCTGGCCCTCCTCGGCCATCGGCTGGACGTGGTCGCGGCGGCGCAGGGCGCCAACGCGGCGGCCGCCTTCGCGGTCACCCGGCACGGCCCCGCCACCGGACCGACCCCCGACGAGCTCCTCCGCTTCCTCGACGGCGACCCGCCCACCGCTCAACTGTCCTCGGCGCTCCGCCGGTAGGAGTTGCCCGGCGCGCCGTGGCGATCGGCGGTAGGGAGCCACGGCGGCGCCGGGCCGCCGCATCGCGGCCGTGGCTCCACCGCGCTCGGCCGGTGCTGTCAGAACCATTGCCCCCGTGGCGAAGACGTTGTTAGCTTGCGCCCGCCGTAAAAACGATTCAATCAGCGACACGGCGGGAGTCGAACCATGGCAGTCAGCCGTCGGACCTTCGTACGCACCGGCATGACCGGTGTCGCCGCCGCGGTCACCGCCGGCCTGCGGGTCGGCGACGCCGCCGCCCAGCCGTCGCCGCGGCGGCCCGGCGGGATCGACCGGCGCGCCCTCGTATCGCGTCATGATGTGGTCCGTACGGCGAGCGACCCGAAGACGCCGCTTCAGGTGGGCAACGGACAGCTCGCGTTCGGCGCCGATGTGACGGGGCTCCAGACCTTTCTGCCGTTCGGCACCCTGTCCGACTGGGGCTGGCACAGCGACGCGCTTCCTGACGGTCAGACCCCGTCGGACTTCGCCGGACAGGTGTGGGACACCCATGGCCGGCCGGTCCGTTACGACATCCCCGACCCGGAGCGCCCGGCCCTCTCCGAATGGCTGAGGGCGAACCCGCACCGGATCAATCTGGCCCGCATCGGTCTGCGGCTGCTGCGCGCCGATGGCACCGAGGCGGTCGAGGCCGATCTGAGCGACTGCCACCAGCGGCTCGATCTGTGGACCGGAACGCTGCACAGCCGGTTCACGCTCGACGGCAGCCCGGTCACGGTGCGGACGAGCTGCTGCCCGGATCTGGACGCCATAGCCGTGCGGATCGACTCCCCGATGGTGGCCGACGGCCGGCTCGCGGTGTTCATCGACTTCCCCTACGCCAGCGGCGCGGAGAAGTTCTCCGCCCCCTTCGTGGGCGTCTGGGACCGCCCCGACGCCCACACCACACGGCTGCGGACCCGCGGCCCCCGCCGCGCGGACATCACCCATGAGCTCGACGACACCCGCTACGACGTGGGCCTCGTCTGGCGGGGCGGCGGGAGAGAGCCGGTGCGGGTCGCCGGCCACCCGCACCGGTATCTGCTGGGCGGCAGTACGGGCACCCGGCTGGAGGCCACCTTCCTCTTCGCGCCCCGCCAAACCCCCCAGGTGCCCCATGCCGCGGCGGTCGAGGCGGCCGGCGCCCGGGCCTGGCCCGCGTTCTGGCGCTCCGGCGGCGCCCTGGATCTCTCCGGATCCACCGATCCCCGGTGGCGGGAGCTGGAGCGCCGGGTGGTGCTGAGCCAGTATCTGCTGGCGGTCAACGAGGCCGGCAGCACCCCGCCGCAGGAGTCCGGGCTGGTCAACAACGGCTGGTACGGCAAGTTCCATATGGAGATGTACTGGTGGCACGCCGCGCACTACGCGCTGTGGAACCGCTGGCCGCAGCTGGACCGCGGGGTCGGCGTCTACCGGAGCTTCCTCGACTCGTCCCGGGAGCGGGCCCGGCGCCAGGGTTATCAGGGCGCGCGCTGGCCCAAGATGACCGATCCCGGCGGCCGCCAGTCGCCCGGCGAGATCAACGCGCTGCTGCTCTGGCAGCAGCCCCATCCGATCTTCCTCGCCGAGCTGGACTACCGGGCGCACCCGACCCGCGCCACCCTGGACAAGTGGCGCGATGTCGTCTTCGCCACGGCCGACTTCATGGCCTCGTACGCCTTCGAGGACGCCGGCCGCCAGGTGCTGGGCCCGCCCATGCATCTCGTGTCCGAGAACAGCGACCCCAAGGTCACCGTGAACGGCGCCTTCGAACTGTCCTACTGGCGCTTCGGACTGCGGCTGGCGCAGCGGTGGCGCGAGCGGCTGGGGCGGCCCGCGGACCCCGGCTGGGAGAGGGTGCTCGACGGGCTGTCACCGCTGCCCGTCCAGGACGGCGTCTATGTCGTGTACGAGGGGGTGCGCGGGATGTGGACGGAGTACATCTTCGACCACCCCTCGCTGGTCGGGCTCTACGGCTGGCTCCCCGGGCACGACGTGGACCTGGACATCATGCGCGCCACCGCCCACAAGGTGTGGCAGGTATGGGCCTGGGACGCGGCCTGGGGCTGGGACTTCCCGATGCTCGCGATGAACGCGGCGCGGATGGGCGAGTCCGACCGGGCCGTCGACTTCCTGCTGCACGAGAAGTTCGAGTTCGACGACGCCGGGATGCCGCTCGGCGGCTCCCGGGTCGCCACTCCGTACTTCCCGGGCGCGGGCGGGCTGCTCTACGCGGTGGCCCTGATGGCCGCCGGCTGGGACGGCGCCGGGAAGGACGCGCCCGGATTCCCGTCCGACGGGCGGTGGCGGGTGCGGTGGGAGGGATTGGGGCGCGCCCTGTGAAACCCGGGAAAAGGCCGGCTACGGCTTTCTGGCCACACCGCCGTACATGGAGACCTCCGCGTCCGTGAGCTCACCGAGCGAAGGGTCGTCGGGACGCCAGCGGTGAATCGGCACCACGCCGGGCTCGACCAGCTCCAGCCCGTGAAAGAACCGTTCGATCTCCTTCTTCGGGCGCTGCCGCACCGGAACCCGCGATGCCGCGTAGACGGCTGCCGCGCGCTTCATCTCCTCGGGGGCGAAGTCCGCGGTGCCGTTGGTCAGGGCCAGATAGCTCCCCGAGGGAAGGGCGCTCACCAACTCGTCGAGGATGGCGTAGTGGTCGTATTCCGGGGGGACGAAGTGCAGAATCGAAATCATCATCAACGCCACCGGTTTGCTCATATCCAGCGTCTCGAGCAGCTCGGGAGCGTTGAGGATACTGCCGGGATCCCGCAGATCGGCCTCCGCGTAGGCCGTCTTCCCCTGAGGATCGCTGGTCAGGAGGGCGCGGGCGTGGGTCAGCACGATCGGGTCGTTGTCCGTGTAGACGATGCGCGACTCGGGGGCGATCTGCTGGATGACCTCGTGGAGGTTGGGCGACGTGGGAATCCCGGTCCCTATGTCCAGGAACTGGCGGATCCCGGCCTCTTCGGCGAGCATGCGCGCCGACCGGCGCATGAAATAGCGGTTGTTCTTCGCGATGGTGCGCGCGTTCGGCAGGACGAGTAAGACCTTCTCGGCCGCCTTCTGGTCCGGAGGGTAATTGTCCTTTCCGCCCAGGAAGTAGTCGTACATGCGCGCCGAATGCGCACTCTCCGTGTCTATCTCATCGGCGGACCAGCCCATGCGGGACAACCCCACTCCGTTTCTTCGCCGTGACAAGTTGTTGAGGTCTGAACAAACCCCGGCCGCACGGCGGAGCCGCACATCAATGCCGCCGAACGGGCCGGGTGTCTCGGCCTCAGTATGTCGCAACAAGGCAAGTAAATTCGCCGAATTGACGCGGCTCGCGCCTCCGGTGCCCCCGCGTCGAGACGACCGGGCCTCCGCTCCGTATCTGGTGACACGGGATCGCCCGACCCCCGACCACGCGAGACAGTCAAGGACCTCCTCATGAACGCATCCGCTTCCATCGGCGTCACCGGCCTGGGCGTCATGGGCCGCAACCTGGCCCGCAACTTCGCCCGCCACGGCTACACCGTCGCCGTCCACAACCGCACCGCCGGCCGGACCCGCGCCCTGGTCGAGGAGTTCGGCGACGAGGGCGCCTTTGTGGCCGCCGAGTCGGCCGACGACTTCGTGGCCGCGCTCCAGCGCCCCCGCCGTCTGGTGATCATGGTGCAGGCGGGGGGCGCCACCGACGCCGTCATCGAGGAGTTCGCCCCGCTGCTGGAGCCCGGTGACATGATCATCGACGGCGGCAACGCGCACTTCGCCGACACCCGCCGCCGCGAGGCCGCGCTGCGCGAGCGCGGCCTGCACTTCGTCGGCACCGGCATCTCCGGCGGCGAGGAGGGCGCCCTCCACGGCCCGTCGATCATGGTCGGCGGCTCGGTCGAGTCGTACGCCGCGCTCGGCCCGATGTTCGAGAACATCAGCGCCAAGGTCGACGGCGAGCCATGTGCCACCCACATCGGCGGCGACGGCGCCGGACACTTCGTCAAGATGGTCCACAACGGCATCGAGTACGCCGATATGCAGCTCATCGCCGAGGCCTACGACCTGCTCCGCCAGGTCGCCGGCTACGCCCCCGCCGAGATCGCCGACATCTTCCGCACCTGGAACGAGGGCCGGCTGGGCTCGTATCTGATCGAGATCACCGCCGAGGTCCTCGCCCACACCGACCCCGCCACCGGCGGACCCTTCGTCGACATCGTCGCCGACGCCGCGGGACAGAAGGGCACCGGCCGCTGGACCGTACAGACCGCCCTCGACCTGGGCTCCCCGGTCACCGCCATCGCCCAGGCCACCTTCGCCCGCGCCGCCTCCGGCCAGGCCGACCTGCGCGCCGCGTACGCCGGGCTGCCCGGCGGCACCACACCCCCGCTCAGCCGCTCCGAGGCCACGCGGTTCACCGCACAGGTGGAACACGCCCTGTACGCGTCGAAGGTCATCGCCTACGACCAGGGCTGGAAGATGATCCGGAGCGCCGCCGCCGAATACGACTGGAAGATCGACCTCGCGGCGGTGGCCCGGATCTGGCGCGGCGGCTGCATCATCCGCGCCTCCTTCCTCGACCGCATCCGCGCCGCCTGCACCGCGGACCCGGACCTGGTCAGCCTGGTGTCGGAGAAGGAGTTCGCCGCGGAGATCGGCGACGCCCAGGTGCCCTGGCGGGAGACGGTCGCCTCCGCCGCCCGGCGCGGCATCCCGGTGCCCGCCTTCTCCGCCGCCCTCGCCCACTACGACACCCTGCGCGCCGACCGGCTGCCCGCCGCCCTCCTCCAGGGCCAGCGCGACTACTTCGGCGCCCACACCTACCGGCGCACCGACCGCCCCGGCGCCTTCCACACCCACTGGTCCCGGCCCGACCGCCCGGAGACCACGGCCTGACGGCGCCGCGGATCGGCACACCGGCCGCGGCCCGCGCGCCGCGCCGGTGTGCGTGGCCGGCCGGATCGCGGGCAGACTGGCACGGCGCCCGCCCGCGGCACCGGGCCGGCGCGAGTACCTACGCTCGGAACGTGAGAAAGGAGCCGGGATCTTGTGCGCCTGGCAGTTGCGGGAGGGTCTGCGGACCGCGTCGGGGACCGTCCGGTGGGATGAGTACGGAGAGGCGGGCGGGGAGCCGGTCGTGCTGCTGCACGGGACGCCCTTCTCGTCGTACGTGTGGCACGAGATCGCCCCCGCGCTCGCCGCCGAGGGATACCGGGTCCTGATCTGGGACATGGCGGGCTATGGAAGCTCCGACCAGTACGCCGGGCAGGACGTCTCGCTGCGGGCCCAGGGCGAGGTGTTCGCCGAACTCCTCGCGCACTGGGGGCTGGACGAACCGTCCGTGGTCGCGCATGACTTCGGCGGCTGCGTGGCGCTGCGCGCCCATCTGCTGCACAAGTCCGGCTATCGGCGGCTCGCACTGGTCGATCCGGTGGCGCTGGCCCCGTGGGGATCGCCCTTCTTCCGGCTGGTCGGCGAGAACACGGAGGTCTTCGAACAGCTGCCGGGAGCGCTGCACCGGGCCCTGGTGCGGGAGTACATCGGCTCGGCGAGCCACCGGGGGCTGCGCCCGGACACGTTGGAGGCGCTCGTCGCGCCCTGGGCGGGCGAGGAGGGGCAGGCCGCCTTCTACCGGCAGATCGCGCAGGCGGACCAGCGCTACACCGATGAGATCCAGGGCGCGTATCCCACGATGCGGCTGCCGGTGACGGTGTGCTGGGGCACCGAGGACACCTGGATCCCCTTCGCCAAGGGCGAGGAACTGGCCTCGCTGATCCCCGGCGCACGGCTGCGGCCGATCCCCGAAGCCGGCCACCTGGTGCCGCTGGACGCGCCCGCGGGGTTGCTGGGCGCGCTGCTCGCCTTCCTCAAGGAGTCGTGAACGGGGTCTCCCGGAGGGGCCGTGAGGCAGGGGTGGTGGCCCGGTCACCGGGGCGTGGGCGGTTCGGGCGGGTTCTCCGGCCGTCGCGGGGGCGGTGACGGTGGCGGGGCCACCACCCCTGCCGTGCCGCCGTGTACCGCTCGCACCTCGTGCGCGGCACGCCGGGCGCGAAGCCTGGTGAGGTATGAAGGACATCACGCCCGACCTCTGCGCGGCCCTGTTCACCGGGTTCCGCCGTTACGACCAGCGTATCCGCGCCCGGCAGTACGTCGACGGACTGCTCAGCGCTCCGGGGCGCAAGTCCATCGCGAACATCGCGGCGGCCGTCGGCGGCCCGGGCGACGAGCAGCGGCTGCACCACTTCGTCAGCGACTCGCGGTGGAACTGGGACCCCCTGCGCAGCGCCCTCACCCGCACGCTTGAGCAGCGCGCCCGGAGCGCGGTGTGGGTGGTCAGGCCGGTCTCGATCCCCAAGGCCGGCGAGCACAGCGTCGGGGTGGGCCGGCACTTCTCCGCGGACGCCGAGCACGTGGTCAACGGTCAGCAGGCCTACGGGATCTGGTTCGCGTCGCGGGAGGCGGCTGTGCCGGTCAGCTGGCGGATGCGGCTGACGGGTCGCTGGGGCCGGGAGCGGAGCTCCGGCGACGAGGGGGTCTCGGGGCTGCTGGCCGACGTCCGCCGCTGGGGGGATCCGCGGCGCCCGGTGCTGCTGGACGTCGGGGATGTGCCGGAGGCGCCCGCCCTGGTGTCGCGCCATCTGCGCGAGGGATGTCCGCTGGCGGTCCGGATCGGCGGTGGTCTGCCGCTGACGCCGGTGCGGCCGACGGTGGCCGGGGCGGGACGGCGGGCCGTCCCCGCGCGGCGGATTCTGGCGACGGCCCGGCGGCTTCGGGCGACGCCCGTCACCGGTGGGCGGGGACCGGGCAGCGTGGTGACGGCCCGGGTGCGGCTCCCGGGCGTCGGCCTCGCGCAGGAGCCGCTGGTGCTGTTCGGCGTGTGGGACGGGACGGCGGTGGCCGGGTCACCGCCCGGGCCGTCGGAAGTGTGGCTCACCAACATGGGCACCGTGTCTCCGGGCGCGCTGTGGTCGCTGACCCGGCTGCCGCACCGGGTGGCGGAGGGCTGGCGGACCCGGGGCGCGGCGGTGGGGCTGCGCGACTTCGAGGGCCGGTCCCTGGCGGGCTGGCACCGCCATATGACGCTGGCGTCCTGCGCCTACACGATCCTGTCGCTGCGGGCCGCGGCACCGTCCTCCCCGTCCCTCGCCCCGCCCGTCGCCCCGGTGTCCCGCGTCAGGTCCGCGGCCTGACGCTCGGGCGGCGAGGCAGATGAGGCCGTCGTGGCGCTGTCCTCGGTCGCCGTCGAGGCCGTCCGGTCCGTGCGGTGTCTGCGGCGCAGCACATGACGGGTGTGGTGGAGCCGCAGCGCGAGCTGCATCTCCAGCGCCCGGTCCGGACGCGACCAGTCGGGGCCGAGCAGCGCCGCCACCCGCTCCAGGCGGCGCGAGACCGTGTTGGGGTGCACATGCAGTTGCTCCGCGGCGTTGGTCGGGCTGCCCCCGGCGGCGAAGTAGGTGTCGAGGGTCCGGGTCAGCTCCGTCAGCCGCTGTGCGTCGTACTCGAGGACGGGGCCGATGGTCGCCATGACGAAGGTGTTGGCGTCGCTGTCGTCGGAGAGCAGCATCCCGAGGAAACCGAGGTCGCGCACGCAGGCCGCGGACCCGATGTTGCCGAGCGCGAGCAGCGCGTCCAGGCAGCGGGTCGCCTCGGCGTGCGCCTCCCGGATCAGCTCGAGTCCGCGGACCGGTCCGCCCGCGCCGACGGTGACGGGGTCGCCGAGGTGCCGGGAGAGCTCCTCGGACACGGCGCGGGCGCAGTGGCCCGCGGCTTCCGCGGGGTCGTCGGCGGGCACCGGCAGCAGCAGGGAGATGCAGCCGTTCTGCACGCTGCGCAGCCCGCCCTTGCGCCGCGCGTACGAGGCGGCCCAGCCCACCGCGCGCCCGGTGGTGCCGCCCTCGGGGCGCACCACGACCACGACCGCGGGCTGCTCGGGGTCGAGTCCCAACCGGGCGGCGCGCAGGGCGAGTTGCTTGAGCGGGCGCCGGGTCACCGCGAGGAGGTCCTCGAACAGCTCGTCGCGGAACGGCCCCGCGGCCGCCTCCTCGCCGCGCTGCACCTGGAGCAGGACGGCCACGGCCTGCGCCGCGAGCCGCAGCCGTCGTACGCCCGCCTCGTTCAGCGGCTCGCCCGGGCGCAGCCGCAGCTCGGCGAGCTCCTCGTCGCCCGCGGTGACCGGGGCGAGCCAGGTGGACGAGGCGGCGGCGACCCGGACGGGGGTGGGCACCGGCGACGGGTTCCCGTACGCCGTGCCGGCCGCGTGCGGCACCTCTGCCTCGTCCACCGGGGGCAGTTCGCCGACCGTGGCCAGCCGCCGGTGCTCGGTGTCCCTGACCTCCGCGGCCCCGTCGAAGGCCGTCGCCACTTCGGTGAGCAGGGTGTCCAGGTCGACGCCCGCGAGGGCCAGGTCGATGAGCCTGCTGTGCACCTCGCCGAAGCTGCGGAACTCCGTGAGGTCCTCGACGTCCGAGTGACGGCGCTCAAGCGTCCGGGTCTTCTCTATGGCCAGGGCGGCCAGGTCGCCCAGCGAGCTCATCAGCGCCACCTCGCCGACACTGAAGTGCCGTATGTTGCGGTCGGCCGCGTACAGCACGCCGAAGGTCTCCGCCCCGTAGGTCAGCGGTGCGGCGATGATCGCGCGCAGGCCCTCCGCCCGCACCACCTCGTCGAGGACGGCGGTGTGCCGGATCCCGTCGTCCGCCAGGTAGTCGGGGGTCCAGATCGGCACGCTCTTCTCGGTGGCCTCCTCGCCCACCCCGGCGTCGCTCGGCACGCGGTAGCCGACGGTGAGGGCGGAGGCGTGGCCGTCGGCCGTCCGCACATAGCTGTCGCCCCGCTCGCGGTCCCGGAAGCTCACATAGGACATGTCCATCTTGAGCAGGGTGCGGGTGCGGCGGGTGATGGTCCGCAGCAGGGCGTCGAGGTCGTACGGGAGCGTCAGGTCCCGCGCGATGTCCACGAGGGCGGACAGCTCGGCCTCGCGCTGCTGTCTGCGCGCGAAGTGGGCGTGGACCTCGTGTGCGAGGCGCTCGGCGCGCTCCAGCCGCTCCGTCCTCGCGTGGCCGCGGGACACCTGCTGGATGCGGTCGGGTGGCGCCTCACCGGCGAGGAGTTCGAGCAGGGCGAGCACGGCATCGGTCTCGGACTCGGGCCCCGGCAGCCCCCGGTCGGCTGGCCGCACGTCGCGCCTCCCCACTCACCCCGTTGATGATGTCGCCCCGCGGATCGCGCGGCGTAGAAGAACGCTTTCCCCGTGTCTCGCAGCTTCTCCTCAATGTAACGCAGGTCACTTGCGCGCAGTGTGGTGATCTCACCACCGAAATCCTCAGCTCTGTCCCCGGATCACCTTCCTCGGCCACGCGGGTGCCGAGAAAGGTGAAAGGGGAACGGCTCATCGAGCGGTCCGCGAACCGCGGCCGAGTCAGGAGGGGTTTTCGATGCAGTACGGACAGGACACCCGCGGGATCCGCAGTCACATCCGGTCGCTGGAGCGCAGCCGCGCCTCGCGGACCCGGCCTGACCGCCCCCGTGAGTTCACCATGCTGGGCCGCGAGTGGGAGCTGCTGGACGATGTGTTCGCCCCGCCGTACTCGCCCTCGACCGGCGTCGCCGCGGACTTCCTCGGCCTGGGTACCCCGCTGCCGCAACGGAAGGCGTCGGCCGGCGGGTCGCTGCTGGAGATCGGGTGCGGCAGCGGTGTGATCTCGGTGCAGGCCGCGCTCGGCGGCCACGCCACTGTGGTGGCAGCGGACATCAACCCGCTCGCCGTGGAGAACGCCCGCGTCAACGCGGCGCGGCACGGCGTCGAGGACCGGGTGACGGCGGTGTGCAGCGATCTGTTCTCGGCGCTGGGGGGCCGGCGGTTCGACCGGATCTTCTGGAGCTCCAACTATGTGCGGGCGCCCGAGGACTACGCCTACGGGTCGATGCACGAGCGCGCGTATGTGGACCCGGGCTACCAGGCCCACCGTCGCTATCTGTCGGAGGTGACGGACCATCTCACCGAGGGCGGCAGGGCGCTGCTGCACTTCTGCGATCGCGGCGAGCCGGACGCCCTGCGGAGCATCGCGGCGGAGTGCGGCCGCGAGCTGCGCACGGTGCGCAGCCGCACCGTGCTGGAGGGCACCGATCCGATACGGCATGTGCTGCTGGAGATCCGCCCGGCGACCACTCGCCCGGCGCGCGGCCGGAACCGCCGGCTCGTCCGGGTGTGAGAGCGAAGAACCGCACACGACACGGCACTCGGGAGGCTGGGCACGCATGCGTACGCTGCTGATCGACAACCACGACTCGTTCACGTACAACCTCTTCCACGATCTGGCCCGGGTCTCCGGCCGGGAGCCGGTGGTCGTCACCCATGACGACCCGCTCTGGCGGACGGCCGATCTCGCGTCGTTCGACCGGGTCGTCATCTCCCCCGGCCCCGGACACCCGGGCCGCCCCGCCGACTTCGGCATCTGCCGGGAGGTGGTCGGGGCCGTCCTGCACGGCGATGTGGACGTCCCGCTGCTCGGCGTGTGCCTGGGACACCAGGGGGTGGCCCTGGCGGGCGGCGCCGTGGTGGGCCGGGCACCGGAGCCGTGGCACGGGCGGGTGTCGTCGGTGCACCACACCGGGGAGGGCGTGTTCGCCGGGGTGCCGAGCCCGTTCGACGCGGTGCGGTACCACTCGCTGGCCGTGACCGACCTGCCGGACGGCTTCGAGGCGACGGCCTGGACGGCGGACGGTGTGCTGATGGGGCTGCGGCACCGGGAACGGCCGCTGTGGGGAGTGCAGTTCCACCCCGAGTCGGTGGGAACCGAGCACGGCCTGCGGCTGCTGGAGAACTTCCTCGGACCGGAGGCCGGCCGGGCGCGGCGCGCGGCCCCGGCCCGCCGGGCGGCGCCGCGCCCGCGCGCAGCCGTGATACGCCGACGGCTCGAGGTGCACCTGCGCCGGTTGCCGACCCGATGGAGCGACGAGGCCGTGTTCGCGGCGCTGTACGCGGACAGCCCGGAGTCGTTCTGGCTCGACAGCAGCCGCACCGACGACGCGCTCGGCGGCCGCTTCTCGTTCATGGGGGACGCCTCCGGGCCGCTCGCCCGGGTCGTCACCGCGGACGTCGGCAGCCGCACGGTGCGCGTGCGCTCGGCCGACGGCGGGGACACCGTCGTCACGGGCGGCTTCCTGGACTGGCTCGATCAGGATCTGCGGTCCATGGCGGTCACGGCGCCGCCCCGCCTGCCGTTCGGGTTCGCCCTGGGCTGGGTGGGCTGCCTCGGTTACGGACTCAAGGCGGAGTGCGGGGGCGAGGCGGCGCACCAGTCGCCGGAGCCCGACGCCGCGATGGTCTTCGCCGACCGGGCCGTGGTGTTCGACCACCGTGAGGGCACCACCTATCTGCTGGCGCTGGCGCCCGAGGGCGACGCGGCCGAGGCCGCGGCGTGGCTGCGCGACACCGGGGAGCGGCTGGCCGGCCTCGCCGCCGCGCCGCCCATGCCGCCGCCGCGGCCGGCGCCCGCCGGCGGTTTCGCGGAGATCACCCTGCGCCACGACCGCGACGCCTACCTCGCCCTCATCGAGCGCTGCCAGGAGCTGATCCGCGCCGGCGAGTCGTACGAGATCTGTCTGACCAACATGGCCGAGGTGCGGGTGCGGCTCGACCCGTGGGAGGGGTACCGCCGGCTGCGCGCGGCGAGCCCCGGAGCCCACGCGGCCTTTCTGCGGTTCGGCGACCTGTCCGTGCTCAGCAGCTCGCCCGAGCGCTTTCTGCGGGTGGGCCCGGACGGCACGGCGGAGTCGAGGCCGATCAAGGGCACCCGGCCGCGCGGCGATTCGCCCGAGCGGGACCGGGCCCTCGCCGAGGAACTGCGGAGGGACGAGAAGGAGCGGGCGGAGAACCTGATGATCGTGGATCTGGTGCGCAACGACCTCGGGCGATGCGCGGAGATCGGCTCGGTCGAGGCCCGCGAGGTGTTCTCGGTCGAGACCTACGCGACGGCGCACCAGCTGGTGAGCACGGTCCGCGCCACACTGCGGCCGGAGTGCGGCCCGGTGGGCTGCGTCCGCGCCGCGTTTCCCGGCGGCTCGATGACCGGCGCGCCGAAGGAGCGCACCATGCGGATCCTCGACGAACTGGAGGGCGGGGCCCGCGGGTTGTACTCCGGGGCCATTGGCTACTTCTCCCTGCTGGGCGCCGCCGACCTGAGCATCGTGATCCGTACGGCGGTGGTCGCACCGGACCGGGTGCGCTACGGCGTCGGCGGCGCGATCACCGCGCTGTCCGACCCGGCGGCCGAGTACGAGGAGACCGCGGTCAAGGCGGCGCCGCTGCTCGCCCTGGTGGGCGGCGCGTTCCCGGGCCGGCGGACGGAGACCGCGGACCGCCCGGGTCCGCTGGTCAGCCGTACGCCCTGACCGAAGGCGTCTCGCGGACGGCGGCGAGCAGGCCGTCGCCGTGCCGCCGCAGCCGCCGTACGCGGTGCTCGGTGAGCTCGCCGGCCAGCCGGTCCACGGCCACGCCGCGCTGCCGCAGGAGCGCCCGGAACTCCCGCGCCGTGGGGCCCTCTCCGGTGAGCGAGTCACCGTCCGGCGCGGCGCGCGCGGCGACCTCGGTCAGGATGCCGGGGGCCAGCAGATGGGCGGTCCGCCAGGCCACGATCTCCTCGACGTGCCGGATCCGCCCGGCCGTGTCGAGGTCGGCCGCGGGCCGCTCCGCGTCGGCGCCGGACCACCCGATGCGGTACGGGCGCGCCCCCGCCCGGCGCAGCGCGCCCCAGCGGCCGCTGTCCAGGGCGCGCTCGTGGATGTCGTACACGCCACGCGCGAGGGCGAGCGCGGTGCGGCCGCGCAGCGGGCCGGCGGCGTTCCCCCCGGGGCTCCTCGCCAGAGCCCGGTCGACGGCCCGCTCCACGTCGGCCACTTCGACGGTCACGACGCAGACGTGGCGGGAGAGGTCCCGTCCCGTGCGCAGCGCGTGCTCCAGCCCCTGCCAGTAGGCGTCCAGGACGTCGGTGTAGCGGTCCACCGAGTGGACGAGGGCCGCGTTGACGCCGATGCCCTCGGCCGCGCAGACACTCACCAGGTCGGTCCCGGCGTCGGTGGCGGGCACCCGAATCAGCAGGTTGGGGCGGTTGACCACGCGGGCGAGCGACTTCGCCGCGGCGAGGGCCGAGGGCGTGTCACGGCCGGTGTCCTGGGGCAGGTCCACGCACACCCAGCCGTCGAGCCCGTCGGCCGCCGCGTGCACGGGGGCGAGCAGGTCGCACGCCCAGCGGGCGTCGTGCGAGAACAGGGCCCGCACGATCGCCTCCGGTGCCGTGCGGCGGCGGGCGAGCGTGTCGATCTGTTCGCGGTACGGGTGCCCCGTACGCGCCCGGACCTCCCGCAGCACCGGCGCCGCGGACAGCACCGCCCCGGTCACCGCCCCGCCGCGTACCCAGGTCGCGAACGACCCGTCGGCGAGCGCGGATCTGGTGAGCCCGTCGAGCCAGACGGACACCCCCTCCGCGGCGAGGCCGCTCAGGACGGGGCTCGCGGGCCGCGCGGAGCTCCCGGACCTTCTCTGCGTCATGGCGGATCACCAGGTGCCGTGCGCATGGCCGCGCAGGGCGTCCACCCGGTCGGTGCGCTCCCATGTGAACTCGGGCAGCTCGCGGCCGAAGTGGCCGTAGGCGGCGGTCTGGGCGTAGATGGGGCGGAGCAGGTCGAGGTCGCGGATGATCGCGGCCGGGCGCAGGTCGAACACCGCCCTGATGGCGTTCTCGATCCTGGCGGTGGGCACCGTGTGGGTGCCGAAGGTCTCCACGAACAGGCCGACCGGCTCGGCCTTGCCGATCGCGTAGGCCACCTGCACCTCGCAGCGCGTGGCCAGGCCGGCCGCGACCACGTTCTTCGCCACCCAGCGCATCGCGTACGCCGCCGAGCGGTCGACCTTGGAGGGGTCCTTGCCGGAGAAGGCGCCGCCGCCGTGGCGGGCCATGCCGCCGTAGGTGTCGATGATGATCTTGCGGCCGGTCAGGCCTGCGTCGCCCATCGGACCGCCGATCTCGAACCGGCCGGTCGGGTTCACCAGCAGCCGGTAGTCCTCGGTGTCCAGCTTGATGCCGTCCTCGGCCAGCCCCGCCAGCACATGGTCCACGACGTGTTCACGGATGTCCGGGGTGAGCAGCGCGTCGAGGTCGATGTCGGAGGCGTGCTGGGACGACACCACGACGGTGTCCAGGCGCGCCGGCCGGTCGCCGTCGTACTCGATGGTGACCTGGGTCTTGCCGTCGGGGCGGAGGTAGGGGACCGTCCTGTTCCGGCGGACCTCGGACAGGCGCCTGGCCAGCCGGTGCGCGAGATGGACGGGCAGCGGCATCAGTTCCGGGGTCTCGTCGGTCGCGTAGCCGAACATCAGGCCCTGGTCGCCCGCGCCGCCGGTGTCGACGCCGAGGGCGATGTCCGGGGACTGCGCGCCGATCGACACCGACACGCCGCAGGAGGCCCCGTCGAAGCCCTTCTTCGAGGAGTCGTAGCCGATCTCCAGGATCTTCTCGCGGACGAGTTGCGGGATCGGCGCGTAGGCGTTCGTGGTGACCTCGCCGGCCACCAGGACCAGGCCGGTCGTGATCAGTGTCTCGACGGCGACCCGGGACGCCGGGTCCTCGCGCAGGAGCGCGTCGAGAATCGTGTCGCTGATCTGGTCCGCGATCTTGTCGGGATGACCTTCGGTCACGGACTCCGAGGTGAACAGACGACGGGACATGGCGTGTCTTGCTCCTTTCGGTCCTTGGTCATGGGAACTGGGTCATGGGGCATGGGTCATGGGTCATGGGTCATGGGCCCGGTCTCACATGGCTGCGTGCGCCCGGCCCTCGTCCGGGGTGCTCGCCGCGGCCAGTTCCAGCCCGCTGGTCTCGGGGGCCCAGGCCGCGGAGACCGCGGCGCCGGCGAGGGAGAGCGCGGCGCCGCAGAGCATGACCGCGCCGGCTCCCCACGCCTGGAGCCCCATCGGCACGAGGAAGGTGCCGGCCGCGGCGCCGATCCTGCTCGTGGCGGCGGCGAGGCCGATGCCGGTGGCGCGGACGGCGGTGGGGAACACCTCGCTGGGGTAGACCGCCTGGAGGGTGCTGGAGCCCGCGTGGAACAGCCCGAACAGCGCGAAGCAGCCCACGACCATCCACTGAGGGCCGTGCGGCCACAGTCCGAGCACGAGCAGGGCGAGCGCGGTGACGAGGAAGGGGACGATCAGCAGGGGCCGCCGGCCCGTGCGGTCCATCAGGTACGTGCCGCACAGGCAGCCCACCAGCAGGAAGCAGTTCAGCGCGGTCTCACCGACACCGTCGTCGGCGGCGCCCAGCGAGGCGAACACCTGCGGGGCGAAGGTGGAGATCGCGAAGAACGGGGTGACCTGGCAGAGCCAGAAGACGCTGGTGAACAGCGTTCTGCGGCGGTAGGCAGGGGAGAAGAGCGTGGCGAACCCGGTGCGCGCACCACCGGCCGGTGGGCCCATGGTCTCGTCGAGGTCGTCGAGCCGGGTGCCGAGCCAGCGCCGGCAGACCGCGTCGGCCTCGGCCCTCCTGCCCCGCCCGGCCAGCCAGCGCGGCGACTCGGGGGTGCCCGTGCGGGCGATCAGGACCGCGAGGGAGGGCAGCGCGCTGCTGGCCAGGATCCAGCGCCAGAGCCCCGGATCGTCGCTCCACGCGGTGAGGGCCGCCCCGAGGACCGTGGCCAGCACATATCCCGCGTACCAGTAAGCGATCAGCGAGGCGAGCAGCCGCCCGCGCCGGTGCGTGGGCGCGAACTCCGCTACCAGGGCCCCGGCGATGGCGTAGTCGGCGCCCACGGCGATGCCCATGAGCAGCCGTACGGCGAAGAGTTCGGCGCCGCTGTCGACGACGAGTTGGAGCAGTGACCCGACGAGGAAGATCCCGAGATCGACGAGGTACATGCGGCGGCGGCCGATCCGGTCCGCGAGCGGGCCGAAGCACAGGCCGCCGAGGAAGATGCCGATCAGGGACGCCGCGCCGATCAGCCCGGCGGACAGGGTGCCGAGCGACAGATCGGTGCGGGCCAGCGGCATGGCCGCGCCCACCACGCCCAGCACCCAGCCGTCGCACACTTCGCCACCGCCGGCGCAGACCACGATCCGGTTCTGCGCGCGGCGTGTCCGGCGCGCCTCGGCCTCGGACACGGCCTCGGACGCCGCGACCGGGCGCGGGTGCGGGCGTGGTGGCGCGGTGACGGGTCCGGCCGCCCCGGGCTCGGTCCGGCTCATCGGGCGGCCGCCAGATCGAGGGAGAGCCGCAGGTTCTCCGGGGGCGTCACGTCCAGCGTGGTGCTGTCGGTGAGCACGGCGGTCTGGAGGCTGCGCAGCTTGTGCGACGGCTCGATGCCGAGTTCCTCGGCGAGGTGGCGGCTCAGGCCCCGGTACACCTCCAGCGCGTGGGCCGTGCGGCCGGAGCGGTACAGCGCGAGCATGTACTGGGCGTGAAGGTTCTCGTGCACCGGGTGGTGGGAGACCAGGTGGCCGAGTTCGGAGAGGAGTTGGTGGTGCAGACCGAGCCGGAGCTCGGCGTCCAGGCACTGCTCCAGAGCCGTCATGCGGATCCCTTCGAGCCGGGTGGCCTGGGCGGCGATATGAGCGCCGGGCTCGATGTCGACGAGGGTCCTGCCCCGCCACAGGCCGAGCGCCGAGCGCAGCGCGGCGGAGAGCCGCAGATCGTCGTCGGCGGCCTGGGCGCGCCGGGCCTCGGCCAGGTGTCCGTCCAGCGCATACAGGTCCAGGGCGCCGTCAGGGAGGTGGAGGAGATAGCCCTGGTGCCGGGTCTCCAGCATCCGCTTCGCCGCGTGCGCCGTCCCGACGGAGGGCAGGTTCGCCAGGGCCTGCCGGATGTGGAACACCCGGGTGTGCAGGCTCTGTACGGCGCTGCGCGGCGAGTCGTCCCCCCACAGCTCCTGTACGCAGGTGTCGAGCGAGACCTGTGTGCCGACGTGCACGAGCAGCAGGGCGAGCAGTTGGCGAGTCTTCGGAGGGGAGGGCAGGAGGTCGTCGTGCGCACCGGTCCGTGCGGAATTCGCGGTGTCACCGGAATTCCCGGAATACACCGAACGGCGTGCGGGCGTCACGGAATCCGTGACGGACAGCGGGCCGAGAACTCCGAACTTCATGGGATTTCCTCTCATGCGGACGAACCCCGGATGACTGGAACGTAGCCGCGGCTCGCGCGGGCCATCCACATCCGGACCCGTATCGCGCACGACTCTGTCAAATCGGTCCGATTTGTTCGACTTTGGCGACCTTTCATCCGTCTCATGGGCTCGTTATCGAGCGAGAATCGGATCGTAAGGACGCACTGCTGTCCTGAAGTCATGGAAGCCACGACGGCACGGAATCCCGCTCGGAATCTCGTCATCTTCGACTGCGACGGCGTGCTGGTCGACAGTGAACGGCTCAGCGCCCGCGCCCTGCACGAGATGGGCACGGAATACGGATTCGACCTGTCGCCCGCCGAGGCACTGGCCTTCATTCGCGGCCGCAAGGTCGCGGAATGGGTGGCCGAGCTGGGGGCGCGCCGCGGCCGGAACCTTCCGGAGGACTTCGTCCGGGACTTCCGGGACCGCGCGGCACGGCTCTTCACCGCGGAGCTCACACCCGTGCCGGGCGTGCGCGACGTCGTCGAGGGGCTGACCGTCCCCTACTGCGCCGCGTCCAGCGCTCCCCGCGACAAGATCCGGCACACGCTCGGGCTCACCGGCCTGCTGCCGCTCTTCGCGTCCCGGATCTACAGCGCGTACGAAGTCGGCTGCTGGAAGCCCGATCCGGGGCTGTTCCTGCACGCCGCCGCCGACCTGGGCGTGGCTCCCCACCGCTGCGCGGTGGTCGAGGACAGCCTGGTCGGGGTACGGGCCGCGGTGGCCGCCGGGATGCCGGTGTTCGGCTACGCCCCACCCGAGAGCGGGACCGCCGATGTCCTGGCGGCGGCCGGCGCCGTCACCTTCCCGGCCATGAGCGCGCTGCCCGCCCTCCTGGATTCCGTGACACCCCGCCCGCCCCGCCCCCGCACCGGCCCGGCGCGTTCCGTGAGCCCCGTCAGCACCCCGGCAGCGGCCCGTGAGTGCGCTGTCCGCCCGCTCGGCCCGGCTCGCCCTTGACTCCCCCGAATTCCGGGGACCGGATCGGAAGGTACCTCTCGTATGTCGCTCATTCTCGAAGAACTGCAACGGGTCAGTCCCGGCACCGAGATCTGGTGGGACTCCTCCCCGCTCGACTTTCCCCGCTGGCGGGACCGTTTTCTCGCCGACGCGCCCGACCGGGACTCCTACGCACGGTGGTCCGCCGAGCTGGAACGCTTTCTGCTCCCCGAAGCCCCCGGCACTTCCCTGGTGCGCGGCATCACCACCAATCCCTCGCTCGTGGCCCAGTCCATCCTCGCCACCCCCGGGCCGTGGCGCGGGGAAATCCGGGAGATCATCGCCCGGCAGCCGTTCCCGGACGTCGAAGGCGTTTTCCGGAACGTCTACGAGGAGGCCCTCAGAAGGGCGGCGCTGCACATGCTGCCGATGTGGGAGGCGACCGACGGCCGGTTCGGCTGGGTGTCGGGACAGCTGGACCCAAGGCTGACGTTCAACGCCGAGCTGATGACCGAGCAGGCGCTGCGGATCGCCCGGATCGCCCCCAACCTGATGGTGAAGGTGCCCGGTTCGGCCGCCGGCTACGAGGTCGTCCAGGAGGTGGTGGGCCGCGGTATCTCCGTCAACGGCACACTCTCCTACACGGTCCCGCAGTTCCTCGCCTACGCCGAGGCGGTCCGTGCCGGGCTGCGGCGGGCCCGCCGCGAGGGCGTCGACACCCGTCGCTGGCGCGCCGTGTTCACCCATATGATCGGCCGCTTCGGGGCCAACACCGACCTGCGCTACGAGGCCGCCATCCGTGGCCTGGACCTCACCCCCACCGACCTCCGCTGGGGCGAGCTCGCCATCCTCAAGCGCATCCACCGCCTGGTCGAGGAGCACGGCCTGCCGGTCAAGCCCCTGGTGTCCAGCCTGGAGGCCGACGACCCGAAGCTCGGCTTCGACACCCTGAGCATGCATCTCGAACACAGTGCGGGCGGCGCCATCGCCTACACCTGCAAGCCCCGGTTCGTCGCCGACGTGATGCGCCGCGACCGGGAGGCACCGGTCTTCACCCCCGACGCCATCTCCGCGGACATCCCGGAGCAGGTGCTGGACAAGCTGATGTGGCTGCCCTCGTTCCACCGCGCCTACGAGCCGCACGGCATGGCCCCCCACGAGTTCGCCCACTACGGCGCCTTCGTGTCGACGTACACCGAAGTGCTCGGCAACACCCGCAAGCTGCTCGACTTCATCGCCCATCAGTTCCAGACGCTGTCCGCCTCCGCGCGGCCCCTGGTCCTCTCCACGAGGTGACACCCGCCATGACCGCACCCGACCCGCGCGCGCCGTCCGTGGCGCTGTGGAGCCATCCCCGCTCGATGTCCACGGCCCTGGAGCGGTCCTTCATCGAGCGAGGCGACTTCACCGTGTTCCACGAGGAGTTCGCCTACGTCTACTTCATGCACGAGAAGCGCGCCGAGATCCCGCACAAACACCCCCGCCCCGGCCACCCCCTCACCTATCCGGAGATCAAGCGGATGATGGAGGACGCCCGGCGCCAGGGCCCCGTGTTCCACAAGGACTTCCCGTACCACTGTCTCGACCACCTCCTGGCCGACCCTCGATACCTCCTGGGCCAGATCAACACCTTCCTGGTCCGCGACCCCGAGGAAGCCGTTCTCTCCCATGCCACGGTGCACCCCGGGGTCACCCGCGAGGTGCTCGGATACGAGCAGCTGGCCCGGCTCTTCGACTTCGTACGGAAGCTGACCGGACGCACCCCGCTGGTCATCAACGCCGAGGACCTGGCGACCCGCCCGGAGCAGACCATCGCCGCCTACTGCGACGCGGTCGGCATCCCGTTCCGGCCCGAGGCGCTGCGGTGGTCGCAGGGCGAGCGGCCCGAGTGGGCCACCTGGAGCGGCTGGCACACCGATGTCTCCGCCAGCGACGGCATCCGGGCCCCGCGCCGCAACTACCGGTTCGGCTACGAGGACATGCCGCATCTGCGCGACTTCGCCCGTTACTGCCGCCCGTTCTACGAACACCTCGACAGCTTCCGGCTCCGGCCGGACCACAAGGAGGCACTGACATGACCACAGGCACGGTGATCGTCACCGGCGGCGCGAGCGGCGTCGGCCGGGCCCTGGTGGGCCGGCTGCTCGACGCCGGACGCACGGTCGTGACCTGCGACATCGACGAGGCGGGGCTGAAGGAGCTCGCCGAGGAACACCAGGGCCGGCCGCTGGAGACCCAGGTCCGCGACGTGGCCTCGCACGAGGAGTGCGACACGTTCATGGACGCGGTCCTCGCCTCGCACCCCGACACCGACGCCCTGGTGAACAACGCGGGCCTGTACCTGGGCCGGCCCGTGTGGGAGTACGACGACGCCACCATCGAGCGCGTCATCGCGGTCAACGTGAAAGGCCCCGTGTGGCTGTCGCGGCGCTTCGCCGACCATCTGCTGCCCGCGCGGCGGCGCGGCGCGATCGTCAACCTGGCCTCGGTCGCCGGTGAGGTCGGCAGCTCGGACGCGCTCTACGGGACGGTGAAGGCCGGCGTCATCGGCCTCACCAAGTCCAACGCGATGAACTTCGCCCCGTACATCCGCGTCAACGTGGTCTCCCCCGGCCTGATCGTGAACACCGCCATCGCGGACCGCATCCCGGACTACCGCTACGCCGAGTACAAGCGACAGGAGCAGCTGGACGGGGACATCCGGCCCGAGTACGTGGCCGACGTGTGCGTGTTCCTGCTCGGCGACGGCTCCCGCACCCTCACCGGCGCGCTGCTGCGGGCCGACAACGGCTGCTACCCCCGCTGACGCCCCCGCCCGCCCACCCCACCGGAGAGCGCGACATCATGACCACACCCGACAAACCTCTGATCATGCTGGTCGGCATGGGCGACCTGTCGGCCAGGGTGCTCACCCTGCTGCTCGGCCACGACGCCACCAGCCGGGTGGTGCTGGCCGGCCGGGACGCCGAAACCGCCCGCCGCCGCGGCAACCTGGCCCTCTTCACCGCGGCCAACCTCGGCCGACACGCCGACATCCGCTCCGTCGGGCTGGACCTGCGGAACGTGGCCGCCACCGCCGAGACCCTGGCCCGGGTCCGCCCCGACATCATCTTCATGGGCGCCTCGCTCCAGTCGTGGCGCGTCATCACCCAGCTTCCGAAGCCCGTCTTCGACGAGCTGGACGAGGCCCAGCTCGGCCCCTGGCTGCCCATGCACCTGACCCTGAACCATCTGCTGATGCGGGCGGTCCGGGACTCCGGCACCGGGGCCCGCGTCGTCAACGCCGCGTTTCCGGATGCCGTCGGCCCGGTGCTCGACAAGGTCGGCCTCGCCCCCACCGTGGGCATCGGCAACGTGGCCAACATCGTGCCCGCCCTGACCCACGGCGCGGCGCACCTGCTGGGCGCGCCCGTCGAGGAGGTGGAGCTGCGGCTGGTGGCCCAGCACTACTTCAGCCACTACGTGCCGCGCTTCGGCGATGCCGGCGAAGGCGCCTACCACCTCGATGTGCGGGTCGCCGGCGCCCCGGCCGCCGTGGACCACCACCGGCTCTTCGCCCAGCTCGACAACCGCCTCAAGCGGCTGGGCGGCATCGACGGACAGCTGCTGACCGCCTCGTCGGCGGTCCGGGTGCTGCACGGCATGGCCGCCGACAGCGGCGTACGGGCGCACACGCCCGCGCCGGGCGGGCTGCCCGGCGGCTACCCGGTGCGGATACGCCGGGGCGGGGCCGAACTCGACCTGCCCGAGGGCCTCACCGTGGAGCGCGCGGTGCGCATCAACGAGGACTGTCAGCGGGCGGACGGCATCGAGCGGATCGACGACGACGCGACCGTGCACTTCACCGAACGCGAGTCGGCCGTCATGAACCAGCTCCTGGGCTACGACTGCACCAGCGTCAAGCTCGGCGACTGTCCCCATTGGGCCGATGAACTCGCCTGCAAATACGGGGAGTTCGCGGCGCGCTTCGACACCTGACCGCGCCGCGCCGCACCCCGCCGGTGCGGCGCGGCTCCCGATCCCCTCCGTCCCACCCTGGAGAGACATCTCATGACCACCACCCGAACCACGCGGACGGTGCTCGACGACCACCGCACCGCCGACGACTTCGCGGCGCAGTACGGCACCGCGCTCGTGGACCGCTGGGACGACCTCATCGACTGGGACCGCCGCGAACGGAGCGAACAGGGATTCTTCGCGAAGCTGCTGACGACCGCGAAGGCACATCGGGTCCTCGACGTCGCGGCCGGCACGGGCTATCACTCGGTGTCCCTCGCCCGGCACGGCTTCGATGTGACCGCCGTCGACGGCAGCCCCGAGATGGTCGCGCGGACCCGGCGCAACGCGGCCCGCCACGGCCTCACGTTCCCCGTGGTCGAGGCCGACTGGCGCACCCTGCGCCGCCATCTCGACGGCCGCTACGACGCGGTCGTCTGCCTCGGCAGCTCCTTCCCGCACCTCTTCCACGAGGCGGACCGCAGGGCGGTGCTGGCCGAGTTCCGCGAGGCACTGAACCCGGGCGGCATCCTCATCGTCGACCACCGCAACTTCGACTCCATCCGCCGCCACCGCTATCGCAGCAGCGGCAACTACTACTACTGCGGCACGGGCGCCTCGGTCTCCGTCGCGCGCGTCGACGACCGGCTGTGCCGGTTCCGCTACGAGTTCGGCGACGGGGACGTCCACCACCTGGAGGTCTATCCGATCCTGTCCGCCGAGCTGTCCGGCCTGCTGGTGGACTCGGGCTTCGACTCGGTGCGGGACTTCGGGGACTTCCGCGAGGACTTCGACGCGTATGACGCGGACTTCATCATCCACGTCGCCCGCAAGTCGTAGGGAAGGACGGCACACTGTGGCAACCGACACCCCGGTGAACCCCAAGGACACCGACCGCGCGCGGACCCTCGCCGGCTTCGCCATCACGGTGCTGCTGACCAGCTTCGTGGCGGCCACCTACGGATTCGGGTTCTACCTGTTCGCGCAGATCGTCACGGACATGCGCGAGGACCTCGGCTTCGGCTACACCGTCGTGGGCACCGTGACGGCGGCCGGGCAGTTGGGCTTCCTGCTGTTCGCCCTGCTCGGCACCTGGCTGTCCACCCGGGTCGGCGCCGGATATGTGACCATCGGCTCGGCCGCCCTGTGCGGGCTGTGTCTGGTCCTCGTCCCGGTCACCGACAGCATCGTGGTCATCGGAATCCTGCTCACCATCATGGGCGGCACCGCCGCCTCGGTGTATGTGCCCCTGGTGGAGATCGTCGGCAAGGTCATCGACTACCGCCACCGGGGCAAGGTCCTCGGCCTGATCTCCAGCGGCACCAGCTACGGCGTCGTGGTCAACAGTCTCCTGGTGCCCGCCTTCGTGGGCGGCGGCAACTGGCGCGGCCTGTGGTACTGCGTGGGCCTCGGCACCCTGATGACCACCGCCGTCGCGACCTTCACCTTTCTGCGGCTCGGGCTCTTCCGCGGCGACGACGGCGAGCCCGGCCACGCGCCGGAGCAGTCGGGAGAGCGCGACGAGCCCGCCGCCGACAGCGCCAGGGCGGGCTGGCGGATGGTGCTCGTCCGCTGGGTGGTCATCGTCTGGATCATCAAGTTCCTGAACGGTTTCGCCTGTATGCCCTTCCAGAACTATCTCTCCCCCTACCTGCGCGAGGAGCAGGGCTTCGATATCCACTCCGCGGCGCAGGTCTGGGGAGTCATCGGCTTCATCGGGATGTTCGCGGGGTTCGCGGTCGGCTGGCTCTCCGACCGGATCGGCGTGCGCACCTCGCTGCTGCTGTGCTACGCGATGTTCTTCGTGTCGGCGATGCTGCTCGTCCTCGCGCCGGTCCACTTCCTCCCGATGGTGTCGGGCGTGCTGTTCGCACTCGCCTTCTACCCCATCTACGGCCTGGTCCCGGCGTATGTCTCCAAGTCCGCGTCCGGCGCGGCGGCCACCGTCATCTTCGGAGTCACCAACGTCACCCAGGGCCTCGGCGGAATCGTCGGCAACTACACCGCCGGCTTCCTCAAATCGGCCACGGGCGACTTCAGGTGGTACTACGTCGTGATCGCCGCGACCACGGTCGTGCTGGGCTTCCTGGCCACGCGGCTGCCCCGCGAAGGCTCCCCCGAGAGCGCGGTGGGCAAGCAGCCCCCTCCGTCCCGAGTCGACAAGGACCTCGCCCATGCCTAGCCTCCACACCCTGTCCCCGACCGGCACCACCACCCCCGCGATCGACCGCACCCCCTTCTGCACCTGCTGCCCCGGGGCGACGGTGTGGCTGACCGGGCTGCCCAGCGCGGGCAAGACCACCATCGCGTACGAACTGGCGGACCGGATACGCGCCGAGGGCCGCCGGGTCGAAGTACTGGACGGCGACGAGCTGCGCCGCTTCCTCTCGGCGGGCCTGGGGTTCGGCCGCGCGGACCGGCACACCAACGTCCAGCGCATCGGACTCGTCGCCGAAATCCTCGCGCGCAACGGGGTGCTGGCCCTCGTGCCCGTCATCGCGCCGTATGCGGAGAGCCGTGCGGCGGTGCGCGCCCGCCACGCGGCCTCCGGCACGCCCTACCTCGAGGTGCATGTGGCCGCACCGGTCGAGGTGTGCTCCGTACGCGATGTGAAGGGCCTGTACGCCAGAGCGGCCGCGGGCGAGCTGACCGGGCTGACCGGGGTCGACGACCCGTACGAGGAGCCCGAGTCGCCCGATCTGCGGATCGCCTCGCACACCGAGTCGGCAACGGAATCGGCACAGGCGCTGTATGCGCTGCTCACGGAGAGGGGGCTGGCGTGACCAGGAGCATCACCCGCGTCGAGGCCGACCTGGACGGCCCGTACACGCTGTCCCATCTGAACACGCTGGAGTCGGAGGCGGTGCACATCTTCCGCGAGGTGGCGGGCGAGTTCGAGCGGCCGGTGATCCTGTTCTCCGGCGGCAAGGACTCCATCGTCATGCTGCACCTCGCCGTGAAGGCGTTCGCCCCGGCGCCGGTGCCCTTCGCCCTGCTGCACGTGGACACCGGACACAACTTCCCCGAGGTCATCGACTACCGGGACCGCACGGTGGCCCGGCACCGCCTGCGGCTGCACGTGGCCTCCGTCCAGGACTACATCGACCGAGGGGTCCTCAAGGAGCGTCCCGACGGCACCCGCAACCCGCTCCAGACGCTGCCGCTGACGGAGAAGATCCAGGCCGAGCGGTTCGACGCGGTGTTCGGCGGCGGGCGCCGCGACGAGGAGAAGGCCCGCGCCAAGGAGCGGGTGTTCTCGCTGCGGGACGAGTTCTCGCAGTGGGACCCGCGCCGCCAGCGCCCCGAGCTGTGGAACCTGTACAACGGCCGCCACGCGCCGGGCGAGCACGTCCGCGTGTTCCCGCTGTCCAACTGGACCGAGCTGGACGTGTGGCAGTACATCGCGCGGGAGGGCATCACGCTGCCGGCCATCTACTTCGCCCACCGCCGCGAGGTCTTCCGGCGCAACGGCATGTGGCTGACCGCAGGCGACTGGGGCGGCCCGAGGGACGGCGAAACCGTGGAGAAGCGCCTCGTGCGGTACCGGACCGTGGGAGACATGTCCTGCACCGGTGCCGTCGACTCGGACGCCACCACGCTGGACGCCGTCATCGCCGAGATCGCCGCCTCCCGGCTCACCGAGCGCGGCGCCACCCGCGCCGACGACAAACTCTCCGAGGCCGCGATGGAAGACCGCAAACGGGAAGGGTACTTCTGACCATGACCACCACCCCGTCCGGCACCGTCGACACCCTGCGCTTCGCCACCGCGGGCTCCGTCGACGACGGCAAGTCCACCCTCGTCGGCCGTCTTCTGCACGACTCCAAGTCGGTCCTCGCCGACCAGCTGGAGGCCGTGGAGCGCGCATCGGCCAACCGCGGCCAGGAAGGCCCGGACCTGGCGCTGCTCACCGACGGCCTGCGCGCCGAGCGCGAGCAGGGCATCACCATCGATGTCGCCTACCGCTACTTCGCCACGCCCCGGCGCCGGTTCATCCTCGCCGACACCCCCGGCCATGTGCAGTACACCCGCAACATGGTCACCGGCGCCTCCACCGCCGAACTCACGGTGATCCTGGTCGACGCCCGCAACGGCGTCGTCGAGCAGACCCGCCGCCACGCCGCCATCGCGGCCCTGCTGCGCGTCCCCCACGTGGTCCTCGCCGTCAACAAGATGGACCTCGTCGGCTACCGGGAGCCGGTCTTCGCCACCATCGCCGAGGAGTTCACGGCCTACGCCACCGAACTCGGCATCCCCGGCTGGGGGCCTGGGGGGAACCCCCAGGAAAAATGGTGTACCGCCATCCCGATCTCGGCGCTCGCCGGTGACAACGTGGTGGAGCCGTCCGCCACCATGGACTGGTACGGCGGCCCGACCGTCCTCGAACACCTCGAGGCCGTGCGCACCACGGGATCCCTCTCGCGGGAGCCGATGCGGTTCCCCGTCCAGTACGTCACCCGGCCACGGACCGCCGAACACCCCGACTACCGCGGCTACGCGGGCCAGATCGCCTCCGGCACGCTCCGCGTCGGCGAGCGGATCGCCGTGCTGCCCTCCGGCCGTACGACGACGATCTCCGGCATCGACCTGCTCGGCGAACCGGTCGAGGTGGCGCGGGCGCCCCAGTCGGTCACGGTGCTTCTCTCGGCAGACCTCGATGTGGGCCGCGGCGACCTGATCGCGCCGGCCGGGGCGCCCCCCGCGCCCGTGCGGGACGTCGTCGCCACGGTCTGCCATGTCGCGGACGAGCCGCTGGTGCCCGGCCGGCGGGTGCTGCTCAAACACACCACCCGCACCGTGCAGGCGGTCGTCAAGGACATCCCGTCCCGGCTGACGCTCGACGACCTGTCCCGGCATCCCGATCCGGGACGGCTGGTCGCCAACGACATCGGCACCGTCGTCCTCCGGACCGCCGAGCCGATCGCGTGCGACGCCTACGCCGAGTGCCGGCGCACGGGCGCGTTCATCCTGATCGACCCGGCCGACGGCACCACCCTGACCGCCGGCATGGTGGACGGGCGGCCCCCATCATGAGCGACCGCCACGGGGAGACGGCCTTCCGGGTCGCCGTCGTCGGGGCGGGCGCGGCGGGCACACTCGTGTGCGCCGCGCTCCTGAACGCGGCCTCCGCCGGCGGGCTGCGCGTACGGGTGGACCTGGTCGATCCCTCCCCCGACACGGGACGGGGCGTCGCCTACCGGACACCGGACCCCCGCCACCTGCTGAACGTGCCCGCCGGGCGGATGAGCGCGACCGACGACGCCGACGACTTCCGCCGCTGGCTGTCGGCGCGCGAAGGCCGTGCGGTCGGGCCCGGGGAGTACGTTCCCCGGGCCCGCTACGGCGGCTATCTGGCCGACCGGTTGAGGTCTGCCGCGTCGGACGCCGCTCCGTACGGGTCCCTGCGCCGGGTGCACGACCGGGCCGAGGGGGTCCGCCCCCGCGACGGGGCGGTGCGGCTGAGCCTGCGCGGCGGCGCGGTCCTGGAGTCGGACGCGGCCGTGCTCGCGCTCGGCCATCTGGCGCCGAGGACCGGCTGGGCCCCGCCGGCCCTGCGGGCCTCGGGCCGCTTCGTCGCCGACCCATGGTGGCCGGGGGTGCCGGCGTCGATCCCCGGGGATCGCGATGTCCTGCTGGTGGGCACGGGCCTGACGATGTGCGACATGGCCCGGTCGCTGGTCCGGCCGGGCCGGACGGTGTACGCGGTGTCCACGCACGGTCTGCTGCCGGCCGCCCACGCCCCGGCACCGGCGGCACCCCTCGCCCCCTGCCCACCGCCGGAGGTGCGGTCCCTCGCCGCCCTGGAGCGCCTGGTCATGCTGCGGGCGGCGCGGGCGCGCCGCGTCTGCGGTGACTGGCGGCCCGCTCTGGACGCACTGCGCCCGCACACCACCGCGGTGTGGCAGCGCCTTTCGGCCGCGGAGCAGCGGGAGTTTCTGCGGACGCGGCTGCGGTGGTGGGAGGTTCACCGACACCGCATGCCGCCCGACACCCACGCGGCCGTCCGGGGCGCGCTGGGGACGGGCGGCCTGCGGGTCCTGCGCGGGGCGCTGAGTGCCGAGGACTTCCGCGTCACCGCGTCCGGCGAAGTCCGCGTCCGGCTTCCGGCGCCGTACGCGGGCTGGACCGGGCCGCTCGGCGCCGTCGTCAACTGCACCGGTACGGAGGGCCGGGTGACCGAGGCCGCCGACCCGCTCGTCCGCAGCCTCCTGGCCGCGGGCCTCGCCCGCCCCGGCCCGCACGCCCTGGGCTTCGACACAGCCCCCGACGGCCGCCTCCTGCCCGCCTTCCCGCCGCCCGGCCCGGGAGATCCCGCGCCCCTGTGGACGCTCGGATCGCTGCGCCGCGGCAACCTGTGGGAGACGACGGCGATCCCCGAGATCCGCGTCCAGGCGAACCGGATCGCCACCGCCGTCGTCGCCCTGTTGGCGGGCCACCGCCCGGCCGAGCGGCAGCCCACCACCCCGTACCTCGCACAACCGGTCTAGCGCACCCTTCCCCCGCCCCTTCCCGGGAGGGGCGGGGAAGGGGGACGAGCCCGCCGGGGCGCTGTCAGCGGAGGGGCATCGGGTCCTTGGCGCCGACCCGCGCCGCGTGCACCGCCGTGCCCTGCCCGCTCGCCGCCGAGCCGGTGCCCACCGACGCGGGCGACGAGGCGATCACGCTCGCGTTGCCGAGCGCCCGTACGGTGCCCGGGTCCAGACGCGTCGCGCGGGAGCGGACATTGGTGCCGGTGACATGGGACCAGTGGTGGATGATCCGGTCCATGACCGGGCGCAGTTGCGAGCCGCGAGTGTAGAAGTACTCGGGCTGCTGGGTCGGCTCCAGCCGCCGCTCGATCGAGTACAGCAGCAGTGAGACGTCCGGCCCGAGCTGGAGGAACGACCGGGAGTCCTGGTGTGCGTCCAGCTTGACCCGCGCGCCGAGCCGCCGCAGCCGCTCGTGCGGGGTGCTGGCGGTGGCCCGCAGGTCGCGCACCACCGGGCTCTCCCAGCTGATCGCCAGATGCAGCCAGGACAGGAAGGTCACCGCGACGAACTCCTCGTGCGCCAGCCCCGCCTGCGACGGGCCGCGCCGGTCCAGCATGACGTCGCCGATCTCCTGGACCAGGTCCTGGATGCGGAAGTCGTCCGTCGGATTCGCGCCCGAGGTGTTGCCGGCGTGCTGGATGCCGATGGACACCTCCTCCAGCAACTGCCCGAAGAGCACCGGGAAGCGCTGGTTGGTGACGTCGGTGCGGTGGTACGGATACGCCCCGGGCTTGCCGCCCCGGCCGTGGTTCAGATCGAGTCCGAGCAGCCGGTGGTAGGCGTTGCGGCGGACGGCGTCCGCGTCGGGCCGCAGCTCGCCGGTGACGGCGAGCACCGACAGGGGCCCGGGGTCGCGGAAGAACAGCCGCTCGGTCTGGTCCAGCCACTGGAGGGTCTCGGCGGACGGCGTGTTGAAGTTCTCCGTGTTGAAGAAGGACACCAGGATGCGCCGGAAGATCTCCAGGATCCGGGTGTTCTCCAGCATGTAGGCGTAGATGAGATGGTCGGTCTTCTCCGGCAGCGGGATCTCGGTGTTCTGGAAGCCGGTCAGCACCCTCCGAGCATTCTCCTGGGCGTCGCGCGCGTACGCCGGGTCCCGCACGGGGTAGGACTCGCTCTTCTGCTGCCAGGTCGCCTCGACCAGCGAGGCGAGGTCGCCCGCCGTCTGCCGCGAGATGAACTCCGCCACCTGCGCGAATGTCTTCTTGGGCTGGGAAGCCGCCAGCAGGGCGCCGGCGAGTTGCATGAACACGGGTCGGTCACCTCTCGGGAGTCAGGACATCGGCGGGCAGGGACAGCCTGCGGCGGGAGACAGTGGTGTCCGGGCTGTACGTCCGGGTCTCACCCGCCGTGTCCTTGTAGACGACGCTGCCGGTGACGGCGAAGGGGCCGGGGCCGTTCGGTATGCGCACGGGGGCCACGAGATAGCCGCCCCGGGCCACGGTGGGCTTCGGCCCGCCCGGGTAGGTGTACCTCTCCACCCCGTCGATCCTGATCGAGACCTTGAACGCCTCGGGTTTCGAGGGGGAGTTCACCGCGCGGGTGACGACCTGGGCGTGCTCCTCGGCCGGGTCGCTCCAGCGGGTGGTGAACGGCGGGTAGGCCGGTGTCGGCTTGCGCCCGGCGATGGCGTCGTGCGCGGTGAGGAACTCCGCGTAGAGGCTGTTGAAGGAGGCCGCTCCGAGCTTCTCCTCGTCGGTGAGCTCCTGCCGGGCCAGCCGCCGCGGCAGCAGGCGCAGCTGGTCGACGACGCCCTGAAGCGGGTTCGGGGCCGGGTCCGCCGCGGTGGCGACCGCGGTGGAGGGCTCGATCTGTTTGGGTGTGGTGCCTGTGGTGGTCATGGTCAGCCTTTCCTGCCGAGCGCCAGCAGCCAGTTCTCGAACTCGGTGCGTGCCTGGTCCGCGTCGGGGCCGTCGAGTGACAGCCGCAGGCAGCCAAGAGCGAGAATCCGGAGCGGTTCCGCATCGGCCCAGTAATCGGATGTGTAGAGCGCGGGCCCGCCGCGCCGGGACAGGGCCGCGAGCTCGCCGGGCGACACCCGGCCGGGGTCCAGCAGCGCCGCGAGCGGCCGTCCGCGGAAGGCGGACGCGGACTGGCGCAGGCAGGCCCGGGCCAGCCGGGGGATCACCGGTACGGCCCGCCGCAGCGCGTCCGCGCGCTCCTTCGGCAGGTCGTCGAGCGGGTACGAGCGCAGCCAGGCGCGCTCCATGTCATCCCAGGGCCCGCTGCCGTACCAGTCGCGGCACATCGCGGCGCCGAGCAGGACGCGCAGATACGCGGGCGGGTGCGGGTCGCCCGCCAGGACGGTGGTCACGGCCTGCGGCGGTCCCGCGATGACATCGTGCAGGGCGGCCAGGGCCGCGTAGCCGGTGTGCGCGAAGGCGTACGCGTCGGCGGCGATCTCCTGCGCCCACTGCGCCCACGCGTCGGCGACAGCCTCGCCTCCCGGGCGGGCGGCGGTGTGCAGCGCCCGGGCCAGCTCCTCGTTCCAGCCGAGCTGGAAGGCGACCTGGTGGCCCGTCTCGTGGATGAGCGCGGTCGGGCGGAGCAGATTGTGCCGGGTGATCTTGATGGCCGCCACCGGGCTGATGGCCGCCGGATCCCACAGCCGCACCCCGGCGCGGAGGATCGAGGCCCCCATCCCCTTGTCGATGTAGGTGAGCACCTCGGGCACGGGCTGCCCGAGCTGCGGCAGGACCGCCGTCATGCTGCGGACGGCGAGCAGGTCGCAGGCGCGCAGCAGCGAGGTCAGCCGCTGCCCGGTGCGGGTGTTGACGGCGTCGCCGTAGAAGTCGGCGACCGTCTCCACGCGCTGGATGTCGCGGCGCACCGCCACCACGCCCCGGCGCACGGCCTGTACCTCCTCGACCGTGCGGGCCCGGGCCAGCGCGCCCGCGAGCGCGCGTGTCCTCGGGCGCAACCGGTCCACGGCGCGCTGTAGTTCGGTGCGGAGGGCGATCCCGAGCCGGTGTTCCAGCGAGGCCCAGGCGGCCGCCGAGGCGAAGTTCTCCGGCTGGGCCAGGCCCTCGGTGGCGGCGGTCCAGTGGGCGAGCTGCCGGGCGGTCTGGACACGTAACGCCGCCGCGTCCGGACCCTCTTCCGGTGTGGTGCCGGCAGGCCGCGGCCGCGGATCCGTCGCGCCCGGGTGCGCGGGGGCGGGCGGAGGCACGTCGACCGGGACCGCCCGGGGTCTCGGCCGGAGCGTCTCAACCACGGTGACGGCCCGCCTTGACCTCCACCTTGGCGGCGGGCTCGGCGGCGAGCGCGGCGACGGCCCGGGACACCTCCGGCAGGGAGGGCAGCCGGCGCGCCAGGATGCCGGTGACGATCCCGACCAGCGGGGCGCCGGGCAGGGTGACGACCAGCGTGACCCCGTCCCTCGGGTCCTGGAGCGCGCGGGCGAACTCGTCGACCCGGCCCTTGAAGTACTGCGCGAACGCCTGGCCCGCCGCCCGCTTCAGCCCCTCCGCGACGGCGTCGCGCAGCCGTGGCGGAAGCGACGAGACGAACTCCTCGCCCTCGTCGGCCGGGGACAGGTGAGAGGACTGCTCGTACGCCTCGCGGAACACCCGCACATTGCGGCTCTCGCCGCCGAACAGCGCCGTCACCGTGGCCTCGGCCAGCGCGGAGCCGAGGCTGCCGAGGAAGGGGCCCACGGCGGGCGGCGTGCCCGCCGACCGAAGGATGTCCTGGGCGCGCTCCTCGGCCAGGTGGAGCGCGATGGCCAGGCTCTCCCGGCCCGCGCGGGCGTCGACGGTGAGCTGGACCTCGGTGGGCCTGCGCTGGTGTCCGGGCGCCGCGGCCCCGCCGCCCGCGCCCTGGCGCCGGTCGGCCAGTTCGATGCCGTACAGCCGCACCCCCCTGGGCAGTTGGCGCCCCTTGACGACCTTCGGGACCTTCGCCATGCCGAGCCCAGGGTGGCCGAGGAGGGAGTCGGCGGCCTGCCGGGTGAGCGGCAGCAGGGTCAGCAGCCGGGCGCCCGCGCGCCCGGCGCCGCGCTGCTCGGCGGCCTGGATCTGGCGGGCCCAGCTGTGGGCTCCGGCCTCGTACAGGTGGATCTTCAGCCGCACCGGGAAGGCGCGCACCCGGAACTGGTCCCGCAACACCGTGGCCAGCGGTGTCCCGCCGCCGGTGCGCAGCGCGGCGGCCTGCTCGGCGCCGACCTCCACCTCGAAGACGCGCGAGTACTTCTTGTAGCGCAGCGCTCCCTTGGCGCCGCGCGGCAGCGGCACCCACATGCCCTTGACCCCGGGGGCCTCGGTCTCCGCCAGGTCCTCGCGCAGCAGGGTGGAGGGGATGTTCGCGGCGGCGGCGACATTGAACGCCTTTCCCGCGGCGACCTCGAGCCGCACCGGGTCCTCCAGCTCCTCGGCGGGGAGCTGGGCGAGCTGCCGGACGGTGTCCTCGGCGGTGGCGGCGAGCGCGCTCGCCGCGAGCCGCTCCGGCGCCTCCGCGGCGGTCTCCATGCTGAGGAGCTTCAGGCCGGTGTCGGCGACGGCGTCGGCCAGGATGCGGGCGTTGCGCGGGCCGGTGAACTTGCCGATGAGCGCGGCGAGCAGGTTGGACAGCGCCCCGACGACGTTCTGCCGCCCGGCGATCTGGACGATCTTGCGCACGATGGGCAGCGCGGCCATCACGACCGGCAGGAACTCCTCCAGCGCGGGCCGCGGATCACCGCCGTCCGGCAGTCGGCCGAGCGCCTCGGTGAACCGCTCCCGGGCCTCGGCCAGCGCCTCGGCCTCGGCGGCCGGGCTCTGCTGTCCGTATGCCTCGGCGGCCCCACCGGACAGGGACTGGGCAGCCTCGGCGGCCCACGCCTCGCGCTCGCTCTCGTCGCCCGTCAGCAGCAGGCCCGCGGTGGCTCCGGCGAGTTCGAGGCTGAGCAGGGCGGCCGGGGCCGGCTCCGCGCCGAGCGCCTCGGCGGCCGGCGCCCGGTCGGCGCTCGCGGCCTCCTCCGTCTCTTCCGCCTCCGTCATCGGCGCCTCGCGCAGCAGCTTCCGGGCGAGCTGGGTGGCGATCGGGCGGACCGGGGCGGGCAGCCGGCCGATGGCGATCTTCAGCACCCGCATCAGCAACGGCTGCACGATCGGGCGCAGCTGGCGCAGGATGACGCCGATGGGCATCACCTTGGCCACCGCCTTGACGCCCGTCTTGACGGCCTGGACGCCCTTCTTGGCCAGGTTCACCGCGCCGCTGACCGCCTTCTTGGCGAAGTTCTTCAGCGCTCCCAGGAACTGCTCGAATGCGGGTGACTCCCCCACGCCGGCCGGTGGCGCCACCGACTCGAAGACGCTCTCCAGCTCGGCCTCGGTGAGGGAGCGCGTGTCCGCCTCGCCCGCGGCCTCGGCGAGCGCCTCCAGATACCGCTCCGCCTGCTCGGCGAGCGCCTCCAGATGCTCGCGCACCGGCTGCTCCGCCGCCTCCGAGGCGGTGGCGCCCACCAGGGCGGCCGAGTGCTCGGCGTGTAACGCGGCCGTCTCCTCGAGCAGTTCGGAGAGGGCCTCTTCCATCTCGTCCGAGTAGAGCTCGGCGAGCAGTTCGCGCACCGCCTCACTGTGCGCGTCCACGGACCCGCGCCCGGTGTCGCGGGCCGCGCCCCGGAACGGGCTGTCCAGGTAGGACGCGGACGGCGCCTCGGTCCATTCCTCTTCATCGGACACGTCCCCCCGCTCTTCCGAGCGGAAGGGGGAGGTGGGTGCCCATGCCACATTGTCGGTCAGTGTCACGCTTCCCCCGTCAGTCTCAAGCGAATTACCGAACCGTTGGCGATGATAAAACGCAAGGACGGACATAGCGGCGGGATGCGCATATTCCAGATGAGTGGGTCCTATGTGATCCAATAACACCGGATCACACAGGACCCGCGGACCGGGGAGACGAACGGACCACTCAGCGTGGCGCGGTGGCGCCACCCTCGGAGGCGGGGCGCGCGGGGGCACCGTCCGGGGCGGCGGCTTGCGCGTCCTCGTTCTTCATGGCCCTGGCCTCGCTCTTCAGAATCCGGAGCGACTTGCCCAGCGATCGAGCGGTGTCCGGCAGCTTCTTGGAGCCGAACATCACCATGACCACGATCGCCACGATCAGCAGATGCCACGGCTCCAGACCGTTGCGCAGGAACATGACCGCATTCCCCTTCCCGTTCACCCGAGATCACTTGCTACATTGCGCAACTATACAACTTTAGGGGGTGGCGTCCGCCGTCCCCTCGGGAGCGGCGCGGGTGAGGGTGCACAGGATGTCGGGCAGCCACAAGGCGGTGGCCGAGCGCCACGGAAGCGGCCAGGCCACGGGCGGGAGGCGGCGGCGCAAGCGCAGCCGTGGACGGGTGGTGGCCGTCGTGCTGGTGTCGTTGCTCGTGCTGATCGTCGCCGCGGTGGGCGGGATCTACCTCTGGCTCAACGCGGACATCAAGACCTTCAGCGGGGACGGAATCAGCCGGGACCGGCCGGCCGCGGGCGCCGGCGGGCAGAACGTCCTGGTCATCGGCTCGGACTCGCGCTCCGGCGACAACAGCAGCTACGGAGGTGGCGAGGGCGACGTCGGGCGCTCGGACACCGCCTTCCTGCTGCATGTGTACGCCGACCGCAAACACGCGGTGGCGGTGTCCATACCGCGCGACACGCTGGTCGACATCCCGCCGTGCCGGCTGCCCGACGGGAAGTGGACCGAGGAACAGAAGGACACCATGTTCAACGCGGCCTTCTCGGTGGGCGAGACGGCCGAGGGCAACCCGGCCTGCACCCAGAACACCGTCGAGAAGCTGACCGGGCTGCGCGTGGATCACACCGTCGTCGTCGACTTCGAGGGCTTCTCCAAGATGACCTCCGCGGTCGGCGGCGTCACCGTCTGCCTCCCCAAGGACATCTACCAGCGCGACCTCAGCCCGAACCGCGGCTCGCGCGGCAAGCTCCTGTTCGGCAAGGGCGAGCAGACCGTCTCCGGCCAGAAGGCCCTGGACTATGTGCGGATACGGCACGGCATCGGCGACGGCTCGGACATCGGCCGCATCAAGCGCCAGCAGGCGTTCGTGGCGAGCCTGATCAAGAAGGTGAAGTCCCAGGGCATGGACCCCACCACGCTGCTGCCGCTCGCGAAGGCGGCGACCAAGTCCATGACCGTCGACCCGGGGCTGGGCTCGGTCGACAAGCTGGTGTCCTTCGCGATGTCGATGAAGGACGTCGATCTGCACAACACCAAGTTCATCACCGTCCCCTGGCGCTACCAGGGCGCCAGGGTCGCCATCGTGCGGCCCCAGGCGGACGCGCTGTGGGCGGACCTCAAGGCCGACCGCACCATCGACGGCAAGGACGCGAGCGGGGGTTCGAAGTCCCGTAAGTCCCCCACGCCGTCCCCGGCCGAATCCTCCGGGAGCGTGTCGGGTGCGGGCATCAGCGTCGCCGTCTACAACGGCACCGGCGTCACGGGGCTGGCCGCCCGCGCCGCCGAGACGCTGCGCGCCGACGGCTTCACCGTCACCGGTACCGCGACCGCCGCCGCACAGGACCACACCACCACCCTCGTCACCTACGGCCCGGGCGAGCAGGAGCAGGCGAAGACGGTGGCCCGGGTCTTCCCGGGGGCGCGGCTCCAGCCCGCCGACGCGCCCGGCATCAGCGTCACCCTGGGTCAGGAGTACGCCGCGGACCCCTCCCCCAGCGCCTCGGCGCCCACCACGCTGCCCTCCGAGGTCGCCGACACGGCCCGCTCGGCCGACACCGACCCCTGCTCCGACCTCTCGTACGGATGACGGCACGGAGGACGACACGGACAACGGCACGGATGACGGCCCCGCCGCCCGCTCACCACCGGCCTTCGGCGCGCCTGTCCCAGTGCGCCCTGGCCGCCGCCAGCCCCGCCGCGTACAGCGCGAGGACGGCCGTGAGCAGCAGGTAGTAGACGGGCGGCAGGGCGGTCATGCCCAGCACGGACGCCAGGGGCGACAGCGGCAGCAGCACCCCGATGACCGCGAGCGCGGTGGCGGCGAGCCGTATCGGCACCGGCATCCGGCCCTCGCCGTCCCGGCCGCCCCTGCGCAGCACGACCATCACCAGCGCCTGGGTGAGGAGGTTCTCGGTGAACCACCCGGCGTGGAAGGCCGCCTGGCCCTCGATATCGCCGGCCCCGGGCACCGCGAGCATGAGCACCCCGAAGGTGGCCAGGTCGGCGACGGCGTTGAGCAGTCCGAATCCGGTGAGGAAGCGGAGCAGATCGCGCGGGCGCAGCACGGTCGGCCGCGCCAGGGCCGCCGGGCCGGGCCGGTCGAAGGCGAAGGCGAGCTGGGCGGCGTCGAAGCACAGGTTCTGCGCCAGGACCTGCGGCGGCAGCATGGGCAGAAACGGCAGCATCAGCCCGGCGGCGAGCATCGCGATGACGTTGCCGAGGTTGGAGGAGAGTGCGATGCGCAGATACGTGATGATGTTGCCGGTGCTGTGCCGCCCCGCCGCGATCGCGTGGTCGATGGCGGTGAGGTCCTTGGCCGCGAGCACGATGTCGGCGGCGTCCCGCGCCACATCGACGGAGTCGCGCGGGCAGACGCCCACATCGGCGGCGCGCAGCGCGGGAAGGTCGTTGACGCCGTCGCCGAGGAACCCGGCGGTGCGCCCGCCCTCGCGCAGCGCGCCGACGATACGGGCCTTGTGTTCGGGGGTGCAGCGCGCGAAGACGGTGGTCTTCTCGGCCAGCTCGGCCAGGGCCGCGTCGCCGAGGCCGTCGATCCGGTCGGCGGTGACCACCGGCCCGGCCAGGCCGAGTTCGCGGCAGGCGCGGGCGGCGGTGCCCGGGTGGTCGCCGGTGAGGACCTTGACGGTGACCCCGCGGCGGGCGAGGTCGCCCAGGGCGTCGGCGGCCGTCGGCCGTGGGGCGTCACGCAGCCCGACGAAGCCGATGAAGGTCAGTCCCCGCTCGTCGGACCGGCTGTACGGGCCGGGGCGGGCCGGGCGTTCGGCGAGCGCGACGGCCAGCAGCCGCAGGCCGTCGGCCGCCAGCTCCTCGGCCCGGCGCAGCAGCCGGTCCCGGCCCGCCGCGTCCAGCTCGGTGTCGCTGCCGCCGGTCCGCACCCGGGCGCACCGCCCGAGGACGTCCTCGGCGGCGCCCTTGACGACCAGGGTGTGCAGGCCCGTACGGCCGGGGCGGCGGACCACGGCGATGGAGCTGCGGCGCACCGGGTCGAAGGGCAGCGCGGTGACGCCGTCGTAGTCCAGCAGGTCGTCGTAGTCCGCGACGGCCTCCAGGATCGCCTCGTCCAGGGTGTCGGGGGCGGGCAGGTCGGCCAGCTGGAGGGCCCAGAAGCTGTTGACGGCGGCCCAGTGGAGCACCGTCGGGTCGTCATGGCCCTCGGCGTCCAGGTGGCGGTCGAGGACCGGCCGGTCCTGGGTGAGGGTGCCGGTCTTGTCGGTGCACAGAACGTCGACGGCGCCGAGGTCGTGCAGCGCGGGCAGCCGTTTGACGATCACCTCGCGGTCGCGGGCGAGCCGGGCCGCGCCGCGGGCCAGCGCCGAGGTGACGACGACCGGCAGCATCTCGGGGGTGAGACCGACGGCCACCGCCACCGCGAACGGCAGCGTCTCCACGCCACGCCCGTCCAGCGCGGCCCCGGCCAGCAGCACCAGCGGCGGGGTCAGCAGCATGAAGCGGACGAGCATCCAGGAGATGCTGTTGACCGAGCGGTCGAAGGCGGACGGCCGCCGATGCCGGAGCAGCCCGCGGCGGGTCGCGGCGAACCGGGTGTGCTCGCCGGTCGCGACCACGACCGCGGTGGCGCTGCCCGACGCCACACTGCTGCCCTGGAAGCACAGGTGCGGCTGCTGGAACGGGGCCGGGCCCGCGGCGCCGGGGGCGTCCACGGCGTACTTGGGGACGGGCGCGGACTCTCCGGTCAGCGCCGCCTGGTGCACGGTCAGCCCGCTCGTACGCAGCAGCCGGGCATCCGCCGGGACCAGGTCGCCGGGGCCCAGGCTGATCACATCGCCGGGCACCAGCTGATCGACGGGGATCTCACGGGAGCGCGGCTCGGCGGACGCGGCGGCTCGGCGCCGCACGGTCGCGGTGGTGGCGACCAGCTCCCGCAGCGCGGCCACGGACCGGTCGGCCCGGTGCTCCCCGCCGGCCCGCAGCACACAGCTGACCACCACCAGCACGACGATCACACAGGCGGTCCCCCAGGAGGCGACGGCCGCGGACACCAGCCCCAGGCACAGCAGCACGCTGGTGAAGGGGTCCCGCAGGCTGCGGGCGAACCGCCCCCGCCAGGAGGCCGGGCGCCGGTCGGGCACCACATTCTCCCCGCACCTGCCCAGGCGCTCCTCGGCCTCGGCCTCCACCAGCCCCCGGGGCCCGCTCCCCAGCCTGCGCAGGGTCTCCAGCGAGGTGAGGCGGGCCAGGT
The DNA here is from genome assembly GCF_044332865.1 of Streptomyces sp. NPDC021225. Taxonomy (NCBI): domain Bacteria; kingdom Bacillati; phylum Actinomycetota; class Actinomycetes; order Kitasatosporales; family Streptomycetaceae; genus Streptomyces; species Streptomyces sp. NPDC021225. The sequence continues at coordinate 573,946 of NZ_JBIRPV010000006.1, read as the reverse complement.
CCCGGACGTCCGGGACGCCCGGCGGGGCGGCCGTCGCCGTGGCCGGGCCGGCACCGCCCGAGGCAGAGCGGGTGGTGCCGGCTTCCGCGGTGTCCTCAGGCGCCCAGACCACGGACACGCTCCGCCGCCGGGTGGCCGGCGCGCTCCGCCACCTGCCCGACCAGCCACCGGACCATGGTCACCACATCCGGGTCGTCCAGCAGATACACCACCCGGCGCCCCTCGCGGCGGGACCGGACCAGCCCCGCCAGCTTCAGCTTCGCCAGATGCTGGCTCACCGCGGGCAGCGCGCCGCCGACCCGCTCCGCGAGCCCGCTCACATCGCTCTCGCCGTGCGCCAGCACCCACACGATGTGCAGCCGGGCGGGGGAAGCCAGCAGTCCGAAGGCCGCGGCGGCCTCCGCCAGCACCTCCGCGGGCGGATCCTCGCCGACGCCGTTCGCCACTGTCGCTCTCCCGTTCGCCCGACCCGATCGGCCCCGTCCGCCGAAGGCCCCAGTTTAGGTGCCCCCGCCGACAGCACCGGTGAGAGCGAGTCGCGCGGCTACCCCTCGCCATCCCGGCGGCCCGGGCACCCGGCCGTCACCGGCGGCGGGCGACGGGGTGCGGACAGGCCGGGGCGGCCGGGTTCCACCGGGGCCGGTCCCAGGGCGTGGAACGGCCAGGCCGCCCCCTGGGCGGAGTGCGGGGGACGGTCGAGCAGCCGGTGGCAGGCGGCCCGCCGGTCCTCCTCGGTGTCCTGCGCCAGGGTGAGCTCCAGGGCGTGGGCGCGGAGCAGGTCGTGACGGTGGTACCGGCCCGGCGCCTCCTCGGTCACCAGGTGGGCCCGGCCCAGCTCCGCGAGCAGCGGCCGGACCCGCCGCTCCGGCTCGCCCAGCAGCCCGGCGGCGAGGGACGGGGTGACCTCGGGCCCCGGTTGGAGGCCGAGCAGCCGGTACAGCCGGGCGGCCCGCGGGGGGAGGGAGCGGTACGACCGGGCGAACGCCGCCCGCAGATCGATCTCCGGATCGCCGCCGCCCAGCGCGTCCAGGACCCCGCCGGCGTCCCGCATCTCCTCGACCAGCGCGCCGAGCGGGAACTGCGGACAGGTGCCGGCGCGTGCGGCCACGATCGCGAGGGCGAGCGGGAGCCGGGCGCACAGCGCGCCCAGCCGGTCGGCCGCCTCCGGTTCGGCCGCCACCCGGGCCGCTCCGAGGCGGCCGCCCAGGAACTCCCGGGCCTCGCGGGCCGACAGCGGGTCCAGGGTGACGGGCCGGGCGCCCTCGGCGGCGACCAGGCCGACCAGCCGGGTCCGGCCGCCCCGGGCACGCCGAACGCCTCCAGCACCCCGGCCGCCGCCTCCGCCGGGTACAGCGCGGGCCCGTCCGGCCCGCACCGGCGCAGCGGCACATACAGCTGGCCGTCGGGGAAGTGGTCGCGGACACGGTGGGCCCAGTGCACCGCCGGCGACGTCTTGCCCACCCCCGGGCCGCCGCCGACCGCGGCGACCGCGGTGGTCGTACCGGCCGCGAAAAGCCCGTCCAGGCTCTCCAGCTGCTCGTTCCTGCCGACGAACAGCGGGACGTCGGGAGGCAGTTGCCGGGGCACGGGGCTCCGGCGGGGTGTGCGCGACCAGGCCCGTCCACACCTGGAGCAGCCCGGGTTCGGGTGCCACGGAGAAGACCGGCAGGCCGAGCACGGGGTCGTCGTCGGGCGCCTCGCCGTCCCGCACCCGCAACATGGTCTGGGCCGCCACCTCGGTCAGCGGCAGCCAGTCGGGGCAGCCTTCGGCGAGCCAGCGGAAGGAGGTCCCGTCCCACTTCACAAAGCAGTCCAGCGGCGGGTAGAGGTACCAGCCGTACCCGGAGGCGGCGCGGAACGGTTCGCAGAAGGAGACGGCGCGGAACGCGACGGTGCCGAGCGCCGCGGGATCGGCCACGGTCGGCGGAACGGCTCCGTCGAAGCAGGAGCGGAACGAGAAGAGCGTCATGAGCCGGGTGTTGCCTTCTTCCTCGAGCTTCCTGCGGCTTCGTGGAGCTTCCACGAGCTTCCTCAAGCGCCGGCGGACCGGACGGCCTTGAGCGCCGAGCGGCGGTCAAGGCCGTCCGGGGAGCCTGCTCAGCGCCGGGCGCCACGCACCGCGTCGACGAGCTCCGAAGAGCTGCGCGCGGCCGGCCAGCCGAGGCTCATCCGGACCGGAACCACCAGCGCGTCCCGCAGAACCGTCGTCTCCACGGCGGAAGCCGGCGCCTTTCCCGCCGTCTTTGCGTTCCCCATGACAAATCCTCCTACGGTGGTGTACCAGGGCTTGCCCGACCATGCTGGCGCACGTCACTTCGCGTCCGCTTCGAAAGCACTTTCTTTTTCCTCCGGCGCCGCGGAGCGTTGGCGGCCGCGGACGGGCTCGGTGCCATGTCGCCCTCCTGAGCGGGCGTGTCCCGCCCCTAGCATGGCGGCAGCCGAAAACATCGCGATCGGAGTCCGATGAACGCGCTGCCCCTCGCCGGAATCACGGTGATCGCCTGCGAGCAGGCCGTCGCCGCGCCACTGGCCACCCGCCATCTCGCCGATCTCGGCGCCAGAGTCATCAAGGTCGAGCGACCGGGCACCGGGGACTTCGCGCGGGGCTACGACGAGACGGTGCGCGGCATGTCGAGCCACTTCGTGTGGCTCAACCGGTCCAAGGAAAGCGTCACCCTCGATCTCAAGCACCCCGACGCCAAGGAGGTCGTCCACCGCCTGATCGCGGGCGCCGATGTGTTCATCCAGAACTTCGCCCCCGGCGCCGCTGAACGGCTCGGCCTCGGCGCCGAGGAACTGCGCGCCCGGCATCCCCGTCTCATCACCTGTGCCATCTCCGGGTACGGCTCCAGCGGCCCGTATCGCGACGCCAAGGCCTACGACCTGCTCATCCAGGCGGAGGCCGGTCTGGTGTCCGTGACCGGCAGCGAGGAGACACCGGCGAAGAGCGGAATCCCGGCGGCCGACATCGGCGCCGGGATGTACGCCTTCTCCGGCATCCTCACCGCCCTGTACGAGCGGGAACACACCGGCGTCGGCGCGGCGCTGGAGATCAGCCTGCTCGACTCGCTGGTGGAGTGGATGGGTTATCCCTTCTACTACGCGGAGTACGGCGGAACTCCCCCGGGGCGCACCGGAACCAGCCACGCCGCCATCGCCCCGTACGGCACCTTCACCGCGGGGGACGGCACCGACATCGTGCTCTCCGTGCAGAACGAACGTGAGTGGGCGGCCTTCTGCCGACATGTGCTGGACCGGCCCGAGCTGGCCGCCGACGAGCGCTTCGACACCGGGAGCCGGCGGGTGGCACACCGCCGTGCGCTGGAGGAACACATCGCCGAGGTGTTCTCCGGGCTGACGGCAGAGCAGGTCCAGCGGCGCCTGGCCGCGGCGCGGATCGCCCACGCCCGACAGCGCGGGGTCACCGAGATCGGCGCGCATCCGCAGCTCGTGGCCCGGGACCGGCTGACCGAGGTGGGGTCGCCGGTCGGGCCGCTGACCGCCGTGCTGCCCGCCATCGGGCTGCCGGGACGCCCGGCGCGCATGGACCCGATCCCGGCGCTCGGGGAGCACACGGACACCGTCCTGGAGGAGCTGGGCTACGACAGCCGGGCCCGGGACCGGCTGCGCGCCGAGGCCGCCGTGTGACAGCGGTCGCGCGCACGGTGAGTGCGACCGCTGTCAGGGTTTCGAACGTCAGGGTCTCTCAGTCGGCGGGCCGCAGGACGAGGCAGGTCGTCGTGGCATGGGCGATCAGCTTCCCCTGGTCATCCATGACCCTGCCCTCGGCCGTGGCGGTACGGCGGCCGGCGTGGATGACGGACCCTTCGGCCGTGAGTGTCTGTCCGCCGGTGTGGGCGGCCCGGATGTAGTTGACCTTGAGTTCGAGGGTCGTGAAGCTGACACCGGCGGGGAGAGTGGTGTGCACGGCGCAGGCCATGACGGAGTCCAGGAGGGTGGCCGCGATGCCGCCGTGGACGGCGCCGAGGGGGTTGGCGAAGTCGGGCCGGGTGTCGAGGGAGATGACCATGCGTCCGTGTTCCACTTCGTCGAACCGCATGCCGAGCAGCCGGCCGATGGAGGGGATGTCGGTGGGGCGCTCGGACTGTATCCAGCGCATCAGTTCCAGGCCGGACAGCGCGGCGAGATCGGTGGTGGACACGGGTGGCTCCTTGCTGTGGTGGTGGCGCGAGTCGCGGTATCAGCCCAGGGGGCTGGTGGTGTCACGCAGGGCGGCGAGGACGGGGGCGTACATGCGGGCCTTGATGGTGCCGAGGGTGTCGCCCGCCTTGCCGGTCTGGGCCCGGGCGATCTCGAGGGCGGTCACCCGGACGGCGTCCTCGTCGACGGCGCGGTCCGCGATCCCGGCGGCCGCGGCGTCGTGGCCGCCGAATCGGCGGGCGGAGACCATGGCCTCGTGCGCGGTCTGCGGGGCCAGCCGGGCCTGGATGAGGGCGGACATGCCCGGGGTGAAGGGGATGTTGATGTCGGCTTCGGGCAGACACCAGTAGCCGCGGTCGGCGCGCATCACGCGGAAGTCATGGGCCAGGGAGAACATGGCTCCGGCGGCGAAGGTGTGTCCCTGGAGCGCGGCCACGGTGACCACCGGGAGGGACAGCAGGCGCGCGAGGAGTTCATGGACGGAGACGACATAGTCCTGGTGCTGGTCGGCGTGGGCGAACAGCCAGTCCAGATCCAGGCCGTTGGAGTAGAACTTGCCGGTCGCGGCGGTTACCAGGGCCCGGGCCCCTTCCGCCTTCTCCACGGTGTCCAGAGCGGCGTTGACGGAGGCGATCCAGTCGGGGTGGAAGCGGTTCTCGTCCGTCCCGAGGTCGAGGACGAAGACATCGTCCTGGCGGTCGAGTGTGGGCATGGGGCTCCCTCAGGCTGAGTGGGGTCCGGGGCGGGTGGATCCGGGGCGGGTGAGCTGCGGGGTTCGTCGTCGGTCGCCACGGCCGCCGCCAGGGTCGGGCAGCCGCATTACTTACCGGTAAGTTATGCCGTACGTCATAGACCACGCAAGAGCCGCCGCCACCAGGCCGGACACCACTTGTTCGACGCGGGTCGCACTATGGCCTCATCGCGCCCCAGCCGCCCCGAAGGAGTCGCCATGGCCCGCGCACGAAACTCTTCACGGACCGTGGAGCACCCCTCCATGGAAGAGATCTCACTCCAGCAGCTCCTGGAGGCACTGGCGGATCCGGTGCGGCGCCAGGTGGTGTCCCAGCTGGCCCGGGCCGGCGAAGACCTGAGCTGCGGCACCTTCGACGCGCCGGTGTCACGGTCGACGCTGACCCACCACTTCAACGTGTTGCGGGAGGCCGGCGTGATCCGGCAGTACTACGTGGGGACGGCCAAGATGAACACGCTCCGCGCGGACGAGATGGAAGAGCGCTTTCCCGGACTGTTGTCGGCACTGGTGACCGCGTCCACCCTGGAAGCGGGGGCCCCCGCACCCTCGCGCACATAATTCGATGCCGATCAACATTCGACAGCCATCGCGAGGACATCGCCGAGGCCCACCTGGACGGCCGGATGAGGGCCGTCCAGGTCGCATGGCGCCTACGCGCTGTTGACCGCCTTCGGCATCGGACCCGCTGCCCGCTGGCGCGGTATGACCAGGCCGAACTCATAGCTCAGCGCCACGGCCTGGGCCCGGCTGCTGATTTCCAGCTTCCCCATGGCGCGGTTGAGATGCGTCTTCACCGTCGCCTCGCTGATGTGGAGCATCTTGGCGACGGTCGCGTTCCCGTGCCCCTTGGCGACCAGCTTGAGCACCTCGGCCTCGCGCATCGTGAGCGTGGCCAGCCTCGATCCGTCGTATTCGAGCGGCGTGGTGCGATGGGTGCAGATGTCGATCAGGCGCGACATCACACCGGGCGAGAAGACCATATTGCCGCGGGCGGCGGCCGTGACGGCCGCGGTCATCTGATCCGCGGGGATGTTCTTCAGGAGAATACCGCGGGCCCCTATATGGAGGGCCGAATATATGTCGTTGTCATCCACGGTCGACGTCACGAGAAGCGCGTTCGGCGCGTTCTCCGGGGCGGCCTCCAGGATGCGCTGGATGGTCTCCGCCCCGCCGAGATCCGGTAGATCGGTGTCGATGATGACGATGTCCGGCCTGATGCTCTCGGCCAATGCGCAAGCGGATTCGCTGTCCGCGGCCTGAGCCACGACATTCAGCCCCGACACCGCGTTCAACAGCGCGGAAAGCCCAAGCCTTGTCCAGGGATGTGCGTCCGCGATGAGTAATGTGGTCTCCACATCACACTTTCCCCCGCTGATCAAATTGTCCTCCTCCGGGCCGCACCGGCCGGCCAGGCGCCAGAAACCCACACTTTGGCCCGGCAGCCGAGGCAGTCAGCATTCCAGTCTCGACGGAGAATACCGAGATTACTTTAGGTAATCTCTGAACAAAGATCCTGGCACGCGTCGGTGGCACGCGCAAGGAAAACCCGTCCACACATGCCATCGGGCCGCGCGTAAGTCGGTGGAAGTCAGGCATTCCAGGTGCACAGGTGATGAAGGACGCGGATGGGGTCCTTGCCGCGTTTTCGGAGAGGCCGCGAACGGGGGCGCGGCGCCGGCTCCCCGAGAACTTCACGGGCGGCGACGGGCCCGCTCGGCGCGGTCGCGGCGGCTTCCACTCCACGCGGTAGCCAAAGGAGGCCTTCGCACCGACGGCCCAATGCCGGACAGCGGGCGACAAACCCAATTCCACCAGCAACAACGCATGGTGCTGACATATCGTCTCACACATCGCCGGACCGGCCCATCCCGGCCCGACTCACCATGTGGGAGTACAGGCGGAGTGGATACGGTCGAGGGTGGACTACCGGCATCCGCAGAGAGTGCAGTTACGGCTACACCGACCGCTGTATGTTCGCCATTGGCCAGGTTGATACGTTCAGCAGCACGCCAGTGGAAAACGGAGTTCCTTATCGGATAATTGTTCCCCTGCTGGGGAGAACACGCAGGTGGAGGTTTCCGTTACGTGAGCTTGCCTCGTGTCACCAGTGGAACGTTGTCTATCGCCCGGTTCACGTTTACCTCAGGAGAGTCGGCCGAATTTCTGAGCCCTGTCGATTCCGACTTCGAAGCGGAGCCGGTCGTGGAGGGACACGAGCCGTCGCCGGGCGGAAATGCACAGGACGCCCCGATCGGGATCGCCGCCGACTGGCTGACCGGTGTCTGGCAGCAGTGCACGGCCAGGTCTCCCGCACTACCGCAAAGTCCAGATGGGAAGTAATGAACGTGATCGAAGTGAAGACGTCCACGGACCTGGACGTGATTGTCGACATCCTCACTGCGGCATTCCTTGAGGACGACCCGGTCGTGAGGTGGCTGATACCGCCCGGCACTCCGGAGCGGGAACGTCACCTCCGCGGCTTCCTGCGCGCCTGGGTGAAATTCATGCTGGACCACGAGGGGACCGCCATCGTCACCTCGGACCACGGTGGTGTCATCGTGTGGGAGCCCTACGAGAGGAAGACCCCCATCCCCCCGGAGGACGAGGAGGCGTTCCTCGCCGACATCTCCGCTTCCACCGGCCCCGCCGAGAAGCGCTGCCTCCAGCTCATCGAACTGCTGGACACGCACTACCCGGACGACCTTCCGCCCCATGGGCATGTCGCGCTCGCCGCCGTCCGCCCGGACCGGGGCATGGAGGTCAGGACCGCCCTGACGGACGAGCTGGTGCGCCTGTCCCTCAGCCTCGACCTCGGGGGCTACTGCGAGGCTTCGTCCGAGCGGAACGCCCTGCTGTGGGAGCGGCTCGGGATGAAGCGCCGCGGTGAGCCGATCCGGCTGCCCGAATCCGATGTGGCCTTGATCCCCATGTTCATTCCGCCGCCCGGGTACCAGGGCTGAGCGTCACCGCCCCGGCAATGACCGGCTCAAAGGGGGGCCTGTTGATGCGTGAAAACCCGATCCACAGCTATCGGCTCTATATCGCGGGCAAGGACATCGAGGGCGACGGCTGGGTTTACACCGTCAGTGCGCAGTCACTGCTCGAAGACGTGTTCACGAGCGTCAGCCTGAAGCGGGATCTGGAGCGGAACGCCGAATCCGCGGCGGCGGAGCACCCGTATGTGGTGGGCCGCTGCGCCGTGGCGTCCGACGCCGCGATCGATCTGGCAACCGAGGCCGCGGCATCGGCCGCGCCGGGCTGGGCGGCGGTCCCGCTGGAGCGCCGGATGCGGCTGGGCACCCTGTTCCGGGAGGAACTCGCCCGGCGCCAGGACGAGTTCCTGGAGCTGCTGGTCGCCGAGGGGCACCCGGTGAGCCTGGCCCGCTGGGAGCTCAGCTGTCTGTTCCAGGTCTACAGCGAGGAGAGCCTGGGCTGGTACCGGGAGCGGATGCACACCGAGTTCGAGCACGCCGGGCGGCGGCTGATCGTACGCCGCCGGCCCGACGGCGTGGTCGCGTTCAACCCGCCACAGAACGCCCCCGCGCCCAGCGCCGCCCTCGCGGTGCTCGCCCTGATGGCGGGCAACGCGGTCGTCGTACGCGCTCCCCGCTCCATCGCGCTGTCCACCATGTGGGTCCTGCGCGACGTGGTCGCGCCGCTGCTCGACGAGGTCGGGGCACCCCCCGGTGTGCTCAACGCGGTCTGCTCCAACCCGAAGCAGACGCTGGACCGGTGGATCGAGAGCCCGCTCATCGACGACATCTTCTACATCGGCGGCAGCGAGGAGGGCCTGCGCTTCCAGGAGCGGTGCGTGGCACACGGCAAGAAGCCGATCCTGGAGCTGGCCGGCAACGACACCATCGTGGTGTGGAAGGACGCGGACCTGGAGCGCGCCGCCGAGGCGATCCGCGAGTCGTTCTACGGGTCCGGGCAGATCTGCATGGTGCCCAACCGCGTCCTGGTGCACCCCGCCGTCGCCGACGGCCTGATCGCCGCGGTCAAGGAGCAGGCCAGGACCGTACGGCCCGGCTATCCGGAGGACGAGGGCGTGCTGCTGTCCCCGGTCCGCCGCAGCGAGCGTTTCTTCGGACTGCTCCGGCAGGCCCTGGCGGGCGGCGCGGAGCTGGTCACCGGCGGCAGGCGCATCGAGCTGGACGGCACCCCGTCGGAGACGGGCGTCTTCCTCGAGCCCACCGTGGTGCGGGTGAACGGGCTGCCCGGTGCGCGCCGGTTCGACGTCGTACGGCAGGAGACGTTCTTCCCGCTGCTGCCGATCGTCGTCCCGGAGCCCGCGGGCGACGACGAACTCCTCGACGGCTTCCTCGAGTTCGTGAACACCAACGACTACGGACTGCGCAACTCGCTGTGGGCCGGGTCCGACGACGTCATCGCATCCTTTGTGCAGCGCGTGGTCAACGGCGGCCTGCTGAAGGTCAACGATTCGCACATCGGCTTTCTGCCCTATCTGCCCAGCCACGGCGGTACCGGCCTGACCGGGGGCGTCTTCGGCGAGGCCAACTACCCGATGCTCAAGACATCGCACCTTCAGGGCGTGTCCATCGCCCGGGACGTCAGCCCGCGTGAGGCGGTCTTCGGGGCCTGATCACCCATCGTTCCCACTGCTCTGACCCACCACCGCGCATTCCGGAGGAAGTTGCCCGTGACCGTGATCCAGGGAGCCCGGGTCGACACCGAGGAGGAGATCCTCAGCCTGTACCGCGCCCACCTCAGCAAGGGGCGAGCGACCCTCGCCGAGCTGTTCGGCAGCCATATGGAGGTGGAGTCCTCCGGGGCCTGGCTGACCACCAGCGACGGCGAGCGGTTTCTGAACGCCGGCGGATACGGCGTGTTCATCATGGGCGCCCGGCACCCCATCGTCATGGAGGAGGTGGAGCGCCAGCTGCGCACCCACCCCACCGCCACCCGCATCCTGCTGGAGCCCACCGTCGCCCGCGCGGCCGAGGCGCTGGTCTCGGTCATGCCCGAGGGCCTGGACCGGGTGCACTTCGCGCTGTCCGGCGCCGAGGCCGTCGAGACCGGCCTCAAGCTGGCCCGCGCGGGCGGCCGCAGGCGCACCGTCGCCATGCTCGGCGGCTACCACGGCAAGACGCTCGGCGCGCTGTCGGCCACCTCCAAGGAGGTCTACCAGGCGCCGTTCCGCCCGCTGCTCCCCGATGTCCGGCATCTGCCCTTCGGTGACCCGGAGGCGCTGGAGGCGGAGCTGCGGGCGCACCCCGGCGAGGTGTGTGTCATCCTCGAACCCGTCCAGGGTGAGGGCGGCGTGATCATCCCGCCCAAGGGCTATCTCAAGCGCGTCGAGGAACTGGTGCGCGAGTACGACGGCTTCCTCGTCCTGGACGAGGTGCAGACCGGCTTCGGCCGGCTCGGCGAGTGGTGGGGCGCCGACACCGAGGGCGTGGTCCCCGACGTCCTGCTCACCGGCAAGGCCCTCGGCGGCGGCGTGCTGCCGGTGTCCGCGGCCGTGGCCACCCGCAAGGCGTTCCGCCCGTTCGACAAGGACCCGTATGTCCACACCGCCACCTTCTCGGGACAGCCGCTGCTGATGGCCGCCGTCCAGGGCGCCGTCCGGGCGGTCAAGGAGGAGCGGCTGGTGTCCCGGTCCATGGACCTCGGCGCGCGGCTGCTGTCGCGGATCTCCGAGATCGCCCACCGCAACATCCCCGGTCAGCTCGTGGAGGTGCGCGGCCGGGGCCTGCTGATCGGCGTCGAGCTGGTCGAGGCGGGGCTGGCGGGCGAGCTGCTGATCGAGCTGTTCAACCACGGAGTCGTCGCCAACCACTCGATGATCGGCAGTTCGGTGGTGCGCTTCACGCCGCCCGCCACCCTCACCGACGGCGATGTGAACTTCTTCCTCGACTCTTTCGACCAGGCCACCCGCGCTCTGCTCAGCGGCTCGGCCACCATGCCGGAAGGCGGTAACTGATCGTGCGGCACGTGGAACTCGACGCCGTGGTGCGCTCCGAGAAGGCCGGACACGTCTTCGAGAACGTCGTCCAGTGGGAGAGGTACCCGCAGCTCGCCCCGCATGTGCGGGCCGCCACCGCGCACAGCGCGTTTCCCGCGGCAAAGGGCAGCTCCAGCTGGGAACTGCACTTCCGCAGCGGGCTGCTGCGCTGGACCGAGGAGGAGCGGTTCGTCCCCGAGCGCGGTGAGATCCACTTCGAGCAGACCGACGGCGACTTCGACAGCTTCGCGGGCCAGTGGCACATCACACAGAGCGGCGACGATGTCCTGGTGCGCTTCGAGGCCGACTTCGACTTCGGCATCCCGAGCCTCGAGGGGATTCTCGACCCCATCGCCGAGCGGGTCATCAAGGAGACGGTCGCCTGGGCGGTCACCGGGCTGTTCGACCGTACGGAGATACGCGGTGACATCGCCCTGAGCACCACCGAGGCAGCGGTCACCGGCGGCGCGTAGGTCCCGCCCGGACGCGTAAGGAGAACGCGCAGCTATGAACAGGCCGTTGGAGGGCGCCGGCGGCGGCCCGCCCACGTCCGTGATCGCCGGCATCGGGGCGTACGTCCCGCCGAACCCGGTGACCAACCACGACCTCTCGCTCCGCCTGGACACCTCCGACGAGTGGATCCGCAGCCGTACCGGCATCTCGTCCCGGCACATGGTGCTGCCCGGGCAGGCCACCTCGGATCTCGCGGTCGAGGCGGGCCGGCGGGCGCTGGAGTCGGCGGGGCCGGAACACGCGGAAGGGGTGGACGCGGTGGTGCTCGCCACCACCACGCCCGACCGGGCGTGCCCGGCCACCGCGCCCGAGGTGGCCTGGCGGCTGGGGCTCGGCACGGTCGCGGCCTTCGACGTCTCGGCCGTGTGCTCGGGCTTCCTGTACGGGCTGGCCACCGCGACCGGGCTGATCACGGCGGGCACGGCCGACCGCGTCCTGCTGATCGCCGCGGACGCGTTCACCACCCTCGTCGACCCGCGGGACCGCTCCACCGCGGTGATCTTCGCCGACGGGGCGGGGGCCGTGGTGCTGCGGGCGGGCCGCCCGGACGAGCCCGGTGCGGTGGGGCCCGTCGTCCTCGGCAGCGACGGCTCGCTCGCCGGTCTGCTCGAGGTGCCGGGCGGCGGATCCCGGCAGCGCGCCTCGGGCGAGCCCGCCCGGCCCGGCGACGAGTTCCTGCGGATGGCCGGGCGCGACACCTACCGGCACGCGGTGGAACGAATGGCGGACGCGTCCAGGCGGGCGGTGAAGGCGGCCGGCTGCGGCCTCGCGGACATCGACCGGCTCGCCGCCCACCAGGCCAACGCGCGCATCCTCACCACGGTCGCGGAGCATCTCGGCATCCCCGAGGACCGGCGGCTCTCCAACATCGACCGCAACGGCAACACCGTCGCCGCCTCCATCCCGCTGCTGCTCGCCGACTCCGCCGCGGACGGCAGCCTGACCGCCGGCCACCGGGTGCTGCTCACCGCGTTCGGCGCCGGGCTGGCCTGGGGCGCGGCGACCGTCCAGTGGCCGGACGTCAAACCCGGCTGACGCCCCAGTACACCCCTGCACGTCCCGCTGTACGTCCCTCGGAAGGAACTCGCCATGTTCGACACCCTCAAGGAAATCCTGGTCCATAAGCTCAAGGTGGCGCCCGAGCAGGTCGTCCCGGAGGCCACCAGGGACGATGTCGAGCTCGACTCGCTGGCCGTCGTCGAGCTCTCCCTCGTCCTGGACAAGGAGTTCGGGATCGTCGTCAGCGACGACGAGCTGCTGGAGATGCCCACGATCGGCGACATGGCGCGCCTGCTGGAGGAGCGGAGCGCGAAGGTCTGATGGGCGGTCACGAAATCGCCGTCACCGGACTCGGCCTGGTCACCCCGGGAGGCATCGGGACCGGACCGAGCTGGCAGTCGGCACTGGACGGGCGGCCCACCGCCGCCGTCGACCCGGAGCTCGCCGGCAATCCGGTGCGGATCTCCTGCCGCGTCCCGGGCTTCGACCCCGATGGGCTGCTCGGCGGCCGCCGGGCCCACCGGCTGGACCGCTTCGTGCAGTTCGCCCTGGTGGCCGCCCGGGAGGCGATTGCCGACGCCGGGCTGGACCCGGCCACCTGGGACGGCGGCCGGGTCGGCGTGGTCCTCGGCTGCGCCGACGGCGGCCCCGCCACCAGGGAGGCGCAGCACCGGGTCCTGCTGGAGGAGAGCCCCTCCTGGGTGTCCCCGCTGCTGCTGCCGATGCAGCTGTCCAACATGGTCGCCGGGCAGACCGCCATCGAGTTCGGGGCCACCGGCCCCAACCTGGTCGTGGCCACCGCCTGCGCGTCCGGCGCGAGCGCCATCGGCACCGCCCGCGACCTCCTCGCTCTCGACCGCTGTGACATCGTCATCACGGGCGGCAGCGAGGCGATGATCACCCCGCTGAGCATGGCCGGATTCGCCAAGATGGGCGCCCTGTCCAAGCGCGAGGACGACCCGGCCACCGCCTCCCGGCCCTTCGACGCCGACCGCGACGGCTTCGTCGCGGGAGAGGGCGCGGGCGTGCTCGTCCTCGAACGGGTCGCCGACGCCCGCGCCCGCGGTGCGCGCGTACGGGCCAGGGTCATGGGCTACGGCGCGACCGCCGACGCCCACCACATGTCCTCGCCGCACCCGGACGGCGTCGGCATCGAGGCGGCGCTGCGCGCGGCGCTCGCGGACGCCGGCGCCGGCCCGGGGGACGTCCAGCACGTCAACGCGCACGGCACCGGCACGCCGCTGAACGACCTGGCCGAGGGCCGCATGCTGCACCGCGCGCTGACCGCGGACCCGCTGGTGACCTCCACGAAGGGCGTCACCGGCCATCTGCTGGGGGCGGCCGGGGCGGTGGAGGCGGCGTTCACCGTGCTGGCGGTCGAGCGACAGCTGGTGCCGCCCACCGCCAGTCTGTTCACGCTCGACCCTCGTCTCGACATCAAGATCCCCACCACCCCGACCGCCACCCGTATCGAGCTCGCCGTCTCCGACTCCTTCGGCTTCGGAGGCCAGAACGCGGTGCTGGCGATAGCGAGGGCATAGGCCAACCGATCGGGCCAACCGATCGGGCCGACCGCTCAGGCCGACGCCTTCGCCGCCTCCTCCGGGGACAGCCGGGGCCGCGCGACCGCCGCCCGCAGCCGGGCCTTCGACGCCGGGTCCGCCGGGCGGCGGGTGTGCCAGTCGGTGACCGCCTGATAGGCGGCCACGACCTCCAGCAGCCGGTCCTCCTCGTAGGGCTGGCCTCCGAGGATCGCGCCGACGGGCACACCGCCGGCGTCGAACCCGATCGGGAAGCCGATCTCGGGCAGCCCGAGGATGTCGAACGGCACGGGGCCGGTCTGGAGCACCACGTCGCAGCGGCTCAGGACGCCGTCCAGCACCTCCCGCAGCAGGTGGTTCTTGGCGCGCTGGGCGGTGAGCCACTCGTCGCCGGACAGCATCAGGCCCTGGAGCCACGACAGCAGCGAGACGCCGAACTTGGCGGGGTCGGTGCGCAGCCAGTGGCGGAACGGCTCGGTGCGCTCGACGAGCCGGGCCGCGTTGAAGGTGCCGGTCAGCAGGTTCCAGTCGGCCGGGTAGGCGATGTCGACGAGGGTCAGGCCCTCGATCGCGTCCAGCCGGTCCAGGAGTGCGCCGCGCAGTTCCTTCTGGCCGCTGAGGAAGTCGGCCGGGACGCCCACCTTGGTCGCCCGCCGCAGCCGTACCTTCCCTCCGCGCGCGACGACGGGCGTCGCGGCCCGTATCAGATCGGGCAGCTCCGGCAGCCCGAGGGTGCGCGGATCCGCGGCGTCGGGGCCCGCCATGACCTGGAGCATGATCGCGGCGTCCAGGGCGTCGCGGGCGAGCGGCCCCGAGTGGTCGCGCGTGGAGGACAGCGGGATGACGCCGTGGATGGAGACCCGGCCCATGGTGGGCTTGAGCCCGGTGAGGTTCTGCTGGTTGGAGGGCAGCACGATCGAGCCGCCGGTCTGGGTGCCGATCGAGGAGGACGCCAGGCGGGCGGCGACCGCACAGGCGGGCCCGGTGGAGGAGCCGCCCGGGTCGACGGAGGGGTCGTTCGGGGTCCAGGCGTTGACCGTGGTGACGGTCCCGTTCGGCTTGGTGGCCCGGGTGGTGGCGAGCGGCCCCATCTGCCCCTTGCCCAGCAGGATCCCGCCGGCCGCGGTCAGCCGGGCCACGGCGGTGGCGTCCTCGTCCGGCACGAAGTCCGCGAAGATGGACGAGTTGCAGCGGGTCGGCACACCGGCGGTGAAGTAGTTGTCCTTGACGCACAGCGGGATGCCGCGCAGCACCCCGCCGCCGTGGCCGCGGTCGGCCTTGCGCGCCGCGGCGAGCGCGGTCTCGCCGGTGACCTCGGCGTACGCCTGGTACGTGGAGTCGTAGCGCTCGATCCGGTCCAGGTATGCCTCGGTGAGCGCGGTGGAGGTGAGCTTTCCGCGCCGCATGAGCACGGCCGCCTCGGCGAGGGTGGCCTCGGAGGGGTCGTCGAGGGCGGCCCGCCGTACGTCGACGTCGGGGACGCGCGGCGCGGCGGCGCCGGTCGGCGAGGGCGCCGACTTGGCGGGCGCGGCCTGGGCCGGTGCGGCCTGGGCGACCATGCCGCCGGCGGCCGCGGCGGCTGAACCAGCCAGGAAGACACGTCGGTTGACTGCTCGGCTCATCTCTCGCCCGCCTTACCGGTCCACGCCTCCGTGATCGACGGGTACAGCAGGGGAGGCGAGGCCTGCTGGGCGTACTCGGCGCTCCGGGCGGGCGGGGCCCAGCCGGCTATCGCCCCGGGGGTGGCGGCCACGAACGACCGCAGCGAGGCGAGCACCTGGTCGCGCGTCGGCACTCCGGTACCCGCGTCGAACACCTCGGGGAGCAGTGAGAGGTCGAAGCCCGCCAGTGCCAGGCGGGTCCGCACATAGGCGTCCAGCTGCTCGGTTGTGGGAATGCTCAAGGAAACTCCATGATCGGCTGATTCGTCCCCGGACTTCATCACCCGGCCGTGAACACCCCATCAAGCCGCTGTTTCACCGAAGTTACTGTATATAACCCCTACTCGAGGTCCAGGACCGCCGCGACCAGGCTGTCGGTGTCCAGCCCGTGGTGCCGGTACACCTCTTCCAGTGAGCCGGACTGGCCGAAGCCGGTGACCCCCAGGGTCGTGGCGGGCACGCCGTGGATCGTGGCCAGGAACGCGAGCGTGTGCGGGTGCCCGTCCAGGACCGTGAGCAGCGGCGTCGCCCGTGAGGCGGGGAAGACCTGGTCGAGGATCCAGCTCGGCGCCTCCTCTCGGCCCTGCCGGGCGCGCAGGGCTTGGAACAGCAGCCCGGGGCTGGTCACACAGACCACGTCCACCGGGAAGCCGAGGTCCGACAGCCGGTCGGCCGCGGCCAGCGCCTCCGGCACCATGGCGCCCATCGCGGCGATGGTCGCCCGGGGGGCTTCCGTACGGCGCAGGGCATACGCCCCGGCGACCACCTGGCGCCGGCGGCGTTCGCGCGCCGCCGGGTCCGCCGGCACGGCCGCGAGCGACTGATCCACCGGCCGGGTCGACAGCCGCAGATAGGCGGAGCCGCCACCGGGCCGGCCCAGCCGGGCCAGCGACGCCAGCAGCGTCCACTCGACGTCGATGGCGAAGGCCGGTTCGTAGGCGGTGCAGCCGGGCTGTTCCAGGCCGATCGACGGCGTCTTGATCGACTGGTGGGCGCCGCCCTCGGGGGCGAGGGTCACCCCGGACGGGGTGCCCACGAGGATCGACTGGCCTCCGGCGTAGATGCCGAACGACCAGGGCTCCAGGGCACGCTCGACGAACGGGTCGTACAGGACGCCGATCGGCAGCAGGGGCCGCCCCCAGCGGCTCCAGGTGGTGCCCAGCTCCCCCAGCAGGCCGACGAGGTTGGTCTCGGCGATGCCGAGCTCGATGTGACGGCCGGTGGGGCGTTCCCGCCAGTGCAGGATGGTCTCGGGGTCGTCGGCGAACCAGTCGACGCGTTCGGTGGGCGACCACACCCCGACCTTGTTCACCCAGCCGCCCAGATTGGTCGACGAGCTGACGTCCGGGCTCACCGTGACCACCGCTTCGGCGGCCTCGGGCGCGGCGCGGGTGAGGTCGAGCAGGGTGCGGCCGAGCGCGGCCTGAGTGGTCGCGGTGCCGGAAGGGGTGCGGCCCATGTCCGTCGGCAGCGTCGGCGGGTCGTGGCGGACCGGCTCGGTGCGGCGCAGCCGCTCGGCCGTCCGCTCGCACAGCGCGGCCGCGGCGCCGCCGTCGGGGAACCGGGTCCAGGGGGCTTCCGGATCGGCGCCGAGCCGGTCGGCGAGCTCGCGCACCTGCTCGGCCGTCAGCAGCGCGGAGTGGTTCTGCGGATGGCCCTCGGTGGGGAGCCCGTGGCCCTTGATGGTGTAGGCGAAGACCACCGTGGGCCGGGTGTCGTCGATCGCTCCGAAGGCGTGGTCGAGGGCGCCGAGGTCGTGTCCGCCGAGGTTGCGGACCGCCGCGAGCAGCGTCGCGTCGTCCAGCTCGGCCACCAGCCGCGCGAGCGGCTCGCCGCCGTCGGGCAGCCGCAGCCGCAGCTCCTGGGCGGAGCAGCGGAGCAGGCGCTGGTATTCGGCGTTGGGCATGCGGTCGATCCGCGTGTGCAGCTCCGCACCGCCCGGCCGGGTGAACAGCTCCTCCAGGAGCCGCCCGTATTTGACGGTGAGCACCTGCCAGCCCGCGCCCGCGAACATCGCGCGCAGCCGGTCGACGGCGATCCCCGGCACCACCCGGTCCAGCGACTGCCGGTTGACATCGACCACCCACACCAGCTCACCGAGGTCGGCCACCGCCGGGTCCAGGACCGCCTCCCAGACCGCGCCCTCGTCGAGTTCGGCGTCGCCGAGCAGCGCGTACTGCCGCCCCGATCCGCCGTCGCCCGTCCGGTCGGCCACATAGCGGCGGGCGATCGCGCCCCAGACCGGGGCGGTGGCGCCGAGGCCCACCGATCCCGTCGAGTAGTCCACCGGGTCGGGGTCCTTGGTGCGGCTGGGGTAGCTCTGGAGCCCGCCGAAGGAACGCAGGGTCGTCAGATGGCGCTCGTCGAGGCTGCCGAGCAGGTAGTTGACGGCGTGCAGGACGGGTGAGGCGTGCGGCTTCACGGACACCCGGTCCTCGGGGCGCAGATGACGGAACCACAGCGACGTCATGACCGACACCATCGACGCGGACGAGGCCTGGTGGCCGCCGACCTTGAGGCCGGACGGGTTGGGGCGCACCCGGTTCGCGTGGTGGATGATCGCCGTCGACAGCCAGAGCACACGGCGCTCGATCTCCTCCAGGACGGATCCGTCCTCGGTGGAGAGCGTCCGGGTGTCGGTCGCCGCCGTTGCCGTCGCCGTCGCCGGAGATGTCGGGTGGCCGGGTGTCACGTCAGTCATCTCTCACCCTCCAGGGTGCACTTGGTGCCTGGATGACATCATGGGGATGCGGACCGCACAATCGATGCGTCCGAAACTGAGCAGAATGCCCAACACCACGGGGCCGTGGGGCCGCCTGGATGGGCAGTCTGTTCTGTCGCGCGCGGGCCGTGGCCGAACAGTGCCGACGGCCCGGCGGAAAGGTGGATGACCATGCCGGAGCATGATCCGGTCGGCGTGGACGCGGTGGACACACGTCTGCTGCTGGCCTTGAACGACGACCCGCGGGCCACCACGGTCGCCCTCGCCGAGCGGGTGGGGCTGTCGCGCAACACCGTGCAGGCCCGGCTGGCCAGGTTGGAACAGGGCGGCGCGCTGGCCCCGTTCGAGCGCCGGATCGAGCCCAGGGCGCTGGGATATCCCCTGACGGCGTTTGTCACCGTCCAGGTCACCCAGCGGCTGCTGGCCGAGGTCGCCGCCGATCTGGCGGCCATCCCCGAGGTGCTCCAGGTGTTCGGCCTGAGCGGCCCGGTCGACCTGCTGGTGCAGGTGGTCGCGCGGGACGCGGACGACCTCTACCGGATCGCCGGCCGGATCCTGGACGGACCCGGCGTGGAGCGGACCACCACCTCCCTGGTGATGCGCGAACTCGTCGGCCACCGGCTCACCCCCCTGCTCGAACGGGGCGCCCCGGACGGGTGACCCCGGCGAGCGGGCCGTCGGCGGTGACGATCACCCCGTTCCGGGGCGCCGGGCACGACCTCGCCGGACACGACTCCCCGCCTTCCGGCCTCCCTCGGGAAGATCGACTAGTTTCTTGGACAGCGCGCCTGACCATGACCCTGTTCTTTGGAGGCCAGAGATGGCTCCGGTCGTGTACCACCGCACCGCGGAGATCGACGGGCTGGACGTCTTCTACCGGGAGGCCGGACCGGGCGACGCGCCGGTCGTCCTGCTGCTGCACGGCTTCCCGGCCAGCTCGCACATGTTCCGCAACCTGATCCCGCTCCTGGCCGACCGCTACCGCGTGATCGCTCCCGACCACATCGGCTTCGGCTACTCGTCGATGCCCGCGCCCGGCGACTTCCCGTACACCTTCGACGCCCTCGCGGATGTCACGGAGGCGCTGCTCGAGCGGCTCGGCGTGGCCGGGTTCGCGATGTACGTCCAGGACTACGGGGCGCCGATCGGCTGGCGCCTTGCCACGCGCGCTCCGGACCGGGTGACCGCGATCGTCACCCAGAGCGGCAACGCCTACGAGGACGGCTTCGTGAGGCCGTTCTGGGACGGCCTCTTCGCCTACGCCGGGGCGCCCGGACCGGACACCGAACCCACCGTGCGCCGCGCCCTCACTCCGGAGATCACCCGCTGGCAGTACGAGAACGGCGTCGCCGACCCGAGCCTGGTCAGCCCGGACACCTGGCCCCATGACCAGGCCCTGCTGGACCGGCCGGGCAACGACGAGATCCAGCTGCGGCTGTTCCGCGACTACCCGGCCAATGTGGCGCAGTACCCCGCGGTCCACACGTACTTCCGGACCAGCCGGGTGCCGCTGCTGGCCGTCTGGGGCCGGGGTGACGAGATCTTCGGTCCGGACGGCGCCCGGGCCTTCCAGCGGGATCTTCCCGAGGCCGAGGTCCACCTCCTGGATTCGGGCCACTTCGCCCTGGAGAGCCATCTCGACACCATCGCCGGATACATCCGCGGTTTCCTCGGGCGGGTCCTGCCCGCGCCCTCCTGAACTCCGTCCGGTGCCGGCGACCCATCGACCGTTAGACCCTCTAGCAATAGAATGAATCTGTTAGGGTGTGGCTGTCGAGGGAGGACATGATGGGCGCCAACAAAACGACGGCGGCGACAGGTGCGGCTCGCAGCCCGATGCGGGCGCGGTACCGGGAGCAGGTCCGCGAAGACGTCAAGGCCGTGGCGTTGGACCAGCTGGCCCAGGGGGGCGCCACGGCGGTATCGGTCAACGCCATCGCGAAACAGCTCGGCGTCTCCGGACCGGCGCTCTACCGCTACTTCGCCGGCCGCGACGAGCTGCTCGCCGAGCTGGTCATCGACACCTACCACGACTTCGCAGCCGCCCTCGCCGCCGCCACCGACCCGGCCCTCGGCCAGGCCCCGGCGGAGCGGTTGCGCGCCCTGGCCACCGCCTGGCGGGCCTTCGCCCGCGCCGAACCCCACCGCTACACACTGATGTTCGCGCCGCCCGTGCCCGGCTACGACGCCCACAGCGAGCCCCTGGTCACCGCCTCCCGTGAGGTCATGGCCGTCGGGCTCGACGTGGCGGCCGACCTCTGGCCCCCTGACGACAGCCCGGCGGCGGCGCCGGGGCGCGAGGGCGACGTGGACCTGGACGCCGCCGTGCGGGCACACGAGGACATACTCGCCGCCACCGGAGCGGGTCCCGAGCAGCTTCGGCGTGTCCTCAGCGCCTGGACCAGACTGCACGGCTTCGTCAGCCTCGAGATCGGCGGCAACTTCACCTCCATGGGCATAGACGCCGACGCCCTCTTCGCCCAGGAGGTCAGCGCCCTGAGCGCGACGACGGCCTGAGCACGACGGCGGCCTGTCCGAGGCGCGCTCCCCCGGCCACGGGTCACAGCGTCGCGAAGGCGAGGATCTCCTCCATCACATCCCGGGGCAGCACGGGCGAGCCCGCGGCGGTTCTGGCCACCCACTCGTCCTGGTCGGCGAGCAGGGTGAGCAGGGCGGGCGTCGGCAGGCTCGGGTGGGCGGCCACCCCGCGGCGGACCCGGACGGACCCATCGGCCGCCAGCCCCTCGGCGAGCCCGGCGGGCAGGTCCGGGTCCCGGAGCGCGAGGGCCCGGATCCTCGGGTCCGGGTCGGTCGCGAACCGGCGCAGGGTCTCCGGGGGAAAGACGACGTGGTCGGTCGGGCTCCAGGGGTGCTTGCGGCTCGCGGTGTGCCGGCGTTCGATGCGCTCGGCCGTCACCGGGTCGAGGTCGGGCGTCCGGCGGGCCACGGCCGCGCGTACGGTGCCGTCCTCGTCGTCGAGCAGCCGGGCGACGGCCTCCGCGGGCAACGGGCCACTCATCGCCAGGGACCGGCGAAAACACACATAGGGCGAGTCGACGTGGTCGAGCGGGGCGGCGGACACCCACGGGAGGTGTCGATGGCCCAGCCCCTGGTACGCGACGTAGGACGCGAAGTCCTCCTCCTCCGACGCGATGAGGCCCGCCCCGGCCCGCTCCGCCCCGGCGCGCAGCTCCGCATAGATCGAGGCGCGCCGCCCCTCGGGCGTGTCCTGGCGGGCGAAGACCTCCGCGCGCACCAGCGGGTCGGGGTCCCCGGCGAGGGTCTCCCGCAGCTCCGCCGGCAGATCGGGGTGGGCCGCGACGGCCGCGCGTACCTCCGGGTCCTGGTCCGTGGCCAGCTCACGGGCCGCGTCGGGACCGAGGTCGAGGTGCGCCACCACGCCCGCCCGCGTCACCGGGTCGGCGAGCAGCGCGGGGTGGAGATCGGCGGGCGGCACCGGGTGCGGCAGCCTGCGGAAGTAGGTGGCGCAGGCCGCCGCCCGGACGTTGGACTCCGCGTCGGTCAGCCAGATGCGCCGTATCTCTTCCGGCGCGCCCGTCCACCGCTGCGCGAGCCTGGCGCGGACCGTGGGGGCCGGATCCCGGGCCAGCCGGGCGCGGAGGTCGACGGGCACGTCCTCGTTCTCCGCGGCCGACTCCCGTACCTCCACCGACGGGTCGGCGATCAGCCGCTCCCACACCTCGCGCGGCAGCTCCTCGCGGAACGCGATCGCCGCCCGGGCCGAGGTGTCCGGGCTGTTCGCCAGGCGGTGTTTCACGCCCGGCGGGATGTTCCGGTTGCAGGCGAGCGTGTGCACGAGGACGGTGTCGCCCAGCGCGACGATCTCCTCGGCCAGTTCCTCGGTCAGGTCCGTGCGCCACATCACCGCCTCGTCGCGGGTCGCCCGGTGGCCGAGCAGGCGGCGCAGCAACGCGGGCGGCAGGGCCGGGTTCCGGGCCAGACCCAGCAGGACGGCGCCGAGTTGGGCGGGGAGAGGCAGGGGCGGCCGCATGGCGGTCATCCTAAGCAGCGGCCACCGGGAGGATTCAGACGGTGGCGGTGTTCCGGACCGCCACCTCCCGGCACGGGCCCTCGCCGTCGCCGGGGTTGACGTCCGGGTCCTCGCTGCCCATCCAGAACGTGCCCCCGGGCAGGCGCACCGCGTGCGCGCGCGCCATCGCCAGCGAACTGGCCGCTCTGGATGCGGCCTGACGGACCGCCAGGCGGTCCATCGCCACGTGGCCGAATCCGATCGGCAATCTTGTGAAGTAACTGAGAAGATTGAGGAGGTCATGCAAAGATGACGCTCACCCGGGAGCCGACCACCCGGGTTCGAGGAGAAAACCCCGTGAGATCTCGGACGTTGAGCCGTTGCTCAGCCGTTGCCGCGACCGTGCTGTCCGCCGCGCTGCTGCCCCTGTCCGCCGCCCACGCCGCCGACGCCTCGGCGCCCGCGGCCCCGCAGCCGAACGCCGACTCGTTCGGCCGAATAGCGGACGCCGTGCTGACCGACCGTACGGCCGCGCTGCTGGACCGGCCCCAGCTCGCCCGTACGGCGCAGAAGGCGCAGGGTAACGTGCGGCTCTCGCCCGCGCTTTCCCGCACGGAGAACACCACCCTGGCCTCCGTGCGGGGCACGCGCGCCCGGCTGGCCGAGTTCGGTGAGGCCTACAGCGACGCCGACACCGAGGTGACCGTCGACAGCACCCGCGTGGAGGGGCAGCGCGCCACGGTCCGCGTCACCGAGGCCACCATCCTCACCTACCGGAAGATCCGCGGCGACGAGCCCCCGACCACCGGCTTCACCGCGCACCACGAGCTCACCTTCACCGCGCAGACGGACGGCACCTGGCAGCTGGAGGGCGTCCGCCGCACGGACAAGGGCCCCCGCGCGGTCAACGAGCCCGTGCCCGCGGCGAGCTCGGCGCCGGTGCGCCCCACCGCGATCATCGACGCCCCGCGCGCCGCCATCACCCTCCCGGCGCCCGCCAAGCCCAAGAACCTCGGCAGCGGCACCACCTACGACTACACGGCGATGGCCACGTACGCCGAGAAGTACTGGAAGAACTACAACACCGCCTACCGCCGCTTCAACAGCGCCGGCGGGGACTGCACCAACTACATCAGCCAGTCCCTCTTCGCGGGCGGCTGGAAGAACGACACCACCTCCACCGAGGACTACGACACCTGGTGGTACAGCACGTCGGGCCAGTCCGACTCCTGGATCGGTGTCAACGAGTGGTCCTGGTTCACCCAGACCGCGAAGCGGACCACCGCCCTCGCGAACGCCTACCAGATGGACCTCGGTGACGTCCTCCAGGTGGACTTCGACAAGGACGGCGCGAAGGACCACACCATGATCACCTCGTACCGGAGCACCAGCGGCGTCCCGTACCTCACCTACCACGACACCGACACCTACCGGCGGTCGCTGTCCAGCCTCATCTCCTCGTACCCGAACTCCGCGTACTACGCCTACCGCACCTGACACCGCGCCACCGCCCCGGCCCGCTGTTCCCCCCTGTGGCGGGAACAGCGGGCCGGGGCGCTCCCGTCAGCGGGCGGCCGACATCCGGCTCGCCATGGCGTGTTCGATGAGGGTGATGAGGGCGTGTTTGCTGGACTCGCGGGAGCGCGCGTCACACATCACCACCGGCACATGCGCATCGAGGTCGAGTGCATAGCGCACCTCGTCGGCGTCGAAGTCACAGGCGCCGTCGAAGCGGTTGACCGCGACGACGAACGACGTGCCGCGGTGCTCGAAGTAGTCGACGGCGGGGAAGGAGTCCTCGAGTCTTCGAGTGTCGGCCAGCACGATGGCCCCGAGTGCGCCGAGAGCCAACTCGTCCCACATGAACCAGAAGCGGTTCTGTCCGGGCGTACCGAAGAGATACAGCACCAGGTCCCGGCTGATCGTGATCCGGCCGAAGTCCATGGCCACAGTCGTGGTGGTCTTCCCCTCCACCCCGCTGAGGTCGTCCACGCCCTCGCTCGTCCGCGTGATCACCTCCTCGGTCTGAAGCGGGGAGATCTCACTGACGGCACCGACCATGGTGGTCTTCCCGGCGCCGAACCCTCCGGCGATCAGGATCTTGACCCCCGACGGGAGACTGCCGGAACCGGGATACGGCTCAGAGCCTGCGAATTCCATCAAGTACCGCCTGAAGAACGTGGATTTCCGGGGCCTCCGCCAGCGCGATCGGTGCGCGTGTGTGGATGGCTCCCATGTCGAGTAGGTCTCCGAGCAGGACCTTGGCCACGGTCGCGGGCAGGTCCAGCCGAGCGGAAATCTCGGCGACGGAGAGCGGGGTGCCCGTGCACATACGCAGGATCACGATGTGCTCCGGCTCGAGACCATGGCGTGCCGTGTCGGCGTTCGTGGCGATGATCAGGGTGATCAGGTTGAACTCGTCGCGACTCGGCCGGGTCCGGCCGCCGGTTCTCGCAAACGAGCGCACGATGGGGCCTGCGTCCACGTCCCACCACGAGTCCTCCGGTTCGGACATGGTTCCTCACCTCAGAAGGGCGACGGCGAAACCGCTGCCGCCTGTCGAGGCGCCGCGGCGAGATAGTCACCGACACGCTTGACGATCAGGTTCATCTCATAGGCGACGAGGCCGACGTCGATGTCGGCCTCGCCGAGGATGGCGAGGCAGGCACCTCGTCCCGCACCGGTCACGAACAGAAAGCAGTTCTCCAGTTCGACGATCGTCTGACGCACGGGCCCTCCGCCGAAGCGTCGCCCGACGCCCCCGGCCAGGCTCTGGAAGCCCGAGGCGACCGCCGACATGTGTTCGGCGTCTTCACGGCCGAGATCGCGCGAGTTGGCGATCACCAGTCCGTCGGCCGACAGCACGAGGACGTGCCTGGTCCTGGGAACCCTCCGGACGAGATCGTCCAGCATCCAGTTGAGGTCGGTTATCTGCTTCGGCATCTGTGTCATCGCGGGTCCCACTGCCCTTCTCCGGCCGGCCGGTTCCCGGCCTCGTCGTCTTGTCCGCCGTCTTGTTCCCGCTCCGCGTCGACACGCCCCCGGTACGACTGACGCTGGTACATCGACATCAGTCGGCGTGCCTCGTCGGCCGACCGCTCCGCGGGCGCCGCCTCGGGCTCCGGGGAGGTCACGGGATGGAGCAGTTGCGGCTGCATACTCGCCTGGCGAACCCGGCGAGGCAGCTGTCTCGACCCTCGCTGTGGCCGTTCCGGACGCGCCGTGCCGGTGTCCGGGTGCGGAAAGTCGTTGCGTATCGGCGTGACGTCGTCGGGCACGTGCGGCTCCTCCCCGCCGGGCGGCGTCTGCACCGTCTCCAGGCGGGGCGGCGGCGTCCCCAGGCGCGGTGGCGGCGTCTCTCGGTGTGGTGACGTCCCCTCTGGACCCGGTGGCATCGAAACCTGCCCGACGCCGCCTGCCCACGTGGGCGAGTCGGCCGACAACCGCGTGTTGTCCGCCACCGGCGCCACCGCCCCGGCCATCACCTCGGCGCGGTCGTGGTTCGGAGCGTGGGTCTCGATCCCCTCGATGAGCTCCGGCGGGGCCAGCACGATGGCCGAGGTGCCCCCGTATGGTGAGGGACGCAGGGTGACCATGATGTTGTGGCGGGCCGCCAGCCGTGCGACGACGAACAGACCGAGACGGGTGTCCTGCGTGAAGCCCATGACATTGAACTCGGGCGCCGCCGCCAGCAGGCGGTTGGCCTCCTCACGCACCTCGTCGGCCATGCCGATGCCACGGTCCTCGATCTCGATCGCGAGCCCCTTGGGCACGACCTCGGCGTGGATCGACACGCTCGTGTGCGGCGGGGCGAACGTCGTCGCGTTCTCGACCAGTTCGGACAGCAGGTGCATCATGTCGCCCGCCACCGGGCCGGCGAGCCTGACCTCGGGAATCCCGGCCAGCTTGACCCGGGAGTAGTCCTCGGTCTGTGCGGCCGCGCCCCGCAGGATCTCGGTCAACTGCACCGGCTGACGCCAGCGCCGGGCGGGTATCGCGCCGCCGAGGATGGACAGGTTCTCGGAGTTGCGCCGCATCCGCGTGGCGAGGTGATCCACCCGGAACAGCTCGGCGAGCAGATCGGGATCATCGCTTCCGCGTTCCAGCGTGTCCAGCAGGGCGAGCTGGCGGTGCACCAGTCCCTGGCTGCGCTGCGCGAGGTTGAGGAACACCCGGCTGAGGCCCTCGCGCGTTTCGGCCTGCTCGATCGCCGCGCGCACGGCGATGCGCTGCGCCGTGGCGAACGCTCCGGCGACCTGCCCGATCTCGTCCGGACCCTGCCCGATTTCGGGGACGGCCTCGGTGAGGTCGACCTTCTCGCCCTTCTCCAGCCGGACCATGATCTGGGGCAGTTGCTCGTCGGCCAGCCGCAGCGTCGCGCCGCGAAGGTCCCGGAGCCGACGGATCAGCGCCCGTGAGATCAGCACGGAGATCAGCACGGCCAGCGCGATGGCCAGCAGGGTTCCCGCACTGGTCACGATCACCGAGGTCATCAGGGTGTCGACACGGTCGTTGGCGTATCCGACCGCGAATTCCACCTGGTCCAGGGTGAGCTGCTGCAGGCCTTGCGCCACCTCGAGCATCGAGGTCTGCCAGCTCTCGAAGCGGGTCGGGATCCGGCCGGACTTCATCGCCGACCGCTCCGCGGCGGCCAGCGTCGACCAGTCGGGGCCGGCGGTGATGGCTTTATAGCGCTTGGCCTGCTCTCCCCGCAGTGCCGGCGCCACGACCTTCCACTGTTCCTGCTGCACGCCGACGAGCCGGTTGAACTGCCGCTGCTCCTCGGCGGACATTCCGGTGGGCGACGTCAGTCCCGCGGACAGCACCGCGTTCTGCCGGGAGAGGCCCTCGAGTGCGCGGAACAGATCCGCGGCGGTCGTGCCTTCGTTGAGCGACTTGGAGTCGTTGGTCAGGCGGGCTTCCGCCTCGAAGTACGTCATGCCGGTACTCAAGGCGCCGGTGTAGAACTCGTATGCGGCGCCGTAATCCACCTTGCGCGCATCGATCTGCTGCCGGAATCCCGGCAGCATCTCGAGGCCCTTGCTGATCTGCCCGAAGATCCGTTTGAGAGCGGGCGGGTTGCTCTTGACCACCGGCCCCGCGGCCTCGCGCATCGCCGCCAGCTTCCGGTCGGTGTCCGCGCGCTGCCGCTCCAGCGGCCGTCGATCCGAGCCGGGCCGGGCCAGGTAGATCATCGACAGCCGGCGCTCCTCCTGAAGCGCCACCATCGCGGTCTCGCTCTTGACCCCCACCCTTTCCACGTCCCGCACGGTCTGCCGCAGGTCCAGCGCCTCGTTGAACCCGTTGACCGTGTAGGTGCCCCACAGCGCGGTCAGGGCCAGGCTCGGGACCGTCACCAGGACGAGGACGCGGGTCCGGATCGACCAGGGGCCTCGAGGCCCGCGTGCCGGGAGAAGGACCCGCCGGGGGGCCGCCCGCTGCCTGGCCCGGGCCCGTTTCCCGCGTCTGCCCGCGGTCGACCGGGCCTCGCGCCCCTGCGAGGGGGGCTGCGTGGGTGAACCCGAGGTAGGGGTCCCCTCGGCGTTATGTGGTGAATCAGACAGCAAGTCGAATATTCCCCTGCTTGGTGGAAACCGGAGCGTGTAATCCCCCGTATGACGTCGGCGCCCAGGGTGCCGGAACCCGGGGCGCCGATGTCGACGATTCGCGCACACAAACTCGTCAATTCCCGCACGGGGGCCTCGGGGCGCGCGTGAACGGCAGCAGACTGCCTTCAGCCGCAGCGGTCATCCGGGCGGAGGACCTTCCGCCCGGGATCGGCGGCAGCTCTCCCCGGCCGGGGAGTGCCGGTATTCACTGGGCGTGATGTCATGGAATTGACGGAACATACGGGTGAAGACGGTGGGATTCTCAATTCCGACAGACCGGGCGATCGCGGCGATGGAGCGCTGTCGCTGCCGAGGACTCGCCAGGCTTCTGCGCGCCTCTTCCATCCGGGTCTCACGAATATGCCGAGCCGGTGACGTGCCGCCTTCCCGAAAGACGACCTCGACGTAGCGCACGGAGACTCCGAACGCCGCCGCCACCGTCTTCGCGGACAGGTCCGGCTCGGCGAGATGACGCCGTATGAAGTCCCGCATGCGCAGGAGTTGCGCGCGGTGTCCGAGCAGACCGTTCACCCCGGCCTGGTCGGCGAGCTCATCGGACCGCAACACGGAGAACATCAATTCGCGCACCGTATGACCCAATTCAGACAGTGTATCCGGGTCGAATCGTTCGCCGCCGACGCATATCTCCGCGATCGCGGCACGCAGAACACGCAGCACTGGATTCTCTGCGGCGATGCGGCGCCCGACGCGTTCCCTGTCGACCGGCATGACCCGTGCCACGTCCGCCCGGGGCAGCGTCAGCACGAGGTGATGGGCGAACTCGTCGGCACTGAGCTGGAAGGGGGCCGTGCTGTCGAGCAGCACCGCGTCCCCGCGACGCAGCTGGGACCGCACATTTCCATGGAACGATGAGCTGCTTTCCTGGGCGATCGACAGGAGATAGAAGTCGTCCTGGTTTCCGACCAGCATCCTGGGTGCGCGCACCACCCGCACCGGGTCGGAGCCGACGTCGGTCAGGGTGAGGAATCCCAGGTCGAACTGGCGGGCCCAGCCCGTGTAGTCCGCACCGTCTCCTGTGCCGCCGATCGGGATCGCGTCGAGTTCGACCAGGGCGGCGTGCAGCATTCCACGCCAGGCGTCGACGTCAGGCGCCCCTCCCCGGGGCATCCCCGGGGTGTTGGGAGGCAGGCTCATCGCACGGTCCTTTCTTCGCGGGAACTGAGCGATCCAGAAATGTACAGAGCGGATGCGCGGATCGTCGGTTCATGACGGGTTTGAAAGCTCACTATGTTCTCCGCCGCTCCCCTTCCTGGGGGCGGTCGCAGCGGAAGCTGCACACAGGAGGTTGACATGCGTAGGGCCGTCGTACTCGGGGGCAGCATCGCGGGACTGCTGGCTGCCCGGGTGCTCAGTGATCACGCCGACGAGGTGCTGGTCCTCGAGCGGGATGACGTCGCCCCCTCGGGCGCCTTCGGAGGCGACAGGGAACCTCGGCCCGGTGTCCCGCAAGGCACCCAGATGCACGCTCTGCTGGACGCGGGCCGCCGGAGGATCGACCAGTGGTTCCCCGGTTTCGCCACCGAACTCGTCGCCGACGGTGCCACACTCGCGGACACGGGCTCGAGTGTGCACAGTTACCTCGAGGGCAGTCTCAAGGTGCCGGTCGACGGCGTGGAGATGATCAGCGCCACGCGGCCCTTCCTGGAGGCACACCTCCGCCGCCGGGTCATGGCGCTCGACAATCTGCGTCTGGTCAACGGCCGCGTGCGCGGGCTGGCCTTCACCGGCGAACGGGTGAGCGGCGTACGGTACGCGGGCACCGGCACGGCTGATGAGGAAGTCCTCGACGCCGACCTGGTGGTCGACGCGACCGGCCGCGCCAGCCGGATCGGAGCCTGGCTACAGGAGGGCGGTTGGCCCGAGCCCACGACGCGGCGCATGCACGTCGATCTCGGCTATGCCACCGCGCTGTTCCGCCGCCCCGAGGGCCCGCACGGCGCGACGTTGGCCCAGTCCCTGGCGACCCTGCCGGATGGCCGGCTGCGGCTGGGCACCCTGGGCCGCGTCGAGGGGGATCGGTGGATCGTCCTGGTGGCCGGGTATGCGGACGACCGCCCGGGCCGGGGCATCGAGGAGTTCCTGCTCCGCTGCAAGGAGGACCCGGCGGCACCGTTCCGCCAGTTGGCCGAGGACGGCGAGCCGATCGGAGAGCCGGTCAGTTACCGGCATCCGGACAATCGACGGCGCGACTTCCACCTCCTGGACCGGTTCCCCGCCGGGCTCATCGCGACCGGTGACACCCTGGCCTCGTTCAACCCCATCTACGGCCAGGGCATGTCCTCGGCCACGATGCACGCCTCCTGCCTCGCGGCCTATCTCGAATCCGGGCCGTCCTTGCGGGATCCGGCGTGGTCGTACTTCAAGCAGACCCGAGCCGTGGTAGACGACGCGTGGCAGACATCCGCACTCAACGACCTGAAGCTGCCGCACGTCCCCGGACCGCGGCCACGGGGCTTCAAGGTCGCCTCCCGGCTCAGCGACCTCATCGTCCGGGCGTCGGTGACCGATCCGGTGATACACCGGCGCTTCCTGGAGGTGATGCACATGCTCTCCCCCGCGAAGACGCTGATGCGTCCCGGAACGCTGATGCGAGCGGCGAGGGCGGTGCGCAAGCGGAACACCCCCGCGGCCGGTGCACCGCTCAACACCGCCGCGTGACGAATCCGATCCCATCGGGTCGGCTCACGGCGGGGTGAACAGCGTCGGAAAGCGGGGCGCGAGCCACGGCTTGCGCCCCCAGGCCAGCACGTGGCCCCGGGCGAGCGCGCCCCACGGGCCGAGGCGGCCCAGCGCCATCAGGAAGAAGGCCACCGGCTCGGTGAGGATGGTGCAGTCCGGCCGGCTCGGCGGGCACGGGCTCACGGCTATCGCGCCGTCGGTGAAGGTGGTGCCGAAACGGGCGCCACCCCTCAGCCGGATGGTGTAGCGCGCCGTGAGCCCGGCGGTGGCCGCGGCGTCGACGACCCGCTCCATGGCCGTGAGCAGGAAGGGCAGGGTCAGCTCGACCCGGACGCGGTCCACCATATGCGGACGGCCCAGCGCGCGGGCCAGGTCATAGCCGTGGCCGAGCATATGCGTCAGCAGATACGACCCCAGGACGTCCAGGCCCATCGGGCCCATCGGGGTGTCCAGCTCGCCCTGCGCCGCGGGCCGGGATGCCGCCGCCTCGAGAAACGCGTCGGCCTGCTCGACAATCATGGTGGCCAGCGGCTCGGCCCGGCGCTCCGTGAACGCGGCGAGCGCACGCTCATTGGCCACGGCCAGCCCTTCCCGCGTGCCGTCCCCGTGGGTGCGCGCCTTCCCCGCCGCGACATCCGCCATCAGCCCATTGGCCTGCGCCAGATGCGCCGCCGCCTCCCCGACCGACCACCGCGACCCGGGCACCGGAACCCCGGTGTCGGCCGCGCCGCGCAGCACTGCGGCGATGTCCTCGGCGGTGGCGCGGATCGCCTCGCCCAGCCCCGCGGGCCCCAGGCCCTCGATGTTCTGGCCACTCACGGACCCCATCGCTCTCCCTCTCGAACCGGATGCGCCCCGGCGCCTGCCCGAGCGTCAGCCCAGGATCCCCGAACCCGCCGGTAACCTCTACCGCCACGACAAGCGCACCAGGGCAACACGCGGGGACCACCGAGAGTGCGGCGCCCGCTCCTGAGGCTCGTCTACGCTGGCCGCAGGCGCGGGGCCGACGGTTTCCGTGCCCTCATCGGTACCGCGCGGCACTCCGCGACCAGGCGGCGGCAGGGATGGCCCATGAACACGCGTTGGCCCCGTTCGCTCTCCTGTGTCATCGTGGCCGCCCTGTCCTCGGCCTTCCTCATCGGCTGCGGGAAGGACGAGCACGGCCGTAACTGTCCCGGCCACGCGGGCAAGGACCTCTCCGGCCGCACCGTCGACGGCTCCGACCTGTGGCAGAAGAAGATGCGCTGCATCAGGCTCGAAGGCTCCACACTGACCGGGTCCGTGTCCGAGGCGAACCTGCGCCACGGCAACCTCTACAAGGCGCGGCTGACGGGGGCGTCGCTGGAGAACGTCGACCTGCGCGACGCCGACCTCCGCCGGGCCGACCTCAGCTCCGCCACCCTCTCCGAGGTCGACCTGCGCGGCGCCGACCTCAGCGGCGCGGCGCTCGGCAGGAGTCTCCTCACGGACGTGAGCTTCGACGGCGCACACCTGGGCGACGCGAATCTGCGGTCCGCGTCGCTCACCCACGTCGGCCTCGCCGACGCGGATCTGCGCGGTGCCGACCTGGCCGGGGCCACGCTGTCCGACTCGGATCTCCGCGGCGCGCGCGTGCGGAAGGCCGATGTCACACAGGCGAGCTGGGAAAACGTCGTCTGCCCGGACGGCTCCCGGTCGACCCCCGGAGGTTCCTGCCTGGACCATCTCACCCGGGCGGCCGGGCCCTCGGGGCACCGCGGACACGCCGGGACCACGCCCGGGTGATGGCCGGGAACACCCGCCTACCGGGTGGCGTAGGCCGCCCACGGCCCGAGGGTGAACTCACCGTCCTTCCTTTGGACTTCCACCGCGCCCGCGCCACCGAAGTGTGCCGGAACGACCAGCTCGCGTGTCTCCGCCGCCCGTTCGAGGATCCGCCGACGGCTGGCCACCGCCTGCCCCGGGTCGAGGCAGAAGCAGCTGTTGCAGGAGGGGCGCAGGATCTGCACCGGGCTGTGCAGCAGATCGCCGACGAACACCGCCCGGTCACCCCCTGATGCGAGCCGCAGCACCGAGGATCCGGGGGTGTGGCCGGGTGCGGACTCCAGGGTGAGGTGTTCGTCGATGCGGTGGGTGCCGTCCCACAGCACAGCCTGTCCTGACCGGTGGACCGGTGCGACGCTGTCCTCGTAGACCAGCCGGTCGTCCTCCCGCAGGCCGCCGCCGTACGCGTTGTCCGGCCCGAAGTGGAAGTCGTCCGCGGCCGGGATGAGGTAGCGGGCATGGGGAAAGGTCGGCACCCACTCCCCCTCGACGCCGACGGTGTTCCAGCCGACGTGGTCGGCGTGGACGTGGGTGTTGACGACGACGTCAACGGCCTCCGGGCGGACACCGGCCCGCGCCAGCCTCCCGAGGAAATCGCCCTCCCGGCGGTGGAACTGCGGCAGGCCGGGCCGCTCGCGCCCGTTGCCCACTCCGGTGTCGACCAGGACGGTCCGCCCGGCGCTGCGCAGCACCCAGGTCTGGAGCGCGGCCACCGCCATGTCGTGCTCGGGGTTCCAGTGGTCCGGCGCCAGCCAGTCCTCGTTCTCCTTCCACACCTCGGCCCCGGCCTCCGGAACGATGCCGGGGGCTGGCGCGAAGGGCCCGCCCCACTCGACGATCCGGATGACCTCGACATCTCCCAGCACGATGTACTGCACGTTTTCGCTGCTCATGTTCTCGACCTTAAGGAAGGCCGGGTGAGCCTCTCAATGCGTGAAGCAGTCTTCTGAATACGCATCCGTCTCACCCTCGAAACGATGAGAGCTATCCTGACCGGGTGGATGTGGTGAGCGATGCGATCGCGGCCGTGCGCGTCGGACGGCCGTCCTCCAACCGGGTGCGGGTGGGCGGAAGCTGGTGCACACGGCTCGCCCCGTATGACGGCGCGGGCTTCCATGTCGTACTGGAGGGCAGTTGCTGGCTGCTGCCCGACGGCGGCGCCCCGGTCTCGCTCGGCACGGGGGACGCGGTGCTGCTGCCGCACGGCACCGGGCATGTGCTCGCCGACGCCCCGGCCGACGCGGCTACCGTGCGGCGGGCGGTGCCGTTCGAGCCCTGGCTCGACGGGACGCGGCCACGCCAGACCGGGCCGGCCACCGGCGCGGCGGAGTTGCTCTGCGGCAAGTACCGGCTGGACCGCGCCTGCGTCCATCCGCTCATGACGGAGTTGCCGACGGTCGTCCACCTGCCGAACCGCGTGGGCGGCCACCCCGAACTCCGCGCCGCCATCGATCTGTTAGGCCGTGAGCTGGACGCGCAACGGCCCGGGTCACACGTCGCGGTCCCCAGCCTGCTCGACCTCTTGCTGGTCTACATGGTCCGCTCCTGGGTGGCCGAGGACACCACCGGGGTCTGGCCTGCCGTGCTGAACGACCCGGTGACGACCCTCGCCCTGCGGGCGATGCACTCGGATCCGGCCGCCGCGTGGACCAACGACCGCCTGGCCGCCGAGGCGGGCGTCTCCCGTCCCACCCTGGCCCGCCGGTTCACCGCGCTGGTCGGCCGCCCTCCGATGGCGTATCTCACCTGGTGGCGCCTCACCCTGGCGGCCACTCTGCTCCGCGACACCACGGATCCGCTGGCCACCATCGCCCACCGGATCGGCTACGGCACCCCGTACGCCTTCTCCCACGCCTTCAAAAGGGAGTTCGGAGCCACCCCCGGGCAGTACCGGACCGAAGCCGCCGGGCGGCGGGGGCGTTGACGCTCCAGCAAGCGCTTGCTAATTTGAACTCCATGTGATGGCCGTCACGTGATAAGAGCCGCCCTATCCTGCCCTTCTGAGGGTGGGAAGCCATCAGTAATCGCTCTCATGTGCTGCGTGCCGCCCCCACGGCAGCCCTCACAGCAGGAGGTCTCAGCGCCATGAAGCACACCCGGATTACCCGGATTTCCCCTGCCCCGCGGCAGAAGCCCCCCACGGCCGCGCGCGCCCACCGCGCACGCGGCACCCTCGCCGCCGCCGCGGCGGTGGTCGCCTCGGCGGGTCTGCTCGCGGTCCAACCCACCGTCTCGCAGGCCGCGTCGATCAAGGCCGACGCCTTGTACGTGTCGCCGAACGGCAGCGCGAGCGCCCCCGGGACGGAGTCCTCCCCGACGACTCTCGCCTCGGCGATCACCCGCATCACCGCCGGTGGCACCATCTATATGCGCGGGGGGACCTACAACCTCTCGCAGACCGTCACCATCGCACCCGGCAACAACGGCACCTCCAGCGCCCCCAAGCAGCTGTCCGCCTACCCGGGCGAGAAGCCGGTGTTGAACTTCTCGGCCATGAGCGAGGACCCGGCCAACCGCGGGCTCGCCGTCAACGGGTCGTACTGGCGCATCAGCAACCTCACCGTCGAGCGGGCCGGTGACAACGGCATCTTCGTCGGGGGCAGCAACAACGTCATCGAGCGGGCGGTGACGCGCTTCAACCGCGACACGGGGCTCCAGATATCGCGAATCGCCTCCAGCACCCCGCGTGAACAGTGGCCGGCGAACAACCTCGTGGTGAGCTCGGAGTCGCATGACAACGCCGACTCCGACGGCGAGGACGCCGACGGCTTCGCCGCGAAGCTCACGGTCGGCGCCGGAAACGTCTTCCGCTACGACGTGTCCCACAACAACATCGACGACGGCTGGGACCTGTACACCAAGGATGACACCGGCGCCATCGGCCCGGTGACCATCGAGGACTCCCTCGCCCTGAACAACGGCACCCTCTCGGACGGCTCACAGGCGTCGAGCGGTGACCGCAACGGCTACAAGCTCGGCGGCTCGGACATCGCCGTCGACCACGTCGTCCGCCGCAGCATCGCCTACCGCAACGGCAAGCACGGGTTCACATACAACAGCAACCCCGGTCATATGTCGGTGTCGGGCAACGTCAGCGTCGACAACGCCGAGCGCAACTTCTCCTTCGACGGGGGCACCTCGGTGTTCCGCGACAATGTGTCCTGCCGCAGTAGCAGCAGCGGGACGAAGGACCGCACCATCGGCGACGCCGATGGATCGAACCAGTTCTGGTCCGGCACGAACGGATCCCGCTGCTCGTCGTACGGCGGCGCGCTGAAGTGGTCCTTCGCCTCGGACGGCCGCCTCACCGTGAGCTTCGGCGGCTAGCCGGCGGCCACCGCGCCGAGCCCGGGCGACACCGCCGGCCCGGGGAGATGTGGTCCCGCACCACGGACGGCTTCTCCCCGGGCCGGCGGCAGCACGACGAGTACCCCACGGCGCCCGCGAACGCGTTCACCACGCTCTCCAGCGGCCAGTCCATCGGCCCCTGGAAGGTCACGCGCGGGGCCGTGGACCTGATCGGCGCCGGATTCTGGCAAGCGGCCGAGGGGAACCAGTCCGTCGATCTCAACGCCACCGAGCCGGGCACGGTCGCACAGACCTTCCGGACAACGGCCGGCCAGAGGTACACCGTGACGTACTCGCTGGCCGCCAACCCGGCGGGTGGTCCGGCGGTGAAGACCGGAAGCGTCCTGATCGACGGGCAGAACTTCCAGGACTTCTCGTTCAACTCAACGGGCAAGAGCTTCGCGAACATGGGCTATGTCACCCGCGAGGTCACGTTCGTCGCCAACGGCACCACCACGACGCTCGGATTCACCAGCACGGTGGCGGGCTCCTACGGCCCCGTCATCGACGACGTACAGGTCGAGCCCTGCTGCCAGTGTGGTTGCTCGAAGTAACAGCCGCCAGGGCGTTGCCCGGTGACCCGCGGCCGGGTTCACCGGGCCCCGAGCCGCTCTCCGCAAGATGGCCGGTACGTCCACTGGGGGAAGTACTGGCGCCACTCGGCACGGGTGATGGCGGGGTGGACGGTGTCACAGATCCGGGAGGCGACACGATCACGCCCGGCCGCGACAACACGGTCAGCTCGCTGAGGGCGACCCCCGGGCGCGTCTGCCCCATCTGATGCGGGCTGAGTCAGCCCGCATCAGGCCGGGCGGTGCAGATAGGCGCCGACGGGCTCGCCGACGACCTCACCCGCCCGCAGGATGTGATGGCCTCTCAGGAAGGTGTCGGTGACCCGGGCGGTCAGCTCGAACCCCTCGAACGGGGTGTACTCCTGCGTCGACTCCGACTCCGCGGCGCGCACGGTCCACGTGCGGCCCGGGTCGACCAGGGCGATGTCGGCGTCGAAGCCGGGTGCGATGGCGCCCTTGCTGGGCAGCCCGTAGCGCTGGGCCGGGTTCCAGGAGGTCAGCGCGGCGATCCGACCCAGCGGCAGGCCGCGCTTCGTCCCTTCGGTGATCAGGCCGGGGAGAAGGTACTCGGTGCCGCCGAATCCGGACCTGACAACGAAGACGTCGTCCTCGGGCTCGCCGAACTTCAGCTCCTCGCGGCAGCACGCGTGGTCGCTGACGACCCAGTCGACGGTGCCGTCGAGCACGTACTCCCACAGCGCCTCCACGTCCTCGCGCGGCCTCAGCGGCGGGTTGACCTTGCCGCCGAGGCCGTGCGCGGTGGTGATGTCGGCAAGCAGATGCCCGATGGTGACCTCGCGGCGGAAGTCGATGTGCGGGAACGCACGGCCCATCCGGACAGCCGCGTCGACCGCCTTGCGGGACGACAGATGCAGCAGGTTGACGGTCGGCAGCCCGGTCTCGTGCGCCAGATAGGAGGCGATGGAGACGGCGAGCCCCTCGGAGTGCGGTGGCCGGGAGGCGCTGTAGGCGGCGAGCCCGGTCAGCTCGCCCGCCTCCTCGACCAGTTCGGTGTACGCGGTCATGATCTCGGCGGTCTCGCAGTGCAGGGACAGCGAGATCCGATCGGCGAGGTCGGGGAACCGCTCGCGTGCGGCCTGCACCCCGCGCATGACGAACTCGAAGTGCGCGTAGTCGTAGCGCTCGTCCTCACCGATCATCAGGAACGCGCTCTGGTTTGCCGACCTGCCGTGCAGACCATGGCTGCCGTAGAACATGAAGACCTTGAACGAGACAACGCCGAACCGCTCGATCAGGTCGGGGATCTCGTCGATGTGGCCGCGCGATATCGGTGCGAGGTGGAAGCCGTAGTCGACATGGGCGCGGCCGGAGGCGGCGTCCAGCACCTCGGGGAAGAAGTCGGCGTAGTCGCCGCCCTTGTTGAGGTAGTACCGCCCGGTCCGCATATAGGTCAGGGCGGTGGTGACCCCGCCCTGCGCGCACGCGCGGCTCTCGGTGGCCGCGTCCTCGGCCAGCGGGTGGTAGATCCCCCAGTGCTGATGGGCGTCGACGACGCCGGGGAACGCCAGCTTGCCTCCGGCGTCGATCACCCGGGCGGCGCCTGCCACGGCGATGCCGGGGGCCACGGCGGCGATCCGCCCGCGGCTGACGGCGATGTCCGCGGGCCGGGGGTGGTCATGGTCGTGGGTGACGACGCGGGCGTCCCGCACCACCAGGTCGTACTCGGTCACCGCGGCCTCCTGTCGACTCACGCTCATACCCCGATCACCCGGTTCTCCTCCGACCAGAAGACGAGTCGCTTCTGCGCGAAGCGGATGATGAAGTGGGCGATCAGCCCCAGCACGGAGAGCACCACCAGCACGGCGAACATCCCCGCGATGTCGAAGTTGTAGTTGGTCTGGAGCAGCAGATATCCCAGGCCCTCCTTCGCCCCGATGAACTCGCCGACCACCGCCCCGAGGATCGAGAAGACGATCCCGATGTCGAGACCGGCGAAGATGAAGGGGAGCGCGCTCGGCAGCCGCACCATCCTGAAGACCGCGAACCTGCCGGCGCCGAAGGCCGTGAGCATCTCGATCCGGTCGGCATCGGCCGAGCGCAGCCCCTCGATCACATTGACCAGCACCGGGAAGAACGAGATCACCGCCGCCATGACGACCTTGCTGGTCATGCCGAAGCCGAACCACACCACGAACAGCGGCGCGAGGGCCACCTTGGGGACCGTCTGGAAGGCGACGACGTACGGCATGAAGGTGCGCTCGATCAGCCGTACCTGCGAGATCGCGGTGCCCAGCACCAGCGCCGCGCCCACGCCGAGGAGAAAGCCGTAGAGCGACTCCAGCACCGTGATCTTCAGATGTCTCCAGAACAGCGGGTCGGAGAGCTGCGTCCGCAGGGCGTCGAGGATCTGGGTGGGGCGCGGCAGTACATAGTCGTCGACCCCGAAGGCGGGGACCGCGAACTCCCATGCCAGCATCACGATCACGAAGACGGCGGGGACGAGCAGCAGCTCGGGGCGCTCTCTGAGATCCACGCTGAAACCGCCGCGTGCGGTCTTGGTCTTGTCCTTGGACCTCATCCGTCGATCACTCCGATGGCGTTGAAGTGCTTGCGGATCCGCTCGGCATAGACCCCGACCCGGTCCGAGGCCATGACGCTCAGCGCGCGCGGTCGTTCCAGCTCGATGTCGACGATCTCGGCGATACGCCCGGGGCGGGGGCTGAGCACCACCACCCGGTCGGAGAGGAAGACCGCCTCGGGAATGGAGTGGGTGACGAACACGATGGTCTGGCCGCTCTCCCGCCAGATCCGCAGCAGCTCGACGTTCATGTACTCGCGGGTCATGGCGTCGAGGGCGCCGAAGGGCTCGTCCATGAGCAGCACGGCCGGATCGTGCACCAGGGCCCGGCAGATGCCGGCGCGCTGCTGCATCCCACCGCTCAGCTCATGGGGGTACTTGCCCTCGAAGCCGTCGAGTCCGACCATCGCGAGCAGCTTCCCGGCCCGCTCCCGGTACACCCGGGCGTCGAGCTTCCGCACCTCCACGGGCACCATCACGTTCTCCAGAACGGTGCGCCACGGCAGAAGGGTGGCCGCCTGGAAGACCATGCCCACCTCGGGCAGCGGCCCCGCCACCTCGCGGCCCGCGACCCGCACCGCCCCCTCGCTCCCGGGAATCAGCCCGGCGAGGATCTTCAGCATGGTGGTCTTGCCGCACCCCGAGGGGCCGACGACCGAGATGAACTCACCGCGCCGGACGGTGAAGCCGATGCCCGAGAGCGCATGGGTCGGCTCCGATCTTCGCGGGCGGTAGATCTTGTGCAGTCCTTCGACTTCGATCCAGCGGGCTTCGTCCACGTCGGGCGCGGGATACGCGTTCCGGGCATCCCGGCGACGGCGGCGGCCCGGAGTCCTCATGGCCATGATGGTCTCTTCACCCTCCTGTTGCCGGCGCTCCGGTCGCTACTCGGCCGCCTTCGCCTTCTCGATCACGGCCGCGGAGTCGAAGTCGTTCGCGCCCTTCAGCAGGCTGTCGTCCCACAGCTCCGTGAGCTTGGCGTCCTGGGTGATCTGGCCGGATGTCCTGGTGTAGGCGACCGTCTTGGTCCACTCCTCTTCGCTGATCGCGCCCCAGTCCTCGAAGCTCTCGGGCTCACCGGTGGCAGGCACGGCTGTCTTGATCCACGCGTTGAGGGTCTTGGTGTCGTCGGCGACGCGGTCGTCGGCCTTCTTGCCGGTCAGCAGCCGTGGAAAGACCTGGTAGCCGTCGCGCATGGCGGCCTCGGGGTTGACGGCGGAGAAGAGCAGCGCCTTGTACGCGGCGCGCAGATAGCGCGTCAGCACGTCCCGCTTCTCCTTCAAGGTCTTCTCGGTCACCGCGAAGGTCAGGGAGCGGATGCCCTCGAAGGCGTCGGAGTTGTCCAGGTAGCGGAACTCCGCACCGGTGTTCTCGATCGTGGTGTACGCCTGGGTGTACAGCGCGAGCGCGTCGACCCTGCCGTCCTCCAGCGCGGCCAGGGCCTGCGCGCCCACCCCCGCCGGCAGCAACTCGATGTCCTCGGCCGCGTCAAGCCCGGCGTCGTTGGCGTACGCGCGGGCGTAGATGGCCGAGCCGGAGGCGAGGCTGATGACACCGATCTTCTTGCCCTTGAGATCGGCGGGGGTTCTGATGTCGCTGTCCGGCCGGACCGCCATGCGCCACGGCCAGTTCCGCACCAGGCCGCCGATGGCCTTGACCGGAACTCCCTTCTCCCGTGCGGCGAGGATGGCTCCCGCGTCAGCCGCCGTGATGTCGGCGCTGCCCGAGGCCACGGCCTGGACGGCGGCCACCGAGCCATTGGTGTTGATCACGTCGACCTTCAGCTTCTCCTCGGATAAGTAGCCCTCGGCATCGCCCACCGCGTGGGTGGCGACCTCCTCCTTGGGCGCGAGTACGGCCGAGGCGACGGCGAGGTCGAGCGTGGCCCGGTCGCCCTTGGCGGACGAGGAGGACCCGCCTCCGCAGGCGGAGAGCACCGCGAGGGCGGCGAGGGCGGCGGCGCTGACGCCGAGTCTCAGGGAGCGCTTCATGTTCGGCACCTCTATCCATCCGGTGGAACAACAAGGAGGCAGCGGTCGGCCCGGCGGGGTCGGGGGGCAGACCTCCAGGATGTCGGAGGCGAGCAGGTCGCGGAAGAACGACGCAGCGCGCGCTCCGCCCGGCTGGGCGGAGCGCGCGCTGGAAAGCGTTCGGGCCGGCCGGCG
Organism: Streptomyces sp. NPDC021225; assembly: GCF_044332865.1. Lineage (NCBI taxonomy): Bacteria > Bacillati > Actinomycetota > Actinomycetes > Kitasatosporales > Streptomycetaceae > Streptomyces > Streptomyces sp. NPDC021225. The sequence goes on along the minus strand of NZ_JBIRPV010000006.1, from coordinate 532,906 downwards.
TGTGCCGACCGACCCGAACGTCAGGGCCTGAACCCCATGATCAGACCAGGTCGAACCGGTCGAGGTCCATCACCTTGCTCCACGCAGCGGCGAAGTCGCGCACGAACTTCTCCTTCGCGTCATCGCTCGCGTAGACCTCCGCGACCGCGCGCAGCTCGGAGTTCGAGCCGAAGACAAGGTCGGCGCGGGTGCCGGTCCACTTGACGGCGCCGGAGTCGTCGCGGCCCTCGAACTCGTCCTGCGCCTCCGACGTCGACTTCCACGTCGTGCCCAGGTCGAGCAGGTTGACGAAGTAGTCGTTGGTGAGCGTGCCGGGCTTGTCGGTGAGGACACCGTGCTTCGACTGGGCGTGGTTGGCGCCCAGGACGCGCAGGCCGCCGACGAGGACCGTGGTCTCGGGCGCGCTGAGGGTCAGCAGGTTCGCCCTGTCGAGCAGCAGGTACTCGGCCGGGAGGCGGTTGCCCTTGCCGACGTAGTTGCGGAACCCGTCGTAGGTCGGCTCGAGCGCGGCGAACGACTCGACGTCCGTCTGCTCCTGCACGGCGTCCACACGGCCCGGGGTGAAGGACACCTCGACGTCCACGCCGCCGTCCTTGGCCGCCTTCTCGACGGCCGCGGTGCCCGCGAGCACGATCAGGTCGGCCAGCGAGACCTGCTTGCCGCCGGCGGCGTTGAAGGCCTCCTGGACACCCTCCAGCGTGCGCAGCACCTGCGCCAGCTCGTCCGGGTTGTTGACCTCCCAGCCGCGCTGCGGCTCCAGGCGGATACGGGCGCCGTTGGCGCCGCCGCGCTTGTCGCTGCCGCGGAAGGAGGAGGCGGAGGCCCAGGCGGTCGAGACCAGCTGGGAGACCGTGAGGCCGGAGCCGAGGACCTGCTCCTTGAGGGAGGCGATGTCCGCGGCGTCGATCAGCTCGCCCGTGCGCTCCGGCAGCGGGTCCTGCCACACCAGCACCTCGGACGGGACCTCCGGGCCGAGGTAGCGCACGATCGGGCCCATGTCACGGTGCGTGAGCTTGTACCAGGCGCGGGCGAAGGCGTCGGCGAATTCCTCCGGGTTCTCGTAGAACCGGCGGGAGATCGGCCCGTAGATCGGGTCGACCTTGAGGGAGAGGTCGGTGGTGAGCATCGTCGGACGCTGCTTCTTCGACGGGTCGAAGGCGTTCGGGACGATCTCGGGAGCGTCCTTCGCCACCCACTGGTTGGCGCCGGCCGGGCTCTTGGTGAGCTCGTAGTCGTACTCGAAGAGGTTCTTGAAGAACCCGTTGCTCCACTGGGTCGGGGTGCTGGTCCAGGTGACCTCGAGGCCGGACGTGATCGCGTCCTTGCCCACGCCCGTGCCGTAGGTGCTCTTCCAGCCGAGGCCCTGCTGCTCGATCGGGGCGCCCTCAGGGTCGGCGCCGACGTTGTCCGCCGGGCCGGCGCCGTGGGTCTTGCCGAAGGTGTGACCACCGGCGATCAGGGCGACGGTCTCCTCGTCGTTCATCGCCATGCGGCGGAACGTCTCACGGATGTCGCGGGCCGCGGCGATCGGGTCCGGGTTGCCGTTGGGGCCCTCCGGGTTGACGTAGATGAGACCCATCTGGACCGCGCCGAGCGGGTTCTCCAGCTCGCGGTCGCCGCTGTAGCGCTGGTCGTCGAGCCACACGGACTCGGGGCCCCAGTAGACGTCCTCCTCGGACTCCCACACGTCCTCGCGGCCACCGGCGAAGCCGAAGGTCTTGAAGCCCATGGTCTCCAGGGCGACGTTGCCGGTGAGGATCATGAGGTCGGCCCAGGAGATGCTCTGGCCGTACTTCTTCTTGACCGGCCACAGCAGACGGCGGGCCTTGTCGAGGTTGCCGTTGTCCGGCCAGCTGTTGAGCGGCGCGAAGCGCTGCTGACCGGCGCCGGCGCCACCGCGGCCGTCGCTGATCCGGTAGGTGCCGGCGCTGTGCCAGGCCATCCGGATCATCAGCGGGCCGTAGTTGCCGAAGTCGGCGGGCCACCAGTCCTGCGAGCTGGTCAGCACCTCGGCGATGTCACGCTTCACGGCCGCGAGGTCCAGGGCGTTGAACGCCTCGGCGTAGTCGAACTCCTCGCCGAGCGGGTTGGCCACGGCGGGGTTCTTGGCGAGGATCTTCAGGTTGAGCCGCTCCGGCCACCACTGGCGGTTTCCGCCGCCCTGGGTCGGGTGCGGGGCGCGCCCGTGTGCGACCGGGCAGCCGCCCCCACCCTCGGCCTGCGCGTCTACGGCGTTTGCTTCATGGTTCTCGGACATCGGAATCCTTCCGGACTGGGCCCATCTCGGTGTTCAGGAACTGCGGGCGGTGGAACAGCCGGGGCGCGGGCCCCGGTGGCAGACCTCGGACACCGCGCTGACCGGCGCCGGGCAACTGCTCGGCGGTGGTCCCGTCACGTGGCTGTCTCCTGCCGTTTTGGAGTCTTCCTGTCCCTTGGCTGTCGCCAGAACCGATCCTACGATGGACAGAGTCCAAGTCAAGAAGAACGCCAATCCCATATCCGATCGGATTTCGGACATCCGCTGGTAAACTCCGGGTGTCCTACCGAACCCGAATAGGTGAGCCGATATGAGTGACCTGCTGGAGCGACTGCGCGGGCGTGGCTGGCGGCTGACTTCCCAGCGGCGCGTAGTAGCGGAGGTCCTCGACGGCGACCATGTGCATCTCACGGCGGACGAGGTGCACGCCCGCGCGGCCCGGCGGCTGCCCGAGATCTCCCGGGCGACCGTCTACAACACCCTGGGCGAGCTGGTCACCCTCGGTGAGGTCATAGAGGTCTCCACCGACGGCCGCGCCAAGCGCTACGACCCCAACGCACACCGCCCGCACCAGCACCTGGTGTGCTCCGGCTGCGGCACCATCCGCGACGTCCACCCGATCGGCAACCCGCTCGCCGACCTCCCCGCGGAGGAGCGGTTCGGCTTCACGGTGTCCGAGGCCGAGGTCACGTACCACGGGCTGTGCCCGTCCTGCGCCTAGCCACCCTCCGGCGCCCGGTTTCCCTCGGGGCGGCATCCGCCCCTCCCGCGGCAGTGTGGGCCGCGTCGCATCTCTTTACCGGGCTGTCATGTCCCTGTAGCTTGCGATGAAAGAGCTTGCAGCAACTTGCCGGTTCTGGATTCAGCGCACTCCCCCACCCGCTCCCCCCACTGGGAGACGCCATGAGACCCACGTCAACGGCACCCTTGCGCGACAGACGACCAGCTCCGCTGCGGCGCACGCTCGCCACGGCCCTCGCGGCGGCGGGGGTGCTCGGGCTGGTCGCGGGCCCGCCGGAGTCCCGCCCCACCCCGGTCGGGACCGCCGCCGCCACCTCGAACACGACGACCGTCTTCTCCTACACGAAGACCAAGAACTGGTCCGCCACCTATCTGCACTACGCCCCCGACGGCGGCGCCTGGACCACCGCCCCCGGCTTACCGATGGAGGCGGCCTGCACGGACTGGGTGAAGAAGACCGTCGACCTCGGCTCGGCCACCGGGCTGCGGGCCACCTTCAACAACGGCAGCGGCACCTGGGACAACAACGGCGGCCAGAACTACGCCCTCGGCACCGGAAACATCACCGTCAAGGACGGGGTGATCGCCCACAGCGACCCCTGCGCGGACACCGGTGACGGCACCGGGGACGGCTCCGGCAACAAGGCGACCGTCTACTACTCGACGGCCACCACCGGATGGACCACCGCCAACATCCACTACGCGCCCGCCGGGGGCTCCTGGACCACCGCCCCGGGCGTCGGCATGGAGCCCGCCTGCACCGGCTGGTGGAAGAAGACGCTGGACATCGGCACAGCCGCCTCGCTCAAGGCCGCGTTCAACAACGGCAACGGCGTCTGGGACAACAACAACAGCTCCGACTACACCATCCCCACGGGCACCACGACGGTGAAGGACCGAACGGTCACCGCCGACGCCGAGGACCCGTGCGCGGCGCAGGCCCCGGACACCCAGGCCCCGACGGCGCCCACCGGGATCACGGCCAGTGCCACCCACACCTCCGTGGTCGTGAGCTGGGCAGCGGCCACCGACGACACGGGGGTCGCGAAGTATCAGGTCACGCGCACCGGCGGCACCAGGGGCACGGTCGTCACGGACGTCACCTCGACGGTCTTCTCCGACACCGGCCTCGAGGAGAAGACCACGTACGCCTACACCGTCAGGGCCGTCGACGCGGCCGGCAACACCTCCCCCGCCTCCGCGGCGGCCACCGCGACCACCGGGGAGAAGGCGCCGGAACCGGCCGCCGGCACCCCGCTGGGCACCGACCCCCGCAAGGACCCCGTCTACTTCGTCCTCACCGCCCGCTTCTTCGACGGCGACGGCTCCAACAACCGCGGCGGCAGCCAGCATGTGAAGTCCGGCAACGCGGCCAACGACGACCCCATGTTCCGCGGGGACTTCAAGGGCCTGATCGGCAAACTCGACTACATCAAGGCGCTCGGCTTCTCGGCGGTCTGGGTCACCCCCGTGGTCCTCAACCGCTCGGACTACGACTACCACGGCTACCACGGCTACGACTTCTACCGAGTCGACCCGCGCCTGGAGTCGGACGGCGCCTCCTACCAGGATCTGATCAACGCCGCCCACGCCAAGGGCATGAAGATCTACCAGGACGTCGTGTACAACCACAGCTCCCGCTGGGGTGCCAAGGGCCTGTTCACCCCGACCGTGTACGGCGTCCGGGACGCCCAGTGGAGCTGGTACTACGACGAGAAGAACGACGGCTTCGCGTACGACGGCCTGACCGTCGAGCCCAAGTCCGGGAAGTCGTACTACAACGGCGACCTGTGGTCCACGGCCGAACCGGCCGGGAACACCTGCCTCAACTGGTCCAAGCCGACCGGCGGCAAGAGCCCCGAAGGCTACACCCTCTACAACTGCCAGTGGCCCGGCCCCACCTCGGGGATGTTCCCGAAGCAGTACTACCACCAGTGCTGGATCGGCAACTGGGAGGGCGAGGACTCCCGCTCCTGCTGGCTGCACGAGGACCTCGCCGACTTCGACACCGAGTCGACCCCTGTGCAGAACTACCTGATCGGCGCCTACGACAAGTACATCGACATGGGCGTCGACGGGTTCCGCGTCGACACGGCCGTCCACATCCCGCGCGTCACCTGGAACCGCCGCTTCCTGCCCGCCATCCAGGAACGGGTCACGAGGAAGTTCGGCGCCGAGGCGGCGCGCAACTTCTTTGTCTTCGGCGAGGTCGCGGCCTTCGTCAACGACAAGTGGAACCGCGGGTCCGTCAACCACTCGGCGCAGTTCTACACGTGGAAGGAGCGCAAGGAGTACAGCGCCGACGACGAGAAGGCGGCCATCGAGCAGTACGACCACGAGGAGCAGCTCGGCACGGGCAACCAGCCGACCTCCGCCAACGCCTTCCTGGACGGCAACACCTACCACACGCCGGACCACAGCCGGTTCTCCGGCATGAACATCATCGATATGCGCATGCACATGAACTTCGGTGACGCGCAGAACGCGTACAACAACGGCAAGGACTCCGACGACAGCGTCAACGACGCCACCTACAACGTCGTCTACGTCGACAGCCATGACTACGGCCCGAACAAGTCGAGCAACCGCTACAGCGGCGGCACCGACGCCTGGGCCGAGAACATGGCGCTGATGTGGACCTTCCGCGGCATACCGACGCTGTACTACGGCTCGGAGATCGAGTTCCAGAAGGGCAAACAGATCGACTGCGGCCCGACCTGCCCGCTGGCCTCCACCGGACGCGCGTACTACGGCGACCATCTGGCCGGATCCGTCACGGCCTCGGACTTCGGCAAGGCCGACTCCGCGACCGGCCAGGTCGCCACCACTCTCGCCCAGCCCCTGGTCGAGCACGTCCAGCGGCTCAACCGGATCCGCCGGGCCGTCCCGGCCCTCCAGATGGGCCAGTACTCCACCGACGGCATCACCGGCCCGATGGCGTTCAAACGCCGCTACACCAGCGGCGGCACCGACAGCTTCGCGCTCGTCACCGTCACCGGCGGGGCCACCTTCACCGGCATTCCGAACGGGACGTACACCGACGCCGTCACGGGAGACGTGAAGACCGTCGCCGGCGGCTCGCTGTCCGTCGCGGCCCCCGGCAAGGGCAACCTCCGGGTGTACGTACTGAACGGCCCCGGCAAGATCGGCGGTGACGGCCCCTATCTCAAGTGACACCGACCGCGCCCGCCGAGGTCCGGACCATGTCGTACGCGCCACCCCAGCAGCGCCGCGCACGCGGCCGCACAACCGGCGGCCGTGACCAGCAGCGCGGTGTCGGCGGCGGCCCCGGCACCGACACCGGCGAGGGCAACGCCCAGGCCGGCGGCGACGGTGATGACGGTCTTGGTGACACCTGAGGCCTCGCCGGCCCGTTCCGGGCGGATGACTCCTTGGGTGGCGACGAGGGTGAGGGCGTTGCCGAACCCGAGGGCGGCACCGCAGCAGGTGGCGACGGTCAGATAGACGGCGAAGGAGGGAGCGAGGGCGAGCCCGGACAGGCCGAGCGCGCCCGCGCCGAGGCAGGCGGCCATCGCGGGCGCGGCGTCCCGGGTGGCGACGCGTCCCGCGAGGGGACCGCCGACCGCCATGGCGAGGGCCGCCGGGAGAAAGGCCACGCCCGCAGCCATGGCGGAGCAGCCCCATCGGTCCTGAAGGGACTGCGGGACGACGAAGAGGAACATCACGGCGGCGGTGTTGGCCACGGCGCCCGTGAGGGTCAGGGCGACGTAGAGGCCGTTGCGGAACAGGGCGAACCCGACCAGGGGATGCGGCGCACGGCGCTCGGCGTGGACGAACGCGCCGAGCAGCGCCGCGCACAGCAGGACGAGGAAGGCCATCTCGCCCCGTGGCGCGCCGCGTTGGGCGCAATCGAGGAGCACGGCGAGCGCGGCGAGCGCGCCGGTGACGGTGAGCAGGCCGCGCCAGTCCAGGTGTCGCCGGGGTCCGCCGGTGTCACTGCTCTCGGCGGCGCGCGAGGCCCACACGGCGCCGAGCGCGGCGAGGGGGACGTTCAGCCAGAAGACGGCGCGCCAGGAGAGGGTTTCGGTGAGCGTGCCCCCGACGAAGGGGCCGCAGGCGGTGGCGGCGCCCCCGATGCCGAGGGCGAGGCCGGTGGCCCGGCCACGCAGGTGTTCGGGATAGACGTTGGTGAGCAGGGCCAGCCCCACCGGCATGATCACGGCAGAGCCGGCGCCTTGGACGGCGCGTGCGGCGACCAGCATCGGCAGGCTCGTGGCCAGCGCGCACCCCACGGAGGCGGCGCCGAAGAGGGACAGACCCAGCACGAGCGGTCCGCGGCGGCCGAACAGGTCGCCCAGACGGCCGGCGCCGAGCATGAGCGTGCCGGTGGACAGCAGATAGCCGCTCACCGCCCATTGCGCTCCGTCCCCGGGTGCGCCGAGGTCGGCGCCGATTCGGGGAAGGGCGAAGTTGAGGGCGAAGGCGTCCAGTTGGACACAGAACACCCCCACGGACATCGCGAGCAGCACCCAGGTACGGGGGTGCGGTGGTGTGGCCATGCGCGCGTCTCCTGATCGCAGGTGTGTGACAGGGCGTGCGATGGGGGGAAGGGGGCAGCGGAGTACACGGGAGACCGCGAGAGTGGCCGGTGCTGCCGGGACGGACGCCTGGTGAGGGCGTCGCGAAGGCGGGGGCCGATACGGCCCGCACCGCCTGACTGCTCGACACCGCCGCTCGTTCACCAGGGGCGGGAGCACCTCCACCATAGCGGCATGCGGAGGGTCGTTCCTCCGCTCCGAGGGGGTGATGCGTAGGGTATGAACCACCCAACGGCCTGGCTGGACACGGTCGTGGGAGGAAGGCTGTCATGCCCAAACGTCTCGTCGTGTGCTGCGACGGTACATGGAACACCCCCGATCAGACCGAGGACAGGCGCCCCTGCCCGACCAATGTCACCAAACTCGCCCTGACCGTGGCCTCCGAGGACTCGGGCGGGAACCGGCAGTGCGTCTACTACCACCGTGGTGTGGGCACCAGCCGGAAGGACCGGCTGCGCGGGGGCGCCTTCGGGATTGGGCTGTCGCGCAATGTGTTCGACGCCTACCGCTTTCTCATCGACAACTACGAACCCGGTGACCACCTCTACTTCTTCGGGTTCAGCAGGGGCGCGTTCACCGCGCGCAGCATCGTCGGCATGGTCCGCAACTGCGGCATCCTGCGCCGGGAGAACGCCGACCGGATCGCCGAGGCGTGGTCCCTGTACCGCAGTTCGGCCGACAAGCCGACCGGCGTGGCGGCCAGCCTGTTCCGCCGGGCGTACTCGCACGACCCGCGGATACGCTTCATCGGCGTGTGGGACACCGTCGGTGCCCTCGGTGTCCCGGCTCTCGGGCCCCGCTGGCTGAGGCCCGTGGTGCGGCGGCTGAACCACCGCTGGGAGTTTCACGACACCAAGCTCAGCACCCGGGTGGACGGCGCGTTCCACGCCCTGGCCATCGACGAGCGGCGGGCGGCGTTCGAGCCGACGCTGTGGCATCAGCAGCCCGGAGTCCAGGGGCAGGAGCTGAAGCAGGTGTGGTTCAGCGGGGTGCACTGCGATGTCGGCGGCGGATACACCGACACCTCCCTGTCGGACATCGCGTTGCTGTGGATGGTCGAGCGGGCCCGGGAATACGGCCTGGAGTTCCGGCCCGGGGCCTTCAGCCCTGAAGGCCCCATCCGGATAACCCCCGGCGAGAGCGTCGAATTCAGGGTCGCACCCGATCCGATGGCTTCTCCGCACCCCTCCCGGACGGGGCTTTACCGATTGGTCAAGCCCTTCAACCGGCCCATCGGCGAGGCCACGGACAAGGACGGCCGCGCCGACGGCTTCGAGTATCTGGCCACAACCGCGAAGGAGCACTACGACGGGGACCCCGGCTACCGGCCGCCGTCGCTCGTCACCTACCTGGAACACCCGGAGAGCGTGCGCCTCGAGCCGGTGCCCCGGGGGGCAACGCCCGGGGACGACGCCCCGCCGACGTAACGTCCGATCACGAGGCCGCGGCCGGGAGGACCGTCCGCGGGCGCACCGGGAAGCCGGCGGCCCGGTAGCAGTCGTCGATGAGCCGCATGGTGGTGAGCGCGTCCCCCGCGTCGAGGGCGAGGGGCGCGCCGTGGCGCAGGTGGGCGGCGAGGGCTTCGAGCTGGTAGGTGTACGAGGACCGGCGGCCGAGCTCCTCGGTGCGCTCGCCCGAGGCCGTTCGCACCACGACCCGGTCGTCCAGGTGCGGCTGGACGAAGTTCACCGCGGTGGCCTCGCCGCGGGTGCCGACGATCCGGCAGCTCATCTGCCACTGGTGATACGCCATGTGGCAGTTGGCGGCGCCGGTGGCGCCGTTCGGGAACTCCAGGTCGGCGTGGAGCCATTCGTCGACCCCGGGGGCCAAGGCCCGCGCTCCGCCGCGCGCGGCGACCAGGCGCGGAGCGCCACCGGCCCAGGGAGCGAGCATGCGCTGGGCGTGCAGGCTGTAGCACCCCAGATCCATCAGCGCGCCACCCGCAAGGGCCAGCGACCACCGTACGTCGTCGTCCGGCGGGGCGGGCATCGCGACCATGGTCTCGACGTGCCGGAGGTCGCCCAGCTCACCGCTGTCCAGCAGCTCGTGCAGCCGCCGGGTGACCGGGTGGAACAGATAGTGGAAGCCCTCCATGAAGGCGCTGCCCGCCTTCGCGGCCGCCGCGTGCACCTCGGCCGCCTCCTCGGCGTTGCTCGCGGACGGCTTCTCGGTCAGCACATGCTTGCCGGCCTGGAGCGCGGCCAGGTTCCAGGGCCCGTGCGCGCCGTTGGCCAGCGGGTTGTACACGACCTCCAGTTCCGGGTCGGTGACGAGATCGGCGTACGAGCCGACCACACGCTCGACGCCGTGGGCGGCGGCGAACGCCTCGGCCCGGTCCCGGTCACGGGCGGCCACCGCGACGAGGCGGTGGCCGGCCGCGCGGGCGGGACCCACGATCGACAGCTCGGCGATCCGGGACGCGCCCAGGACACCGATGCGCAGGGGTCCGTCCGTCATGCCGTGCGCACCTCCGTCAGCCGCACGGGCCGCCTCTCGCGCAGCGACAGGGTGCACGCCTCGGCGATCCAGCTCGCCTCGAGGGCGTCCGCCACCGTGCACGGCGAGGGGCGGGTGCCCGCCACGACCTCGGTGAACGCGGTGAGTTCGGCGCGGTAGGCGTCGGCGAAGCGGTCCATGAAGAAGTCGTGCGGCGGCCCGGCCGGGAAGGTGGCGCCGGGTTCGACGGAGCGCAGTGGCAGCCGGTCCTCCAGGCCGACCGCGATGCTGTCCTTCATGCCGTGCAGCTCCAGGCGCACGTCGTAACCGCGCGCGTTGTGGCGTGAGTTGGAGACGACGGCGATGGTGCCGTCGTCGAGGGTGAGCAGGGCCGAGGCCGTGTCGACGTCGCCCGCCTCACGGATGTGGTCCGCGCCCCGGTTGCCGCCGGTCGCGTACACCTCGGTGACCTCGCGGCCCGTCACCCACCGCACGATGTCGAAGTCGTGCACGGCGCAGTCGCGGAAGATGCCGCCGGAGGTGGCCACATATCCGGCCGGCGGGGGCGCGGGGTCGAGGGTGGTGGACCGTACGGTGTGCAGCGGCCCGAGTTCACCGCTGATCACAGCCTCGCGGGCGGCGGCGCATCCCGCGTCGAAGCGACGGTTGTAGCCGATATGCACCTGAACACCGCCGCCGCCGGCCTCGACGGCACGCAGCACCTCCAGGCTCTCCTCGACGCCGCGGGCCACGGGCTTCTCGCAGAACACGGGGACGCCCGCCTTGACGGCGGCGAGGATCAGCTCCGGGTGGGCGTCGGTGGCGGCCGCGATGACCACACCGTCCACACCGGCGGAGAACACGGCCTCCGGGGAGTCCACGGCGGTGGCCGCGAACCGCTCCGCGGCGGTGGCCGCGGCCGTGGCCACCGGGTCGGTGACCACGAGGGAGTCCACCGCGTCGAGCCCGAAGAGGGTTTCCGCGTGGAAGGCGCCGATCCGGCCCAGTCCCATGATGCCTATACGCATGAGTTTCTCGTTCCTTCAGCCCGAGGGGCGGCTCAGTCGAGTCCGCCGATGACGATCTGGTCCCAGTCGATGACCGAGCCGGTCACCACGCCGCTGCGGTCGGAGAGCAGGAAGACGACGAAGTCGGCGATCTCGTCGACCTGGCCGAGCTTGCCCATCGGCTGCGCCTCGGCGGCCCTCTCGCGCCAGTCGTCTCCCGCGCCGTGGAAGGCGCGCTGCGTGGCGTCCTCGCCCTCGGTGTCGGTCCAGCCGATGTTGAGGCCGTTGATCCGGACGCGGTCGTGGCGGTGGGCGTGCGCGGCGTTGCGGGTCAGGCCGACGAGCCCGGCCTTGGCGGCGACATACGGGGCCAGATAGGGCTGTCCGCCGTGTGCCGAGGTGGTGATGATGTTGACCACCGTGCCGGGCGCCTTGCGGGCGACCATGTCGGCGACGGCGGCCTGCATGGCGAAGAACGGCGCCCGCAGATTGATCGCGACATGGGCGTCGAACAGCTCCGGCGTGGTGTCGAGCAGCGAGCCCCGCGACGTCAGCCCGGCCGCGTTGACCAGGCAGTCGAGGCGCCCGTGCGCGGCCATGGTCCGTGTGACGCTGTCGCGCGCCTGCGCCGGGTCCGCGAGGTCCGCGCGGAGGAAGTGCGCGCCCGTCTCCGCCGCGAGCTTGTCGCCGACCTCGGCCCGGCGCCCGGTGAAGGCGACCGTCGCGCCCTCTCGTACGGCGGCCCGTACGATGCCCGCGCCGACGCCCTGGCTGCCGCCGTTGACGAGGACGACCTTGTCATCGAGCAGTCCCATGAGTGCTGTGTCTCCTTCAGCCCTGACGCCGCTCGGCGCCCGCTCGCAGTTCCTCGCGCAGCCGCTCCGAGGTCCAGCCCTCGCTGACGGCCCGCCACACGGTGTCCGCCTGGGAGGGCGGAGCGAGACCGTCGACCGGCGGGTCGAGGTCCAGCTGGGTGGGGAAGGGGTAGCCCTCGGCGGTGGCCGCGACCACGCGGCGCAGCCAGTCCTCGGAGGCGCCCTCGGCCTTGCGGCGCAGCAGCACCGGGAAGACCGCGCCCGCCATCGCCTCGCGGTCGACCGTCTCCATGGCGCGGCCGAACGCGGAGGAGACCTGGAGCAGATTGGCCATGCGCTTGATGTCGGCGGTGCGGTTGTGCCCGGCGGCGTGGAAGAGCGCGGGGTTGAAGAAGGCGGCGTCCCCCTTCTCCAGCGGGAGCTGAATGTAGTGGGACTCGAAGTACTCGACGAACCGCGGGAGGCGCCAGGCGAGATAGCCGGGCTCGTACTTCTGGGAGTGCGGCAGGTACATCGTCGGGCCGGACTCGACGGGCATGTCGCAGTGGGCCACCGCACCCTGGAGGGTCAGCACGCGCGACAGGCGGTGGACGTGCGCCGGGTAGGCCGCGGCCCGCTCCTGGGTGAGAAAGCCCAGGTGGTAGTCGCGGTGCACGCTCTGCGCGGCTCCGCCCGGGTTGACCACGTTGACCTGGGAGGTCACCTGGTAGGCGGGGCCGAGCCAGGCCTCGGAGATCAGCGCCAGCATGTCGTTGGCGTAGTAGTCGGCGAACGCCTCCGGGGCGCGCACCGCCACCTTGTCCAGGGCGTTCCAGACCCGGTCGTTGGCGCCCGGCTTGGCGAAGTGGTCACCGCGGGCCCCGCCGGTGGCGCGCTCCTCCTCGATCAGCGCGTTGAACGCCTCGGACGCCCGGTCCACGACGGCCACGTCGGGGAACGCGCCCTTGAGGACCACGATGCCGGGGCCGTCCAGCAGGGCCCGGACCAGTTCCGCCTGAACGGCCCGGCGCCCGTCCGGGGTGTCCGCGAGGGCGCGCAGCCGGGCGCTGTCGTAGAGCGGTACGTTCCGGTCGACTGCCTCGGCCGAGGGGTGGTCGCCCGGATCGGTGCGCTGCTCCACGAGCGACCGGAAGGCGTGGAAGTCACAGTCTTCCTCGGTGAGCCACATCCGTGATCCCTCAAGCGTGGGGGACATCCCGGGTCCTTTCGCCGTCCTTGCCTTTCTGCCAGTCTTGTGAATCCGAACCCATCATTCAATCCTCAGCAGTACATCAAAAAACCATCATCATCCATCGGGAACAGCCATGGGACACCCCTATCCGATCAGGGAAATCGCCCGCCAGGCCGGGCTGAGCACGGCCACGGTCGACCGCGTTCTCCACGGCCGCGGCGGGGTGCGGGAGAGCACGGTCAGGGAGGTGCACCAGGCGATCAAGGACCTGGACCGGCAGCGGAGCCAGATCCGCATCGGGGGCCGCACCTTCATGATCGACATCGTCATGCAGGCGCCGGAGCGGTTTTCGCGCGCCGTGCGTGACGCGCTCGAGGCGGAGCTGCCCTCCCTGCACCCCGCCGTTGTGCGCTCGCGCTTCCACTTCCGGGAGACGTGCCCCTCCGCCGAGCTGATCGGGACGTTGGACAAGATCGCCAAGCGGGGGACCCAAGGGGTGATCCTCAAGGCCCCGGACGTCCCGGAGATCGCCGCCGCCGTCGGCCGGCTGGTCGCGGCCGGCGTTCCCGTCGTCACCCTGGTGACCGATCTGCCCCACAGTGCCCGCGTGGCGTACGTCGGCATCGACAACCGCGCGGCAGGGGCCACCGCCGCCTACCTCCTCGGCCAGTGGCTAGGCGACCGCCCCGGCAACGTCCTCACCACCATCAGCCGGGGCTCCTTCCGCGGCGAGGAGGAGCGCGAGATGGGCTTCCGAGGCGCCATGCGCCTCACCCAGCCCAAGCGGTCCCTTGTGGAGGTCACCGACAGCGACGGCCTGGACGCCACGCAGCGCGAACTCGCCCTGGAGGCGCTCAAACGCGACGAGGACATCGTCGCGGTCTACTCCATGGGCGGCGGCAACCTCGCCACCCTCGACGCCTTCGGCGCCCTCGGCCGGGAGTGCGCCGTGTTCATCGCCCACGACCTGGACCAGGACAACACCCGGCTGCTGCGCGAGCGCCGGCTGTCCGCGGTCCTCCACCACGACCTGCGCCAGGACCTGCGCCGCGCCTGCCAGACCATCATGCGGGCCCATCAGGCGCTGCCGGACGACGGGCCCGCCCTCCCCTCGGCGATCCAGGTGGTCACGCCGTACAACATGCCGCCCGGGGTGCCGCCGGCGCCGCTCGAAGGCTGAGCGCCGCCCTCCCGGGCCGCGAGCAACTCGGCACGCTCGGTGGCCGATTCGCGCGGCGGAGGAGCTGTCGCATTCCCCGGCCCGCCCCTACAGTGGTGCGGTTGTGTGCCGCGCCCCGCCCCCAGCCGTGCCCCGCCCCAGCCGTGCCCCGGCACCATGTGCCCCACCATCAAAGGATGGCCACATGCAGACGCCCCGTCGTTTCACCCGAAGGACACTGGTGACGGCCGCCGCCGCGGGCCTCGTCACCGCTGCCGCGTCCCCCTCACAGGCATCCGGTGCCCGCGCCCGGTTCCACACAGCGGGCCGGGTCAGGAACACCTCCGACGGATCCGTGGAGTACTCCTGGCCCGGCATCTCCTTCGAGGGCCGCTTCCGCGGTACCGGTGTCGGCATCGTCCTCGACGACGCCGACAACGACTACGACGTCCAGATCGACGGAACGACCGCCACCACGCTCGTGACGCCGGGCCGCACCACCTCCTGGATCGGCGACCTCCCCGACACCGAGCACCGCGTGCGCCTCGTCAAGCGCACCGAAAGCCCGTGGGCCGCGGGCCGGTTCGGCGGGTTTCTCGCCGCGCCCGGGGGCGCGGTCCTGCCCGGACCCCGGCCCCGGAGCAGGCAGATCGAGTTCATCGGTGACTCCTTCACCGCCGGCTACGGCAATGTCTCCGGCACCCGCGACTGTTCGAGCAACGGCGGAGTCAACCGGAACAGCAACGCCGACCTCGCCTTCGGCGCCCTCACCGCCCGCAGCCTGGACGCCGATTACCAGCTGAACGCCTACTCCGGCCTCGGCATGGTCCGCAACTACAACGGCAGCAGCCCCGGCACCGACTTCCGCACGTACTACGACCGGGCCCTGCTGCACGTCGACGGCGACATCTGGCGGAAGCCGGACACCTGGCGGCCGCGGGTCGTCGTGATCGGCCTCGGGATCAACGACTTCTCGACCCCCCTCAACCCGGGCGAGCGCTGGACCACCGAGGACGGCCTGGCCGCCGCCTACGAGGCGGCCTACCACGGCTTCCTCGACAAGCTGCGCGCCCGGTACGGACCCACGCCGTTCATCGTGGTCGGCGCCACCTACCTCGCCAACACCACCGCGTTCGCCCGGACCGCCCTGCGGATCGTCGAGGAACGCAACCGGCGGGGCGACGACCGGGTCCGCTCCTGGTACTACGACGATCCCGCCCTGGATCGCCTCGGCTGCGACTGGCACCCCTCGTCCCACGACCACCGGATCATCTCCGGTCTGCTCGACACCTTCCTCGCCGGCCTTCCGCTGCGCTGGTAGCCGGGCGGAAGACCTGCGTCCGGCTCCAGCGGCGCTCCCGGCCCAGGCCCTCAGCCGCTGGTCCCCTCGGTCATCCCGGCCGGGTCCTGGGGCGCGCCGTCGCCGGTCTTCGGCAGATCGCCGCGCTCGGTGCCACCCTGCCCGCCGCCGTCGCCCGCACCCTCCGGCAGGACCTCGGCCAGCTCCCCGTCATCGGCCTGATGGACGCTTTTCGCGGCCCGGCGGAGGGTGTCGCGGGTGACGCTCTCCCGGTCGGCGCTCAGCCGGATGACCCGTCCGCCGTCCTCGCGCGCATACTCGTGGGCGGACTTCGAAGCGCGGTACCAGCTCTCGCCGTCCCGCTCGCACGTCCGCTTCTCGCCCCCGGCCTGGTCGGGGCCGGACTTCGCGCAGTCGACGGGGGCGTTCCCGGCCTCGTCCACCCGTAGTTCGATCGTCCCGCCGCCGGGCTTGGTGTAGGCGCCCCCGAAGCCGTGGTCGCCGATCACGCCCACGGACTGCGACGCGAGCGTGTAGCCGGGTACGTCGGTCACGTACACCATCTCCGGCTCGGTGCCCAACGCCCGGGCCCGGGACTCCAGTTCGGAGCGGTCCACCGACCCCTCCCCGCACGCCGACAGGGTCACCGCCAGCGGCAGCAGGAGCAGCGGCAGGGTTCTTCGCCAAGGCTTCGTCATGTGCCCATCATCCCGCCTCGCGCGCACGAATATCGAGCCATTGCCGTGCGCGGGCCGCAACGCCCGCGCACGGCTACGGCTTCCTTGTGCGGCGCCCTTCACCACCCGGGCCGGGCCGCCGTCTTCCTCCTCACATCCACGCCGTCGAGCCGTCCGGGCGCACCGGTACTCTCCGCTTCCAGGTGACCCAGTCGTCGGTCCTGAGCGCGTCCTCGTCGATCTCGATGCCCCATCCGGGGCGGTCCGGGCGCAGTTCGAGGTGTCCGTCGACGGGGAGGTAGGGGTCGGGGCACCAGGACACGGTGTCCGGCTTGTACTCGAGGATGGCGAAGTTGGTCGTCGCGGCCGCGAAGTGCACATTCGCCGCGGTGGCGAGCGGACCGAGCGGGTTGTGCGGTGCGATCGGGACGTAGTGGGCGTCGGCGATGGCGGCGATCTTCATCATGTGGGTGAGGCCGCCGACGACGCAGATGTCGGGTTGCGCGATGTCGGCTCCGCCCGCGCCGAGCAGCGCCAGGAACTCGTGGGGCGAATAGAGGCACTCCCCCGTCGCCAGCGGTACCGCCATGTCGGAGCGGATCCTGGCCCAGGCGGGGATGTGCTCGGGGCGGATGGGCTCCTCGAGGAAGAGCGGCTGGTGGAGGGCGAGCGCGGCCCCGAGCTCGACGGCCTGCCGCGGCTCCCACAGACACGCGTGGGCGTCGAACGCGAACTCCCACTCCGCGGGGTGGCTCTCGCGCACCTCGCCGAAGTACTCGCCCAGCTCGCGGACGACCAGCCCGAACCGGGTGCGGTGCAGCTCCTTCCGGTAGGGGCTCAGTTTGAACGCCGTGAAGCCGAAGCGGTCGTGCAACGCCGCGGTGGTGTCGCGCAGTTCGCCGACGTCCGGCGCCGAGTAGAGCCCGGCGTAGACCCGTACCCGGTCGCGCACGGCGCCGCCGAGCAGCTGGTACACCGGTGCGCCCAGGGCCTTGGCCGCGATGTCCCACAGAGCGTGGTCGATGGCGGCGATGGCGGCCAGCCCCAGCGCGCCCTGGGGGAAGCGGCCGGACTGGAGGAGGAACTGGTTGACGCGGCTCGGGGACCGCGCGTCCATGCCCTTGATCTGCTCGAAGAGGTAGTCGAGCAGCGGTGGATAGGCCAGGTCGGGGCCGTGGTTGTAGACCTCCGACCAGCCGTGGATCCCGTCCTCGGTGCCGATCTTCACCAGCACCCTGGGCCGGTCGCCCACCCGCTGCCTGAAGGTCTCCAGTGACTCGATCCTCATGCCGCACGCTCCCCCGTCGCCTCGGGCACCGCGGAGCGCCAGTGCGCCATGGACTCGGTGACCTCGCGGGCGAGCTCCTCGGCCAGCGGGTGGCTGGGCGCACGGACGTCGCGCCGGCACAGCCCGAGCTGGTGCATGGCCTCCTTCACCACGGACACGTTGTTGGCCGAGGCGTCGCGGGCGCGCAGCTCCTCGAAGTGGCGGATCCGCCGCCAGACCCGTGCCGCGGCGACGTAGTCACCTCGCCGGAGCGCCTCCAGCATCTCCAGGGACACGGCCGGAGCGAGGTTGACCAGGCCGGAGGTGAAGGCCCGGGCCCCGGCCTGCCAGTAGGCGGGGGCGTAGGACTCCGCCAGGCCCGCGATCCACAACAGCCCGTCCTTCGCCTGGGCCTTGGTGGTGGCGAACACCACCGGATCGGGAACGGAGTACTTGAGCCCCACGACGTTCGGCGCCCGTTCCGCCAGGCGCGTGATGTGGGCGCCGGTGACCGCCCGCTTGGTGAGATAGGGCAGCACCCCGATGTCGGGTACGGCCGCCGCGACCGTGGCGTTGTACTCGACCCAGCCGTCCGCCGAGAGATACGGCAGGACGGGTTGGTGGATCATGACCGCGTCCGCGCCCGAGTCCCGGGCGAAGCGCGCGTCGGCGACGGCCGTCCCGAGGTCGAGCCCGACCCCGGCGATGACGGTCGTGGCGCTCTCGCGCGCCGACAGCACATACGTCAGCACATGGCGGCGCTCGTCCGGGGAGAGCGCGTAGAACTCGCCCGTGTTGCCATTGGGCGTCAGCACGGTGACTCCGTTGCGGATCAGCCGGGCCGTCAGCGCGGCGGTCAGGTCGCGGTCGACCGCGCCTTCCTCGTCGTAGGGGACGACAGGGATCCCGATGACCGTGCTCAGCCGCTCGACCAGGCGAGCCGGGTCCCAAGAGGCATTCACGAGGTGCTCCTTCCATGGTGTCCGGCGGACGCCGCGAGGGCGCCCCCCTCCGGCGCGACGGGCTTGATGCTCACCCAGAACAAATAGATCGCGGCGCTGACCAGGCAGCACACGGCCGCGCCGACCAGCGGGCCCACATACGAGCCGTTGCTGGTGGCCAGGAACAGCCCGATGGCGATGGGGCTGAGCAGATTGCCCACCTGGGAGCCGAAGTTCTGGAAGCCGGCCACCGCGCCGACGCGCTCCGACGAGCGCGCCACCTCGGCCGGCAGGCTCAGGATCGCCGCGCCGGCGAACGAGTGCGCCGAGCTGCTGATGGTGAGCACCACCATCAGCAGCAGATTGCTGTCGACGAACGGGGCGAAGCCGATGCAGGCGCTCAGGCCGAGCCCGGTGACGATCGGCACCTTGCGGGCCAGGTTCGGCGAGCGTCCGGACGCCAGCATCCGGTCGGACACGATGCCTCCGAGCACGGTGGAGCCGATCGCGATGAGCGACGGGATCCAGCCCACCATGCCGAAGTCCGCCTTGGAGAACCCGCGGTCGTCGAGCAGATAGCTGGGGTACCAGGTGAGGAAGAACGCCCCGGCGAGCGAGCGGAACACATAGCCGGTGGTCAGCGCCCACACCTGCGAGTCGCCCAGCAGCTCCCGCCACGGCACCTCGGCGTCGCCCGAGGCCGCGGCGTCCTTCGGGCCCTGATCGGACCGGATGTGCGCCAGTTCGGCCTCGGAAACCCGCGGGTGCTCCTCGGGATCGCGGTAGACGGCCAGCCAGCCCACCAGCCACAGCAGCCCGACGAGCCCGATGACGACGAAGGACAGCCGCCAGCCGCCGAACAGGGCCAGCGCCGTCACCACCGGGATCGACAGCGTCGTACCGATCTGCTGGCCCATGTCGAACAGGCTCGACGCGAAGGCCCGCTCCTTGCGCGGAAACCACCGCGAGACGACCTTGATGTTCGCCGGCTGCACCGGCGCCTCACCGATGCCGAGGCCGAGACGGAACACGATGACCGATCCGACGCCCCGCGCGAAGAACATCAGCGCGGTCCAGATCGACCACCAGCCGACCGCGATGGGGTAGATGACCCTCGGCCCGAACCGGTCGAGCAGCCAGCCGGAGGGAATCTGGAACAGCGCGTACGTCCAGAAGAACGCCGACAGCATCACGCCCTGCACCGCAGAGCTGATGTGGAACTCCTTCGACATATACGGCATGGCCACGCTCAGCGCGGCACGGTCGAGATAGGCGATCGTCAGTCCGAGCGCCGAGAAACCGACGATCGTCCACCGCATTCTGCTGCGCTGCCGGGCCGGTGATCTCCCGGTCTTGGACGTGGACAGGCTGGAAAGGGGCACCATCGCTCCCGAAGTTGGATAGGCTCCCCCAAGAGGGAGCATCGGAACTCTCTGACGCGGCCCGGGATCTTGGCGGTGAACGGGCCGCGTTTCTCATTCGTCAGTGCATCCGCGGCTGTTTTCTGATCAGTCCGCGTGGCTGCCCATCGAGGCGCCTGGCTTATGCCGCTAACGGATACCCGGGCTCGGGAAGCGGCCGGGCGGCCACGGCCGTGGCGCGCGCCGACGCATGAGGCGACCCCCATGAGCACACAACGGTCACTGTCCCCCCAATCCCGGCATAACGCGTCTCGTATATGACGTACGATGCATGACGCGATGAAGGTAGGAGGGGCGCAAGAGATTCGTCAACGCTTCTGACAAAACCCGGTCTTGGCGAGCCGCTCGACGTGGCCGGCCCGCCCGCCGGATCAGCGTGCGTCGCGCAGGCGCAGCTCAACGACCGCGGGGCCCACAGCCGTCGGCTCGGGAAGGCGCACCTCGAGACGTCCGGCAACCGCCGCCACCTCGACCGGCGTCCCGTCGGTCAGGCGGGCCGAGGAGAGGTCGAAGGCGTCGGCGTCGGCGCCGATCGCCACCGTTCCGCGCGCGTCGATCACCGCGTGCGTGAGATGTCCGGAGCGGGTCCAGCGCACCCACGGATCATCGCCGGGGCGCGCCAGGCCCTGCCCCAGGGGGGTGGTGCCGAAGACCGCCGGAGCGCCCGTGTCCATCCAGTCGGCCAGGTACTCCAGGGTCCTTCGCTGAAGCTCCGGGACGCGCCCCGCGGCGTCCGGGCCGACGTTGATCAGTAGGTTGCCGCCGCGGGAAACGGTGTCGAGCAGATGGCGGATCAGCCCGGGGCCGTCGAGGCTGACGGTGGCGTCCTCGGCCTGGTTGTAGCCGAAGGACAGGCCGATGCCCCGGGTGTTCTCCCACACTCCGGCGCTCTCGTTCTCCGTCCCGCTCTGGTACTCACTCGTGCGGAAGTCCCAGTGCGTCTCGCCCCACCGGTCGTTGACGACCCCTTCGGGGACCCGCTCGTAGTAGTGGGAGAACAGCCCGGCGAGCCCGTCGGGGCCGTCGTGTTTGCCCGCGTCCGGCCAGTCGATGTCGTTCCACAGCAGGTCCGGGCGGTAGCGGTCGACGAGATCCCGCACATGCCGGTAGGCGTAGGCGGCGTACGTGGCGTCGTTGGGCCGGTCCTCGAACACCGAGCGCTGGGTGTCATGCGGGGGAAAGTCGCTGACATGCCAGTCGAGGCCCCCGGAGTAGTAGACGCCGAACCGCATACCGGCCTTTCTCGCCGCCCGCTCGAACTCGGCGACGAGATCGCGCTTGGGGCCGCGGCGCACGGTGTTGCGGGTGCCGGTACCGGGGGCGTCCCACAGCGCGATGCCGTCGTGGTGCTTGGTCGTCGGGATGACATAGCGGGCGCCGGCCCGCCGGAAGAGCCCCACCATCTCCTCGGCGTCGAACGCCTGGGCCTGCCACATGTCGAGGAAGTCGTCGTAGGGCGCTCCCCCGTAGGTCTCGCGGTGGTGGCGCTGGGCCGGACTGCCGTCGAGACGGATGGTGTTGCCGTACCACTCCGCGTAGGCGCAGTGCCGGAACCACGCCGCCTCGTCGACCTCGCCGAGCTGGCCGACGGGCTCCGCCCAGGCGGGGACGGAGTAGGCACCCCAGTGCACGAAGATCCCCAACTTGGCATCGGTGTACCAGGCGGGCACCTGCCGCACGAAGCGGTCCCAGGGCGCGATACGGGGCGGCGAGGACTGAAAATCTGTCACGTTTCTCGGTTCCATTCGGTTGGCACGATCCTTTTGAAAGGACTCAGAGCCCTGCAAAGGTTCGACGCACCATCTTGACAGAGGTCAGTCACGACAATAGCTTCTCCCCGCCAAGGTCCTTCAAAACGTTTCAATTCACTGAAGGAGCAACCATGCGGCTCGGAAGTATCCACTGGGGCAGACGGATGGCCGCCGCGGCGCTGGGGGTGGCCGTCGTCGCCACCACGGCCGGGTGTGGCGGTGGAACCGGTGGCGATGACAAGGTCACACTGCACTTCACCTGGTGGGGAAACGCGGACCGGGCGGAGATCACCCAGAAAGTGATCGACCTGTTCGAGGCCGAAAACCCCAAAATCAAGATCGAGACCTCGTATTCCGAGTTCGACGCGTACTGGGAGAAGATGGCGACCCAGTTCGCCGGGGGTGGCGGCCCCGACATCCTGACGATGGATTACCGGTATATACGCGAGTACGCCGACCGTAATGTGCTCGCCGAGATCAACGGCGTGAACACCACGAAGATGAGCCCCAACCTGCTCAGCTCCGGCAGGATCGACGGCAGGACCTATGCGATCCCGGTGGGCCAGACCACCCAGGCGCTGCTGTACGACCCCAAGGTGTGGAAGTCGGCCGGCGAGCACGCCCCCGAGGACGGCTGGACCTGGTCCGACCTGGAGGCCGGCGCGGCCGAGGTGAGCGAGGCGAGCGGCGGCAAGGTGCGCGGGGTGACCAGCTTCGGGCAGATCGAGGACTGGTTCGAGGTGTGGCTGCGGCAGCAGGGGAAGACCCTCTACACCGACGACGGCAAGCTCGGCTACACCGCCGCCGACCTCGCCGCGTACTGGAAGCTGGCGGAGCGGCTCCGCACCTCGGGCGCCGCGACCCAGGCCGCCGAGACCACGAAGATGGACGGCTCACAGGCCAACTCGCCGCTGGTCAAGAAGACCTCCGCCGCCGAGTTCAACTACGACTCCGGCCTGACCGCCGCGTCCTGGGAGATCTACGGCCGGCCGCTCAAGCTGAGCACGTTTCCGTCGAGCGGCAGTGAACTGGGCCAGTACGCCAAGCCGTCCATGCTGATGTCGATCACCAGGCGGTCGAAACACCCCAAGGAGGCCGCGAAGTTCGTCGACTTCCTGCTCAATGACACCAAGGCCGGGACCATCCAGTCCACCTCGCGCGGCATGCCCGCCAACTCGGATGTGCGCGCCGCCGTCGGCAAGAGCCTGACCGGCCCGCCCCGCCTGGCCTATGACTTCGAGACCGCGCTGCTGCCGAAGCTGACCGCCGCCCCTCCCCCGCCGCCCAAGGGCGCGGGTGCCGTCAAGGCCGCCCTCCAGCGCGTCTACGACGACGTGATGTTCGAGCGCTCCACCCCGGAGAAGGCCGCCGGGGAATTCATCAAAGAAGCCGAGCAAGCCATCAACCGGTGACACCACGGCTTGCCGGGCCCGCCACCCGGGCCCGGCAAGCCCCATGGACACGCCAGGAGCACAAAGGAGCGCTAAGGAGTACTGCTGATGGCACAACAGGCCCTGAAGCGGGGGGCGGTGGCGGCCTCGGCCGCTCCGGGCCCCAGGGCGGCGAAGGCGCCGCCCGGCGGTGGCGGGCGGAGACACCGCTACGGCGAGCGGCCCGGCATCGCGTATCTCTTTCTCTCGCCCTGGGTGCTGGGCGCGCTGCTGCTCACCCTCGGCCCGATGCTCTACTCGCTCTATCTGTCGTTCACCGCATACGACCTGTTCACCTCGCCCCGCTGGATCGGCCTGGAGAACTACCGGCGGCTGTTCACCGATGACGACCGCTTTCTCACCTCGGTGTGGGTGACCCTGAAGTACGTCCTGATCGCCACCCCGCTCAAGCTCGGCGCCGCGCTCGGCGTCGCACTGCTGCTCAACCGGACCAGCCGGGCCCAGGGGTTCTACCGCGCCGCCTTCTACGCCCCGTCGCTGCTGGGCGCGAGCGTCGCGGTGGCCCTCGTCTGGCGGGTGATCTTCGACAACGGCGGCCCCGTCGACAAGGCGGCCTCGGCCTTCGGGCTGCACGCGGGCGGCTGGACGACGGATCCGCAGTACGCCCTGCTGGCCATCGTGCTGCTCACGGTGTGGCAGTTCGGCGCGCCGATGGTCATCTTCCTGGCCGGTCTGAAGCAGATCCCCCGCAGTCTCTACGACGCGGCGGCGGTGGACGGGGCGGGGTGGTGGCGCTCCTTCCGCTCCATCACCGTGCCGATGCTGTCACCGGTGATCCTGTTCAACCTGGTGCTCGAGACCATCCACTCGTTCCAGGCCTTCACCTCGGCGTTCGTGGTCAGCGGCGGGCGCGGGGGGCCCAGCGACTCGACCCTGTTCTACACGCTCTATCTGTACCAGTCCGGGTTTGTGGAGTACCGCATGGGTTACGCCTCGGCCATGGCCTGGCTGCTGCTGATCGCGATCGCCGTCGTCACCGCGGTCCTCTTCCGCACCTCTCGGGCCTGGGTCTTCTACTCCGGCGGGGAGGAGAGGTGAGCATGACGACCGCCCGCGCGCCGCGGGCCGCGAGGATCTGGCGCCGAACGCTCTGGCATCTGGTCTGCGCGGCGCTGCTGGCGCTGCTGCTGTATCCGGTGCTGTGGCTGATCTCGATGTCCTTCAAGCCGGCCGAGGAGATCGTCTCCAGCCTCGCCCTGCTGCCGAGGAAACTCGTCCTCGGCAACTACACCGAGGCGCTGAAGGGCTCGGGCGGGGTCAGCGTATGGACCTTCTTCGGCAACTCGCTCACCGTGGCGCTGCTGTGTGTGCTGGGAAACGTGATCTCCTGCGCGCTTGCCGCCTACGCCTTCGCCCGGATGCGGTTCCGGATGCGCGGGCCGCTGTTCGCCTTCATGATCGCGACGCTGATGCTGCCCGCACACGTGGTGCTCATCCCGCAGTACACCATCTTCAACCATCTGGGCCTGGTGAACACCTTCGTGCCGCTGGTGCTGCCGAAGTTCCTGGCCACCGACGCCTTCTTCGTGTTCCTGATGGTGCAGTTCATGCGCAATCTGCCGGACGAGCTCGGCCAGGCCGCGCGCATCGACGGCTGCGGCCCGATCCGCGCCTTCACCATGATCTTCCTGCCGCTGTCGAAGCCCGCCCTGGTCACCACAGCGATCTTCACCTTCATCTGGACCTGGAACGACTTCCTGTCCCAGCTGATCTACCTCAACGATCCGGACAAGTACACGCTGCCGCTCGCCCTGCGCCTGTTCATCGACCAGACCAGCGAGAGTTCCTACGGCCCGATGTTCGCCATGTCGGTGCTCACCCTGCTCCCCATCGGCCTGTTCTTCCTGGCCTTTCAGCGACTTCTGGTGGAGGGCGTCAGCACCTCCGGAATGGGCGGCGCATGAGCACATCGTCAACCCGGGCCACGGTGGACGGCCGGTTCGGGCTGTTCGCGGATGTGCTGCTGCTCGGGGTGTTCACCGCGGTGGCGTCGGTCGGCGTGATCACCGCGTTCCCCGCCTTCGCCGCGGCCTGCGCTCTGCTGCGGGAGCGGGTCGCGGGCGGGCCCGGGGTGGGGGTGCGCCCCTATCTGGTCCGCCTGGCCCAGGCGTTGCGCGCCGGACCGGCCGGCCTGCTGATCCCGCCTGCGGTCGCGGCGGTGCTGGCCGTGGACGCCCTGGCCATCGCGGCCGGGGCGCCCGGCCGTCCGGTGCTCGCCACGGCGCTGGCCGTCGCCCTGCTCGCCGCGGTGCTGCTCGGTCTGCGCGCCGCCGGTGGGTGGCGGCCCGGGCTGCGCTGGGGCGCCGTACTGCGTGGAGCCGCGCGCCAGGTCGGCCGCCGTGACCTGGGCGGCGACGCGCTGCTGCTGGTCGCGGTCGGCACCGCGGTCGCGGTGGTGACGCTGCTGCCGATCACGGCGCTGCTGCTCGCCGGGCCGCTGGCCGCCGCCACCGTCGCCGTCGACGCGAGGAGTGTCAGCGCAGTTCGAGCCGGATGGCGTCGTAGGCCGCCGTGTTGACCATCTCCGGACCGGTGTCCTCGTTGATCGTCAGCGTGATCTCGTTCTCGCCGCGCCGCAGCACCGCGGCGTCGAAGGAGAAGATCCGCCGGAAGTAGCCGCCGGAGCAACCGGATCGGTAGGTCGCGCCGCGGGAATCGTCCGGTTCGAACCTCCAGACCGTTTTCTCGTCATTGACGCTGATGGTGAGATGGGTGGGCCCGCTGGGCACACTGCGGGCGGTGTCCAGCGACCAGGCGGCCAGCGCCACCGTCAGCGTCGCGGTCCGCCCGGCGCGCGGCGCCTCGTCCAGGTCGAACAGGATCCGCCACGGCGCCTGCCGCACCCCGTCGATCTGCTGGAACTGCAGGTAGTTCCAGTCCCGCGCGGGCGAACTCCGGCCGACGCGATAGACCACGCCCTCCGGGAAGTCCTGCGGATAGAATGACCAGGTGCCCCACTGCTGATACTCCGGACCGCGGCGGTACTCCACCGATGTGCGGTCGGGCGTGCCGATCTGGAACACGGTGCGCCCGTGGCGCAGCGGCGTCCAGCGCAGCGTACCCAGCCGGACCGTGCCGCCACTGGGCACCACCACGTCGTCGCGCACATACTCGCCCCAGACCCCGGGCTTGTACACGGTCAGCCGATAGGTGCCGGGGCGCACATCGCGCAGGGTGAACCCGCCATCGGCATGGGTATCGGTCCAGTACGCGTAGCCGAGGGCGGTGCGTTGCATGTCCACCCCGTTGTCCGACAGCACCGCCACCGCACCGCGCAGCCGTGACTCGCCCTGCGCCACCACCCTGCCGTGCACGGTGGCGCGCTCGGTGGACGGTGTCCACCCGGGCAGCGCCACCCGGTCGTAGAACGCCGCGTGCGCCTTCTCGTCCGCGTACCGCAGTGCGTCGGCGCGCAGGGCGGCCGGGTCGTCGCCGGTGTTGAAGTGCACGTAGTACGGTCCGTACGTCTTCTGCCACTCCTGGCCCGCGGCCACCCGGACGGGCGGGAAGCCGTAGTGGGCGCCGTGCGGTTCGACCAGCAGCACCGGCCTGCTGTCGGTCTGGTGCAGGGTGAGGTCATGCCGGGTGGGTCCGCCGCTGAACGCGTCCCGGTGCGCGGTCACCGCCCAGATGCCGAACCCCTTGCCGTAGAGACCGTGCACGGCGTGGTCCTTGATGTAGGTGCCCCAGTCGTACTTGGTGTAGTAGCGCTTGGGGTACGCCGATCCGAGCCCCGCCAGGTCGTAGGTGGCGTCCATGACCACGGTGGCCGCCTTCAGCTCCTCCGGGGTCGGCATCCGGGCGGCGCTCTCGCGCCAGGCGACCCCGCCGATGCCGTCGTCCTCGACCGAGGCGTGGGTGAACAGCTCCTTGTCCAGGTAGAACACATAGCGGTGCTGCTCGGACGAGAAGCCGTGCAGCTCGGCGGTGTGGTGGAACGTGGTGGCCAGGTGGATGCCCGGCTCTCCGGCCCGGACGATGTGGTGCCGCTCCAGCCAGAACGGCCCCCCGTTGGTGGGGCTGTAGCGGAAGGCGATGTCGACGAAGTCCTCGCCCCGGCGGATCTCATAGGTGTTCTGCGGGGGCGGCAGCGGAAGCGGGTCGCCCACACGGGCGTTGTTCATGTCGAAGTTGCCGCGGCCACCGCTGCCGAGCAGTTCCTGGCCGAGATACTTGAGCGAAGTGGCACGGGCCGCGCTCACCTTGCTGACGGTGAGCTGGACCGGCCCGTTGTCGACGGTGATGTCGGTGTCGGTCTCGACCACGCCGAGCGCTTCATCCGCCATAGCGATGCCGTCGGTGATCCCGTTCCCCGCGATCGGCAGCGCGGCGCCGATCGCTGCCGCCACGCCGAACTGGTGAAATCGCCTGCGATCGAGCATGAACACTCCTTTGTGTTCCCGTGTCATCACAACAGGCCGACCACAAACGATACGCATGAAACGTTTCAATAGTTCGTTTCAATAACTTTAGGCGTGTTGGCCACGCCATGTCAATATCCCCGATATCCCGTCGGCTGCCGATTACTTCAGCTGGACCTCGTCATAGCGTCCCACCACGACTCTCGCCTGGTTCTCCAGGCTCTCCGAACCGGCCAGCCAGTAGTTTCCGTGCCCCTTGGTGTCGGTGGTCATCTGCTTGGCGCCGAAGATGGGGTCGTTCGGGGTGATGTACTGCGTCAGACCCTCGCGGTGGCCATGGGTGGGCGCCCCCAGCCTGGGGACGGGGTCGTCCTGCGCCCTCTGGTTCCACACATGCCCCGGGGGCACGTCCAGGTCCTCGGCCCGCCCCACCTGTACGCCGGGGCTGCCGCTGAACATCACGTCGTCCGCCTCCAGGGTGCCCTGTCGGGCGGCGGAGCCCACCAGCACGGACCCATAGCTGTGCGCCTGCACCGACAGATGGTCATCGGCCGACGGGTCATGGGACGTGTGCAGCCCCGCCAGGAAGTCGTTGAAATCCCCCGCCCCCCGGTCGGCGTATCTGTTCAGCGCGCCCTCCGGGAAGAGGTTCTGCGGAGCGTCGTAACCGTTCCAGGTGATCGTCGAGACCTTGGGCTCCCCCGGCATCGCACTGGCCGCCTGCCAGAGATTGGTGCCCGCGACCATGGGTGTGTAGAGGCCGCTGAGCCTGCTCTTGGTACCGCCGACCATCACGACGGTGTGATCGGCCGTGTCCGGATTGCCGTTCGCGATGATGGCGCGACCGTTGTTCTCCGGGTCGAAATCCAGCAGATACGCCGGCGGCAACCCGTCGCCGGTCGGTTTGTAATCGGCAGGCCTCTTGGTCGGGTACGGATCGACCTTTCCCGTGGAGTCGAAGCGCATCTGAATGCGCATCATTCCGTCGAGCGCCCCCTCCAGATGCTTCTTGCGGTTGTACCACTCGGTCCACTTCGGATTGGGGACCATGGACCGGCCGGCCAGGAGCTGCCTCGGCTTCGGCTCGGGCGGCAGATTGTCCAGCTCGGTCTGGTACTTCGCCCGCTGCTCGTTGAACCAGACGCGGTTCGCCTCGTCGCGGTCCTCGACGGGAAGGCCGTCCAGCTTGCCCACGCCCGCCGGATACAGGGAGATGTACTCCGTCTGCTCCTCTTTGGACAGGCTCTTCCACCAGGCCGCGTTGTCCTTCGGTGACTTGTCCTTCGGGATATCCCGCAGATAGTCGCCGACGGTCTTCTTGACCGCCCCGCGGTCCGCGTCGGCGTCGGTCCAGTCCTCCTTGGTGACCGACAGATCCGCCACCGTGATCAGTTTGCCCAGCGTCTTCGCGTACTTGCCGTCCGCCACGGCCGCGTCCTTCAGCGCGTCACCGATCCGGTCGGCGAACCCCTGCGCCTGTTCCTTGGGTGTCGTGATGACGAACGGTGTCCGGCCGTTCCCCGCCGGCTCGTACTCCTGGCCCGGCAGCAGCACCAGCGGGGGCGTGTACTGCACCGAACCGTCTTCCTTGACGGTCATCCCCGCATCCAGGGCGTCCTGTACGGCGTTGTGCAACTTCGTCTTCGCCGCCCGCAACTCCGCCGCCAGCCCGTTCAGGGCCGTGAGCACCAGCGCGCACTCCACCTGCATGTAGTGGAAGTTCTCGCTCAGCCGCTCCAGCCGGCCCAGCGCCGAGCCGACGCCCTGGCCCTTCAGGGCCCCGCGGAGCTTCGCGTTGATCTCATTGTCCAGCCGGTCCTTGGACGCGCTCGCATTGCTGCTGACCTTGTGCCAGCCGTCCGCCGCCTCCTCGAACTGGGCCGGGTCGAGCGCCCTCAACTGCGCGAAAGTCACCATGACGCCCGTCACCAACTCCCCGTAGAGCCGCCCCGCGGGGAAAGCGGCTTCGTACGCCAGGCCAATCCCGAGTCCCCCAACACCACATTCCTCCACCCGCTGTGCCATGTTCCGCACGGCCGATCAAGGAAGGAAGGTAACAGAGCGAGGGGCCGATCCGCCGTGGTCCGCTTCGAGCAGCTGATCGACGCACCGCGCACACGAACGAGGCATGCCGGATCCGGACGCCGTCTGATTCATGTGTGAATCGCCTCCGACAAGCGGATCGTGCCTCTACGCTAATCGCTCGCGACGATGGGTATGCCGAATAGGCGCGATACCAGGGGGCGCGCTTGTCGGGTGCGAGGGGGGACGCACGTGTCGGAGCGATTTCCGGAAAGCCGGGCCCGGCGCCGGGTACTGGGGGAGATGGTGAATGTCTTGGGAGCCTCAGCGGCGCTGGCCGATGCCCGGGGGCGGCACCAATGGCGGCGAGAGCTGTCCGAGGCGTTGGACGGACTGGAACTGGAGCCGTATCCAACCCCCCATCAGGAGTTCTTCGAGGCGGTGCGCGCCTGCGGCGACCTTCCGGGAGGCATGGAGGCGCTCTTGGAGATCACCGGGTTTGTGGCCCCGGCGCTCACCCACCGGCTGCGGCCCCTGCTCGACGAGTGGAACGCGGCCGATCTGTACCGGGGGCGTGACTGGTCGGCGCTGCGGCAGGCGCTCGACGTCGGAATCCCCGAGCTGCACGCGATCGTCGCCGAGGTATGCGGGGACCGGTTTCGTCTCCCCGCCCACTGCACCACCGCCTGGCACACCTTCCTCCATCTGGCCTGCCGCAACACCCGGCCCGGAGGCCTGCCGCCCAGTATGGAGCTGCTGGAGCGGCTCGCCCTCTGCGCCGACCTGGCCTCCTCGGTGGGCGAGTTGTACGCCTGGAATGATCACTTCGCCCATGAATGGGGGGTCGCGGACGACGACGAAGGGCTGATCGCGACGCGCGCGGGCCTGGCCGGCGGCCGTACCGGCGATGTCCTGCCCCGGGTCGGCCGAAGCACGGTCGACGGGCCCGATGCCGAGCCGGAGCGCCCGGTGATCAAGCTGTTCGTCAAGGTGGCGCCGGATCTGACCCCGGTGGACGCCAAGGGCAGAAGACAGGGGCGCAGAGAGGCGCGTTACCGGCTGGCGGCCCGGGTGCGCTACGCCGAGTCCTCCTGGCTGCACCAGGAGCCGGAGGGCGACCCCCGCGAGCTGGTGACGCGCAGCAGGGTCCCCGTCGCCGTCGCGGAGCTGCTGACCCGGATGGCGGAGCTGTGGCAGTCGCGCTCCGAGGAAGTGGTGTTGGAGTTCTTTTTACCCACCGAGCTGCTGAACGAGCCCGTGGAGTGGTGGAATCGGAACCCACAACTAGGCTATGCGAACCCGATCTTGAGCAAGTATCACGAGATATTCATCCACAGTTTGGAGCGAGTGCAGCGACGCGAGCTCCATCATGCCTGGCGCATGCGCTGGGCCCGGTGGAAGAGTCGGCCCGGCCAGGCAGACGTCCACTGGTGCGACGCCGAGGGGCGCTCGTCCGACGAGCACCTGGCTCTGCTGGACGCGCAGATCGGGCGACGGGACGAGGTGGTGGCGATGGTGCTCAGCGAGCCACCGAGGCCCAGGAGCGGGGTGGGGCTGCGCGAGCTGCGGCTGGGGCTCGACCTCGGGGTTCCCGTGCTGATCCACCACCGTGAGGACAGCGCGTCGGAGACCTTCCGCAGCGTCGTGCGTGAAGGACTGGCCGAGGACGGTCTGTCAAAGCTTCCCGAGCGTACGAGACAGTGGAAGAGCGACTGCGCCGCAGGCGGAATCGGTTCGCGGGAAGACCCGGTCAGGGATCTCAGCGTGATCTGGGACAACCCCGAACTGCTCCTCGACGGTGGGCCGTGTGCTCCCGCCACCTTCGTAGGGGGGATCGATTGAACACGCCCGAGAGCAGCAGCGGAGGGGCGGAGGTTCCGGCCGCGACGAGCGCACTCCCGTACCAGGGGACGGGCGCGGTGCCGCCCGATGCCCCGTACGAGGAACGCCAGTGGCCGGAGGGGCCGCGCTGGCGGACCTTCGTCGGCGGCCCCTGTCTGCCGCAGCCGCCCGACGACGACGAGGCCGACCGGCGGCTGGGCCCGGACGGCGCAGTGCGCAGCCCGTCGGCGGAGGAGGTCCGCCTGGTCAACGCCGCGATCCTGCTGCGGCGTCCGCTGCTCGTCACCGGCCGGCCCGGTGTCGGCAAGTCCACCCTGGCCTATCGCATCGCCCGTGAGCTGAGGCTGGGCCGGGTGCTCCAGTGGCCGGTCACCTCCCGGACGACCCTGGCCTCGGGGCTGTTCGAATACGATGTGATCGGGCGCGCCCAGGCCGGCCAGGCCTGGTACGCGGCACGGCAGCACAGCCGTCCGGCGGACGGCTCCGACGAGGGGTCCACGGCCTCATGCGGCGAGGACCGCGTGGACATCGGCGAGTTCATCCAGATCGGCCCGCTCGGCACCGCGCTGCTCCCCCATCGATTACCGCGGGTCCTGCTCATCGACGAACTCGACAAGGGCGACGCCGACCTCCCGAACGACCTGCTCACGCTCTTCGAGGACGGCTGGTACACCGTGCCACCACTCGTGCGGGTGAAGCGCCGGTCCCCCGAAGTGACCGTCCACACCGCGGATCCGGGCAGAACCGCACCCATCGTGGACGGTATTGTCACAGCGCGGTCATTCCCCATCGTCATCATGACCTCCAACGGGGAGCGCGAGTTCCCGGAGGCGTTTATGCGCCGCTGTCTCCGATTCGATATACCGGACCCTGGCCCGGAGGCACTGGGCGAGCTGGTCGCCGCTCACTTCGCAGACCAGTTGGGGGACATGCACGACAGGCTGGTCCGGGACTTCATGACGCGCAGCGAGCAGGTGCACGGCCTGGCGGCCGACCAGTTGCTGAACGCCGCCCATCTGGCGACCTCCGGCGCGTATACGCCTGCCGAGGGTGACGGCGCCGAGTGGCAGGCCCTCCTCGGCGCGATCTGGCATCCCCTGAGTACGGACGTACGCGCCGACGGGGCGGAACCGAGTGCCTGAACGTCCGTCGGTTCCCGAGGGATCCGGGGCGGATGGCGCGGCCGAGGGCCCTGCCACCTCCCCGGACCACGGACGTCTGCACGTCGGCGGGTTGCGGTGGTGGGAGGTGGCGGACGCGCTGTGGCTGGCCCGTCACCACCCGGAGCTGGCCGGGCCGCGGCAACCCGATGTCTCCCCGGAATCCGCCGAGTCACCGTCCGAGGAGTCACCGACCGGCGAGTTACCCACTCCCGGGGAGCAGCGGGCCGCCGCGCCGCAACCGGAGCCCTCGGTCCCGGAGCCGGACGCCGCGCCGTCGGCC
Organism: Streptomyces sp. NPDC021225; assembly: GCF_044332865.1. Taxonomy (NCBI): domain Bacteria; kingdom Bacillati; phylum Actinomycetota; class Actinomycetes; order Kitasatosporales; family Streptomycetaceae; genus Streptomyces; species Streptomyces sp. NPDC021225. The sequence goes on along the minus strand of NZ_JBIRPV010000006.1, from coordinate 500,285 downwards.
CCGGCGGGTACGGCGTCGCCGACGGCCGACGGCGGCGAAGCACACGAACACCCGTTACCGGACCGCCTCCCACCGCCCGGGCCGCCGCGAACCCCCGCGGTCCGGACCCATGACCACGCCGCCAGGCGTCGGCCCTCGCCCCGGGCCAGGGTGGCGGACGACCTCCACACGGCCCGGGTGGGAGACGCGTTACGCCCCCTCCGCGAGCGGATCCGTTCGGCGCGCCTCCAGGAGCTGGACGAGGAGGCGACCGCCGAGCGGCTGGCCGAGGCCCCCGGGCTGCCCCCAGCGATGGGCCCGGGCAGCGAGCGCCGCTGGGACGCGGTGCTGGTGGTGGACGCGGGCCCGCATATGACGCTCTGGGCCGCACTGGCCCGGCGCTTCATGGCGACGCTGCGCCGCCACGGCGGCTTCCGCGATCTGCGGCTGCGCTTCCTGGACACCCACTCCGACCACCCGGGCGGGGTCTCTCTGCGCGGCCCGAACCGCCGGTCGAGACCCCAGCCGCCGAGGAGTCTGGCCGATCCCACCGGGCGCCGGATCGTGCTCGTCCTCACCGACGGCCTCGGCCCCGCCTGGCGCGCGGGTGCCGTGCAGGAGGCGCTGGCCGTATGGGGCCGGCATCAGCCCGTGGCCGTACTCCAGACGCTGCCGCAGCGGTTGTGGCACCGCACGGCCCTCGACCCGCGGCGGGTCCGGCTGCGCGCCTCCGGCCCCTGGGCCGGGAGCGCCCGGGTGGACTGGGAGTTCACCGAGCCCTCCATCGCGGCACCCGCCGCGGAGGCGAGCGGCCGTCGGCGCCCGGTCCCCGTGCCCGTCCTGGAGGTCGCCGACGAGTGGATCGCCCCCTGGGCCCGCTTCATCGCCGGTGACGGGCCGCGCTGGACCGAGGTGGCGGCCCTCCTCGTGCCCCCGTGCCGGCCCGATCCCCCCGCCCCATGGCCGGAGCGACCCAGGACCGCCGGCGGCGCCGCGGAGCGCGTCGCGCGCTTCCGGGTGTGGGCCTCGCCGGAGGCGTTCTCCCTCGCCACCCGGCTGGCCGCGGTCCCGCTCGACCTTCCCGTCATGTACGCCGTTCAGCGCCGCACCCTGCCCCGAACGGGCCCGGCCCATCTGGCTGAATTCTTTATGAGCGATCTCGTCGAGCCCATGCCGGCGAGCGGCGGGAACTCCTTTCTCTTCGGCCGTGGAGTGCGCGAGGAACTGCTCGCCTCCAGCACCCGGCAGGCGACGGAAATGGCGTCCAGGATCGCCGCGGAGGTCCTGGCGCCGCACAGCGGCGCGGCTCGTGAGCTGCTCATCCACCTCAGCGGCGGGGAGGTTCCGAGAGAGCCCGAGGTCACCGGGGAGAACCTGCGCTTCCGGGAAATCGAGCACACCGTCCTGGAGGCCCTGTCCGGGCCCCATTTGCGCCGCGCCCGGCGCATTCAGCGAGTCATCCGCACCGGCCGCACGTCATCGGATCAGAAGATTGACCCAACGGCGCGCGAAGAGAGCAACCCCGCCGCACACAACGAAAGCCCTGCCACAGTGAATATTCCAGGAATGCCCGAGACGCCCGTCCCCTCGCAGCAGGGAGGTGTGGGCGGCGAAGGCGCACTTCGAGGAGGTACGATTTTGACCGCGGTTTCCCAGGGGGCGACGACGCCGGAATCGGGCGCGCCGCTCGATCGAGGCTCTTCCGGGCCGTCGACGCGGCCCGCCATTTGGGGAAACATGCCGCCGCGGAACCTTGTCTTCACCGGGCGCGAGGAATTGCTCGAGCGCTTGGAACGTGACCTCGGTGACGGCCCGACCGCGGTGCTTCCGCACGCGCTGCACGGCATGGGCGGTGTCGGAAAGTCCCAACTGGCCCTGGAATATGTATATCGACACGCCTCACGGTACGACGTCGTCTGGTGGATTCCGGCCGAGCGGCCCACCCAGATCGCCCAGGCACTGGTGGAACTCGCCCAGCGGCTGCGCCTGCCGGTGACCAGCGAGGCCATTACCGCGGTGCCCGCGGTCCTGGAGGCGCTGCGCACCGGAAACCCCTATGGCAACTGGCTGCTGGTGTTCGACAACGCGGAAAGTCCCGAATCAGTGCAGGAATTCTTCCCGAGCAGCCCGGAGGGCGGCCCCTCCGGATCTATTCTGGTCACCTCCCGGAATCCGCAGTGGAACACGCTGGCCCATCCGCTGGAGGTGGATGTGTTCGAACGCTCCGAGAGCATTCAGCTCCTCCAGCGCCGCAACCCCGACCTCCCCGAGGAGGAGGCGGACCAGCTCGCGGAGGTGCTCGGCGATCTGCCGCTGGCGGTCGAGCAGGCGTCGGCCTGGCGGGCCGAGACCGGCATGCCGGCGGCGGAGTATCTGCGGCTGTTCGAGGAGAAGCGGGCCGAGCTGATGTCGGTGTCGCCGCCGACCCAGTACGAACAGACGGTGGCCACCGCCTGGAATGTCTCGCTGGACCACCTGGCGAGCAAGAACCCGGCTGCGCTGCAACTTCTCCAGATCTGCGCCTACTTCGCCTCCGAGCCGGTGGCCCGGTCGCTGTTCTCCGGCGCCGCCGTCGAGCCCATCGCCCCGGACCTGGACCGGGCGCTGACCGACCCGCTACGGCTGGGCCGCGCCATCCGGGAGATCAACCGCTACTCCCTGGCCAAGATCGACCACCGCAACAACTCCATCCAGATGCACCGTCTGGTGCAGGCCGTGCTGATCGCCCGGATGACCGAGGAGCAGCGCGAGCGCATGCGGCAGGGCGCGCATATGCTGCTGGCCGCCAACGCCCCCCGCGATCCCCGCGACCCCGAGCACTGGGGGCGGTTCGCCGACCTCTATCCGCATGTGGTGGTCTCGAAGGCCGTCGAGTCGGACTCCCGCAACGCGCGGCAGATGATCATCAATCTCGCGCAGTACCTCTACTTCTGGGGCGACCACGAGGCCGCGCGCGACTTCGGCCAGCAGGCGTACGACGTCTGGAAGGACAAGTACGGGGAGGGCGACCAGCACACCCTGCTGCTCTGCCGGGATCTGTGGTTCGTGCTGTGGCGGATGGGCCGCTACCAGGAGGCCGCGGCACTGAGCGAGCGCATGCGGGCAGAGGTGCGGGGCCTCGGTCCCGACGCGGAGGAGGAACTGCTCTCCATCCTCGGTCAGGTGGCCGCCGACCGCCGAGCCCGGGGCGACTTCCGGGGATCGTTGGAGATCGCCGAGGAGGTGTACGAGCGGGCCGTGCGGGCGTACGGCGACGAGGACCCGCTGACGCTGATCCACTCCCACAACCTGGCCGTCGCCCTGCGGACTTCCGGCCAATTCCTACGCGCCCGGGAGGTCGACCAGGAGACCTATCGGCGCACCATGCTGCTCTACGGGGAGGAGGCCTACGACAGCCTGCTCTCGGAGATGGGGCTGGCGGTCGACCGTCGGGAAGCGGGCGAATACGCCCTGTCAGCACGGATGTTCGAGGAACTGGTCGACAAGTTCCGCAGGGTCTTCGGCGAGATGAACCCGAACACCCTGCGCACCGTGGGGCGGCTGGCGGTGTCCCGGCGGAAGGCGGGAGACCACCCCGGAGCGCTCGAGCTCAGCAGGCCCGTTCGCAAGGCCCTCACCGAGCGATACGGCGTACGGAGTCCGGATTCCCTGATCGCCTCCCTCAACCTCTCCGTCGATCTGCGACAGTCCGGTGTCCTCGACGAGGCCATGCGGCTGGGGCAGTCGACCAGAGAACGGTACGAAGAGGTCTTCGGAGAGGACCACCCGGACACCGCGGCGGCCGATGTGGACCTGGCCATCACGCTGCGGCTGCTCAACGAGGTCGATACCGCTCGTGCCCTCAACGAATCGGCGCTCAGGCGGGCCCGCGAGGCCCTTGGCGACACTCACCCCTATGTGTTGATCGCCTCCGCCAACCTGGCCAGTGACATGTTCGCGCAGGGCGACGCCGTCGCGGCCGCCGAACTCGACCGCGCCAACCTCGAAGTGATCAAGAGCACCCTGGGCGCGACGCACCCGACGGCGCTGGTCGTGATGGGCAACCTGGCCTGTGACCTCAGAGCGCTGCGCCAGACCGACGAGGCCGAGACTCTGCACGCCACGGCGGTCAAGGAGCTCCAGGCCAAACTCGGCGAAGGCCACCCCGCCTGTGTCGACGCGGCGGCTTGGCGGCGTGCCAACTGCGATGCCGACCCCATGCCGCTCTGACGGCGCCGGGGGCGGGCCGGGGGTCGGTGTCAGGCCGACTCCCCAGCCGTACGCCCGACCCATGCGGCGACCGCGACGGGATCGGCGGGCTCTCCTGTAGCCTCCCCGATCGCCCGGTGCACCGCGCGGACCAGTTCCGGGCACCGGAGCAGCGCCCGGCCGGCCGCCCGGTGCCCACCGGAGACCCCGAGGGCGAGGCGAAGGCCCGCCCAGGCGCCGGCGGTGGAGGGGAAGCCCACCCCACCGCCCGGCGCCGGGCCCGACCCTGCGCTGATCTCCCGTTCATACAGCTCCCACGCCGCCGTGACCTGACCGGAGACGAGGAGAAGGTCGGCGGGCCTGGCGCCCTCGACCGTCGAGGCGAGGCGTTCGGGAGTTGCTCGGAGCTTCGCCAGCGCCGGTTCCATCAGCCGCATCCGCGCGAGGACGGCCCGGGCGTCCAGGTTTCTGGCAGTGGGGTCCGGCACCAGGCGGGGTGCCGGGCAGCCGTGCCGTGGAAGCGGACGGCCGGTGCGGCCGGCCGTGATCCAGTCGTGGGCCATCTCCGCCACCAGCGAGGGATCCGGTGCGAGATGGTGCAACCGCCAGCTCACGGCGTGGTCGTCGGCCGCCCGCTCAGCCGCGGTGAGAAGCAATGTGGGGACGGAGGCATCGGTCCAGTCCGACACGGTTTCGGTCAGCTGCCCCAGCAGTCGGCGGCCGAGCCGGGTCAGCTCCGGGTCCTCACCCAGTGGGGGCAACACCCGCAGCAGCTGGTTCCTGCGCAGGGCGAACTCGAAATGGGCCAGCGCCGCTTCGTCCGGCGGCGCAGCACCACTGAGCACATACCCGCGCCAGAACCGGGCCACGGCGGTGAACGCGTAGACCCCGTGCAGCATCCCGCTCAGCGGCCGCGGATCGTCCCGCCAGGGCGCGTACAGCCGCGCCTGGTTCTCCTGTGTGTGCAGGGAGTACATGTGCATCAGGGCGCTGAGTTTGCTGTGCTGGACCTCATGGGTGAGGATCGCCGCGAATTGAGGCACGGCGGCGGGCTCCGACCCCGTCGGTGCGGAGGCGGCCAGACCGCCCATGCCGTCCCGCATGGTGGCGCTGTGCCAGCGGAAGGGCGTCGACGGGGGCAGCGGTTCGATGGAGCGGAGGCAGGCGGCGACATCCTCGGCCGCCTGCGGATCGGCGCGCCGCAACAGCGGCCAGGCGCGTCCGAGCAGTTCGGCCCAGCGGTCGGCCTGCTCGCCCGAGGATGACGGGAGCCGACCGGCGGGGGCCGCGGACAGGATGCGATACGGACCGAGGTCGTTGAGCTGGAGGTCCTTCGGTCCTTCGGGAAGTTCGAGTACGAGCCTGGTCGGTGGCTGCCATCCGGGGGTGTCCGCCCGGCTGGGAAACGGCACATGGAGCGTTTCGCCGCCGTGGCCGAGGGTGAGCGCGTCACCGTCGAACTCCGCCCGCACGGCCCCCGGGCCTGCCGCGCCGGGCAGGGTGGCAAGTCCCAGCGAGGGAAGCCAGACGGTCCCCGCGCGCGAGGGGAGGCGGAGGGAGAAGGGCAGGCCGGTCCGAATGCCGCAGGCCGCGGCGATGAGGTGCAGCTGCCCGGTGTCCAGCCACAGAGGCGGATCGGCGTCCGACGGGGCCAGGGCCTCATGTAATCGGCGCAGCGTGTGCTGAAGCCAGACGCCGGTTTCCGGCAGCAGCAATAGGTCGTCGGTCACCGCGCGGCTCTGTCGCTCTGACGCGCTGAGCAGTTCCCATGCCTGTTCGAGGGGTGCGAGGGGACCGACGGCATCGGGACGATCGGCCGCCCTGGTCATGAGCAATCCCAGGAGAAGGAGCCGATGGCTGCGTTCCGCGTCCCAGAGATGGGCGATGACCGCCGCCCCGCCGCCGCCGGCGGCCAGGGCGTCGAAGTGGCGCGGGGGAAGCCCGTGCCGTGGAGCGCGCGCCGAGCCCGGAGGGCGGTGCCGCCCGAAGGGACGTTCGCCGCCGCTGCCGACAGGCGTCACATGGTCCAACTGGTTTTGGTGTCTGCGGCGAGACTGGCCGGGCCACCGGAGAGCTGCCGTGCCATCCGCTGTTCGATCCGGTCCCACTCAAGGCCGCATCTCGCGCGCAAGTTCTCAAGACTGACGCCTGTCAGATCGAGCAGTTCCGACTCGATAACCGTCCCAGGCCGATCCATCCCGCGATGACCTCCCCGATTCCGGGCCCTGACCTCTCCCGTTCACCCATCATGTCCCAGCGCCGGACCGACGGGTAGCCCGTGTCTCGGACACCTTTCGGCCGGTCGCCTTCAACCGGTCGCCGCTCCCCCACCGTCGAATCCGGGCATCTCGGCCAGCGCCTCGGCCAGCTCTCGCAGCGCGTACGACCCGGAGTCCACCATCTCGACGGCCTGCCACAGCAGGGTGAGGCCGCCGGGAAAGGCCAGGCAGGTCTCCACCACGCCCACCAAGTCCACCCGGGTGATCGGCGATCGGGGCAGACTGCCGTGGATCTCGGGCGGAAGCAGTGCCAGGACCTGGCCGCGTGCGGCCGGATCGGCCATCACGGGGACCGCCTCCAGCGCCAGGACCAGCCGTCTGCGCCGGTCGAGGCCGGGCCGGGCGCCGGGCCTCGTGGGCGGCTGCCGGTCCTGCCCCTGGCCGTGTTCTCGCTCCTCCGGCACCCGTTCGCCCCCTCCGATGCCCGGGAGCGGACTCTACCGCGCCCTCACCTCGGGGCGGGCGCGGCGTGCGCGGGACTCAGCTCGCGGAGGATGCGGGACAGGTCGGCCGGGGCGGCCGCGAGGCGGACCGGTCGGCCGGCGTCGTCGAGTTCGGCGATGTGCCAGCTTCGGGGGACGGTGTCGCCGTCGCTGCCCCGGGCGCGCCGTACATCCTTGACGGTGAGCCGCTCCACCGGTATCGGTCGCGCCGCGAACCGGCCCGGACCGGGGTGGGGGGTCACCGCGGGCGCACCGCCTCCGATGACGATGTGGGTGCCGAAACCGTGCGGGTTGTAGTCGGTGTGGTCCAGGAAGCGGGCGGCCAGGAACACCTCACCCTCCGTTTCGGCGGACACCTCGGGGACACCCGCCGCCCCGGATGCCCTGGCCGCTCCGGCCGTCCCGGGCGTACGGATCCGGGTGGCGCGCCAGGCCCAGGTGAGCAGGGCCAGTGTGACCAGCGAGCCCACGGCTGCCCAGGTGATCGCCGAGGGTGAGGCGAGCAGGGTCGTGGGGTGGAGGTAGCAGAGCGGCAGCAGCCACAGGGCGGTGCCGACGAGCGCGCACACGAACGGCAGGGCGGATGGGAGGACCTCGTCGTCGGGCAGCCGTCGTCCGCGCAGGCGCAGCAGTATCCGGGCTCCCGGCCAGCCCGCGGCGAGGGCGAGCACGGCCGCCACGACGGCCAGGGACCCGGGGCCGGGTACGTGCTCGCGCCACACATGGCCCGCCCCGGCGACCTCCCTCACCTGGTGGCGCCAGATGGTCAGTTCGACGCTGTCGCCGGGCTGGAACTCCCCGGCGGCCTCGCGGGAGACCTCGAGCCGCTCCAGCGGCCGGCCGTCCGCGAAGTACAGCCGGCTGGGGCCCTTGCCCTCGTTGACCTCGGTCCGCGCGATCACCGCCGACCGGGTGGCCAGGCACTCTCCCCCGCGCTCCGCGGCGGGCGTCTCGGCGGTGCACGGGGTGGCCGACTTCCACGCCCGCTCGTCCGACGCGGCGTTCGGCACGAACCACGCGGCCGCCCCCGCGCCCGCGAGCAGCAGCGCGCACAGGGCCAGCGATCCGGCCCAGCCGCGCCCCGCGGTGCGGTACGAGACGACGGGGAGGTGGCTCGACTCCGGGGCGCCGTAGCGGCGGTGCAGCGCGCGGAGCGTCTCCAGCTCCGCGTCGAAGGCCGGGTCGTGGGGGGACCAGCTGTGCGGCAGGGGCAGGAGCCGTTTGTGCCCGTTCCGCAGCACCAGGATGATCCGTCGGCTGTCCTGGGCCCGGGGAGTGTTCGCGTACTTCAGGCGTACGCGCAGGTCGGCGATGTCGGGCCAGGCCACGCTCCGGCGGCGCAGCAGCGTCCGGGAGTGCACGCCCCGCGCGTCGGCGCTCACCTCGGCGGTGACCGCGCGAAGCGACACGATGCCCACCAGCGTCAGCAGCAGGCCGAGGCCCGCCCATACGTCCAGGAGCCCGTCCAGGAGCCCGCCCCGGTACGCCACGCGCGCCGCGGCCAGGCTTGCCCCGGCCGCCCCGAGCCCGACGAAGAACCACAGGGGGCGCTTCCAGAGGGGACGGCAGGTCAATTCCCACACATCGGTCATAACCGGAATCCTGACATCTACTGGGCCGTAAGCGCTTGTTCATGGTTCGGCAGCTTCCCGGTCGGCGACGCTGCCGACTTCCAGAAAAGGTGAAGCCGGTTTCGCCCCGGTGCCCGGCGGGGTCACCCGCGCGGTCGGCCGGCGGACAGGAGGAGCGAGACGAGCGCGACCACCAGCGCGAGCGCCGCATAGCCCCAGCCCAGTGCGGCGGCGGAGGCGACGGCGGCGACCAGCAAGGGGCCTCCCGCGTCGCCGAGTTCGCGGACGAGTTCGGCCGCGCCCATCGTCTGCCCCATCCGCTCCTGTGGCGTCACGGCGGCGAGGGCGGCGAAGCCGAGTGGGGTGATCAGGCCGGTGCCGGCGCCGATGAGAACGGCGGCCGTCAGCATCCCCGCCACACCGGGCAGCAGGGCGACGGTCAGGCCGCACGCGGTCAGGGCGAGCCCGGCGGCCATCCCGGCGCGGGCGGTCAGCCGTCCGTCGTCCAGCGCCCGCCCGGCCCAGGGCTGGACGAGGGCCGCGCACGCCGCCAGGGCCGAGACGGCGGCGCCGGTGGCGGGCGGGGGCAGGCCGTCGGCGGCGCCGGACAGGGGCAGGAATCCGACGCCGACGGACAGTGCGGCGGTGGCCGCCGCCAGTGCGGCGACCGGGCGCAGGAAGGTGCCGTCGGACAGGCGGCGGGCCAGGCCCAGAAGGGTCTGGCGGCTCTTGGGCAGGGGCGGCACGGCGGGCACCGTGAGCGCGGACCACACCGCGACCGCGGCGGCCAGCACCATCAGGACGGCGAACAACACGGTCAGGCCGCCCGCCCAGACCAGGGCGCCGCCGAGCAGGGGGCCGGCGGTGTAGCCGATGCTCTTGAAGAAGCCGTAGGAGCCGAACGCGCGGCCGTGCCCGGCCCGGGGGTTCAGCCGGGCGACCAGCGCGGAGGCGGCCGGGGAGAAGGCGGAGGCCGCAGCCCCCTGCCCCAGCCGGGCGGCCCACAGCCACCCGGGGTCCCGTACCGCGACGAACACGGCGGAGGAGGCGGCGAACGCGATCAGGCCGCCGAGGAGGACCGGGCGGGCGCCGACGCGGTCGGCGATGGTGCCGAACACCGGCTTGAGGGCGACCTCCGCTCCGTCGTACAGGGCGAGCAGCAGCCCCAGGTAGAGCACCGACCGCTCCAGGCCCTTGTCACCGGCGCCGAGGTTGGCGGCGATGCCGTGGGCGCCGAAGGCCGTGGTGAACCCCGCCGCGTACAACGGCCACATCCGCCGCCGGTCCGCCGCGGGTATCGCGGCGGTCTCAGCGGCCCGCCGCCCGCTCACGGCACCTCCTCGACGCCGCCGGTGGAGAAGGCGTGCAGGTGGGCGAAGACGCGTTCGCTGTAGTCCTCGAACCGGCGGGCGCACTCGGCGAGCTGCCGTTCGGCCTCTCCGGCGCCCGGGGCGCCGAACACGTCACGGGCCTTCAGATCGCGGTGCCAGCGGCGCAGCCGCTCCAGCGAGTGCTCCTCCTCTTCCAGCTCGGCGAGGGTGAACTTGGCCTGGCCGATCTCCTTGTCCAGCTCCGCGGTGTACTTGCCGCAGTCGGCGGTGAACTCGGCCCAGTCCTCCTCGCGGGCCGCGGTGAACATCGCCTCGAACCGCTGGGCGTCCCGCGGCTCGCGCCCGGCGGCGCGCAGCGTCACGGTCTCGCCCTGGGCGCGCTGGGCCAGCTCCACCGCCCGGCGCACGCCGTCGGCGAAGACCGGCACGTCCGGCACCGCCCAGACGCCCTGGCCGAGCGACAGCGCGCCGACCTTGCGCAGCTCCCGCCACACCGCCACCCGGTGCCGCGAGGGCTGCGCCGGCAGCCGCACGATCAGCACCATCCACTGCATCGCCGCTTGGCCACTCACCTCATGAAAGTAAGACGCGTTACAGATGTCGCGGTCACCTGCGGCTCTACCGGCGCGATGCCCTCAGGCGTCGGGCCCCACCGAGGGCAGATAGCGCGGTGGCCGCCAGGCGTGAAGTCGCCGCTCCACCGCGGCCCCCAGCGACAGGAGCGCCGCGTCCTCGTGGTCACCGGCCATCAGGAGCAGACCCACGGGCAGTTGGTCCACGGATCCGGCGGGCACCGACAGCGACGGGTATCCGGCCACGGCCGCGGGGGTCGAGGACGGGATGACGTCGTTGTCGCCCCGCGCGCAGTCGGTCGTCCAGGCGGGCGGGTTCGTCGGCGAGGCGATGGCGTCCAGCCGGTGGGTGGCCATGGTCTCGTCGATGGAACGCCGGGAGAGGTCCCGCAGCTCGGCACGGTTGGCCCGGTATTCCGGGTCGGTGACGGGAGGTGCGGCGAGGGCCTGCTCGAACAGCTCCTGGCCGGCGAAGCAGGTCCGCTCGACCGGGTGGGCGCTGTTGAACTCGATCAGCTCGGCGAGGTCGCGCGGCCCGTCGCGGGTGGCGAGGTAGGCGTCGATGTCCCGGTGGAACTCGCTCAGCAGCGCCGGGAACTCGAGTTCGGCGAGCCGCTGCTGGTACGGCGGTGTCACCTCGACCACCTCGGCCCCCGCGTCCCGCAGTCGCTGCGCGGTCCGGGTCATCACGGCGTCCACCTCCGGCCCGAGCGAGGGCAGCCGCCACAGGCCGATCCGTTTGCCGCGCAGACCCGAAAGACCCACAGCATCGCCCGGGCGCGAGGTGTCGCCGCCGCTGAGCACCGCAAGGGTGAGCGCGGCGTCGGTCACATTGCGCGCCATGGGCCCCGCGGTGTCCTGCTCGGCGGAGATCGGGACCACTCCGGCCCGGCTGACCAGGCCGAGGCTGGGCTTGTGGCCGACCACCCCGTTCATTCCGGCCGGACACACGATGGAGCCGTCCGTCTCCGTACCGATCGCCACCTGCGCCAGCGACGCGGCGAGCGCGGCGGCCGAGCCGGAGGAGGAGCCGCACGGATTCCGGTCCAGTACATAGGGGTTGTTGGTCTGCCCGCCGACCCCCGACCACCCCGATGTCGGCTTGGCCGCACGAAAGTTCGCCCACTCGGACAGGTTGGTCTTGCCGAGGATCACCGCCCCCGCGGCCCGCAACCGGGTCACCAGGGCGGCGTCGGTGCCCGGCGGGCCGCCGGCCAGCGCCAGGGACCCGGCCGTCGTGGCCATGTCGCGGGTGTTCACGTTGTCCTTGAGCAGGACGGGGATGCCGTCGAGCGGGCCGCGGATGTCGCCGTGCCGATGCCGGGCGTCGCTGGCGGCCGCCTGGCGCAGGGCCGTCGGGTCGGTGCGCAGCACCGCGTTGATCTTGGGGTCGATGGTCTCGATGCGCCGCAGGTAGGCGGTGGTCAGCGCCGACGAGGTCAGCGAACCGTCCGCCATGCGCGCCTGGAGTTCCGGAATCGTCACCGTGTCGAGGTCGACTCCCGGCGCCCCCTGCGACGAGGCCGCCGACGGCCGGATCCCGACGCCGGATTCGGCGGCTTCCGCACGCGGACCCGGCGCACCCGCGCACAGGGAGCCCACGACCAGGGCGGCGAGCAGGGTGGCAGTGCTCCGCTTCCTCATGCTCCTCATGACGATCAGCCGACTACAGGCCGACCACCCGGCACAAGGGCCTTTCCCGCCGCCCCGGTTACGTCCTTACGCGAACAACGTTCGATCGTTAGCATCGGCACCATCGCCACTACGGGAGCGCTCCCATCAGAGATGACCGAGAAGGGGCCACTGAGAGCCGATCGCATGAGCACCGCCGTACGGCCCGACCGCTGACTCCTCAGTCGGCCGAGATCGTGACCCGGTCGAGCCGGACCGCCGTGCGCGACGAGGCGATGTCGCCGACCACGCTCCGGGACGGGGCGTCCGCCACCTCGCCGAAGATCGTGTAGTGCCCGTTCAGATGCGTCGCCGGAGCGAGGGTGATGAAGAACTGGGAACCGGTGCTGTCCCGGCCGAGATTCGCCATGGCCAGCTGGAAGGGGTGCTCGAATCCCCGATCCGGAAGGACTTCGTCGGGTATCCGGTATCCGGCGCTGCCGTGCCCGGTGCCCAGCCGGTCGCCGCCCTGGATGGCGAATCCGGGCACACGGCGGTGGAAGACCGTGCCGTCATAGAAACCGCCGGTGCCCGCGGCTCCGGTCAAGGGGTCGGTCCAGGGGCGGCTTCCGGTGGCCAGGCCCACGAAGTTGTCCGCCGTGTACGGGGCTTCCTCGGGCCGCAGGTCGAGGTGGATGTCGCCGTGCCCGGTGTGCAGGACGGCGGTGATGGACCGGTAGATCTTCAAGGGGGACGAGAAGGGGCGGCGCGCCACCATGCGGCGGATCCGCACCGGGGAGTCGCGCAGCGGGTCCCGCAGCGGGTCGAACGCGTCTCGCTCGCCGCGGTCTCCGCATCCGACGGTGCCGGGGGCGCTTCCGGGCAGCCCGGTGCCGCCCCGCCCCGATCGCCTCGTACGGGCCCCGGGCGGCGGGGTCGGGCTCGGCCCGAGCCACATCGGATGGTGTTCCGCCGAGTCGCGGAACCGTCCGTGCCACAGCTCGCGGACCTCCGCCGAGGCATGGGTGAGCAGCGTGCCGAGATCGGTCGCCGCCTGGGCGTCCAGCAGCTCGCGCATGGTCGCCGTGTCCTGGTATTTGTCGAAGAGCGAGCCGTTGTTGTGCTCCAGGGTGAAGCACTGGTCGACGAAGACCCGGTCCGGCAGCTCGTGGAGGACGTACCGGCGCACCATGGCGGCGACGGGGGCCCATGCCTCTCCGCCGAACTCGACCCCCGGACCGGCGAACGCCTCGGTGGCGAGCTGGAGCGCCCGTGCGTGGCCCAGCTCACGACGCAGACGCTGCCAGGTGACGCGGCTGTCCCCCTGGTTGATCTCCCCGATGAAGTCCGCCAGCTCGCGCGGGTAGTGCCCGGTCCTGGCCCGTTCGTAGTGTCCGAGCTCGTTGCCGATCACATTGTCCAGGTGGCCGGCCAGCTCGGCGCACAGGTGGGGCAGCCACTGGAACAGCCGTGCCCGGGCCGTGCGGTCGCCCGCCGCCGTCAGCCATTCGAGCAGATAGAAGTCGGCGGCGAGGGAGGACGGGTCGACATGGTCGACGAACCAGCGCGGGCTGTGGGCGGACAGGTCCGCGGCCATCCGGGTCAGGGCCTGGTCGCGGTCGACGTCGCCGTCGAGATACCGGGGCCAGTGCCGTTCGGCCACCGAGTACAGCCGCGGATAGCGCCACTTGGTGCCCAGGACGTCGGCGCAGGGACGGTGCCCGGAGTCCACCGCGCGCACCAGATGCCCGGCCGTCATCTCGACGAGGATCTTGGTGAGGACAACCCGCAGCCGGCGCCGGTACGGAGCGCCGCCGGGCAGGCGCCGGACGAGTTCGGTGGACAGATGGCCCTCGGGGATGGCACCGGACTTCAGCTGAGCCCAGCCCAGCATGGTCAGGACGGCGTCCGCGAGCGTGGCGCCCCGGAACCGGCGGCAGTCGGCGTAGACGCCGGTGGCCCTGCCTTCGGCGATCAGAAAGCCCGTGGCGGGCGGGGCGGGGGCGAGCGGCACGAGGTGGAGGTCCAGCGTCCGCCCGGTGTCCACGGTGCCCAGCGCGGCGCAGAGCGGGGCCAGATAGCGCTCGGGCGCGAGGAGGTCGGTCACCTCCGCCACCCCCTGTTTGCGGACGTCCTCGAACAGCGGGAGCGCGTCGGCAAACATCGGCGCCGCGGCGGTCAGCGCGGTGGTGATGAGCTCGGCGCCGGGACGGAGGGCGTCGTCGTCGACGAGCGTGGGCAGATCCTGTGGCCTGCGTGCGGCGGCCAGGAACGCGGGCAGGCCGGAGCCGACCGTCCGCGCCCAGGACCGCAGCCCGTCGCGGAACAGATCGGTCTCGGGGGTGACCGGCCTGGGCAGGAAGTTGAGTTCCCAGGAGCCGGTGCGCCCGATCAGCTCGCGCTGGAGCGCCAGGGCGAGATCGAGGGTGGTGCTGCGCTGCTGACGGAACCTCACGTCCGACCCCGCTCTCCCCGTGGTCCGTCCGATTCGGTGAGCAGACCCGCGTCCCGTAATTCGGTGATGACGCTCCGGCACCGCTGCTCGGTCAGCCCGGCGAACACGGGCGACTCCTTCGACAGCTCCAGCGCGGCCTCGGTGACGGCCCGCTCGGCACGCCCATGGCACAGGCCCCAGACCAGCGCCGTGTGGGGCGGCAGGCGGAAGTGCCGGCCGCCGGGCTGGACCAGCGTCACCATGTCGTCGTAGGCGCGCGGGAAGAACCCCGGGGCTCTGCGCAGCGGGCCGCTCCCCTCCAGCCAGGCCGGCCAGCGGGAGACGTCGACGTCCTGCCAGCCCAGGGTGGCGGTGGCGATCAGACAGGTCTGGGCGAACGACATCAGGGCGGTCAGCCCGGCCTGTGGGTCGGCGGCCAGCGGGTCCTCCCGCAGCAGCCGTTGGAACTCGGCGAAGGGGAACCCCTCGGGGCCGCCGCGGGCGAGCTGCCGCCACACCCATTTCTCGCCGAAGTACAGCTCCCCGCACGCCGCGGCCAGCGCCTTGCCGGCACACACCAGTGCGCGCCGGCCGACGAGCGCGGCCGGGTCCAGGTCGACCGGGCTGTCCGACGCGCGCAGCCCGAGGCAGTCCTCGGCCGCGAAGAACGCGGTGAGGATCCAGCTGTTCATGACCAGGCGGGAGAGCCGGAGGGGCTGCTCGGCGAGCCGCTGCCGCAGCGCGGCCAGCGTGCCGGAGTCGGTCACGATGTCGCCCGTCCACAGCCGGACGGCCAGCGCGACCTCGCGCTCCGACAGCGTCTCTCCCGTGTGGTCCGAGCGCAGTCCCGTGCCGAGGACCCGGTCGACCAGCGACTCCAGGGTGTCCGGCGAGAGATGCTGTACGTCGACGCGGACGGTGTCGGCGAACATCTGCCGCCGTTCCTCGCGCGCCGAGGACCTGACCAGATAGATGTCGATGTCGCTGGTGGCGCTGGAGAGCCCGACCACCGAACTGCCCGCGAGGAACGCCGCGTCCGCGTTCACCGTGGCGGCCAGGCGGGCAGCGACGCTTCTGCCCAGGCGGACCCGGTCCCGGGCCGATGCGGCCTGTGTCATGCGCTCACCCCTCCTTGACGCGTGGCCACGACGCCTACCAGCCGGGGTTTTCCGGCAGCGCGAGCCCGAGGTACTTACCGTCGTCCGACACCATCACCCCGGCCCGGCAGCACTGCTCGAGGAAGGCCCTCACCTCGTCCTCGGACACGGACACCTCCTTCGCCACCAGCTCCCGGGCGATGGCCGCCGCTCCGCGGGGCGCGTCGCCGCAGGACTCATAGGCCTCGGCCTTCCAGCCCGCCAGGACGGCCCGCCTGGGCTGGTCGGTCCGGCGGTCGATCAGCGTCAGCTTCCCGGGCAGCCGCTGGTGGACGAGGCTGGGCTTCGCCTCGGAGAACCGCCGCTGCCATTGCGAGACGGCGGCGCCCAGCTCCGCCACCGCTTCCTTGGAGCAGGTGCCGGACACCTCGTAGTCGAAGAAGTACGCGATCTTCTCATGGTCCAGGGAGGCCGGATAGACATGGCCGTAGCTGGCCCGGGGCCGGATGCCGGTCATGGGGAAGGACGGGTCCGTGAAGTAGGGGCTGAAGCGCTCCAGCCAGATTCTTCCGCAGCCCCCCGGTGGCTGGAGATGGTGCAGCAGCGGGAGCAGGCGCAGCTGCTCCGCGTAGTCCTCCTCGGTCTCCCCCGGGAATCCCGCCAGGATGTTCCAGGAGACGTCGATCCCGTAGTACATGGCCCATTTCAGCAGCCGGATATTGATCAGCTTGCTTGCGCCCTTGCGCATCAGCCGCAGCACATGGGTGCTCAGGCTCTCGATTCCGGGCTGGATCCGGAGGATCCCGGCATGTCTCAGGGTGGCGAGCTGCTCCCGGGTGAGATTGGCCTTCACCTCGAAGAAGAGGTTCACGTCCCAGTGCTCTTCGGCGAGTTGTGCGCAGAGCGTCGAGAAGTACCCCATGTCGAGGATGTTGTCCACGGTGTCGACGTGCACCACCGGGTAGTCCCGCAGCAGCGCGGCGAGTTCGGTGAACGCGCGGGAGCCGGACTTGGACCGGTACGCCATGCCGAGCGCGTTGAGGCCGCAGAAGGTGCAGTGGTGTTTCTGGCCCCACCAGCAGCCCCGGGAGAACTCCACCGGCAGCCTTACGGGGGCCCGGCCCAGCAGCCGGGCGCGGTCGAACCGCTCCAGCCAGGCGAAGTAGTCCCGGTAGTCCGGGACGGGAAGCTCGTCGAGGGCCTGCGGGCGCTGTGCGTCGGCGGTCGGGGGCCGGCCGGTGGCGCCGTGCCGCAGCACGCCGGGGAGCGGGGTGTCGACGCCGTCGGCGATGTTGTTCAGCAACGCGGGGAACGCGAGGTCGCCCTCGCCGGCCACGACGTAGTCGAGCCAGGGCAGTTTCCTCGCGTACTCGGCCCCCATCTCGCCGTCGAAGTTCGCGCCCCCGTAGACCAGTGTCACGCCCGGGTGGCATTCCTTGATCTTCCTGCCCAGCGCGAGGGACGCCGTATTCTGCATGAACGTGGAGGTGAAGCCGATGACGTCGTATTCCCCCCAGACAGCCCTGGCCGCGCACTCGGCGATCCAGTCGGGCAGCGTCTCACGGCGTGTCCGGGCGAGGTCCTCGAGGCCCTTTCCGGTCAGCTCGTCCCAGATGGACTTCACTTCCGGATACTCACCGAAGTACGCGTCGTCGGCGGTGACTTCGCCGAAGGCGGCGTAGGAGAAGAGCCACTCGCCCATCAGGTGCAGCCGCTCGGAGGCGATGTTGGCGATCGCGTCGTAGGCCTCGGCCCCGAAGAGCGAGGCGAACTCGATGTTGAGGTAGTGGCTGTCGCACTCGTGCCCGGCGCTCCGGGTGATGGACTGGAGCAGTCCGCACTGGATGGAGGGCGCGTGGATGCGCGCCCAGGGCATGTTCACCAGGGCGACGCGCAGCCGTCTGGCGGGCGGTGTGCGGTCCTGTGGTTCCTGTGCCGTACGCACGGCCAGGGGCAGGTGGATGATGCTCATCGGTTTCCCCTCGGGTGTGGGCACATCGGTCACTCGAAGTCGTCGTGGCCGAGCCTGCTCGCGCGCCGGGCCTGGACGAGGATCGACAGCGCGGCGAGGGCGGTGAAACCGAGGCCGGCGGCGGCCTCGAGACCGAGGTCGCCGAGCCAGGGCCGCCCGGCCATCCCCGCGCGGACGGCGTCCAGGCCGTGGCGGCCCGGCAGCACTTGGCCGATCGCGTCCACCCAGGCCACCCGGCCGGTCGGGACGATCGCGCCGCTGCACAGCATGACCAGATACGACAGGACGTTCGGCGCCACCACGTCGGCCCGTTTGCCGACCGTCATCGTCGCCCCGGCGAGCCCCAGCACGCTGAGAGTGAGCGCGATCAGCGCGTACACCCACGCCCAGGGCAGCAGCCGGAGGGCGAAGTCCGTCATACCGAGGAGGGGTGCCGCGATCGCGGCCTGGACGAGGAGCAGGACCCAGCCCATGACGGGATAGGGAAGCGCCCGGGCGATCTGGGTGACCGTGGGGGACAGCGCGCCGGTCCGGACCCGGGCGAAGGTGGCGTACTGCTTGTCCAGGACGGGGACGGCGACGACACCGTTGACGTTGGTGCCGCTCAGCACCAACACCAGCGAGCCGGCGAACGCGTACTCCCGGTGTCCGGGACCGGCGAGGACCTCCGCGAGCGTGGTGAAGAAGAGGATCTGGAGGACCCCGCGCGGCAGGGTGGCGCCGAGCAGACCGGCGGGCGTCTCGAGCGCGCGGTACTCCAGCCAACCCATGCGGGCCGCTTCGGCCGCCCGCCAGGCCAGGGGGGCGCGGGCCGGGGCGGCGTCACCCGCCCGGGCGGCGTCATGCGAGGTCAAGCGTGCCCCCCTTCCGGGACACCTCGACGGACCTGCGGTAGGCGAACCCCGCGGCGGAGAAGTAGCCGAGCGTCAGCAGAGTCGCGATACCGAGCGGGGTGGCCGTGACATCGCCGGTGGCCGCGCCGACCATGCAGTCCTTGATCCAGTGCAGGCTGATCACCTCGGGCACCCAGCGCAACCACTCCGGCAGCGCGCCTGCGGGGATGAGCAGCCCGCCGAGGACGAAGACCGGATACATCAGCGCGTGGGACCACACCAGCCCGTTGCGGGTCACCAGGAAGAGACATGACACCAGCGCCCCGAGGGCGGTGCCGGAACACACCAGCACCACCAGCGACACCGCGATCCACCCGGGGTGCGCCACGCTCAGCGGCAGCCCCAGCGCCGCCGCCGTGACACCGGTGGAGACGAGAATCGCCCCGACGCTGGTGACGGTGGCGCCCAGGCTCTTTCCCAGCAGCACCAGATACGGGGACCACACTCCGGAGACACAGCGGGCGAGCGTGCCGTAGGTGCGCTCACGGCGCAGAACGCCTCCGCTCATCCACACCGTGGAGCCCCACAGGGCGGTCAGCGCCACGGCCACCACGAGCTCCGTCGCCCCGTCCCGGTCCGGGCGGCCGGTCTCCACCGCGGTCACCAGGAACACGGCCGGAAGCATGCCGGAGTTGACCAGCAGCAGCGGATTGCGTCGCATGGCCCGCTGCTCCATGCGGGCCGCGGTCAGGAACATCCACAGGGCGCCGCTCACCGCACCCCACCGACCCGGCTGCCGTTCGCCAGGCGCGCGGCCACATGCGAGTAGACGTCCTCGAGCCGCACCGCATCGATGCGCACGTCCAGGACGCTGACATGGGCCAGGGCCTTCTCCAGGAGGCCGAACGAGCCGACGCTCCAGTCGCGGACGTGCAGCCGGAGGGTCCATGCCCCCTCGGCCACGTCGACGCCGCCGACGGCGATGTCGGGTGACGACAGGGCGCCGCCGTCGGGCGGGCTGCCGGTGCCCCGCACCGTCACCGTGGCGGTGTAGCCCGCCTGCCGGGCGAACTCGTCGACCGGCAGGTCGGCCGCGAGGGTGCCGCCCGAGAGGATGATCACCCGGCTGGCGAGGCGCTCGATATCGAGCAGATAGTGGCTGGTGAGCAGGACCGACACCCCGGTGTCGCGCAGCGCGGCGACGGTGCCGCGCAGCCGTTCGGCCTCGACCGGGTCGAGACCCACGGTCGGCTCGTCGAGCAGCAGCACCCGCGGCTCGGCGATCATGCCGATGGCGATATGGAGCCGCTGGCGCATGCCCTTGGAGTAGGTCTCCACCGCGCGGTCGGCCGCGTCGACCAGGCCGACCTGGTCCAGGGCGGCGTCCAGCTTCGCGCTCAGGCCGCGCCGGCCCACCCCGGCGAGCATGGCGAAGAACCGCAGGTTGTCGCGGCCGCCCAGCTTGGCGTAGAGGCCGCGGTCGCCGCCCAGCACCACGCCCGTCATACGGCGCACCTCGCGCAGATCGCGCGTGACGTCATGGCCGAAGATCCGGGCGCTGCCGGTCGTGGGCAACAGCAGGGTGGCCAGGATCTTGGTGAGGGTGGTCTTGCCCGCGCCGTTGCTGCCCAGCAGGCCCACGATCTCGCCGACCCCGACCTGGAAGCCGACGTCCCGCAGCGCCACGATCTCGTGTCCGCGGTCGGTGAAGGTGCGGCCCAGGTGTTCCACGACGATCGCCGGTTCGCTCAACGCGCCGCCTCCATCGCGTGGACGTCCGTGGCCCCTTCGGCCACGGCGGCCCGCGCGGCGGCGAGCCTTGCCAGGGGGATGCGTGGCGGTGCGCAGGAGACATGGTCGAAGCCCGCCTCGGCAAAGAAGCGCACGGCCGCCGCGTCGGCGGCCTGCTCGCCGCAGGCGCCGAGCGTGATGTCGGGGCGTACCGCGCGTGCCTCGTCCGCGACCCGCCGGGCCAGGGCCCCGACCACCTCGAGGTCCAGCCGGGCGAAGGGCGATTCGGCGAGGAGCCCGAGGTCCTGGTAGGCGGGCAGCAGATGCCGTTCGGCGTCGTCGCGGGAGAGCCCCCAGACCAGCGCGGTCAGATCGTTGGTGCCCAGGGACAGGGAGTCCGCGCGGCGGGCGATGGACCGGGCCAGCAGCGCGGCCCGCGGGGTTTCGATCATGGCGCCGAGCGAGATGCCCGCCTCCTCGCGCGAGGTGCCCAGACGGTCGCAGACGTCGTCGAGCAGGCCCCGGACGAAGTCCAGCTCCGCCGGTGTGCTGACCATGGGGACCAGGAGCTCGGGCCGGGGGTCGCCACCCGCCCGGCGCACCGCGAGGGCCGCTTCCACCAGCGCCTGGATCTGTACGGTCGTCAGCATCGGGAGCAGGACGCCCAGCCGCACGCCGCGCACCCCCAGCATGGGGTTGTGCTCGTGCAGGCGGCGCGTGATGTCGAGCCGGTCCCGGTCGGCGGGGGCGCCGGTCGCCGCCGAGGTCAGGGCGAGTTCGGTCAGGTCGGGGAGGAACTCGTGGCGCGGGGGGTCGAGCAGCCGGATGGTGACGGGAAGCCCGTCCATCGCGCCGAGCACGTCCGTGATCTCCGCCCGCAGGAGGGCGCGCATCGCGGCGAGGTCCTCCGCCATCTCGGGGCCGGGCCGGGCCATCAGGACCCGCTGGAGCGTCTGATGGCGCTCACCGAGGAACATGTGCTCGAGCCGGCACAGCCCCACCCCGGTCGCGCCGAGCTCCCGCCCGGCGGCGGCGTCCGCGCCCGTGTCGGCGTTCACCCGCACCGAGATGCCGGGCAGCCCGGACAGCGCCTCGTCCAGCCAGCCGGGCAGCGCCGTGCCGGCCTGCCGTTCGGCGGTCCCCTGCTTCCGGCCGCCGAGATGGATCGTCCCGGCACCGCCGTCCACCGTCACCAGGTCGCCGGCGCGGACGGTGTCGCCGCCTGTGGTGCGCAGGCTCGTGCCGTCCCCGTCCAGCACGCCGTCGACGAGGGCGGCGACGGCCGGCCGCCCGAGTCCGCGCGCCACGACCGCCGCGTGTGAGGTCTGTCCGCCCCGCTCGGTCACGATGGCCGTCGCGGCGAGCAGGCCCGGCAGGTCCTCCGGCCGGGACTCGGCGAGGACGAGCACCGGCCGCTCGCCGTTCGCCTGGGCGGCGACGGCCTCGGCCGCGCCGAAGACGACGGTGCCGGTGGCGATGCCGGGGGACACGCCGAGGCCGCGCGCGGCGACGGGCAGGCCGAGGCACCGGGCCGGTGCGGAGCGCGCCTGCTCGATGTCCGCGGGCTCCACCAGCGACACCGCCCGCGCGGGGGTCAGCCGGCCCTGTCGGTACCGTGTGGCCACGGCGCGCAGGCGAGCGGCGCCGTGCAGGGGGGCCGGGGTGATTCCGACGAGGTGCGCGAGGCCGTGTTCGACGGCGAATTCCACCCTGGCCGGCCATTCGAGTCCGGCTTCGGCGGCGCGGACCGCCTCGCGTAACCGAGGACCCCAGGGCTGTGTGTCGATCAGTTCGGCGAGATCCGTGCCGCCCGCCGTCAGCAGCTGGGCCCCGGATCCTCCCGCGAGATAGGTGCCGGTCACGCCGGGGCGGCCGGTCGACGGATCGCAGGAATAGGCGAGTCCGCTGCCTCCGTCGGGGCCGCACCACAGCAGCTGCCGCCCGAGCATGAACTGATCCGGTCCCGTCCCGTCCCTGGTCAGCGCGCGGACCAGGGTGGTCACCTGCTCGATGGGGTCGTCGGGAAGCGCGGCGCCGGGATCCACGGCGGCGAGGGCGGCGGCCAGTTCGGCCCGGCGGGCCGCAGCGAATTCATCACCGGCGAGCCCTGCCAGCCACCGTTGGCCGGCAGGGCCCATTCCGAGAAATGACAGGCGACTTCCCTTCGGGCAGGGAAGCCATGCTGTCAGGAAAACGGGGTCATCCGCGCTCCCGAGGCGATGATCGGGATCGAGCGCGCCGATCGCCTCATGGATGGTGTCGTCAGCCGCATCGACCGGCAGCCGCAATGCTGAATCAGCGGGAAGGCAGCCCGGCAGATGATCATTGACCACGCGCTGTATCCCCATCTCCCAAGGGCGAGGTTCGGCACCGATGCCGGTGGTGAACCTTTATTGACAACATGCCCCGAATAGGCGAGGGGCGGGTTGACGAGTGGACGTTACCGCTTTACGAACTCGGGGCGGACGCCGAGCAGGTACACGCGGTCATCCAGGTCATCGGCCTCCTCCGGGGAGATCGGGGAGAACTCCAGCTCAGCCAGGTCGGCCAGCTCTTCGACGTTCGAGTTTGATATGTCCATGATCTGACGCTAGCAGGGCCCCCACCTTGCGACAAGGTGAACTGCCAATGTCCGCAGGGGAGTTGACAAGTGGGCCTTTCCGGCCATTCCTTCCGGAGGGAATTCAGGTTTCCGGTTATGCTCACGCGGGTGCGAATGACGCGGATCACCAAGTACACCCATTCCTGCGTCCGGTTGGAACACGACGGCGGCGGCACGCTGGTCATCGACCCCGGCATCTGGAGCGAGCCCGAGGCCCTCGCGGGCGCGGACGCGGTCCTGGTGACCCATGAACACGACGACCACATGGACCTGTTGCGGCTGAAAGGGCTGGGCATCCCGGTCTACGCGCCCAAGGCGGCACGCATCCCGGGCCTGGACTTCACCGGTGTCGTCGCCGGTGAGGAATTCACCGCGGCGGGTTTCCGGGTGATCGCCCGCGGCGGGCGGCACGCGCGTATCTACGGCGAACTCCCGGACTGCGCCAATCTCGGCTACCTCGTCGAGGACAGCCTCTACCACCCCGGGGACTCGCTGCACCTTCCCGGCCAACCGGTGGAGACACTGCTGGTCCCTCTTCAGGGGTCATGGCTGAAGACGGACGAGGCGATCGAGTTTGTACGCGGGGTCGGGCCGGAGCGGGCGTACGGCATCCACGACGGGCAGATCAACGAGCGGGGGCTCGGCAGCCTCAACGGCTGGCTCACCGATCAGTGCGATGGCCGCTACCGCTGGCTCGCGCCGGGCTCGTCCGCCTGACGGCCGAGCCGCCCCCTTATGGCACTTTCCCTAGTCCGGGTTCCGTCTCCTGGCCGCTCCTCTCCGAACAGTGTTATGTCTCATGGAGAATGCGGAAACTCCGCGGGGACGGGCAATCGGCCACGGACACAGGGGTGGGACGGGAATGACGGCACTTTTCGATCCACGAGATCCTTCGGTGCGCACGGACCCGTATCCCCTCTATCGAAAGCTGCGCGAGTCGGATCCGGTCCATCGATCGAACTTCGGTTATTGGATCCTTTCGCGCTACGCCGATGTGGATGCCGTACTGCGGGCGCAGGGCGCTTCGAGCGAGTTCTACCGGGACCCGACCTGGGCCAACCGCCGCGGCGGTCCCGACAGCCCCCTCGTGCGGAGCGTGCGAAAGTGGATGCTCATGCTCGACGGACCCGCCCATCGACGGATCCGCGGCGTGATCGGCAAGGTTTTCACCCGGGCCGCCGTGGAGCGGCTGCGGCCGCGCATAGCCGCCGAGACCGACCGGTTGCTCGACGCCGTGGGCGAAGGCGACACCGACCTCATCCAGAGCCTGGCCCTGCCCCTTCCGACGACCGTGACCTGCGAGCTTCTCGGCCTGCCCACAAGCGATCGGGACCAGTGCCGCCGCTGGACGGAACAGATAAGCCGCGTGATCGACCCCTCGATAACCGCCGCGGACGCGGTCGATATGAACGCGGCGGAGGTGGAGTTCCGCGAATATGTCGCCGGCCATCTCGAAGAGCGCAGATCGACTCCGCGGGACGACATTCTGTCCCTCCTCCTGCACGCCGAGGCCGACGGCGGTCGGCTGACCGAGGAGGAGATCATCGCCAATGTTCAGTTCTTGTTCGTCGCGGGCCATGAGACAACGGTCAATCTGATCGGAAACGGCCTTCTGGCGCTGCTCCGCCACCCCGACCAATTGCGCATCGCGCGCGACAACCCGGAGACAATCGCCGGCGCCATTGATGAGATCAGTCGATACGACCCTCCCGTGCAGATCGTCTCCAGACTTCTCACCGAAAACCTCCCCCTCCAGGACATCACCCTCCCCGAGGGGGCCAAGGTGATGCTGCTCTTCGGGGCGGCCGGTCGGGACCCGGAACGCTATCCCGACCCCGACCGCCTCGACTTGAACCGCACCGGAGTGAAAACGCTGGCTTTCAGCGGTGGGCCGCATTACTGCGTCGGCGCCGCGCTGGGGAAGCTGGAGACCTCCATGGTGCTGACGGAGCTGGTGCGGCGGTATTCCACGATCGAGCTCACCGGCGACGATCTGGTCTGGCGACCGAACGTCAGCTTCCGCGGCCTGGAGGAGCTGCCGCTCAGGCTGGTGCGCTGACGACGCGCACGGCCCGGGTGGCCGCGTCCACCCCCGGCCTCAGCCGTACGTGGCCCGCAGCCAGTCGCGCATCAGGGCCGCCGTGTGCGGGGCGTGCTCCTCCAGCATGGTGAAGTGGTTGCCGCGGGTGGTGACGGCGGTGTGGTCGAACGGCCAGGCGGGGGCCCAGTCGTCAGGCCAGCCCTCCAGCGGCGCCCCCGCGCGCACGAACAGCACCGGGGCCGGAAGCTCGGTGAACGGCCAGTCGAACGTCTCGTAGTGCAGCATGGCGGTGACCCAGCTGTCGTCGCCGGGCATCGCCGAGTCCGGGTCGTCCGCCCGGTGCTGGAGTTCCCCCCGCAGGCCGGGGGCCAGGACGGCGAGCCGTTCGTCCTCGCCCGGGGCGTAGCTGTCCAGCAGGACGACACCGGCGGGCGGGGTGCCCTGGTCGTACAGGTACCGGGCGAGCATATGGGCGATCAGGCCGCCGGAGGACAGGCCGGCGAGCACAAAGGGCCGCTCCCCCAGCTCCACGCGCAGACCGGCGGCGTGTGTCCGCAGCAGCAGTTCCGAGGTCCGCGGGAGCGCCTCGCCGCGGTGGAAACCCGGTTGCCGCAGTGCCCAGACGTCCCGCTCACCCTGGAACGGCCTCGCCAGGCGCGCGTACTGCACGGGGTCCGAGGTGCCGATGGCCGAGGTGACACACACCAGGGCCGGTCCCTCCGGGCCACTGGCCAGCCGGGTCGGTCGCGGGATCCGCGGCAGCTCGTCCAGCGAGGAGAAGTAGGTGCGCGTCGTCCCCCATTCGGTGGCCCTGGCCCTGGCGATCAGCTCGTCGACGGTCTCGCCGCGCTCCTCCGGGGCCGGTTGGTCCGCGGGCCGGGCCAGCACCTCCAGCAGATGCCGGACCAGCGCCGGCGGTGTCGGATGGTCGAAGGTGACGGTCGCCCGCAGCCGTACGCCGAGCGCCTGGCCGAGGTGGTTGCGGATGCGGACGGCGGCCAGCGAGTCCACGCCCATCTCCAGGAACCCGGCCTGCGGACTGAGCTCGTGCGTGCCGTCGTGCCCGAGGACCAGCGCGACCGTGTCCAGCACCAGGTCGAGCAGCGTCCGCTCGCGCTCCGGCCCGCCCAGCGGTTCGAGCCGTCGGCGCAGGCTTCCCCCCGGCGTCTCCGGCCGGTTCACCAGCTCCCGCAGCAGGGGCCCGGCCTGGCCGCGCGGGTCGAGCCGGGCGGGCACCAGCACCGGGTCGGCGAGGGCGGCCGCGGCGTCGAACAGCGCCAGCGCCTCCTCGGTGGACAGCGAGTCGGCCGCCGGGTCGAGATGGCGGGTCATGTCGCTGCGCTCCCGCCACAGGCCCCAGGCGAGCGAGACCGCGGGCAGCCCCCGCGCCCGCCGGTGGTGCGCCAGCGCGTCCAGCACGGCGTTGGCGGCGGCGTAGTTCGACTGGCCCGCGCTGCCCGCGGTGGCGGCGGCCGACGAGAACAGCACGAACGACGTCAGGGGCAGATCCCGGGTCAGCTCGTGCAGGGCGAGCGCGGCCTCGGCCTTCGGCCGCAGCACGGCGTCGACGCGCTCTCGCGTCATGGCCGTCACCACGCCGTCGTCCAGCACCCCGGCCGCGTGGACCACGACCGTCGGCCGGTGTGTGCCGAGCAGCTCGGCCAGCGCTGTCCGGTCCGTGACATCGCAGGCGGCCACGGTGGCGGTGGCGCCCAGGGCGGCGAGTTCGTCCCGCAGCCCTGGCGCATGGCCACGGCGGCCGGTCAGGACCAGCCGCCGCACCCCGTGCGCGGCGGCCAGGTGGCGGGCCAGCAGGCGGCCGAGCGTGCCGGTGCCACCGGTGATCAGGACGGTGTCCTCGGGCCCGGCGAACCGCCCCGGGCCACGGGGGACGGCCCGCACCAGGCGGCGCGCCAGCACCCGTCCGCCCCGCAGGGCGACTTCCGGTTCCTCCGCGGCCAGGGCGGCGGTGATCGTGTGCGGGGTGATCTCGTCGGCGTCCAGCAGGACGAACCGGCCGGGCTCCTCGGTCTGCGCCGACCGGACCAGGCCGATGACGGCCGCGCCGGCCAGGTCGGGAAGGTCGTCGCCGGCCCTGGCCGCCGCCGCGCCCGAGGTGAGGAACACCAGCCGGGAGGCGGCGAACTCCGGGTGCGCGCTCCACCACTGGACCAGGCTCAGCGCACGGTGTGCGGACTCCCGGACCGAGCCGCGGGAGCCCGCGACGAGCACCACGCCCGGCACCGGCAGCCCCGCGGCGACCGCCTCCGCCAGCGCCGGAAGATCGTCGAAGTTCGGGAAGTGGCCGGTGTCCAGGCCGACGGCCGCGATGGTCTCCGATGCCAGGCCGCTCGCCGGGCGTACCTCGACCCACCGGTTCCGGAACAGCGCGTCGCGCGGGGCGGCGCTCCGTACGGCCGCCGGGCGCAGGGCCAGCGAGTCCACCGACAGCACCGGCGCGCCCTCGCCGTCGGTCGCGGTCAGCCGCACCCCGTTCTCGGCGGACCCGGACAGCCGCACCCGCAGCGTCGAGGGCCGGGCCGGGTGCGCGGTCACCCCGGTCCATGCGAACGGGAGCAGCGGGCCGTCTGCGGCTCCTGCTCCGCCATTCGCCGAGGCGCCGAATCCGAGAGCGTGCAGGGCGGAGTCGAGCAGCGCCGGATGGACCACGAAGCCGCGGGTGTCCACCGGGCAGGCCACCTCGCAGTACACCGCGTCGCCGCGCCGCCACACAGTGCGCAGCCCTTGGAACGCGGGGCCGTAGCGCAGCCCGCGGCCGACCAGCGCGGGGTAGAGCCCGGTGTGCGGGACCTCCTCGGCGCCGGGGGGTGGCCACTTCTCCGGGCCCTCGGGCTCGGTGGGCGCCGGGCTCAGCACGCCCTCGCCGTGGCGCACCCAGCCCGCGCCGTCCACTTTGGCGTGGAGGCGCAGCGCGCGGCGCCCGGTGCCGTCCGGCGCGCCGACCCGCAGCTGCATGGTCGCGGCGCCCTCGTCCGGCAGGGCCAGGGGCACTTCCAGGGTGAGTTCGTCGACGGTGGCGCAGCCCGCCACGGCGCCCGCGTGCAGCGCGCATTCGAGCCAGGCGGTGCCGGGCAGGATCACCTCGTCCAGCACCCGGTGGTCGGCCAGCCATGGAGCCGACGCCACCGACAGGCGTCCGGTCAGCACCAGTTCATCGCTGTCGGCCAGCTCGATCGCGGTGTCCAGGAAGGGGTGTTCGCCGCTTCCGGACTCGCCCGGTGTCAGCCAGAACCGCTTGCGTTCGAAGGGGTAGGTGGGCAGTTCGGTGAATGCGGGTGTGTCCGGCCCTGTCCATGCCGTCCACTCCGGGCACAGCCCGCGGACATGGAGTTCGGCGAGCGAGGCGAGCAGCGCCGCGCGGCCGCTCTCCCGGCGGCGCAGCGACCCGACGGCCACGGCCTTGTCACCGACGGCCGCCGCGATCGCCGGGACCAGCACGGGGTGTGCGCCGACTTCCACGAAGAACGAGTGTTCCGGCGCCGCGAGCCCGGCGAGGGCCTCGTCGAACCGCACCGGAAGGCGCAGATTCCGGTACCAGTACCCGGCGTCGAGCTCCGTCCCGGCGAGCGCGGTGCCGGTCACCGAGGAGTGGAAGGGGATGTCCGTGGCCGTCGGCGATATCGGCCCCAGCTCGGCGAGGACGCGGTCGCGGACGAGCTCCACCTGGGGCGAATGGGACGCGTAGTCCACCGGCAGCTTCCGCACCCGTACGCCGGACTCGGCCAGGTCCGCCAGCAGCGCGTCGAGGGCGTCGGTGTCCCCGGCGACCACCGCCGATCCGGGCCCGTTGACCGTGGCGATGGACAGCCTCCCGTCCAGCCGGGGCCGCAGTTCGTCCGCCGACAGCTCCACCGCGGCCATGCCGCCGTGGCCGGACAGCCCCGTCAGCGCCTTCGCGCGCCGGGCCACCACCAGCGCGGCGTCCTGGAGGGACAGCGCGCCGGCCACATGGGCCGCGGCGATCTCCCCCTGGCTGTGCCCCACCACGGCGTCGGGCTCGATGCCACAGGAGCGCCAGAGGGCGGCGAGTGCGACCATGACCGCGAACAGCGCCGGCTGCACCACGTCCACGCGCTCCAGCGAGGGCGCGTGCGGCCGCTGCCGCAACACGTCCATCAGGTCCCAGTCCACGTGCGGCGCCAGCGCCCGGGCGCAGCGGTGGATGTGTTCCCGGAACACCGGCGACGTCTCCAGCAGGTCGCCGGCCATGCCCGCCCACTGACCGCCCTGGCCGGGAAAGACGAACACCACCTTGCCCGTCAGATCGGCGGTGCCGGTGACCAGGCCGGGCGCGGCGGCGCCGCGGCCGAGCGCGGTCAGGGCGGCCCGCGGCTCTGTGTCGAGCACCACGGCACGGCGCTCGAACGTGCTGCGGGAGGTGACCAGCGCGTGTGCGACGCCTGCCGGGTCCCTGCCGTCCAGGTGCGACAGCAGCTGTCTCGCCCTGGCGCGCAGCGCGGAGTCGGTGCGGGCCGAGAGCACCCACGGCAGCGGCTCCGCCCCGGGGGCGGCCGGGGTTTCGCCGGGCGTCGGCGCTTCGGCGGGCGGCGCCTCCTCCAGGATCACATGGGCGTTGGTGCCGCTGATGCCGAACGCGGACACTCCCGCGCGCCGGGGGCGGCCCGGGCGGGGCGGCCACCGGCGGCTCTCGGTGAGCAGCTCCACCGCGTCGGCGTCCCAGTCCACTTGGGACGACGGGCGGTCCACGTGCAGGGTCTTCGGGAGGGTCCGGTGGCGCAGCGCCAGTACGGTCTTCAGTACTCCGGCGATCCCGGCGGCGGCCTGGGTGTGCCCGATGTTCGTCTTCACCGATCCGAGTGCCAGCGGGGCTTCCCGGTCGCCGCCGTACGCCGCCTGCAACGCCGCCGCCTCGATGGGGTCGCCGAGCCGGGTCCCGGTGCCATGTGCCTCGACGGCGTCCACGTCGCGGCCGCACAGCCCGGCGTCGGCCAGCGCGTCGCGGATGACCCGCTGCTGGGCGCGCCCGTTCGGCGCGGTCAGCCCGTTGGAGGCGCCGTCGGAGTTGATCGCGGTGCCCCGGATCACGGCCAGCACGGGGTGGCCGTGGGCGAGGGCGTCGGTCAGCCGCTCCACGAGCACGACCCCGGCGCCCTCACCCCAGCCCACGCCGTCGGCCGCCTCGGCGAACGCCTTGCAGCGGCCGTCCGCGGCGAGCGCGCCCTGGCGCTGGAAGGCGGTGAACAGTCCGGGGGTGGACAGCACGACGACGCCCCCGGCCAGCGCGAGATCGCACTCCCCCGAGCGCAGCGACCGGACGGCCAGGTGCAACGCCACCAGCGAGGACGAGCAGGCGGTGTCGATGGAGACCGCCGGGCCCTCCAGCCCGAGCAGATAGGCGACGCGCCCGGACAGCACACTGGCCGCGGTGCCGGTCGCCAGGTGGTCGGTGTGCTCGTTGTGGTTGCTGACCCTCCCCAGCAGGCCGCGGTAGTCCTGGTCGCTGGTGCCGGTGAACACCCCGGTCCGGGAGGTGCGCAGGGACAGCGGGTCGATGCCGGCCCGTTCCACGGCCTCCCATGAGATTTCCAGCATCAGCCGCTGCTGCGGGTCCATCGACAGGGCCTCGCGGGGGCCGATGCCGAAGAAGCCCGCGTCGAACCAGCCGGGGTCGGTCAGGAACGCCCCCGCGCCGGTGAACTCGTCCGCCCAGCCGCGGTCGGTGGGGAAGGGCGTGACGGCGTCCCGCCCCTCGCGGACCAGCCGCCACAGGCCTTCCGGGTCGCCCACTCCGCCGGGGAACCGGCAGCCCGCCCCCACGACGGCGATCGGCTCGCGGGCGCCGGCCTCGGCCACGCGCAGGCGTTCCCGGGTGTCCCGCAGCGCGGTGGTGAGGCGCTGCACGGTGTCGAGCAGCCTGCGGTCGTCAGCCATCGAGCCGGTCCTCCCCGGCCCGGGAGAGCTCCTCTTCGGCGCGGCTCAGGACGGCCTCGAGGTCCGCCGTCCCGGGCTCCGCCTCCGGTACGGGCTCGGGTGGGACGGCCGGGGCGAGTTCCGCGGCGAGGTGGCCGGCCAGTGCGGAGGGGGTGGGGTGGTCGAACAGCGTGTTGGCGGGCATCCGCAGGCCGGTCCGGGCGCTGAGCTGGTTGCGCAGCTCGACGATGCCCAGCGAGCTGAGCCCTTGCTCATGGAAGGGTTTTCCGGGCTGGATCTGCGCGGCCGACTCGTGCCCGAGCACCTGCGCGGTGTCCTGGCACACCAGGTCGCGCAGCACACGGACCCGCTCGGCCCGCGACATCCCGGCGAGCCGGCCGACGAGCGAGGAGACCTCCGTCGGCGGATCGACGGCCTCGCCCCGCCGGGCCTCGGGCAGGTCCGCGAGCAGGGCGCTGTCGCGGGTGGTGGCGAACGCCGTGAGGAACCGGGCCCAGTCGATGTCCGCGATCACCAGTCCGGACTCGTCGTCCGCGAAGGCCCGGGCCAGTACGGCGACGGCCAGGTCCGGGTCGAGCACCGTCATGCCGTTGCGGCGCAGCCGGGTGCCCACGATCCGCGCGTCCGCCCCGTCCACCGCCATGCCTCCGGCGCCCCATGGCCCCCAGGCCACCGAGGTGGCCGCGAGTCCGTCGGCGCGGCGTTGTTCGGCGAGCGCGTCGAGGTAGGTGTTGGCCGCCGCGTAGTTGGCCTGGCCGGCGTTGCCGACCGCGCCGGTGGCGGAGGAGAACAGCACGAACGCCCGGAGCTCCCCCGCGAGTTCGTGGAGGTTGCAGGCGCCGGTGGCCTTGGCGTGCAGGACGCGTGCGAGCCGCGACGGATCGAGGGCGTCGATGACGCCGTCGTCGAGTACCCCGGCCGCGTGGACGACCGCGGTCAGCGGGCGGTCCCCGGGGATCCCCGCGAGCAGGGCCGCCACCGCCTCCCGGTCGCCCACGTCGCAGGCCGCGGTGTCGACCTCGGCGCCGAGCGCGGTCAGTTCGGCGACCAGCTCGGGGTCGTCGGTGTGCCTGCCGGTCAGGAGCAGCCGTTGGACGCCCTCGGCGGCCAGCCATCTGGCGACGTGTCCGCCGAGCGCCCCGAACGCCCCGGTGACGAGGGTGGTTCCGCGCAGCGGCCAGCCGCGCCGGGGCCCGGTGCGCAGCGGCGCGCGCAGCAGGCGCCGTACGAACACTCCGGAGGCGCGGACGGCGGCCTGGTCGTCCGTGGCGGAGAGGATCCCGGCCAGCCGTTCGGCCGCCGGTGCGTCCACGGTGGGAGGCAGATCGACCAGTCCGCCCCACCGCCCGGGGTGCTCCAGGGCCGCGACCCGGCCGAGTCCCCACACCATGGCCTGCGCCGGGCTGCCGAGCCGGTCGCCGTGGCCGGTGGACACCGCTCCCCGGGTCGCGCACCACAAGGGCACGTCGAGGGCGGTGTCCCCCATGGCCTGGATGAGCGCCGTGGTCAGCGCGAGCCCCGCGGGTACTCCGGCCGTTTCCGGATGGGTCCGCTCGTCCAGGGCCAGCAGGGACAGCACCCCGCCGGGCGGTGCGCCGCCCGTCACGGACGCCAGACGCTCGGCGAGTTCCGCGCGGTCCGCGCCGATGGCGACGGGGAGTGTCCGGGTGCCGAGCGCGTCACGGAGCGGTTCCGGTACGGGGAGGGCCTCGGAATGGACGATCAGCCAGTCGCGCCGGGTGGCGACCCGGTCCGCGGTGGGCCGCCAGCCGATCCGGTACCGCAGCCGGTCCATCGCGGCTTCCCGGTCGTGATCGCGCCGCCAGCGCGCCATCGCGGGCAGCAGTTCGCCGAGGGTCCGGTCGGTGCCGGTGCCCAGCAGATCGCTCAGCGCCTGGGTGTCCTCGCTCTCCACGGCCCGCCAGAACGCCGAGTCCGTCCGCTGGGAACGGTGTTCCGCCGCCTCCGGCAGCAGCCAGTACCGCTTGCGCTGGAAGGCGTACGTGGGCAGGTCCACGCGGCGCGCCCCGCTTCCGGCGTACCACGCAGACCAGTCGGGCCCGTGGCCGCGGACCTGAAGCGCCGCGACGGCGCCGAGCACATCGTCGTGGCGCAGGGCGGGGATCACCGCCGCCTCGGTGGTTTCATCGAGGCAGTCGGCGGCCATCTCGGTGAGCGTCGTGTCCGGTCCCAGCTCCAGGAAGGTGGTGACGCCCTCGTCCCGCAGGGTCCGCATCCCGTCCCGGAACCGGACCGTGGAGCGCACATGGCGGACCCAGTACTCGGGGGAACACAGGTCACCGGGCTCGGCGAGCCGCCCGGTCAGATCGGACACGACAGGGATCTCGGGCGGGTGGTACGTCAGCCCCTCGGCGACGGTGCGGAACGCGTCGAGCATGGGGTCCATCAGGGCCGAGTGAAACGCGTGGCCGACCCTCAGGCGCGTGGTCCTGCGCCCCTGGGCGCGGAACCGCTCCGCCACCGCGACGACCGCCTCCTCGACACCGGAGACCACCACCGACCGGTGCCCGTTCACCGCCGCCAGCGATACGCCCGGAGGCAGCTCGGCAACCTCGTCCGGCGCGGCCGCCACCGCGTACATCGCCCCTTCCCGGGGCAGCGCCTGCATGAGCGAGCCGCGCGCCGCGACCAGCGTGCACGCGTCCTGGAAGGACAGCACCCCGGCCAGATGGGCGGCGGTCAGCCCGCCGAGGGAGTGGCCCAGCAGCAGGTCCGGCCGGATGCCCCAGCTCTCGAACAGCCGGAACAGCGCCACTTCGAAGGCGAGCAGCCCGGGCTGCGCGAACTCGGTGCGATCGAGGGGGCCTTGGTCGGTCCCGAACACCGTCTCCTTCACGGGCGGCTCCAGCGCGGCGCACACCTCGTCGAAGGCCTCGGCGAAGGCCGGGTGGGCGGCATACAGCCCGCGTCCCATACCCACGCGCTGGCTGCCCTGACCGGTCAGCAGAAACGCCAGGCCGCCCTCGGCCACCGCGCCGACCGTGAGGCCGGGGTCGGGTCGTCCACCCGCCAGGGCGGTCAGCGAGCGCCGCAGCCGGTCCCGGTCACCGCCGGTGAGCACGGCCCGGTGGGTCAGCGCCGAGCGTGTCCGGGTCAGCGAGAAGCCGATGTCGAGCGCGTCGAGGTCGGGACGGGCGTCCCAGTGCGCGGCGAGCCGTCCGGCCTGGGCGCGCAGCGCGGCCGGCGAGCCGCCGGAGACGGTCCACAGCGGCCGGACGGTCCGCGCGGGCTCCGCCGGGGCCGGTGGCTCGGCGGGCGGCTGCTGGAGGATGACATGGGCGTTGGTCCCGCCGATGCCGAACGACGACACGCCCGCCCGCCGGAGCGGTCCCTGGTCGGGCCATGGCGTGTCCTCGGTCACCAGCCGCAGCCCCGCGTCCCAGTCCACGTGCGGGCTGGGCCGGTCGACGTTGACGGTCGCCGGGACCAGCCCGTGCCGCATGGCCAGCACCATCTTCATCACCCCCGCGGCACCGGCCGCGGCCTGGGTGTGGCCCAGGTTGGACTTCGACGAGCCCACCAGCAGCGGGTGGTCCGGCGGCCGGTGCGCACCGTACGCCTCCAGGAGGGCGCCGGCCTCGATGGGGTCGCCGAGCATCGTCCCGGTGCCGTGCGCCTCCACGACGTCCACGTCGGACGGTCTCAGCCGGGCGTCGGCGAGGGCGGAGACCAGCAGCCGGTGCTGGGCGGCGCCGTTGGGCGCGGTGAACCCGTTGCTGGCGCCGTCGGAGTTGACCGCCGACCCCACGACCAGGGCCAGCACCGGATGGCCGTTGCGGCGTGCGTCGGAGTACCGCTCCAGGACGAACATCCCGCCGCCCTCGGACCAGGCGGTGCCGTCGGCGCCCTCGGCGAACGGCTTGGCCCGGGCGTCCGGCGCGAGCCCGCCCCGGCGGCTGAACTCGACGAACACCATGGGCGACGAGAGCACGGTGACCGCGCCCGTCAGCGCCAGCGAGCACTCGCCGCGGCGCAGCGCGGCGGCGGCGAGGTGCAGCCCCACCAGCGACGAGGAACACGCCGTGTCGATCGCGAGATTGGGCCCGCCCAGGCCGAGGGTGAACGAGATCCGGCCGGAGGCCGTGCTGGCGCCGGTGCCGATCGCCAGATGCGGTCGCACATGGAGGTCCGGGTGGCCGGCGCCGGTACCGTACTGGCCGTGGGACAGCCCGGCGTAGACCCCGGTGTCGCTGCCGCGGAGGGTGACCGGGTCGATGCCGGCCCGTTCGATCGCCTCCCAGGACAGTTCGAGCAGCAACCGCTGCTGCGGGTCCATCTCGAGGGCCTCGTGTCCGCCGATGCCGAAGAACGCGGGGTCGAACTCGGCGGCGTCGTGGAGGAATCCGCCCTCGCGTACATAGCTGGTGCCCGGGCGGTTCCGCTCCGGGTCGTACAGCGCGGCCAGGTCCCAGCCGCGGTCCTCGGGCATCGGCGACATGACGTTCCGGCCGGAGACGAGCAACCGCCACAGATCCTCCGGCGATCGCACTCCGGCCGGAAACCGGCAGCTCATCCCGACGATCGCGATCGGCTCGTCCGGGCCGGTCCGACGGGGGCGGGCGGCCACCGGCCGGGGCGCGCGGTGCTCCAGGTGTGCGGCCAGGCGGTTCGGGGTGGGGTGGTCGAACAGCGCGGCTGTGGCGATCTTGAGCCCGGTCCGCTTCCGCAGCCGGTTCACCAGCTCCACGGCGGCCAGGGAGTCCAGCCCGAGCTCGAAGAACGACCGGTCCGGCCCGTAGCCACCCCCGGTCATCGCCTCGGTCTCGATCCGGATCGACCGCCGCAGATCCGTGGACCGGGACACGGCGCGGGCGGGCTGTGCCACCTCGGTCGGCAGATGGGTGCGGCGGCCGCCCCAGCCGCCGAAGACGGCGGGCCAGTCCACCGGGACGCCGTGGGCGTGCAACCCGCCCAGCGTGCCGAGCACGGCACGGAGATCGGACCCGCCGCCGTGCAGGGCCGCGGTGATGTGCGCCTTCGCGGCGGCGGGCTCGGGCAGGGTCTCCTCGACCAGCGCGGCCAGCACGCCGTTCGCGCTCATGTCCACATAGGTGTTCACTCCGGCCGCGTCGAGGCCGGTCACGCACTGGAGGAAATGCCCGGTGCCGCGCACCTGCGCACCCCAGTACTCGGGCAGGCAGACGACCGTGGGATCGGTTCCGAGCGCGTGGTGCACCGGGACGATCGGAATGCGCGGCGGTCGTGTGACGAGGCCGCGGGCGAATTGCTCGAAGTCCCCGGCCATCGCGGCCATATGCGGTGAGTGAAAAGCCCGGTCGACCGGCAGCTGTTTCACCTTGCGCCCCCGCTCCGACCACAGCGCGGCGATCCGCAGCACGGCTTCGCGATCTCCGGAGACGACGACGGAGTTCGGGGCGTTCACCGCGGAGAGGGCGACCAGGTGTTCGTGTCCGGCCAGCGATTCGAGGGCCTCGGCCTCGGTGACGCGCATCGCGACCATCGCGCCGCCGACGGGTGTCCTCTCCCGGAACAGCCGGATCCGCTCGGCGAGCAGCGCGCACACGTCGGGCAGGGAGAACACCCCGGCCGCCGTCGCGGCGGCCAGCTCCCCCACCGAGTGCCCGGCCACGAAGTCTGGGCGTACGCCCCAGTGCTCGAACTGCCGGAACAGCGCGACCTGAAGGGCGAACAGCGCGTCCTGGGTGTACAGCGCCTGGTCGGCCGGCGCGACCTCGGTGGCCTTGCCCGTGTCGAGCAGCAGATCGCGGACCGACCAGGTGGCGACCGCGTCCAGGTGTGCGCACACCTCGTCGAGCGCGTCCGCGAACACGTCGAACAGCGGATACAGCTCACGCCCCATGCCGGGGCGCTGGCCGCCCTCGCCGGGGAAGAGGAAGGCCACCTTGCGACCGGTGTCGGCCCGCACCGCGCCGCTTTGGCCCGCGGCCAGCTCGCCGAGCCCGTCGGCGAGTTCCGCGCGGTCGGCGGCGAGGAGCACCGCGCGATACGGCAGATGCGGGCGGCCGACCGCCAGGGTGTGCGCGGTGTCGAGCAGGTCCGGGCCCCCGGGCTCGGCCAGATGGGCACGCAGGCTCTCCGCCTTGCCGTACAGCGTCTCCTCGCTGTCCGCCGACAGCAGCACGGGCAGCGCCGGGACGGCAGCCTCCACCGGCGGCGCGGGGCGCACGGGCGGTTCGGAGAGCACCAACGCGCAGGCCGTTCCCGCGCCGTCCGAGGAGCTGAGAACCACGGTCAGCCGACCGTCGAGGTCCGGGGCTCCGGGGACCGGCACCTGTCCCCGGCCCAGCAGCACGGGCAGCTCCAGCAACGCCGCCACCGCGTCCCCGGCCTCGCCACCCGGCCCGCCGTCGTCGAACAGGCCGTCCGGTGCGGACTCGGCCGCGTGGTAGCCGCCCCGCCACCAGAAGTGAATCCCGTCGCCCGCCACCTCGGCGCGCGCACAGGCCTGCCGCACGACGTCACCGCGGCCCAGCGCGCTGCCGTCGATCACACAGTGGACGGGGTCGCCTTCGGCCACCGCGGCCGGAGCCGGCTTCAGCACCAGGAATCCGCTGCTTCCCTCGGGCGACACGACGCCGGCGAGCGCCAGCGCGGACTCGCCCGTGAGGATGGACTGGCAGGCCAGGTGGACCACCCCGGCGGGCAGGGTGTCCAGCGTCAGCGCGGGCCCGGTCACGCCCAGTTCGGCGGCGATCGGGTCGGCCTGCGCCATGGCGAACACACTGGCCGCCGCCTTGCGGAGCCGCTCCGGGACGAGGCCCGCGTTGTCCAGCGCCCGCAGCGCCGCTTCGGTCGGCGGCACCCCTGAGGGGCAGTTGGACAAGCCGATCACCGCGACCGGCGCCGGGCGAGCGGTACTGCCGGGCTGCATGGGACCACCTGTCCTGTTCACCGTCTCATCGTCGGGCGGAATCGTGCCGAACACGGGCCGTGGACGTATCGCTTGAGGGAATGCCACCGAATACGCGGGTAATCCCGGGAAGAGGCGACGGGATCGGCAGCGTAACTATTCCCGGCAAGCGATTCCAGGCTCCGCCTCCGGGTGGAGCGGGTGTTTAGCAGATCTCCTAGTCCTCCCCGGCGCCGGCGCAAGTCCCCGCACATCCATGCCATGCTGAGAATCTCCAGAACTGTAATTGCCAGGCCCGGCCCCCTGCACTTTCTTCATCCATTAAGGGTCGGGAATGCAGGAATCTGGTCTTCGACCCGCGATAGGGGAATCAGCTTGCAGCGATCCATGCGACCTGCCTTGCTGGACGGACAGACGCTGGGAGAGAGCCTGGCGCTGTTGGCGAAGGCAGCACCGGACTCCCGCGCGAGGTTTCCCACCGCGGGCGACGACATCACCGCGGCGGACCTCCACATCGCCTCCGCCGCGGCCGCGCACGCGTTTCTGCGCGCCGGGGTGCGGCCCGGTGACATCGTGGGCGTGCTGGTGCCCACCGCCGCCCGGTTCTTCACCACGGTCTTCGGGCTCTGGCGGGCCGGGGCGGCGATCAGTGTGCTGCCGGTCCAGGCCGGATTCGGTGATCCGCGGGACACCGCGCGGCGCATCGCGCGCATCGCGGGTGTCGCGGGCCTGCGCCACCTCGTCCTGGACCGGGACTATCACGAACTGGGCGACGATCTCGGGCGCGCACTCGCCACGACGGCCCCCGAGGTGGCCCTGGTGCCCCCGCCGTCGCCCGGCTCCACCGGCGACCCGCTCGCCCTGCCCACCGTCGACCCCGACGCGCTGGCCATCGTCCAGTTCACCTCAGGCAGCACCAGCCTGCCCAAGGGCGTGATGCTGCCGCACCGCACGACCATGGCCGGCCTGCGCGCCTGTGTGGTCTCCGGCGGGTTCAGCCCGGACGACGTGTTCGTCCAGTGGGTGCCGACCTTCCACGACATGGGGCTCATCGGCCTCCAGGCCCACTGGCTCAACGGCGCCGACGTCCACGCGTTCTCGCCGACCACGTTTCTCCGGCGACCTGGCACGGTGCTCGAACACTTCGCCGCACACCGCGGAACGGTGATCACCGGCCCCAACTTCTCCTACGACTACCTGCTCGACCATGTGCCGGCGGAGCGGCTCGCCGCGCTCGACCTGTCCAGCTGGCGGCTGGCGTTCAACGGCGCGGAACCCGTCAGCGCGGCCACCGTGCGGCGGTTCACCGAGGCGCTGGCGCCCAGCGGTGTCGGCCCGTCGGTGATGTACCCGGTGTACGGCATGGCCGAGGCCACCCTGTCGATCAGCTATCCCGCCCCCGGGGACACCGCTCGGATCCGTGCTGTGGACCGCGACGAGCTGGCCAGGACCGGTGCCGTGCGCCCCGTCGCCGAGGCCGCGCCCGGGGCCAAACCGGTGGTCTCGGTGGGCCGCGCGGTACACGGCGTCGAGCTGCGGATCGCCGGCGACGACGGGGCGGTGGTGGCCGACCGCACGCTCGGCGAGATCCAGATCGCCGGGGAGCCGGTGACCACCGGCTACTTCCGTGACCCCGAGGCGACCCGCGCGGTGTTCGCGGATGGCTGGCTGCGCACCGGCGACCTGGGCTTCCTGCTCGACGGCGAGCTGTATGTCACCGGGCGGCGCAAGGAGATGGTCGTGGTGCACGGGCAGAACTTCTTCCCCGACGACGTCGAGAACGTCGCCCGCACCGTGCCCGGTGTCTACCGCCGCCGCTGTGTCGCCTTCGCCGACACCGATGCCGAGGGCGGCGAGCGGATCGGGGTCATCGTGGAGACCGGTGACGATCCCGCGCCGGTGATCAAGGAGGTCCGCAGCCGGGTGGCGGCCGAGCTGGACCTGTCCCAGGTGCGGGTCTACGCGGTCAAACCCCGCTGGATCCCCCGCACCACCAGCGGAAAGTGGCAGCGCGTGCTGGCCGCGCGGCGCGTGACCGCGGGCGACGGCGAAGGGGTGTTCCCCGCCACCGGAAGTCCAGACCGAGGAGAACGAGTGTGAACAGCAGAACACAATCGCCGGCCGGGGTCCCCCTGCTCGCGGACGACCGGATGCACAGCGCCCGGGTGTTCGCCGCGTATCAACACGCCACCTGGGAGCTGCACCACATCCCGTGGGAGGAGTTCCGGGCCGATCTGGTGCTGCCCGAGCACATCGTGTTCGCCAAGGGCGCCATCGTGGGCGAGTCGAACGTCATCGCAGCGACCCATGGACTGCTGAACGAGTTCGCCATGGACTACGACTTCTCGCAGTTCGCCTGTGTCTGGGGCTACCAGGAGATCCAGCACCACCTGGCCTTCCAGACCTGGCTCCAGCTGGCGGGCCACAGCATCGACCACCACACCATCGCCTCGATGCGCGAACCGTACCCACCGGGGGTGACCCGGGCGGCCACCCTGGCCACCAATGTCATCTGCGAGGTCCTCGCCACCCACGCCTACAAATGTGTCGCCCGCCGCATGGAGGAACCGGTGCTCGCGGCCATCCTGAAGAAGGCCAGCGGCGACGAGGCGCGGCACGCACGCGAGTTCGTCCACTACACCGCGCAGCAGCTGGCCGCGCGGCCGGAGGAGTGCGCGTCGGTCGTGGAAACCCTGTACATCTACATGGGCACCACCCGTGACCTGTACCGCCATCCGGTCAGCCGGTTCAAGGGCAACCTTCCCGAGCTGGAGAACCACGAGACCATCGACGAGATGTTCTCCTACTTCGCCGAGATGGACGAGGACGGCAGCGACTGGGCGAAGTGCTGTGAGCAGTTGTTCAAGTACTTCTCCGCGCTCACCGGCCACCGGCTGACGAAGATGTCCGACGTGCGCCGGGCGATCGCCGAGGAGTCGCCGAAGAGCAAGGTCGCCGCATGAACACCGCGCAGGACACCACCGGCGAGGCGATCGAACTCCCCTGGCACGCGGAGCCCTCCTTCAACTGTTTCGGCTGCTCGCCACACAACCCGATCGGGCTCAAGCTGCGGCTGAAACGGCTGCCGAACGGAGACCACGCCGCCGAGACGGCCTTCTCGGAGAACTACGCCTCCTACCCGGGGATCGTGCACGGCGGCATCGTGAACGTGCTGCTGGACGAGGTGATGGGCGACACCCTCGCGCTGGTGCACGGCCTGCTCGCGTTCTCCGTGACCCTGCGCAGCAAGATGTTGCTGCCGCTCGCGGTGGGCGAGCCGTATCTGACCGCCGCGCGGATCAGCGGCCAGGGCAACGGAGTGCTGCACACCCAGGCCGAGATCACCGGGCCCGGGGGCGAACTGCACGTCATGGCCACCGGCACCTACCAGCCGATCCGCTCCCAGCAAGCCAGAGAGTTCATGCGGCTCGACGATGCCGCCTTCGGCCGCGTACGCCACTACTTCGACCACGGTACGGGAGAGTCATGACCGCCGAGCCCACCAGCCGCGAGCGGATCGCCGCGATCACCACCGAGTTCCTCGCCACCGAACTGGAGATCTCCCCCGACGGGATCGGCCCCGCCGACACCCTCAAGGCGCTGCCCGGGGCCGACTCGATGAAACTGCTGCGGGTGGTCTCCAAACTGGAGCGCCGGTGGGACATCGAATTCGACGACCAAGCCGTCTTCTCCGCCGAGACCGTTGATGAACTGGTCACCCTGGTGCACACCTATGTCGGCAAGGAACTGACGACGCCGTGATCACCCTGACCCCCCAAGAAGCATTCCAGGCCACCAACCAGCACTACGAGCTGCCCGCCGAGCTGTTCGCCGCCTACCTCGACCGGCGGCTCAAGTACAGCTCCGGGCTCTACACCACCCAGGACACCGACCTCGACCAGGCGCAGACGGACAAGCTGCGCTTTGTCGCGGGGCGGCTCGGTCTCACCGGCGGTGAGCGGCTGCTCGACATCGGCTGCGGCTGGGGCAGCCTGACCCTGTTCATGGCCCAGGAGTACGGCTGCCAGGTCACCGGTGTCACCCCGTCGCGCCCGCAGATCGAGTACATCCGGGCCCAGGCGGAGAAGGCGGGCGTGGCGGAGCTGATCACGCTGACGCACGGCGCCTTCACCGATGTCGAGGTGGCCGGGGTGTATGACGCGGTCACCATGCTCGGCTCGATCGTGCACATGCCCGATCGGGGCACGGTCCTGCGCAAGGTCCACGAACTGCTGCGCCGCGGCGGGTCGCTGTATCTGTCGGAGAGCTGTTTCCGGAACCACGCCGCCTACGAGGAGTTCTCGCGCCGGCCGGGCACCAGGCATGTCACCGAGAACATATTCGGGTTCGCCGACATGGTGCCGCTCTCCACTCTCGTGGAAGCGGTGGAGTCGGCCGG
Source organism: Streptomyces sp. NPDC021225 (assembly GCF_044332865.1). Lineage (NCBI taxonomy): Bacteria > Bacillati > Actinomycetota > Actinomycetes > Kitasatosporales > Streptomycetaceae > Streptomyces > Streptomyces sp. NPDC021225. Next base: position 458,436 of record NZ_JBIRPV010000006.1, on the reverse strand, counting down.
GTTCAGCCTCACCGCGCTCTCCGACCTCACCGCGCACTACCACCGGACCATCCAGGACTGGGAGGAGCGGGCCCACGCCGCGCGCGACCGTATCGAACGGGTGGCACCCGGCATGAGCGAGCCGCTCATCCGCTATCTCCGGACGGCCAACGCCGGCTGGGGCTACACCACCAAGCACTACGCGCTGAGCGCGCTGAAGTCCCGGATGGGCCCGGCGGAGGCGCCATGATCGACCCCGCGGAGGCCGGGAGACTGACCCGGCGGGCCGTGCGCCACGCCGACCGGCAGCACTGGTCCATCGACGAGCTGCCCTGGGCAACGCTGCGGCCGGAGGAACTCACCGAGACCGACCGATCGGTGGTGCGGTTCATCACCTTCGTCGAGGACCACATCCCCGGGTATCTCACCTACTTCCTGGACTCCTTCCCGGTGTCCGGTGAGGACCTGGCCATCGAGGAGTTCTGCTTCAACCGCGAGTACTTCCGGTTCCTGATCTCCTGGGCGAACGAAGAGGAACGGCATGCCTCGGCGCTCACCCGGTATCAGATCGAGGCCGGGATCAGCGACCCCAACACCCTGATCCGGGAGCTGGCCGAGGAGGGCAGAAAGAAGTTCGCGCTGCCGTACGAGAGCCCCGTCCAGGCGTTCACCTACACACTGGTCCAGGAGAAGGCCACGCAACTCTTCTACCAACGGTTCAAGGCGGTCGCCACGGAGCCGGTGCTGCGCGAGCTGCTCCATCGGCTGGCCAGGGACGAGGCCCGGCACTTCGCCTTCTACACCGAGCTCCTCACCGCCTACATCGGGCGGCATGGACTCGCGGCGACGGTGCCGGACCTCAAGGACGTGCTCGCCACCTTCCGCATGCCCCTGGCGGACACGCTGGGCGGGTACTGGCGGTGGTCGCTGAGCATCGCGGACGCCGTGTCCTATGACCACACCGAGGCGTACGGCGCCCTGATCCGGCTCGTCGACAACTTCGCCACGTCACGGGGCGACGCGTCGGCGGCCGACCTGGCCGAGTTCGTCCACCGCGTCCGCTCCGTCTGACCGCCGCGGCCAGGACGACGGTCGAGTCCGAGGCGCGCGACCAGGCCGGCCACCACGGCGTCCTGCCGGGTCAGATAGGCGGCGAAGGAGTCGCCCGTGATGAAGGCGTCGGTCCAGCCGTGCCGGGTGAGCTCGGCCTTCCACTGCCGTGAGGTGTGCAGCGCGGTCAGCGCCCGGATCCACCGCTCGCGGTCCGCCGGGCTGATGCCGGGCGGCGCGACGATCCCCCGCCAGTTGTGGAACACCAGGTCGATGCCGGACGCCTGGAGCGTCGGCACACCGGGCAGCGCGGCCATCGGCCGGTCGCCGGAGACCGCGAGCACCCGCAGCTGGCCCGCCTGGATCTGGCCCAGGAACTCACCGATGCCGCTGGTGGCGAAGTCGACCCTGCCGTCGAGCAGCGCGGGGAGCAGATCGCCGCCACCGCCGTCGTAGGCGACGTATCTCACCCGCCGGGGAGCGATGCCGACGGTCCCGGCCAGCTCCATGGGGAACAGATGGTCCGGGCCGCCCAGGGAGGAGCCGCCGCCGACCGTGACGCGCCGCGGGCTCTCCTTCCATGCGGCGACCAGCTCCCCGACCGTGCGGTACGGCGAGTCCTCGCGGACCACCACCGCCTCGGGCTCCTCGATCAGCCGCGCGATCGGGGTGGTCTGCCGTACGGTCACCCGCGTGCGCAGCACATGCGACGCGCCGAGGACCCCGAGGCCCATCTGGAGGGCGAGCCGGCCGTTGCCGCGCTCGTTGACGGTGCGCTGGAGGCCCACCGTTCCGCCGGCGCCGGGCAGGTTGAACACCTGCACATCGGAGGCGGTTCCGGTTTCCTCCAGCACCTGGGCCACGGTCCGGGCCGTCGTGTCGTATCCGCCCCCGGCCGTGTTGGGCACCAGGACGCGCAGATCGCCATCGGAGCCCCCGGCGCCCGGCCAGACGCCGCAGCCACCGGCCACCAGCGAGACCAGGAGCGCGAGGGTGCCGGACAGGGCTCGGCTACGTCCTCTCATGGCACCTCCCTTTCGCTTCGCGCACGGCGGACGTCATGATTGTGCGGCCTGGCGGGAGGGTCGCCCAGGCTGTGTCGGCAGGAGAGATTGAATTCATCGTGGTCGCCGTGTTCCGTCGCCATACGCTCGCGGGCGAGATGCTGGTGCTCCAGCTCGCCATCGTCGTGGTGGTGCTGCTGGCGGTCGCCGCGGTCTCGCTCGCGCAGTCGGAGGCCACCTTCAACCGGGTCGAGGGGCGCCGGGTGAGCGCGCTGGCCGAGCAGCTGGCCGCCCACCCCCTCGTGCACAGCCGGCTGGTGAAGCCCGCGCCCGCGGAGGCGCTGGCCCCCCTGGTGCTCTCCACGCGGGTGCAGTCCGATGTCACCTCGGTGACGGTGGCCGACCGCGACGGCCGCGTCGTCAGCTCGACGAACCCCACGGTGGTCGGCGACCGGCTGCCGCTCGGCGAGGGGGTCGGCGCGGGCCGCGGCTGGTCGGGCTCACTGGACTGGGACGGCAACCGGGAGCTGGTGGCCCAGGTGCCGGTGCTCGGCACGACGGGGGACGACGCGGGCCGGAGGCTGGGCACGGTCATGGTCGGCGAGGCGTCCCCGACGGTGTGGCAGCGGCTCGGCGGCGCGTCCTCGTATCTGCTGATCTACCTCGGCGTGGCCAGCGCGCTGGGCGTCGTCGGCTCCTGGCTGCTCGCCCGCCGCGTCAAACGGCAGACGCTCGGACTGGAACCACGCGAGATCACCGGGCTGGCCGAACACCGCGAGGCCATGCTGTACGGCATCGCCGAGGGGGTCGTCGCCCTGGACCCGCAGCACCGCCTCACCCTCGTCAACGACATGGGCCGACGGCTGCTGGACCTGCCCGAGGACTGCGTGGGCCGGACCGTGGCCGAGCTCGGCATCGACGGACGGCTGCTCGACGTGCTGACCGGGACGCAGGAAACCACCGCGAACGCGCGTGACGAGGTCGTCGTCCGCCACGGCCGCGTCCTGGTCATGAACCGGATGACGGTCACGAAGGACGGACGGCTGCTCGGCTCGGTCGCCACCCTGCGCGACCGAACCGAACTGGCCCACCTGGAGCGGGAGATCGGCTCCTTCCGCAGCACCTCGGAGCTGCTGCGGGCGCAGGCGCACGAGTTCGCCAACCAGTTGCACACCATCTCCGGGCTGATCCAGATCGGCGAGCAGGAGGAAGTGGTGTGCTACATCCGCGCGTTGAACCAGCGCCGCCACTCCCTCGACATGACCGTCGGCCGCCGGGTCCGCGACACCGCCGTCGCCGCGCTGCTGATGGCGAAGTCCGCCCAGGCCGCCGAGCGGAAGGTCGCCCTGCGCATCTCCGACCGCACGGCGCTGGGCCGACTCGCCCCGGAGGACGCCGCGGATGTGGCGACCGTGGTCGGCAACCTGGTCGACAACGCCATCGACGCGGCCACCGCGGCCGAGCCCGACGGCGGCGTCCCGCCCGACGAGGCATGGGTGGAGATCGAGCTGAGGCAGGACGCCGCCAGCGTGGAGATCGTGGTCCGCGACTCGGGGCCCGGCATCGCCCCCGAGCTGGCCCAGGAGGTCTTCGCCCACGGCTTCACCACCAAGGCCGCCCAGGAGGGTGAGCGCGGCATCGGGCTCGCCCTGACCCGTCTCGTCTGTGAGCGCCGCGGCGGAGAGATCGCGGTGACCAATACGGCCGAGGGCGCCATGTTCACCGCGCGCATGTCCGTCGGCCAGCCCACCCACGCGGTGGCGGAAGGAGCTACCCCATGACCGAGCCGACCGACACCATCGACGTCCTGGTCGTCGACGACGACTTCATGGTCGCCCGGGTCCACCGCACCTTCGTCGAACGGGTCCCCTCGTTCCGGGTCGTCGGCACCGCGCACACCGGCGAGCAGGCGATCAAGGCGGTGGACGAGCTGCGCCCCGACCTGGTCCTGCTCGACCTGTATCTGCCGGACGTCTTCGGGCTGGACGTCATCCCCCGGCTGCGCACCGCCGGACACGACTGCGACGTCCTGGTCATCAGCGCGGCCCGCGAGGCCGACGCGGTGCGCGACGCCGTACGCCACGGCGTCGTCGACTACCTCCTCAAGCCCTTCGACTACGAGGACCTCCAGCCCCGCCTCGAACGGTACGCGACCCGGCGCGGACGGCTGCTCACCACCGTCGTCCGCGGCCAGGCGGACGTGGACCGCGTCCTGGCCGGGGCGTTCACACCCCCCGCGGGCAGCGCCCTGCCGAAGGGCATGAGTGTGGAGACCGCCGATCTGATCGAGCGCGCGCTCCGCGACGCGGACGGCACGCTCTCCGCCACCGAGGCGGCGGCCGCCACCGGCGTCTCCCGGGTGAGCGCCCGCCGCTACCTGGAGTACTTCCACGACACCGGCCACGCCGACGTGACCCTGCGCTACGGCTCGACCGGCCGCCCGGAGCGCCGGTACGACTGGCGCGCGTAGCGGCGGGCCCTCCGCCCCGGGGGTCCAGGAGCCCGGTTCTTGCGGACCTCCGGGTCGGGGTGCGCGACGGCGACAGCGATCCTCCGGAACACCCGCTGGGGAGGGGGCACTCCATGGAACACGGCCCCGCACGCGCCGCACACACCCCGCTCGGGCGCCGTCAGGCGCTCGCCGCGCGTGCCGCCGCCAGATCCGTCACCAGGCGCTCCTCGACCGGGACGCTCGGGTCGGAGTACTGGCCGGAGAGGCAGACGGGACCCGCCCAGCCCAGGTCGGCCAGCCGGCCCAGGACCGCGGACCAGTTGGACAGCCCCTCGGCGCCGGGGACGAACCACGGTTTCCAGTGGCCGCCGACCGACGTCCCGGCGGGCTCGACGGGGACATGGATGACGTTCTTGAGGTTGACGATCCCGAGCCGGCGGACGACCAACGGCAGCGTCACCCCGGGGTCGTCGCCCGCGAGCGCGTCGTGTGCGGCGTCCCACACCACCCGGAAACCCTCCGCCGGAAGCCCGTCGAGGAGGTCCATCACGCCCAGCGTGGAGGAGACGAAGCGCCCGTGGTGCGGCTGCACCCCGACCTGTACGCCGTACCGCTTCACCAGGGGCGCGGCGGCCTCCAGGCGCTTCCGGAAGCGGCGGACGGAGGCGGTGTAGCCGTCGGGGCCGAGCTCGGCCATGACACGGATCATCGGTACGTCCGCCGCCCGGCAGGCCGCGAAGACGGGCTCGTCCAGGCCGCTCGCGACGCTGATGACCTCGACGCCCTCGGCCCTCAGCTGGGCGGCGAAGGCCGGCAGCAGCCGCTCCGCCTCGGCCGGGGTGACATAGGCGCTGTCCCGTACCGGGACCTCGGCGCCGGAGAATCCGAGCCCGGAGACCAGCTTGCCCAGCTCGTCACCGGGCAGGGCGGACCAGGGCTTGGTGAAGACGGACCACAGATATGTCATGGGTCAGCGGCCTCCGAGTCCGCTCATGGTGATGCCTTTGACGAACCAGCGCTGGGTGAGGAAGAAGATCAGGATCAGCGGGACGGTGGTGATGGTGGCCGCCATCAGCAGCAGGTTCCACTGGGTTCCGTTGGTGGACTGGAACACCTGGAGGCCGACCGAGGCGGTCCTGGTGGCATCGCTGTTGGAGATCACCAGCGGCCAGAGCAGGTTGTTCCACTGGCTGATGAACTTGAACACCGCAAGGGTGGCGATGGCCGGCACGGCCAGCGGGATGATCACCCGGGTGAAGGTCTGCCAGCGGTTCGCCCCGTCGAGGCGGGCCGCCTCCTCGTAGTCCCGGGGGATGCCGAGGAAGAACTGGCGGAGCAGGAACACCCCGAGCGCGGTGAACGCGTGCGGCAGGATCATCCCCGCCCAGGTGTCGACCCCGTGCAACTTGGCCACCAGGATGAACTGCGGGACCAGGGTGACCTGCGTGGGGATCATCAGCGTGGCCAGATACACGCCGAACAGCACCTCACGGCCGCGGAAGTTCAGCCGGGCGAAGGCGTACGCGGCCAGCGCCGCGGTGATCGTCTCCAGGATGGTGGTGCCACCGGCGAAGATGACGGTGTTCAGCAGATAGTCGCCGAGCGGGACCAGGTCGAAGGCGCGGCCGAGGTTCTCCCAGTGCCAGCTGCTCGGCCAGAAGGAGGGCTTGGCCGCCATCGACTCGGTGTCGGACTGGAAGCCGACCAGCACCATCATCACGATCGGGGTCAGGGTGACCGCCGTGGCCAGGAAGCAGGTGAACACCAGCAGTTTCCGTCTGGCGACGGGCGAGCGGCGCGGCGGCGTGAGGACGGGGAGGTCAGTTGTCATAGTGCACCAGCCTCCGCTGGAGGAGGAACTGCATCGCGGTGATCACCGCGATGAAGGCGAACAGCACGATCGACTGCGCGGCCGCGTAGCCCTGCTCGTAGTTCTGGAATCCCGTTTGGTAGATGTACATGACGAGGGTGGTGGTGCGTGATCCCGGACCGCCGTCCGTCATCACCAGTGCCTGGTCGAAGACCTGGAACGAGTTGATGATCGAGGTGACGACGACGAAGAACATCGCCGGTGAGAGCAGTGGCAGCGTCACACTGCGGAAGGTCCGCCACGGTGTGGCGCCGTCGACCCTGGCCGCCTCGTACAGCTGCTGCGGGATGGCCTGGAGCCCGGCGAGGAAGATCACCATGCCGAACCCGAAGCTCTTCCAGACGCTCATCGCGATCAGCGCCGGCATCGCCCAGTCGTCCGAGATCAGCCATGCCGGGCCGTTGATACCGAAGACGCCGAGCACGGCGTTGACCAGTCCGTCGGTCGGGATGTAGAGCCAGACCCAGACGAAGGCCACGGCGACGGTGATGGTGGCGTAGGGCAGCAGGAGCAGCGACCGGAAGACCGCGATGCGCCGGAGCCCCTGGTTGAGCAGCAGGGCGAGGGCCAGGCTGACCAGCAGGGTCAACGGCACGCTGGCAAAGGTGAAGTACAGGGTGTTGCCGAATGCCGACCAGAAGGTCGAGTCCGGTCCCAGCCGGGTGAAGTTGTCAAGACCCGCGAAGCTGGGCGGGCTGAACAGATTCCAGTCGAGCAGCGAGATCACCCCCGCGGCGATCACCGGGCCGGCGGTGAAGACGACGAACCCCACCAGACTGGGCAGCAGGAACAGCCAGGCGGCGAACGCGTCCGAGCGGCGCCGTCGGGGGCGCGGGGGCCGTGGAGTCGGGGTCCGGGATGCGGCGGTGCTGGTCTCGACAGCCATGGTCATCCTCACTCACCGCGCCGGTCGGCCTGGCGGACGGCGTCCCGGTGCTGACGCATCAGGACGTTCAGCCGCGGGTTGATGTTCTCGATGGTCTCGGCGACCGTCAGATCGCCGAGGAAGGCCCGTGGCAGCTCCTGGCCCATCAGCAGCCGCACCCGGTTCCAGTTGGTGGTGACGTCGAAGGGGTGGCCGCCGCCGACCTCGCCCTTGAGGATCTTCTGGACGACGCCGAGGTTGGCGGGCGGGGGCTTGAAGGCGCTGCCCGCCGAGCGCCTGGCCGGGTTGTTGCGCCCGGCCGTGGCGTAGATGTCCAGCGCGCCGGTGCTGGTCAGGGTCTTCAGCAGGCGCCAGGCCAGGTCCAGGTCGGAGCCCTTGACGCCGGAGGGGATGCCGAAGCTGGAGCCCGACACGCGCGGCTTGCTGCCCGCGGGCCCCGCGGGGAAGGGGACGATGTCCCATTCGAAGGGCGCCTTGCGGACGTTGAGCACCTGCCAGGGCCCGTTCTGCATGAACGCGACATTGCCCTGGAGAAAGTTGGCCAGGGCGTTGCCGCTGGCTTTCGCGCTGACCAGATTGGTGATCGGCGGGGTCGCCCGGTCCCTGACGAACAGATCGATGACGAATTCGATGGCGCCCCGGGCCTCGGGGGCGTCCAGGGCGCTCGCGTCGCCCTTCTCGTTGATGACGTTGCCGCCGGCGGAGTAGATCCACGACACCAGGTCGTCGATGGCCGGGCCGCAGGTGAAACCGTAGCTGTCCTTGGGCCCGCTCACCTCGATCGCGAGGTCCCGGAGGGTGTCCCAGGTCATGGGCTCGGTGGGGGACGGCGGGTCGATGCCGTGCTTGTCGAGCAGCGTCTTGTTGTAGTAGAGCACGGTGGGCGCCACGTCGAAGCCGATGCCGTAGGTCTTGCCGGCGAAGGAGGAGATCGACCGGATCGCGGGGTAGAAGTCGTCGAGGTCGAAGTCCGGGTCCTCGGCGATCAGGTCGTCCAGCGGCCGGTACGCGCCGCGCGCCGCGTAGGTGGGCACCATCCAGCCGTTGATGCCGGTGACCAGGCTGGCCGTTCCGCTGACCAGTTGGAGGTCGAGTTTGGTGGCGTAGCTGTCCGACGGGGTGAGCGTCGAGACCGAATCGACCTGCATCCGCTGCTCGACGTACGTACCGAAGGCGGCCCAGACCTTGGCCTCCTCCGGGCCGTTGGACCACATCGACCAGGTGGCGGTGCCCGGTGGCGGGCCGGACGAGCAGCCGCTCAGGCCGGCGGCGGCGAGCCCTCCGGCGGCGGTTCTCCTGAGCAGGGTGCGGCGGGACAGGCTGGAAGACATCGTCGTCTCCTCGCTGTTCAAGGACGTGCTGTGGTGAGGGCGTGCCGTGGTGAGGACGCTCCGGGTCAGGCGAAGGCCAGGTCCATGGACTCGGCGCGGATGCGCTCCTCGTCGACCTCGATGCCGAGGCCGGGGGCGGTGGGGACGGTCGCGACGGCCGAGTCGATGTGCAGCTTGTCGACATACAGATCGGCCAGCAGCTCGGGGCCGTTCAACTCGGCCGGAAGGGCCAGCTCCAGCTGGCTGAACAGGTGCAGGGCCGCCGCGAAGCCGATGCCGCAGTCGGTCAGCCCGCTGGCGAGCACCTCCAGGCCGCCGGCCAGCGCGACCTGGGCGGTCTTCAGGGCGTTGCGGATGCCGCCGGACTTGCAGAGCTTGACGACCACCAGGTCGGCGGCGTCGAGGCGGATGGTGCGGGCCAGGTCCTGGGCGGTGAAGCTGCCCTCGTCGATCGCGACCGGGAGGTCGATCATGCTCCGCAGCCGCTGGAGCCCGAGGGTGTCGGTGCTCGGCACGGGCTGTTCCACACAGTGGATGCCCGGCACGTCGTGCAGCGCGCGCAGCAGCTGCTTGAGCGCGCTCGGCCGGTAGGACTGATTGGCGTCCAGCCAGATGGGCTTGGCCGCGGCGACCTCGGCGACCGCCGTGACGGCGGCGGCGTCGGCGTCGACATCCCCGCCGATCTTCACCTTGTACGCCGGGTAGTGGCCGGAAGCCCGCGCGTGCTCGCGGACGGCGGACGGGTCGCCCACGCCGATGGCCGAGCAGAGCGGAACGGTGTCCCGCACCTTGCCTCCCAGCAGGGCGTGGACCGGCAGCCCGGCCAGCTTGCCCGCCGCGTCGTGCATGGCGATGTCGACGGCGGCCCGGGCGAACGGAAAGCCGTTGGACACCGACGGACTCAGTCGGCGGTTCGCTCGCGCGTGGAACAGCTCCACGTCGAACGGGGTGAGTTCGAGCAGAACGGGGGTGAGGTGGCGCTTGATGACGACGGCGATCGTCTCGGCGGTCTCATAGCTCCAGCTCGGCAGGGCCCGCTGCTCGCCCCAGCCGACGACCCCGTCCTCCGTCGTCAGCCTGACGAAGATCACCGAACCCGCCTGGTCCGGGGTGCCGACGGTGCCGCTGCCGAGGACGAACCGGCGGGCGAACGGCACGGCCACGGGGAACACATCGACCGCCGTGATGCGCGACATGGGGAGGTGGTTCCTTTCACGGGAGACCTGAGGGGGGTGGGGCACGCGCGGTCAGGCGGCGGTCGGCCATGCGGCGGGATCGACGAGGCTCGGGCCGCGGACGCCCTTGCCGAGCCAGTCCACGACATCGGCCAGCACATACCCGGCCAGCGCCAGGTGTCCCTGGGTGGTGTCCCCCGCGATATGCGGGGTGAGCAGGAGGTTCGGGCAGCTCAGCGCGGACTCGTCGAGGCTCGGGGGTTCGGGGTCGTACACGTCCAGCGCGGCCAGGATCCGGCCGGACTGGACGTGGTCGAGAAGCGCCGCCTGGTCGACGGCGGGGCCGCGCGAGGAGTTGACCACGATCGTGCCGTCGGGCATCGCCTCGATGAGCCGCCGGGTCACCATTCCCCGGGTCGCCGGGAGATCGGGTACGTGGAGGGAGACGAACGCGCAGCCGAGCGTTTCCTCCAGCGTGGCGGTGCGGACCCCGAGCGCGACGGCCCCCGCCTCGTCCAGGTACGGGTCGTACACCACCACGTCGCAGCGGAACGGCCTCAGCAGGGTGATCAGGGCGCGTGCGGTGGAGCTGGCGCCGACGATGCCCACGGAGCGGCCGGCGAGTTCGCCGCCCCTGAAGTCCTTCTGCTTCCAGCCGCCGCCGCGCACCGCGGCGTCGAACCGCGGCAGGCGGCGGGCGAGGGTGAGCATGGCGGCCAGGCAGTACTCCCCCACGGACCAGGCGATCCGCCCCGCGGCGGAGAAGACGGTCACGCCCTGGTCGAGCACCTCGCGGTCGATGAGCTTCTTCACCGTGCCGGCCGCGTGGGCGACCACCTTGGGGCCGCCGCCGCCGGCCCAGATCGAGGTGTCCAGATGGGGGGTGCCCCAACTCGTCAGCAGCACCTCGGAGCCGGCGGCCAGCCGGGCCACCTCGTCCCCGTCGAGCTCGCCTTCGGCCCAGGTCACCTCGAAGTGTTCCGCGATCAGCCGCCGGGCGTCGGTGCCGCAGACATCGGCGGCTCGCTCGGGGGTCATGACGACGGCGAGTTTGGACACCTTTGCTCCTCGGGCCGGGTCGGTGTGCGATGACTGTCACGACCGTAGGGACCCGCTGTTATGCCCGTCCAAGCCCTATTTGGCATTGCGCGATACCTTGACGGCATGGACCTTTCTCTGCAACAGCTCCGTGGTTTCGTCGCCGTGGCGGAGGAACAGCACTTCGGCCGTGCCGCCGCGCGGCTCAACATGACCCAGCCGCCGCTGACCCGCCAGATCCAGGCACTGGAGCGGAATCTGGGCGTCGTCCTGTTCGAGCGCACCGGCCGTGGCGCGCGGATCACGGCGGCGGGCCAGGCGCTCCTCGACCACTGCCGCCGGATCCTCGCCCTGCTCGACGCGGCGCCGGTCGCCGCCCGCCACGCCGCCGAGGGCCGGACGGGGACGCTGCGGCTGGCGTTCACCGCGATCGGGGCGTACGCGATACTCGCGGACGTCCTGGACCTGGTGAACCGGCACCTCCCCGACGTGTCCGTGGAGCTGACGGAACTCGTCAGCCCGGACCAGTTCGCGGCGCTGGCCGATCTGGAGGTCGACATGGGCCTCGTCCGGCCGCCGATCCCCGAGCGGTACCGGTCGGTCCTGGTGCACTCCGAGGACCTGGTGCTCGCCGTCCCCGCCGGCCACGCGCTGGCCCGCGCCACCGAACCCGTGCCCCTCGCGGACGTCGCCGACGACTACATCGGGTACAGCCCCGAGGGCTCCCGGTATCTGCACGACATCTGTGCCGCCATGATCGGCGTGGACCGCTACGCGGTCAGCCAGCTGACCTCACAGGTGCCGACGATGCTGGCGCTGGTGCGGGCGGGGCTCGGGTGCGCGCTGGTACCGCGCTCCATCATGACGATGGGCGTGCACGGCGTCCGGTACCGCGAACTGGCCCCGGCCGACGCCCACTCCGTGACCCTGCACGCCTGCTGGAGCCCGGACAGCCCGAACCCCGCCCTGCACCGACTGGCCGCGGTCCTCACCCGCGAGCCACGGCTCGGGGTGTCCTGAACCTACAGTCCGTCACGCACCATGGCGGCGACGATCCGGACATGGCGATCCGCCGCCGTGTTCGAGAACTCGTTGTCGTAGTTCAGGCCGTAGGGCCAGAAGTGGCCACCACCGGTGGACAGCGTGGCGCCCGAACCGTCGTACTGCTTGACGAGCGCCGTGGCCTGCGCACCGCGCCAGCCTCCGCCGCTGGACAGGGTGTTCCAGCCCGAGCTGGTGCCCACGCCGATGGTGTGGGCGATCTCGTGCAGGGCGGTCCGCTCGGTCATATAGGCGCGGTTGCCGAAGCGGATGGTTCCGTTGATGTTGCCGTCGGCGGTGGGCACACCGGGGTCGTAGCGGACGGTGATGTTCTTGCCCAGATCGCTGAGGTTGTTGTACCGGGCCACCGCGGCGCTCATGGCCGCCGTGATCAGGTTGTAGGCCGTCTGCTGGTCCTGGGTGGGGTTGCTCGCCCGTTCGAGCGTCCAGGTGATGGTGGCCGCCGACACCTGCTTCTGGGCGGCCGCCGGGGCCGCCGGTGCGGCCTGCGCGACACCGGGCCCGGCCACCGCGGCGGCCACCAGCGCGGCGACGACCGCCTTGTTGCGCCAGGTACTCATGACGTTCCTCCTGTGGGGGGATGGTGGGGGGTGTGGTGTACGTCAGTGCCTGAGGTTCGCCCCGACCGCGGCGGCCACGACGCTGTCCCGTTCGGTGCGGCTGAACAGCCCCTCGGACAGCCATGTGTCGGCGAGGGTGCGTACCGCCTGGACGAAGACGCCTGAGGTCGTGAAGGGGGCCTGCGCCCAGAGCACGTCCAGGAACGTGAGGCCGTTGCCACGGGCGCGGTTCGGTACGCCCGAGTTCTTCGTGCCGAACACGACGACCGGTTCCGAGCGCTTGAAGTAGGCGTGGTAGCGCGTCTCGTCCCCGACATGGAACGGGGCGAGGGTCAGGCCGTGCGTGGTGAAGTACATCGGCCGGCCGCCGGATTTGATCGCGTCGGCGAGATCGCCCCGGAGGGTGAAGTCCTTGTAGAAGGAGAACACGCGGAATGCCGACTCCTGGCTCTGGGCGGTCAGCAGCACCGGACCGTAGAACACCGACTGGACGGTGGGATCGTCCAGGGCCCTTTCGATGCGCAGACGGTAGGGGGCGGAGACGGCGACCCGGTCGCCGCGCTGCCAGCTCCTGCTCAGGCTCAGATAGCTGCCGGGCACGGCCTTGACCGACTGCCGGACCCCGTTGACCGTGACGGTGAAGCCCGCCGTGGCCCAGACCGGAACACGAAGTCTCAGGTCGAGCTGCCCGCTGCCCTCGCGGAACGTCAGGGTGCGCACGCCCTCGGCCGGGTAGTCGCTCGTCTGCTCGATGACGAAGCCCCGCTCCGGCCACCGCAGTGTCGAGGCGAGGTAGAGGTTGACGTACAGCGCGCCGCCGTCGGCGGAGCGGAAGTACACCGAGTCCTGGTACTTGGTGTGGTTCTCCATGCCGGTGCCGCCGCAGCAGGTGCCGGTGTTGTCGTACTCGCGCCGCACCCCCGGGCCCATCCCGACGAAATAGGTGACCTCCGGGCTGTCCGTGGCGGGGGCGTCCCGGCGGGAGGCGAGGATGTGATTGGTCACGCCCCGCTCGTAGTAGTCCATATAGGCGGGGTCCGGCTGGTGGAAGAACAGCTGCCGGCTCAGTTTGAGCATGTTGTACGTGGCGCAGGTCTCGGCGTTCTTGTCGTCGAGGGTGGCCGCGATGGCGTCACGGGCGCGAAACATCTCACCCTGCCCAGTGCCGCCCAGGCTGTACATGCGGGAGCCGGTGACCATGCCCCAGAAGTTGCGGGCCGCGGCGGCGTACTCCTCCTTCGCCGTGTGGTCGAAGAGCCGCAGATAGCCGGTGAACTGCGGGATGTGCTGGTTGGCGTGTTTGCCCTCCAGGATGTCGCGGTCCTCGGCGCAGGCCTTCAGCAGCGTGGTGTTGTCGAAACAGCGGGCGGCGGCGAGGTGTTCCGCCCGGCCGGTGAGGGCGTACAGATCCGCCATCACCTCGTTCATCCCGCCGTACTCACCGGCGATGTAGATGGACCACATCCGCTCCAGCTGGGCCGCCGGCAGGTGGCCGAGCCTGCTGTGCACCCAGTCGCCCATCCCCGAGACGATCTCCAGGGCCTGCGCGTTCCCGGCCAGGGTGTGCGCGTCGAGCAGACCGCGCATGATCTTGTGGCAGGTGTAGTACGGCGCCCAGATGGTGGGGTACGTGGTGTAGCTCTCCAGCAGGATGAACTGGGTCTCCGGGTACGCCGCCAGGTAGCCGGGGTGGCTGGGCTTCGGCGAGCCGTGGTCCGCCAGGGCCTTCTGGCACTCGCCGAGCGCGCCGACCAGGTAGTCGAGCTTGGTCTTGAGCGCGGCCTCCTTGGTGTCGGCGTACGCCTGGGCGATGAGGGTGAGGAAGTGGCCGCCGTAGTGGCCGCGCAGATTGCCGTCGGAGGTCTCCCAGCCGCCGGGCGGCCGGGCGCCGCGGGTGTCGAGCCCGGCGTTGGCCCGGAAGACGGCCAGGATGCGGTCGGCCGGGTAGGACCTGGCGTAGCCGAGCATCAGATCGCGCTTGCGGCGGAAGACACCGTCGCCGAGGGTCACCCCGTCCAGCGGGAAGGGGCGTACCGACCAGGTGTCCGGGACGGGCAACGGCCCGCGCGCGGCCTGGGAGGACACCGCGGAGGGGGTGGCTCCGGCCGGGGCGGCCTGTGCCGTCGGGACGGCGTACGCGAGCGGGGCGGTGGCCGCGGCCCCGGCGGCGAGTCTCAGCGCGTGGCGGCGGGACGGGGGGTGGGACATGCTCTTGACTCCGATCGTCGGTGGTCGGTGGTCGGCGGGCATGGGCAGGGGGACGCGGAGCGCGCGCGGGTTACGAGGGGGCTGTGGTGTCCGGTCCCGCCGTCGGCAGCCACACCCGCATCGTGGCGGGCCCGCGGTTGGCCCAGGAGCGGTAGGGCACCAGGACGATGTCCGCGCGCTCGGCGGCGGGCTCGGTGGCGGGGCGGTCGAGCGGTCCGTACGGCCATGAAGTGTCGCCCTGACCGGCGTGTCCGGCCAGCTCCCCGGCCACGACGACGGTGTCGTCCGCGCCGGGCCCGTCCTTCGGCTCGACCGACGGATCCACCCGCACGGCGTCGGCCTCGTGTCCGTCCGGCAGATCCACCGACTCGGCGCAGTACACCAGCGGCCCCCGCTGGACGGCCACCGTGCCGCGCACCGCGTCGACGCGCGGATCGGCCCCGATCCAGCGGGGCGCCATGGGCAGTTCGAGCCGTATCTCGTCGCCGGGCCGGAAGAGGCGGTTGACGGTGGCGGTGCCCGGGGGGACGGAGCGGCGTGTCCCGTCCGGCTCGACCAGCCATGCGGCGGCGCCCTCCGTCCACCCGGGGACGCGCAGCGACAGGGTCCACGGGTGGTCGGGGGACCGGTCGATCCGCACGGTCACGGCCCCGCCGGACGGGTAGTCGGTGCGGATGCGCAGCGCGACACCGTGGCCTCCGGCGAGGGATGTGGCCATCTCCGCGTCGGCGTACTGGTGCAGCTGCACGCCGTGGTCGTCGGCCGTCGCGAGATAGGCGGGCAGCTGGGCGAGGGTCCGCGCCACGTTGGTCGGGCAGCAGGACACCGCGAACCAGGGCGCGCGCAGGCTCGACTCGGCGCGCGGGCTCTCCGCGTCGGTGGGGGGCACGGTGCCCCGGTCGCGCCGGTGCAGGGTGTTGGCGTAGAAGAAGGCGCGGCCGTCCTCGGCCGGGGAGGCCGCGACCACGTTGAACAGGGTGCGCTCCGCCAGGTCGGCGAAGCGCGGCTCGCCGGTGGCCAGCAGCAGCCGCCAGCTGAGCATGACGGAAGCGACACCGGCGCAGGTCTCGGAGTAGGCCCGGTCGGGGGGCAGGACGAAGTCGTCGCCGAAGGACTCGTCCCGGTGGTGCGAGCCCATGCCGCCCGTCAGATAGGTGCGCCGGGCGACCGTACGCTCCCACTGCCGCACGACCGCGGCCAGCAGGGCGTCGTCCCCGGTCTCCACGGCCACGTCGACGGCGCCGGACGCCAGGTAGAGGGCGCGGACGGCGTGGCCGCGGAACACGGTGGCCTCGCGGACGGGCAGGTCGTCCTGGTAGTAGGCGCGGCCGAACTCGGGGTCCGCGAGGGTGCGGTGGCCGCGGCGGTCGACGAAGAGCGCGGCCTGGTCGAGATAGCGCTGCTCCCCCGTCAGCCTGGCCAGCTCCACCAGTGCCGGCTCGATCTCGGGATGGCCGCAGACGCGCTCGATGCCGCCCCTGCCGAAGGTGGCGCAGACATGGTCGGCGGCCCGCCGGGCGATCTTCGCCAGCTCGCCCTCGCCCCGGGCCCGGGCCTGGGCCACCCCCGCCTGGATCAAGTGCCCGTAGCAGTACAGCTCGTGGCCCCATTCGAGGTCGCTGTAGCGGGGCTGCTGGCCGGGGCGGCCGAAGGCGGTGTTCAGATAGCCGTCCGGTTCCTGGGCGGGCGCGATGGCCTCGGTGAGCGCGGCGATCTCCGCGTCGAGCGAGGTGTCGGGCCCCTGCCCGGCGGCCGCCCAGGCCATGGCTTCGAGCAGCTTGTAGACGTCGGAGTCGGCGAACTCCCGGCCACGCCGGTCCCGGTGGATCCGGCCCTCGACGGCGGCCCGGAAGTTGCCGATCCAGCCGACGCGTTCCATCCAGTCGCGGCAGTGGTCGAGTGTGGCGGTCGCGTTGATCCGGCGGCGCCGGGCCCAGAAGCCCCCGGTGATCGTGACCTCGTCGAGCCCGAGCGGCCGCAGCCGGCCCCGGGCCGGCGCCACCGGCAGGACGAGTGACCGCGCCGTGTTCTCCCTCACCAGTTCATGCCTTCGGTTCATCCCTTCGGTTGTCCGTCTCCGTGGTGCGGCGCGTCAGCCCTTGAGCGCGCCCGACATGAAGCCCCGTACGTAGTGCCGTTGCAGCAGCAGGAAGAGGAGGAGGCAGGGCACGGCGAGGACCACCACCCCTGCCTCGGTGGCGCCGTAGTCGACGGCGCCCATGCTCTGCTGCCGAAGATTCGCGACGGCCAGCGGCAGTGGCGCCTTCTCGCTGTCCGAGATGAGGATCAGTGGCGCGATGAAGTCGTTCCAGGCCGCGAGGAAGGCGAAGAGCCCCACGGTGATCAGCCCCGGCCGCACCGCCGGGAGCAGGACCCGGCGCAGTGCGCCGGCCGTGCCGCACCCGTCGACGAGCGCCGACTCCTCCAGTTCGCGCGGCACCGCCTCGAAGGAGATCCGCATCATGAAGGTGGCGAACGGCAGCTGGAACATGGCCAGCACCAGGCTCAGCCCGAGCAGCGAGTTCTGTAGCCCGAGCCTGCCGAGCAGCACATAGAGCGGGATGAGGAGCGTGGCGTACGGGACCATGAGGATGGCCAGCGTTACCAGGAACAGCAGGTTCTTGCCCGGGAAGTCGAAGCGGGCGAAGGCGTAGCCGCCGAGCAGCGAGACCCCGAGGGTCAGGGCGACGGTGAGCGCCGAGACGACGGTGCTGTTGAGGAGGTAGCGCCACAGGCCCGCGTCGTACTCGAGCAGCGTGCGGTAGTTGCCGAGGCCGTAGCCGGACTCCTGCGCGGTGCCCGGCTGTCCGCTGACCGACGCCCAGGCGTTCCACAGCAGGGGGAAGAGGAAGATGACGGCCAGTCCTCCGGCGAGGACGTAGTGGGGCGTCCGGCCGAGGGCGCGGGTGAGCACCGTGGTGTCCCTTCTCATGAGGTGGAGGTCATGACTCGTCGGCGCGGCGCAGACCGAGGAACTGCGCGACGTTGAGCACGAGCAGGGCGGCCAGCACGAGGATCGAGAGGGCCGCCGCGGTGCCCAGGTTCATCCGTTGGAAGGCCTCGCGGTAGATCAGCTGGACGATGGTGACGGTGCTGTTGTCCGGCCCGCCCTTGGTGAGGATGAAGAACTGGTCGAACGCGAGCAGCGATCCGGTGACACACAGCAGCAGGGAGAGCGCGAGGGACGGCCGCAGCAGGGGCAGGGTGATGCTGCGGAAGATCTGGCCACGGCTCGCGCCGTCCATCCGCGCCGCCTCGTACACCTCGTGGGGAATGCGCTGGATGCCGACGAGGAGGATCAGCATGTAGAAGCCGGCGAACTTCCAGACGATGAGGAAGACCGTCGACAGCAGGGCGGAGGTCGGCGAGCCGAGGAAGGACACCGGCTCGTCGGTGACGCCGAGCTTTTCCAGGATCCGGCTGAGCGGTCCGGTGGTGGGGCTGTACAGGCCCCAGAACAGCAAGGAGGCGGAGGCCAGCCCCAGGGCGCCGGGCAGGAAGTAGACCGTGCGGAAGAAGCCCGCGCCGGGGCGGGACTCCTGCACCAGCAGGGCGAGGAGCAGGGCGAGCCCGAGGAGGACGACCGTGACGACCACGGTGTAGAGGAGGGTGAAGCGGACCGCGGGCCAGAACAGGGTGGAGTCGGTGACATCGGTGTAGTTCTCGGGGGCGTTGCCGCCCCGGTCCCCCGCGAGCAGCGGCCAGTCGCTCAGCGACATCTGCCCGACGAGCAGCAGGGGCAGTACGAAGAAGACCGCGACGAACACGGCCGTGGGGGCCGCGTAGCCGAGCCCCTGGAGTTTCCGGGACCGCCACCACCGGGGTCCGGGGGTACGAGGCCGGCGGGCCGGGCGGGCCGGCCGCGCCGACCGGGCCCGGTGTTCGGCGGCCGCTCGGTCGGGCGCCTTCACCTGCATGGCTCTCCTCTGCCGGGTAAGCGGGGGCGCTCAGTCGGCCAGCGAGGCGTTGACCGCCTTGTTGTCCTTCTCCACGGACCCTCCGTCACCGAAGACGGCGTGGCGCATCAGGGACAGCCACGGCCCGTTGGGGTCGTTGAAGGTCTGGCCGAACTTCAGCGCGTACGGGGTGCGGCCGTCCGCCACGAGCCGGTTGATGGTCACCAGCCGCGGGTCCGCGTCGGAGTACTTGTTGGAGGCGAGGTCGGTGCGCGCCACCACGTCCTTGTGCGCGGCGACCACGTCGACCTGGGCCTTGTCGCCGAGCGACCAGGCGAGGAAGTTCCAGGCCTGGTTGGCCGACTTGCTGGTGGCGGAGATGCCGATGGCGTCACCGCCGACGAAGGTGGACTTGCCGCCGTCGGGTCCGGGGATGGGCGCGACCCCGAGGTCGAGGTCCTTCGGCATCAGGCCCAGGGTGGTCGACGGCATGGGCATCACGCCGACCTTGCCCTTCGGGAAGACCCCGGTCCAGGTGGTGCCCGTCTCCTCGCGCGCGCCGGGGGCCACGATGTCGTCCTTCACCCATCCGCGGTAGGTCTGGTAGACCTTCTTCGCGGTGTCGGAGGACAGCTGTGCCTCGGTTCCGTCCTTGTTGAGCACGTCCTCGCCCGCGGCCCAGATGGACGGCCACCAGGTGAAGACGCCGCAGCCGCCGCAGTTGCCGCCGAAGAAGGTGCCGTTGACGTCTCCGCCCAGCGCGTCCACGGCCCGCGCCTGCTGGTCCCACTCGCGCAGGGTGGTGGGCGGCTTCGCGGGGTCGAGCTCGGCCCGCCGGTAGAGCTCCTTGTTGTAGAAGAGCACCGACAGGTCGAGGGTGTGCGGCACCACGTACTTCTTGCCCTCGTAGGTACCGGCCTTGATGTGCGACTGGGCCAGGTTCTTGGCGAAGGGCAGGGCGTCGACGCGTTCGGTGAGGTCGGCGAAGAGCCCGCTGGAGGTGTAGTTGGGCACGAACACCACGTCCGAGGCGAACAGGTCGGGGAGGTCGCGGGCGCCGGCGGCCGCGCCGACCTTGGCCTGGTAGTCGTCGGTGGGGATGACGGTGAGCTCGATCCGGTTCTTGTGGCTCGCGTTGTACGCCTTGACCAGGGCCTCGCTCTGCGGGCGGGTCGCCGCGCGGGTCCACATCGTCAGCTTGGCGCCGTCGTCGACGCCGTTGACCCCGCCCGCCGAGCCCCCTCCGCCGCCCGAGCCGCCGTCCCCCGATCCGCAGGCCGTGACCATGCTCGCGGCGGCGATCAGCGCGAGGGCGCCGGTGGCGAGTCGGCGTATGCGTCCCTGTGGTCCGGCCGTGCTCCCCATGACGATCTCCCTTGTGTGGCGGCGGGCCGTGGGCAGGCCGAACCGGACGGGACGATGGCTGTGGTGGCACTGAACTCTGCGACGGAAACTGACCGAAAAGGCTTTCAGCGAACGTAGAACTCCGCTCATCACCCGTCAATCCCCTTGCTGAGAATGCCTGTACGGGAGCCGTCGAAACTTCGAAGGCACCTTGCATGTCCCCGGACCGAAACAACTCGCGTACCCTTTTTTGCGCGCGATGTGCCACTCTCGACGGCCCGGCACGCGACGCGAGACAGGAGAACTACCCATGACACAGGCCACCGGCCCCTCTCGTTCGCATCCCGTCACCCTCAGCGACGTCGCCCGGCTGGCCGGCGTGTCCATCGCCACCGCGTCCAAGGCCCTCAACGGCCGCAGCCAGGTGCGCGCGGAGACGAGGCAGCGGGTGATCGAAGCGGCCGAGCGGCTGTCGTTCCGACCCAATCAGCTGGCCCGCGGCCTGCTCGCCGGGCGCACAGGCACCGTCGGGCTGCTCACCAGCGACCTGGAGGGCCGGTTCTCCATCCCGATCCTCATGGGCGCCGAGGACGCCTTCGGGGCCGGCGAGGTCGCGGTGTTCCTGTGCGACGCCCGCGGCGACGCGATCCGCGAGCAGCACCATGTCCGCGCGCTGCTCGGCCGCCGGGTCGACGGCCTCATCGTGGTGGGCAGCCGGACCGACCCCCGTCCGTCCCTGGGCCGCGAACTGCCCGTCCCCGTGGTCTACGCGTACGCCCCGTCGGACGACCCGGAGGATCTGTCCATCGTTCCCGACAGCATCGGCGCCGGCCGGATCGCCGTCGACCATCTGCTCGCCTGCGGCCGTAGCCGGATCGCGCACATCACCGGCGATCCCGGCTATCTGGCGGCGCAGGAGCGGGCCGAGGGGGCCCGGGCCGCGCTGGCCGACGCCGGGCTCGCCCTGGTCGGTGAGGTGCGGTTCGGGGCGTGGTCGGAGGGGTGGGGGCGGGCGGCCACCGCGATGCTGCTCGACCGGCACCCGGACGTGGACGCCGTCCTGTGCGGCAGCGATCAGATCGCCCGCGGGGTCATGGATGTGCTGCGCGAGCGCGGCCACCGGGTGCCGGAGGATGTGGCGGTCATGGGCTTCGACAACTGGCAGGTCCTGACCTCCGCCTCCCGCCCGCCGCTGACCAGCGTCGACATGAATCTGGAGCAGGTCGGGCGCGCGGCCGCGCACACCTTGTTCGGCGCGATCTCCGGCGCTCGGCGCTCGGGGGTCGAGACCCTGCCCTGCCGCGTGGTGATCAGGGGGTCCACGGCCCCGCTCTCCTGAGGCGTGGTGCTACTTCTGTTGACAGTGCCGTGGCACGCGCCTACCTTGCGAAAACCTTTTAGGTCTGTTTCACGCACGACCCCGGTACGCCTGATCGCACCCCGTCCGCCGGGGCTCCCGGGAGTCCTCGTCGGAGAACGTCAGCACCATCGTGAGCAACCGCCTGCTGTCAACCGGACAGGGAGCGCCCGATGAGAAGACGCACGATGACGGCTCCGCACGGGGCCGCCACCATGGACCACACGCAGCACCACCGCAGCGCACGGGCCCTGCCATGAAGCGCCTCTTCCTCGCCCTGGCGCTGATCATCTGCACGGTCTGTTCCGCGGCGACCCCGGCCGCCGCCGACCAGACCATCGGGTTCCCGACCTTCAGCGGACCCGCGATCCCGGCCGCGCCCGTCGCCTACACGCCCGGCGACATGATGCGGTCCATCTACGACTCCGAGAGTTCCGGCACCGACTTCTGGATGGACCGCCTGCTGGCCCGCTCCGGCAACGACCCGGCCGGGCCCTGGCTGATGAGCCGTGGGCGCGCGGTCTTCATGAAGACCCACGACCCCGCGGTGCTCGGGTTCGGCGGCCATGTCGCCTACTGGG
The DNA here is from genome assembly GCF_044332865.1 of Streptomyces sp. NPDC021225. NCBI lineage: Bacteria > Bacillati > Actinomycetota > Actinomycetes > Kitasatosporales > Streptomycetaceae > Streptomyces > Streptomyces sp. NPDC021225. Next base: position 436,643 of record NZ_JBIRPV010000006.1, on the reverse strand, counting down.
AGAGCATCAGCGACAAGAACGCCTACTCCATCGCGATCAGTCCGGGCACCTTCACCGAACAGGTCGCACAGCGCCGGCAGACGCCCAGCAACTGGAAGAGCGTGCACACCAACGGCTCGATCACGGTGAACCAGACCAAGTTCATCACCGACAACAACGTCGCCGTGACCAACCTGTCGATCAAGAACAACGGCAGCAGCTCCACCACGCTCCAGTTACGGGCGACCTCCCCGTACGCCACGTCGGGCTCCGGCAGCGAGCTGACCGGACAGGTCAACGCCTACAACAACCTCACCAGCATCCAGACGCGGCTGACCGGCGACGGCTTCGCCGCCAACAGCGGCGGGCTCAACCGGTCGGTGACGATCGCGGCCGGGGCCACGGTGACCGCCAAGGTGGTGATGGGCTTCATCACCAGCGAGATCCCGGAGTCCCTCACCGACTACAACGCCTACGCGGGCTACTCGGACGCGACCGCGTTCGCCACCCACGTCAAGGCGTACAACCTGTGGTGGGCGCAGAACGTGCCGTACATCGATGTGCCCGAGCCCGCGATCAAGAAGAGCATCTACTACCGCTGGTGGCTGATGCGCTTCAACAGCCTCGACGCCAACATCCCAGGTCAGACCTATCAGTTCCCGACCTCGACCGAAGGCGTCCTCGGCTACAACAACGCGATCGCGCTCACCCAGCCCATGCACATCGACGACCTCAAGTATCTGCGCAACCCGATGTACGCCTACGGGAACTGGCTCAACGTCGGCCAGATCTCCAAGGGCGGCCGCTTCCTCGACAACCCGGGTGACCCGGAGAACTGGTCCAACAGCTACACCCAGTACATCGCCGAGGCGGCGTGGAAGAGCTATCAGCTCCACGGGGGCCAGCCGGCCATCGCGGGCAACCTCGCCCACTACGCGGAGGGCGACGTCAAGGGCCAGCTCGCCTACTACGACCACGACAACAACAAGCTGATCGAATACGACTGGGGCGCCCTGACCGGAAACGACGCCGACGCGGTCTCCTTCCACTGGAAGCCCGGCAACATGGACCGCGCCGAGTCCGCGTACCAGTACAGCGGGGCGCTGGCCGCGGCCCAGGCCTACGACGCGGTCGGCAACACGGCCAAGGCCGCCGAGATGCGTACGCTGGCGAACCAGATCAAGGACGCCATCGTCAACGTGTTGTGGAACCCCAACCGGCAGCTGTTCGAGCACCGGCTGAAGTCGACCAACGAATGGGTGCCCTGGAAGGAGATCAACAACTACTACCCGTTCTCGGTCGGAGCCGTCCCCAACACCTCGACCTACAAGCAGGCCCTGCGGCTGTTCAACGATCCGGCCCAGTACCCCGTCTTCCCCTTCTACACGGCCAACCAGGTCGACAAGAAGGCGGCGGCGGACGCCGGGAACCCGGGCTCCAACAACTTCTCCACCATCAACTCCACCGTGCAGTTCCGGCTCTACTCCTCGGTGCTGCGCAACTATCCCAACTCCTGGATGACCGCCACCGACTACAAGAAGCTCCTCTACTGGAACGCCTGGGCGCAGTACGTCGGCGGCAACACCCAGTTTCCCGACGCCAACGAGTTCTGGGCCGACTGGAACGGCAGCGGGATCGACTACCGCTCCTGGATCCACCACAACATCCTGGGCAGCAGCAACTGGACCGTGATCGAGGACGTGGCCGGCCTGCGCACCCGCAACGACGCCAAGGTCGAGCTCTCCCCGATCGACATCGGCTGGACGCACTTCACCGTCAACAACCTCCGCTACCGCAACGCCGATCTGTCCATCGTCTGGGACGACCCGGCCGACGGAGTGGTGCGCTACCCGGGTGTCCCGGAGGGCTACTCGATCTTCATCAACGGCAACCGGGTCGCCACCGTCGACAAGCTGGTGCCCTTCACCTGGGACCCGGCCACCGGCAATGTGACGACGAACGGCACGGTCACGTACCACACGGCCGTCCCCGGGCTCCAGGCCCCCAACCAGGTCGTACAGAACAGCCCCCGCATGGTCGACATGTTCGCCAAGGCCGGCGTCGACCTGACCGGCGACCCCGCCAACCTCGCCTCCGGGGCGACCGTGTCCGCCTCCTACACCGGGTCCGGCAGCAATGTCTCCGGCGCGGTGGACGGCTACCCCACCAACGAGCCGTTCTGGGGCGCGGGTGGCTCCCCCAACAGCCAGGACTGGTACGAGCTGAACTTCGGCACCGCCCGGACGCTCAACGAGGTGCGCCTGCACTTCAAGGACAGCCGCCCGGCCTCCGCCACCTACCGGGCCCCGTCCGCGTACACCGTCCAGTACTACAACGGCAGTTCGTGGGTGGACGCACCCGGTCAGGCCAAGACACCGGCCGCGCCACAGGCCAACTACAACGTGGTGCGGTTCCCGTCGATCAGCGCCCAGCGCATACGGGTCCTGGCCACCAACGCCTCCGGAGCCAAGACCGGCCTCACCGAGGTCAAGGTCTACAACCGGGGTGGCTCCGGAGCCCTCCCCACGAAGAAGGAGCACCAGTGACTCGAGCCAGATTTCTGTCCGCGCTCACCGGCGTGCTCACCATGGTGATCGCCTTACTGGTGGCGCCGTCCGCGGCCGGTGCCACCACCACCCCCGGGTATCAGAACACCAGTGGAAGCCAGAGCGCGGGCACCTTCACCAACCCGCTCTCCCAGCACGGCCCCGACCCCTGGCTCACCTACTACAACGGGTACTACTACCTCGCCACCACCACCTGGAACTCGACGATCACCATGCGCAAGGCCAGCACCCTCGCGGGCCTCGCCACGGCCAACGACCAGGTGATCTTCAATCTGTCCCGGCCCAACGGGGCCGGCACGATGTGGGCCCCGGAGTTCCATCTGCTGGACGGCCCGAACGGGAAGCGGTGGTACTTCTACTACACCGCCGGGCGGGAGCCGTACGACCTGGGCACCCAGCGGATCCATGTGCTCGAGAGCGCCGGCCAGGACCCGATGGGGCCGTACACCTTCAAGGCCGACCTGCTCGACCCGAACCAGGACAACACCTGGGAGCTGGATCCGAGCATCCTCCAGCTGAACGGCAAGCTCTACCTCCTCGGCACGTACTACAACGGCTCGCAGCCGATGTTCATCCGGCCGCTGTCGAACCCGTGGACCGCCAGTGGCACCCGTAGGCTGCTGTCCACCCCCACCTACAGCTGGGAGACGGTGGGCGGCGCGGTCAACGAGGGCGCCGAGGTGCTCCAGCGCAACGGCAAGACGTTCATCGTCTACTCCGCCAGCCACTGCTCCACGCCCGACTACAAGATGGGGATGCTCACCTACAACGGGGGCGACCCGCTCGCCTCCTCCTCCTGGATCAAGTCGCCCAACCCGGTGTTCCAGCGGTCCAACGCAAACGGCGTGTACGGCCCCGGCCACAACGGCTTCTTCAAGTCGCCCGACGGGACCGAGGACTGGATGGTCTACCACGCGAACAACTCCGCCGGCGGTGGCTGCGACATGAACCGCAGCACCCGAGCGCAGAAGTTCACCTGGAACGCGGACGGCACCCCGAACTTCGGCACCCCGGTGGCCCTCGGTGTCCCGCTGACCGCACCGTCAGGGGAGTAACCGAGCCACACCACGAACAGACCGCCGCGATCGGCGGGCCATCGATGCGATGGCCCGCTGACCGGCTTACGCGGAGGGGTCCGGGGTGAAGGTGACGGGCAGCCGCTCGGGGCCGCGCAGCCCGCCGGGCCGCCACCGCAGCTCCTCGGGCGACACGCCCAGCGCCAGATCGGGAAGGCGGCGCAGGGCGGTTCCGATGGCGACCTGCCCCTCCATCCGGGCCAGCTGCGCCCCGAGGCAGTAGTGGATGCCGTGGCCGAACGCGAGGTGGGCGCTGTCCCCGCGGGTGATGTCCAGGCGATCGGGGTCGGGGAACTGGGCCGGATCGCGGTCGGCGATGGCCGAGGCGACCAGCACGGTCGCGCCGCGCGGGATGTCCACGCCCGCGATGGACACGTCCTCGCGCGCGAAGCGTGCGATGCCGGGGTTGAGCGTCCCGTCGTAGCGGAGGAGCTCCTCGATCGCGTCCGGCAACAGCGCCGGGTCCTCCCGCAGCATCCGGAGCTGATCGGGGTGGGCCAGCAGCGCGGCAATGCCGCCGCCGATCAGGTTGACCGTGGTGATGTATCCGGCCGCCAGCAGCAGGAACGCCATGGAGATGAGCTCGTCCTCGATCAGCCGATGCTCCTCGTCCCGGGCGGTGATCAGCGCGCTCAGCAGGTCCTCCCCCGGCCTGGCCCGCTTGGCCGCCAGCAGCCCGGTCAGATACGAGCGCATCCGACGCCATCCGCGGTCGAGCACGGCCGGGTCCGGCGGTTCCGGCCCGCGCAGGATCAGGTCGTCCACCCATCGCTGGAAGTCCTGCCGGTCGGACGTGGGCACACCGAGCAGCTCGCTGATCACGGTGACCGGAACCGGCAGCGCGAAGTCCCCGATCAGTTCGGCCCGGCCGGTCGGCACGACCGCGTCCAGCAGCCGATCGGCGATCTCCTGGACGTGGGGCCGCAGCTCGGCCACCCTGCGCGCGGTGAACGCCCGGGAGACCAGCCGGCGCAGCCGGGTGTGGTCGGGCGGGTCGGCGCGCAGCATGTTGCTCACCATGGACTCCCGCTCCGCCACCGGCAGCTGCCGTCTGAGCCCTGGGTCCGAGGCCTGGCAGACGTCGCTGCTCAGCCGCGGGTCGGACAGGGCCGCGAGGCACTCCTCGTAGGGCATGACCAGCCAGGCGTCCAGGCCCCCGGCGATGGTCGCGCGCCGCACCGGGCCGTCCTCGCGCAGTCGCCGGTAGAAGGCGAAGGGGTTCGCCACGAAGGCCGGGTCGGCATAGGGCAGAACAACCGGCTGCTGGCTCATTGCGACCTCCCGAAGCACACCATATGCAGGCGAAGCGCACTTATCGCCCTCTAAGAATATATCCAGGATCAAACACCCTCACGCGAGCCCTCTATCCGCCTCGGCTCTGGGATCGAGGCGGAACTTTGTCCTTCTCCGGGAAAAAGTTAAGAAGATTCTGGCGCAACTTCTTCCTAGGCCGTTCTGATGCTGCTACGTTCCTGGCGAAAGGGAGCGCGGCAGGCCCACGGTGGCCGGAGCCGACGGACATGGCCGGCAGAGGCGGTGAGGGGCACGTGAGACATATGACGGCTCGACCGGCCAACGCCCATCAGTCCCAGCTGCTCCGACTGCTGCGCGACGGCGGCCCCAGCTCCCGCGCCCAACTGAGCGAACAGGTGCGCCTCTCGCGGTCCAAGCTGGCGGTCGAGGTGGACCGGCTGCTGGAGGCGGGTCTGGTCGTGGCCGACGGGCTGGCCGCCTCCCGGGGCGGCCGCCGCTCCCACAGCCTCCGGCTCTCCCCCGAACTCCGCTTTCTCGGCGTGGACATCGGCGCCACCTCGGTCGACGTCGCCGTCACCAACGGCGAACTGGAAGTCCTGGGCCACATCACCCAGCCCATGGACGTGCGCGAGGGCCCGGTCGCCGTCTTCGAGAAAGCCCTGTCCATGGCGGCCGAGTTGCGGGCCTCCGGGCTCGCCGAGGGCTTCCACGGCGCCGGGATCGGCATCCCCGGACCGGTCCGCTTCCCCGAGGGCGTCCCCGTCGCCCCGCCGATCATGCCGGGCTGGGACGGCTTCCCGGTCAGGGAAGTGCTCAGCCAGGAACTCGGCTGCCCGGTCATGGTCGACAACGATGTGAACCTGATGGCGATCGGGGAGCAGCACGCGGGCGTCGCCCGTTCCGCGGGCGACTTCCTCTGCGTCAAGATCGGCACCGGTATCGGCTGCGGCATCGTCGTCGACGGCAGGGTCCACCGGGGCACGACCGGCAGCGCGGGCGACATCGGCCATATCCAGGCCGTGCCCGACGGCCGCCCGTGCGCCTGTGGCAACCACGGCTGTCTGGAGGCCCACTTCAGCGGTGCGGCCCTCGCCCGCGACGCCACCGAGGCCGCCCGGCAGGGCCGCTCGGCCGACCTCGCGGCCCGGCTGGCCGCGAGCGGCGCCCTCAGCGCCGCCGATGTCGCCGCCGCGGCCACGGCGGGCGACACCATCGCGCTCGACCTGATCCGTGAGGGCGGCACCCACACCGGCCAGGTCCTCGCCACGCTGGTGTCCTTTTTCAACCCCGGCCTGGTGGTGGTCGGCGGCGGGGTCGCGGGCCTCGGCCACACCCTGCTCGCCGCGATCCGCGCCCAGGTCTACCGCCAGTCACTGCCGCTGGCCACCGGCAACCTCCCCATCGTCCTCGGGGAACTGGGGCCCGCCGCAGGCGTCATCGGCGGGGCCCGGCTCATCAGCGACCACTTGTTACTGCCCGCGTAACCCCACGACCCGTCCCACCGCACACCCGTACGGCGCACCAGCACAGCGCCCTGCTCCGCCCTGCCCTGCGTGAAAACGGCCCGCACGCCCGCCGAGGGGAACCCACATGGCACCAACGCCACTGCTCAGCATGTCCGGCATCACCAAGTCGTTCCCCGGAGTCCGGGCCCTGGACGGCGTGGACCTCGAGGTCCAGGCCGGCGAGGTGCACTGTCTGCTCGGCCAGAACGGCGCCGGGAAGTCCACGCTCATCAAGACCCTGGCCGGCGCCCACCAGCCGGACGGGGGCACCATCCGCTGGCAGGGCGAAACCGTCACCCTGCGTTCGCCGATCGCCGCCATGCGCCTGGGCATCGCCACCATCTACCAGGAACTCGACCTGGTGGAGCACCTGTCGGTGGCGGAGAACGTCCATCTCGGCCATGAACCCACCGCCGCCGGCTTCATCGTCCGCGCGAGGACCGCCAGGGCGTCGACCGCCCAGCTGCTGAGGCGCCTCGGACACCCGGAGATCGATCCGGCCCGGCCGGTGGCCGAACTGTCGGCGGCCCAGCGGCAGATCGTGTCGATGGCGCGGGCCCTCTCGCACGACGTACGGCTCATCGTCATGGACGAGCCGTCCGCCGCCCTCGACCCGGACGAGGTGAACAACCTCTTCCGCATCGTCGACGGCCTGACCGCCGACGGCGTCGCCGTCGTCTACATCTCGCACCGTCTGGAGGAGATCCGGCGGATCGGCGACCGTGTGACCGTTCTGAAGGACGGGCGCTCGGTGGCCGGCGGGCTGCCTGCGAAGTCCACGCCGACCCACGAGGTCGTGGCGCTGATGACGGGCCGGAAGGTGGAGCAGGTGTTCCCGGACCGCCCGGAGTCCGGGCCCGACGGCGCACCGGTCCTGGAGGTCCGCGGGCTGGCCCGGGCCGGCGAGTTCGCGCCGCTCGACCTCTCGGTGCGCCCCGGAGAGATCGTCGGCCTGGCCGGCCTCGTCGGCTCCGGCCGCTCCGAGATCCTGGAGACCATCTACGGCGCCCGCAGACCCAGCGCCGGTCAGGTGCTCGTGGACGGCCGCAGGCTGCGGCCCGGCAGTGTCCGCGCCGCCGTACGGGCCGGGCTCGGCCTCGCCCCCGAGGAGCGCAAGGCGCAGGCCCTGCTGATGCTGGAGTCCGTCACCAGCAATGTGTCCGTCTCCACCCTCTCCCGCTTCTCGCGCGGCGGCTGGGTCGACCGGGGCGCCGAGCGCGAGGCCGCCCACGCGGCCACCCGGGAGCTGTCGCTGCGGCCCGACAACCCCTCCGTACCGGTCCGCACGCTCTCCGGCGGCAACCAGCAGAAGGCCGTCCTGGCCCGCTGGCTGCTGCGCGGCTGCCGCGTGCTGTTGCTCGACGAACCCACCCGGGGCGTCGACGTCGGTGCCCGCGCCGAGCTGTACGCGGTGATCCGCCGCCTCGCCGAGGAGGGCCTGGCGGTGCTCCTGGTCTCCAGCGAGGTGCCCGAGGTGCTGGGACTCGCCGACCGTGTCCTGGTGCTGCGCGAGGGCCGCGTCGTGCACACCGCGCCCGCCCGCGAACTCGACGAACACCGCGTCCTCGACCTCGTCATGGAAGGAAGCCCGGGGGCCGGAGAAGGCAGCCCCGAGGCCACTGAAGGGAGCCTCGCGTCATGACGCAGTCCATATCCCCGCCCCGGGACGACACCGGCAAGGCGGCCCCCGGCGCCACGCCCCCCGCCTGGCGCGCCCTCGTGCCCCGTGCCGATGTCCGTATCCTCTCGCTGCTCGGTGTCCTGGCCGCCCTCGTCGTCATCGGCGGCATCACCAAGCCCGACCAGTTCCTCGACACCCGCAACCTCCAGCTGGTGCTCACCCAGGCGTCCGTCATCGGCGTCGTCACCGTCGGCATGACCTTCGTCATCACCTCCGGGGGCATCGACCTGTCGGTCGGCGCGATCGTGGCGCTCGCCTCGGTGTGGGCGACCACGGTCGCCACCCAGGAGTACGGGTTCGCCGGCGTCCTCTTCACCGCGGTGATCGTCGGCGTGGGGTGCGGCCTGATCAACGGCCTGCTCGTCGCGTACGGCGGGATGGTGCCGTTCATCGCGACCCTGGCCATGCTGGCCTCCGCGCGCGGCCTCGCCCTCCAGATCACCGACGGGCAGACCCAGATCGTCACCATCGACTCCATCCTGGAGCTCGGCAACCGCGACTCCTATGTGCTCGGCATCCCGCCGCTCGTGCTGGTCTTCGCCGTCGTCACGGTCATCGGCTGGCTGGTGCTCAACCGGACCACCTTCGGCCGGCGCACGGTCGCGGTGGGCGGCAACGCGGAGGCGGCCAGGCTCGCGGGCATCGACGTCCGGCGCCAGCGGCTCTACCTCTATCTGCTGTCGGGCCTGTGCTGCGGTATCGCCGCCTTCCTGCTGATCGTGCTGTCCGGCTCCGGCCAGAACACCAACGGCAACCTGTACGAACTCGACGCCATCGCCGCCGCGATCATCGGCGGCACCCTGCTCACCGGCGGCCGGTCCACCATCACCGGCTCGGTCCTCGGCGTCCTGATCTTCACCACCATCACCAACATCTTCGCCCTCAACAACCTCCAGAGCGACGTCCAGCAGATCGCCAAGGGCGCGATCATCGTCGCCGCCGTGCTGGTCCAGCGCCGCACCACGAGCACCACCTGAGGAAAGGGTTCACCGACATGCCAGAGCAGAGGTCTTTCACGAGCCGCAGAGGGTTGCTCTTCGGGACGGCCGCCGTCTCCGCCGGGGCCCTTCTCACCGCCTGCACCAGCAACGAGAGCAACGAGGCCGCGGCCGCCGAGAACAACCGGCCCGCCGCCGACGACAAGCCCGGCAAGCACGTCACCATCGGCTTCGCCGGACCCCAGGCCGACCACGGCTGGCTCAACGCCATCAACCAGAACGCCAAGAGCCGGGCCAAGAACTTCTCCGACGTCACCCTGGAGACCACCGAGGGCTCCAACGACACCGCGCAGCAGATCGGCCAGATCGAGACCCTCATCAACAAGAAGGTCGACGTCCTGGTCATCCTGCCCGCCGACGGCAAGGCACTCACCCAGGTCGGCCTGCGCGCGATGCGGGCCGGTATCCCGGTGGTCAACCTGGACCGGATCTTCAACTCCTCGCAGGCGTACCGCTGCTGGATCGGCGGCGACAACTACGGCATGGGCCTCAACGCGGGCACGTACATCGGCGAGAAGCTCAAGGGCAAGAAGAACGCCAAGGTCGTGGAGTTGGCCGGGCTCGACAACCTGGAGCTGACCCGGCAGCGCACCAAGGGCTTCGACGACGCGCTGAAGAACTACCCCAACATCGAGAAGGTCGCCCGGCAGGCCGCCGACTTCACCGTCGAGTCCGGACAGGCCAAGATGGCCCAGCTCCTCCAGGCCCAGTCGAAGATCGACGCGGTGTGGAACCACGACGACGACCAGGGCGTGGGCGCGCTGCGCGCCATCGAACAGGCCGGCCGCGACGAGTTCCTGATGGTGGGCGGCGCGGGCGCGCTCTCCGCGCTCCAGGCCATCAAGCAGGACAAGGGGGTGCTCAAGGCCACCGTCCTGTACCCGCCGTCCATGGCCGCGTCCGCCATCGACCTGGCCCGTGCGCTCGGCCAGAGCAAGGGCATCGGCGGGCTCTCCCAGTACGAGATCCCGGCCTCGCTCACCGTCTACTCGGCCGTCGTCGACAAGGACAACGTCGACCAGTACATGTCCACCGGCTTCAAGTGACGGTTCCCGCCCCGCCGGTTTCCGCCCCGGCCCCCACGGCGCCCGCCACGGCGTCGCCCGACGAGGAGGAGAAGGACCCCCGCATGGCACAGCCGCAGCAGGATGACGCAACGACACCCGGGAAACCGCCACTGCGCGTCGGCATGGTCGGCTACTCCTTCATGGGCGCCGCCCACTCCCAGGGCTGGAACACCGTGGGCCGCGTCTTCGACCTGCCCCGCCGCCCGGTCCTCGCCGCCCTCTGCGGCCGGGACGAGGCCGCCGTACGGGCCGCCGCCGACCGACACGGCTGGGCCTCGGTCGAGACCGACTGGCGGGCCCTGGTCGCCCGGGACGACATCGACCTCGTCGACATCTGCACCCCCGGGAACAGCCACGCCGAGATCGCCCTCGCCGCCCTCGCCGCCGGCAAGCACGTGCTGTGCGAGAAGCCGCTCGCCAACACGGTCGGCGAGGCCGAGGCCATGGCGGAGGCGGCCGAGGCGGCGCACGGGCGCGGCCAGGTGGCCATGGTCGGCTTCAACTACCGCCGGGTGCCCGCCATCGCCCTGGCCCGGCGGATGGTCGCCGAGGGGCGGCTGGGCGCCCTTCGGCACCTCCGGGTGACCTACCTCCAGGACTGGCTGGTCGACCCCGGGTTTCCGCTCACCTGGCGGCTGCGCAAGGACATGGCGGGGTCCGGGGCACTCGGCGACCTGGGCGCCCACATCGTCGATGTCGCGCAGTACCTCGCGGGCGCACCGCTCGTCGGGGTCTCCGGGCTCACCGAGACGTTCGTACGCGAGCGGCCGCTGCCCGGCGCCGCGGCGGACGGCCCGGCGGCGGGCCCCGGCGGCCTCGGCACCGTCACCGTGGACGACGCCGCCCTGTTCACCGGCCGCTTCGCCGCCGGCACCGTCGCCTCCTTCGAGGCGTCCCGCTTCGCCACCGGCCGCAAGAACGCCCTGCGCTTCGAGCTCAACGGCGAACACGGCTCGCTGGCCTTCGACCTGGAGCGGCTCAACGAACTCGCCTACCACGACCACACCGAACCGGCCGCCCACGCCGGTTTCCGCCGCATCCTCGTCACCGAACCCGACCACCCCTACCTCGACGCCTGGTGGCCCCCCGGCCACGGCCTCGGTTACGAGCACACCTTCGTCCACCAGGCCCGCGATCTGATCCACGCCGTCGCCGAGGGCCGCCGCCCCGAGCCGTCCTTCGCCGACGGGCTCCAGGTCCAGCGCGTCCTCGCGGCGGTCGAGGAGAGCGCCGGGAAGAACTCCGTCTACACCCCCGTCAGCTGAGAGGCCCCGAGCATGCCGCATCGCTTCACCCTCTTCACCGGCCAGTGGGCCGACCTGCCCCTCGAAGAGGTCTGCCGCCGCGCCGCCGACTTCGGCTACGACGGCCTCGAACTCGCCTGCTGGGGCGACCACTTCGAGGTCGACAAGGCGCTCGCCGACCCCTCGTACCTCGAGTCGCGCCACCGGCTCCTCGACAAGTACGGCCTCACGTGCTGGGCGATCTCCAACCACCTGGTCGGCCAGGCCGTCTGCGACGCCATCATCGACGAGCGCCACCAGGCCATCCTGCCGTCCCGCGTCTGGGGCGACGGCGAACCCGAGGGCGTGCGGCAGCGCGCCGCCGCCGAGATCAAGGACACGGCACGCGCGGCGGCGGCCTTCGGCGTCGACACCGTCGTGGGCTTCACCGGCTCCGCCATCTGGCATCTGGTGGCCATGTTCCCGCCCGTCCCGGAAGCCATGATCGAGCGCGGCTACGAGGACTTCGCCGCCCGCTGGAACCCGATCCTCGACGTCTTCGACTCCGAGGGGGTGCGCTTCGCCCACGAGGTCCACCCGAGCGAGATCGCCTACGACTACTGGACCACCCACCGCGCCCTGGAGGCCATCGACCACCGCCCCGCCTTCGGCCTCAACTTCGACCCGTCGCACTTCGTGTGGCAGGACATCGACCCGGTCGGCTTCCTGTGGGACTTCCGCGACCGGATCTACCACGTCGACTGCAAGGAGGCCCGCAAGCGGCTCGACGGCCGGAGCGGCCGCCTCGGCTCGCACCTGCCGTGGGGCGACCCGCGCCGCGGCTGGGACTTCGTCTCCGCAGGTCACGGCCATGTCCCCTGGGAGGACGTGTTCCGGATGCTGCGCTCCATCAATTACGCCGGTCCGGTCTCGGTCGAGTGGGAGGACGCCGGGATGGACCGGCTCCAGGGCGCCCCCGAGGCGCTGGCCCGCCTGAAGGCGTACGACTACGAGCCGCCGGCGGCCTCCTTCGACGCGGCCTTCGGAAACTGACGTCCGGCTGAACTGCTGGGTCACCGAAAGGTTCCCCAGTCACTGAAAAGTGCGTTCTTCCATGTCAGCGACCACTCTCTTATGGTTCCCGAGTAACCACAAGAGAGCGATACAAGGAGAACGCGCACCATGGCCATCACGCTGGTGAACCCCGCCGGACTGCCGGAGATCGACGTGTACCGGCAGGTGTCGATCGCGACCGGGTCGAAGCTCGTCCACATCGCCGGCCAGGTGGCCTGGGACGCCGATGGGGTCACCGTCGGCGAGGGCGACCTCGCCGCCCAGGTCGAACAGTGCTACCTCAACATCGGTACGGCCCTGGCCGGGGTCGGCGGGTCCTTCGACGACGTGGCGAAGCTGAACGTCCACGTCGTCGACTGGACCCCCGACAAGATGCCCCTGCTCCTGGAGGGGATCGCCCGCGCGGCCGCGAAGCTGGGGGTCACCCCGGCCCCGCCGGCCACCCTGCTGGGCGTCGCGGCGCTGGACGTACCCGAGCATCTGGTCGAGATCGAGGCCACCGCGGTCCTCGACTGAACCGGCGCTCCCGCGCGTCAGCCGTCGAAGCGGCGGCGGGATTCATCGATATGACCGATGTACTGGTGGGTCCAGGCGCACATGCCGTCGATCGTCCCCCGCAGGGCCTGGCCCGCCTCGGTCAGGGTGTACTCGACCCGCGGCGGCACGGTGGGGTGCACGGTCCGCTCCACCAGGCCGTTGCGCTCCAGCATGCGCAGGTTCTGGGTGAGCATCTTGTGGCTGATGCCCTCGACGGCGTTGCGCAGCTCGCTGAAGCGCAGGGTGCGTTCACCGAGGAACTCGATGATCAGCAGCGCCCACTTGTTGGCGACGTCCGAGAAGATCTCCCGCGCCAAGGAGTCCGCTCGCGCCAGGTCCGCATCCTCGGGCGAGCCGCTGTACCGCTTGCCCCCCATGGGGTTCCCCCCTTTCATCGAGAAGTACGTTCTCCCATGTCAGCGGCCACTCTCCTACAGTTGCCGAGTAACCACAAGAGAGTGAAGGCGAAGTCCCCGGATCGGCCCCTCCCGGCCCCGGCCGGCACACGGCATACTTGGGCCGCCCGCCCGCGCCCAGGCGGTCAGGCGCGCTCGATACGCACTGGGATACGCACTGACCAGGGGTTTCCGTGACAGCATCCGCATCCGTACCCGTATCCGTGCCCGCGCTGCCCGACGGCGTGGACCCGGCCTGGCTGCCGCCCGAGGCGTTCCGTGCGCTCGGTTCCCGGCGCACGCTGATCTCGGGCACGGGCCCGCTGGTGGACACGGTGCACGGAGAAGTGGCGGACGCCTGCGCACGGTTCGGCGGTGAGGTCGTCACGGCCGCGCGGGCGCAGGGCGCGCCGTGCGACCTCGAACTCGAACTCGAGGAGGACGGCGACCCGGACGGGCTCGGGGACGAGGGGTTCGCGCTGGTCCGGGCGGACGGCGTCACACGGGTGACGGCCGCCCGTCAGGCCGGGCTGCTGTACGGGCTGTTCCACCTGGTGCGGCTCGGCGAGGCGGCCTTCCGGGGCGAGCTGGCGCGCGAGACGCACCGTCCGGCGCTGGCCCTGCGGATGCTGAACCACTGGGACAACGTGGCGGTGCACCCGGTGATGGGCCAGGTGGAGCGGGGGTACTCGGGCGGCTCCCTGTTCTGGCGGGACGGCCTGGCCCGGGGCTCGCGCGACGAGTTGGAGCGGGTGCGCTGTTACGGCAGGCTCCTCGCCGCGTCCGGCATCAACGCGATCACCGTGAACAACGTGAATGTGCACGAAGCGGAAGCGCATCTGCTGACCGATCGCGTCGGCGAGGTGGCCGCGATCGCGGACGCGCTGCGCCCGTACGGGATCCGGACGCATCTGTGCGTCTCCTTCGCCTCGCCCGTCGTGCTCGGCGGCCTCCCCACCGCCGATCCGCTGGACGAAGCGGTGGCCGGCTGGTGGGCGGAGACGACCCGCCAGGTGTACGCGGCGATCCCCGACTTCGGCGGGTATGTGGTCAAGGCCGACTCCGAGGGACAGCCCGGCCCGTTCACCTACGGCCGCAGCCACGCGGACGGCGCCAACATGCTGGCCGCGGCGCTCGCCCCGTACGGCGCCACGGTGCACTGGCGGGCGTTTGTCTACAACCACCAGCAGGACTGGCGGGACCGGTCGGTGGACCGGGCATGCGCCGCCTACGACCACTTCGCCCCGCAGGACGGCGAGTTCGCGCCGAACGCGGTGCTCCAGGTGAAGCACGGGCCGATGGACTTCCAGACACGCGAGCCCGTCTCCCCCGTGATCGGCGCGATGCCCAACACCCGGCTGGCGGTGGAGATACAGGCCACCCAGGAGTACACGGGACAGCAGCGGCACGCGTGCTGGCTCGGGCCGATGTGGAGCGACGCGCTTCGGTTCCGGCCCGAGGGGGACGAGGGGCCCGGCGTCGGGGACCTGGCGCGCGGCGGCGGCCTGGTGGCGGTCTCCAACGCCGGTGACGACCCGTTCTGGACCGGGCATCCGCTGGCGCAGGCGAATCTCTACGCGGTCGGCCGCCTGGCCTGGCAGCCCGACGCGGACCCGCGCGCCGTCCTGCGGGAGTGGATCGAGCTGTCCTTCACCCCCGACCGGACCGCCGATCCGGCGCGGCTGCGCGATGGGCTGTGGGCGGTGCTGGACGGCTCCTGGCGCACGTACGAGAAGTACACGGCGCCGCTCGGCGTCGGCTTCATGGTGCAGCCCGGGCACCACTACGGGCCGAGCGTGGACGGCTACGAGTACAGCCCGTGGGGGACGTACCACTTCGCCGACCGGGACGGCGTCGGCGTCGACCGCAGCCGGGCGACCGGCACCGGGTTCGCGGGGCAGTACGCCAAGCCGTGGGCGGAGTTGTACGAGTCGCCCTCGACCTGCCCGGACGAACTGCTGCTGTTCTTCCACCACGTGCCGTACGGGCATGTGCTGCACAGCGGCGAGACGGTGATCCAGCACATCTACGACACGCACTTCGAGGGCGTGCAGGAGGCGGAGGAGGCCGGCCGGGTGTGGGCCGGGCTCGCGGACCTGATGAACCCGGCGCGCCACGCCCGGGCGGCGGAGCGGTACGAGGAGCAGCTCCGCAGCGCCCGCGAGTGGCGCGACCACATCAACACCTACTTCTTCCGGAAGTCCGGCATCCCGGACGCCCGGGGCCGCCGCATCTACTAGACCTGTACGGGGGCGCCGGGCGGGCCGGGGACGGCTGAGGGCTCCGGCGCCCGGCGGGACCACCGGCCCGCGATGACCGCGCACACCATCAACTGGAGCTGGTGGAAGAGCATCAGCGGCAGGATCACCGGCCCGGCCGCGTCGCCGAACAGCACCGCGGCCATGGGGAGCCCGGTGGCCAGCGACTTGTTGGAGCCGCAGAAGACGATGGTGACGCGGTCCTCCCGACGGAAGCCGAGCCGCCGTGCGGTGTACGAGGTCGCGGCGAGGGCCAGCGCCAGCACCACCGCGGCCACGCCCACCAGCGCGCCCAGCCGCGCCGGGGTGACCTGGTTCCACACGCCTTCCGTCATCCCCCGGCTGAACGCCGTGTAGACGACGAGCAGGATGGAGCCCCGGTCCAGAAGGGCGAGCACCCGCTTGTGGCGGCCGATGAAGGGCGCGGTCCAGCGGCGCAGCACCTGTCCGGCGAGGAAGGGGAGCAGCAGCTGGGTGGCGATGGCCAGCAGGCCGTGGGCGGAGAAGCGGACGTCGGAGCCGATCAGCCAGGCCGCGAGCAGCGGGGTGGCGATCATGCCGAGCAGACTGGAGTACGTCCCGGCGCAGATGGCGGCCGGGACATTGCCCCGGGCGGTGGAGGTGAGGGCGACCGAGGACTGGACGGTGGAGGGCACGACACAGAGGAAGAGCAGACCGGTGTAGAGCCGGTCGCTGAGAAGGGCGGGGGCAAGAGCCCCCGCGGCCAGCCCCAGCAGTGGAAAGAGCACGAAGGTGCTCGCGCCCACCACCAGGTGGAGCCGCCACTGCCGCAGTCCGTTCAGCGCCTCGCGGGAGGAGAGCCGCGAGCCGTAGAGGAAGAACAGCAGCCCGATGGCGAGGTCCGCGGCATCGCCGACGGCCGTGGCCGCCGCGCCGCTCGCGGGCAGCAGCGCCGCCAGCGCGACCGTCCCGAGGAGGGCGGCGACATAGGGGTCCACCGCCCTCCCGAGCCGGCCCGGCCACGACTGCGGCCAAGCCTTGCGCTTCATGTCAATCCCCGCTTTCGCCCTGCCACGGCGGGTGGCCGATCTCCGGCACCGGGTCCGGACCGGTGATGTCGCCGGTCCGGACCTCGACGGCACCTCCGCCCCCGTCGTGGTCGCTGCCCGCAGTGCCGTGGCTCATCAGCAGCGTGTTGAGGGTGCGGTCGACCTCCAGCCAGGAGTCGGCGGAGGAGTTGTCGATGACCACCAGGCCGTTGTGCGGCCCGGAGACCGGGGCCGGCGCTTCCGGCTCGTCGTCGCCCTGGGATGCGCGCACGGGCGGGGTCGTCGTCGTCGTCGCGCGGACCGTATGACCCCCGGACAGGACGACCGCGGTGGTCGCGAGGACG
Organism: Streptomyces sp. NPDC021225; assembly: GCF_044332865.1. Classification (NCBI taxonomy): domain Bacteria; kingdom Bacillati; phylum Actinomycetota; class Actinomycetes; order Kitasatosporales; family Streptomycetaceae; genus Streptomyces; species Streptomyces sp. NPDC021225. The sequence continues at coordinate 419,675 of NZ_JBIRPV010000006.1, read as the reverse complement.
AGCCCGGCCGCGGACGGACGGGTCGGGCGGATGTGCTGTGCGGACTTCCGGCGCCGGCCGGTGCCAGGCCGGAAAATCGTGGAGGGCATAGAGGCGGCTCCCGCGTCAGACCGTGACCGGACGGCGATTTCCGTGGTGCCTGCTGATGTTTTTCTCCAGCAATTCCGTGGAGCCCTTGACCCCGACAGCGCCGGTTTCCACGGTGTCGGGCAGCCGCCCGTCCGCCCTTTTCAGTTCCCTCAGCGCACCGTCGATCGCGCCATGGGCGGCGAAGAGACAGGGGGTGCTGTAAATCGCGACGTCCACACCCATTTCGGTGAGCTCGGGCAGGGAGAGCCGGGGCGATTTCCCGCCCGCGATCTGGTTGAACAGCAGGGGTTTGTCGCCGATGACCGCGCGCACCTTGCGGATCCACTCCACGCTCCGCACCCCGTCGACCAGCACCACATCCACGTCGGTCTCCGCCAGCGCGGCCGCCCGCCGCAGGATCTCGGACTCCTCGGTGGCGTCGGTGCGTGCCACCACCACCAGGTCCTTCCTGCTGTTCAGCACCATGTGGAGCTTCTGGAGGTACTCCTCGAGCGGCAGGATCAGCTTGCCGTCCGCGTGGCCGCAGCGGCGCGGCCGCTTCTGGTCCTCGAGGATCACCCCGGAGGCCCCGGTGCGCTCCAGCCGCTGCACCACATGGCAGGCGACCTCGGGGTCCACATAGCCGTCGTCGATGTCCACGAGCAGATGGTGTTCGGGGAAGGCCAGCCGCAGCCGCTCCACGAAGGCCACCATGTCGGGCCAGGCGATGAAGCCGATATCGGGAAGTCCGTAATGCGAGGCGGCGAAGCCGAAACCGGAGACGAAGAAGCCGTTGTAGTGCCGGGCGGCGATCGACGCCGAGTACATGTCGTAGATACCGATGAGGGGTGTGGTGCGAGGCGAGTGGATTTCCTCGCGCAGGGCATTTCCGCAGAGCATGATATCCCCTTGAGTTCGGAACCTCTCGCTGCTGCGCAAGGATTGCGCAACAGCATGCCCAGGTTTACAGGAGGCCAAGAAACAGTAAAGCAACACGCCGGGCATTGCCCGAAGATGCCCGGATCGGCTCGCGCCCCGGTCGAACCGCCCTTGAGCCCAGAAGGCCCGGATCGAGGCAGGCAACGACGCGTCTGACATGCCGAGTCCGCTGGTCGGGCCCGTGGTACACAGGCTCCGAATCCTTAATAGGACTTTCCCTCAAAGGTGCCGTTCGAGCGCATCGATACGTTCGGGAGCGAGTCCTGGACTTGGTAAAGGCAGGGTCGGCCCGAGGACTTTTGGAACGGGAAACGCGGGCCGCAGGCGCGCCCGGGCTCAACGGGCCGACGGGTTGCCCTGGTGGGTGAAGGCGGCCCAGAGCTGGATCCGGTCGAGATCGGTGCGGGCGGCTTCGCCGCGGAGGTCGCCATGGAGGGTGGGCGGGGGCTCGCGGTCCGGGTTGAGCATCCACATCTGGGCGGCCCGCAGCGCGTCCGCCGGGGCGAGGCCGTGCGTGGTGACGAAGTCATGGAAGACGGCCATCATCACAGCCGTCGACGCATCGCGGACGGCCCAGCGCGAGCCGATGACGTCGGCCGCGCCGCGGGCGATCAGGGCGGTGGACAGGGTCAGGGCCTCGTCGTGGTTGCGGGTGCTCAGGTCCGTCTCGCAGGCGCTGAGCACCACCAACGGGCCCGCGGCGTCCGGCTGTCCGGTGGCGGTGCCGTCCAGGATGCGGGCCACGGTCAGGCGTCCGGCGTCATGGGGGCCGTCCGGCGGGGTGGCGAGCCAGAGCGCCGAGCGCGTGGGATGCGGTCCGACCAGGGCATGGCAGGAGATGTGCAGCACGGCGGCCGGGGACCCGCCGCCGGGCAGGACGGCGAGGATGTCCTCCGGGGTGCCCGGCGCGTCGCTGACGCCGGGCGTGGGGAACTCGCCGTAGCGAAGGCCGTCCGGGTAGCAGGCCGCGCGCAGCGCCTCGGTCTCGATCCCGGCCCACAGGAGGGAGAGTTCGGGGTCGGCGACCAGGACCTGCCCGGCGTCGGTGGGCAGCCGGTCCCGGGCCGCGGCCCGCAGGAACTCGGCACCGGAGGGGGCGTAGCTGAGCACCGCTTCCTCGCAGGCGTACCGGTACCGGTGCCCGTCGCGCCCGTACGGGGTGCGGGCCGCGTGCCAGGCGACCGCGCCGAGCGCCCCGCAGGGCACCAGCACGATCCGCGGCGGCCGGCTGAGTGGCCCTACGGCCGCCAGGACGGGGCCCATCGCGGCGGGCCAGGCCCAGTCGCACAACTCGTGCAGCGCCGCTTGCCAATGCCGGTCCGACACCGCCTGCCCGCTCGCGTCGGCCGTGGCGTCGGCGGCGGCCCGGGAGCGTTGGGCGGTGGCATCGAGATAGCGTTCCAGGGGCGGGCTGCCGGGGGTCAGCAGCGGCAGCTTCAGGACGGCGGGCGGCACGTCACCGGCGTCAGGGCGGAGGATCAGCGCGAAGCCGAGCTGGCCAGGGTGGAGCCCGAGGATGAGATAGACGAGCGCATCGGTGCCGGCGGCGGTGAGGCCGGCCTTCAGCCCTGCCAGGTCCGGGGGGCCGAGCAGGCTCCGGACGCCCGCGTCGCTGCCCGCGCCCAGCGCGTCAAGTGCCCTGCGGCGCAGGGTGCCGGGGATCTGCCGCTCCGTGGGCCCGCCCAGGAGCGGGGCGTCGGTACCGGGCGGGAGCTTGTGCGCTGCGACTTCGGCGCGCCACTGGCGGGCCAGGTCGGGGTGGCCGCGGGCTTCGAGGAGTTCGGGAATGCCGCGAGACGCCGCGGCGGCGCGCAGCACCAGGGCCCGGCCCATCTCCAGCGCGTCCACCGCATCGGCGGGGCGAAAGCATACGGTGTTCCAGAAGGCCAGCCACAGTGCCTGCGCCGACCCGGTGCGGGCCACGGCCAGGCCGTGTTCGGAGCCGAGTTGGAGGAGGACGTCCGCGGCCAGCCTGGCCAGCGCCTCCCCTCGGGTCGCCAGGCTGGCGTTCACGTCGTCGTTCGCGGTCGGACCGTGACGGTCGCGGCGCAGCCAGTAGGCCTCGGACAGTTGGGCCAGCGCGTCGGCGGTGTGCGGCAGGCCGTGCCCTTGGGCCATCAGCTCGCGGACCCGGGCCAGCTCGGTGATGCACTGGTCGAGCAGGCCCGGGTCATCGAGGTGGCGGGCAGTGTGCAGCAGGGCCCGGCCGAGGTGGGATCGCAGCCGGACTTCCTGGTGGGGGGTGGGCTGCGGTCCCTCGAGGATCCGATGGACCTCCGCGACGGCCTGGGCGGCGGCGCCCCGGCCGGGATCGATCATGACCAGTTGGATCATCGCCGAGGCCCGTACGGCCGGGAAGTACGGTGCGAGCAAGGCGGCGATCTGCCGCTGGTCGGTCTCCGCCACGTCCCGGAGGTACCGGGCCGCGGCGCGGAGTTCGACCGGGTTCGGGTTGCGGGCGGACTGTTCCTGATGGGCATCGGCCAGGATGACGGCGATGGCGAAGCGGTTCTCCTGGTCGGGCGGCAGGGTGGCGTACAGGTCGGTCAGCTCCTCGATGAGGCGCGGCAGCACGGTGGGGTCGTCGCTGCGGCGGGCCAGGGCCAGCTCTTGGTAGGACGCGAAGATCACCGCGTTGACCATGCTCGTGGAGGGCGGTCCGCCGTCGTTACGGTAGGCGGCGCGCAAATCCCTGGCCATCGTCAAGGCGGCGTCGGCGGCCTGGAAGCTGCCCCCGAGCGTCGCCGCCGCATCGAGGCGCCCGGCCAGGGCGCTGGCCATGGCCTGCCGGGCGGACGTGGCCTTCTCGCCTTCCCGGGACAGCCCGTCGATCATCTCCCGGAGCCGCGCGGCACCCCGCTCCAGGTGTGCAAGATCGCCGGTCTGCTGCACCCGTACCGCATCGATCAGACTGGTCAGCCACTGTTCCAAAGTGACCTGGCCCGAACCACCGAGACGGCCGACGAGCCCGGGGTCGGGCTCCGACACGGCCTCATCCACCTCGTCGAAGTCCATCGTGCCGGGCACCAGGAAGTTGGCCTGGACCAGCAGAGCGGCGTGCAGCTTGGCCATGCGGCCCCGTTCGGGGGCGTCCGCCGGCAACTCCCGCATGGCGCGCCGGGCGACGTCCGCGCAGCGGCGGGTGTCCTCGGCCAGCGCCTGGGGGTCGTCCTCTCCCGACCTGAGCCCGATCAGCAGCTCGCTCAGCGGTGCGAAGACCGGTTGGTCCAGGCCCAGAGCCGCCACTTCCTCATCGGCCTTCTCGGCGGAGACCCTGAGCTCGTACACCGCGTGGCACAGCCACACCAGGAGACCCGTGAACCGTGGGAGGTCCTCGGAGGCCCAGGCGAGTACGCCCTGGACGGCGTCGGCCAACGCGTCTTCGCCGAGGGAGTCCGTGCCCGCCGGCTCCGTCGTGTTCTCCTCGAGCGAGCCGGAGAGGGCGGACATTGTCAGCCTGATCTCCGACACGACAAACCCGAGCAGTCGGTGCAGCTGCGGATCTTCCGGGACCTGGGCGAGGCGCCTGACAACCCCCGCGGCCTCCGCTACGTCGTCCGGCACGGATCCGGTCAGCGGCTGCGGGCCCGTGCCGCGAAGCGGCGGCTCCTGGCGTGGGCCTTGACGCAAGGCTCGCATGGCTCGCGCGTAGTGTTCCGGGACGAGCAGCCAGAGCAGCGCTCTGCGGGCGTGCACCGCGAGCGGGTCGGTGAGCGGCCTGGTGCGGTCGGCCCAGCGCAGGTGGTGCAGGGCGAACTGCCGCGCGCGCCCGGCCGCGTCGTGCCGTTGGTCCGGTCCGCCGCTGTCGAGCCAGACGCACATCAGGATGCCGAGCGAAGGGACGACGCCGTCCCGGAGCGGATCGTCCGCGGGCAACAGCTTTTCGACGGCGGCGAGATGCTGCATGGTCTGCCACAGCGCGGCGGTCCGCCCCGGGTCGTTCGCCGGCCGGCGCAGCACCTCGTTGGCCTGGCGGGTGGCGATGTCGGCCCAGGCGCGCAGCACCGGCCCGCGGTCCCCGCTGTCGTTGTGGTGCCGCTTGTCGTCCACCCCGCGCTCTCCCCCGTATCCGACGGCCGCCGGGGCCCGGCCGACCACGGCCCGGGCCCGGCCGCTGCCAGGTCACTTACCCTGGCGAGCGGCCGCGGCAACGTACCGTCCGGCTCACAGGAAACGGCTGAGGAACGCCCGGGTGCGCGGATTGGCCGGGTTGTCCAGGACCTCCTCGGGGCTGCCGCTCTCGACGATCCGGCCGCCGTCCATGAAGACCACGCGGTCGGCGACCTCCCGGGCGAAGCCGATCTCGTGGGTGACCACCAGCATGGTGAGGCCACCGCGCGCCAGGTCCCGCATGGTGGCGAGGACCTCGCCGACCAGCTCCGGGTCGAGGGCGCTGGTCGGCTCGTCGAAGAGCATCAGCTTCGGCCGCATGGCCAGGGCGCGGGCGATGGCCACCCGCTGCTGCTGCCCGCCGGACAGCTGGCGCGGGTAGGCGTCCGCCTTCTCGGCGAGCCCCACCTGCGTCAGCAGCCGCAGCGCCGTCTCCCGCGCCTCGGCCTTGGGCATGCCCAGGACACCCACCGGGGCCTCCATGACATTGCCGAGGACGGTCTGGTGCGGGAAGAGGTTGAAGTGCTGGAACACCATCCCGATGTCACGCCGCTGCCGGGTCGCCTCGCGGGGCCGCAGATGGTGGACGCGGGAGCCGGCCCGGCGGAACCCGATCAGCTCGCCCTCGACGTGGACGGAGCCGGAGTCGATCGGCTCCAGGTTGTTGACGCACCTCAGGAAGGTCGACTTGCCCGAACCGGACGGGCCGAGCAGCACCACGACCTCGCCCGGGTGGACCTCCAGGTCGATGCCCTTGAGCACCTCCACATGTCCGAACCGCTTGTGCACCTGGTGCGCCCGTACCATCGGCCAGGTGGTCTCCGGGTCCGTCGCCTTGGTCGTCATCGTCGTCATGAGGAGGTCTCCGTTACGGGGGCCGTCTGTGCCGTCCGTGCCATGCGGCGGCGGAAGAGCGCGAAGTCCCAGAAGCTCTGCGGGGCGTTGCGGCTGCTGCCGCGGGCGTAGTAGCGCTCGATGAACGACTGCCCGACGTAGAGCACGGACGTCATGACCAGGTACCAGAGGCAGGCCACGATGAGCAGCGGGATCGTCTCGAAGGTGCGGTTGTAGATCGACTGCGCGGTGTAGAGCAGATCGGCGAGGGCGATCACGCTGACCAGCGAGGTCGCCTTGAGCATGTTGATGACCTGGCTGCCGGTGGGCGGCACGATGAAGCGCATCGCCTGCGGCAGCACGATCCGGCGCAGGATGCGGGCCCGGCCCATGCCGAGCGCGGAGGCGGCCTCGGTCTGGCCGTGGTCGACGCCGAGCAGACCGCCGCGCACGATTTCGGCCATGTACGCCGCCTCGTTGAGGCCGAGGCCGAGGATGGCCGCGAGCCAGGGGCTGATCAGGGTGTTGGTCTCCGTGCTGATGAACTCGGGGCCGAACGGGATGCCGAAGGAGATCCGGGGCAGCAGGGCGGAGAGGTTGTACCAGAAGATCAGCTGCACCAGGACCGGGATGCCGCGGAAGAACCAGACGTAGGCGCCGCAGACCGTGCTGAGCACCCGGTTCTCCGACATGCGGCCCACCGCGACGAAGACGCCGCCGACGATGCCGATCGCCATGGCCACCACCGTGAGTTCGATGGTGGTGACGATGCCCTGGCCGAAGACCTGCGCGCCGAAGTACTCGCCGACCGTGCCCCACTCGAAGTTGGGGTTGGTGATCAGGAAGTGCCCGAGCTGGGCGGCGAGGACCGCCAGGACCGCCACGGACAGCCAGCGGAGCGGATGCCGTACGGGTACGGCGTCGGCCACGTCCACGGGCTGGTCGGGGGCGTGCGGGTGGATCGCCCGCTCCTTGACGGCGACATCCGCCGGGGTGTGGTCCCGGGATTCCGGGGAGGGTGTGGTGGCCATGGCGGCTCACCTCCTTTCGTGAGTCTTCCGGAGCCGGGCCTAGGACTTGGCGAGGTTGACGCCGGCCTTCTTCAGCTCGTTGTCCTTGAGCCCCCACTTCGCCATGACCTGGTCGTAGGTGCCGTTGTCGATCAGCTTCTGGATGGCCTTGAGCAGGACGTCGCGCAGCGGTCCGTCCTTGGGGACGACGGCGCCCTGGTAGAGGTCGTCGAACCCGTTGGACTGCCCGGTGCCCGCCAGTTCCAGCTCTCCCTTGGACTGCTGCACGAAGTACGTCAGCGGGGCCTGCGAGGAGAAGAAGGCGTCGGCGCGGCCGGACTTCACGGCGAGGATGGAGGACGGCTGGTCCTTGTACGACTGGACCTGGACGGCGGCCTTGCCCTTCTTGGTGCACGCCTCGGACTGCTTCTTGATGACGCCCTCGGCGGAGCCGCCGGCCATGACCGCGACCTTCCGGCCGCAGGCGGTGTCGAGGGAGGTGATGCCCTTCGGGTTGCCCTTGGGCACGGCGAAGACGACGAACTCCTGGACCCAGTCCACGAAGTCGTTGGCGCCCTGCCGCTCCTTGAAGTCGCCGATCGGGCCGATGGCGAAGTCGTAGCGGCCGGCCTTGATGCCGGTCAGCTCGCTGGGCAGCCCGTCCGCCGTCACATGCTCGATGGTGACGCCGAGGACCTTGCCGAGCGCGGCCGAGAGGTCCGCGGACGCCCCGGTGAGGCTGTGGCCGTCGGAGCCGGCGATCTCGTACGGCGGGAAGGACCCGTTGTTGACCGACACCAGCTTTCCGGACTTGCGCGCCTTCTCCGGCAGCTGGTCGTGCAGTTCCTTGTCCTCGGTGAGCTGGGACCCCGCCGCGGCAGCCGTCTTCTTGCTCACGGCGCCGTCGGCCTGGGGCGGGTTGGAGCCGCAGGCGGCGAGCAGGGCGGTACAGGACAGAGCAGCCGCGGCGGCGAGGGCGAGTCGTCTGGGGGACATATCAGGCTCCGAGGGGAAGGGTGCCGAGGGGACGGACGGTCGGGTCGACGGCGAACCGCCGGTTGGCGAGGACGGGCAGGGTGGAGCGGGCGGCGGCGGTGACGCCCGGGTCGGCCTCGGCCCAGGCCAGGCCCTGGCCGGTGGCGAGCCGGGCGCGCACGGTGCCGAGCGGGTCGACGATCAGGCTGTTGCCGATGTTGCGGGGGCCGGACTCGCCGCTGGCGGCGACCCAGCAGGTGTTCTCCAGGGCCCGCGCGGCGATCATCACCTCCCAGTGGCGTTCCTTGGCCGGGCCGCGCACCCAGGCGGCCGGGAGCGCCAGCACCTCGGCGCCCGCGTCGGTCAGCAGCCGGGCCAGCTCAGGGAAGCGGACGTCGTAGCAGGTCATCAGGCCCACCTTGGTGCCGGCCACCTCGACGACGACGGGGGGTTCGTCGGCGGGGCGGACGTTGGCGGACTCCTGGTCGCCGAAGGCGTCATAGAGGTGGATCTTGCGGTAGCGGGCGATCAGCTCGCCCGCGCGGAGCACCACCAGGGTGTTGAAGACCCGGCCGTCGTCGGAGGGCTCGTGGATGCCCACCACGACGGTGGTGGAGCTGTGCGCGGTGGCGGCGGCGAGTTCGGTGACGAACGGGCCGTCCAGCGGCTGGGCCACCTCGCGGATGCGGTGGCGGTCCTCGGTGAAGCGGGCCAGGACGCCCTCGGGGAGGACGAGCAGGTCCGCGCCGCCCCGGTCCGCCTCGGCGGCGAGGTCGAGGCACGCGCCCAGGTTCTCCTTCCAGTCGGGGCTCGCGGCGAACTGTCCTACGGCGATGTGCATGGGGCGGTGCTCCAAGATGTCTCGATCGGTGAAGTGGGCAGGTCCGACGGGGACGGCGGCGTCACGCGGCGGGGACGACGGCGGCCGACGGGAGCGGGAAGACGACGGCGGGGTCGATGGGCTCGGGCGCTATGCCCTGGGCGTGCAGCTCCTCGCAGAAGGCCCGGGTCATGGCGGCGTTGGGCTCGGTGCCGTACGGCATCCAGTCCTCGCCGAAGACCTCGGCCGACTCGGTGAGGGCGTGCAGCAGCCAGGGCGTGGTGTCGGCGAGCAGCCGCCGCCGCTCCAGCCAGTGCCGCTTGGACGCCTCGAGGCCCGCGAGAAGGGCGGCGGGCAGCTCCGGGTGGGCCTCGACGACCTCCCTCTTCAGCGTCACCAGGTGGATGCCGGGCACGAATCCGGTCGCCGCCCAGTAGGCGCGCTCCGCGGCCGGGTGGTCGTCGAGCAGATGCCGGAAGCGGCTGTCCGGGGTGAAGAACTCGGTCGGCATGAACGGGGTGAGGACCGCGTCCAGCCGTCCCGCGGCCAGCTCCCCCACCAGCGACTCGCCCTCGGCCATGGCCGAGACGTGCCGCGGCAGCGGACGGTCCCCCAGCCGGTCCTTGCCGACCTCCCCGGCGGCCAGCGGCCCCACCCGCCACTGGATGCCGGACAGATCCACGCCCGCGGCCCGGATCAGCGCCCGGGTCCAGGTGTTGCCGGAGTCGGGCCAGCCGGTGAGGCCGATCCGGGCGCCGGCGAGCTGCTCGAACGAGCGCAGCGGGCTGTCGGCGCGCACCAGCACGCAGCGGTGGCGGAAGCCGCGCATCACGAACGCGGGCAGGCCGACCAGCCGGTCGTCGCCCGCCGCGCGGGCCCGTACATAGCGGCTGAAGGAGGTCTCCCCGCCGTCGAGACCGGGCTCGGCGAGCACGTCGGGAGTGACGTCCCGGGCGTCGATCTCGACCTGGAAGCCCGGCACCTGCACCCGCCCGGACATCAGCGGCACCAGGTGGTCCCAGTCGCGGAGTCCCAGACGGATCGTGGGCGAAGACACAGCACGCACTCCTAGCGGTTGGTACATGACACACAAAGCTCGTTCATGGCGCACATGGCTTGTTTTCATCCATGCGATGACCGGAAGGCTATTGTTCGGAAGAGAAGGCAAACAAGATCTGCTTTGTTACTGAACATAGTTTTTCCATGTCGTAACCTGAGTGCGCACAGGCGGCGATGGAGCGCGGATGTGGGGGAATGAGCCGGTGGGCAGCGGAGACGGCAAGGTCGGGGGACCGGACGGCGCATGGCCGACCAGCAGACTCGCGGGGCACATCAAGGACGCGAGCGCCCACGGCATCGCGGCCGCCATGACCGATCTGATCCGGTCAGGTGAGCTGGCCCCCAGAAGCGCGCTGCCCACCGTGCGGGCCCTGGCCGGTGAGCTGAACGTCAGCCCCAGCACCGTGGCCGAGGCCTGGGCCGTGCTGCGCCGGCACCGGATGATCACCACCCTCGGCCGGCGCGGAAGCGTGGTCAGTGGCCCCCCGTCGGTGCCGCATCCGGTCCGCTACGAACGCGTCGGCGACTTCGGCGCCCATCTCACCCTCGATCTCGCCGTGGCGGCGCCGGACCCCGCCCTGTTGCCCCCGCCGGCCGAGGCCCTGTTGGCCGGGGCGCGCACCCCGCTGCTCAACGACTACTCCCGCACCGCCATCACGGACGGGCTCCTCGACGCCGTGCGCGACACCTGGCCGTTCGCGCCCGAGGCGTGGATGGCCATCGACGGCGGCTACGGAGGCGTACAGCTGCTGTGCCAGGCGCTGATCGTCCCCGGCGACCGGGTCATGGTGGAGGACCCGACGGCGGCCCGCCTGCTGGACATCCTCGAAGCCCTGGACGCCCAGGTCGTGCCCGTCGCCTGCGACGCCGACGGCCCGCGGCCCGACGCGCTGGCCCGCGCCCTGGACCAGCGGCCCGCCCTGTTTCTGCATCAGTCCCGGGCCCAGGCGCCCTGCGGCTGGACGCTCAGCGAGGAACGGGCCGCGGCCCTGGCCGCCCTGCTGGAGGACGCCCCGAACGTCACCGTCCTCGAGGACGACGGCATCGGCCCGCTCGCCACGCGCCCGGCCGCCAGCATCGGAACGCACCTCCCGCGGCGCACCGCCCTGGTCCGCTCGTACTCCAAGGCGTACGGGCCCGATCTGCGCCTGGGCGTGGTCGGCGGCCCGGGGGAACTGATCGAACGCGCCCGCGTCCTGCGGACCTTCGGCTCCGGCTGGACCAGCCGCATCCTCCAGGACGCGCTCGCCCACCTGCTCACCGACGCGGCCACCACCCGCCGGGTCCAGGAGGCCGCCGAGCGGTACGCGCTGCGCCGCGGCGCGCTCGCCGAACGGCTCGCCGGGCTCGGCGTGCCCACCCTCAACCGGGACGGCCTCATGCTCTGGGTGCCGGTGGCCGACGAGACCTCCGCGCTGGTCACCCTGGCTGCCCGGGGTGTCACCGTCTCACCTGGCAGCCGCTTCTGTGTCTCCTACTCCGAGCCCCATGTGCGGGTCGCCACCAGCAGGCTCTCCGAAGACCCGGCCGCCCTGGACGACACGGCGGCCCTGCTCGCCCTGGCCGCGGCGGCCACGGCCGATCACCTCCGCTGAGCCGGGCCGCCGCGGTGAGCCGACGGGCTCAGGGGGCGGTGACGACCGCGGTGCCGCCCGCCCCCGCGGTGATCCGGCCGGGGCACAGCCCCCGTGCGGCGAGCCCGCTGAGGATCTGCGGCACGGCGCCGACGGTGCTCTGGTAACCGCCGTCGTGCATGAGGATGATGCCGCCGGCCCGCAGGGTGGCGGCGGCCTGGACGATCTGCTGGGTGCCCGCGCCGTTCCAGTCCTGGGAATCCACGTTCCACAGGACCTCGGTCAGCCCGAGGCGGGCCGCGTCCGACTTGACCTGCGCGTTGGTCTCCCCGTAGGGCGGCCGGAAGAGAGTGGGCGCCTGTCCGGTGATGCGCTGGATGGTGCTCTGGGCGGTGGCGATCTCGTGGTACGCGGCCGGTTCGCCGATCTGGGTGAGGTGGGCGTGGGTGGCGGTGTGGTTGGCGATCCACATGCCCGCCGCCTGCTCGGCCCTGAGCAGGTCCGGGTACTGTTCGGCGTGCTGGCCCCAGATGAAGAAGGTGGCCTTGGCCCCGCCGGCCCGCAGAGCGGTGAGCAGCGCCTGCGTCGATGAGGGGTTCGGTCCGTCGTCGTACGTCAGACCCACGTAGCCGTTGGGGCAGTTGGCCCAGGCCGCATCGCCGCGTGCCTCCCCGGGCGTGGCCGCCGGGGACGGCCCCACCGAGAGCGCCGCCATGGCGGCCGTGGCCGCGGCGATGAGCCCGATCCGTATGCGGTTGCGCGCGCTTCCGAGCATTGTTCCTCCTTGACGGGCGTGGTGGAGGTGCACCTGTTCGCAGCGCCGCCGGAGCCCGCCGCGGATGGCGATCGATGCGGAGTATGCTGCGGGACTGACACAGCGTCAACGCTCTCTTCCGGAACAGTTCCGGAAGGAACTTCCCGTCACACTTGCGCTGGCGACCTTTTGAACTGTGGCTTCTCGACACCGAGCGACAGATCTCGATCACCATGGTGATCTTGAGGTCACCGGGCCCGAAAGATTTCCGGAAACGGGATGGCGCGTGACCGCCGGAACTCACCCGCGCCCCGGAGCGACTACCTGGTTCGCCGGCACCCCGCCGGCTCTTGCCCGAATCAGGGAGTCACGCATGGCAGAGGTGGACCGCAATGTGGCGGTGCTGCTGTACGACGGGTTCACCGCGCTGGACGCGGTCGGCCCGTACGAGGTGCTGTGCCGGGTACCGGGGGTGACGGTGACCATGGTGGCCGAAAAGGCCGGGCGGGTCCGTAGGGACGGCGCAGACCATGCAGCTCGCCGTGGAGTACGACCCCGCCCCGCCCTATGACACCGGCAGCCCGGAAAAGGCGGGCCCGCAACTTCAGCAGCTCGCGCTGAAGTTGCTCGCGGACTCCGCGCGATAAGTCGGCGGGGCGGTGACGCCTGTGCAGGAATGGGGTGAGCGATTCCATTCCTGCACATTATTCAACTCACAACTTGAATCAACTTGTGACTTGCATCACAGCCCATCGGCAATGGATCACAAATCCGCTCCCCTGTGAAAAGATGCCACCTCGGGGAGGCAAGAATGCCGACAATGATTGTTATCGGATACCGGGAAGATCTCGATCAGGCAATACGCCACCGCGGCCTGGACCCCTACTATCTCGTACAGCCACCGGCGATCCCGCCGAAGGACCGCGACTTCACACGCGTCGACGACATCGAGAACGCCCAGGAAATACTGCGAGCAGTGCTGTCCGCGCGCATCGACGATGTGGCCGGAGTGCTCAGCGTCCATGAGATGGGCGTATTCGGGGCAGCCTATCTGCGGCAACAGCTGAACCTTCCCGGCAACACGGACTCAAAGAGAGTCCTCTACTTCCGGGACAAGAACCTCCAGAAGAGCGCACTGCCCCGCGACATCAAGCGAGCGCGCTGCCGATATGCATCACGGGACACGTCGTTCACCGATCTCGCGGACGATCTGGGGAATCCCTTCGTCATCAAGCCGGCGACGGGAGCCGGAGCCCTCCGTACGAGCATCGTCCGTTCCCCGGAAGAGTACTCGCAGGCCCTGGAGCCATTCCCGGGCCAGTCGGAGGTCGCGATCGTCGCCGAGTCCTTCGTAGACGCCCCGGAAGTCTATATCGATGGCGTCTGGGAGAACGGCGATCTTCGATGGTCGTCCATGAGCAGCTACCACGTCTCACCGCTCAGCGCCGCACGGGGCGACATCCTGGCCGCGTACACGCTGGACAGAAGGCGACATTCGACACTTTTCCATCAGGCGGAGACGCTCGCCGGACACGTACTGACAAGCCTGAACGCACCTGATTGCGTATTCCATCTGGAAGCGTTCACGGAAGAAGCAGGGCTGACTTTCGGCGAGTGCGCCATCCGTCTCCCGGGGGCGCTGTCCCCTCAGGTCAACAAGTTGACGTACGGCGTCGATCTCTTCGACGTCGAAATCAGTCTCGCGCTCGGGGAAGGGGCGTCTCAGGCGCTGGCGAACAACAGCACACCGGAGCGCTTTCACGGATACATCCTGCTGCGTTCCGCGCCCGCCGGCAATCTGACTCAACAGGATTTCGAACGCAACTTCCGTTTCGATGAGCTCCATTACTCTTCATCCCCCGATGCGCCGGTCGGGCCGTACGGCCGCGTCGGGCAGGCGATCGTGTCCGACCCGGATGAGCTGAAACTTCGACAGACGATCGAGGAGATCGCGCGATTCAACGAGGCCGGACCCGGCCAGCGGGCCGAATGACCGGCTCGCCATGTTGCTTATTTCGTGCTTGGGAGGCTGAGAACCAGTGATCGTGCTCGGTTACAACGGATTCAGCAGAGGTGCGGAACTTTTTGGGCGTCTTTACGGGGCGACCGGCGTCGGCCGTAATCTCCTGGTGGGTCATGACGCCGCAGCGGCTCTGGTCATCGACGGCGAGATGGTCGCGGCGGTCGAGGAGGAGCGGCTGAGCCGGGTCAAGAAGACCTCCGACTTTCCGGCCAAGGCAATCGAATGGTGTCTGAGCTCCGCCGGTGTCGAACTCGACCAGGTGGATGTCTTCGCTTTCCCCTGGCGCTTTTCGCCGACCGTGGCTGAGGAGATGATTTCGCAGATATGCGACTCCGACATACCGGTCACGGCCAAGTTCGACGCCCTGCGCAGCACGGGCGAGCTCTACACCGGCATGCTCAGCCGCGACGCGGTGTACGACGACTTCGTCCAGCGCACCGGCTATGAACTGGATCCCAACAAGCTCAGCCTGGTGCCCCATCATCTGGCGCATCTCATGTGCGGCGCCTATCTGGCCGGCGGGGGCGACGCGGCCTTCCTGGTGAGCGACGGCCGGGCGGAGACCCTGTCCTCCGTTATGGGGGAACTGCGGAACGGCGTGGTCCGGCTCTTCGACGAGAGCGCCGTCCCCATGACCAGCTCGCTGGGTGTGGCCTTCGGGAGGATCACCCGCTATCTGGGGTTCGTTCCCAACAACGACGAGTACAAGGTGATGGGCCTGGCCGCGTACGGCCCGCCGCCGCGCCACAACCCCCTGCTCGAACGCGTGGTGCGACTGCACGAGGACGGCTCGTACACCATCTCCATCCCCCGGGACATCGGGGCCTACTACGCACTGTTCGACACCCTGTTCGATGGCGACAGTGAGAAGCGCGAGCAGTTCGACTTCCGCGTCAAGGTCGCCGGACTGGCGCAGCACATGGTCGAGGCCATCACCGCTCATCAGCTGCGCTCGCTGACCGCGGCCTCCAGCCTGGACACCCTGCTCTTCGAGGGCGGGCTGGCGCTCAACTGCGTGGCCAACACCAAGATGCTGGAGAGGTCGCCCTTCACCGGCATGGAGGTCAGCTTCGGGGCCAGCGACCCGGGTGTGGCCATCGGCGCGGCCGTGTACGCCGCCGGTCTGCGGAACCGGCCCGCCGACGCGGTCACCACCCCGTACCTGGGGCCCTCGTACGACGAGAGCCAGGTCCTGGACGCGCTGGCGGAGTTCACGGACAGTGTCGAGTGGCAGCAGGAGCCCGACGCCGCCGCGGTCGCCGGCAGAACGGCGGAGCTGCTGGCCGGCAAAAACGTCGTCGGCTGGTTCCAGGGCCGCGCCGAGTTCGGACCGCGTGCCCTGGGCAACCGCAGCATCCTCGCCAATCCGGCCTTCCCCGATATCAAGGACATCATCAACCTCCGGGTGAAACACCGGGAGCCCTTCCGCCCCTTCGCGCCGGTCATCCTCGAGTCCGAGGCGCCACGCGTCTTCGAGATGGGCAAGAAGACCTCGTCCCCCTATATGACGTTCGTCTTCCCGGTGCGGAAGGAGTACCAAGAGCGGATTCCCGGCGCGTGTCATGTGGACGGCACCTCCCGCGTCCAGACGGTGAACGAGCGGCAGAACCCCGCGTTCGCGGAGCTGTTGCGCGCCTTCACGGCGCGGACGGATGTGCCCTGCCTCCTGAACACCTCCTTCAATGTGGCCGGTGAGCCCATCGTCTGCTCACCGCGGGACGCGCTGGAGTGCTTCCTCGCCACCGAGATCGACTATCTGGTCATCGACCGGTTCGTGGTCACCAAGAAGGGCAGCTGAGCCGTCGGCCCGCAGGTCACGCTCGACCTGCGGGCCGGCGTCCGGCCCTCGCCGGGGCGCTACCCGAGCCGGAGGGGCTCGTTCGGCCCGCTCTTTGCCTCAATGGTCAGGAACGACAGAACGTCATCGCCGATGTTCTTCAGATCATGAAGGTGGTACCGCCCCGTCGCGAGGTCGAAATACCGGGTCTGTCCACGGACATAGGAGATCTCCCGCGTGCTGCCGTCGCTGTTGTGCTGGCGGGCCCGGCCGTCGGTGAGGGCTGTCCAGTGGTAGGCCAGCACATGTCGATGGACGGGAATCCGCTCTCCCGGGTGCAGACGGGTCTCCCAGATGCGCAGCTCATCGGTCTCCTTCAGCAGCGACTGGCCGACGCAGCCGTGGTGGGCGTTGCTGTCGAACTCGGCCTTCAGCGCCGGACTCCAGCGGGCGAATCCTTCGGCGACGACGGTGGAGGCCAGGGGGACATCGGGGAGAGGACCATTACCCACGAACCGCATCCTTTCGGTCTTGGGGTCACAGGGCGGAGGAGAGTGCTTCGAGCAGCGCGTCGTTGGCGCGCCGGTCACCGATGGTGATGCGGCAGGTATCGGGCACGACGCGCCCGATGGCGGCGACGAGGATCCCCGCGGCCTCCAGTTGGGCCACGACGCGCTCGTACTTGTGGAACCGGACCAGCAGGAAGTTGGTCTCCGAGGGGAACACCCGGTCCACGGCGGGGTGATCGGCCAGTGCCTCGGCCAGGCGATCGCGCTCGGCTCGGATGCGTCGAATACTGTCGAGCACCGGCCGGGAGTTGGTCAGCCGGTCCCGTACGGCGCGCTGCGAGGCGTTGGTGAACCCGAAGGGCACCTGCACCCGCCGCAGCGCTTCGACGATGCCGGGCTGGGCGAGGACGATCCCGCAGCGGGCGCCGGCGAGCCCCCACGCCTTGGAGAGTGTCCTGAGCACGATGAGGTTCTCGTGCTGGGCGACCAGCCCCGCGTAGGAGGGCTTCTCGCTGAACTCGACATAGGCTTCGTCGATCACCACCAGCCCCCGGCCGCGCGCCAGCAGGGTGTGTATCTGCGCCGGATCGAGCCTGGTCCCGGCGGGGTTGTTCGGATCGCACAGGATGGTCACCCGTGGATCGGCCGCCAGGATGCGCTCGGTGTCCAGCCGGGACAGGTCCTCCCCGCACAGCGGCACCTCGGTGACGGGCAGGCGCAGGACGCGTGCGAAGTGGTCGTAGAGCGGAAAGGTGGGAGGCGTGACGCAGACGCCCTCGCCCGGCGAGGCCAGCGCGGACAGGAGCAGCAGGACGCCGTCCACCGCCCCGCTGCTGAACAGCAGATGGTCCGCGCTCAGCGCGTCGAGTCCGTCATGGCCGGGCAGCTTCGCGACGGTGGACAGATATGTCCGGGCGAGCTCCGCCGTGTCGAGCTCGGGATAGCTGCCGTCGGCGCCCAGGAACGGGTTGGTATTGCTCGACAGATCGATCTGGTCGAACCGTGGCACATGGCGGAAGCGGGCCGGGCCCGGGACCGGCACCGTCGTGACGGGGGGCGCCGCGAAGTCCGACAGTGCCTGCTCCCCTTCCTCCTCCGGGATCGCCAGGCCGGGGGCCCGCAGCCAGTGGTCGAGGGGGATGAACAGGTCGGCTCCGAGGCGCCGCATGCGGTCGGCGTCCCCCCGGCCGAGGTGGACCCAGTCCAGGCCGGAGTCCCGGGCATGGAGGTACAGCCGGTACACGGACGCGTCGGAGAGGCCGGGCCGGACGACGGGGGCGTCGTGGTCGATGGCCTGCGTGAGGCAGTAGATCCCCCTGCCGTTGTGGGACGTGGTCATGAGCCCGGCCTGGACGACGGTGTTCCCCCCGCGGCGCACGAACATCTCGGTGCGCTCCGCCAACTCCCCCTGTGTCAGCGCGTCGAGGGCGTCGGCGTTGTACAGATTGCCGTGGCCTCCGTCGCGCTCGGCCTGGCGCCGGTGGAGCTCCACGAAGGCGTCCCGCGCCCAGGGCTTCCCGTCGAGCTCGCTCAGCGGGATGCTCTCCCAGGTGACTTCATGGGCGGCCTCCTCGTGGTGGCGACGCAGGTCGCCGAGTCGCTCGGCACCGACGCGCTCCCGCAGGACGTCGTCCACCTCCCCGGTCAGCCGGACGACACACTCGCTCCCGGCGGCGACGGGAGCGAAGCCCGCCGCCCGCAGCGCGCCGGTGTCGTCGCTGCGGCGCACGCCGGGCACGAGGATCTGGTCCACGCCCAGCTCCTCCGCCCGGCCGACCAGCTCATCGACGGCGTGCGCGGCGGGGGCCGGATTGGTCGGGTTGTGCGGGGATCCCCCGCCGACCAGGGTGGGGCGTTCGAGCACCGCGGGGTCCAGGGCGGCGAACGCACCGGCGTCCCGGCCTATTCGGGCCAGGGAGCACACAGGCGCACGGGACCCGAGGGCGGCGCACAGCACCTGCTGGAGCGCGTCGATATCTGCGGACCTGCGCATGCTCGTTCTCCACTCCTCTGTGTCACTTGGATATCTCGGCTCCGTGCGCCTCGACATAGGTGTCGATGCGGTCGCGGTATTCCTCGAACAGGTCGGCGAGGGTGCGGGCGATTCCGGTCTTCCAGCCGACGGAGCAGTCGCCGATCAGGCCGCGGCGGAGGTCATGGTCGAAGATCGCTGTTTCCCGGCTGTAGTCGCCGCGGTCCAGTCGCACCGGCACTCCGGTGAGCGCGGACATGTATTCCAGCAGGTCAGTGATGCCGACCTCCTCGTCACCGCCCCAGTTCACGACGCGCGCGGGCACCTGGGCCGCGTCCCACAGCAGCGGCACCTGGCGCACGACGTCATCGGTGTGCAGCAGGTTGCAGTAGTTCTGCCCGTCGCGGGGTACCGCGCACGGCTGCTCCTTGCGCATCTCCCGGAACAAGATCATGGGCACGCCACCGTGGCCGTACGGGCCGTAGGCGATGTTGAGGCGAGCGATCACCGTCGGCAGCGCGAGTGCCTCGGCCAGGCCGCGCACCACCCCCTCGGCGGTGATCTTGGCGACGGGGTAGGTGGGCAGCCACGGTGCCGCCCCGCCCAGAGGATCGCTCTCCCGGTACCGATGGGTCCGGTCGGCCCGGTTGTAGACCACCCCGGACGAGACGTACAGGAACGCCTCGGCCGCGGAGCAGTGTGTCATCAACCGTGCCGTGCCGACGGCGTTGATGCGCGCGGTCTCCTCGAAGTCCTTGCCGTCGCCCCGGTGCACGGCCGAGTGCAGCACATGGGTGAAGTCGCGTGGCAGGCCCTCCAGGTCATCGGTCGCCATGTCCCAGGTGACGGTGCGGGCGCCCAGCTCCTCGAGGGCCTTGCGCGCCTGCCGGTCGCCGAACCGGCCCAGGCACCACACCTCGTTGCCGGAGGCGAGCGATTCGGCGACGGGCCTGGCGACCTGCCCGGTCCCGCCGGTGACGAGAATCTTCTTGCCCTGCATGATCGGCTGCTCCTGCTCGTGTCAGCGGTTGCCCCGGCCCGTCCTCAGCCGAGCGACCGGGCCAGTTCCTGCCGCAAGGTCGCCTGGAAGGTGTGCACGTGCTGCGGGCTCATCAAGGTGTAGTGCTCCCCGTCGACCTCGATATAGGTGTTGGGGTGGCGGGTGAACTCGTCCCAGTCGCGCAGTTGGTTGTCCAGCCACTCCTGTTTGGTGCCGCGCAGCGGGGTGCAGTAGAAGACCTTGACCTGCCCGACCGTCGCCGAGGGTTCGTAGGCGCGCCCCAGGTGCACCATGCTCTGGGCCAGCTGAACCCAGTCGGCGAACCGCTTGAGTGTGAGGTCCAGTTCGGTGAGGCGCCGCTTCGGGGCGTGATCGATCAGATGGGCCAGCTGGTCGGCCTCGGGCAGCGGGCGGAGGGTGGCGGTCAGCTCCTCGATGTCGGCGGGTTTGATCAGCTCGAGGAAGAGGGCCAGGTTGATCGCGCCGTCGGTGAAGGTGATCTCGTTCATGCGGCCGGAGATCCGCGGCGGCAGATTGAAGACGCCCACGAAGTCGACCTCGTCGCCGTCGGCCTCCAGCCGCTTGGCGATCTCGAACGCCACCGCCGCGCCGTAGGAGTACCCCGCGACGGCGTACGGTCCGCTGGGCTGCGCCCGCCGGATCGCCTCCACATAGGTGGAGACCATGTCGGCGAACGACCCGAAGTGGGTCTCCCCCTGCCCGAACCCTCGGGCCCGCAGCGCGTAGAACGGCCGCTCGCCGGTGAAGTACTTGGCGAGGTTGACGAACACCAGCACCTCCCCCAGGCCGGGATGGACGCAGAACAGCGGCGTCCCGTCCCCGGTGACCTGGAGCGGCACCAGCGGATCGTAGGCGGAGTCTCCGTCGGCGCCCTGCCCGGCGGTCAGCCGGGCGGCCAGTGCCCGTACGGTGGGGGCCTGGAGGACCGTCGACATCGGCACATCGTCGATGCCGAACTCGGTCTGAATCTCCAGCTTGAGCCGCAGCACGTCCAGCGAGGTTCCGCCGAGATCGAAGAAGCTGGCGGTCGCGGACACCGTCTCGGTGCTCAGTACGCGCGCGTAGACGCCGGCCAGCGCGGTCTCGACGTCCCCCTCCGGCGCCACATGGCCGCCGAGGAACCGGGTGCTCACCTCGTCCGCCCGGCGGGCCGCCTCGTCCAGGCTCCCCTCCTCGACGGCCGCGCGCAGCCGCGACCGCTGGACCTTGCCGAGGTTGCCGCGGGGGATCTCGGCCTCGGTGACGGGGAGGATCAGCTGGGGGCGGAACCCCCAGTGCAGCACCGTGGAGCTGCGGATCGCCACGATGGCCCGGTACAGGGCCGTCTCGTCGGCGGGATCGCCGGCCGGGACGAACGCGACGGCGAGCTGTTCGGAATCGGCCCCGTCGGGTCTGATCGGGAAGGCCGCGACCTGCCCGCGCTTCACCCCGTCCAGCTCGTCCAGGACCGCTTCCAGGTCGTGGCTGTAGTAGTTGACGCCGCTGACGATGATGGAGTCCTTGGTACGGCCGACCAGCATCAACCGCCCCTCGGGGTCGAGGTGGCCCAGGTCGCCGGTGCAGAACCAGCCGTCGGGGGTGAACGCCTGCGCGGTGGCCTGGTCATTGCCGAAGTACCCGTCGGAGACCATGGTGCCGCGCAGCTGCACCTCGCCCGGCTCCGGCGTGCCGGGCCCCGTGCCGGGCCGGTCGGTGGTGGCCAGCACCGTGCCGTCGCCGCCGGTGATACGGATCCGCAGACCCAGCACCGGGCGGCCCAGCGGGGGGAACTCGGTGTCCAGGTCAAGGGCGGCGAAGTCCCGGTTGAACACGCTGCCCGCGCAGGTCTCGGTCATCCCGAACGCGGGCACGATCACGTCCTCGCGCAGCCCGTAGCGGGCGAGCGTGCGCAGGAATGCCCGCACGGTGGCGGTCACGGTGGCCTCGCCGCCGGAGATGATGTGCCGCACCTGCGACAGATCCAACTCCTCGGGCGCGAGGGGACGCCCAGCGAGCGCCTGGTTGAGCTGCCCGAAGAGGAAGTTGGGGGTGAACGTCACCCGCACCCGATGGGCCGCGACCAGCCGGAGGAACTCCACGGGGTCCGCCAACACGGTGGCGGGAGTCGTCATGACCTGGCGTGCGCCGTTGAACATCGGCAGCAGGTGTGCCTCGATCGCGGCGATGTGGTCGACCGAGATCCAGTTCAACGAGGTGTCGTCGGGGCCGAGGTCCAGCGCGCCGGCCTTACCGGCCTGAGCCGCCAGCAGGTTGGCGTGGGTGAGCCGGACCGCCTTGCTCGCTCCGGTGGACCCGGAGGTGAGCATCAGCAGGGCGAGATCGTCCGGTGCGGGCGTATGGAGCCGATCGTGCTCGGCCGAGGCGTGGCTGAGCTCCTCGACCGTCACGGACCGCAGCCCGACATCGGGCAGGTCCCCGTGCGCCGCCTTGGAGACCACCACCAGCGGGTCGCCCAGGAGCGTGCGCAGATGCTCCAGCTGCGCACGCCACCGGGAGGGGTCGGCCGGCGGTGCGATCGGGCACGGCACGGCACCGGTGAGCAGGCACCCCCAGAAGGCGCGGAAGAAACTCTCCGGATCGTTGGCCGCTATCAGCACTCGGTCGCCCGGGGCGGTGCCCTGGCCGCGCAAACCCTCGGAGATCCGGCAGGCGCAGTCGCGCAACTCGGCGTAGGACAGGAACGGACCGCCGATGAAGGTGATGCCTTGAGTTGTCTCGGAAGCCGCACGCTCGAGCAGCTGCGGGAGCGTCGAAACATGACGTTGATCCGGCATGGGAAAAGCCCTCCGATCGGAAGGGACGGAAAACTTTAGCGAGCAGAATCCTGGGCAGGGGGTGTCGGACCCTCGGTGAAGACATGCGGAAGGCAGGGCGGACGTCGCCCATGAGCCGATCCCGTGAGAGCCACGGAATGTGAAAGTTCTCCCGCAAATTCTGGCTCCCCCAGCTAACGCCGGGAGGTGCCCCCTGGGGTCCGGTTCAACGCCGGCGTATGCCGGCTAGCCGCTGCCGACCTCATTGAATCGCGGATACGATCGCCTGCCCGGCGCGCCCATAGGGCCCGACGGGCGCATCAAGTGATTACTGGATCTCATCGAAGAGAAAATTGCGCTCGAAAATCCTGCAGAGTCAGATTTCCACCCCTGGAGCGACGCAGAAGTATGAACCCATGACAACCATTGCCGGAATCCTGTCTCCCCCGGTTACGGCTGACCAAAACCTTGAAGAAGTGATTTGCCATCCTGCCGACACAGGCCAACACGCGGTTATCATTTCACAGGGATAGAGAGATGTAGCGTGTGACATAAGTCACAAGTCAATCCCGCTCCCCAAATAGTTACGGCCCGTACGGGTACTGCGAATTCAACTGTTGCAGGCAAAAAAGGCATATAACGCGGTTCGAGGGCGCGGGTCGGCGGACGCCGAAGCGATCGGCTAATTCCGCCCCGAGGTCACGGCGTGCGGGTGATGTCGTCGATCGCGAGAGCCGTGCGCAGCGTGGTCAGGTCGCCGACGCTGGTGAGGGAGACGCCGAGCAGGCTCTCGATGCGTTTGACGCGCAGGCCGACGGTGTTGGGGTGGATGAAGAGAGCCTCGGCGGTGGCGTTGGTGTTGAGGTCGTGGTCGAGATAGGTGCGCAGGGTGGTGACGAGGTCGGTGCCGCGGCGCTGGTCGTACGTCCGCAGGGGGCCGATCCAGCGTTCGGCGAGGACGCCCATGCGCTGGGGGTCGACATCCGCGAGGAGCATGCCGATCACGCCTGCCGAGGCCACCGTGAGGACGTCCTCGCCCGGGGCGTACGGGATGAGCCGGAGCAGGCCGAGGACCTGGCGGAAGGCCCCGGACAGCTGGTCCGGCACCGGGCACCTCTCGCTGACGGCGACGCGCACGCCTCCCTCCATGGCCTGGGCGGCGACGGTCCGGATGTGCCGGGCCAGCTCCTCCGCCCCCGCCGGGTCCGGCGCCGGCGCGACGATCACGATCACGCCGTCGCGCAGCGCCAGCAGGGGCTTGGGACGCGGCCGGGACAGCACGAGCGACTGGACCAGGCGCAGCAGTTGCGCGGTGACCGCCTCGCCGGCCTGTTCGTGCCGGACGGCCAGGACCCGCTGTGGCAGCCGAAGGTCGCTGCCGAGCCGGTCGCCGCGCGCGATCAGCGCCTCCGGGTCGGAGAGCGCCCCGCTCGCCAACTCCGAGACGAGGTCGCCCCGCAGCTGCCACTGCGCGTCGACGACGGCGCGGCGGCGCAGCAGCTCCAGCCCGAGGACGACGGCGGCCTGCTCGATGGCGCGCAGCCGGAGGTCGTCGTCCTCGGCGTCCCCGGCCAGCCACAGCACGCCCAGCGTCTCCTCGCCCACCCGCACCGGCCCCGCGAGCAGGCCGGGGAACGCCTCGGAGGACATCACCGGGGAGGCGGGCGCGACCAGGTCGAGCAGCGAGCGCACGCCGCCCCCGCCGCCACCACCACCGTCGGCGTCCGGCTGCCAGGACAACCAGTCCGGCGGCCGGACGGACACCCCGGCGCGCGCCACGCCGGCCAGGGTCTGCCCGGAGACGTCCTGGACGACCACGGCACGGTCCGCCGTCTCGGCCAGGGCGGCGGCGATGTCGGCGATGCCGCCGCCGCGCCGTGCGACGCCGATGAACCGGTCGTGGATGGCGGCGTGCTGCTGAAGCAGCTCCGTGTGGTGGCGCAGCGTCTCGTTGAGGGAGCTCAGCTCCCGCACGCGACGCCGGTCCCGCTCGAGGTGCGCGCTGGTCTCCAGGGCGATCCCGGCGTGGCTGGCGAGGACCTGGAGCAGCTCCAGACCGCCCGGGCCCAGCCGGCGCGGGTCGCTCCCGTAGACGTTCATGGTGCCCACGGTCTCGCCCTGGTTGCGCAGCGGGACCGATGCCATGGAGTGGTGCCCGTGTTCCTCGGCGGCCTTGGCCCAGGGCCCGTACGAGGGGTCGCGGGAGATGTCCTCGACGATCACCGGGGCGCATTCGACGTAGGCCCGCCGGGACGGGCTGCCGGCGAAGGTGCCCTCGGGCGCCAGCAGCAGCGGGGACTCCTCGTTCACCAGCCGGAGGTAGCTCTCGCTCAGCCCCCAGGAGCCCTCGATCCGCAGGACCGCGCGGTCCTCGTCGACCAGCAGCACGGCCGCGCTCTCGTAACCGAGCAGGTCGCAGGCCGTTCGGGCGATCTGCTGGAGCAGGGCGGGCAGATCGCGCTGCTGGTTGACGGCGATGGCGAGTTCGTCGATGGCGCTCATCCAGCGCAGCAGGTCCGGCGGTGCGGAGGACGCGGCGCCCATCGTTGCCTCCCGTATGGCGTTCCCTCGTATGGCGATCCAGATGCTGTGCTCGCCCCCATGTTAACGACGAATCGCTAGGGGGTCGCACATGCGATGCAGGGGGCGCGCGGGGCCACGATGGCGTCCACCACCCCCTGGTCGAGAGGAATCCACGGTGGACACCTATCAGGGCCTGCGCGCCGCGGTCGTCGGCGGCTCCATCGGAGGGCTGTGCGCCACCTGGGCGGGGACAACGAGGTGGTGCACGACGACGCGGTCGAGTGGCGCTATTCGTCCTGGTCGACGATCTACCGCGCCCTGCTCGACGACTTCGGCACGGACCACTACCACCTCGGCGAGTTCTGCGCGGGGTTCGACCAGGACGCCGACGGCGTGACGCTGCGGTTCGTCTCCGGCCGGACCGAGACCGCCGACCTGGTGGTCTTCGCCGACGGCATCACCTCCACCGCCCGCCGGCGGCTGTTCCCCGACCTCGTACGCCACTACTCCGGATACGTCGGCTGGCGCGGCACCGTCCCGGAGGGCGAGGTGAGCGAGGAGACCCGGCGTCTGCTGGGCGAGGCGCTGACCTACAGCGTGGCCCCGGGCACGCATATCGTCCTCTACCCGATCCCCGGCCCGGACGGGGAGATCGAGGAGGGGCGGCGCCTGCTCAACTACGTCTGGTACCGCAATGTCCCGGACGGCCCGCGGCTCCACGAACTGACCACCGACCTGCGCGGCTTCGAGTGCCCGGTCTCCGTCCACCCCGGTCAGGTGCAGCAGCGCTTCGTCGACGAGATGCGGTCCGCGGCGGCCGCCCAGCTGGCCCCAGCGGCGGCCGAGGCGGTCATCCGGACCCGGCAGCCCTATATGCAGGTGGTGTTCGACACGCGCATCCCGGCGATGGCCGACGGGCGCGTGGCGGTCATCGGCGACGCCGCCTTCGCCGCGCGCCCCCACGCCGCCGCCGGCACGGCCAAGGCCGCCGACGACGCCTGGACGCTGTACGAGCACCTGCGCGCGTCCGACGGCGACATCCCCACCGCTCTCAAGCACTGGGAACCCGCCCAGCTGCGGCTGGGCAACCAACTGATCGACCGCGTCGCGCGCATGGGACACCGCTCCCAGGTCGAGGGCACCTGGACGCCGGGGGACCCGGACCTGCGGTTCGGCCTGTACGGGCCCGGCGTCTGACGCCCGGCGGCTCCTTACGATCCGCCCCGTGCCGCGTTGCCCGGCGCGGGCCGGTGCGGTGGATCCGCCTCGGGGCCGGCCAGCGCCAGCCGCTGTCCGAGCCGGACTCCATGCTCGTAGAGGGCGGCGCCCTCGGCGAGCCGGTCCTTCTCCCACGCCTGGAGGGCTGCGTCCACCGACGGGACCTGATGGAGGGCGGTGAAGAGGGCGATGGCGTCGGCGGCCGCCTTCTCCGCGCTGGCCGCGGTGTGCGGCCGGACCACAAACGCCGCGTCCCCGGTGAGCAGCGTCCGGCCCCGGCGCATCCGGGAGGCGTGCCCGTCGAGAATCGCCTGCGCGAACGGCTCGCGGGTGTGCTCCACCAGCCGGCGCAACGGCTCGGGCAGCGATGTCCGGGCGCGGTCCAGGAGCTCACCGCTCACCCGCGCGGCCATCAGCCCCGGGGGCAGGGACAGTCGGTGGGCAGTCCCGTCCCGGACGGTGGTGATGCGGTCCAGGCCGGCCGCGTCGGCGCGTACGTACCACACCCAGTTCATCCGGAGGCTGCCCGGCGTGGTGCTGCCGAAGTCGCCGGGGATGAAGTAGCACAGGAAACTGGGTGCGGTCGCCGTCGTAGAAGCTGAACCGGTCACGGAAGACTTCGCTGAGCTCCTCGGGGAGTTCGGCTTCGTCGATCACGCCGCGGTACGCGACGTATCCGGCGTAGCGGGGAGCGCCGTCGGGGGCGACGAGTCCGCGGTGGCGGGACGCGGAGCCATCGGCGATGATCGCGAGGTCGACGGGGTGGACGGCTTCACCGAGGTGGACGTCGACGCCGTCGGGCCGGGGCGTGAGGGCCGTCACCCGCCGCCCGTCGTGGTACCGCTCGCTGTCGAGGCGGTCCCGCAGGGAGGTGTAGATCGCTCCCCAGGAGATCATCCGCTGCCGCGTCAGCGTGTGATGGCTTCGCCCGTCCCGGCCGAAGAACTGCCGGTGTGTGACGGGGACGCTGATCCGGTCCGGGTCGACGCCGCAGAACACACTGAGGAACCAGGTGACGCTCGGCTGTAGCACGATCCCCGCGCCGCGGTCGTCGGGGCGGCCCGCGGACCGCTCCCAGACCGTGACGTCCAGCCCGAGTTCGGCGAGCGCGACCGCCTGGAACAGCCCGCCGAGCGAACCGCCGACGACGCCCACAGTTCTGACGTCCGACACCGCGGTCACAGCGAGCACACCCCGTCCTCGCACCCGGCCCCGGTGGGCGGCCGGTTGGCGTGGCGCTCCAGGACCTCGACGAGCGCCTCGGTTTCCACCGCTCCGGTGATGGCCTGGCCGCCGACGACCAGCAGCGGCACCCCGCGCAGGCCCAGGTACTCGGCGAGCCGCTCGTCCTCCCGCACGGCCGCCTCGAGCGCCGGGTCCGTCAGCCGCGCGGCGACATCGAGGACGAGCTCGTCGCGGCCGTTCTGCGCCGCCGCAACGACGAGTGGTGCGCGCGTCTGCGCACACTCGCCGCCGCCGCGAGCACCCCCGAGGACCAGCTCCTCGCGATCTTCGACCTGCTGGGTCAGGAGTTCGCCGACCCCTCCTACCGCGGCAGCGACCTGGTGAACGTCGCCGCCGAATACCCGGACCCCGACCACCCCGTGCGCGTCGCCATCCGCGACCACAAGCGCGAAATCCTCCGCTACCTGGCAGAGCTCGCCACGGCGGCGGAGGAGACCGACCCCGAGAAGGTCGCGGCCACCGTGCTCACGCTCGCCGACGGAGCGGCCTGCGTCCGGGTCAGCGTCGGCGACCAAGGCGCCGCCGCCCTCGCGCGGGAGGCGGCATCGCGGCTGCTGGCACACCGCTGACCCGGGCCGGCCACCGCTGACCCGGGCCGGCTCAGGCGCCGCTGCCGAACACCGCCGACTCCGTGGTCCACGCGGCGGCCTGCTCGCTGAGGGAGAGGCCGAGTCCGCCGCGGTTCGGGATGACCATGCGGCCGTCCTTCAGTTCGAGGCGCTCGTTGAACATCGGCTCGAGCCACTCGAAGTGCTCCACCCACGCCGTGCGCGGATAGGCCGCGGACAGATGGACGTGGATCTCCATCACGAAGTGCGGGGCCAGGGCCCGGCCCTTGTAGTCGGCCAGCGCCGCGATCTGGAGGAACGGGGTGATGCCGCCCACCCGGGGAGCGTCCGGCTGTACGAAGTCGGACGATCCCGCCTCGATGAGCGCGCTGTGTTCGCCCACGCTGGTCAGCATCTCGCCGGTGGCGATGGGGGTGTCGAGCGTGGCCGCGAGGGCGGCGTGCCCCTCGGCGTCGTACGCGTCGAGGGGCTCCTCGATCCATGTGAGGTCGAACTTCTCCAGGACCCGGCCGACCCGGGTCGCGGTGATCCGGTCCCACTGCTGGTTGGCGTCGACCATCAGCGGAACGCCGTCGCCGAGATGCTCACGCACCGCCTCGACGCGCCGCAGGTCCACCGACGGGTCCGGCGAGCCGACCTTGAGCTTGATACCGCCGACGCCACGGGCCCGGGCCAGGTCGATGTTCTCCAGCACCTCTTCGATCGGCATCGACAGGTAGCCGCCGCTCGTGTTGTAGACGTCCACCGCGTCGCGGTGCGCGCCCAGCAGTTTGGCGAGCGGCAGGCCCGCCCTCCGCGCCTTGAGGTCCCACAGAGCGATGTCGAGGGCCGCGATGCCCTGGACGGCCACGCCGCTGCGCCCCATGGAGGCGCCCGCCCACACCAGCTTGGACCACAGCCTGCCGGTGTCGCTCGGGTCCTCGCCGATCAGCTCGGGGGCGATCTCCTTGGCGTGGGCGTAGATCGCGGGTCCGCCGGCGCGCTTGGAGTAGCTGAAGCCCAGGCCCTCATGGCCGCCCTCGGTCCTGACCTCGGCGAAGAGAAAGGCGATCTCGGTGAGCGGCTTCTGGCGGCCGGTCAGTACCTTGGCGTCGCTGATCGGGGCGTGCAGGGGCAGTTGGACGAGGGAGAGGCGGACCGACTCGATGCGGTCGCTGGTCGCCTCGCCCGGGACGGACGCCCAGGGCTTGAAAACGACCGACTCGCTGGGGGCGATGCTCATGAGTGCTCCTTGATGCCCGAATTGATGATCGGAGTGATGCTCGAAACGCGAGCGACTGGCTGAGGACGGATCGGCGGATCGCCGGATCGGCCGTGGAACGGTCCTTGAGGCGCCCTACTCCCCCGCCGCCCGCACCGGGTTGACGAGGCGGCCGATGCCCTCCACCTCCGACACCACCGTGTCCCCGGGCCGCAGGGCGCGCGGCGGGTCCATGAAGTCACCGCACCCCGAGGGCGTTCCGGTGAGGATCACATCGCCGGACCGTAGCGTGAAGAAGCGGCTGAGGTAGGCGATGAGCGGGCGGACCCCGAAGAGCATGTCGGCGGTGGTGCCGTCCTGCACCTGCTCTCCGTTGACCCATGTCCGCACCGCGAGCCGCTGCGGATCCTCGATCTCGTCGGCCGTGACGACGACGGGGCCCAACGGGCAGAAGGTGTCGAGCCCCTTGCCCCGTACCCACTGGCCGTCGTCGGCCTGAAGGTCACGGGCCGATATGTCGTTGGCGACGGTGTAGCCGAACACGACGTCGAGCGCACTGTCCTCGGGGATGTCGCGGGCCTCGGCGCCGATGACGACCGCGAGTTCGGTCTCCCAGTCGACGCGCCGGGTGACCGCGGCGTCGATGACGATGGCCTCGCCGGTGCCGATGGCGCTGGAGGAGAGTTTGGTGAAGAGATACGGCGCCTCGGGGCGCGGCCATCCCATCTCGGCGATGGTGTCGAGGTAGTTGAGGCCGATGCCGAAGATCGTGCCGGGCCGGTGGGGCAGGACGGGCGCGACCTCGTCGGCGGTCAGCGATTCGCCTCCGGCCGGGACGGGGGCACCGGCGATGACGTCTTCCAGTCGGAGGTGGCCGGGGGCGAGGCGCCAGGTGTCCTCGGGCCCTGCGACGGCGAGCGCTCGACGGCCGTCGTGGACGATGGTGCTCAGGCGCATGGGTGGACCCTCCCGGATCAGTTCTTCGGATGGCGGCCGGAAACTGCGTGCTCTTTCCGGGAGAGACCGGAGTTCCCGTCCTCGTTCTCACGGATGAGCAAGGAGGCGAGCGCGGCGATGAGGGAGAAGACGGCGAGACCGACAAGGCCCCATTGCGCGCTGCCCGTCTGCTGTTTGACGATCCCGAATCCATAAGGCGCGACGAATCCGCCGAGATTCGCGATCGAGTTGATGACGGCGATGGCGACGCCGATCACCATCGGGTGGACGGTGCGCTGGACGATGGGCCAGAAGATCGGGCTGATGCTCTTGAATCCCATGGCGGCGACCGTGAGCATCGCCAGGGCGAGCCAGGGGGAGGCGATGGCGGCGAGGTAGGAACCGGCGGCCGCGGCGAGGAGGGCTCCGATGAGCAGCGGCTTGCGCCGGTCGGTCCGGTCGCCGATCCGGGCCAGCAGGAACATGGCGACGATGGCGAAGAGCCACGGCACGGAGGAGAGCAGGCCCACGGTGAAGTCGTTGGTGCCCTCGATGTTCCGGACGATCGAGGGCAGCCAGAAGGTGTTGGCGTAGATCGACATCTGGACCGAGAAGTAGATGAAGACGAACAGCAGGATCTTCGGGTCGCGCACCACGGACCAGAGGGTCCGGCTGTCGCCGCCGTGCCGGTTCACATACTCCGCTTCCTCCGCCTCGATGGCGGCGGTGAGCTCGCGCTTCTCATCGGCGGTGAGCCAGCGCGCGTCCTCGACCCGGGAGTCGAGACGGAAGAAGGCGAAGACGCCGATGGCGACCGACATGGCCCCCTCGACCAGGAACATCCACTGCCAGCCCGTGAGTCCGAGGGTGCCGTCCATCCGCAGCAGCGGACCCGACAGAGGACCGGAGACGGAGAACGCCACGAGCGCGCCGACGGCGTACCGCGCATTGGCCCTGCCCCGGTAGGCGTTGGGCAGCCACTTCGCCAGGTAGTACAGAACGGCGGGTACGAAGCCGGCCTCGGCCATACCGAGCAGGAACCGCAGCACGTAGAAGCTGATGGGTCCCTGGGCGAAGAGCATGCACGCCGAGACCACGCCCCAGCTCACACAGATTCTGGACAGCCATATCTTGGGGCCGAATCGCTTCATCAGCAGATTGCTCGGCACCTCGAAGATGAAGTAGGCGATGAAGAAGAGTCCCGCACCGAGCCCGTAGGCGGTTGCCCCTATTCCCAGATCGGCCTCGAGATGGCTTTCGGCGTAGCCGATATTGGAGCGGTTGAGCTGATTGCACATCATCATGATGGCGAACAGCGGAATGACCCGGCGCATTATCTTGGCGACGGCGCTGGAGAGTTCGGTGCTGCCGGGAAGGGATGTCATGTGCGGCCGTCTCTTCCGTCGTCATTGACAGGAACCAGCCGGGCTCCTCGCATTAAGTCCCATTGAATGGGATGGAGTATCGACCGGCGGGACACACCGTAGAGTCGACCCGGGGCGGCGTCAAGGATCAACGAGCAGTTCCCACTGACTGAGAATGCGTTTCTGCCACTGGGAATCCGAGGCGGTTCGGTGTTAGCGTCCGGGGCACCAGTCGCGACCGCGTCGGCGGTCAGAAAGGACGATCAGGTGTCCTCAGACGCATCGGCGCCCTTGGACGGCGCCGTCTTCGAGCAACTCGGCCAGGTGAGCACCGCGACCCTGGCGACCCAGCTGTACAAGCGCGGGATACGGCAGCCGTTCCTCGTCGGTCTCTCGCCCGTCGGTGACGGTTTCGACGGGTTCGTGGGCGAGGCGTTCACCATGCGCTTCATCCCGTCCCGCGAGGACACCGACCCGGTGGGCGACCCCTACCGGACCGGCAATGTCCTTCAGTGGGAGGCGGTGGAGAGCCTCGGCCCGCGCCAGGTGCTCGTCGTCGACAGCCGGAACGACACGTCGGCCGCGTCGGCCGGCGACATGCTCGTGACCCGGGCCATGAAGCGCGGCGCCGCGGGCGTCGTCACCGACGGCGCCTTCCGGGACGGCGCCGCGATCGCCGCACTCGGCTTCCCGGCGTACGCGCGTGCCAACACGGCCACCACCCGGCCGGCGGCGTTCCACGTCGCCGACCTCAATGTGCCCATCGCCTGCGCGGATGTCGCGGTCTACCCGGGAGACATCCTCGTGGGCGACCGCGACGGGGTCATCGTCGTGCCGCGGTCCCTCGCCGCGGAGATCGCCGGGCCCTCCGTCGAGCAGGAGCGGCTGGAGGAGTGGCTCCAGCAGCGCGTGCGGGACGGGCAGCCGCTGTGGGGCACCTACCCGCCCAGCGCCGAGACCCTGAAGGAATACGAGGTCTGGAAGTCCACCCGCCAGGAACACCGGACCCAGGAGGCCCGCGCATGAGCCGCTTCGCCGATCTCCCCCCGGCCGCACGCCGAGCCCGGATGGAGGCCACGATCCGCACCTACTTCGACGGCTGCAATGAGGCCGATGTGGCCAAGATGGCCGCCCAGTTCACGCCCGACGCGGTCCACTACTTCCCGCCCGGGCTGGAGGGACCGTGGGTCGGTGACACGACGATCGCCGAGAACTGGCGGCGGCTCGTCCTCACCGTCGGCTCCGCCTGGTCCATCGAGCGCATGGTCGTCGAGCCCGAGACCTTCCAGGCGGTCATCGAGTGGACTCACTGGAAGACCAGGCCCGGCGGCTACCTCCGGGGTGACGAGTGGTACCGCTTCGACCCCGACACGGGCTTGATCACCGAGATCCGCGCCTTCTACGCCTCGGCGTCCGACGGGCGATCCGAGGTGACGCTCGAGGGCTACGACTACGCCGCGGGCGGCCACCACATGGCGCCGCCCGTAGAGCGCCCCCATCCCGACGCCGCATACGCCGGCACCGAACACTGACCGCACCGCACCGGCCAGGGACACCCAGGGACACCCCGTGAACGTCATTCAGAGCATCGACCCGAGCACCGGCCACGCCGTCGACCAGGTCGCGACCGCGACCACCCCGAAGGAACTCGACGCCGTCGTCGAACGCGCCGTCGCCGCATTCATTCCGTACGAGGCCGGCGGCCGCCCGCTGCGGGCCGCGGTCCTGCGGGCCGTCGCCGACGGGCTGGAGGCCCGGCGGCCGGAGATCACCGCCCTCGCGATGCGGGAGACCGCCCTGCCCGAGGCGCGGGTGGCCGGCGAGCTGACCCGCACGGTCCACCAGGCCCGGCTGTTCGCCGAGGTGGTCGAGGACGGCGGCTTCCTTGAGGCCACCATCGACCACGCGGGCGAGACCCCGATGGGCGCCGGGCCCGACCTGCGCCGCATGCTGGTCCCGCTCGGGCCGGTCGCGGTGTTCGGGGCGAGCAACTTCCCCCTGGCGTTCTCCGTGCCGGGCGGGGACACGGTGTCGGCGCTGGCCGCCGGATGTCCCGTCGTGCTCAAGGCCCACGACTCCCACCCGGCCCTGTCACGGCTGGCGTTCGAGACGATGGTCACGGCCATCGCGGCGGCCGGCGGTCCGGACGGGCTGGTGGGGCTGGTGTTCGGCCGGGAGGCGGCGACCGCGCTGGTCGCTCACCCGGACATCAGGGCCGTGGGATTCACGGGCTCCCTCGCGGGCGGCCGGGCTCTGCTCGACATCGCGGGCGCGCGCCCGGATCCGATCCCGTTCTACGGTGAGCTGGCCGGTGTGAACCCGGTGGTCGTCACCGAAGGCGCGGCACGGGCCCGGGCGTCCGAGATCGCGGCGGGGCTCGTCGCCTCGGTGACGGGTTCGGCCGGGCAGCTGTGCACCAAGCCGGGTCTGGTCCTCGTCCCGGCCGGGGAGGCAGGGAACGCGCTGGTCGCCGAGGCGGCCCGGCTCATCGACCAGGCGTCGGCCGCCACTCTTCTCAACTCCCGCATCGCCGCCGCGTACGAGGCCGGCACGGAGGAATGGCGCCACCGTGCCGGCGGGTCGGCGGCCGCCGAGGGCGGGGTCCCGTCCGGGTCCGGGTTCTCGGTGACCCCGCGGCTGTTCGAGATCGACTCCGAGGCGCTCGGGGACGATCCCCTCGGAGAGTGCTTCGGCCCGGCCGCCGTCGTGGTCCGCTACGCGCCCGGCCGCGCGGAGGGCGTTCTGCGGTCGCTGCCCGCGTCGCTGACGGGGACCATTCACGCCGAGGCCGATGAGACCGAGACCGTGCTCCGTCTCACCGGCGTGCTGCGCCCCCTGGCCGGCCGTCTGCTCTACAACGGCTTCCCCACCGGCGTCCTGGTCTCCTGGGCGCAGCACCACGGCGGCCCCTGGCCGTCGACGAACACCCTGCACACCTCGGTGGGTCCGTACGCGGTACGGCGCTTCCTGCGCCCTGTCACCTGGCAGAACGCCCCGCGGGAGGTGCTGCCCGAGGAGTTGCGGGACGGCTTCGCCGGGATTCCCCGGCGGGTCGACGGACGGCTCATCGTGCCGTCCTGATCTCGACGCCGAGGCCGAACCTCCGGGACCGGCCCGCGGAGAGGTGGAACTGGCCGGGCTTCGCTGTGTACTCGGCGTTCTCGGCGTTCTCGCCGTCGGGTCCGGCCGGAGAGGGCAGGCCGTACCACGGCTCGATGCACAGCAGATCGGCCCCGGGCGGCGACCAGAGTGTCAGCTGCCGGAATCCGTGCCAGCTCAGGGTCACCGTCGGCGAGCCCGGGGCGCCGTAGGTGAGCCACGCGCTGTCGACCGCGTCGAGGATCAGCGCGCCGTCGGCGAACAGGGCCTCGTCCAGGCGGAGTGTCCGCCCGTGCACCGGCGTGGGGTGCCGCTCGGGGAGCAGCAGCACGTCCTCGACCCGTCGTACGGGCGCGGGTTCGGGCCGCTCGAAGACCACCGCATGGTCGCGCTTTCCGGCCGCGCCGGGCAGCGGCCAGCGGAAGCCCGGATGGACGCCCAGCGAGGCCGACAGTGTCCCCGGTCCCGGGTTGTGCACGGAGTACGACACGTCAAGTCGGCCGCCCTCGACCGCGTAGCCGACGGTGAGGCGAAAAGGGAACGGGAAGAGCCGACGGGATTCCGCGTCGTCCTTCAAGGTGAGGACCGCGCTGGTGCCGTCGTGGCGCTCGACCGTGAAACGCCGGTCGCGGGCGAAGCCGTGCTTGGGCATCGGGTGGAGCGTGCCGTCGTGCCGCAGCCGGTCGCCGTTCATCCGGCCGATGACCGGAAAGAGCAGCGGTGCGTGCCAGGGCCAGGCCCGCTCCGCCTGCCAGAGCAGTTCCGTTCCCTCACCCCGCCCCTCCGGGCGGTACCGCAGCGAGCACAACTCGGCGCCCTGCTCGTCGATCTCGGCCGTCAACGGCCCGGTGCCGATGCGAATCCGTGACATCAGTAGCTCCCTACGACATGAACTGGCCATTGCGGCCGGGGGCGTCCTGCCCTACCTTCAACACACTACTTCCCACTGAATGACGCTCAATCCCATTGAATGGGACGATAGGGTGGGCGTCGCAAGGAGGCGACCATGACGAACTCAGTCAGCGCCGCTGCCAGAGCCGCGGACCAACCGATGACGGAAGCGGGAACTCCGCACCCGCGATCGCCGCGCCCGGCGGTGATCTACTTCTTCGGCGCCCTCGGCGGCATCCTGTTCGGCTACGAGACAGGTGTCATCGCGGGCGCCCTGACCTACATCCAGGAGACGCCGGGCTTCCCCCCGAGCGCGGTCACCACGGGGCTGATCGTCGGCGGCATCGCGGGCGGCGCCGTGCTCGGCGCCCTGGTCTCCGGGCGGCTCGCCGACCGCTTCGGCCGCCGACCCGTGATCTTCGTGATCGGCCTGATCTATATCGTCGGTTCTTTCGCCTGCGCGGTGGCTCAGAACAACGCCTGGCTCATCGCCGCCCGGATCTTCCTGGGGCTCGCGGTGGGCGGCTCCTCCTCGCTGGTGCCGGTCTATCTGTCGGAGATGGCCCCGGCCCGCACCCGGGGCCGGCTCGCCGGGCTGAACCAGCTGATGATCGTGACCGGGCTGCTGCTCGGCTACCTCACCAACCTCGCCCTGTCCGGCAGCGGTGACTGGCGGACGATGCTGGCCACGGGAGCCGCCCCGGCCGTCGTCCTGATCGCGGGCCTGAAGCTGCTGCCGGAGAGTCCCCGCTGGCTGGTCCTCCACGGCCGGGAGCAGGAGGCCCGGACGCTGCTCGCCGGAACCCGCTCGCCCGAGGAGGCGGACCGCGACATCGCGGCCATCCGCGAGCTGACCACACACACCCCGCACCGCCGCGAGCTGCTCGCGGGCTGGATCCGGCCGGCGATGGTGATCGGCATCGGCATTCCGATCCTGACCCAGTACACCGGGCTCAACATCGTCACCTACTACGCCCCCACGATCTTCGAGAGCCTCGGCCTGCCGCACAAGAACGCCCTCTACTTCACCATCATCCTGGGCACCGTGAAGGTCCTCTCCGTCATGGTCGGCCTTCAGCTGATAGACCGGCTCGGGCGCCGGTTCCTGTTCCTCGCCGGAAGCGCGGCCATGGCCGTGAGCATGAGCTGGATGGCGTACGAGGCATCGCGCGGCGACGCCATGAACCCCGGCGCCATGCTCACCGCGATGAGCATCATGTTCGTCAGCTACTCCCTGACCTGGGGGCCCGTGAACTGGGTGGTCCTCGGGGAGATCTTCCCGCTGCGGGTCAGGGGCTCGGCGATGGGCGTCGCCGGCATGGTCACCTGGCTGGCCACCCTCGGCATCACCTTCGGCTTCCCCGTCATGCGAGACGCCTGGGGACTGACCAACACCATGATCTTCTTCGTCGGCGGCAACCTCCTCGGCTTCGTCTTCTGCAAGCTCTTCGTGCACGAGACCCGGGGCCGCACCCTGGAGGAGATCGAGGAGGACCTGCGCGAGCGGTACGACCGCAAGCAGCAGGACAAGAGGGCTCACAGCGAGAACGGAAGCACGACATGAACCACCCCCTCGATCCCGAGGCCGAGCACACCGAGCGCCCCTCCCCCGGGTACGGACTGCTGCGCGGGCGCACGGCGCTGGTCACCGGAGGCGCCCGCAACATCGGCCGGGGCATCGCCCTGCGCTTCGCCGCCGAGGGCGCGCGGGTCGTGGTCGCGGACACCGCGGCCGACGCGGCGGACGCCACGGTGAACCACATCCGCGCGGCCGGAGGGGACGCCGCCGCCGTCATCACCGACCTGTGCACGGAAGCCGGCGCCGAGGAGGCGTTCGCCGCCGCCGAGAGCCGCTTCGGCCTCGTCGACACCCTCGTCAACAACGCCTACGCCCGCGTGGACGCGCGCGCCTTCGGCCCCTTCCTGCGGCTCACCGGGGAGGTGTGGGAAGAGTTCCACCGGGTCAACCTGGGGCTGCTGTTCCACCCCACCCACCGCATGGCCCGCGCCCTCGCCGACGCCGGAAGGCCCGGCACCGTGGTGAACATCAGCTCCCACGCCGCCGCCCGCGCCCACCGCAACCACATCCCCTACGACACGGTCAAGGGCGGTGTGGACGCCTTCACCCGGGCCGTCGCCGTCGACCTCGCCCCCTGGAACATCCGGGTCAACGCGCTGCGCCCCGGCTCCGTTGAGGTCGACGCCAGCGACCCCGACCCGCGGGCCCGCCAGTTCCGGGCCGCCCAGATCCCGCTGAACCGCGAGGGCACGCCCGACGACATCGCCACCAGCGCGGTCTATCTCGCCTCTCCCCTGTCGCAGTGGGTCACCGGGCAGGTGTTCAATGTCGACGGCGGCATGGCGGCGCAGGCCCGTCCGCCGCAGACCGAGAACGGCCCGGTATGGACCCCGCGGAACATCGACGACTACGACGCCACCCTGGAAAGGCGGGCATGAGCACACGAACCGTCGTCACCGAAGTCGAGACCTTCCCGCTCGAGGCGCACCTGCCGGACGGCGGCTACGGCGCCTCGAAGGTCCGGCTGCCGGTACGCGTCGCCACCCTGGTGAAGGTCACCACCTCGGACGGCGTCGCCGGTTGGGGGGAGTCCTTCGGCCCGCCGCGGCTGATCGCCCCGTTCCTCGCGGAGCAGGCCGAGGCGTTGCTGGGGCAGCCCGCCGACATCCGGGAGGACCGCATCCTGGACCGGGTCTCCCTCGGCTACCACCTCACCGCCGGTGGCCCCCACATCGCGGCCGCCAGCGGCATCGACATCGCGCTGTGGGACGCGCAGGCCCGCGCGTTCGGCATCCCGGTGGGCCATCTCCTGGGCGGCCGGCTCCACGACCGGGTCGACGCGTACGCCTCCTCCGGCTATGTCACCGCCACCCGCGACCCCGGCGAATTCCGGGACACCATGGCCGCCCACGCAGCGGAGGGGTTCACCGCCGTCAAGATCAAGATCGGGCTCTCCCCGGCCGAGGACCGGGAGCGCACCGCCGCCGCCCGCGCGGCCATGGGCGACGACGGCCTGGTGATCGTCGACTACAACGCCAACTCCACCGTGGCGACCGTCCGCCGCTCCCTGGCCCGGCTGCGCGACCTCGACCCGTACTGGGTGGAGGAGCCGCTGCCGCCCGAGGACAGCGCCGGCTGGCGCGAACTGCGCGACGTACACCTGCCGCTCTCCGGCGGCGAGGCCCTCTACACCCGCTACGGCTTCCGGGACCCCATCGCCGAGCGCCGCTTCGACATCGTCCAGCCCGACCTGGCCAAATGCGGCGGTTTCACGGAAGCCCAGGCCATCCGCCAGCTCGCCGCGGCCTTCAACCTGCGGCTGTCCCCGCACTGCTGGGGCACCGGGGTGGCCCAGGCCGCGACGCTTCAACTGCTGTCCGCCGTGCCCCGGGCGCCGTTCGGCATGGCCGGCGGCGAGCCGCTGATCTTCGAGTTCGACCGGGGCGAGAACCCCCTGCGGGAGGGCGTCCTCGCCGCCCCGCTCATATCGGAGCACGGCACCGTGGCCATCCCCGACGGCCCCGGCCTCGGGGTCACCGTCGACGAGGAATGGGTGCGCGCCCACCGCCTGGAGGAGCACAGCGTCCTGGTCCGAACGCGCTGACCCTCCGCAGCGGCAGGCGGTCGGCGCTCAGCGCCGTACGTGGCCGAGGCCCGCCGAGATCTCGGCGGCCGCCTCGGCCACGAGCGGACCGACGTCGCTCAGGATCCGCTCCATGCGCTCCGCCACCCCGGCGACGCTGATCGCCGCGACCGGCATGCCGGTGTGGTCGTAGACGGCGGCCCCGCAGCAGCAGCTGGACTCGTCGAACTCGCGCCGGTCCTCCGACCAGCCGCGCTCCCGCGTCTCCTGGAGGACCTTCCGCAGGGCACCGACCGAGTTTTCGTCCACCGGGGAATCGCTCGACGCCACCAGCTCCGCCAGCTTCTCCTCCAGCGCCTGCTGCGGCAGCGCCGCGAGATAGGCCCGCCCCAGCGATGTGCAGTGCAGCGGCCGCCCCGCGCCCAGTTCGCTCGTCACCGCCACCGGGCGCGGACCGCGCTCGCGGTGCACGAACACCATGTTCACGCCGTTCGGCACGCCGAGGCTGGCCGTCTCGCGGGTTTCCCGCATCAGCCGGGAGATGACCGGCATCGCCGTGGCGGTCAGATCCGTCGAGCCCACCGCCGCGGAGGCCAGTCGCGTGGCCGACGGGCCGAGCCGCAGCAATCCGCTCCCCTGCTCCACCGCCAGCCAACCGCCCTCGACCAGCCGGTCGACCAGCCGGTACGCGGTGCTGCGGCTCAACCCCAGCGCCGCGGCGAGATCCTGCGTGGAGCAGGTGCGGGCCACGGCCAGGTGATCGAGTATGGCCAGACCGCGATCCAGAGCGCCGGAACCCGGCCCGAGAACAGCGGGGGTGGTGGCGGGCGAGGTCATACAGCCTCCGTGAGTGAAACGCGGTGTCAATGAATGAGACTACCTCGCGGAGGGAAACCAGTGCAGCTCACCTGCGCGAGGGCGCGGACGCCCTCGCGCAGTCGGGACCGCGCCTTAGGTGAAGAACCCTATGTAAGACGAGGCGAGGCTGGAAACCAGCCAGTACGCCCCGTAGGCAATACCGATGATGATCAGTACTGCCAGCGCGCTGTCTATCTTGTCCACCAGTGTGGTCGGAGATCGAGGCTCCAGGTCACGTGAGCTCACCCGTGAAACATACGACAAGACGTAGGTGAGTGTGGCCGCTTGTTGAGGTTTTCGCAGCCGCCGGTTCACCTGGTCCGCTCACGGGGCGGTGAAGCGGTAGGAGCCGGAGCCCACGGCGTAGACGGCGCAGCCTCCGTCGAGGCGCAGAAAAGTCGCCCCGTCGTGGGTGATCCCGGACGCGGCGCGGGAGGTGGTGGCGGGCAGCCACACTTCGGCGGTCGTGTTGACCGGCACCGACACGTCCAGCGTGAGCGCGCCGTCGTCCTTGCGCGTCCACCGTGTGGTGATCGGCCCGTAGAGGGAGTCGTAGCGCCCGTTCGCCTCGTGCACATCGCCGCCGGGGCGGGGCCGGATGACGATGCTCCGGAAGCCGGGGTCGCCGATGCCGATGCCGGTGATGTTCTCGTACATCCACTGGCCGACGGAGCCGTAGGCGTAGTGGTTGAACGAGTTCATGCCGGGATCCTGGAAGCTCCCGTCGGGCCTGATGGAGTCCCAGCGTTCCCACATCGTGGTCGCGCCCCGCTCGATCTGGTACCCCCAGGACGGGAACGTCCGCTGTTCCAGCAGTCGGTAGGCCACATCGGTGCGTCCGACGGCGGTGAGGGTGGGCAGCAGGCGCGGTGTGCCGAGGAAGCCGGTGGACAGATGTCCGTCCTTGCTCCGGATCAGCTCGACCAGCCGGTCGGCGGCCCGGGTTCGCGCGCTGTCCGGCAGCAGGTCCATGGACAGCGCCAGGACGTAAGCGGTCTGGGTGTCGCCCTTGACGGTGCCGTCGGCGGACACATAGGCCCGGTTGAAGGCGTCGCGGACCTTCGCGGCCAGCTCGTCGTACGGCGCGGGGTCGTGGCCCAGCACCCTGGCTGCCTCGGCGACCAGCCGCGCGCTGTGCGCGAAGTACGCGGTGGCCACGACGTCCTTGGGGGTCTCGTCGGCCACGTTGAGCCAGTCGCCGTACCCTTCGGCGGGCCGCAGAAAGCCGCTGCTGTGCTTCTCCAGATACGCGATCCAGGCCCGCATCGCGGGGAAGTTGTCCGCCAGCACCTGCCGGTCCCCGTAGGCCTGGTAGAGGTTCCACGGCACCGTGACCCCGGCGTCGCCCCAGCCGGCCGTTCCCTCGCCGAGGTTGCCGAGACGGGGCGCGACATCGGGGAACGCTCCGGCGTCGGACTGCCCGTCGCGCAGATCCTGGAGCCACTTGGCGAGGAAGCGGGCGGATTCCATGGTGTAGGCGGCGGTGGCGGAGAAGACGTTGATGTCCCCCGTCCACCCGAGCCGTTCGTCGCGGGCCGGGGTGTCGGTGGGAACGGACAGGAAGTTGCCCCGCTGGCCCCAGGTGATGTTGCGGTGCAGTTGGTTGAGCATCGGCACATCGGTCTTGAACGACATGGTGAACGGGGCCGCGGTGTGCATGACGCGCCCGGTGACCGCGCTCGCGTCCGGGCTGCCGGGATAGCCGGTGACCTCGACGTAGCGGAAGCCGTGGAAGGTGAAGCGCGGCTCGTACGTCTCCGTGCCCGAGCCCTTCAGGGTGTATGAATCGGTCGCCTGGGCGGTGCGCAGATTGGTGGTGTAGATCATGCCGTCCTGGTCAAGCACCTCGGCGTGGCGCAGCCGTACGGTCCGCCCGGCCTCGCCGCGGACCCGCAGCCGCACCGAGCCGACCATGTTCTGGCCCAGGTCGAAGACGTGCACGCCCGGCTTCGGCTCGGTGACGCGGACGGCGGCCAGCTCCCGCTCCACCCGGATCGGGGCGTCCGCCTGGGCCACCACGGACACGGCGGACGTGGTGTCGGCCGGCACGACGTCGGCGGAGTGCCAGAGGCCGTCGTCGAACGCGGGCGAGGACCACCCGGCCGCTTCCAGCCGGGCGTCGTACTGCTCGCCGGCCATCAGGTCGGCCGTCAGGATCGGGCCCGTGGCGCCGCGCCACCGCGCGTCGGTGATGACGCGGTCGGTGCTGCCGTCGGCGTAGGTGACCTCCAGCTCCGCCCGCAGGGCGGGCCGCTCGCCGTACAGCTCCTGCCCGAACCAGGCGACGTTGCCGGAGTACCAGCCGGACGCGAGGATCACGCCGATGGCGTTGGCGCCGCGCCGCAGCAGACCGGTGACGTCGTACGTCTGGTACTGCACGCGCTTGCGGTAGTCGGTCCAGCCGGGGGCGAGCCGGTCCTTGCCGACGCGCTCGCCGTTGACCTCGGCCTCGTACAGACCGAGTGCCGTGGAGTACAGCCGCGCCCGCGCGACGGGCTTGGCGGCGAGCCGGAATTCGCGGCGCAGCAGGGCGGGCCGCTGCGCCGCCCGCACCCTGCCCCACGGCCCGCCGCCCCACGGGGCGAGCACCTTGGCGGCGGGCCAGGCGCCGTCGTCGTATCCGGGCGTGTGCCAGTCACCGGACGGCTCGGCGTCGGTGGCCTTCCAGTCGGCGGAGGTGGTGAGGGAGCGGACGCCGTCCGCTTCGGTCAGCTCCACGATGCCCAGCAGTCCGGCGGGGCTCTGCGAGGCGTTGACCGCCGCGACGGAGATGGTGTTGGCCCCGTCGTGGAGCAGGGCGGTGATGTCGACGACCACCGGATGGCGCCAGTTCTCCTGGACGGGAGGGCGCCCCCCGATCTCGGTGCCGTTGACCCACGCGGTGAACCCGTCGTCGGCGACCATCGCCAGACGGGCCGGCCGCACGGGGCCCGACACGGTGACGGCACCCCGGAAATACCGGGTCCCGGCGGGCGCGCCGGAGGCCGGGTCGCCCTCGGGGTACCAGACCCAGTCGGCCTTGGCCAGATCGGGGCCGCGGGTCACCGTGTCCGGTGCGGCGATCCACTTCGCCGTCCCCTGGTCCTCGGTGCCCAGCCCCGTCTCCCACCAGGTGAGCTCGCTCCAGGGCGAAGGCCGGCCCTGGCCGTCCCAGACCCGGACGGCCCAGTGGTAGCGGGTCCGGGGCCGCAGCTGGGGACCGTCGTACGGGACCAGAACGGACTGGCGGGAGCTCACCTTGCCGCTGTCCCAGACGTCCGGGGCGCCGATCCGGCCCGGGGAGGTCGCGACCCGCACCTGGTACGCGCTCTGCGCCTGGTCCCGCCGGTCCGAGCCGAGCTGCCAGCTGAGGCGCGGGTGTGCGGCGTCCAGGCCGAGCGGGCGGTCGGCGTACTCCACCGTGGTCTTCTCGACCCGGAGTCCGCCGTGGCCGGACTCGGCCGCCTCGGCCGCCGCTGCTTCCGGCGCGGCTGCGGCGAGAGCGGTCAGGCCCGCCAGGGCGGGGGCCGCCGCGGTGGCGGTGCCGAGGAGATTCCTTCTACTGATCACATGCGTCTCCGGGGTGAGGAGGGCTTGACACAGAGCAGGGCTGAGCCGGGCGGAGCTGGGTCTTCCGGGTCGAACCTCCGTTAATGAATCGTTTCAAAACTGGGGCGTACTTCTGCCGACACACACTCACGATTACCGCGTGACACCGGTGGAGGCTCGCTACCCGGAAGCGGCGTCGTTCACTGTCGCCGCAGAGTCGAATCGCGTCAATGCCGCGCGCGGCGACTGGCCGGAAGTGATCCACGATCCCTCAGGGACCGCGCCGTGCGACGCGGGTCAGCTCGGGGCGGGCTCCGCGCTGACCACGTCGACGGCGACGCGGCGGTGGGCCGCGAACAGGTCGAGCGCCGCCTGGAGGTCACGGGAGCGCAGGACGGCGACGAGTTCGCGGTGCTCCCGGGGGACGCGGCCGAGATAGCCCTGGGTGGAGCGGCCGATCCGGGTCAGCAGGAACAGGTGCACCTGGCAGCGAATGGCCTCCCACGCCTCCGCGAGACGCAGGTGGCCGGCGGCGGCGAAGACCGCGTCGTGGAACCCGATGTCGAGGCGGACCATGTCGTGCTCGTCCCGGGCCCGCTCCATCAGCCCGGCCACCTTCTCCAGGGACGCCAGGTCCTCCTCCGAGGCATGGGCGGTGATCCGCTCGACGGCGAGCCGCTCCAGCGCGCC
The DNA here is from genome assembly GCF_044332865.1 of Streptomyces sp. NPDC021225. Classification (NCBI taxonomy): domain Bacteria; kingdom Bacillati; phylum Actinomycetota; class Actinomycetes; order Kitasatosporales; family Streptomycetaceae; genus Streptomyces; species Streptomyces sp. NPDC021225. The sequence goes on along the minus strand of NZ_JBIRPV010000006.1, from coordinate 375,752 downwards.
GCGCAGGCTCTCGAGCTCCGCGACGTCCTCGGCGGACAGCGTGGTCACCACGGTGCCGCGGTGCCAGGCGCACCGGACCAGGCCCTCGCGCTCCAGGATCCGCAGCGCCTCGCGTACGGGGCCGCGACTGACGTCCATCACGCCCGACAGCTCCACCTCGCGCAGCTGTGCGCCGGGGGCATAGCCCCCGTTGAAGATGGCCTCCCGGATCCGGTCCGCCACCTCATCGGCCAGGCCTCGCCGCCGCGCCGGGGAAACTTTGCCGGTTTCGTCCATGACCCCAACCTCCTCGATGTCGCAATGTTAACATTGCCCATGTTGTACTAATGTCAACATTCAGACACAGCGCGATCGGCGCGATCCTGCTGCTGAGAAGAGAGGCGATCACTGATGAAGGTGTTCCAGATCGGCGCCGCAGGCGGCGTCGGGCGTCGGCTCGCGGAGCTGCTCACCGCCCGCGGTGACGAGGTGACCGGCATGCACCGCAGCCCGGCGCAGGCCGACACCGTCCGCGCCACGGGGGCCGTTCCGCTGGCCGGGGACCTGATCGAGGACTCGGTGGAGGCACTGGCGGCCAAGCTCGCCGGGCATGACGCGGTGGTCTTCTCGGCGGGCGCCCACGGCACCGGTACGGACAAGACCACGCTGATCGACGGCAAGGGCCTGGAGAAGGCCGCCGAGGCGGCCGAGCGGGCCCGTGTGCGCCGGTTCGTCCTGGTGTCGGTGTTCCCGGACGCCCTGCGCGGCGGGGGCGCCGGGGAGGGCTTCGAGCACTACATCAAGGTGAAGAAGACCGCGGACGTCCATCTCACCCGTACCGGTCTTGACTGGCTGATCGTCCGCCCCGGCACGCTCCTCGACACTCCTGGCACCGGCCGCGTCACCGCCGGGCCGGCGGTCGAGTACGGCGATGTGCACCGCGACGACGTCGCCGCGTTCATCGACGCCGCGCTGCACGAGCCCGCCCTGAACCGCGCGATCGTCGAGCTCACCTCGGGCGACACGCCCGTCGCCGACGCGGTCGCCGCGCTCGCGGCCTGAGCCGCTTCCCGTGCACCGCGCAGCAGCAAGCAGACCATCACCAGAAAGACGACACCACCCGTGAGTGCCCTGTTCACCCCCCTCAAGCTCCGCTCCCTCGAGATACCCAACCGCGTCTGGATGTCCCCGATGTGCATGTACTCCGCCGCCCCCGAGGGGCCGGAGACCGGCGCGCCGACCGACTTCCACCTCACCCACCTGGCGAGCCGCGCCGCCGGCGGCGCGGGTCTGGTGATGGCCGAGGCCACCGGGGTCCGCCCCGACGGTCGGATCAGCCCCTGGGACCTGGGCCTGTGGAACGACCGCCAGCAGGAGGCGTTCGCCCGTATCACCGAGGCCGTCAAGGCGCACGGCTCGGTCCCGGCGATCCAGCTGGCGCACGCCGGCCGCAAGGCGTCCGTCGACAAGCCCTGGCTGTCCGACCGGTATGTGCCCGAGTCCGCGGGCGGCTACCGCGCCGTGGCCCCCAGCCCGGTCGCGTACGACGGGCTGCCCGTCCCCCACGAGCTGACGGTCGACGAGATCCGTCGGCTGGTACGGGACTTCGCGGACTCGGCGCGGCGCGCGCTGGCCGCGGGCTTCCAGGTCGCCGAGGTGCACGGCGCGCACGGCTATCTGATCAACTCCTTCCTCTCCCCCGCCGCCAACCACCGCACCGATGCCTACGGCGGCGGCTTCGAGAACCGGATCCGCTTCGCCCTCGAGGTCGTCGACGCCGTACGCGCGGTGTGGCCCGACGACCTGCCGGTCTTCTTCCGCACCTCCGCGACCGACTGGCTGACCGAGAGCCCCGAGGACGACCGCGAGGGCTGGACCGGCGAGGACACCGTCCGCCTCGCCAAGGAGCTCCAGGCCCACGGCGTGGATCTGCTCGACGTGTCCACCGGCGGCATGGTCCGCGACGCGAAGATCCCCACCGGCCCGGACTACCAGGTGCCGTTCGCCGCCCGGGCGCGCGCGGGCGCGGACATCCCCACCGCGGCCGTCGGCCTGATCACCGAGCCGCGGCAGGCGCAGGAGATCGTCGCCGGTGGCCGCGCCGACGCCGTGTTTCTCGGCCGTGAGCTGCTGCGCGACCCGTACTGGCCGCAGCGCGCGGCCCTCGAACTGGGCGCCGAGCCGAGCTGGCCCGACCAGTACGCGTATGTCGTCCGGCGCCGCGAGCGCGACTGACCGTCACCACCGGGCGGGAGACCTGCCGGTCGCCGACGTCACCGTCAACGACCGGAGGATCAGGCGCCGGCCGGGGACGGCGTCAGCCGCAGCACCGTGCCCTCCCCGTCGGCCGCGAGCAGGAGCGAACCGTCCGGGGCGGCGGCGAGGCCGGCGAAGCGGCGCGGGGAGCCGGGCAGGCCGCCCGCGAACAGGGCGGGGTCGGCGCGGGGAGCGACGCCCGGGGGCGGGCCCACCGGCAGTTCCTCCGCGTCGATCCGGCTCTCCCCCGTGGTGAGCGAGATCGCCCGGAGTCTGCGGTGCGCGGTCTCCACCGTGAAGAGTTCGTCGCCCAGGACCGCCAGCCCCTGCGGCGCCCCGAGCCCGTCCGCGACGGTCACCGGTGTCCCGTCGTCGATCCGGAGCACCGCGCCGAGCCGGTCGTCGGTCGCATAGCAGCGGCCCTCCGCGTCGAAGGCCACATCCACGGGGTGGTCGAGCCCTTCGGCGAGCACGGTGAGGGTGTCGTCGCCGTCGATGGCCACGATCCGGCCGGCGCCCGCCTCGGCGACGACGAGCGAGCCGTCCGGGCTCACCGCGATGCCCAGGGGCTGGTCCAGGCCGGCCGCCCGCTCCCGGGTGATGCCGCGCGCGGGGTGGTGGGTCCGGACGTTTCCGTACTGCGAGGTGAGGTGCAGCAGCTCGCCGTCGGCGGTGATCCCGTGGGCGAAGGGCATCAGGGCGTGGGTCGTCACGCCGCCCGTCTCGTCGCCGTCCAGGCCGGAGTTCGGCTCGCCCTCGTGGGTGGCCGCGGGGCCCGCCAGCCGGTAGTGGTCGGCCGCGTAGACCCGTCCGCCCAGGTCGATCGTCACCCCATAGGGGCCGTCGAGCCCGCGGGGTACGACCTCCCGGATCCGCCCGTCGGGGTGCATCTCCGCGATGCCGCCGCTGGCGTAGCTGGAGATGAACATCCGGTTCTCGGTGTCGAACGCCGCGTTGTCCAGCCCCGCCACACCGCTGGTGACCAGCGTGCGGGAGCCGGTGCCGTGCAGATCGACGCGGGTCACGATGCCCTCCACGCCCCGCGACAGGACGTGGAGGACACCGCCTCGGTCGAAGCGGACCGCGACCGGCTCGTGTACGCCCTCGGCGACCGGCTCGGGCACCCCGCCGTCCGGGGGGATCCGCCAGACCTGGTCGCTCATCATGTGCGGGTAGTACAGGTGGCCGTCGGGGCCGAGCTGCATCGCGTTGCCGAGGGCCAGTCCCGCCGTGAGCACCACCGGGTCGCCGCCGTCCGGGAACAGTTCCATCAGGCGGCCGTCGGGTTTCATCTCGTTGATGAAGAGCCGGTCGCCGATGCAGGTGATGCCGTTGGGGTTCGTCACCTCGTCGGACACGAGGGTGTACTCGCCCTCGGGGGTGCGGCGCCACACCCGGCCGGGGACCAGGTCGGTGATGTACATCGAGCCGTCCGCGCCGAACGCGAGGTCGTCCGGCGACTGGACCGGGCCGTCGATCGGCACGACCACCTCGATGTCCCCGGTGGCCGGGTCGACGGCGCTGATCTGTCCGGCGAGGAACTGGGCGACGTACAGCCGCCCGTCGGGGCCGAACGCCACGCCGTTCGAACCCCACAGCCGGCTGGGCGGGTTGAGCCGCTCGGCCTTCCAGCGGGCGCTGCTGGTCCGGAGGCCGCCCGTGTCGTCGAAGCGGCTGGGGATCGGTGTCGCGCTCACTCGGACACCACCAGGACGCCGTCCGCGCCGCCGTCCGCGCGCCAGCGCCGGAGCAGTTCGTGGAACGCGACCGGTCCGTCGCCGTACGACTGGCTCCGCGCCCGGGGTGTGCCCTCGTTGTTGTAGTAGCCGGGGGTGCACTCGGCGTGGAACTTGTACAGGTCCGCCGCCTTCTCCCGGATCGTGGCCACCCAGGCGTCCTGGGCCTCGGGGCTCGGCTCGACGTACCGGGCCTGGCGCTTGCGCGCCTGCGAGATGATCTCGGCGACATGGCCGGCCTGCTCGTCGAGGATATGGACGTAGTTGACGGCACTCGCGTTCTGGAGCGGGCCGAGCTGGTAGAAGTTGGGGAAGCCGTGGCTGTAGAAGCCGTGGAGGGTCTTCGGGCCGTCCTTCCAGGCCTCCAGCAGGGGGACGCCTCCCCTGCCGTACACGGGCAGCTTTCCGGACATGACGCCCGAGACGCCCACCTCGAAACCGGTCGCGAAGATGACGCAGTCCACCTCGTACTCGGTGTCGCCGACCACGACGGCGTTCTCGGTGATCCGCTGGACGCCGTGGGTGTCGGCGGTGTCGACCAGGGTGACATTGGGCCGGTTGAACGTCTGGAGGTAGGTGTCGCTGAACGTGGGCCGCTTGCACATGTAGCGGTACCAGGGCTTGAGGGTCTCCGCCGTCGCCGGGTCCTCGATGACGGTGTCCACCCGGGCGCGCAGCTCGTTCATCTTCTGGAAGTCGGCGATCTCGTAGGCGCGTTCGCGCTCTTCGGCCGGGATGTGCGCATAGCTGTTGACCGGGATCATCTTCTCCTGGAGCCGCGCGCTGCTGGTCCAGGCGTCGTTCACCAGGTCCTCGTCGGCACGGACACCCGTGACGACCTTGAGGAAGTTCTCCATGCGGCGCCGCTGCCAGCCGGGCTGGAGCGAATCGGCCCACGCGGGGTCGGTGGGCCGGTTGCCGCGTACGTCGACCGAGGACGGCGTGCGCTGGAACACATACAGCTGCCGTGCGTGTTCGGCGAGGTGCGGCACGACCTGGATGGCGGTCGCGCCGGTGCCGATGAGCGCCACGCGCTTGTCCGCGAGCCCGTCCAGGCCGCCGTTCGCGTCGCCTCCGGTGTACGCGTAGTCCCAGCGGCTGGTGTGGAACGTGTGCCCCCGGAAGGTCTCGATACCGGGGATGCCGGGCAGCTTGACCTGGCTGAGTGTCCCGCCGGCGACCACCACATGGCGCGCCCGCATACGGTCTCCGCGGTCGGTGGTGACGGCCCACTCCCATGCGGAGTCGTCCCACCGCAGTTCGGTCACCTGTGTCTGGAAGCAGGCGTCGTCGTAGAGGTCGAAGCGGCGCGCGATCGCCCGCGCGTGCTGCCGGATCTCCTCCCCCGGCGCGTACTTCCACTCCGGGATGTAGCCGACCTCTTCGAGCAGCGGCAGGTAGATATACGACTCGATGTCGCAGTGGATGCCGGGGTAGCGGTTCCAGTACCAGGTGCCGCCGAAGTCCGCGCCCTTCTCGATCACCCGGATCGAGTCCACGCCCTGCTGCCGCAGCCGGGCCCCGGCGAGCAGACCGCCGAACCCGCCGCCGACGATGAGCACCTCGACCCGGTCGCGCAGGGGCTCCCGGGTGTGCCCGGGGTCGGCGTAGGGGTCCTCGTCGAAGTGGCCGAACTCGCCGGTGGGGCGCTGGTACTGGGCGCTGCCGTCGGGGCGGATCCGGCGTTCGCGCTCGGCGCGGTAGCGGGCTCGCAGTTCGTCGGGGTCGAAGCCGAGCTCCTCGGGGTCGATGGGGACAGGGCCGGATGACGCGTGGGGGGTGGACATGGCGTCAGTCAACCGAGCAGCACCACGTAAGTCAATCAACTGCATTAAATTTACGCCATGCGCGCCCCGCCCGTCATGACCCCCGAGGCCCAGGGGTGGGCACATCCTCGGGCAGCAGCCCCTCCGCGCGCAGCTCCCGCCAGAGGTCGGCGGGCACGGAAGCCCTGAACTGCACAGCAGCATCGGCGACTTCACCGGGCGAGCGCGCGCCGACCAGCACACTCGCCACCGGCTCCGGCGCCGCCGAGAAGGCCAGGGCCGCGGCGCGCAGCGTGGCGCCGTGCCGCTCGGCCACCGCCCGCATGCGGCGGGCGCGGTCCAGCAGGTCCGGGGGCACGGCCGCGTAGTCGTACGTGGCCCCCGGGCGGGGATCGGCCAGCACCCCGGAGTTGTAGACCCCGCCGATGACCACGGAGGTGCCGCGCTCCCGTGCCGCCGGCAGCAGGGCGAGGGCGGCGCGCTGGTCGAGGAGGGTGTAGCGGCCCGCGCACAGCACCGCGTCGACGTCGGTGTCGCGGACGAAACGGGTCAGCATCCCGGCCTGGTTCATCCCCGCGCCGATCGCGCCGACCACGCCCTCCCCGCGCAGCCGCTCCAGCTCCGGATAGCCCTCGCCGAAGGCCTGTTCGGCGTGGTCGTCGGGGTCGTGGAGATAGACGATGTCGACCCGGTCGAGACCGAGACGCGCCAGGCTGTCCTCGATCGAGCGGCGGACACCGGCCGCGCTGAAGTCCCAGACGCGGCGGTGGCCGGGGCGGCCGTCCCGCCCCGGCTCCGCGGGTTCGAGGAGGCGGCCGGCCTTGGTGGAGATCACATAGCTGTCGCGGGCGCGGGTGCGCAGGGCGCGGCCCAGGCGGCGCTCGGCCAGACCCGCGCCGTAGTGGGGCGCGGTGTCGAAGTAGCGGATGCCCGTATCCCACGCGGCGTCCACGGTGGCGTACGCCTGCTCGTCGGTGACCGGGGTGAACAGGTGGCCGATGGCCGCGGACCCGAAGGACAGCGCGGTGACGGGGACGCCGCTGCGGCCGAGTACGCGGATGGGCAGGGCCGCCGCCTCCCCGCCGGGCACACGGTGCGTCATGTCGCCGTCCGGCCGGCCTCGTCGGCGCCGGCCTCGTCGGCGCCCGGCTCCCCGATGTCGATCCGCAGGACCTGGACGTACGGCGTCGGGGGCCGGTCGGGGAGGGTCACCTCCAGGGCGTCGGCGCGCACCGTCCACCGCGCGGGCGCGGACGCCCCGAGCAGGGTGACCCGCCGGGGCGGAGCGTGCAGCAGCCCCGCGGCCCGTCCCAGGCTGCGGATGCGCACGGTCCGGTCGTGGCCGTCCGGCCACGCCATCAGGAAGGCGTAGAGCGCGTCCCCGGCGCGGGTGAAGCGGATGTCGCGCGAGGTGTAGGCGAGGGCCGACTCCCTCGCGCGCTCGCCGGTAACCCGGGTCGGCCCCTCGCCGTACCGCGCCCAGGGGCGGGTGCCGAAGACGGCTTCGCCGCAGCGTTCGACCCACCCGCCGAGGGAGTCGAGGACGGCCCCGGTGGCGTCGTCCAGCGTGCCGTCGGGCAGCTGGGGCACGTTGAGCAGGAGGCAGCCGTTCTTGCTGACGGTGTCGACGAGCAGATGGACGATGTCGTCCGGCGTCTTGTAGCGATAGCCGTCGCAGTAGAACCAGTCGCCGATGCTGGTGTCGTACTGCCAGGGCTCGGGGTCCGTGTCGCCCAGCTGCTGGCGTTCGATGTCCAGGAGCACGGCCCCGCGGTCGCGTCCCGGCACCGTCTTGATGCTCACCACGCCCTCGGGCACCCGGTTGTAGTAGTCGGCGAGGAACTCCAGACCACGCCCGCTGGGCGGGGCGGCAGGGCAGACGCTGCCGTCGTCGAAGGGCAGCCGTGAGTCGTCCAGGTAGACCAGTTCGGGCCGGTGGCGGGTGGTGACATCGCGCAGCCGGGCGTAGAAGTCGTCGATGAACTCCGGGTCCGGCGGCTCGCCCGGGCGCCGCGGCCGGCCGTAGAGGGCCCGCGGGTCGAGCCCTTCCCACCACAGGCCCCGGCCGTCCCCGGCGGTGAGATGCCCGTCGTACGGAACGCCCGCCGCGGGCCCCTCGGTGTCCGCGGCGAAGGCGGCGTCCAGCCAGCGCCAGGTCCAGGAACCGGCGTGCATGCTGACCCCGAAGCGGAGCCCGGCGCCGCGCGCCGCGGCTTCCCAGCGGGCCACGATGTCGCTGCGCGGCCCGACGTTGACGGCGTTCCAGGGCTGGTGGGCGGAGTCCCACAGGTCGAAGTTGTCGCAGTGCGCCGCCATGGAGACGAAGTAGCGCGCGCCGGTGCGCCGGAATCGGTCCATCAGCGCTTCCGGGTCGAACTTCTCGGCGCGCCACAGACCGCACAGGTCCTTGTGGCCGAACCGGGAGGGGTGCCCGTACCGCTTCCGGTGCGCGGCGGTCTGCCGGCCCGCCCGTTCCCGTTCGAACTCCTCGGTGCCGTCGTACGGCCCGTACAGATGCCGGGCGTACCAGTCGCCGGAGCGGGCGGCGGACTGCGGGCCCCAGTGCGACCAGATGCCGAGCTTGGCGTCCCGGAACCAGTCCGGGACGCGGTGGCCGCGCAGCGACCCCCAGTCGGGGCGGTAGTTTTGCCCGTCGCTCATGGGTCCGGCGCTCATGAGTCTCCCTTTCCGCTTCCACTGGGTGCTGCTCGGAACACGAAGGTGAAGGCGCACTCCGCGGGGGGCAGCCGGTGCTCCGGGAGGGGGCCGGGTCCGCAGGAGGCGCTGCCCAGGCCGTACTGGGCGTGGTCGAGGTGAAGGTGCGTACGGCCGTCCGGCGCGAGGTCCGTGGGGTGGTCGGCCGCTTCGAGTGCCTCGGTGCTCCAGGGACGGACCGTGAGCCCGAAGTGCGGCGTGTCCCCCGCGCCCTCGACGCGCAGTCCGGCGCCGGACGCGGAATCGGTGATCTCGGCCCAGCGGACGGCGGCGCGGCGGCCGTTCTCCTGGGGGACGACGTACGGGGTCTGGAGTTCGGAAACCGTGGCGGTGAACAGGCCGACGCGCGCCGCGTCCGCGCTGTCCGGGTAGGCCTCGCCGGGCCCCTTGCCGTACCACCGAACCCGGTCGAGGCCGGCGGGCAGCGCGAGGCGCACGCCGAGGCGTGGCAGCGTCAGCCCGTCCCAGGGGCCTTCGGGGGTCAGGTGGACGGTGAGCCGCAGGCCGGGGCCGTCCGCCGACCCGTCCGCCGGCCAATCCGCCGTCCAGACGTACCGGACGCGCAGGGCGTGCGGGAGGCCGGCCGGGGCGGCGCGGGTCTCCACCAGGAGCCGGTCGGGGCGCTCCTCGACGCGTACGGTGCGCGCGACCAGGCGGTCGAGGCCGGCGGCCCGCCAGGCGCGCAGGACGGAGTTGTCCCCCATCCCGCGGTCGTTGTCGGTGGGCGCGCGCCAGATGTCCAGCCACGGCCCGTCCAGGCGGACGCCGCCGATGGCTCGGAGCGTTCCGGTCCGCCGGTCGACGTCGAGGCCGAGCTCCGCGAGGGTGACTCCGGTCGGGCTGGGGGGTGTCTGTTCCCCTACCCGCCCCTTCCCCAAACTGGGGCTCCGCCCCAGACCCCGGGGTCCAGGGGCGGAGCCCATGGTTTCGGGAAGGGGCGGGTAGGGGAGCCCGCCGCAGGCGTCACGATCCGCCGGACGTCCCCGAGGCGTGGTGGCGTGCGGGACCGGGGCCTGGGTCCAGGCTACTTCGTGTCCGGACGGTGCCCAGGGCTCGCCGGCCGCGAGCACGGCCCGTACGGTCAGCCACAGTTCGCCGCGCGGTGTCCCGGGCACGGGCAGCTCCGGCAGCGGAATCCCGGTGGTCCGCCGGGCGCCCAGCGGGGGGACGTCGAGCTCGCCGCCCGCGACGGCCCTCCCCTCGTCCTCCAAGGTCCAGATGAACCGCAGATGCGAGGTGTCGCGCAGGTCGTAACGGCTGCGGACGGCGATCCGGCCGCCGCCGGGATCCGCCGTGATCACGACGGGTTCGATGGCCGTCTTGTACGCGAGGAGCCCCGGTGAGGGCGTGCGGTCGGGGAAGACCAGGCCGTCGACGCAGAAGGTGCCGCCGTGCGGGGTGTCGCCGAAGTCCCCGCCGTAGGCGAAGTACGTCCGTCCGTCGGCGGTGCGGCGCCGCAGGCCGTGGTCGATCCACTCCCATACGAAGCCGCCCGCGCAGCGCGGATGCGCCTCCAGTGCGCGCTGGTAGGCGGTGAGGGAGCCGGGGCCGTTGCCCATGGCGTGCGCGTACTCGCACAGCAGGAAGGGCAGGGCGCGGCGGCGGTGTTCCAGGGCCGGCTCGGCGGCGGTCTCGGGCGGCGGCTCCTCCTCGTGGCGTCCGATGCGGGCGACCTCGTCCACCGGGGGGTACATGAGGCTGTAGAAGTCCGAGTGGCGGTAGGTACGGTCGCGCTCGTAGTGGAGGGGGCGCGCGGGGTCGCGGGCGCGGGTCCAGTCGGCGAGGGCGGCGAAGTTGCGGCCGTGGTGGCTCTCGTTGCCGAGCGACCAGATGACGACGCTGGGGTGGTTCTTGTCGCGCTCGACCATGCGCCGCATGCGGTCCAGCAGCATCGGCCGCCAGCGCGGGTCGTCGGCCGGGTTGCCGTGCCAGTCGGCGTAGATGAAGCCGTGGGTCTCGATGTCGCACTCCTCGACGACCCACAGCCCGAGCTCGTCGCACAGGTCGAGGAAGGCGGGGTGCGGGGGGTAGTGCGCGGTGCGCACCGCGTTGATGTTGTGCCGCTTCATCAGCAGCAGGTCCTCGCGCATGGTGGCGAGGGACAGGGCGCGGCCGTGGTCGGGGTCGTGCTCGTGGCGGTTGACGCCGCGCAGCAGCACGGGCGCGCCGTTGACGGTGAAGCGTCCGTCGCGGATGGCGACCGTACGGAATCCGATGCGCAGCCGGACGCGCTCGGTGCCGGTGGCGAGCCACCCTTCGTACAGCCGGGGCGTCTCGGCGCTCCACGGCTCGGCGCCGGGCACGGTGAGCGGGAGCCCCGCCGGGTGTCCGGCGATGCCGAGTTCGGGGACGGTGAGCAGCGCGGGGGCCTCGGTGTCGACGCGCAGCAGGCCGCGCCCGGTCTCGTGGTCGTAGTCGGCGTGGACGAAGAAGTCGTCGATGCCGCCCTCCGGCCGCTCCAGCAGGGTCACATCGCGGAAGATCCCGGGCAGCCACCACATGTCCTGGTCCTCCAGGTAGCTGCCGGAGGACCAGCGGTGGACGCGCACGGCCACCACGTTGCGGCCGGGCCGGAGCGCTTCCCCCGCGTCGAACTCGGCGGGCAGCCGGCTGCCCTTGGAGGTGCCGAGGGCGCGGCCGTTGAGCCACACGCGGAAGCAGGAGTCGACACCGTCGAAGCGCAGCACACTGCCGGGCGTCCGCCACCCCTCGGGCAGCTCGAAGACGTACCGGTGGTCGCCGGTCGGGTTGTCGTCGGGCACGTGCGGCGGGTCGATGGGAAACGGGTAGGCGGTGTTGGTGTAGCGGGGAAGGCCGTGGCCGTGCAGCACCCAGTGCGAGGGCACGGGCAGCCGTGACCAGTCGTCGCCCGGGGCCGGTTCGGGGCCGAGGAAGTCCAGGGGCGCCGCGTCCGCGGTGGGCGACATGCGCAGGAGCCAGCGGCCGTTCAGGCTGAGCCGGGCGGCGTCGGAGGTGAAGTGGGCCCGGGGGGCGCGGCGGCCGGTGCCGGGCGAGAAGTCTTCGTGGTAGGCGAGCATGCGTGCTCCCGAGGGCCTGGGGCGCTGAACTCCCTGCTGCCGATCGCTCCGGTCCTCCGCAGCGCCGTCATCGACATCGAACCCCGCGCTGGTATGCCACCTCGGACCATGCTTTCGCATCGACGGTAAGGCGGATCCGCAGAGGGCGTCAACAGCGCGGCGACGCCGGGATATTGGCCTCTTCCAGCGGATTCCGCACCCTTGACGGCCCTGTGCCGCGTGCCTAGCGTTGCCGTCGTTCCCCCTCCCCCGTGTTCGCTCCGACCTCAGGACGGCGAGACGGAACATGACTGGCATTCCAGCGACCCTGCTTCTGGAAGAGCGCGCCGAGCTTTCCATGAACGCCGTGGTCAACCTGGCCGATCCCGATCTCGGCGGCATCCCCTTCTTCAGCGCCGACCTGCGAGGCGACCCCGCGGTGCTGCTGCACGGCGACTGGGACTACGGCTCCAGTCACGGGCGGCTGACCGACGCCTGCGTCCTGGCCCGCCGGATGACCGGCGCGTCCTGGTGGTCCGATACGGAGAGCCGCTACCGGGCCACCCTGCTGGACCTGCTCGCCGAGGACGGGCTGACGTACCGGCGCCGCCACCCGCGCGGCCGCTGGGAGCCGCACGCGAGCCTCATCGATCAGCGGGCCACGCTGCTCGCGCTCACCAGCTGGTACCGGGACAGCGGCGACGAGACCGTGCGGCGGGCCGCCGACCGGCAGGTCGCGGCGCTGCACCAGATCGCCGTCAAGGAGCGCGACGTCTGGTACTACCCGGCCTCCGAGTACACCCCGGAAGGCTGGCCCTCGCTCCACGCCGTCCAACTGCGTCTGGCCCCGGACCCCGCCTCCTTCTGCGGGCGGCTGATCATGCCACTGCTGGTCTGGCACCGGGCGACGGGCAATGAGCAGGCACTGGAGCTGTGCGGCTGGTTCACCCGGCTGATCACCGAGCACAGCGGGGTCTTCCTGCCCGACGGCTCGTTCAACGCGGCGCTCGCGTATCGCAGCGGACACTTCCACACGCGCCTGGGCACCCTGGACGGCATCGCCCAGTACGCGGTGTTCACCGGAGACCACGCCCTGACCGCGTTCGTCCGCCGGTCCTTCGACTGGGCGCTGTCCCAGTGCACCGCCTACGGGTGGACCCCCGGCGACCTCGCCGGACAGCGCTTCGAGCACGAGACGTGTTCCCTGGTGGACCTCATCGGCATCGGCACCACCCTCGCCCAGGCCGGGCACACCCGGTACTGGACGGTCGTGGAGCGCTTTCTGCGCAACCACCTCACCGCCTCGCAGCTCACCGACGTCGACTGGGTGCGCTCGGCCCCCGACCGCTCCCGCGACATCCCCGGCTGGCTCACCCGCCACCGCGTCGGCGAGCGGGTCCGCGGCGCGTTCGCCGGGTACGGCGCGCCCAACGACTATGTCTCGGACGCGGTCCTCGGCCGGGGGCACACCGCCGATGTCCAGGCGTGCTGTGTGGGGTCGGGGGTGCGCGGCCTGTTCACCGGCTGGCGCACCGCCGTCACGGGCGACGAGCGCCTGGTGCGCGTCAATCTGCTGCTCAACCGCGGCAGCCGCCTGGTGGATGTGCTCAGCCATCTGCCCCACGAGGGCCGGATCGACCTGAACGTCCACCACGACTGCCGCGAACTGCGCCTGCGTGTCCCGGAGTGGGCCGGCTACGCCCGGCTCGCCGTCACACGGCGGCCCGCGTCCGGGCCCGCCACCCACGCCCGCGGGCCGGAGCCGGGCCTGTGGGCGCCCGACGGGTCTCTGAGCCTCGACCGCCCCCGGGCGGGCGAGCGCATCACCGTGACCTTCCCGCTCGCCGAGTCGACGACCGAGGAGACCGCGGCCGGGCGCACCTACCGCACCCACTGGCGCGGCGACGACGTGGTGGGCATCCAGCCGGAGGGCAGGTGCCGGCCCATGTACGGCACCCGGCGGCCGGCGCCGAAGGCCCCCGAGCGCGAACACACCCTGCACATCCCCGCAAAGGAGTGGACGTGGTGAACGGTCCGGGCCGCAGGGCCCTGTTGCTGACGGCGGGCTCCACCGCCGCGCTCGCCCTGGCCGCGCGTACGGCACAGGCCGCCGGCCGGGAGGACGCCGGGGCCGCCGCCTCCGGTGTCCCGGCCGCCCCGGCGGATCCGCGCGCGGCCGCGGACCGGCAGGCGGCCCGTATCCTCTCCGGCGTCCGTACCCCCCGGTTCCCCCGCCGCCGGGTGCTGGTCACCGACCACGGGGCCGTCGGCGACGGCTCGACGGACTGCACGGCCGCGTTCCGCCGCGCCATCGAGCACTGCGCCGCGGCCGGCGGCGGCCATGTGGTCGTACCGCCCGGCGACTACCTCACGGGCGCGATACGGCTGCGCGACCGCATCGACCTGCATCTGCGAGAAGGCGCCACCCTGCGCTTCAGCCAGGACCCGGCCGCCTATCTCCCCGTGGTGTACACCCGGTACGAGGGCACCGAATGCCTCAACTACGCGCCGCCGCTGTACGCACACGGCTGCCGCACGATCGCGGTGACCGGCCGTGGCGTCATCGACGGGCAGGCCGACGCCGACCACTGGTGGAACTGGACGAAGGGCGCGGGCGGCGGACCCTCCCCCGAGGGGGTGGACAAGAGGAAGCTGCTGGAGTGGGCCGAGGCGGGGGTGCCGGTCGCGGAGCGGGTCTTCGGCGCCGGATACCATCTGCGGCCCAATCTCATCCAGTTCTACGACTGCCGCGATGTCCTGATCGAGGGCGTCACGGTGAAGAACTCGCCGATGTGGAACATCCACCCGGTGCTGTGCCGCAATGTCACCGTGCGCGGTGTGACCGTGGACAGCCCCGTCGGCCCCAACAACGACGGCTGCAACCCGGAGTCCTGCGCCCATGTCCTCATCCAGGACTGCGTGTTCGACACCGGCGACGACTGTGTGGCGTTCAAGGCCGGCAAGAACGCGGACGGGCGGCGCGTGAACGTCCCCTGCGAGCACGCCCTGGTGGAGCGGTGCGAGATGCGGGCCGGACATGGGGGCGTCACCATCGGCAGCGAGACGACCGGCGGTGTCCGCGACATCCTCGCCCGGGACTGCCGCATGGACAGCCCCCAGCTCGACCGGGCGATCCGCATCAAGTCCAACCCGGTACGCGGCGGCTATGTACGCGACATCACCTGCCACGACATCACGGTCGGCCAGGTCGGGGACGCCGTCATCGAGATCGCGCTCGACTACGAGCGCGTCGAGACCGGTGACTACTACCCGGACGTACGGGACATCGCCGTGCACCGGCTCACCGCGCGGACCGGCCGCAGGCCCTGGAACCTGATCGGCAACGACGCGAACCCCGTCCGCGACGTCCTGTTCAGCGACTGCGTGTTCACGGAGATGGCGGGCCCCGGCGAGGTGCGGAACGTGACGGGGCTGGTGCTGCGCCGCGTCGTGGTGGACGGCCAGGAGGCCGCGTCCGATGGGTGACTGGAGCCGGGCGGACGCCATCGTGGCCCGGGTCGCCCGGCCACGCTTCCCCGACCACGAGTTCCCCGTGACCGCGTTCGGCGCGCGCGGCGACGGCCGCACGGACTGCACGGCGGCGCTGCGCCGGGCCGTCGCGGCCTGCGCCGCGGCGGGCGGCGGCCATGTGACGGTGCCCTCCGGGACGTACGCCACCGGGCCCGTCCATCTGCTCAGCCATGTCGATCTGCATCTGGAGGACGGCGCCCGGCTGCTCTTCGACCGGGACCCGGCCGCCTACCTCCCGCCGGTCCTCACCCGTTTCCAGGGCGTGGAGATGTACGGCTACTCGCCCTTCGTCTACGCCCGGGGGCAGCGCGACATCGCGGTCACTGGCCGGGGCGTGCTCGACGGACATGCCGACGACGAGCACTGGTGGCCCTGGTCCGGGCAGGCGGAGTTCGGCTGGCGGCCCGGGATCCGGCAGCAGGAGGACGACTGGCCCAGGCTGTGGCGGCAGGCCGAGGCGGGCGTCCCGGTCGAGCGGCGGATCCACGCGGACGGCTGCCGCTTCCGGCCCAACTTCCTGGAGTTCCAGGGCTGCCACGGGGTACTGGTGGAAGGCGTGACGATCGTGCGCTCCCCCATGTGGGAGATCCATCCCGTGCTGTGCACGGGTGTGCTCATCCGGGATGTGACGATCGACAGCCCCGGCCCCAACAACGACGGGATCGACCCGGAGTCCTGCCGGGACGTGGTGATCCGCCGCTGCGACATCGCCGCGGGCGACGACTGCATCGCGATCAAGTCGGGGCGGGAGGCCGACGGCCGGCGGGTGAACGTGCCGAGCGAGAACATCGTGATCGAGGACTGTGTGCTCCGGCACCGCTACGGCGCCATCACCCTGGGCAGCGACATGACCGGCGGCATCCGCGATGTGTACGTACGCCGCTGCCGCATCGGCGGCCCCGGGCTCTACTTCGGGCTCTACATCAAGACCAACTCCGTACGCGGCGGCTACGCCGAGAACATCCAGCTCGCCGACCTCACCGTCACCCATCTCCGCAAGGAGTTCCTCAGCTGTGACTTCCACCGCGGGGAGGGCGACACGGGGTCGTATCCGCCGAGGGTGCGGGACATCGGCATCCGGGACGTCACGGTGGACCACGCCCGGCGCGCCGTGCTCGCGCGCGGCTACGCCCACGCGCCGATCGACGGGCTGCACCTGTCAGACTGCCACTTCGGCTCGCTGGCGGAGTCCGACCGGATCGAACACGTCGACGGCTTGGTGCGAGAGAGGGTGACCGGTGCGCGGGAATGAACCCGGACAGCCAGGACGGTACGACTACTGTCCCTGGGAGTTCTGGAGCGCGGCGACCGAGGAGGAGCGCGCGGAGCAGCTGGACCACCAGCGGCGCCTGACGGAGCGGCTGGCCTCGGGCGACGGCGAGGTCGACCTCGCCGAACGGGTCTTCGTCTCGCCGTGGGCGGGTGTGTTCACCGACCGGCTGCGGATGGGCGAGCGCTCGTACATCGGCGCGCACGCGGTGGTCACCGGCGAGGTGTCCCTGGGCCGCGACTGCACCCTCAACCCCTTCTCGACGGCGCGCGGCCGGCTGCGGCTCGGCGACGGGGTGCGGGTGGGCGCGCACACCTCGCTGCTGGGCTTCAACCACTCCTTCGCGCCCGACCGTCCGGTGCACCGCCAGCCGCTCACCTCGGCCGGGATCGTGATCGGCGACGATGTGTGGATCGGCTCGCATGTGGTGGTCGTCGACGGGGTCACCATCGGCGATCACT
This sequence comes from Streptomyces sp. NPDC021225, assembly GCF_044332865.1. Classification (NCBI taxonomy): domain Bacteria; kingdom Bacillati; phylum Actinomycetota; class Actinomycetes; order Kitasatosporales; family Streptomycetaceae; genus Streptomyces; species Streptomyces sp. NPDC021225. Next base: position 359,021 of record NZ_JBIRPV010000006.1, on the reverse strand, counting down.
GTGTCATCGGGGCGGGCGCGGTGGTCACCAAGGACCTCCCGCCCTGGTCGGTCGCCGCGGGAAACCCGGCGCGGCGGCTGCGCGACCGGCGGGACACGCCGGCCGCCCCCGTTCCGCGTTCGCCGGGCGCCCTGGATGTGCGGCTGGAGCGGTTCGCCGACCGCGCCCGCGAGCAGGCGCCGGACGTCCTCGCCCGCTGCCGGGACGGCGACGGCTGGACCGACCGTCCGGGCGCGGCCCGTACGGTGCGTGCGGTGTGCGACGCCGTGGAGGTCTCGGATCTGCTGCTGGGCGCTCCTCCACCGGGGTCGGACGGCGCGGAACTCGCCGAGCGGCTGCGCTCCCTTCAGGACCCGGACACCGGCCTCGTCCCGGAGTACGGCGCCGGTCCGCCATCGCTGGCCGACGACACGGCGATGTACCACATCCTGTCCGTCGGCTACGCGCTGGATCTGCTGGGCTCCGGCTTCGCCCACCCCGTGCGCGTCGTGCAGGACCTCGCGCCCGCCGAGCTGGTGGACCACCTGGACGGGCTGCCGTGGCGGACCGAGGCCTGGCGCTCGGGCCACTGGGTGGACGGGGTCGGCACCGCGATCCTGCGCGACCTCGACGGCTTCGAGCTGCGCGCTCCCGCGGCCGAGGCGCTGTTCGGCTGGCTGCTCACCCGCGCCGACCCCGGACACGGGCTGTGGGGCGCGCCGGGCGGGACCGACCGGTGGCGGCAGCCGGTCAACGGCTTCTACCGGGTCACCCGCGGTACGTTCGCGCAGTTCGGGCTGGGCTTGCCGTACCCGGAGCGGACCGTGGACACGGTGCTCGCGCACAGCCGGGACCCCGCGTTCTTCGGTCCCGACCGCGGCGACGCCTGCGACGTGCTGGATGTGATCCATCCGCTGTGGCTGTGCGCGCGGCAGACCGGGCACCGGATCGCCGAGGGCCGCGATTGGGCGCGCGGGCAGTTGGATCGGCTGCTCGGGCGGTGGCAGGACGGCGCCGGGTTCTCGTTCGCGCTGGAGCCCGGCGGCCGTGCGCCGCATGTGCCCGGCCTTCAGGGGACGGAGATGTGGCTGGCCATCGCCTGGCTGCTCGCCGACCACCTCGGCGTCGCCGGGGCGCTCGGCTACCGGCCCCGGGGGGTGCACCGGCCGGAGCCGGCGCGCCACGGGCTGGGCTGACCCGCCGCGCGCATCCGCAGCGCCTGCGACAGCACCTGCGCGGTCACCCAGGAGGGGTTCCAGGTGTTGCTGGTGCCGCGCGCCTGCCAGTTGGTGGGGAAGAACCCCTCGGCCTGCTCGCCGAGCCCTTCGAAGCCCCACTCGCCCGCCTTCGTGCAGATGCCCTGTCCGAAGGCGTACAGGATCAGCTCACCGAGTCGGCGATACATCTCGCGGCCGGTCAGCTCGCCGAGCCTGGCGAGCTCGTACGCCGGGAAGAACACGTCCACGTGGTGGTTCTGCACGCTGACCCCGGGCCACCCGGCCGTCCGGAAGCCGGATTCGAACGGCGGGTCCCACTGATAGACCCAGGTGAGCAGCCAGTCGGCGGCCTCCTCGGCCCAGGCGCGCCGGCGCTCGCCACCGGCGAGCAGCAGCAGCTCGTACACGCACAGGAAGTACGCGATGCCGCCCTCCTTGTCCTCGCAGACGGCGTCGAGGGTGGCGCGGGCGAAGGGCTTGGCCCAGTCGTCGGCGTGCCGGTGGCGGTAGTGCGCGACGAGCTGTTCGCCGCGCCGCAGCATGTGGGCCTCGCCCGTGATCCGGTGGGCCTTGAGCAGGGCCAGCACGCACGCCAGCCCGGCCGCCCCCGGCTCCTGGGGCAGCGGGCTGCCGTCCAGCCGCCAGCCGAGCGGCGGCACGGTGGCGCTCGCGGTGGTGGCGCACGCGGTGTCCGCGCCCTCGGCCAGCGCCCGGATCCAGCGCCGTGGCACGGCGTGGCCGTGGGCCCCCAGCAGTTCGATGACGTCGGCGAGGTCGCACAGGGCGTCGCCGTATGCCCGGGAAGAGATGAAGGTCTCGCCGTCCCGCTCGAAGGCCGACCAGGCGCGGTCCTCGGTGGAGTAGAAGCTCATGCGCAGGCCCGGTGGGGCTCCGGCGGCGCTGCCGTCGAGGTAGAAGTCGACGGCCCGGCGGCAGCGGTCGACGCGCCAGGGCTGGTCGCGCTCCAGGCCGACGCGGGCGTCGCACCAGGCGAGTTTCAGGCTCTGGCCGGTCCAGCCGTACAGGAAGCCGGGGGTGTGGCCGGGTCCGGTGAACTTGAGGAATCCGGCGGCCCCTCCGGCCTCGTGCCAGCGGCGGTCCATGGCCGCCGTCTTGTAGTGGACGATCCGGTCCAGGGTGAGGGGGCGGGCGCCTTCGGGGGCGTACAGTCCGAGCCCCTGGTGCACCAGGGGCCGGAAGCCGTGGCCCGGGTGGGCCGCGACCCCCCAGTCCAGGGCGTAGTGCGCGCGGTGGACCGCGCCCGGCGGAAGGTCGAGGTAGCCGCCGTCGTAGGGGGCGGTCTTCCCCTTATGGACGTAGGCCGTGTCCGGCACGCCGTTGAACATCAGCGCGCCGCTCATCGCGAGCAGCGTGACGTGTCCGCGCTGGACCGCCCCGAGGGAGCCCTCGCCGGGCTCCGCCGCGTAGAGGGTGGCATACCAGGTGGGCACGCGGCCGCGGGAGCGCCACTCCGCGTGCGCGCACGGGACGGGCAGCCGGTGTTCCTCGACCACCAGGGCGCGGTGCGGGCCGACGCCGAGCCGGGGCACGGTGCGGTCCGGGTCGGCCGACGGGTTGCCCCGGTAGAGCACCTGCGGCAGGGTGACGGCCGAGGCCTTTCGGCACGGCAGCGGCAGCGCCACGCCGAGCACCACGTCCTCGTACCCGCGCTCGCCGGTGTTGCGCCAGGTCACGTCCAGGCGCAGCAGCCCCCGTACGAACGCGAAGGCGACCTCGGCCGCGAGCCCGCCCACCGCGCAGCGCACCGCGAGCCCCTGCGGCGTGCGGCGGACCTCGGGCTCGCGAGCGCCGGGCAGGGCGATGCGCCAGGGGCGGCCGGTGGACACGGCCAGCATGCGGCTCAGGGGGGCGTCGAAGCACAGGTCTCCGCCGTCCCGCTCGGCCCGGCCCGCCGCCCCGTGCCGGAAGGCGACCCGTGCCTCGCCGCGCTCCACGGTGACCTCCAGGCTGTTGTCACCGCTCGCTATCCGGAACACCGGCGACTCCCCCTCACCGACAACTGTCATTGCGCGCACGGGTGTTGACCCCGCCCACGCCCGGCGTGACCATTATGGCATTCAGATGGCATACCAGTGGAGTACCGCATCCGAAGAGGAGTGTGAGTATGCGTCAGGAACCCAGGGACGAGGAGGGCGGCTCCCGGTCGCGCCTCAGCCGTAGAAAGTTCGTCGCGGCCGGAGCGGCGGTCGGCACCGCGGCCCTGACCGGCACCGCCGCGGCCACGTCGGCTCAGGCGCGGATGCGCCCCGCGGCCCGCTCCGCGTCGTCGGGCGCGTCCGCCTGCGTCCAGATCCCGAACCGCTACAACAAGCCGTTCGACGTGTGCGACGACGAACTGCTCGTCTTCATGGCCAACTACAAGCCCTTCGAGAACCCGGGCTTCTTCGACGCGGTCATCGGCGACAAGCTCAGGGCCGCGTTCCCCGGTCTGAAGATCAAGGCGGTCACCTGGGACTTTCCCATCCGCTACGAAGACCTGGACAAGGCCGGCGTGGTGCCCGACATCATCCTGGAGGACCCGCGCAGACGCATCGACCGCGACCTGGAGCCCAGGGGCTGGGTCCGGGACCTCACCGACGACCTCACGTCCGAGGGCATCGACCTCGGCTCGCTGAACCCGGCGGCGGTCGAGCTGGTCAAGTCCCGCTCGGACGGCGGGGTGTACGGCGTGCCGCTGTTCGTCGACGAGTACGTCCTGTTCCACAACAAGAAGATCTTCGACCTGCGCGGGGTCAGGGCCCCGGCGAACGGCATGACGTACGACCAGGCGTACCGCCTCGCCAAGAAGCTGACGTTCGAGCAGGACCTGGTGGCGTACAAGGGCTATCTCCAGCATCCTGATCTGTATCTGGAGTTCAACCAGCTCGGGCTCTACCCCTTCCTGCCCACCGGCAGCGAGAATCCGGCGCCCGAGGACATCAGGGTGAACATCACCTCGGCGGGCTGGAACCGGCTCGGCGACAACCTGGAGCGCTTCCTGCTGCTGCCGCACAACATCTTCACCACCGTCGACGACTTCCTGCTGACCGGGCATGTGGCCATGGCCGTGGACAGCCTCTGGAAGCTCAGCGCCTACGCCCTGAGCCCGCTCTACCTCCCCGAGGACGACGCCGAGGAGTGGCGCGAGCTGGCGAAGAACATCGACCTCGGTGTCACCTCCCTCCCCGTGCTGGGCGGGGACGCGCGGTCGGTGTACCAGCCGAACACCATCGCCGCGTTCGTGCCGCCCCAGGCGGGCAAGCGCAAGCAGGCCCTCGAGGTCGTGAAGTGGCTGGTGTCGCAGGAGGCCCAGACCGAGCTCGCCCGGAACGGCATGAAGCCGGCGCTCACGTCCGACGCCGCCCGGGCCGCGTTCGGCGAGGCGATCCCGGGGCTGGCCGGGGTGGACACCTCGGGCGTCTTCTGGGGGGACAACGCCGTCGTCACGGGCTACGAGGAGACCGAGTACTGGGACCTCCCGCTGTACATGGTGTTCCGCCAGCATGTGCTCAAGGACGGCCTCGCGGTGCGCTCCGCGCTGAAGGTGACCGAGGCCAAGGACATCCCGGCCTACATCAAGGCGCAGGCGGCGTCCGGCAAGGACTGGTGACACCGGCCGGTCAGGCCCGGCGGATCCGTATCGCGAAGTACGGTTCCGCCGGGAGTTCCACCTCGAAGCTCCCGGTGGGTGTGGAGTCGAGGGTGCGCACGGTCATGTTCCAGGTGTCGATGACGTCCACCCGCCAGGGGCCGCCGGGCAGCTCGAAGGGGCGGCGCGGATAGCGGTGCGGGCCGAGGTACTGGAGCCAGTACTCCCCCGGCGCCTCCAGGGTCGAGGCGTCGTAGGTCTCGGGGGTGTGCGCGAGGCCCGGCGGAGCCTCGTCGAGGATCGAGCGCAGAAAGGCGACGCGGGACGCGCTCGAACCGCGCAGCCGTCCGCCGTGGGCCCTCCAGGGGCGTGGCCCGTGGGCCTCGCCGTGGGCGACGTAGCCGCCCCGGCACACCCCCTCCCAGACGCGGAACACCAACTCCTCGGCCGACAGGGCGGCGTCGGGGTCCGGGTCGTCCCCCTCCGCTCCGCAGTCGTCGGCGAGCACCGGCTTGCACAGGTCCCGGGTGAGCCGTGAGACGGCCCGCACCTGCTGGTGGCGGAGGGAGGCGTGGGTGAGCCAGGGGGCGCCGAAGTCCGTGTGGACACCGCCGTGCACGGTGAGCGGGTGGTGGCCGTGGTCGCACTCCTGGACGTCGGTCTGGGCGTCAGGGTCCTCCGGGGCGCACCACCACACATGGGGGTGGCGGGCGAGGCGTTCCACCGTCTCCGGGATGTCGCGGCCGTGCAGCATCACCTCGGCCTGCACACCGATGGCGCCCAGGGCACCGATCTGCTGGTCGAGCCGGTCGAGGGAGAGGGCGGCCGAGGCGGTGAGCCGGACCCGGTTGAACGGGGAGGCCGCCAGGGCGCGGAGGGTGTCGGGGTCGGCCTGGGGCACGGCGGTGGTCCAGGGGTGGAAGGGGGTGCCGTCCGCGTGCCGGAAACGCGTGCCTTGGACGCGAACGGGACCGTGGTCGGGGCCGTGGTCGGCGGTCATGTCGCCCTCCGCAGGCGCAGTGCCAGGTCGGGGCGGCGGTCCAGCGGCACGCGGGCCCGTCCGCGGTGGACCCCGGGCAGCGGGGTCACGGTCATGTCCCAGGTGTCGATGAGGTCGAGGCGCCAGGGCGCGCCGATGTCGGGGAGGTCGATGTCGCGGTGGGCGTGGCGCCGGTCGCCGAAGTAGACGTAGGTGTCCTCGGGCCCTTCCTCCCGAAGCCGGCGCAGGAAGGCGATCCTGGGCGCGCTGTCGCCGTGCAGCCGGCCGCCGCGCGAGATCCAGGCCGCGTGGTCGGGGTCCTGCTCGGGGTAGCACTCGCCGTGGCCGACGTATCCGCCCGCGCTCACGCCGTGCCAGAACTGGCGCACCAGCGCCCGCCCGGTGAGGTTGCCCCAGCGGCGGCCGAGCTTCCCCTCGTAGCCGATCTCGTCGAGGACCACGGGCTTGGGGCAGGCGGCCAGCCACCGCGGTGTGCGGGCGGCGTCCCAGTGCTGGATGGACTGGTGGGTGGTCCATGGCTTGGTGAAGTCGTAGATCCGCTCGTACTCGTACATGCGGGTGCCGTTGTGGATCGACCGCGGGTGCTGGTAGGGGTCGTGGCGCTGCACGAACCGGCCGATGTGGTCCCAGTCCTCGACGGTCTTGGCGGTGTTGAAGTCGTACTCGTTGGCGATGGACCACCACACGTTGCGGTACGCGGCGAGGCGGGCGAGGGTGTGGCGGACGAGGGAGAGGTCCTCCTCGCGGGTCATGTTGTCCACGCCCCAGTGGCCCTCGTCGTAGGGGTGGAAGAGGATGATGTCCGCCTCGATGCCCAGGTCGCGCAGGTCGCGTACGCGCCGCTCGAAGTGGGCGAAGAAGGCGGGGTCGAAGCGGGCCGTGTCCAGCGCGCCGGGGGTGCGGCCGGGGAAGGGCAGGCGGGGCGGGTTCATCGCCCGGGTCGGCAGCAGGCACATGCGGACCTTGTTGAACGGCGAGGCGGCGAGGGTGCGCAGGGTCCGCTCCTCCAGTTCCTCGTTCTCGTCGTGGGTCCAGTGGTAGCAGGTGGTGCCGAAGGGCTCGTACGGGGTGCCGTCGGCGTACCGGAAGCGGCGGGGGCCCGCGACGCGGACGGGTCCGTGGTTGCCCGGGACCGCCGCCACACAGGTGAACTCGCCGCCGTGACCGTCGAGTTCGGGGGCGTCGGAGCGCGTGGTGTACGTCCACGGCCCGGGCCGGTCGGGCATGAAGCGGACCCGGTACAGGCCCCGGCCGTCGTGGCAGCCGTCGTAGAAGCCGTCGACGGGGACCACGCGGTGGCGGTGGCGGAAGTCGGCGCCGAACACGACATCCCGGTACGGGTTTCCGGCCGACGGCCCGGTCAGCCGCAGTTCGTACACGTCCCAGCGCTCGACGCGCCGCGCCGTCACGGGCGGCCGTCCCGAACCCAGTCCTCCGCCACCGTCAGGTGTTTGATGGTCTTGCGCAGATAGGAGTAGGCGATGTGCAGCAGCCCGTCCCGGGTCTGGACGACGCTGGGGTAGGAATAGCCGTACTCGTTGTCCCAGTACTCCTCGTCGGTGGTCTGGAGGTCGCGCCGGTGGGGCCAGGTGCGGCCGCCGTCGTCGGACAGGGCGAGCGTGAGCGGGGTGCGCAGGGCCTTCTTCCGCCGTCCGGCGCCCTCCCCCACCCAGCGGTACTCCCCGCGCTCGAGGCTCGCGTGGTTGTAGACCAGCGCCAGGGCCCCGCCGCGCAGCCGGGTGAGCTGGACGGCGGAGTTGTTGTTGGGCAGCGCGGTCCTGGCCGGCGGCGCCCAGGTGCGGCCGCCGTCGGTCGACTCGGAGGCGTGGATACGGTCCGCCGCGCGGCTGCGGAACATCGCGAACAGCGACCCGTCGTCCCTCGGGACGGCGGTCAGCTGCACCAGGTGTTCGGCTCCGGGCAGTTCGTGCTCCTGCCAGCTCCCGCCCCCGTCCTCGCTGAGCAGCACGGTGCTGTGCTCGCCCGAGCGCCGGCACCGGTAGGCGGGCAGCAGCCAGGTGCCGTCGTCGAGGGTCAGCGGCGGATTGCGGACGAAGACGCCGGGCCCCTCCAGCAGGACGCGCGGCGGGCTCCAGGTGCGGCCCCGGTCGGCGGAGGTGCGGGCGATCAGGCGGGCGGTGGTCTGGTCATGGGGTTCGTTGGACGGGTGGAACAGCCAGACGGTGCCGTCGGGCCGCTGGGCGAGCACCGGGTTCTGCTCGGCGCGGCCGGGGTCGGCGGACAGCGGCGCCGGGGTGGTCCAGCGGTCGGCTCCGCGGGGCAGCCGCGACAGGACGACGTTGGTGTCCCGGTCGCCCTCCTGCGGGCCGTTGAACCAGGTGCACAGCAGGTCGCCGTCGTCGAGCTCCAGGAGATTGGCGGCGTGGCTGTCGCCGGGGTGGCACACGGGCAGCAGCGCCTCGCGCACCCTCCCGTCGTGTGCCGAGGGCCGTACGACACCGTCGAAGCGCGGGTCGCTCATGTGCCGTGCACTCCTTTCAGGTCAAGATCTGTGGCGAAGTGGCAGGCCACCGCCCGGCCCGGCGCCCCCTGGCGCAGGGGGGGCACCTCGGTGCGGCAGCGGTCCTGGGCGTAGCGGCAGCGCGGGTGGAACGGGCAGCCGGGCGGCACCCGCGACGGGTCGGCCACCTCTCCGCGCAGCACGATGCGCTCCCGGCGCCGCGCGCCGGGGTCCGGGTCGGGGACGGCGGAGAGCAGCGCCTCGGTGTAGGGGTGCAGGGGCCGCTCGTACAGGTCGTCGGTGGCGCCGGTCTCGACCACCTTGCCCACGTACATCACGGCCACCTCGTCGGCCATGTACTCCACCACGCCCAGGTCGTGCGAGATGAAGAGATAGGTGAGGTCGGACTCCTCCTGGAGGTCCTTGAGCAGGTTGAGGATCTGCGCACGCACGGACACGTCCAGCGCGCTCACCGCCTCGTCGGCGACCACCAGCCGGGGCCCGGGCGCCAGCGCCCGCGCGATGCCGACGCGCTGCCGCTGGCCTCCGCTGAAGGCGTTGGGGTAGCGGCGCAGATACTCGGGGGGCAGACCGACACGGCGCAGCAGTTCGGCGACCCGTTCCTCGATCTCGGCGGGCCGCAGGCCGAGGTTGGCCCTGAGGGGTTCGCCGACGATCTGAAGCAGGGTCATCCGGGGGTTGAGCGAGGCGTACGGGTCCTGGAAGACGAGCCGGATCTCGTTGCGGTACGGCTTGAGGGCCCGCTCGCCGAGGGCCGCCAGGTCGACGGGGCCGGCGCCGTCACGCGGGTGGTAGCGGATCTGTCCGGAGGTGGGCTCGTGGACCCTGAGCAGACAGCGGCCCAGGGTGCTCTTGCCGCAGCCGGACTCCCCGACCAGCGCGACGGTGCGGCCCGCCGGTATCCGCAGGTCGACGCCGTCGACGGCGCGTACGTGGCCGACGGTGCGGCCGAGCAGCCCGCGGCGGATGGGGAAGTGTTTGGTCAGGCCGTGGACCCCCAGGAGGGTGGGGCCCGGGTGTGTGGTCATGCGCGGGTCTCCTCGTACAGCAGGCACCTCACGGCGCGCCCGGCCTCGGGGCCGGTGACCGGCGGTGGCACCGTCACATCGCAGCGCCCGGCCATGAACTCCTCGCAGCGCGGGTGGAACGGGCAGCCGTCCGGGCGCCGGTAGGGGGGCGGCACCATGCCGCGTACGGGCCGGAGGCGTTCCCGGGGCCGGGCGCCGAGCCGGGGCACGGACCGCAGCAGGGCCTTGGTGTACGGGTGGCGGGGCCGGCGGAACACGTCCGCGAGGTCTCCGTGTTCCACGACCGCGCCCAGGTACATCACGGCGACGCGGTCGGCGAGCTGCGCCGCGACCCCGAGGTCATGGGTGATGAGCATGAGCGCCATGCCGGTGTCCCGCTGGAGGGAGCGCAGCAGATCCAGGATCTGGGCCTGTGTGGTGACATCGAGGGCGGTGGTCGGTTCGTCGGCGATGAGCAGTTCGGGGCCGCAGGAGAGGGCCATCGCGATCATGGCGCGCTGGAGCATGCCGCCGCTCATCTGGAAGGGGTATTCGCCGGCGCGCCGCTCGGGGGCGGGGATGCCGACCCGGCCGAGGAGTTCGACGGTGCGCGCGCGGGCCTCGGCCTTGGTGACCGGCTCGTGCAGCAGGATGGCCTCGGCGATCTGGTCGCCGAGGGTGTGCATCGGGCTCATGGACGTCATGGGCTCCTGGAAGACCATGGCGACGCGCGCGCCGCGGATGGACCGCACGGTGCGGCCGTCGGCGGTCAGCACATCGGCCCACCCGGTGTCCGTGCGGACCCGGACCTCACCGCCGACGATGCGGCCGGGCCGGTCGACCAGCCGCAGCGCGGAGCGGGCCATGACGCTCTTGCCGCAGCCGGACTCGCCGACGACCGCGACCACCTCGCCGCGCCGGATGTCCAGGTCCACGCCGTCGACGGCACGCACCACCCCGTCCTCGAGCTCGAAGTGGGTGCGCAGGTCCCTGATCTCGAGGATGGTCTCGGCGGGTGCCACCACGCGCGCTCCTAACTCTTGTACGGGTCGGCGGCGTCCCGCAGCCCGTCGCCGACGAAGTTCATGGCGAGGACGGTGATGACGACCGCCACCCCCGGAAGCAGCAGCCATGGCGCGGTCTCCACCGTGCGGATGTTCTGGGCCTCCTGGAGCAGCACGCCCCAGCTCACGGCCGGGGACTGGAGGCCGAGGCCGAGGAAACTCATGGCGGTCTCGCCGAGGATCATCGCCGGGACGGCCATGGTGAGCGAGGCGATGACATGGCTGGACATGGACGGCACCATGTGGCGGAAGATGATGCGGCCGCGCCCGCAGCCGTCCAGGCGGGCGGCGATCACGAAGTCTTCCTCGCGCAGCGAGAGGAACCGGCCGCGCACCACCCGCGCAAGTCCCGTCCAGCCGATCACCGACAGGATGGTGGTGATCGCGAAGTACCGCATCAGCGGCCCCCAGTCGGGGGGTACGGCGGCGGAGAGGGCGAGCCACAGCGGCAGGGTGGGGATGGCCATCAGGAATTCGATGAGGCGCTGGATGACGGTGTCGGCCGCGCCCCCGAAGTAGCCGGAGATCCCGCCGAAGAGGAGTCCCAGCAGGAAGCTGACGGCGACGCCGATGAGGCCGATGGACAGTGAGACCCGCGAGCCGTGGACGATACGGGAGAGCAGATCGCGGCCGGCCCGGTCGGTGCCCAGGAGATACACCTTCTGGCCGGGGTCCGTGGGGCCGATGAGATGCCGGTCCCACGGGATGATCCCCCACAGGCGGTAGTCGTCTCCGCGGGCGAAGAGCCGCAGTGGGATGCGCTTGTCGCGGTCGATGGTGTGGATCTGCTCGAAGGTCTCCGGGTCGCGCTCGGTGCGGAAGCCGTTGACATACAGCTGGAGGCCGTCGTCCCAGCTGAAGTCCACCTTGACCAGCTGCGGCGGGGCGTAGGTGTGCCGCTCGTCGGCGGCGCTCGGGGATCCGGGGGCCAGGAATTCGGCGAAGGCGACGACGAGATAGGCGCACAGCACCACGACCGCCCCGGCCACCGCCAGCTTGTGCCGGCGGAACTTCCGCCACACCAGGCGCCATGGGGAGGCGCGGCCGGGTTCCGGAGCCCGGCCGCCGGCGCCCGGTGTGGCGTGCTTGGCTCGTATCGGCATCCGCGATCACCCGCCCTCGTACCGGTGCCGGATCCTGGGGTCCCACCAGGCGAGCACGAGGTCGCTGATCAGGGTCCCGACGACGGTGAGAGTGGAGAGGATCAGCACGAAGCTGCCGACCAGGTACATGTCCTGGTTCTCCACTCCGCTCAGCAGCAGCGGCCCGGTGGTGGGCAGGCTCATCACGATGGAGATGATGGTCTCGCCGCTGATCAGGCCGGGCAGCAGCCATCCGACGGTGCTGAAGAACGGCGAGAGCGACATCCGGACCGGGTACTTGAGCAGGAGTTTCCACTCCGGCATGCCCTTGGCCCGGGCCGCCACCACATACGGCTTGTAGAGCTCGTCCAGCAGATTGGCGCGGGTGGTGCGGATCAGTCCGGCCGTCCCGGACATGCCGATGATGAGGATCGGCAGCCACAGGTGGCCCATCAGATCCAGCAGCTTGCCCAGGTTCCAGGCCGCGTCCTGGTACTCGGGTGAGAACAGCCCTCCGGGGCTCTGGCCGAAGTAGCGCATCCCGACCCACATGAGGACCAGCGCCAGCAGGAACTCGGGGACAGCCATCCCGATGAAGCCGAGGAAGGTGGCGAGATAGTCACCCGCCGAGTACTGGCGCACCGCGGAGTAGATGCCGATCGGGAAGGCGACCGCCCACACCAGCAGCAGGGTGGACAGGGAGAGGAAGAAGGACAGGCCGACCCGGTCCCAGATCAGGTCCGAGACCGGGCGGCTGTTCCAGGCGAAGGCCTGCCCGAAGTCGCCATGGAAGAGGATGTTCGAGATCCACTTCCAGTACTGGGCCAGGAATGGCTGGTCGAGTCCGTACCGCTGGCGCAGCGCGACCAGTTCCGCGTCGCTCATGAGTTCGCCGCGGCTCTCCGCCTCGGCCTGGAGGGTCGAGACATAGTCCCCGGGCGGCAGGCTGATGATGAAGAACGAGGCGAGCGAGACGGCCCAGAGGGTCAGGGCCATCAGCAGCAGTCGGCGGGTGAGGAAGGACAGCATGGCGGCGGTCCGTCACGCCTTGCCCGAGATGAAGTACGTCGAGGGGTTGCTGGGCCCCGGCGCCTGGTGCATCACGGCCCCGCTGAACTTCTTGGGGACGTTGTGGACGTTCTTCTTCACGATGCCGTACTCGGAGGGCGGGGTGGAGATGCCGAGGTAGTAGAACTGGTCCTTGGTGATGGCCAGGATCCGCCGGGCGAGGGCGAGCGCCCGATCGGAATCGAAGGTGAACCGCATCCGGTCGAAGAGGTCCAGCTGCTTTTCGATCTCGGCGGGCGGCCTTTCGCCGTCCTTCCCGTCGCGCGTGTACCACCTGGCCCAGGCGCCGCCGTAGCGGGAGGAGCCACGGGGGTTGGTGGGCAGGTAGTAGTGGTCTCCGCCCGGGCCGGTGCGGAGGTCGAAGGGGCCCCCGGCCCAGGTGGCGGCCTCCGACGCGCCGGCCTCGACGCGCTCCCAGTACAGCGTCTCCGCGAGCCGCTGGATAGTGGCGTCGACGCCGACCTTCTTCCAGTCGGCGCGGATCAGTTCGAGCGCGTCCACGTGGTCGGGCATATCGGAGACGACCAGCACATTGAACGCGACGGGGGCGCCGTCCGCGGTGCGTCTGATGCCGTCGCCGCCGCGCCGGGTCAGCCCGGCCCGGTCCAGGGCCTCGTTGGCTTTGTCGATGTCGTACTCGGTGTACTGGCTGCCCAGTTCCTCGTCGAAGAGTTCGCTGCCGGGAAGCGGCGCGCACTGCCAGGGGCGGCCCTGGCCGCCGTAGAAGGTGTCGATGATCTTCTGCCGGTTGATCGCGTACGACAGGCCGATCCGGAAGTCCTTGGTGGCGAACAGCGCGCGCCTGGCCTTGTCGGGGTGGGTCTGGTTGAAGCCGATGATCATGGTGTTCACCAGGTCCGGGGCGACCTCGATCAGCTCGTAGCCGCCCTTGCCCCGGTTGCGGGCGATCACCGGTTTGTTGCGGACCGTGCCGAAGTTGTAGAGCTGCATGCCGAGGTCGCCGTTGGACACCTTCAACACCTCGACCTCGACGTCCTGCACCACATCGACGATGACCTTGTCGAGGTACGGCAGCTGGCTGCCGTCCGGGTCCACCTGCCAGTAGTAGGGGTTGCGCTCGGCGATCACACTGCTGCCCTTGCCGACCGCGTTCCTGGCCACCCACGGGTTGAGGGAGGGCAGGTCCGGGTTGGCCCAGGGGTCCGCCTGGATGACCATGTAGTCGATCCAGCGATTCAGGCCCGCCTTCTTGGCCAGGGCCTGGGCGCCGTCGTTGTGCCCCGCGTGGAACTTCTTCAGATAGTGGGCGGGCAGCAGCATCGTCACACCGGAGGTGCCGGCGATCTCCTCCAGGAAGCCGGGTTTGGGCTCCTCGTACACATAGCGCACGGTGAGGTCGTCGACCTTCTCGAAGCGGGCGGGCCGTCCCGACTTGGACAGCCACAGCTCATAGACGCCCGTGGTGTGCATGTCGTTGTCGGCGTTGAAGTCCTCGAAGGCGAACGCGAAGTCATCGGTGGTGACGGGCTTCCCGTCGGACCACTTCAGGCCCTTGCGCAGATGGAAGACGAACTCCTTGCCGCCACTGTGGACTTCGTACTTCTCACAGACGTTGGGCAGGATCTCGGTACGGGCCACTCCCCGCCACTCGGGCGCCCAGCGCACCAGCGGCTCGTATCCCATGCTGTAGCGCAGCCAGTTCATGTCCTCCTGGGTGAGCATCACCGAGTGCCAGGTGCCGCCGTAGACCCCGGCCTTCTCCAGCGGGGTGACCTCACGGGGCTTGTCGGGCAGGCGCTCGGCCAGCGGGGGCAGTTCGCCGGCGTCCACCCGCTTCTTGAGCGAGGGCGCCTCCTTGCCCTTCTTCCCCTCGGACTCGCCGTTGTCCGGGTCCGTCTCGAAGAATCCGCAACCGGGCAGGCCGGCCACCGCGAGCATTCCGGCGCCGGCACGCAGCACAGCACGCCGATTCGGTGTGCCGGCGCGGTGCCGGGTGGCCCCGGGGGTGTGTTCGGGAGTCATGTCCACGCTCCAGATGGTCCAGATGGCATTCCAGTGCGGACCGATCCACCGCGCCTCGCGCCGTCGTGAAAGGGGACGGCTGAGCCGATGTTCCCGTGTTTCCCATGCGGCAGCTGTCTGGACGGATGGACCCAGGGGGGCATGTCGGTGGTATGCCATGAGTCTGTTGGCCACCCCTTCGGAGCGTCAACCCCCGCGCAGAAGTATTTCTTTGCTGCCTCCCGAACCGCAGACGCGCGGTTTACCAGCGGCATACCATGGGGCCGGCACATCGATCGGACGTGGCAACAGTGGGAGGCGGCATGATCCGACCGCGAGCGGCGGCGGCCCGCGAGGCGGAGTCACCGGCTCCGGAGCCGGGACCCGCCGAGAGCCTGGAGACCCGGGCCCGCACGGCGATCGTGGAGTGGCTGACCAAGGAGAATCCCGCGCCCGGCCAGGCCGTTCCGGTGCGGGAGTTCGCCCGCCGCCTCGGCATGAGCCGCACCCCGGTGCGCAGCGCGGTCGGCCGGCTCTATGAGCGCGGCCTGCTGGCGTACGACGCGTCGGTCGGCTTCACCGTGGCCATCCCGTCCCTGTCCAGCCTGTACGAACTCTTCGAGCTGCGGCTGATGCTGGAGTCGCACAGCCTGCGGCTGTTCGCCGAGCGCACGGACCGCCAGGTCCCGGCCCGGCTGCGGGAGCTCGTGGACGAGGCGGCCGAACTGGCCCGGCTTTCGCTGGAGGATCCGGGCCGCTACCAGGAGTTCCGGGAGAACGACGCCCGGTTCCACCGCGAGCTCGTCCGTCTTGGCAGCCTCCCCATGCTGCTGGAGCTGCACGACGATCTGCACCTGAGCCTGCATGTGACTCGGGCCGGGATGGAGGCGCCGATCACCGCCTCCCGCCTGGACATGGCCGTCGCGGAGCACCGTGCCGTGGTCGACGCGCTGGAGAGCGGCGACCGGACGCGGGCCAGGGATCTGCTGGAGGCGCACATCCTGCGGGTCCGCGACCAGATGATCGCCTTCCTCGCCCGGCCCCGCATGTAGCGCTCCGCACCCGCACGCCGCACCCTTCCGGCAAGCCCTCACGTCAAGCCCTCACGCCAGGAGGCATCCGTGGACGGCCCCGTACTCCCCTCCCCCGGCGCGCGCACGGCACACCGGCCGCCGCGCGGTGGCCGGATTAGCGTGACGGACGGCCTGTGGCGGCTGTGGCAGCGGGTCAACCGCGCCACCAGCGTGCCGCTGGCCCTGCACTGGCTGGAGGAGTCCGGCGCCCTGGCCAATCTGCGCATCGCCGCGGGCGAGGAGCAGGGCGCGTACCGCGGGCCCGTGTACGCGGACTCCGATGTGCACAAGATGCTGGAGACGGCGGCCTGGGAGCTCCAGGCGGGCCCCGAGGACTCGTCGGCCGCGTTTCTCTCCCGCACCACCGGGCTGCTGGAGCGGGCCCAGCGGGACGACGGCTACCTCGACTCGTACTACCAGGTGGCCGAGGTGGGCGGCCGCTACGGCCGGCTGGTCGACAGCCACGAGCTGTACTGCGCCGGCCATCTCCTCCAGGCCGCCGTGGCCGCTCACCGCGCCACCGGGGAGACCCGGCTGCTCACGGTGGCGCGGCGTTGCGCCGACCATCTGTGCGCAGTGTTCCTCGACGGCCCCGGGCCCGGCCTGGACGGCCACCCGGAGGTGGAGACGGCGCTGGTGGAGCTGTTCCGGACCACCGCCGAGGAGCGCTGTCTGACCCTGGCGGCGCGGCTGGTGGAGCGGCGCGGGCACGGCCTGGTGGGGCGCCACAAGCACGGGGCGCGGCACCGTCTCGACCACCTCCCGGTCCGCGTGGCACCGGCGGTGACCGGGCATGTCGTCCGGGCGCTGTATCTGGAGGCCGGGGCCGTGGACGTGGCCATGGAGACGGGCGACGACGAGCTGCTCCGGGCGTCTGCCGCCCGCTGGGCGGACATGGCGGCGACCCGGACGTCGCTCACCGGCGGTCTCGGCTCACGCCAGGTCGGGGAGGTCTTCGGCGAGCGCTACGAGCTGCCGCCCGACCTGTCGTACAACGAGACCTGCGCGTCCGCGGCGAGCATCCAGTGGAGCCGGCGGCTGCTGCTGGCCACCGGCGAGGGGCGCTACGCCGATCTGATCGAGCGCACCCTGTACAACGCCTTCGCGGCGGCCCGCTCGGTGGACGGGCGGAGGTACTACAAGGGCAATCCGCTTCAGCGGCGCCCCGACCACGCGGAGGCGGTGGGCGATCCGCGCAGCCGGGACGAGTGGTTCTACTCTGCCTGCTGCCCGCCGTCGGTCACCCGGCTGGTGGCCTCGCTCCCGCACTACGCCGCGACCACCGCGGGGGACACGCTCTTTCTCCATCTGTACGCGTCGATGGCCCTGTCCTGCGCCCACGCGGGCGGCACGGTGGCGCTGCGGATCGACACCGACTACCCGTGGGACGGAACGGTCACCGTCACCGTGGACCGCGCGCCGGCCGGCGCATGGGCGCTGGGGCTGCGGGTGCCACCGTGGAGCACGCGGACGTGGCTGACGGAGCCGGGTGGCGCGCGACAGCCGGTGGCGGGCGACGCGCAGGGGCGGGTGGTGGTCAGGCGGCGCTGGCGGGCCGGGGACCGCGTCGTACTGGAGCTGGACATGGCGCCGCGGCTCACCGTGCCGCATCCGAGGATCGACGCGGTGCGCGGCTGTGCGGCGATCGAGCGGGGGCCGCTGGTGTACTGCTTCGAGCAGCTGGACCAGCCCGCGGACACTCCGGTCGACGAGCTGGCGCTGCGCGCGGACACCGCGCTGCGGGTGCGGGACCTGGCGGACGTGCCGGGTCTCGGCCGTACGGTGATGATCGAGGCGGAGGCGCTCGCCGTCACCGGCCCGCACCAGGCGGGGCTGCCGTACCGCACCCTCGGCGCCGTGGACACGCGGCGGCCCACCACCGCCACCGCGGTGCCGTACTTCCAGTGGGACAACCGCGGTGACGGCGCGATGCGGGTGTGGGTGCCGCTGGAGGAGAGCGGCGCGGTCGGCTGCTGACTCAGTTGTTGATGCGGACCTTGCTGAACTTCGCCGTCGTGTAGTGCGCGACGGCGTTCGCCTCCTTGTTGCCTTCCACCACCAGCCCGGCGTAGACCCGTGGCCCCATGGGGACGCGCTCGTAGCCGACGCGTGTCCACTGGAGGGAGTCCGGTGAGACCTCGGCCGTGAACTCGTCCCCGCGCAGGGTGATGCGCAGCCAGTACGGCTTGTTGCCCAGCATCTCGTCCTCCTCCCACGGGTAGTTGCCGACGTTCATCTCGGTGCCGTGGGAGTGCATGCGCTTGGCGGTGGCCTTGATCCCGCCGTTCGCGACATAGATGCCCATGAGGCAGAACGGGGAGTCGGGGGTGAGGTTCTCGCGGATCATGATTCCGGCGAGGACGTCCTGGTACACCGCGCTGATCGAGTCCAGGCGTGCGACGACCTCGACGACCTCGTCGTCGGGGGCGTCGATGGCCCGGTACACGAAGTGGCAGGAGTCCTCACGGCCCTTGATCTTTCCGGAGCCGCGCAGGGTGAACACCGCGCCGTCCAGTGCGGCGGCCCCCGCGATGGGCACCGCGCCGATGTCGGCCGCGGTCCAGGTGGACAGCGAGGTGGAGCGGTTGACGTGGACGGGCACCATGCTCGACGTGGTGGCGGTGCCGGTGGTGTCGGTGGCGCGGGCGGTGAGGTGATGGGTGCCCGCGGGCGCGCCCCGCCACACGATCTCGTGCGGGGCGGCGGTGGTTTCGCCGAGCTTCTTGTCGTCGGCGTAGAACACGACGGAGGCGATGGTCGCGCCGTCGGCCGCGGTGGCGGTGGCGCGGATGGTGAGGTCGCCGGTGCCGCTGTCATGGGCGAAGATCTGGTCGATGGCCGGGGCGGTGAGGGCGACGGCCGGGTTCGGGGCGCCGGTGGGCCCGATGGAGTTGAGATAGAGCTCCAGATTGCTGTAGCCGGTGTCCGGGTCGACGGCACGGCCGTCCGCCGGGTCGTCGGGGTCGAGGCCGTGTGCGCGCTCCCAGTCGTCGGGGATGCCGTCGTGGTCGCTGTCCTTGGGAGGGTCGGCGGAGGCCAGCGGCACCGGGCCACCCACCTCCTTCTGCGAGTTGATGCTGCGTCCTGTGCCCTTGCGCACATCGTTGACCAGCCGCGCGTCGATCGCGTCCCGGCGCGGCAGGGTGGCACCGGCGCCCGCGAGGACCGCCTTGTACGCCTGTTTCGGGGACTGCTCCTCGATGGGGCTGGGGAAGGCCACGGGCTCGTCCCGCAGGGTGGCGCCGCCGAGCGGGAAGCGGACGCCGAGCCGGTTGTCGGCGGTGACCTTGCGGTGTCCCTCGATGAGATTGCCGTCGACGTGCCAGATGCCGCCGCGGTTGGGGGCGATGATGACGGGCGCGATCTCGGCCACGGTGTTCGGGCCCGGCTTGTAGTAGTTGCCGACGATGTTGATGCCGTCGGACCACTCGCCTCCGTAGGCGGAGGTGTAGCCGTAGTTGTAGATCACGTTGTTGCGGTGGTCGGCCTTGAGCGCCATGTCCTCGACGAAGCTGAACCGCGGGTTGCGGCCGCCGTTGTGGACCAGCAGGTTGTGGTGGTAGGTGACGTTGTCGCCGCCCCACAGCCCGCCGTAGCCGTGCCGGCCCTTCTCGTGCGCGGACATGGTGAGCCCCTCGGCGATGACGCACCACTGCATCGTCACGTTCTCGTTGCCGTACGGCGAGCACACCTCGTCGACCGCCCAGCTGAAGGAGCAGTGGTCGATGATGACGTTCTCGCAGCGCTCCATGCCGAAGGTGTCGATCGGGGTCCCGAGGGCGTCCGTGCCCCGGAACCGCAGATGGCGCAGGATGATGTTGCGGACGTCTTTGATCTTGGTTTCGTTGCCGACGACGCAGATGCCGTCGCCGGGCGCGGTCTGGCCGGCGATGGTGAGGTTGGACCCGGTGATGTCCAGACCGCCCCCCAGCTCGATGGTGCCGGAGACCCGGAAGACGATGGTGCGGTCGCTGCCGGACACCGCCTCGCGCAGGGAGCCCGGTCCGGAGTCGGCGAGCGTGGTGACCTCGTAGACCTCGCCACCGCGGCCACCGCTGGCGTATCTGCCGCCGCCCTCGGCTCCGGGGAAGGCCAACACGCCGTCCACGGCGTCCGCGGCAGCGGCGAGCTTGTCGTCCGCCCGCGCCGACGGTGTCCACAGAGCCGCGGCGCCCAGCAGCGCGCCGGTGCCGGCCACGAACGCCCGCCGGGCCAGCGGTCGCGCCCCGTCCCGTGGCGCCTCCCGTCTGTTTCCTTCGCTCATGTCCCGTTTCCCTCTCGTCGCAGCAAGTGGTCGGGGCGCCGTGCCCGGTGGCGGAAGCCCTCGTCGAGTTCGGCCAGCAGCCGGGCGGGCGGCCGCCCGTCGGCGAGCCCCTCGCGCAGCAGCCGGGAGGCGGACCGCTGGAAGTCCGGAAAGCCGGCGGCCCGCGGACGCACCCAGGCGTGTTCGACGGTGGCGAGGGTGGCGCGGTAGAAGCCGCCCCAGCGGCTGTTGGTGCGGGGGTCCAGCCAGGCGGCCCGGTCGGACGGCTGGCCGCCGGTCACCGGAAAGAGCTCGCACTGCACCGGCTCGGCGAGCAGCCGCCGCAGGTGGTCCCGGATGGCCTCGCGCACCAGCGGGTCGTCGGTCCGGCGGTGCGAGACGGCGAGCCCGGCGCCGCCGAGCACACTGCCCGGCCGCCCTCCGGGGTGGCTGGCCGGGGCGTCGGCGAAGGTGAGCGGGTACGGTCCGGACTGCGTGGCGGGGGCGTAGCCGTACACCAGGGGGCAGTAGGCGGGCCCCTCGGCGGAGGCCATCGCCGCCAGCAGCCCCGCCGGGCCGAGCCGCCACAGCCGTGGGTCGCCGCGCGCCAGCAGCCGGGCCATGGTCTCCAGGGCCGCCCCGCCCGTCTCCCGCGAGACGAACTCCGGGCCGCGGCCAGGCTCCTCCCCCAGCGCCACGCACAGCGCGCAGAAGGTGAGCAGGGCGTGCGGGCCGCCCATGCAGAGGGCCGGCGGGACGGGCAGCGCCAGCACCTCGTCCCAGGTCCGCGGCATCGGGTGGCCGGCCATCAGGTCGGGGCGGGCCGCGGCGACCTGGGCCGCGGCGTCCAGCGGCAGCGCCCAGACCCGGCCGTCCAGCACATGGCTGTCGTAGCAGGCGCCGACGGTGCGCCGGCGCCAGTGTTCCAGCTGGGCCGCCGGGAACAGGTCGTCCATCGCCACCAGGCACCCGGCCTCCACCGCGGCGCCGAGGCCGATGTGCTCGACGACCAGGAGGTCGTAGTCGGAGGCGAGGCCGTCGATCGGCGCCGTCTCGAAGGCGGCCGGTGGCTGCCGGTCCCAGCGCAGCGGCAGACCGACGGTCTCGCAGCCGGGCGGGACGGCGGCGTCCAGCCGGGCCAGTTCCTCCAGCGGCGCGTAGCCGCGCGGGTGGTCCCAGGTGAGTCCGCGCAGCTCGTCCGTCACGGCGGGCGGCGAGCTGGTCGGAATGATGTCCATGTCATCTCCTGACGGGCATGGGCCGGGGCTCGCCGGGCCGCACGCATGGGAGTGGCGGCCCGGCGAGGGCCCACGCGGGTGCGCCTGTGCGCTCAGCCGTCCGCGCCGGGCAGCGGATAGGGGAAGGAGGGCTTGACGCCGATCTTGTCGTACTCCATGCGGGAGGGATCGAAGCCGTCCTGCCAGTTGGCGTTCTCCACCGTGTTGCACCGGTAGCTCTGGTACTTGTCGTCGGTGACCTTGCCGACCTCGACGTCGGTGAAGGAGAAGCCGCAGCCGCCCGCGTCCATGTGCACCCCTCGGGTGCCGCTGTCGGGCATGGAGCCGTCCGGTATGACATCGCCGATGACGACCTGCGAGACGCTGTTGTTGCTGGTGTGCGGCTCGGTGTTGTCCACGCCGTAGGTGTAGAAGGCGCCCATGTCACCGCTGTCCAGACCGGCCTTCTCGATGCGCAGGTACTTGAAGGTGTTGTTGCGCGCGTAGGAGTCGCCGGGCCCCACCTCGGGCATCACCTCCAGGGTGACGCCGTAGCGGGCGCTGTGCTCGAAGTAGCTGTAACTCACCTCATTGGAACCCGTGTTGAGGAGTTCGACCCCGGCCGCGTCGCCGGGCACCAGCTCTCCGTAGTGCGTGATGTAGTTGTCGGTGAACAGGTGGTGGCCGGAGATGTCGCCCTCACCCGGATACCCGCCTTCGACCTTGATGCCGTCGCCGCCGAGGTTCTCCAGCAGGCTGTCGCGCACGGTGAGGCGGTCGTTGGCGAACAGCGCGTAGACGGCGGTGAAGCCGGTGTCGGAGATCCGCATCCGCTGGAGGGTGATGCCGCTGCTGTTGGTCACGGTGACGGCGCCGAAGCGGTTGCGGTTCATCTCGATCTGGCGGTCGTACACGGGATACTTGTGGACGTCGCCGGAGTCACCGTCGCTGATCCAGCCGTAGCGGTACCAGTCGACGAAGTCGGTGTACTGGAGGGCGAGGCCGTCCAGGGAGATGTCCGCCACCCGCCGGTCGGGGGCCGCTCCCGCGATCTTGAACAGTGTCTTGACCGTGGGGCGCATGACGGTCACGTCGTCGATGTCGCCGCGGGGCTTGTAGTAGAGCTGCCCCTTGCCGTAGTCGAGGTAGTACTCCCCGGCCTGGTCGAGGAAGTCCAGGGAGTTCTGGAGAAAGTAGCGGGAGCCGCTGCGGGAGTTCATCAGCGCGTAGCGGGTCCAGTGGGACAGTGTCATCTGGTTCTTGGCGGGGTTCCAGTCCCGGATGGGCACGGTGTCGGTGAACCAGCTCCAGCTGCCGCCGGACCAGACGACCGCCTGCGCGTTGCTGAGGTCCCAGGAGGCGTCCCATTCACCGGGCTTGGAGTAGAGCCACTGGTGCACGGCCTCCTTCTCCGGCTCCTTGAGCACGGAGAACATGTACGGGGCCCAGGTGTCGTCGGACCCGCGGTTGGGGTAGCGGGCGGTGGTGGCCCGCTTCCCGTCCTCGAACAGGGTGTAGAAGCGCCGGTCGGTGCCGACGTCGGTGCGGTAGATGCCGTCCTTGTACTCGGTCCAGTCCGTGACGGGCTCGGCGCCCAGCACACGCGCCTTGCCGGGCCCGTCGTACGAGCGGTAGACGACGCGGTGGCCGCCGCTCCCGGAGTCGCGGTCGTCCAACTCGATGGTGCGGCTGACCGGGTAGTCGCCCGCGCGCAGATTGACCACGATGTCGCAGCGCATCTTCCCCGGCCGGTTGAGGCCCTTGGCGCGGATGTGGTCGCGGGCCTGCTCGATGGTCCGCCACGGGGCGTCCTTGCTGCCCTTGGCTCCATCCCGGCCGTCCGGTGCGACGAAGAGCTGCGTGGGCCGGCAGCCGGCGGCGGCCGCGTCCGCGCTGTGGCCGGGCAGCGCCGCGCCGCCGATCAGCAGCAGCGCGCCGGCCACCACCAGGGGAAGCCTGAGCTGTGGTCTTCGGATGGTGCGCAACACGGTCCTGGTCCTCCTTGTGTGGGTTTGTGTCAGGCCTGGTTCTGGTCGCGCCATCGCTCGTACTCGGCGCGGGTGGCGGCCGTCAGCGGGTAGTAGTCGGTGAGGGCTCCTCCCTCCTCGATGCGGGCGCGGCTGAAGCGCTCCCACTGCTCGTGCTCGCGCGCGGCGGCGATCACGGCGGGTGCGGTGCGCCGGGGCACCACCACGGGGCCGTCGTCGTCGGCCACCAGCAGGTCGCCGGGCAGCGCGAGCACTCCGCCGCAGGCCACCGGCGTGTCGTAGGCCCAGGGGAAGAGCTCGGCCTGGGAGGCGTAGTGGGGGGTGACGCCGGTGGCCCAGACGGGCACACCGGTCTCGAGCACCCGGGGCGCGTCACGGATACGGCCGTCGACGACGATCCCGGCGCCGCCCTTCTGCCGGAAGTAGCGCACCAGCATGTCGCCGAAGCAGCCGGTGTACGGGGAGCCGTAGGCCTGGACGACGAGGACGTCCCCGGGTTCGATGGTCTCCAGGACGGCCCACAGGGCGGTGTGCCGCTCCACGTACTCCTGGCCGAGACCGGAGGCGATGTCCTCGCGCTGCGGCATGAACTGAAGGGTGCGGATCCGGCCGGCGATCTTCAGACCGGGGGCGAGCGGCCGCGGGCCGCACACGAAGGTGCGGCGGATGCCCTGCGCGTGCAGTTTGGCGCAGGCGGTGGCGGCGGACACCTCGGCGAG
The DNA here is from genome assembly GCF_044332865.1 of Streptomyces sp. NPDC021225. NCBI lineage: Bacteria > Bacillati > Actinomycetota > Actinomycetes > Kitasatosporales > Streptomycetaceae > Streptomyces > Streptomyces sp. NPDC021225. The sequence continues at coordinate 335,331 of NZ_JBIRPV010000006.1, read as the reverse complement.
CCGGGTCAGGACCTGGGGGTCCGCGGGGCCGGGGGCGTCCCCGCGCACCGGCAGATCCCACACGGGTTCGTCGTCCACGAACGGTCTCCTCACTGTCGGATCACTGTCGAGTCGCTGTCGGACCGGTCTGGTGGGCGGGCGGGTAGGCCCGGGGGGTGAGCCGCAGATCGAGCCGGACCCGGTGTCCCGGGGGCAGCTCCACCTCGAGGCGCGGCCCGCCGACCGGCAGGTCGACGGTGCTGGTGGCGGGGTCGGGGGCGGTGTACGAGCGGGGGTCGCCGGGGTAGCCGGGCGCCGCCGCGTCGACCAGCGCGCGGTCGATGCGGTGCTCGCCGAAGCCACCAGCCTGGACGACCAGCGTGCGGGCACCGGACAGGCCGGTGTGGACGAGTTCGACGCGGACCCGGTCGGCGGTGACGGTGTCCACGAGGGCCGCCACGTCGGGAGGCAGCCCGGGGCGGCCGCGCTCCAGGTCGTAATAGGCGAGGCGGGTGGGCAGCAGTCCGCCGTTGTAGAGCACCTGCGGGGTGCCGGTGGCCAGCTGGAGCAGGGCCTCGGTGAGGACCGGGTTGAGGCGCTGCCAGTGGTGGATGTGCAGCTCGGCCGGGTCGGTGGTGTCCGCGTCGATCAGCGCGATGCGGCGGGCGGCCTGGCCGAGGGCGGTGCGCAGGATCGCCGCCGGGTATCCGGGGTTGTCGCCGCTCAGGTAGGCCAGCCAGGGGGCTTCGTGGCCGCCCTCCTCCTTGTTGCGGAACGCCCGGACGGTGCGCCAGTCGTAGCCGGAGACCTCGCGGAGGCGCCGGAGGCGGTCGAGGTCCTCGTCGGCGAGCGAGGCGTGCCATAACCACAGGGGCAGGGCGATCTGGGGCGGCTGGTAGTCGAACCAGCCGCCGTCGTCGTACCGGTTGGGGACCAGGAGGGTGGGACGGTCGGCGTCCTCGCCGAGTTCGGCGAGCCAGCGGTCGGAGGTGCTCATCTCGGTGCCCGTGACCGTGCCCTCGATCCCGTGGCCGAGGACCGTATCGAGCGGGGCGCGGCCGAGGGGGAGCAGATCGGTGGCGCCGGTGAGGAGTACGGAGTTGACGGCGGCGATCACGGCGGCGTTGCCGACGCTGTAGAGGCCGTGCGGCCACGTCCAGCCGTACAGGCCGCCGTACCACCGGCCGCCGTGGTCCTCGCCCACCTTCCCCGAGGGGCCGACGTTGTCGGGCAGGAAACCGCCGTGCGCCTGTGCCCGGTGCTGCCAGGCGGTGAGGTAGTCGAGGGCCCAGTCGCGGTGGCGGTCGTCGTGGTCGTACAGCCAGGCGTTGACCGCGAGGCTGGTGGCGGCGAGGTTGACCGCGGTGTCGCCGCGGCCGAGGCGGGCGTTCATGGCCTGGCCCATGCGGCGGGCGTGGTCCGGGTCGGCCAGGTCCTCCCAGGTGTTGATGGAGTCGAGATCGCTCAGTGGCAGGCCGTAGGGGCGCATCACGGCCAGGTCCGCGCCGTAGGACGCCCACTCCTTCTGCAATCCGTAGCGGGGGCCCGCCGCGCCGTTGTGCGGGGCCCGGATGGTGTGCGTCGCCGGGTCGTAGTTGCCCGCCGGGGAGCCGGGGAGATACAGGTCGGCGAAGCGGCGGGCGCGGGCTCGGAACTCCTGGTCGGCCGGGTCGGCGGCGCAGATGCCGTAGAACAGCAGCATCGACTCGCCCAGGTGGAACCAGTCGTATCCGCGCTCGAACTCGTCCACGGCCAGGCCGAGTTCGGTGAGTTGGGCGGTGACTCCGGTCCAGTGGTGTTTGCAGGCGTCCAGCAGGTCGTCGGCGCCGCCCAGTTGGTACAGGACGGGCCAGTTGAAGAACGCCTCGTAGAAGTCGTCGCCGCCGTCGCGGTCGGCCACCGGTCCGCGGTAGCGCAGCCGGCCGTCGGGCTCGCAGTAGCGGTGGGCGAAGGCCCGCCACGCCTCGTCGAGCACATCGAACAGCCTGCGCTCCAGCACGGCCCACTCCGGCGGTGCGCCGAGCGGGACGGTGGCGGTCACCCGGATGGTGTGCGTCATGGGTCAGCCCCTTGTCGCCCCGGCCGTGAGGCCGCTGATGATGTGCCGCTGCATGAACACGAAGAAGACCAGCAGGGGTGCGATGGCCAGCAGGAGGGTGGGAAAGACGACGGTGTAGTCGGTCTGGTACTGGCTGACCGCCGCGTACACGCCGGTGGTGACCGTGTACAGGCCACTGCCCGGGCCGAGGATGATCTGCGGGTTCACGAAGTCGTTCCACACCGAGAAGGTGTTGAGGATGACCATGGTGGCGACCACGGGCCGCATCAGCGGGAAGACGATCCGCCAGAAGGTGCGGATGCGCCCGGCGCCGTCGACAGCCGCCGCCTGGTCGAGTTCGCGGGGGATGGTGGCGATGTACCCGGCGTACAGGAACACCGAGAACGGCAGCGTCAGGACCGTCTCGAAGAGGACGAAGCCGCGGAGGGTGCCCATCAGGCCGAGGGTCTTGAGGACGTAGACGACGGGGATCACCAGCACCTGTCCGGGGATGAACGTCCCGGACAGGAAGAACAGCATCAGCGCCCGGTAGCGGCGGCGCGGGCTGCGGGCGATGACGTAGGCGGCCGGCCCGGCCAGCACGAGGGACAGGACGTTGACGCAGGCGACGAACAGCAGGGTCACCGCGTAGCCCCGCACCATGTCGAACCGCTCGCTGTCCAGGGCCCGCCCGAGGTACTGGAGGGAGCCGCCGCCGTCCGGCAGGCCGAACGGATCGGTCAGGATCTGCTGCTGGGACTTGAAGGCGTTGACGACCAGGACGTACAGCGGCACCAGCATCAGCAGGCTGACGGCGCCGAGGAACACCAGTCTGGGCGCGCTGCTCGGTCTCCACCTTCGGGCGGGGGTCGTTTCACGACGAGGGCTCATGAGTACACCGCCATCTCCGACCGCCGCCGCAGCCGGGTCACGAGGAGGGCGAGCGTGGCCGTGACGGCCATGAGGACCACGGACTGCGCGGAGCCGAGTCCGAGGCGGCCGTCGTGGAAGGAGTTCCAGAGGATGAGGTAGGCGATCGTGCGGGTCTGCCCGGCCGGTCCGCCCGCGGTCAGCGACACCACCAGGTCGTAGGTCTTGAGCAGAGTCACCAGGGACAGAACGATGTTCACGGTCACCGACGGCCCGAGCGCGGGCAGCGTGACATGCCGGAACACCTGCCATTTCGTCGCGCCGTCGATGCGGGCCGCCTCGGTGAGGGAGCGGGGCACCGCCTGGAGCCCGGCGAGGTACAGGACCACGTTCACACCGAACGCCGACCACACCACCAGGCACACCAGGGTGGCCAGCGCCCAGTCGGGGTCGGCGAGAAACGGCAGCACCTCGCCTCCGCGCGAGGTGATCAGGGAGTTGACGGCTCCCGTGGTGCCGAGGATGGCGCTCCACAGAAACCCGATGACCAGCGCGCTGAGGACATGGGGGTAGAAGAGGACCATCCGGAAGAAGGCGTTGACGCGCGAGGAGCCGTTCAGCAGCAGCGCGAAGCCGAGGCCGAGCACATTCAGGCCCACGGTGCCGAGCCCGGCCAGCAGCAGGGTGACGGTGATCGAGTGGCGCAGGTCCGGATCGTCCAGCAGGGCGATGTAGTTGGCGGTGCCGACGACCGAGGGGTTGGCGCTGAAGCCGTCCCAGTCGGTGAGGCTGAGATAGCCGGCCAGCGCCACCGGTACGGCGAGCAGCCCGGTGTAGAGCACGGTGGCGGGGAGGACCATGATCGCGGTGGCCAGCCCGCCCCCTCGTACGCCGGGCCGCCGGCCACGGCCCGGGGGGCGGGCGTGCCGGCCCGGGGTGGCGGTGCGCCGGCGCGGCCCGCCGGTCTCCCGATCGAAGCGCATGGTGTCCCTTCCTGTGCGCTCGCGGCGATGGTGTGGCTCAGGAGGAGGGTTGCCCGGCCCCTGGCGGGCCGAGCCTGAAGAAGGTGCTGTTCAGGACCGGTCGCGGACCCAGCGGTCGACGGCCTTCGCCGCATCGTCGGGCGAGCGCCTGGTGTACAGGCTCTGCACGGCGGTGTTCCAGGCGGCGTTGAAGCCCCGGGGCAGGGTGTCCTCGCCGTAGCCCTCGCCCTGTGCGACGCTCGCGGGGGCCTCGTCGAGGATCTTCTGCACCTCGCGCTCCAGCGTGCTGAAGGTCCGCTCGGAGCCACGGCGGAAGTTGCCGTCCTGTCGCAGCTGGGTGTCGACGGCCTTCTTGTCGGTGACCAGCCACTTGACGAGTTCGAGGGCGAGTTTCCGCTGCCCGCTGTCCTTGAGGATCATGTACGGCATGGACATCGTGGTCCCCTGCGGGCCGGGGTGGCGCTGCCCCTTCTCCACCGGGGCGGGGAACACGCCCACCTCGAAGTCCTTGTCGGCCTCGGCCTCCGCCGCGGTGAACCAGCTGCCCATGACGTACATCGCGGACCTGCCGGCGAGGAAGTCCGTCTCCGCGTCGGCGTACTTGAGCCCCAGCGCGTTCTTGTCGAGGTATCCGCGGTCCAGCCAGGTCTTGTAGAGCCGCAGATACGGGAGCATGACCTGCCCCACCGTGAGCTTCTCGTCGCGCACCTGTCCGTACCAGCCGGGGCGGCTCTGGGCGAGGGAGGGGTTGGAGAGCTGGAGCAACTGGAGCCCGGTGACGAAGTCGCCCGCGGTCCGCAGCGGCAGGCGGCCCGCCTTCTTCAGCTTGCCCATGGCCGCGGTCAGCTCGTCGAGTGTGCTGGGCGGCCGGGTGATCCCGGCCTCGGCGAAGGCTTCCTTGTTGTAGAAGACGAGCGACTGTGCCTGCTCACCCACTCCGACGGTGTAGGCCTTCCCGTCCAGCATGGCCTCCTTGGCCAGCGGGGTGTCCGCGACCCAGGTCTGGTCGGTGAGGTCCAGCATCTTGGGCGCCAGCGTCTCGTCGGCGACCAGTGTTTCCACGATGTCGGGGGCGTCACCGGCGGCCAGCTGCTGCTGGAGGGTGTCGGCCACTCCGGTGCCGGTCGGCGCCTCGATCTTGACGTTCACCCCGTCGTGAGCCTTCTCGAAGGGCTCGACGAGGTCGTTCCAGAACTCCTGGGTGAGGTTGGGCGTGATGTTGACCAGGACCCGGAGGGTCTTGTCCCGTCCGCCGCCACCGGAGCCGCCGTCGGAGAAACCACCACCTCCGCAGGCCGTGAGCCCCAGGGCCAGCAACACCATCGCGGCGCCCGTCTTCCGTCGTGTCCGTCGTCGGCGCATCGGTCCTCCAGGAGGGCTCAGGCTCAGCGGCTCTTCGGGGCTCCAGGCTTTTATTGGGTCAGTTATCGAGCAACGATTACTTCATAAGTGCGTTGTGACAGGATGGTCAAGTCGGTGCGCACAGCCAAAAATTGATGGCCTAAATGTTGCAGGTACATGTCATGACCCATAAGTCCCTGCCGCACGAGAAGGGGAGGACGGCTCATGGTCGCGCCTGAGGAGTCCAAGGCGCCGCAGGCGCCCCGGCTGAGCGCGGCGGACCGTGACACCCTGCTCCAGTGGTCGGCGCGGGGCTCCGGCGCGATGCGCCTCCGCAGCCGCATCGTGCTCGCCTGTGCCGAGGGACACTCCACCCGTCAGGTCGCGCAGCGGCTGGGCGTCAGCCCGGCCACGGTGGCCAAGTGGCGGCAGCGTTTCCTGGAGCGGGGCCCGGCAGGGCTGTCCGACGCCCGCCGCTCCGGGCGCCCGCGCAACCCGGGGCGCCAGGACGCGGAGCGCCGCGTCGCGGCCGTGCTGGACCTGGCGCGCGAGGGCGAGCCCGTGCCGTCGACCCGGGCCCTGTCCGAGGAACTCGGCCTGTCCCAGTCAACGGTCGCCCGCATCCGGCAGGAGCAGACCCGCCGGCATCCGGAGCCACCACGTACCGAGGCGCCACATGCGGAGGCGTCACCTGCGGAGGCTGGGCAGCCCGCGTACACGGCCCGCGTTGCGCGGCCGGCCCCCGACGCCCCGCTCCCCCGCCAGCTGCTGTCCGACCACGTCTACGCGCGGCTGCGCGACTGGATCGTCTCCGGCGAGCTCGTACCGGGCCAGCGCCTGGTCGAGTCGGAGATCGCCCGCCGGATGGGCACCAGCCAGGCTCCGGCCCGCGAGGCCATCAAACGGCTGGCCCACGAAGGGCTGGTGAACTCCCAGCCGCGCCAGGGCACTTATGTGACCCAGGTGTCCGACCGGCAGGCGCGGGATGTGCGCGAGATCCGCGTCATGTTCGAGATGTACGCGGCCCGGAGGGCGACCGGCCGCCTCGACGCCGAGTGTCTGCGGCGCCTGTCCGAGGACATCGACGCCATGCGCCGCGCGGCCGACGACGGGGACATCGGTGACTTCCGGGACGCCGACATGTCGTTTCACCGCACGGTGTGCGCGGCGGGCGGCAACGCGGCGCTGGTGCGGCTGTGGCGGATCATCGAGCCGAGCATGTGGGGGCTGCATGTGCTGGGCAACCCCCGCTACCGGGGGGACTGGCGGGCGATGGCCGAGCTCCACGCGGAGCTGCTCGCCGCGCTGCGCGACGGCGATCCGGACGAGACCGCGGCCCTGTTCGCCGCCCACGCGGCGGGCGAGGCCTCCCGTTACCGCCGCGGCCACCTCCCCTCGTGAGCGGCCCGGGCTCCTCGCGACCGGTCAGGGCTCCCGGGCGCAGTTGACGTCGAGATCCCAGAGAATGACGGAGAGGGCGAAGGGGCTGATGGTGTGGTCACCGTGGGTGGCGTCCTCCAGCAGCTCCCAGTGGCCGCCGCCGATGACCTGGACGCGCTGGCGCACCACGGGTTCGTACGCGCGGTGTCCGACACCGTTGAAGCAACATGAGTCGAACCGGTTGAGGATCTGCATCTGGCGGCGGTGCTCACCGATCGACGCCAGGGCGTACAGGTCCGGGAAGTCACAGATCCCGTAGAAGATGGGATGCCGGTCCCGCCGCTGCTCCCAGTCGCCCGTGGTCGGCCTCGGGCTGGGCGGCGCCGAGCGCAGGAAGAACGGCAGGGACCCGGCCGTCGGATAGCTCCGGGTGATCCGTGGGTCGAGCGCCGGGTACACGGTGGTCGCCCAGCCTCCTCCGGAAAACCCGATCATCTGGAGCGACGGCGGCTCGTACACCCGCCGCACATGGTTCACGGCCACCGCGAGCGGCTCCAGGAAGAAGCGCAGGGTGGAGAAGTCCCCGCTCTCCCAGGGCCCCAGATCGTTGTGCGACTCCACGACGACCGGTGTGCCGGGGTCGGCGGGATCCCTCAGCTCCTTGGGGTTCCAGTGGTAGAGCGGCATGGCGAACAGCAGAACACCGTACCCGGCGTCCAGCAGCGCCTGGGCGGTGCGCCGCATGGTGTCGGGCAACTCACCGTGGCCGTTGTGGTAGAGCGCGAAGCGGCCGTGTGCCGTACGGCGCGGCAGCAGCAGGAACACGACGGAGGACAGTCCGTACGGCAGACGTACGGTGAGCCGGTCGATCCGGCGGACGCCGGTGAACTCCGGCAGCTCCGGGGCCGTGACCCGGCGCTCCACCTCGGGCAGCGCGTCGGGCAGCCGCCCGTCGGCGGACTTCCACACCTCGGCGACGAGGGCGGTCCGCAGGCGCGCGATGTCCTCCGGCGTGTGCACCGTCATCAGCGCCTCGGTGTCGACGCCGACGGCGTCCTGCGGCAGCGACTTGTACGCCAGGCTGTGGGCGGCCGCCACCTCCTGGTTGACGGGCGCCACCGGGCGCGGCCGGTCCCGGCCTCCGCGTGGCGCGTCTCCCGCGTCCCCCGCGTCCCCCGCGTCCGCCGCGTCCGCCGCGTCGGCCGCGAACGCCGCACTCGGGGTGCCGAACGCGGCCAGCGAGCCGGCTGCCCCCAGGACACCTCCCAGGACATTCCTCCGGCGCATGGGCAACATGCCGGTCCCTCACCTTCCCTCTCGTCGATCGCTCGCGCCACGCGGGTCCCAGCCGTCCAGCAGCGCAGCAGGATCCCGCCACCGTTCGGCCTCCGCCGCGGTGAGCTGACGGGAGCAGGCCAGCCGCCCGGCGGTGTCGACGGGCCGGCCCGCCAGGTCCTCGCTGCCGTACTCCTGGAACCTCAGCTTCTGGCCCGACGAGCAGTCGAACCCGGTCAGCCCCCAGCCCACGGGCGCCACATGGGAGTCCATCCGGGTGTCGATGAACACCGCCTGGCTGGCGGGAAAGCGGCTGTCGATGCGGCTCAGCAGCACACTCCCGTCGGGCACCCCGGCGGCGCGGGTCAGCCGGGTGTTCACGAACACGTTGCCGGGGCCGTCCTCGCCGTTGCGGACCTGGCTGAGGTAGCCCAGGTCCAGCGCCTTGAGCTCGGAGTCCTGGATGAAGACCCCTCCGGTCCCCCAGACGAAGTCGACATCGCCCTCGACATAGCTGTCGGTCACGAAGGCCCGCCCCTGGAGGCGCAGACTGTCCTGGTAGCTGAGGACACGGACCCGGTCGAGCACGATCCGGTCGCCGTTGCCCCGGAACGCCTCGGCCTGGGAGCCGCCCTCCGGGGTGAGGTTGTGGACGGTGGCGTCCTGGAGCCGGAAGTCGTCCGCGTCCACTCCGAAGGCCGCGCGCCAGCAGTTGTGGCGGTCGGGATGCGGAAGCACCCGGCGCGGGCAGTAGCTCTGCTCGGGCGGCACATCGGCCATCGCCGCGTCGCCGTTGAGGACGCTGTTGTTCGGGTAGCCGATGACGGTGCGGCGCGCCCCCGCCCCGCGCACGGTCAGATGTGGCCGGGACTGGGCGACGTACACGATCTCCCGGTAGAACCCCGGGGCCACGTCGATCCGCACCGGGCGGGTGTTGCCCTCCGGGACGAAGTCGACCGCGCCCTGCACCGTGCAGAAGTCCCCGCCGCCCCGCCCGTTCACGGTCAGCCGGGAGGTGCCGGGCGCCGGGTCGCGCCGGGTGCGGAAGCGCCAGGTGCCGGGGGACTCGATGCCCGGGTGGCCCTCGAAGAAGCCGGGATCCACCGTCACGTAGTACTCCTGGCCGGGGGCCAGTCGCCGGTGCGGGTGGACGGTGGCCGTACGGCCGTCCACCATCACCGGTTCATAGGTCCAGCGGTGCACCTCGCCGTAGTCGGACCGCGCGCCGCCGATGGAGCGCTGGTACGTCGCCGGATCGGCGAGATCGACGACATCGGCGAGGACACCGTCCGCCCGGTATACGCTCAGCCGTCCTTCGGTGCCCAGCCGTACGGCGGTCCCGAAGGTGAACCGGAGCGAGGTGTCCGAGCACACGGCTCGGCCCAGCCCCCGCGGTTCCAGCGCGACCGCGGGGCGCCCGTCCGCCGGGGCGCGAGCACCGGCGGACGGGACGGCGACGGACGGGGCGGCGGCCAGTGACAGCAGCACGGCCACGAGCGCCGCAAGGCGTTTCCGCCGGCGGAGCGACCGGAAACGGACCCGGGATACGAACCGACGGAACGCTCTCATGGACCCTGCCCCCTCCGGCATACCTGTGGCATACCAGGCATGGAAGCACACCACCCACGCGCTGAAAACCCCGGAGACAGAGGGAAGTTGTCTGCGGCTGACGTTACGACGATCGATCAGCCGACGGGCCGACCCCGACGTTCGGCCCGGCCTCGATGCCCAGCCGCAGCTCCGCGATGTCCACCGCCCGCCGCTCCGCGAGCGAGACATTGCCCGCGATGCCCACCGCGACGGACCGCAGCCCGTCGGCGTACCCCGCCTGATGACGGAGCGGATCCGCACCGTCCGGGCCGACGAAGATCTCCCGGAGCATCCGGATGTCACCGCCGCCGTGGGCCCCCTCGCCTCGCGGAATCGTCACCTCGCGGGCGTCCTCCCAGTGGCGCTGCACCACCAGCCGCTCACCGGGCGGGCGCACCGCGACGGCGCCCCCGCCACGCTCGTCGACCGCGCTGGGGTCCACCGCGCCCGACACCGGGCGGACCGCGCCCCGCTCGACGACGGACAGCTCGGCCCTGCCCTCCGTGCCGTTGACGCAGACGCGGTAGCCCTCCCACGGAGCGTGGGCGTTGAGGGAGTAGGAGAGGGTGGGGCCACCCGCGTAGTGGACGACGGCGCACAGATTGTCCTCGATGGAGATGCCCTCGTCGAAGACGTCGCGGTCGCGCAGATAGCCGTCGCGGTGCTCCTGGTCGAGGTACAGCGACTTCAGCGCCGGGTCGCCGCGCAGGTCCAGGCACCAGGGATCGCCTGCGGCCGCCTCGGCGCTGCCGCGCGCGGGCCGGGGGCCGAGGCCCCGGTCACGGGCGTTGTCGGCGCCGTAGAAGAACAGCCCGCCGCCGGCGTACACCCGGACCGGGGTGTCGCCGAGCCACCAGTTGACGAGGTCGAAGTGGTGGGAGGCCTTGTGTACCAGCAGCCCTCCGGAGCGGTCCTTCTCGCGGTGCCAGCGCCGGAAGTAGTCGGCGCCGTGCCGGGTGTCGAGCACCCACTCGAAGTGGGCCGAGGTGGGCGTGCCGATGGCGCCCGAGTGCACCAGCCGCTTGAGCGCGCTGTTACGGGGCGAGTAGCGGTAGTTGTGGGTCACGGTCACGCGGCGGCCGGTGCGCTCGGCGGCGCGCGCGATGGCCCGGGCCCCGTCCGCGTCGATGGCCAGCGGCTTTTCGACGATGACGTCGGCGCCTGCCTCCAGAGCGCCGACCACGATGTCGGCGTGGGTGTGATCGGGCGAGGTGACCACGATGCGCTCCACGCCCTCCTCGCCGATCAGCCGGGCCAGGTCGTCGGGGTGGTACCGGGCCGGGTCACCGCCCCCGGCGGCGGCGACGCGGTCCCCGTAGTGCCGCATCCGCCCTTCGTTGGTGTCGCAGAGCGCGACAAGCTCGGCGACGTCCCGGTGCGGGCCGGTGATGGCGTCGGTGTAGAGGCGGGCCCGCATCCCCGTGCCGACCAGGCCGTATCGTCGCTTCTTCATCCTGCCTCCCTCAGTTGCCCTGCCTGTGTGGTCCGTGCTGTGTCCGTGGGGTACGGGCTGCCCCCGATCAGTACCTCGCGTACGGTGACACCGGTCGCGTTCTCCATCACCGGATCCTTCGCGGCCCGCGCGAAGGACAGCTTCTCCAGGCGCACCGTCTCCACCGGGGCCGCGGGGACGGCGCGGATCCGGAAGGGGATTTCGCAGGGGCCGCCGACGGACCAGTTGCGCGCCGTCAGCCGCGACACCTCCGGGTAACGATCGCCGCCGGTTCCCCCCATGTACTGGAAGGTGACCTCGAAGGGCACATAGGTCCACGCGGGGCAGGCCACATCGGCGATGTGCACGTCTCTGATGTAGCCGCCGCGCGTCGAGGTCGATTTGACGGAGAGGATCCAGGCGACACTGGCCTCGTCGAGCGAGCTGTCGTACGGGATCCACAGCCGGCGGGCGACCACGTTCTCCACTCCCCCGCTCATCTCGCTGCCGACGGCCACCGCACCACCGCCGCCGAGATAGCGGCAGTCCTCGATCAGGACGTTCCTCGACGGGACACCGACGCGCCAACCGTCCTGGTCCCGGCCGGATTTGATGGCCACGCAGTCGTCGTGGGTGGCGAAGGTGACCCGCCTGATGACCACGTTCTCGCAGGAGTCGGGGTCGCAGCCGTCGCCGTTGGGCCCCACGCTCTCCACGACGACGTCCCGCACGGTCACCTCGCGGCACAGCACGGGGTGGATGTTCCACATCGGCGAGCGGCGCAGCGTGACGCCTTCGATGAGGACGTTCCGGCAGGAGCGTGGCTGGATGAAGCTGGGCCGGAGGTAGTGGCCGGCGCCGAAGACCCGCTCCTCGACCGGGACTCCTTCCACGCCCATGCGCTCCAGGGCCGCCCAGTCCGCCCGCTGGTTGGGCATCCCCGGCTGCCATCCGTACTGCCCGGAGCCCACCCAGAACCACCAGTGCCCGTTGTCGCCCTGTGCGTCGAGGACGCCCCGGCCCGTCACCGCGATGTCATGCTGCCCGTCGGCGTAGATCAGGGGCGAGTAGTTGAAGAGTTCGACGCCCTGCCATCGGGTGCGGACCACGGGCAGATAGGCGGCCGGGTCGGTGCTGAAGAGCAGGGTCGCGCCCCGGGCGACATGCAGGTCGACGCCGCTGAGCAGATGGATGGCCCCGGTGGCCCACCGCCCCTCGGGCACCAGGACATGGCCGCCGCCGGCCGCATGGCAGTCCTTGATCGCCCGGTCGATGGCCCCGGTGCAGTCGGTCACCCCGTCGCCGACGGCTCCGTGTGCGGTGATCGGAAACCATGCGTCGGGGAAGGTCGGTACGGTGACGCTCTCGCTGATCCTCCTTGCGCGCTCGGCCGCCTCCCGGTCGCCCGGGGCGGGTTGCCGGTCGGGCGCGCCCTGTCCCTCCGTACGGTCGGCGGCCTGGCTCGGTGTACTGCTCAGCAGTGGTATCCCGCAGGTCAGCAGGGCTCCGAGCCCGAGCAGTCGACGTCTGGCCAGGTCTTCCATGGTGACCTCCCAGGTTTTCGGCAACGCTCAGGTGGTGGCGGGCCGGATGTCGTAGGTGGCGCCGCGGCGGGTGGCGAAGACGATGACGCCCTCCTCGGGACGGTCGACGCGCACCGCCCTTCCCCCTGAGGTGACGGTCACGGACGAGGGTGTGCGCAGCCGGAGTTCATGGCCGCCGGTGGACCGGATTTCGGCTTGGTGCAGGGCCTGATCGCGCCATGCGAGGTCGACCGTGAACCCGCCACGGGCCAGCAGCCCCCGCACCTCGCCGTCGGGCCAGGCCGCGGGAAGGGCGGGCAGCAGCGCGACCTCTCCGGAGTGGCTCTGGAGCAGCATCTCGGTGATGCCCGAGGTCCCGCCGAAGTTGCCGTCGATCTGGAACGGCGGGTGCAGATCGAACATGTTGGGCGCGGTACGGGCCGGGACCAGCAGGTTGGTCAGCCGCTTGTACGCCTCGGGGGCGTCGAGCAGCCGCGCCCAGAAGTTGATCTTCCAGGCGAGGGACCAGCCCGCACCGGCCTCACCGCGCAGTTCGAGCGTGCGCCGGGCCGCCGCGGCGAGCTGCGGACTGGTCCGCGGATTGATCTCCTCACCGGGGAAGAGACCCCACAGATGCGAGATGTGCCGGCTGCGCGAGAGGGCGGCGTCCCCCTCGTAGTCCTCCAGCCACTCCTGGATCTGGCCGAGGTAGCCGACTTGGGTCGGGGCGAGCCGCCCGCGGGCGGCGACGGCGGCGCGGCGCGTCTTCGGGTCCTCGCCCAGCACCTGGGACGCGCCCTCGAACGCGGTGAAGAGCTGCCGCAGGATCTGCATGTCCATGGTCGGCCCGGCGCACATGCTGACGTTCTCGCCGTCGACCTCGTGGTGGCCCACCTCGGGCGAGTGCGAGGGGTTGGTCACCAGATATCCGGTCCCGGGGTCTTCCTGGAGCGTGTCGAGGAAGAACTCGACGGCACCTCTCATCAGCGGGTAGTGCCGTCGCAGCGCGTGTCTGTCGCCGGTGTAGAGGTAGCGCTCCCAGATGATGCCCGCCAGCCAGGCGCCACCCGTGGGCCACACACCGTAGAAGGCGAAGTCGACCGGCGCGGTGCCGCGCCAGCCGTCGGTGTTGTGGTGCGCCACCCACCCTCCGGCGCCGTACATCTCGCGTGCCGTGCGCGCCCCGGTCTCGGACAGGTCCTGGATCAGGTCGAAGAGCGGATCCCAGCACTCCACGAGGTTGGTCGGCCCGGCGGGCCAGTAGTTCATCTCGCAGTTGATGTTGAGCGTGTACTTGGACTCCCAGGCCGGAGTGAGGCCGTCGTTCCAGATGCCCTGGAGATTCGCGGCGTGCCCCGGGGTTCGCGAGCTGGAGATCAGCAGATAGCGGCCGTACTGGAAGTACAGGGCGGCCAGCTGCGGATCGGTGTCCAGCTGCCGCCGGGCGATGCGTTCGTCGGTCGGCAGCGACGCGGCCTCGGATGTGCCGAGGTCGAGGTCGACCCGGCGGAAGAGCGCCCCGTAGTCCTTGGTGTGCGCCTCGCGCAGCACGCGGTACGGCCGGGCCGAGGCGTGCTGGAGATGGCGTCCGGCGGCGGTGCCGGGGTCGCCGTCCACGTCGTGGTAGCGGCGGTAACTCGTGCCCATGGAGATCAGGAGGGTGACGGCGTCGGCGCTGTCGACGATCAGCCGGCCCCCGTCGGTACGCACCGTTCCGCCGTCGGCCTCGGCCCGGGCCAGGGCCTGGAAGCGCACCTCGCCCGGACGTCCCTGCCAGGCGGTGCTGATGCCGTCGAGCCGGATCGTGGCGCCGCCCGCAGATCCCGTGGTGCTGTCCTGCGGGCTGGAGAACTCCGCCTCGAACGAGACCGAGCCGCGCCGGTCGGCGCTCAGTCGCACCACGATGACCTGGTCGGGCAGGCCGGCGAACACCTCACGGGTGTGCCGCACCCCGTCGCTGACGTAGGTCACCGAGGTGATCGCCGTGGTGAGGTCCAGCTCCCGGCGGTAGTCCGTGTACTCCCCCGCGCCCGGAAACTCCAGCCGCAGGTCGCCCACCGGCTGATAGGGCGCCTGCTCGCTCGGGACGCCCATGAACGAGGAGTCCGCCAGCCGCTGCGCCGCGCCCCACTCGTCGGCGAAGACCAGCCGTCTGATCTCCGGCAGGGCCTCCAGCGCGCCCGGCGGGTCGTAGTCGTGCGGGCCGCCGCCCCACACGCTGTCCTCGTTCAGCTGGAGGCGCTCGACGGCGACACCGCCGAACACCATGGCGCCCAGTCGGCCGCAGCCCACCGGCAGCGCCTCCAGCCACTCCTGGGCCGGTCCGCGGTACCACAGCCGCCATGGCTCCGGCCGCGCCCGGTCACGCCGGTCGGCGGCGGCCGCCTCGCCGGGGGCCACCGTCCCGGCGGCCACCGCGCCGACGGCGACACCGGCGCCGGTCCGCAGAACACCGCGGCGGGTGTAGTCGTTCGTCTGTCGTGAGTTCGTCTGCGGTGAGTTCGCCTGTTGTGCGTTCGCCTGTTGTGCGTTCGTCTGCCGTGCGAAGGACATGAGTTGCACTCCCTGGGGGTGATGGGACACCTGGGGTACAGCACCCAGGCGCGGCGCAACCCGCCATCGTTCACCCGGGCGCCTGACGCTTCAGACGATTCATCAGACGATCGCACGGATGACTCACTCGGGAACAGACATCGACACCGCTTCGACCATGCGACGCCCGGCGCCACCTGAGTCACACAGGTGACGCCGGGCGTTCCCCCCTCCGGCGCGGCGGAGCCGCATCAGGGCCCTTCGGACACCCCCTGGGCCGTCCCCACCAGGACCTCCGCCGCGGCCACCCCGGACGCTGCGGTCGCCCCGTGGGTGGAGATGTGCACCGCGCCGGGGGCGGTGGCGCCCGGGAGGCCCATCTCCACGACGATCGCGTCCGGGCGCGCCGTGACGAGGTCGGCCAGGGCGCCGCCCATCCACGAGTGGCGGGAGGCGTCCCTGACCACGACGACCAGGGGCCGTCCGGTGGCGGGGGTCAGCGCGGACGCCTCCAGGGTGGCGGCCGGCGTCCGCAGCTGCTGCGGGTGTATCCGGACGGAGGTGGTGCCGGGGAGCCGCTCGCTCAGCGGGGCGGCGACGCCCCACGGGGTCTCCTTGCCGATGGCCAGGTTGGTGGCGGGCACCAGCTCCACCACATGCGGGGGCGCGGCCAGGGGCAGCGAGTCCCGTACGGAGCCGGTCATGCGGAGGGCCCGGCGGGCGGCGACGAAGCCGATGCCGCCACCGGCCGTGCCGGCCGGGGCGGCCCGGCCCAGCTCCGTCGACCACTCGGCGAACGCCCGGACACGGTGCGCCGCCTCCGCGAGCCGCTCCTCGGTGAGGCCTCCGGCGGCCACGGCCTCGACGAGGGCACCGGCGAGCAGTTGGGCGGTGGCCTCCTCTGCGTTCTCCCCGCCGACGCAGATGGCGTCGGCCCCGGCGGCGACGGCGCGCACCGCGGCCCCGTCGATCCCGTAGCGGTCGGCGACGGCCCCCATTTCGATGGCGTCGGTGACGATCATTCCGTCGAAGCCGAGCTCCTGGCGCAGCAGGCCGTCGAGGATGCGGCGGCTGAGGGTGGCGGGCAGCCGGGGGTCGTACGCGGGCACCAGGAGGTGGCCGCTCATGACCGCGCGGACCCCCGCGTCCAGGGCGGCGCGGAACGGCGGCAGGGCCTGTGCGGCGATCCGGTCGAGGTCGGCGTCGTAACTGGGCAGCCCGTGGTGGGAGTCGACGGCGACGTCCCCGTGGCCGGGGAAGTGTTTGGCGCAGGCGGCGACCCCGGCCGACTGGAGTCCCTTGATCCACGCTGCGGCGTGCCGGGACACCGCTTTGGCGTCGGCCCCGAAGGACCTGACCCCGATGATGGGGTTGTCCGGGTTGGAGTTGACGTCCACGGTCGGCGCGTAGTTGAGGCTGATGCCCGCGGCGCGCAGCTGGCGGCCGAGGTCGGCGGCGACGGACTCGGTGAGCTCGGTGTCGTCCACCGCCCCGAGGGCGAGGTTGCCAGGGCGGGTGGAGCCGGTGGCGGACTCGATCCGGGTGACGTCCCCGGCCTCCTCGTCGATCGCGACGATCAGTGCCGGGTTCTCGGCGCGCAGTTGCCCGGTCAGCCGGGCGAGCTGGTCGGGGGATTCGATGTTGCGCGAGAAGAGCACGACGGAGGCCAGGCCCTCGCCGATCTCCCGCAGGATCCACTCCGGCGCCTCGGTGCCCACGAACCCCGGCTGAAGGACGGAGAGCGCGAGCCTTCGCAGGTCCCTGCCGGGCTTGCTGGAGGACATCGACCACGCCTTTCGGATAGCTCGGGTAGCGCCGACACACCGATGACATCGGCGATCTCTGGTCCAGACCAACGGATACTCGCCCAGTCGAATCAGCAGTGTCAAGGAGGGGGGCCACCGGAGCTTCGGCCAACAGGACTAGGGAAATCAGATGTTGACAACGTATTTGGTCTAGTCCATTTTTGTGGAGCCGTCAGTACACCACGGAGCGGAGCCGACACTACGCTCCGGCGCCTGACGGCAGGGCCCGGGAGCTACCGAGAGTTTTCAGTTGTGGAGCACTGCATGCCAAAGCCCGATCATTACCTGCACCGGTCCCCCTCGGACGTCCCGTACTTCAGCTCGGACGGCGAGACGTACCTGGCACAGACCCAGCTGCGGAACCTCACCAAGACCCGGCAGCTGAGAGTGTTGTCCGAGGAGGACTTCGCCTTCTGGCAGAACTACGGCTACGTCGTGGTGAAGCAGGCCATCCCGGCCTCGGCGGCGCGCGAACTGCTCGACTTCACCTGGGACTTCCAGGCGCTCGACCCCGGCCGCCCGGACACCTGGTACCAGGACCGCGAGTACCGGTCCGACCTGGACCGGGAGCTGCACATCTACGGGTTCGTCGAGGCGTACCACCACCAGCTCATCTGGGACAGCCGCCAGACGCGCCGGGTCTACGACGCGTTCGTGGACGTGTGGGACTGCGAGGAGCTCTGGGTCACCCTGGACCGGCTCAACCTGAACCCGCCCAACGTCGGGAACCGCGACCGGGCCCTGATCGCCCCCACGGAGAAGGGGTTCGACATCGAACTCCACTGGGACGTCGACACGACGCTCAGTGTGCTGCCGCAGCGGGTCCAGGGCATCATCGCCCTTCATGACACCGAGCCGGAGCTGGGCGGCTTCCAGTGCTGCCCCGAGCTGTTCCACCGGTTCGACCAGTGGCGGGTGCTCCAGCCGGACGACCGCGATCCGGTCCGGCCGAGGATCGACCGGGGCGAAATGCCCGTCGTACGACCGGAACTCGAGGCCGGGGACCTGCTCATCTGGAACGGCCTGCTGGCCCACGGAGTGGCGCCCAACACCTCGGAGAACGGTGTGCGGGCGGTCCAGTACCTCTCGATGATGCCCGCCCTCGAATCGCACCACGAGCTGCGGCGTTCCCGGATCGACTCGTGGCGCCACCTCACCACTCCGACCTGGAACGCCACCCTTCTCGGCGACGCCGACAAGCCCGAGGCCCTCAGATACGGCACCGCCACGCTGAACGACCTGGGCGCCAGGCTGCTCGGCAGCACTTCGTGGGACGGGACGGAATTCGACCGGAGCGGCGGAGAAGCGGCGTGCGACGCATCTGTCTGACACTTCCCACCAACCGGACGTGCCCCGCGATGGTCACCGCCATCGGCGAGGAGGCCGCCTACGCCGTCGGGCACTTCGACGTCGAGGTGCACCTGCTGATCCTGGACTCCTCCGACGCGTTCGCGGAACACGCGCGGGCCCTGGGCGCCGCGCGCGAGGTGCCGCGCGTCGTCGTGCACCACCTCGGCGAGGCGGAGCAGCGCGACTTCCTGCGCCGGGTGATCCACCGGACCGACCCCACCAAGCCCGAGCTGCTGCTCGACCTGATGCTTCCGGCCGGGCTCTCCTACGGTGCCTGCACCAACCGCGCGTTTCTGATCGCCGTGGCGCTCGGGTGCGAGTCCGTCCACCGCAGGGACTCCGACAGCCGCTACCAGGTGCTGCGCGGCGAGACCGCCTTCCCCGTCCACCATGAGCTGATGTCGCTCGGCAGGCGTGCGGCCGACGCGGCGCACGACGTCGGTGAGACGGCGCTCGCTCCGAAGGACACCCACAAGCGGGTGGCGATGGTGGGCGCCTCCTTCGTGGGCGAGCCGTCCGTGGACATCGACGAGATCCGCCGGCTCGACCCGGACGTCTACTACGACGTGGTCAGCCTGTGGGCGCCCGGCGACTGGTCGGAGGAGCAGAAGCGGGCACTGGTCGACGAGTCCTTCCAAGGGCCCGGGACCGGCGCGTTCACCGGCGACCGGACCACCCTGGCCGTCGTCGACCCCATGCGGGTGGACATGTGCAACATCGGCTTCCACCAGGTGCACGAGCGGGTGCCGCTGCCGCCCGCCACCGACACCATCGGCAGCGACTACTTCCTCATCCACCTGGTCGAGGCCGCCGCACTGCCCGGTGTGCTGCACAACCGCCACATCGAGAACTTCCACACCGGGGAGCGCCGCACCGACCCGGGGTTCATGGCCTACCAGTTACGGTTCGCCAAGTTCTTCCTGTCGATGCTCTACTTCAACTTCCTCTACGCCGAGATGGCCGAGGCCGGTGACTCGCTCCTCGACGCCCGGGGTCAGGTGCGGGCTTCCGTGATCGCCGAGCTGGCCAGGAGGAGCACCCTGCTCGACCGGGCGGAGAACGTCCGGCGCCTCGACACCATCGAGGCCGCCTACCGGAAGCTGGGCGGCCGATACGAGACGTTCGCCGCCCTCCTGGCGTCGCGCCGCGAGCACCTCCTCGACGAGGCGCAGAGCGACATCGCCGACTTCGCCCTGCTGGTCGAGGCGTGGGGCTCGCTGGTGCGGGCGGCCCGCGACACCGCCCTGGCGCCGGCGCCGGAAGGCCCGGGTCGACGGCCACGATGACGCACCAGGACATACCCCTGTCGGCCGCTCTCGCGGCCACCGCCGAGGACAGGCTCTTCTTCGACCTCGCGGGGATCGAGGAGCGCTACGCCTCCCTGCTCCGGGAGCTGCCCGGAGTCACCGTCCGCTTCGCCATGAAGGCGTGCCCGGTCGACGAGGTGCTGGCCCGTCTGGCCGAGGCGGGCGCCGGGGTCGACGCGGCGAGCATCCCGGAGATGGAACAGGCGGTGCGCGCGGGTGTGCCGATCGGCGGAATCCACTACGGCAACACGGTGAAGTCCGACCGGAACATCGCCGACGCCCACCGCCTCGGCATCAGGGACTTCGCAACCGACAGCCTGGAGGACGTGGCGGCGATCGCCGAACACGCCCCCGGCGCCCGGGTGTTCTGCCGACTGGCCATCGACACGCGGGGAGCGCTCTGGGGGCTGAGCGACAAGTACGGTTGCTCGACGGCCGACGCGGTGACCGTCCTGGAAACGGCGCGGGAGCTGGGCCTGACCCCCTCGGGCCTCTCCGTGCACGTCGGCTCTCAGCAGATGACGGTCGAGGCCTGGCACGGCGCCTTCGAACGCCTCGCGGAGGTCCTGACGGCCCTCGACGGCCGCGGGATCGCCCTGGACCACGTCAACCTCGGCGGTGGCCTGCCCGTCCCGGGGTGTTTCGACCGACACGGCAGACCGCTCGATCCCCCGATCGACAAGCTGTTCGCCGCGATCCGGGACGGGATGGCGTACCTCGGCGGCGTCGGCGGACACCGTCTCGGCTTCGTCGTGGAGCCGGGCCGCTACCTCGTCGCCGGCCAGGGCGCCATCCGGGCCCATGTGTCCCGGCTCTCCGCGCGCCGGGGCCGCGACGGCCGGCGCCAGTACTGGCTGTATCTGAGCTGCGGAAAGTTCAACGGCCTGTACGAGATGGACGAGTTGCAGTACCCGCTCGTCTTTCCCACCCACGGCGGGCCCGGTGTCCGGCGTGTGCCCGCCGTCGTGGCCGGGCCCACCTGCGACAGCGACGACGCCTACTCCCCCGAGCACGGCCTGGTCCAGGTGCCGGAGGCGCTGGCGTCGGGCGACCCGGTCTGGGTGCTGTCCTGTGGCGCGTACGCCACCAGCTATATGACCCAGGGCTTCAACGGCTTCGGCCCGCTGCCGTACACCTGCGTCGACGGCGGCGGCGCGGGCGGGGCCGGGAAGGCGCGTGGCGGATGAACGACGAGGTGCGCATACGCCGCATCTGCGAGCGCGACTGGGACGGGATCGCGGCGCTGGAGTCCCGCGCCTACACCGGCCTCGGCCTGTCCGAGGGACGGGTGGCGCTCCAGTCCCGGGCGCGCGTGTCGCCGGGCACCTGCCGCGCGCTGGAGGTGGGCCCCAGGCTCGTGGGCTATGTGCTGGCGCTGCCCTATCCGATGTACCGGTACCCGGACCTGGCGCGGCCTGAGCAGGTCGCGTTCCCGTCCAGCAATCTGCATCTGCACGACCTGGTCATCGCGGAGAGCTTCCGGCGCAGGGGGCTGGGGCGGCGCCTCCTGCGCCACCTCACCACGTCGGCCAGAGCACGCGGATACGAGCGGATCTCGCTGGTCGCCGTCGGGGGCAGCGCGACGTACTGGTCGGCGCGCGGCTTCACCGCCCACCAGGAGGTCGTACGCCCGGACGGCTATGGCCCGGACGTCGTCTACATGTCGAGAGCGGTGCCGTCCCGCGGGGCGGGAACACCGGAGCCGGAGCCGGCCGGGGTGTCGCCGTGCGGCTCGTCATCGCGGGAGGAACTGGGTTGAAGCACATGCCGCGGATACGGGATCCCTTCTACCGGAGCCAACTGGCGATCGCCGCGCTGTTCTGCTCCCTCGGTTTCCAGTACGCCACCTGGGCCTCGCGCATCCCCGCCATCAAGGCCGATCTCGGCCTGACGGCGGCCGAGGTGGGCTTCCTCCTGATGGCCGCGGGGATCGGCGCGAGCGTGTCGTTCCCGCTGGTGTCGGTGTTGATGAGACGCCTCGGCTCACAGCGCCTCGCGCTGCTGTCGGCCCTGGGACTGACCCTGCTGCTCATCGCCCTGGCCGCGGCACCGGACTACCCCGTCGCCCTGGCGGTCGTGTGCTGCGACGGAGTGCTCGTGGGGTGTCTGAACGTCGCCATGAACGCGCAGGGAGCCGCGCTCGAACTCCGGCACAAGCGCAACGCCATGGCCAAACTGCACGCGACGTTCAGCGGCGGCTCGCTCCTCGCCGCCCTCCTCGCCTCCTGCGTGAACACGGTGACCTCGTCGGTCGCCGTGCACTTCGGCATGGCCGCCGTCGTCCTGCTCCTCCTGCTCGTCTGCGCGCGCACCGGGCTCCTGGGAGAGGACGAGGCCGCCGAGGAGAAGCGGAGCGAGAAGAAGAACCGTGGCGGAAGGTCCCTGCCGACCCGCATGACGCTGTGGATGTGCTGCGCCATGGTCTTCGGCACCGTCACCGAGGGCGCCATCAACGACTGGTCCGCCCTCTATATGACGGACGTCGTCAAGGCCTCGGCGGAGCTGGCGCCCCTGGGGATCGCCGTCGTCTCGGGCATGATGGTGCTGGCCCGGCTCTTCGCCGACGGGTGGCGCGGCCGCTGGGGCGACGGGCGCGTCGTCATCGTCGGAAGCGCCGTGGCCGGGGCGGGGCTGGCCCTGGCCCTGCTGAGCGGCGGTGTGGTGCCTGCCCTGATCGGGTTCTCCTGCGTGGGCCTCGGCATCGCGGCCGTGACCCCCTGCGTCTATGTCGCCGCGGCGAAGCAGGGTCCGGAGGCACTGGCCCTGGTCGCCGCCATGGGAACGACGGGCCTGCTGGCCGGTCCCCCGGTCATCGGCTTCGTGGCGAACTCCAGCGGTCTGGTGTGGGGCCTGGGCGTCGTGGCCGCGTCGGCGGTCGTGGTGTCCCTGTGCGCCACGCGGATCCGGTGGACGCCCGCCAATGCCTGACCCGTGGGCGGACATGCGGCCCAACAGCCTCAGCGGTACGGCATCTCCTGGCCGTTGACGAAGACCCGCCGGAAGGTCAGTTCGTCGGTGCAGACGACGCTGTCGGGGTTGCGGACGCCGGTGAACGTGGAGCGGGAGAGGTGGACCCCGCGCAGGTGGTCGGTCTCCAGGCCGACCAGTTGCAGCACGGCGCGGGCGCCGTCGATCTCCATCCGGTCCATGTGGATGTTCCGGACGGACACCGGCAGTGTCCCGCCCTCGCCACCGTTGTAGTTCATGGTCACGAACGCGATGTCGCGCTCCAGGCCCCGCCCGGTGAAATTCCGGATGTGCACGCCGTCGATACAGCCGCCGCGTTTCTTGCTCGCCTTGACGTACAGGGCGTGCTTGACGGGGTAGCGCCCAGGGAAGTCCGGCGGGTTGATCTCGCAGTTCTCGGCGAAGACGTCACGCACCCCGCCGGACATCTCGCTGCCGACCGTCATCCCGCCCCAGCGGCCGGAGAACAGGCAGTCGCGCACCACGATGTTTCTGCTCGGCACGGCGACGCGGTGACCGTCCTCGTCCCGGCCGGACTTGACGGCCACGCAGTCGTCGTTGGTGTTGAACCGGCAGCCGGTGATGAGCACGTCGGAGCAGCACTCCGGGTCGCAACCGTCGGTGTTGTAGAGCGTGCTGTCCACGGTGACATCGCGCACGGTGACGTTGGCCGACAGCACCGGGTGCACGGTCCACATCGGCGGGTCGACGATGGTAAGACCGCTGACCAGGACGTTGCGGCAGCGGTAGAACTGCACCAGCTGCGGCCGCAGGTGGTGTCCGTCGCCGAAGACGCGCTCGGCCACCGGCACTCCGGTCGAGCCCATCCTGCGCAGCAGGCTCTGGTCGGGGCCCTGCGGTCCGCTGTCGCGGTACCAGCTCTCCCAGGGCCCGAGCCGCGCCTGCCCGTCGAGCGTGCCGGGGCCGGTGACCGCGACGTCCCGCTCGCCGTACGCGTAGATGAAGGGCGAGTAGTTGTAGCACTCGGTGCCCTCCCAGCGGGTGAACACCACCGGCAGGAAGTCGCGCGGGTCGGGGCTGAAGGCGATGGTGGCGCCCGCGGTGACGTGCAGGTCCACGGCGCTGCGCAGGTGGATCGCGCCGGTGAGGTAGCGGCCTTCGGGGACGATCACATGGCCGCCGCCCGCGCGGTGGCAGGCGGCGATGGCGGCCCGGAACGCCTCGGTGTTCATGGTCCGTCCGTCGCCGACCGCGCCGTAGTCGGTGATCGTGAAGGTCCGGCGGGGGAAGTCGGGCGGCCTGATCCGGGCCAGGATCTTCGGCACCGGGCGCCACGCCCCGGTGTACGGGGCGGCCGCGTACGCGGGCCCCGCGGGCAGTTGGGGGAGCAGCGCGCCTGCCGCCAGCAGACCGCCGGTGCGCAGCGCGGAGCGGCGGGAAGGTCTCGGGTGCATGGCCTGAACACTCCTTGGCGTCGTCGAGGGCGGGTCGGAGGTCGCCACACGGGCTAGCCGAGGGAGATCCGGTCGAGCTCCGGGGCGGACTCGGTGTCGTTGGAGATTTCGATGGTGTTGGCGCCGGGATTCAGGGTGACGGGGAGGGAGGTGGTGCGCGGGGTGGTGTTTCCGATGTCGGTCACCGTCACCACGGTCGGCGGGCCGCCGTTGACGCTCACATGGAACGAGCGGGTGCCGTAGACCGTGTAGTCGAGGTAGAGGGTGCGCTCCCCGCCGTCGGGGACGACGACGTCGGGGAAGAGCACCGCCGCCTGCTCGCTGTCGCCGATGTTGCGCACCTTCTCGGCCCCAGAGCAGGGCCCGCAGCCGGTGATGCCCGTCGTCCCGTGTGAAACCGGGTCCACCGGCAAAACCGGATCTGTGCCTTCGGAGACTCCCGCATGGGAGTAGCAAACTACCGCATTCTGCGTAGCGTTGGCCAGCTCCGCAGGCCAGAGGCTGCGGAGCTACGCTCCCGTGTCGGCGCTCCAGCCACCCTCGGTGACATCGCGCTCCCAGTCGGCGCAGTCGAGGTGGCGGGGGTGGGTGAACATGCCCCAGTGCAGGAAGAGTCCGGCGGTGGACTGGCGCAGCCACTCCTGTCGCGGGTGCTGGACCTCGGCCTCGGCCGCTGGGGCGGCGAGGAGGCCGAAGGTCAGGGCGAGTACGAGGGCCGCGCACAGAGCGCGCCACCGGGAGCGGGCGGCGCGGGTGGCTCGGATGGCAAGGAGGGCGCGGGCGGGGCGGAGCGGGATCCTCAACGTGGGCATGTCCTGTCCTCCGTGAACGTCACCGTGAGCGTTCACGGAGCACTGTCCGGCCCACCCGACCGCCGCGTCAATACGTGTGAAACGGCGGGATGTTACGCGGATACGATCCATTGACGCCCGTCGCCGTCGCGGTGATGACCGAGGCGTGAGCGGTCACGTGACCGTCTCCCGCGCGGTCAACGACAAACCGGAGATCGACCCGGCCACACGGCAGCGGGTGCTGCGGGTGGCCCAGGCCATGGGCTACCGGCCCAGCCGGTTCGCCCGCGGCATGGTGGGCCCGCGGATCACCACGCTGGGCCTGGTCATCGCGGATGTGCTCGATCCCTTCTTCCCCGAGGTGGTCTCGGGCGTGCTGGCGGCGGCCGACGAGCGCGGCTGGCAGGTCGCCGTCTACAGCACCGGGTCCGCCCTGGAACGCGAGGCCGCGGTGGCCCGGACCGTGGTGGACCATGTGGACGCGTGTGTCGCCTTTCTGCTCGACCCCGGCGCCATCGAGCTGATCCACCGCTCCGGCATGCCTTTTGTGCTGCGACAACGAACACCGGCCACCGGCGGTGAGCGGGGGGCGGATCGACTTCGCCGCCGGCATGCGGCAGGCGGTCGGCCACCTCGTGGAGCGCGGCCACCGTCGCATCGCGATGCTGGACGACCGCGGGCGCCCGGACGCGGGCGAACGCGGCACCCGGCACTCGCTGTTCCTCCGGGCCGCCGCGGAACTCGGGCTGCCCGCCGACGCGGGTTGGGTGTTCCCGGCGGTCAACTCCCTCGACGGCGGGGCGGCGGCCATGGACGATGTGTTGGACACCGGCTTCGGGGCGACGGCCGTGCTCGCGTACAACGACCTGATCGCCATCGGCGCCCTGCGCCGCGCCCGCGACCGCGGCGTGCGCGTCCCGGCGGACTGCGCCTTCGTGGGCTGCGAACGGGCTGACCCTCAGTCGGCTGGCGGACCCGCCGCTGACGACCCTGCTGGTCGACAAGGAACTCCTCGGCCGGTCCGCGGTGCAGCGGATCGCCGCGCAGATGACCGGAGTCGCGGCGCGCGAGACGGTGATCGTGCCACGCCTTGTGGTGCGCGCGTCTTCCTGACCTCTCCCCGCCGTGGCGCCGCGGATGCGTTGGGATTGTGATCGTTCTGGAGTTGGCCTGAACCGATCGGTTCGTTAGCCTCCCGGCATCCCCGCAGAAACGCCCCGCTCCGAGGAAGTCGACGCAGTGACGAACCCCCAGGACACCCAAACGCCTCCCCCGGGCTGCCCCGCCCACGCCGCACGGCTGTACGGGCCGGATTTCCGGCGGCAGCCGACCGAGACCTACCAGCGGATACGGCGCGACCACGGACAGGTCGCCCCCGTGCTGCTCGAAGGCGACATCACCGCCTGGTTCGTCCTCGGCTACCGCGAGATACGCCACGTGCTGTCCGACGTCGAGACCTTCGGCCGGGACCCGCGCCGCTGGAACGGCTGGGACAGCGTGCCGCCGGACTGGCCCCTCATGCCGTGGGTGGCGTACAGCCCGATGATGTCCTTCACCGAGGGCGAGGAGCACCACCTGCGCGCGACGGCCGTCAGCGATGTCCTCGCCACGATCGACCCCTTCATGCTGCGCGGGAGCTGCGAGAGGTTCGCCGACCAGCTGATCGACAAGTTCGCCACGATCGGCAAGGCGGACCTGGTGTTCGACTACATCCACTCGGTGCCCGCCCTCGCCATGGCCGAGGTGTTCGGCCTCTCCGACGACGAGGCCGGGCTGGCGGCCCTGGCGGAGGGGCTGACCAGTTCGTTCGTCTCCGGCGAGGACGCCATCGCCGGCCAGCAGCGGGCCGCCGCCCACGTGACGGAGCTGGTGAAGGCCAAGCGCGAGGCGCCGGGCCCCGACCTCACCTCGCGGTTCATCCTGAGCACCCCGGACCTCACCGAGGAGCAGCATGTCGCGGACGTGATGTTGCTGATGGCGGCGGCGCTGCCGACCACCGCGTACTGGATCGGCAACACCCTCCGGCTGATGCTCACCGACGCGCGCTTCGCCGCGTCCCTGACGGGCAACCGCCGCAGCACCGGCGAGGCCATGAACGAGGTGCTGTGGGCGGACTCCCCGGTCCAGAACCTCATCGGGCGGTACGCCACCCGCGACACCGCCCTCGGTGGCCGGCTCATCCGCACCGGCGACCTCGTCGTCCTCGGCCTGGCCGCGGCCAACGCCGACCCGCTGCTGTGGCCCGCCGCCCCCGTCGGCTACGGCGGGAACCACTCCCATGTCGCCTTCAGCGTCGGGGAGTACGGCTGCCCGGTGGGCGGCCCCGAGACGGCCAGGATCATCGCGGAGACGGCGATCGAGGTGCTGTTGGACCGCGTGCCGGACCTGACGCTTGCGGTCGCCCCCGACGAGCTGAGGTGGTCGGACCCCTTCTGGTACCGCTCCCTGGAGTCGCTGCCCGTCACCTTCACCCCCACCGCCGCCACCGGGGGCTAGTGGCACACTAGTCTGTATACAGACTGGTTGGTATCGACGAGGAGTTCCATGGCCCGGGCGACTGGCAAGAGCGAAGCGGTCTATGAGCGGCTGAAGAGCGACATCGAGTCGCTGCGGCTGCGGCCCGGGGCCAAGCTCGGCGAGGTCCAGCTGGGTGAGGAACTGGGGGCCTCGCGGACGCCCGTGCGGGAGGCCATCCGGCGGCTGGCCCGGGAGGGACTGGTGGACTTCGTGCCGGGCGAGGTGGCCCGGGTCGCCCCGATCTCTCTGGGCGGCGTCCGCGCCCTGTTCGAGTTCCGGATGCTGCTGGAGCCCCGGGCCGCCTTGTCGGTCGCGACGGCGGGCGCGGCCGACGAGCGCGCGCTGCTCCCCTTCCGTGAGCTGCTGGAGCGGCTGGAGGAGTTCGACGAGTCCTTCCGCGCGCGGGACGCGGCCGCGCAGGCGCGCTCGTACCAGGAGTTCTACGAGATCACCGAGGACTTCGACCAGTCGGTCATCGCGGCCTGCCGCAACCAGTACCTGGCCCGCACGATCCGCGACCTGCGCAGCGAGACCGTACGCCTGCGCCATCTCTCGCACAGCGGCCCGCGCCGCATGCTGACCTCGCTGGACGAGCACCGCGCGATGCTGAAGGCGATCACGCGGGGGGACGCCCAGGCGGCGGAGGCGGCGTGCCGGCACCACCTCGCGCAGACCCTCCAGGCGCTCATCGACAGCCTCACCGGCCAGGACCTGGCGCTCGGCACGGACGTTCAGCTGGACGTGGTGGGCTGACCCCACGCCCCGGCCCCACGCCCCCGGCCCCACGCCCCGGGCCCTACTCCCCCGGCCCCACTCGCCCGAGCCCGCGCTCTCCGGCCCTGTGGTTTCCTTGAGCCCAGTGATGTATACAGGAGTGGATACATACTCGGCTCTACGATCTACACGAGGGGCTGTCCAATGCCGCATACCGTCGGCGCCGCCGACCTGCTGGGGTTCGCCGCCGCCACCACCGAAGCCCATGGCGTCCCGCCCGCGGACGCCCGTCTGCTCGCGGACACCCTGGTGACCGCGGAGCTGTGGGGACACCCGTCGCACGGGATGCTGCGCCTGCCCTGGTACCTCAGGCGTATCGAGAGCGGGGCGACGGCCGCCGTGGCCGCCCCCGAGATCGTGAGCGACAACGGCGCCGTCCTCGTCGTCGACGGCCACGACGGCCTCGGGCAGGTGATCACCGACCGTGCGGTGGGCTGGGGCGTCGAGCGGGCCCGCCGACATGGCATCAGCGCGGTAGCGGTCCGCGACTCCGGCCACTTCGGCACCGCCGCGTACTACACCCGCAAGGCCGCCGAGCGTGGCTGCGTGGCGCTGTTGGTCACCAACGCCAGCCCGGCGATGGCGCCCTGGGGCGGCCGGGAGAAGCGGGTCGGCACCAACCCGTGGTCGATCGCGGCCCCCGGCGGCCGCCACGGCACGGTCGTGATGGACATCGCCAACACCGCGGTCGCGCGCGGCAAGATCTACTACGCCAGGGAGCGCGGCGTGCCGATCCCGGAGGGCTGGGCGGCCGACGCGGACGGCGTGCCGACCACCGACCCGCGCCGCGCCGTCGAGGGCCTGATCCTGCCCATGGCCGGCCACAAGGGCTACGCCATCTCCTTCATGTTCGACGTGCTGGCGGGCGTGCTGACCGGCAGCGCCTTCGGCTCGGCGGTCGTCGGCCCGTACCACCCCTCCGGCCGCAGCGGCGTCGGCCACCTGCTGATCTGCATCGACGTCCGCTCGATGGCCGACCCGGCCCTGTTCGAGGCGCGGGTGGAGGCCCTGATCGGGGAGACCAAGTCCACCCCCACCGCCCCGGGCACGGCCGAGATCCTGGTCCCCGGCGAGCCGGAGGCCCGCACCGCCGAGCGTCTGCGCACCGAGGGCATCACGCTCGTCGACGACACCTGGGCCTCACTCGCGCACATCGCCGAGGCCACCGCCGTACCCCTGCCCCTTCCCCTCAACTCCCAGGAGCTCCCCGCATGATCGCGCTGACCGTCTCCCTCCAGGTCGTCCCGGGCTGTCGTGACGAATTCCTCAAGGCCATCGAGGAGAACGCCGAGCGCTCCTTCACCGACGAGCCCGGCTGCCAGTACTTCGACGTCGTCTGCGACCTGGCCGACGACCACCACTTCGTCTTCCACGAGATCTACGAAGACGAGGCAGCCGTCGAGGCCCATCGCGCCGCGCCCCACTTCAAGGTCTGGCGCGAGGCGGCGGCGAAGTACGTCGTCCCCGGCAGCCAGGTCAACACGCTCTCCCGCCGTCTTTTCCACCACTCCTGAACGGAGCCGCCGCCATGTGCGCCAACCGCCCTGCGGAACCGAATCTGCTCATCCACCCCGACGAAATCGAACGCTTCGACCGCGGCGGCGGGGTGGCCACCGTCCCGTACGTCGGCAAGTGGAACTCGGAGGCGGCCGTCATCACCACCGGCCAGACCGTCTTCCAGCCCGGCACCGGCCTGCCCCTGCACAGCCACAACGTCGAGGAGTCCGTCCTGATCCTCGAAGGCGAGGCGACCGCGGAGATCGACGGCGACCTCTTCGACCTGGAGGTCGGCCAGGCCACCTGGGTCCCGGCCGGCGTCCCGCACCGGTTCTTCAACCGCGGCGCGGGCGTCATGCGGATCTACTGGGTCTACGGCGGCCGGGACGTCACCCGCACCATCACCGCCACCGGCGAGACCTTCGAGCATCTCTCCGCGAGCGACAAGGGCGGTGCCCCCACCTCATGAGCGCCGCCATACGGACGGTCAACCCCGCCACCGGACAGCCGCTGGCCTCGTACGACACCTGGGACACCGCACGGATCGAGGCCGCCGTGGAGCGTGCCCATGCCGCCTCGCGCGCCTGGGCCCTGGTCCCGGTCGCCGAGCGGGCCGCACGCGTCGCCCACCTGGCCCGTACCCTGCGCGAACACAAGGACCGGCTCGCCCACCTGGCCGTCACGGAGATGGGCAAGCCCGTCGGGGAGGCGGAGGCCGAGGTCGAGAAGTCCGCCCTGACCGCCGAGTACTACGCCGAGCGGGGGCCCGGCATCCTCGCCGACGAACACGTGGCCATCGACGGTGCCGAGGCCTGGGTGGCATACGAACCCGCCGGCCTGGTCCTGGCGGTCATGCCGTGGAACTTCCCCGTCTGGCAGGTGATGCGCTTCGCCATCCCGTCCCTGCTGGCGGGCAACGGAGTGCTGCTCAAACACGCCTCCAACGTCACCGGCGGCGCGCTCGCCCTACAGGACCTCATCGTCGAAGCCGGCTTCCCCGAACACCTGGTGACCACCCTGGTCATCGCGGACGCCGACGTCCCCGACACCACCTCACGGCTCATCGAGGACGACCGCATCGCCGCGGTCACCCTCACCGGCAGCAACCGGGCCGGGGCCGCGGTCGGCGCGGCGGCCGGGCGGGCGGCGAAGAAGTCCGTGCTGGAGCTGGGCGGTTCGGACGCCTTCGTGGTCCTCGACGACGCCGACGTCGGGGCGGCAGCGGCGGCCGCGGTGCGGGCGCGCTTCGCCAACTCCGGCCAGAGCTGTGTGTGCGCCAAGCGGTTCATCGTGGCCGAGGCGGTCATGGACGCCTTCACCACGGCGTTCGTAGCAGGTGTCGAGCGGTTGCGGATCGGCGACCCGCACGACCGCTCCACCCAGGTCGGCCCACTCGCCCGCGGCGATCTGCGCGAGGCGATCGCCCGCCAGGTCGAGGAGTCGGTGGCGGCGGGCGCGCGTCTTCTCACCGGCGGAAAGCCTCTGCCCGGCGAGGGCTGTTTCTTCCAGCCCACCGTCCTCACGGACACCGGCCCGGGCATGGCGGCCTTCGACGAGGAGACCTTCGGCCCGCTGGCCGCCCTGGCCGTCGCCCGTGATGACGACGACGCCGCACGGCTGGCCGATGCCACCTCCTTCGGCCTGGGCCTGAGCGTCTGGACGGCCGACACCGGGCGCGGCATCGCGCTGGCCCGCCGCATCACCAGCGGAGCGGCGTTCGTCAACGCCGTCGTCGCCTCCGACCCGCGGCTGCCCTTCGGCGGTACGAAGCGCAGCGGTTATGGACGCGAACTGGCCGGCGCCGGCATCCGCGAGTTCACCAACACCCGCGCCTACTGGGTCGCCCCCTGACCCCTCCCTGACCGCGGCACCACCCCGAGGCCCCGCCTGCCCATATGCGGCAGGCGGGACCTTCGCATGCCCGAATCCGCACGCTCCGATCGAGGTGCGGGGATGTTTCCAAGAGATGTCCACAGAGGGCTATACAGAGATGAATGCAGCTCTGTATACAGAGATGGATTTCCAGCCTCCGAAGGAGATGAAAGATGACGTACTGGTTGCGCCAGTTGTGGGTCCAGGTTCTCATCGGCATGGCGGCAGGCATCGTCGTCGGCGCGGTGTGGCCGGGCACCGCCGAGCAGATGCAGCCGTTCAGTGACGGCTTCGTCGCTCTGATGAAGATGATCGTGGCGCCGGTGCTCTTCTGCACCGTCGTCCTGGGTGTGGGCAAGGTCGACAGCATCGGCCGGGTCGGCCGGGTCGGCGCCAAGTCACTGGTCTACTTCATCGCCCTGACCGGTCTGTGCATGGTGGTCGGTCTGGTCATAGCCAATGTCTTCCAGCCGGGCGCCGGCATGCACATCGACGCCTCGTCGCTGAGCACCGAGGACCTGCCCGAGGGCGCCGCCACCGCCCATCTGAACCTGCCGGACTTCATCCTGTCGATCATCCCGGCCACGATGTTCTCCGCCTTCACCGAGGGCGAGATCCTCCCGGTCATGCTGGTCTCGGTGCTGTTTGGCATCGGCGTCAAGGCCGTCGGCGAGCCCGCCGCGGGCCTGTTGCGCGGTGTGGAGAACCTCTCCAAGGTCGTCTTCAAGGTCGTCGGCTGGGTCATGCGCACGGCCCCGCTCGGCGCCTTCGGCGGCCTGGCGCTGACGGTGGGCAAGTACGGCATCGGCACCCTGCACCAGCTGCTGATCCTGATCGCGATCTTCTCCGTGACCTGCCTGCTCTTCATCCTGGTCGTCTTCGGCGGTCTGCTGCGCTACACCGGCCTGAACCTCTTCAAGCTCTGCCGCTACCTCAAGGAAGAGCTCATGATCATCCTGGCGACCTGCTCCAGCGAGGCCGTACTGCCGCGCATGGTCGACAAGATGACGAACCTGGGCGCCGCCCGCCCGGTCGTCGGCCTCACCCTCCCGGCCGGCTACTCCTTCAACCTCGACGGCACCGCCATCTATCTGACGATGAGCTCGCTCTTCCTGGCCCAGGCCCTCGACATCCACATGTCCCTCGGCGAGCAGTTGGCGATGCTCGGCATCATGATGATCACCAGCAAGGGAGCGGCCGGCGTCCCGGGCGGCGCCTTCGTGGTCCTCGCCGGCAGCGTCAGCATCATCGGCCACGTCCCGATGGCGGCCCTCGCCCTGATCGTCGGCATCGACCGCTTCCTCAACGAGGGTCGCATCCTCACCACCGTCCTCGGCAACGCCGTCGCCACCATCTTCATCGCCAAGTGGGAAGGAGCCTTCGACCTGGAGCGCGCCAAGGCCGTCCTCGACGGCAAAGACGTCCCGCCCCTCGCCCCCGACGAGCACGAGCAGTCGGCCACCCACCTCCCCGCCACCGCACCGGCGGCAGCCGGCTGACCACCCCTCTGGCCGAGGCGACCGCGCGGCACCGCACTATCCGACTGCCCCGGTCGCCCCGCCACGCTGAGTGAGCTGCTGCCGCTGCGCGGGTTCGCCTTTCGCCGATGCCCACGCCGCCAGGCCGGGATCCGCCTCAGCCGGCCGTCTCCACCTTGGTCGCCTTGGCCACCTCGCAGGTCTGCGGCATCGCGGCGGAGTCGCCCTTCCAGGAGGCGGACGCGAGTGCGCTCTTCATGGCTCCGGCCAGGACGGGCTGGTTGGCGAGGGTGGCGTAGACCGCCTTGTCGGGGTGCGCGGAGTTCAGAAAGCGGACCTTGACGGTGTAGGCGTAGTCCGCCGCGCCCTTCACGTTGTCGAGCTGGACGATCGCGTACAGCTTGGACGCGTCGCGCAGCTGGCACGACTTGATGCTGACCTCGACCTTGGACGTGACGGTCTGGCCGGCACCGGTTCCACCGACCGAGCCGTCCGCCGCGGCGGACGGCGACGACGACGTGGCCTTCGCGCTCGGAGAACCACTGCTGCTCGCGCTCTTCTCCCCGCTCTTCCCCTCGGTGGAGGACGATGTGTCGCCCGACCCGCCGCTGGAGCAGGCCGAGAGTGCGAGGAGGGCGGAGGCGGCGAGCGCGCCGAACGCGGCGGCGCGAGAAAGGTGGCGCATGGTGGAAGGTCCCCCGTCAGGACACGACTTCGCCGGACGGACCGGCCGACTCCGGTTCACGCTACACCTGCTGTAACCGCCTCCGGCAACGCGAGGCAAGCGATGGGTGAGGACGGCTACTCCCCCACCACGACGCCCTTCACAGCGAGGATCGGCATGAGGTTGCACATCTCGGCGACCGTCTTGCCGGACCGGTAGGCGGCGATGAGTTCGGTCTCGGTGTCCGCCCGCTGCCGTGAGGCCGCGATGGCCTCGGTGAGATTTTCGCGCCGGACGACCACGGCACCGTCGGCGTCGGCCTTGACGACATCGCCGGGGCGGATCACCTGGCCGCCGACGGTCACGGGCTCGCACAGCGGACCGATAGTCTCCTTGACCGTGCCCTTGATGCTGACGCTGTGGGAGAAGACGGGAAACCCCAGAGCCCGCAGGTCCTCCGTGTCACGGACACCAGTGTCGGTGATCAGGCCGCCCAACCCCTTCGCCTGGCAGGCGTTGGCCAGGACGTCCCCGAAGGACCCGGCCTCGGCGTAGGCGCCGCCCGAGACGACGATGACGTCGCCGGGGTGGGCGTAGTGGATGGCCGTCTGGAGCACGAGGTTGTCCCGCGGGGCGCAGACGGCCGTGAAGGCCGGGCCGCACAGCTTCATGCGGTGGTCGACCGGCTTGATGGTCGAGTCCAGGGCGCCGAGCCGGCCCTGTGCCTCGTCGATCGTCCCGGAGGAGAAGGCGCCCAACCGCCCGACGAGACCGGGGTCGGGGCGCTCGAACGTCGTGCTGAGGTCAATCATGGAGTGCCTTTGAGGCGGGCACGGCCGGAGTCAGGGCGGCGCAGGCCGCGGCGATGCGCGCGCACGATTCGGTGAGGACGTCCGTGGAGGTGGCGAAGGAGATACGGAAGTAGCCGGGGGCGCCGTAGGCGCAGCCGTGGATCACGGCCACCTGCCGGCTGCCCAGGAGGTGGCGGGCGAACTGCTCGTCGTTCTCGATCCGCGCGCCGTCCGGTGTGCGGAGGCCGATGGCGTCGGCGCAGTCGACCAGCAGGTAGAAGCCGCCGTCCGGAGGGGTGCAGCTCAGGAGCGGGGCCTCGTTGATGAGCTGGACCGTGGCGTCGCACCTTCCCCGATAGGCCAGGACCGTCTCCGCGACGAACCGCTGCGGCCCGGTGAACGCGGCGGCCGCGGCCGCCTGGCTGACGGAGGACGGGCAGGAGGAGATCTGCGACTGAAGTGTGTTGATAGCGGTCACCAGGTCGGCGGGGCCGGCTCCGTAGCCGAGCCGCCAGCCGGTCATCACGTAGGTCTTGGACACGCCGTTGGTGAGGAACACGCGGTCGGTCAGGCGCGGTTCGACGGCGGCCAGGGACCGGCTGTCCCCCCTCGCCGTACCAGATCTCGTCGTAGATCTCATCGGTGAGCACCCGGACGCGCGGGTGGTCCAGCAGGACCTCGGCGAGCGGCGCGGAGCTCGCCCCCCTAGCCCCCGGCAGCACCGGCAGCCTAGGCCCTGGGCAACGACGCCGTGGACGCCGCACTGATGGACGCCGCCGGCGGGTCCCTGCGCGTGATCGCGCTGGCGAGCATGGGCTTCGACAACGCGGACCGCACCGCCGCCGCAGAGCGCGGCATCGTCGTCACCCACACGCCCGGTGTCCTCGCGGAGACCACCGCCGACCTCACCTTCGCCCTGCTCCTCGCGGCCCGCCGACGGCTCGGCGCCGCCACCACCCTGGCGCGGGGCGGCTGGGACACCTTCCGGATGCATGACCACCTGGGCCTCGATGTCCACGGGGCCACGCTCGGCCTCGTCGGCTACGGCCAGATCGGCCGCGCGGTGGCCCGCCGCGCGCAGGGCTTCGCGATGCGCGTGATCCACCACGACCCGTACGCAGCCGACGACGGCCTCTCGACTCCGGTCGGCTTGGAGACACTGCTCGCCGAGGCGGACATCGGCATGTGCCACTCACGGCGGAGACGCGGCATCTGATCTCCCACCGTGAACTCGCCGCGATGAAGCCGACAGCGACCCTGGTCTCCACCTCGCGCGGTGACGTGGTGAACGAGGAGGCACTGCTCAAGGCGGTCCGGGCGGGCACACTGCACTCAGCGGGCCTCGACGTGTTCGAGCGGGAGCCGATGGGCGAGGACCTCTCCCCGCTGGTCACCGAGCCGTACGTCGTCACGCTGCCGCACATCGGATCGGCCACGGACAACACCCGCGCCGCCATGGTGGACCTGGCCGTCGGCAACATCCTCGACGTCTTCCACGACCACCCCGCACGCACCCCGCTGCCCGGCACCCCGGCCGTCGCACCTGAAGACGGAAGACACCAGTGAACTCAACCGACCACTTCGACGCCGTACTCCCCGATTTCGTGCGCTGCAGTACCGGAGAGCCCGAGTTCCACCAGGCGGCCCGCGAAGTGCTCCAGGTACTCGCGCCGGTGCCGGCCGCCTACCCGGAGTGTGTGAACTCCCGCATCGTGAAGCGCGTGTGTGAGCCGAAGTGGCAGGTCACCCGGCGTTAACGCGTGGAGTTCAGCAGCGCGCTCGGCCCGCACGAGGGACGACTGCACCTAACCTCCGTCCCGGCACGAACCTCGGCATCGTGAAGTTCCTCGGCTTCGAACAGGTCCTCAAAAAGGCCCTGACCGGCCTCGGAGGCGGGAAGTGCGCCAGCGACGTCGGTCCCAAGGTCCCTTCGGACACCGAGTTCATGTACTTCTGCCAGTCCGTCATGGCCGAGCTCCATCGTCGCCTCGGCGAGCACATCGATGTGCCGGCCGGTGACAGCAGCGTGACCTCCCGGGAGATCGACGGACGAGGCCCTCGCCCTCGCGGAGGGCGCCACGATGCCGGGTGCGCCCGGGGTCGTGACCCTTCTACGGGAGGCGGGCGTGTTCTTCGGCCCGGGCAAAGCGACGTCCGCCCTGCAGATGCAGCAGAACACCACCCGTCGGCTGTGCGAACCCGGAGAAATCCACGGACTACCGCATGGCTGGAGACTCGGATCAATACGCGTCCGCAAACACCATTGAGCGTAAGCGTAAGATCGCATTCAGTGATAGGGTCTGAACTCACGGCGAGCGCCGCCCCCCTTTATCCATGTTTATCATCAGAAGGAGAAGCATGCGTCAGTCTCGACGGCACACAGTATTTAAGGTGACTGTTGCGGCATTGAGCACTACTTACGCAATCCCCATCATGATGGACATTTTGCGCTTCATGATCTAGCGTATAAGGTAAATAAAAGGACATCTCCCACTCGGGCCAAGTGACCG
Organism: Streptomyces sp. NPDC021225; assembly: GCF_044332865.1. NCBI lineage: Bacteria > Bacillati > Actinomycetota > Actinomycetes > Kitasatosporales > Streptomycetaceae > Streptomyces > Streptomyces sp. NPDC021225. The sequence goes on along the minus strand of NZ_JBIRPV010000006.1, from coordinate 298,650 downwards.
TGGCGCAACATCGACCTTCACCACAAGCAACAAGGCGGCGAAGGTCGATGTTACACAAAAGCGACCCACCTCCATCGAATCAAGGAGCCCCCTTGGTTTGCATTTGCCACTACTGAAAATACAACCGACCCATCGAGAGCATCCCATCCCGGCACTTGAGGGCGGACACAACAACCTCTCCCAGGACACCCACACCGCCGAGCGCCAGTCCTCACCGGACAGACTTCTACATGCGCATTGCAAGCGTTCCGTCCAAGCGCCTCCCCCATGCTCGAAACCGCGGGCCCCAGCGAGGCGTTGCGGGTGATCCCCCTACCCCTTGCGGACCACGGCCCTCAAGCAGCAAAAACCAACAGGGGGAGACATAAAGAAAAATGGCACACTTAGTTATCGCGGGGGTCACTCGGCTGTCGATGATCATGCCGGTCGAAGGATTCCCGCTGGCCTACACCGCCTACCGGCGACCAGCATGGATGCGGTGCTCGGTGGTAGGTGGCGCGTACAACATCGCAAGTGCCCTCCTGAGCCTCGGGGATACACCTCGGCTGTGTACAGCGGTGGGCTCCGACGCGGCAGGGCAAGTCATCAGGGCAACACTACAGCGCTCCGGGCTACTCGGGCCTGGTGTAGTCGCTGTTCCGGAATCGGCGAAAACGGTGATTCTGGTTGAGTCTGATGGACGCGTGGCCCGCAGCGGCTGGGCCAACACCCCGTCCGACTACCCAATGCAGAGTTTCATCGAACAAGCCGTTGGCACCGATCTTGCGGTGATCAGCAGCAATCCCTTCGGCGAACCCTTCCTGCGGGTGGCGAAGGAGCTACTGCAGCTGCCGATCGCAACAGATCTGCACGCAGCCAGGGACCACGATGACATCAGTCGGCAACCATGGCTGGAGTGCGCCGACGTGATCTTCCGCAGTCACGAAGGGCTCTCCTGCTCCCCACAGGAGTGGATCGCGAACGTGCTCCTGCGGTACCCAGGATGCCGCATCGCCACAGTAGGCAAAGGCGATCGGGGATGCGTGATGGGCCTCAGGGATGGCAGACTGGTCGAAATCGCAGCCGTGAATCCGCGGCCTGCGTGCAACACCGACGGCGCCGGAGACGCACTGTTCGCCGCTTTCTTGCACGGATGGCTCGCCTCCGGCGAGCCGGTAGAGGCGCTGGAGTCGGCCGTGATCTTCGCTGGTTGGAAAATCGGTACAGAGTCTGCTGCAGAGGGCTTTCTGACCGACGGGGAACTCGCAGCTCTGCGCTGTGTGTACCCGGTGCAGACCCGAGTGGGTACATGGCGGTAGGCGAAACGGGGGGAGTCACCGATCAGTTCCCGCTCCAAGACTCCCACGAAGATCTGCAACCCGGCGAGCGTCCCGTTCAGCATTGAGCCGGGCATAAACAGCCTCGGCTCGCGTGTAAAAGCGTCGAGCCGAGGCCGTGTCGTTCTCACGCTGCGCGAGTGTGCCCAATGCTTCGTAAATTGCACCCGATTCAAAGGCTTCGCCGGCTTCGCGCAACACTTCCAGAGCCGCCGTGAGGTGGCGCCGTGCAGCCTGAACATCGCCAGCGCGCAGGTGTGCTTCACCGACCAGCCGTTCGGTGAGCGCCTCGTAGGGGTCCCCGGTATTGATGAGCGCTTCCCGCGCCAGCGTCAGGTAAGCCAGAGCTGATTCATGATGCCCCGTCAGGCTTTCTACTTCACCTAGAGCCGCGAATCCGCGGGCGGTTCCGCGAGTGTCACCTGCCTCTTCACGGACGGAAATAGCCGTCTGCAGGATGGAACGGGCCTTCCCCCAATCCCCCAGACGCCGGTGGGTGAGGCCGATGTTGTGGAGGACAAGCCCTTCACCCCTACGGTCGCCAATCTCACGGCGCAGGGAGAGCGCCGAGGTGAACTCTCGCAAGGCGTCCTTCGGCCTGCCAGCATCCCGTAGCGCGATACCGAGTCCGGTCCGCAGCCTGGCCTCGGCCACCGGGTGGCGGCATCGTACTGCCGCAGTGACACCTAGTTCATGAGAGGAGATCCAGTCATCGTGATACCGGAGATGGATGAAAAGGGTCCACATGGCCTCGGCCAGCTGCCATGTCTCCGTATCAAGACCCGAATTCTCTGCCATCCGCTGGACAGCGAGCAAATTACCGCGTTCGCGATCAAACCACTCGAGAGCAGACGTGGTATCCGTGAAATTTACCCGAGGGCTGTCTGGATATGTGTACTCCACTCGAGGTCGCCGTCTCTGCGGGTACAAGATGTGGTCGGCAGCGTTTGCGCTGGAAAGGTAGCAATCGATGATGCGTGTTATAGACTCGCGACGCTGGCCTCCGGTTTCATCCGACTCGGCGCGGCCTCGGGCATGCTGGTGAATCACGTCGTGGAACCGCAATTGCTCAGGCTCGGGTGAGGAAAGCAAATTGGCATCGACAAGATCCATCAGACAATCCGACACATGATCGATAGTGGGTGTTGTTGCGGCGACCGCCTCGACCACCTCCATGCCGAACGCGGCTCCGGGATGGAGACTGAGGCGGCGGTACAGGCGTGCAGCACCCTCAGACAGTACTTCGTACGACTGATCAAGGCTGGCAGTCAAGGAGACCTCCTCATCGGGTCCAGCCGAACGAAGGGCCGTGAGCTCTGCAGCCACCGAAGCAACGGTCCACCCCGGCCTGGAAACCAGCAGCGCAGCGCCCACACATACTGCGAGTGGGAAGCATCCGCACGACGCCACCATTTTCCGCGCAGCGGCGCTGTCCATCGCGACACGGTCCCACCCTGCGATCTGACCCAGCAATTCGACGGCAGCGTCGAGGTCCAGCGGGTCCAGAGAAACAAGCTCAGCGCCGTCAAGAAGCAGTGGGGTTAGTCGCCACCGACTTGTCACCAAGCAGCACGCATTCGGAGACGCGGGTATCAGCGGCCGGACTTGCGCTGCCGACAGTGCGTTGTCACACAAAACCGCAATGTTCCGCTCAGCAGTGACAGTTCGGTAGAGAGCGACTCTTTCTGCGAATTCCACCGGAACCTGGTCGGCCGGCACGCCTAGCGCCCGAAGGAACTGCGCAAGGACCGCGCTAGGAGCGATTGGCTCCCCATGGGAATGCCCGCGTAGATCCACGTACAGCTGACCGTCAGGAAAGTCCTCCTTGTGATCACGCAACCACCGCAGGGCCAAGGATGTCTTACCAACACCTGCAGGGCCGGTAATGATCGCCGCAGATGGCATCGTACGCTCGAGCAGCGTGTTGAGGATCCCAAGGCTCTCGGTTCGGTTAATGAAGTGACGTGGCGTTGGAGGGAGTTGCCACGGAATTAGCCGCGGGTGGTGGGCAGCACTGGCACCCATGTATACATCCCCGTAGATCGCGGCGGCTTGCACGCTGGGCCCGTGGACTGTACCTGCCAGGATGTTGTGCCCCACCGTGCGCCATGCCCCCGGGGAGCCAGCTGCCTTGCCCAGCATCCCTACATCGTCATCTTCGCTCAAGCCGCCTCCAGGCCGAGACGCGTGCATCGGACACACAACTCCGCGATCAATCCACTGTTCGATACGCGTGTCGAACGAACGCTTCACCCCTCACCAGCGACACATCCCCTACACGCCAACGGCACGCATCCGAGATCAATATGCCCAGCGCATCCGCCCGGTAACACACCCTCTATCCACTATGGCATGTACGTGCCATACTGGGCCACCTCAGGCGATGAACGGGAGCGACCGGCGCGAAGGGGACGCTGGTGGAGTTCCAATTACTGGGCCCGCTGGAGCTATGGGTCAACGGTTCACAGCAACGCCTCGGTTCAACGAAGGAGAGATATCTCCTTGCCGTTCTATTATGTGCGGACGGAGCTCCCGTTCCGGCTGACACACTGATAAGACGAATCTGGGATAGCTCCCCTCCTGCCAGCGGCACGGCCACATTGCAAAGCAATGTCTCGCGCCTTCGCTCCAGGCTGCGAGCTGCCGTTGGTGATCAAGCCAGCATCGGATTCAGCGCCAGCAGTTACACCCTCCATGTTCCGTCAGACGCAGTCGATCTCCGACGATTCGAGCGCCTGTATCTTCAGGCCCGCGAAGCAGCCCATCAGGGCGACATCCAGCATGCAACACTGCTGCTACGCCAAGCGGAGTCCCTCTGGCGCTCCGACCCGCTCGCTGAATTCAGCGGAGGCTGGGCCACTGCTATGAGGCGGAGGTTATCCGAGCGTCTGCGACAGGTCAGGGAACAACGCATCAACCTAGAGCTTGATCTCGGCCGCCATGCCGATCTCGTGGCGGAGCTCTATAACTTGGCAGATCATGAGCATGATCCGGAACCCTATGCCAAGCACCTAATGCTGGCACTCCATCGATGCGGTCGACACGGCGCTGCCCTCACCGTATACCGGGACACGCGACGACGTCTCGGTGAAATTCTCGGTGCTGATCCGAGCCCGGAACTTGAGAACCTCCATCAGCGCATCCTCAAGCGAGATCCCGGTCTCCTACTCCAACCTTCCGAGCCAGTTCGCCGCCAACCCCTCGGTCCTCCGGACAATCTTCCTCGTGACATCAGTGACTTCAGCGGGCGCAGATACGAACTGGCTGTGCTGTTGGCAACGCCCAGCACCAAGGCAACCGCACTGCCGCTCACTGTCATTCATGGAATGGGCGGCGTCGGCAAAACGGCGCTGATCACCCATGCCGCACACCGCCTGCGGGCTCGCTACCCCGATGGATGCCTCTACGTCCATTTACGTGCCCATCATGGGCAACCACCGGTCGATGCGGCGGATGCGCTCGCAATCCTGCTCCAGGCCGTTGGCGTACCTGCCGAAGGGCTCCCTGCCAGTCTCGACGCGAGGGCGGCCCTATGGCGCACACGCACTGCCCACCGCTCGGTGCTCCTGCTACTCGATGACGCGCGGAGCGCCACGCAAATTCGACCGCTTTTGCCCGGTACACCAACATGCCAAGTCTTTGTCACCAGCCGCCATCGACTTTCGGATCTAGAAGGAGCTCAGTCGCTCTCTCTCGATGCTCCGGACACAGCGGAAGCCGCTGTTATGTTCACGCGCATCGCAGGCTCCCACCGAAAATTCGACAGCTCTGCTGTGCGGCAGATTGTAGCCCTTTGTGACCGGCACCCCCTGGCCATCCGCCTCGCTGCTAACCGTTTTCGACATCGCGATGCCTGGGACGTACATGATCTTGCTGAGCGGCTAAAGCAATCGGCCAATCTACTCGAAGAGATCGACACTCCTCTTGGCATCGCAGCCGCCTTCGATCTCTCCTACGCCGAACTCCTCAAGAAGGATCAGCGATTCTTCCGCTTCCTCGCTCTGCACCCCGGTCCCGATCTTTCTCTTCACGCCACAGCAGAACTCGCCGGCGTAGACCTCGCTGAAGCCCGTAGAAGCGTGGACGAACTGGTCGATGCCCATCTTCTGGAAGAACCCGTAAAGGATCACTACCGTTTTCACGACATGGTCCGTGACTTCGCTCGGAAGACCGGTGAACAGCATGATACTGAGTCCGAGCGCCGGGATGCCGAACGACGCGTATTGAATCATTACCTCGCAGTGGCCGACATCTGCGATCGCCTGGCGTACCCGCAACGTCGGCGTCTTGACGTTTCAGAGGCACTCCTCTCGCACATGATGCCAGAATTTGGCACAGCAGACGCAGCGTCGGTATGGCTTGATTTAAACCGCGGAAACCTTGTCGCAGCCGCCCGTCTAGCCGCATCGGAGCATCCTGAGCACGCCATATTCTTTTCCCACGTGCTCGACCACGCATTCCACGTCTGGGGCATGTGGGACGTGGCTGCCGGCCTCAACGCATCGGCACTAACGGTTGCCCGCAACCAGGACAATGCTACAGCGACCGCTCAGTTTCTCATCGAACGTGCTGCTCTCCTGCGCCCCCAAGGCGCTCACAGGGAAGCCCTCCGGCACGCAGAGGAGGCCCTGGCGCGTGGCCGAAACATGGGTGACGTGTGGATCCAAGCTGAAGCACTTGAGCAAATAGGCATCGTTGATCTCGTCTCAGGGCGATTACATGAAGCACTCCAAAATTTCCACGAAGCCCTACCGCTACATCGACAGATCGCAAACCTCAGCGGGGAGGCAGAGGCGCTCAATCACCAAGGAATAACACTGGCACATCTCGGGCATCTCGAGGAAGCAACATGCCAATTCCGCGCCACACTCGAGCTACACCAGAGTAACGGGAACATGCACGGCCAGATAAAAGCGCTTAACAATATCGGCGAAATTCACAGCCTACAGGGACGCCAAGAAGAAGCACGAGAGTACTATGAAAGATCACTCGCTCTTGTGAGAAAATTCGGCGGCAGACAACAGCTCGCGATCCTCTACAACAACCTCGGCAACGTATGCCGCAACGGGGGCGACAGTGCGCAGGCACTGGCTTACTTTCAAAAAGCACTGGAGAATTATGGAGCCATACGCGATAAGGCAGGTCAGACAGATTCGCTTGTCAACCTCGGCATCACGCATCTGGCGCGGAGACAATATACTGAAGCCCGCAACCACTTAGCTCATGCCGACGAAATAGCGCGAGAGATTGACGACCAGCAACAGAGACAACGCATTCTGGCGGCAACAGCAGCGATACAGAGTGAATGCGGCCAGGACAAGACTGCCCTAGAGACCTACCGCGAAGCACTTAAAGTCGCACAGGATCTTGGCAGGCGGTACGAGGAGGCTCACGCTCATGAGGGCATTGCTGGAATCATCGGAGGCATCCAGGGAGCCGATGCCGCCAAAGCACACTTGGCCGCAGCACTGCGGATTTACCAAGAATTACATCTCATTCAACAGGAAGAATCGATACGGCAGCGACTCAACTCTCTGGGTGGAGAAATTCCGTAAAGATATCCACCGCCATAGGGCGCCCATGGTCAGCATGCTGCGCGGCGGAGGGTGCTGAGTTGCTCGCGCTGCGGCATAATCACATGGTGCCGCACCGAAAAACCAACCATCGAGCCTTCCATGAGCCGTTGACCAGTTCTGGACAGCTCACGGCCGCTTCGACCCGGGCCGCTGACCACCCTCCGGAAGCTGGCAGGGCCCGCGCCGCGTCGCGCGATGGCTCGCGAGTTGCCCTATGGTGATATGCGGGGGTTTGGCCACCAGTGGGGGCGCGGGCGGGGAGGCGGCCGACCCGGGGGCGACACACACAATGTCTCGTGAATGGGCGATATCCCATGGACGACAAGGTTGTGCCGCCGGGCGAGCCGGTGCCGGAAGAGGGCTGGATCTACCTTCGTCTCGAAGGAGACGCGAAACACCGCGGCGAACAGCACGGGAAAGCGCTGGCCAAGGAACTACGAGACGCCCTCGACGTCGGCGACTTCATGGCCGAGTGGGACACCGGTGAGAACCTGAAGTACTTCGCCGGTCTGGTCGGGGAGGCGTTCGGGCCCCTCGACGACGAATACCTGGACGAGATCAGGGGCATCGTCAAGGGCGCCACCGGCGGAAAGGCCGCGTTCACACCCAGGCGAAAGGTCCCCATCACCGAAGAGGTGCTGATCGCCTGGAACGCGTACAACGAGCTGGTCGGGACGTGGTGGCCGCTGGATCCGCCGCAGGACACGGCCGTCGGCACGCGCGTCAGAAGCTCCTCGGGGCGGTGCAGCGCCTTCGCCACCACGGGCGCGGCCAGCGACGGCGGGAAGATCGTGATGGCCCACAACACCTGGGACCGTTACGCCATCGCCGAGTGTTACAACATCATCCTCGACATCGTCCCTCCGGCGGGCAAGGGACATCGCGTGCTGATGCAAGCGGCCCCCGGCTACATCACCAGCGGCGCGGACTGGGTGGTGACCGACGCGGGGCTGATGATCTGCGAAACGACCATCGGAAGCTTCACCGGACACTTCCTCAAGGGCAAAACCCCCGAGTTCCAGCGTTCCCGAAAGGCCGCCCAGTACGGCGACAGCATCGAGACATGGCAGCAGCGGATGCTCGACGGCAACAACGGGGGCTACGCGAACACATGGCTCGTCGGAGAGGCCAAGAGCGCGAAGAAGAGGATCGCGCGCATCGATGTGGGCTCGGCCCAACACGGCTCCGAGGAACGCACCGACGGATACTTCGCCTGCTACAACGTCGCCTCGAACCTCAGGGTGCGCAATCAGGAGACCTCCGATCCCGGCGCCTACTCCGACCTCCGCGGCAACGGGGCCCGGCGCGTGCGCTTCGACCAGCTGCTCGGCAACTCCGTACGGATGACCGCCGAGCAGGCGCAGAAGGTGATCGCGGATCACCACGACGTCTACTGCGACAACGCCATCCGCCCCGGTTCACGGTCGGTCTGCGGACATCTCGACCTCGATGACGGCCATGCCGGCAATCACGGCCGGGAGCCCTTCTACCCCCACGGGGCCAACGACGGGAAGGTCATGGACAGCGACATGGCGGCGAACATGACCTTCCAGGCCCGCTGGGGCAACTCCTGCGGCCTCCCCTTCGACGCCAAGGACTTCCTGGCGACACACCCGCAGTACGAGTGGTTGACGGGCTGGTTGCGCGACCGGCCCACCCGGCAGTGGGCCACCTTCCCCCCGAAGCGGTGAACGACAGCGTCGAGAACCCGAGCTGGAAAGGGAAACGACATGCCGAACAACCCGACTCCCGGCGACATCAAGTCCGTGGTGCGGAACGCCATAGGTCCCATGGAGGAGTACGCCATGGGCTACCTCAACCCCGTGGGCACCAACCCGGCACCCACACCCTCCTCGCAGGGCACCGGATACATCGCGACCATGAAGCTCTCCGTGGGCACGGTGAAGATCGACGAGGCCGACATCCTGGACGAGGGCACCGAGAACATCGTGTCCTACGACCGATGCGAGGCGACCGACGCCAACATCAGCCAGATCAACATGGGCACCGCCTCCTCGTTCTGCGGGCTGAACGGCGCCCTCTGGGGATACCACCTCGCGGAGGCGGAACTCCCCAAGACTCCGGTCTTCACCGTTCCCGCCAATGGGGGCGGCAGCAAATCCTTGGACGTCTACGACGCCACGCCCCTGCTCGACGCGACCTATCGGCTCTTCGGCACCGTTGACGTCCCACGGCACCCGCCCCTCCCCGGAGCCCATGTCATCTGCGCCAACAAGAGCATCACCGTACGCGGACCCTCCTACGCCTGGGCCTTCATCGCGATCGCCATCGCGGACGACCCCACGGAGAGCAACCTGTTCATCGAGGACTGCGGCGAATTCCCCGCGCGTCCGTACGAGACGAACGGAACGAAGACGGTGTTCCCCACGGGCGACCAGGTCAAGGACCTCCTGCTGAAGCACGAGTGGGCTGTGGCGAAAAGCGTCCAGATGTGCGGAGCGGACTACCGCAAGAAGGCCTACTCGAAGATGTTCGCCGTCAGCCGAGCCGTGTACGCCGCGCCCGGCGAGGTGGGCTCCGCGCTCGCCTGTGCCCCGTACGTTCTGCTCGCCCAGAACGATCTCCCGACGAAGTGGACGACGGACAAGCTGGTCGACAGCGACCTCGCAACGTGGCAGTCGGCACGGTGGAGCGACAAGCTTCCCGACTACCCCTACCCGGACCGCTCTGTCGTCGGCGCACCGAAGGAGCAACCGTGAAAGCCACCAAGCTCGAGAACGACATCACGGACCAGTGGGCGCAGCTCTTCCCAGTCGCCGGGTACACCTCCGGATGGCCACAGAACAAGGACATCGCTCACCTCTTCATCCCCACCACGGATGCGGTGCACGACGCCAATGACAAGATCGGCGCCCTCCGCAAGCGCCTGCCGGAGATCTCCGACGCCGACCTGCGCACGACCGCCGACAGGCAGCTGACGCTGCTCGCCACGCAGCTCGCCTGGCCACAGCCCGGCGTGGCGGTCCAGGACTGTGGCGACGGGGCCTTCTACATCGATCTCCTCACCGGCAAGGCGTTCGGTCGCCCCGACCCCAGGAAGTGGCTTCCCGGCTTCCTCGACAGCGCCGCCAAGAAGATCGACTTCGAGACGGAGCGGCTGACCAAGATACCGCTCGACGTCACTCACCGTAGGCAGTGCCTCACCGCGGCCGCCTACTGCGAAGCCACGATGCGGATCCTCAAAAAGAACCACTCGGCGAAGATCGACACTGTCCTGAAGAAACTGGACCACTTCAAGCAGACAGTGGACGGATCGATCAAGGGGCTCGACGCGGACGATGTCCCGACCGTGATCCACGCTCTGCGGGAACACACCGGCGCACCCACGTACACCGAGGGATATCCTCAGCTCCTCGCCGACCTGTACGACTTCGTCCCCAGCGCCGCGGACCTGGACACGACCGCGACCACCTGGCTCGAGCAGGACCTGACCATCGTGAAGGCCCTGGCCGCCGAGCTCGCGTCCCTGCTGAGGCTGCCACGCGGCTCCTCCGTCGGCGACGTGTGGGCCGAAGTCGGCCGCAAGTGGCCGGTGGGCGCCATCCGCGTCAAGGACGCCGCGAAGATCTGCGCGAACTTCGCCGACGCGTATCTCGTCGAGGTCCCCGCAGGACTCAAGCTGAGCCCGACGCCGCACTACCTGGAGCCGATGATCACGGGCGGGCAGGACATCGCGGTCGACTTCCTGACGGACAAACCGCAGTCGTGTCTCTACTACACCGAGGACAAAACCAGCGCGCTGCTCACGATGCTCAACGTCGTGGTCCACGAGTACTCGCACGGCATCAACTTCGTGCTCTCGGCCCAGCGCGCCGACTCGCCCCTGCTCAACCTCGCCGGGCCGATGCAGGTGCCCCTCACGGAGGGGCAGGCGTTCTGGCGCGAGTGGGACTTCTCGCACGCGGCGGCCGACATCGTCGGACACTCCGGCCTCACCGGCAGACAGTGCGACTACCTGAATCTGTACGGGCAGACCACCGCTGAACAGTCCCAGGCGATCCGCGCCGCCCAGTTCGAGACCTACATCTGGCGTGTGGTGCGCCACCTGCGGGCGATGTGCGACGTCGAGGTCAACATGGGGTGGCGCACATTCGTGGACTTCCTCGACCAGGCCGGCGAACAAACCGGCCTGACCGAGGAGTTCCTGTTCGGCGAGTGCTTCACCTTCCTCGCCCAGCCCGGCTACGCCCCTGCCTACGCCATCGACGGAATCCGCTACGGGCAGCTCCAACAGCAGGCCGTCGCGAAGGCCGGCACGGTGAAGGACTTCAACACCAAGGCGTCCGCCATGGGCTTCTACCCCTGGACCATCTGCGATCGGAAACTGCGCGCATAATCAGGCCGGGTGGTCGAGGGCGCTGACAATCAGCGCTTCGAGTTGCTGCGCCACGCGGTCCAGGGGCTGCATGCTCCGCTTGGCGCGGCACATGGCGATGGCGCCCTCGACGGAGGCCACGATGAGGGCCGCGAGGCCCGTAGCCTGGTCGGGGGCGGCACCGTGTTTCCGTAGGGCTTCGGCGAGCAGCTGCTCCCAGGAATCGAACGCCTCGGCCGCGGCGACGAGGGACGGGGGGATCTCACCGTCCGCCGCCGGCTCCTCGACGGAGACGGCGAGCACCGGACAGCCGGCGCGGAAGTCGCTCTCCACGACGATGCCACGCCACAGAGCCAGGAAGGCGCGCAGTCCGGCGGCCGGGCCGGCGTCCAGCTCCTTGCGCACGATGCGGGCGACCGCCTCGCCCGCGTACCGCACCGCCTCGGTGGCCAGTTGCTGCTTGCCCTCGGGGAAGTAGTGGTAGGTCGAGCCAAGCGGCGCCTTGGCGTGTTTGGCCAGCTCCCGGATGCTGGTGGCGCTCAAACCGCGTCTGCTGATCATGTCCGCCGCACCGGCCACGATGCGCTCGCGCGACGGCGCGCTGGATTTGGCCAAGGCCGAGCTCCCCTCTGGATATAACGCTTGTCATAGTCTAGCGTGGCCCCCGCTTATAACGACTGTCATAGATCTTGCGTACGGCACGATAGGGAGACTTCGCCATGCCGATGATCCGGCTCACCGCCCCGCCCGGTTCCCTGACCGAGGAGGGCCGCGGGACCGTTCAGCGCGACCTGGCCACCGTCCTGCTGCGCTGGGAGGGGGCACCCGACACCGCGTTCTTCCGCGCCCAGGCGTGGAGCTACCTCGTCGAGCTGCCCGAGGGGGCGCAGACCACCGCTGAGGACTACGCGCCCCGGTTCCTCGTGGAGGTGACGGTTCCGCAGGGGGCGCTGTCCGAGCGGCGCAAGGCCGGCCTGGTCGAGGACGCCACCAGGACCGTGCTCGCGGCCGCCGGGCTCTCCCCGGCCGACCCGGGCGACGCCCTGCGCGTGTGGGTGCTGGTGCACGAGCAGCCCGACGGCACCTGGGGCGCGGGCGGCTCCGTCATCCGCTACGCCGACCTGGTCGCGCTCGCGAAGGAGCAGCGGGCCGATGCGTGAACTGACCTACGTCGCCCGGCACACCGTCGAATGGCGCGAGGCGCCCGACCCCCGGCTGGGCTCCGACCGTGAGGCGATCGTCGCCCCGGTGGCCGCCACCACCTGCGACGTCGACTCCGCGATCCTGGCCGGGCACACCTTCGTCGACCCGCCCTTCGCCCTTGGCCACGAATGCGTGGCCCGGGTCGTCGAGACCGGCGACACCGTCACCACCGTGGCCCCCGGCGACCTGGTGGTCGTCCCCTGGTCCCTCAACTGCGGCACCTGCGGCCACTGCCGCGCCGGGCTGACCGCGCACTGCACGGCCGTACCGCACATGGCCATGTACGGCGCGCCGATCGGCGGCAGCTGGGGCGGCCTTTTCTCCGACCTGGTCCGTGTGGTGTGGGCGGACGCCATGCTCGTCCCCCTGCCCGCCGACCTCGACCCGGTCGCCATGGCCTCGGCCGGCGACAACTGGTCCCTGTCGTGGCGCCTGGTCGCCCCCCACCTCAAGGACAGGCCGGGGGCGCGCGTCCTGGTCGTCGCCCGCGGCAGCATCGGCCTGTACGTGTGCGACATCGCCCGAGCGCTCGGCGCCTCCGAGGTCCTGTACGTCGACCCCGACCCCGGACACCGCGAGATCGCCCGCGGCTACGGCGCCGCCACCGCCGAGACCCTCGAGCCCGTCCGGCACGGATTCGACATCGCCGTCGAGGCCACGGGCCGCGTCGGCCAGCTCGCCCTGGCCGTCAAGTCCCTCGCCCCGGAGGGCATCTGCGAATCGGCGGGCAACCACTTCCGCCCCGGCGAGCTGCCCCTGCTGGACATGTACCTCACCGGCGTCACGATGCGCATCGCCCGGGACAACGTCCGCAACCACATCCCCGACGCCCTCGAACTCGCCCGCTCCGGCACGGTCGACCCCGCACGGGTCGTCTCCCACGTCCTCGACTGGGAACAGCTCCCCGACACGCTGCCGGAGAAACACCTCAAACCGGTTTTCGTCCGCGCCGACGGCTGACCACGCCCCCAGCGCCCGATACTGCCCGGCGCGCCGGTGTGCCGCGGATCGGCGGGCACGACCTGCGGCACACCACAGCCACCTCCGCGCGGGCGATGGCTCAGGACAGGAAGCTGCCGTACGGGCCGTTCAGGATCCCGTTCTTCTGGGACTGACTGAAGTGACAGTTCGGGTAGTCGTAGAACGACGCGGACATCGGTGTGCCATCGGTGGACGTGGAGTCGGGCAGACCGAAGGCATGGCCCAGCTCGTGCACCATGCCGCCGTACCACCGGTTCATATTGCCGTTGGTCCCGGCGGCACCGTCGGCGTCGTGGCCGCTGAGGATCACCCAGCCGCCGCCACCGCCGCCACCGGAGACGCCCTGGGCCTCGGCGCTGATCTCGCCGACGCACAGCCAGCGCGAGTCCGGGGCCTGGAGGGACAACTTGCGCAGCAGCTCCTGGTGCATGTTGAACACGACCCACCAGTACGGGTCGTCGCCGTTCGGCGTGTTCTCGTACCAGGCCCGGTTGCGGTCGCCGTTGACCACCTCCACGGCCGGGGTGTTCAGCTTGAACGTCTTGCCGAGTTCCTGCCGGTAGTAGCGTTGCGACTCCTGCATCACACGGGTGATGCCATCGGGATACCGCTGGTCGAACGCCACATCCGAAGGCTTGAGCCAGAACACTCGCACGGTCCCGGTCGGCGGGGCGGCGGCCGCTTTCGTCGCGCCCGTCGCGGCCTCGGCTGTCCCCGCGAACACCCCGGAACCTAACGCTGCCATCCCCGCCGTCGCGGTCAGCACCGCGCGGCGTGTCATCCTGCCACTTTCCACCGGACGTCCCTCCTCGGTGTACCAGTACATGACAATACGAAGCTAGCACCAACTTGCGGTATTGCGAACCATGTTCGAAATGCCGACCGACGCCTTCCCCCTAACTCGCCGGCGCGGCCGCGGGGAGCAGCAGGCACTCCGACCGAGATCCACGAGACCCCGGCCACCCCGGAGGTCGCGGGCTTCATCCGACGGTGCAATCTGCTGGACGGCCGGGTCGACGAGGCTCCGGCGGAGGGCCGGACCGTACGGGTCGAACTGGGCACGACGGGGCGGCACTTGAAGGTCGTACGGACGCGGGAGGATCACGCAGTGTTCCTGCACGGGCGCCCGCTTCGAGTACCAACTCGCCGTCGGCGGCCTCGACATCCACGCCGAGAGCCCGGTCCGCCACGAGGGCCAGGAGATCAATCTGCTGATCCGGCCCGAGGACTGCCTCCTCTACCCGGTGGCGGGCTGATCCGCGGCCGCTCACGCTTCGCCCTCGGGGGGCCGGACATGGTGTCCGGTCCCCCACCGGGCTCTGCGGGGCGTGTTCAGTCCGCCCGTCGCGGCGGTGGCGCGCTGGTCCCCCGCACCACGAGCTTCGGGTCCAGCACCGCCTCCCGCGGCTCCAGTTCCGGGTTCTCCAGCCGTTCCACGGCGAACCGCACCGCGTGCTCGGCCATCAGCACCGCGTCCTGGCGGACGGTGGTCAGGCCGATCGGCATGAGGTGGGAGAGGTGGCTGTCGTCGTAGCCGACGACCGACATGTCCCGTGGGACGTCGACACCGCCGCGCGCCAGGGCCATCCACACGCCCATGGCGCAGCGGTCGTTGCCCGCGAGGACCGCCGTCGGCAGGGGCAGGCCCCGGTCGCGCTCGTCCAGGAGCAGACGGCCGGTCTCGATCCCGGACTGCTCGGTGTGCTCACCGGGGATCACCCGGATCTCCGGCTCCAGTCCGTACCGGCGCATCGCGGCCCGGTAGGAGCGCCGCCGCTCGGCCGACCCGGGCCCCCGGCCGCCGTCGATGTGCACAATCGCGCGGTGCCCGAGTCCGACCAGGTGGTCCATGGCCTGCCGGACCCCCTTGCCCTCGGCGCTGTGCACGAAGTCCACGCGGGCGCGCGGCGCCCGGTGGCCGACCGACACGGTGACGGCACGCTGCCCGAGCTCATCGAGGTAGGCGGGGGCCGCGTCGGGGCCGAGCAGGATCAGCGCCTCGCAGCGGTGGCCGAGCAGCGCCTCGACCGCCTTGGCCTCGCTCCGTCCCTCGGCCGCCGCGGAGAGCAGGACGTCGTAGCCGTGGCGTTCGGCCTCGGGGTAGATCCCTTCGATGAGGTCCGTGTGGAAGGTCTGGTGCACGGTGAACATCACGCCGAGTGTGCGGCTGCGGCCACGGGCCAGCAGCCGGGCGGCGCTGTCGGGGCGGTAGCCGATCTCGTCGGCGACCCGCAGCACGCGCTCGCGGGTCTCCCGGCTCGCTCCCGGCTGGTTGCGGAACACGATCGAGACCAGCGCGCGGGACACTCCCGCCTTGTCGGCGACGTCGGCCATCGTGGGCCGCTGCCTGCCCGCAGTGTCCACCGGTGAATCCACCCCCTTCAACGGGCCCACCCTAGGGCAGCCGCGAAATCCTCTGGCAACAAGCTATTGACATGACATTTGGACAGGGGCCATCGTACTCGCACTAGAGCGCGCTAGTAGAGCGCGACAGCGACCCCTCTCCCGTGAGAAATCCCCTGAGAAATCCCGTGACAACTCCCCTGACAATTCACCGGATCTCCGGAGCGAAGGGAACCAGCGTGATGCCGTTCGACGTACTGACCATGGGCCGCGTCGGAGTGGATGTGTATCCGCTCCAGTCGGGCGTGGGGCTGGCCGAGGTCACCTCGTTCGGCAAGTACCTCGGCGGCAGCCCGACCAACGTCGCCGTCGCCGCCGCCAGGTACGGGCGCGCCTCGGCCGTGATCACCAAGACCGGCGCGGACCCGTTCGGGGACTTCGTCCGGACGGCCCTGGCCGGGTACGGCGTCGACGCCCGCTTCGTCGGTACGTCGGAGATCGCACCGACCCCCGTGACCTTCTGCGAGATCTTCCCGCCGGACGACTTCCCGCTCTACTTCTACCGGCTGCCCAGCGCCCCTGATCTGGACATCCGGCCCGAGGAGCTGGACCTGGCGGCGGTGCGCGACGCCCGGATCTTCTGGATCACCGGCACCGGGCTGAGCGAGGAGCCGAGCCGTGCGGCGACGCTCGCCGCGCTCGCGCACCGGGCGAAGGCGGGGACGACGGTGTTCGACCTGGACTGGCGGCCCATGTTCTGGAAGAGCGACGCCCGCGCGTACTACGCCGAGGCCCTGCGCCACACCACCGTGGCCGTCGGCAACCTCGACGAGTGCGAGGTGGCGACCGGCGAGCGCGAGCCGTATGCCGCCGCGAAGGCGCTGCTCGCCGCCGGGGTGGAGCTGGCCGTGGTGAAGCAGGGCCCGAAGGGTGTGCTGGCCATGGACCGGGACGGCTCGGCCGTCGAGGTCCCGCCGGTGCCGGTGGAGGTGGTGAACGGCCTGGGCGCCGGTGACGCGTTCGGCGGCGCGCTGTGCCACGGGCTGCTGTCCGGCGGGGACACCCGGCGCACGGTGTCCTTCGCCAACGCCGCCGGCGCGCTCGTGGCCGGCCGGCTGGCCTGCTCGGAGGCGATGCCGACCGAGGACGAGGTGGCGGCGAAGCTGCGCGAGACGACCGAAGACGACCTTCAGCGAGAGGTGTGACAACGTGCTGTCCGACAGTGTGAGCCGGATCGTGGAGGCCCGGGTCAGCGACCCAGGAGCCATCGCGGCGGCGGCCGAACGGCGGGTGAGGGCCGCCTCGCCGCTGGGCGAGCACGGCAAGGCGATGATCATCGCCGCCGATCATCCGGCGCGTGGCGCCAACGCGGTCGGTGGCGACCCCACCGCAATGGCCGACCGCTTCGAGCTGCTGGACCGGCTGTGCACCGCGCTGGAGCGGCCGGGCGTGACCGGTGTGCTGGCCACCGCCGACATCCTGGAGGATCTACTGCTGCTCGGGGTCCTCGACGGCAAGAGCGTCTTCGGGTCGATGAACCGGGCCGTTCTCGCGGGGTCGGTGTTCGAGATCGACGATCGCTTCACCGGCTACGACGCCGAGACGATCGCCGCGCTGGGCTTCGACGGCGGCAAGATGCTCACCCGCATCGCCCTGGAGGACCCGGCGACCCCGGCCGCGCTGGAGAACACGGCCCGTGCGGTGAACGAGTTGAACGACCGCCGTCTGGTGGCGATGATCGAGCCGTTCCTCTCCCACTGGCGTGACGGCAGGATCCGCAACGACCTCTCCCCCGACGCCGTCATCAAGTCGATCACCATCGCCTCCGGGCTCGGCCGGCGCTCCGCCTACACCTGGCTGAAGCTGCCGGTCGTCGACGAGATGGAGCGTGTGCTGGCCGCCTCGACGCTGCCCGCGCTGCTGCTGGGCGGCGAGGTCACCGACCCCGACGCGGCCTTCGCCTCCTGGGGCCGGGCCCTGAAACTCCCCACCGCGCAGGGCCTGGTCGTGGGCCGATCCCTGCTCCATCCCTCGGACGGCGATGTGGCCGGTGCCGTGGACCGGGCGGTGAACCTGCTGTGACCAGCGAGAACACCGTACGGCTCACCACCGCACAGGCCCTCGTCCGCTTCCTGGCCAACCAGTACAGCGAGCGCGACGGCCAGGAGCAGCGGCTGATCCCGGGGGTCTGGGGCATCTTCGGGCACGGCAACGTGGCCGGTGTCGGGCAGGCGCTCCTCCAGGCCGCCACCACGGGCGAGGCTGATCTGCCGTACTACCTCGCCCGCAACGAACAGGGCATGGTGCACGCGTCGGTGGCGTACGCGAAGATGCGCGACCGGCTGGCCACCTTCGCCTGCACCGCCTCGACCGGACCCGGCTCCACGAACATGATCACGGGAGCGGCGCTCGCCACCACCAACCGGATCCCGGTGCTGCTGCTGCCCAGCGACACGTTCGCCACCCGGGTCGCCGAGCCGGTCCTCCAGCAGCTGGAGGACACCCGGGGCGGGGACGTCACCGTCAACGACGCCTTCCGGGCCGTGTCGAAGTACTTCGACCGCGTCTCCCGGCCCGAGCAGCTGATCCCCGCGGCCCTGGCGGCGATGCGGGTGCTGACCGACCCGGTGGAGACCGGCGCCGTCACGCTCGCGCTGCCGCAGGACGTGCAGGCGGAAGGCTTCGACTGGCCGGTGTCCTTCTTCCGCCGCCGGGTCTGGCACGTGGGCCGCCCGGTGCCGGAGCCGACCGCCGTGGAGCGTGCCGCGCGGCTGCTGCGCAGCGCCAGGAGGCCGCTGATCGTGGCCGGCGGTGGCACCGTCTACTCGGGTGCCGAGACCCAGCTGCGTGCGTTCGCCGAGGCCACAGGCATCCCCGTGGCGGACACACACGCCGGCAAGGGCGCGGTGGCGTGGGACCATCCGTGCGCGGTCGGTGGCATCGGCTCGACCGGCTCCTACGCGGCGAACCAGCTGGCCGGGGACGCCGATGTCGTACTCGGCATCGGCACCCGCTACAGCGACTTCACCACCGCCAGCCACACCGTCTTCGGCAACCCGGACGTCACGTTCGTCAACCTCAATGTGGCCCGGCTGGACGCCGTCAAGCACTCCGCGGAGCCGCTCGTGGCCGACGCCCGGCTCGGTATCCAGGCCCTGGCGGAAGCGCTCGCGGGCTGGGAGGTCGAGCCGGTCCACCGGGCGCGCGTCCGCGACCTCATCGCCCGTACCCGGGAGATCGAGGAGGAGTGTTTCGCCCCGGACCGCGACACCGGCGGCCTGCCCGCGCAGACGCAGATCCTCGGCGCGCTGCGCGATGTCCTCGGCGACCGGGACGTGGTCATCAACGCGGCGGGCTCCATGCCCGGCGATCTGCAACAGCTGTGGCGGGCCCGGGACCCGAAGGCCTACCACGTGGAGTACGCGTACTCCTGCATGGGCTACGAGGTCGCAGCCGGCCTCGGCGTCAAGATGGCCGACCCCTCGCGCGAGGTCGTGGTCCTGGTCGGGGACGGCTCGTATCTGATGATGGCCCAGGAGATCGTGACCATGGTGTCCGAGGGTCTGAAAGTCATCGTCGTGCTGGTCCAGAACCACGGTTTCGCCTCCATCGGCTCGCTGTCGGAGGCCCTCGGCTCGCAGCGCTTCGGCACCAAGTACCGCTTCCGCGACGGCACTTCGGGCCTCCTCGACGGGGATGTCCTGCCGGTCGACCTGGCCGTCAACGCCTCCTCCCTGGGCGCGGACGTCCTGCACGCCGCGTCGGTTGACGAGTTCCGTGCGGCGATGGAGAAGGCGAAGGCCGCAGGCCGCACCACCGTGGTGCACGTCGAGACCGACCTGTACGGGCCCAACCCGCCCGGCCACGGCTGGTGGGACGTGCCGGTCGGCCAGACCTCCGCACTCGACTCCACGCGCGCCGCGTACGAGACCTACGCCGCCCACAAGCGGGCCCAGCGCCACTACCTGTAATCCCTTCCCCGCAAAGGAAACCCGCACCGTGAAGACCATCGAGCACTGGATCGGCGGCGCCCCGGCCGCCGCCACCGCCCCCGCCACCACCCCCGTCTTCAACCCGGCCACCGGCCAGAAGCAGGCCCGGGTCGCGCTGGGCGGGGCCACCGACGTGGACGCCGCCGTCCGGGCCGCCACCGCGGCCTTCGAGACCTGGTCGGAGTCGTCGCTGACCCAGCGCGCCCAGGTGATGTTCGCCTTCCGGCAGTTGCTCGTCGAGCACGAGGAGGAGCTGGGCCGGATCATCTCGGCCGAGCACGGCAAGACCGTCGACGACGCGCGCGGCGAGATCGTGCGCGGCCGGGAGGTCGTGGAGTTCGCCTGCGGCCTCGGCGACGTGCTCAAGGGCAGCTTTTCCGACCAGGTCTCCCGCGGCGTGGACGTGCACAACTTCCGCCAGCCGCTCGGCGTGGTCGCGGGCATCACCCCCTTCAACTTCCCGGCCATGGTGCCGCTGTGGATGCACCCGATCGCCATCGCGACCGGCAACACCTTCGTCCTCAAGCCCAGCGAGCGCGACCCGTCGGCCGCCAACTTCGTCGCCGAGCTGTACCGCCAGGCCGGGCTGCCGGACGGCGTGTTCAACGTCGTGCACGGCGGCAAGGACGCGGTGGACGCGATCCTCGCCCACCCCGGTATCCAGGCCGTGTCCTTCGTCGGCTCCACGCCGATCGCGAAGTACGTCCACGAGCGGGCCACCGCGCACGGCAAGCGCGTCCAGGCGCTGGGCGGCGCCAAGAACCACGCCGTCGTCCTCCCGGACGCCGACCTGGAGTTCGCCGCCAACCACATCACCGCAGGCGCCTACGGCTCGGCCGGCGAACGCTGCATGGCCCTGTCCGTGGCGGTCGCCGTCGGCGCGGCGGCCGACGGGCTGGTGGCGGCGCTGGAGCGCAAGGCCCGGGAGGTGAGGGTCGGCCCCGGCGACGCCCCGGGCACCGAGATGGGCCCGCTGGTCACCAGGGCGGCCCAGGAGCGGGTCGAGAACGCCGTGGCCACTGCCGCCGCCCAGGGCGCCACCGTCGTCGTGGACGGCCGCGGGCTGAAGGTGGACGGGCACGAGCAGGGCTTCTTCACCGGCCCGTCCCTCCTCGACCATGTCACCGCGGGGATGGACGCCTACCAGGAGGAGCTGTTCGGCCCCGTCCTGGCGATCGTCCGCGTGGACACCCTGGACGAGGCGATCGAGCTGATCAACGCCAACCCGTACGGCAACGGCACCGCCCTGTTCACCGCCTCCGGCGAGGCCGCCCGCCGCTTCCAGCGCAGGGTCAGGGTCGGCATGATCGGCGTCAACGTGCCGGTGCCCGTGCCGATGTCGTACTACTCCTTCGGCGGCTGGAAGGACTCGCTCATCGGCGACTCCCCCGTCCACGGCCGCGAGGGCATCCGCTTCTACACCCTCCCCAAGGTCGTCACCACCCGCTGGCCGCGGCCCGCACAGCAGATCGCCGCCGGGTTCACCTTCCCGACCGCCGGCTGACCTCCCCGCCACCTCTCTCCCCCCGCAAGGAACACCGCAGGAAGATCCCCCGTCCCTCTCCCCAAAGGACACGTCATGGCAACGGCGCCATCCCCACTCCGCACCACCGCGGGCAATCTGTGCCTCGGCTCCGCCCCCGACTCCTGGGGCGTCTGGTTCCCCGAGGACGAGCACCAGGTGTCGTACACCCGCTTCCTCGACGAACTCGCACAGGCCGGCTACACCTGGCTGGAGCTCGGCCCCTACGGCTATCTCCCCACCGACCCGGAACGCCTCAAGCAGGAACTCGAAGCCCGTGGCCTCAAGGTCTCCGGCGGCACGGCCTTCGGCGCGCTGCACCGCCCCGAGGCATGGGACGAGATGCTCGCCCACGTCCGCCAGGTGGCCACGCTGACGGCCGCCGCGGGCGCCCACCACCTGGTCCTGATCCCGCCCATGTACCGGGACGAGAAGACCGGCGCGTTCACCGAGTCCCCCGAGCTGACCCCCGAGCAGTGGGCCGGTTTCGGCCGCGCCGCCGACCGGCTGGGCAGGCTGCTCCTCGACGAGTACGACGTCCGCCTCGTCATCCACCCGCACGCCGACAGCCACCTCCAGACCCAGCCGGAGATCGAGCGGCTGCTGGGCGAGTCGGACGGCCGGTACACGAATCTGTGTCTGGACACCGGGCACGTGGCGTACGGTGGCGGGGACAACCTCGACCTGATCCGCCGGTTCGGCGAGCGCGTCGGCTATGTCCATATCAAGCAGATGGACCCCGGGATCCTCGCCCAGGTCGCCGCCGAGGATCTGTCCTTCGGCGAGGCCGTCAGGCGCGGGGTGTGCGTCTCGCCGCCCGCCGGGGTGCCGAACCCGGCCGACGTGATCGCCGAGCTCTCGCAACTCGACGCCGAGCTGTTCGTGATCGTCGAGCAGGACCTGTACCCGTGCGCTCCCGATGTGCCGCTCCCCATCGCCGTACGCACCCGTGAGCATCTGGCCGACTGCGGCCTGACCGGAATCCGACGCCCGAATCACCACCGGTAGGAGGCGGCCATGGACGTCAGGGACGACACGACACAGGCCCCCACCCCCGCCACCGTCACGGACGACCCCCCGCGCGCGATCTCCCGGCGGCTGCGGATGATCACCGTCATCGCCACCTTCGGCGGACTCCTCTTCGGCTATGACACCGGCGTCATCAACGGCGCCCTGCCCTATATGACCGACGACCTGGGCCTCACCCCGGTCACCGAGGGCATGGTCACCAGCTCCCTGCTGCTGGGCGCGGCCCTCGGCGCCGTCGTCGGCGGGCGGATGTCGGACGCGCGTGGCAGACGGCGTACGATCCTCACCCTCGCCGTGCTGTTCTTCGTCGGCGCGCTCGGCGCCACCCTCGCACCGACCACCGCGGTGATGATCGTGGCACGGTTCGTGCTCGGCCTCGCCGTCGGTGGCGCGTCGGTGACCGTGCCCGTCTATCTCGCCGAGGTCTCCCCCGCGGAGCGGCGCGGCGCGCTGGTCACCCGCAATGAACTCATGATCGTCAGTGGCCAGCTGCTGGCCTTCACCTCCAACGCGATCATCGCGAACGTCGGTGGCGAGAGCGGCGGTGTCTGGCGCTGGATGCTGGTGATCGCCACCGCCCCGGCCGTCGTCCTCTGGTTCGGCATGCTGGTGATGCCGGAGAGCCCCCGCTGGCTGGCCTCCCAGAGCCGCTTCAACGACGCCCTGGACGTGCTCAAGCAGGTGCGCTCGCAGGCGCGGGCCGAGGCGGAGCTCGCCGAGGTGTCCGCGCTCGCCGTCAAGGACGAGCGGGAGAAGCTCGGCGGCTGGCAGGACGTGAAGTCGGTGCCGTGGGTGCGCAAGCTGATGTTCATCGGCTTCGGCATCGCCATCGTGCAGCAGATCACCGGCGTCAACACGATCATGTACTACGGCACCCAGATCCTCACCGACGCCGGCTTCGCCTCCGACAGCGCGCTGACCGCCAACATCGCCAACGGCGTGATCTCGGTGCTGGCCACCTTCGTCGGCATCTGGCTGCTGGGCCGGGTCGACCGCCGCCCCATGCTGATGACGGGGCAGCTCGGCACGACGGCGGCCCTGCTGCTCATCGGCGTGTTCTCCCTGGTGCTGCCCGCCGGGGACGGCAGGGCGTACGCCGTGCTCGCCATGACGATCACCTTCCTCGCCTTCCAGCAGGGCGCGATCTCGCCGGTGACCTGGCTGATGCTCTCGGAGATCTTCCCGATGCGGATGCGCGGCTTCGGCATGGGGGTGGCGGCCGTGGTGCTGTGGCTGACCAACTTCGTGATCGGCCTGGTCTTCCCGTCCCTGGTCTCCGGCATCGGGATCTCCAACACCTTCTTCCTCTTCGTGGTGGCGGGGATCTTCTCCCTGGTCTTCGTCAAGCGCTACGTCCCCGAGACCAGGGGCCACAGCCTCGAAACCCTCGAAGCCGAACTCCGGACGCGCTTCTCCTGACCCCACTCTCCAAGGACAGACCATGACCGTACGTGTAGGCGTCATCGGCGCCGGAATGATCGGCCAGGACCACATCAGGCGCCTCACCGACGTCGTCACCGGCGCCACCGTCACCGCCGTGACCGACATCGACCCGGCCCGTGCCGCCGAGGTCGCGGCCCGGGTGGGCGCGGTGGCACCGGCCACCGGCGCTGAACTGATCGCCTCCCCCGAGGTGGACGCCGTCCTCGTCACCTCCTGGGGCCCCACCCACGCCGAGCATGTGCTGAACGCGATCGCGGCCGGCAAGCCGGTGTTCTGCGAGAAGCCCCTCGCCACCACCGCCGAGGACTGTCTGCGCATCGTCGACGCCGAGCGCGCCCACGGCCGCCGCCTCGTCCAGGTCGGCTTCATGCGCCGCTTCGACGCCGGCTACCGCCAGATGAAGGAGGTCATCGCCGCCGGCTCGTTGGGCACACCGCTGATCGTGCACTGCGCCCACCGCAACCCGACGGTCCCCGAGTCGTACACCTCGGCGATGGCCGCCCAGGACACGGCCGTGCACGAGATCGACGTGCTGCGCTGGCTGCTGGACGACGAGATCGTCTCCGCCCAGGTGATCACACCGCGCGCCACGGGCATGCGGTTCGAGCACCTCGCGGACCCTCAGCTCATGTACTTCGAGACGGCGAACGGCGTCCGTATCGACCTGGAGGTCTTCGTCAACTGCCAGTACGGCTATGACATCCAGTGCGAGACCGTCGGTGAGAAGGGCCTGGTCCGGCTGCCCGACCCGGCCGCCGTCGGGGTCCGTACCGCCGGAGCGCACGGCACGGCGGTCCCGCAGGACTGGAAGGGCCGGTTCGCGGACGCCTTCGACACGGAGTTCCGCGAGTGGATCGCCGGCATCGCGGCCGGTGTCGAGCCCACCGGGCCCTCCGCGTGGGACGGCTATGCCGCCACCGTCATCACCGACGCCGCCGTCCGCTCGCTGGAGAGTGGCGGTCAGGTCGTCACCGTCGACATGAAGCCCCGCCCGGCCTGCTACGGAGGCACCTCGTGAAGATCGCCCTCGACCCGTACATGTTCCGCGCCCTGCCGATCGACGACATGGTGCGCACAGTGGCCGAGCTCGGCTATGAGTACATCGAGCTGTCGCCGCGCGACGACTTCATGCCGTTCTTCCTGCACCCGCGGGCGGACGACGAGCGGATCGCCGAGCTGAAGAGGTCGCTGCGCACCCACGGTGTGCGGCTGTCCTCCGTGCTCCCGCTGTACAAGTGGTCCTCGCCCGACGAGACCGAGCGGCAGGCCGCCGTCCGCTACTGGAAGCGCATGATCGAGATCACCGCGGACCTGGAATGTCCGCTGATGAACTCGGAGTTCAACGGCCGCCCGGAGCGAGCCGCGGAGAGCGAGGCGGCCTTCTGGCGCTCCCTGGACGAGCTGCTGCCGCTGTTCGAGCGGGAGGGCATCGCCCTGAACCTGGAGGCGCATCCGGACGACTTCTGCGAGGAGAACACCCCCGCGGTCGATCTCGTCCGCGCCATCGACAAACCCTGGGTGAACTACCTCTACTGCGCTCCGCACTCCTTCCATCTGTCCGGCGCCGACCCGACGGCGGACATCGCGGCGATGATGCGCTACGCGGGCGACAGGCTCCGCCACGTCCACATCGCCGACTCCTTCAACCACAAGGGATCGTCGGGCCTGCGCTACATCCTCAACCCGCCCGGCACCACGGCCCGGATCCACCAGCACCTGGACATCGGGCAGGGCGAGGTCGACTGGGGCGCCTTCTTCGGCACCCTGCGCGAGCTGGACTTCGACGGCGTGGCCACCGCGTGTGTCTTCGCCTGGGAGGAGCGGGCGCGCGAGTCCTCGGCGTTCATGCTGGACCGCATCGCCAAGGAACTCGCCGCGTAGGCGGCCTGACCCACGGCGAACTCACGGGCGAACGCACGACGAAGGGGAGGCCGTGATCGGCCTCCCCTTCCAGGCGTGTGCGGTCAGCGCAGGCGCAGCGCCTCGCGGAGGGTGCCGAACAGATCGGTCTGGTTGGTCACGCCGAGCACCCGGTAGGCCAGCGGGCCCTGGGCGGCGATGCGGACCTGGGTGCCGGTGTGCTCCTGGGACTGGCCCGGCGTGTTGGTCGAGTAGTTGACCTTGAGCTGCTGGCCCTCGTCGGTGACCAGGGTGGAGGACAGGCCGGGCGGGGTGGCCTCCAGCGGGACGATCTGGCTGGTGTGGCCGTGGTCGGCGGTGGTGACGACGAGGGTGTCGGGGTGCTTGGCGGCGTAGTCGCGGGCCACCTTCACCGCACGGTCGAAGGCGGCGGTCTCGCCGATCTGGCCGCACGGGTCGGCCGCGTGGTCCTGCTTGTCGATGGAGGCGCCCTCGATCTGGAGGAAGAAGCCCTTCCCCGAGCCCTTCTGCTTGGCCTCCAGCAGGTCGATCGCCTTGGTGGCGGAGTCGGCCAGGCTCGGCGTGGTCGACGGGCGGTTGGGGTTGGAGGTCACACACCGCTGCGGGCCCGTGCCACCGACGGCGGCCGCCTTGCCGGTCCATTCGGTGGGCACGTTGCCGGAGGAGAGCAGGCCCAGCACCGGCTTGCCCGCCTTCGCGCTCTTCAGGCCGGCGGAGTCGGTGACCACCTGGTAGCCCAGCTTCTGTGCCTGCTCGGTGACGGTCTGGCCCTTGTAGGCGCCGTCGGTGATCTTCTGGTCGAACCGCTGCTTGCCACCGCCGATGAGGACGTCGACCTTGTGGCTGACGGACTGCTCGGCGATCGAGCCGGGGCCGCCCTTCGCGATGGTGTCGGTGGGGCACTTGGCCATGTCGGCCGGGCCCTGGCAGGAGCGGTCGGTGACATGGGAGGCGAGCACGGCCGGGGTGGCGTCGGTGAGCTCGGAGGTGGTGACGCTGCCGGTGGCGTAGCCGTTCTTCTGCGCCTGCTCCAGGATGGTGGGGACGGCCTTGTCGGTGTCCGGCGTCTTGGAGATGCGGCCGTTGACCGTCTTCACGCCGGTCGCCCAGCCGGTGCCGCTGGCGGCGGAGTCGGTGACGTAGTCCGGGGTGCCGTCCGCGTGCACCGCGTACGTGGTGTAGGCGCCGGTGAGCGGGAACTTGTCCATGTTCAGGCGGCCGTTCGCGCCCACCGTGTAGTCACGGGCGAGCGTGATCTCCGAGTCGCCCATGCCGTCACCGATCAGCAGGATGACGTTCTTCGCCTTTCCGCCCTTGATCGCGTTCTCGGCCTGCGTCTTGCCGTCGGAGGCGCCGGCGGCGGCGGTGACGGCCACGGCGGCGGCGGTCGCGGTGACCGCGGCGGTGGCGATCGTGAGATGACGACGCGAAGGTCTGTGCATGGAAGCAGCTCCTTGGGACGCCCGAGGGGGGCGGGTGTAGATGCCAACGAATCCGACGACATCAGCCATGGGTGAACCGATGGGAAATTCGCGGTCCTGCCCGTATTTCCATGACATGGCGCGTTGGCCGTCGCCGCTGGGCTGTCTGCCGGTCAGCGATCGCCCTTGTGCGGTGCCGCGGCGCCTGTTCGCTCGAAGCGGCCCCGGAACGGCGGGAGTTCCGCACCGCGCGGGGCGCGGGTGGCGGCGGAGACGGCCACCATCACCACGGCGTTGAAGGCGAGGGCGATGACGCCCACGTTGAGGTCCTTCACCGCCTGGGGAAGCCCCGGCAGCAGGCTGCCCACCGTGACGCCGGAGAGGGTGACGACGGCGACCGTGGTGACCCCGACGACGATGCCCGCGGCCGCTCCCTGTTTGGTGACGATCCGCCGTGGCGCGAGGCTCGCCAGCAGTGCGGGGAAGAGCTGAGTGACCAGGGCGTAGCCCATGAGCAGCAGCGAGACGATCGAGCTGCCGCCGTTGAAGGTGAAGTAGAGGGAGATCAGGGCGAGGGCCGGCACGAGCAGTTGCGCGAGGCGGCCGATGTGCCGCTCGCTGGTGTGGGGCCGGGCGAGGCGGTAGACGTTCTTCGCCAGGCAGGTCGCGGAGCTCATGAGCAGCAGCGAGCCTGGGACCAGCGCGGTGAGCAGCCCGGCGCCGCCGACGATGCCGACGAACCACGAGGGGAAGGTGGCGGTGGTGATGCGCAGCAGGGACAGATCCGCGTCGGCGCCCTTGAGGCCGGGCACGACCAGGATGGCGGTGAAGCCGACGAAGAAGACGAAGAGCAGGATGAGCTGGTAGAGCGGCATGAAGATGGCGTTGCGGCGGAAGACACGTTCGTTCTGGGCGCTGTAGGAGGCGCTGAAGGTGTGCGGCCACATGTAGAAGCCGACCGCCGAGAGCAGCACGGTGGACGCGAACCACGAGGTGCTCATGCCGCTGGAGGGCAGGGTGAGGAGCTGGGGGTGGGCCTCGTCCACCGCCCGGAACATCTCCCCGACGCCGCCGTAGTAGTGCAACGGCAGATAGATGCCCAGGATGAGGACGACCGCGAGGATGGCGACGTCCTTGAGCACCGAGGTCCAGGCCGAGCCGTGGATGCCCGAGACCGTCACATAGAGGGTCAGCGCGACCGTGCCGATCACGATGGCCCAATGGGAGGAGATACGGCCGTCGGAGGAGACGGACACGATGATCCCCAGCCCCTTCAGCTGGAGGACGAGGTAGGGCACCATCGCGACGACCCCAACAAGGGCCACCAGCGCGCCGAGCAACGGGCTGTCGTACTTGGCGACGAAGAAGTCGGACTGCGAGATCAGCCGGTGCTGCTTGGCGTAGCGCCACACGGCCGGCAGCAGCCAGTACGACAGGACGTAGGCGAGCGAGGCGTAACAGAGGATGTAGTAGGCGGGTGCGCCCTTGCCGTAGGCCCATCCCGAGGCGCCGAGGAAGGTGAAGGTCGTGTAGATCTCGCCGGCCAGCAGCAGGAAGACGAAGACCGTCCCGAAGCCGCGGCCGCCCACCGACCACTGTTCGAGATCCATGTCCCTGCCGCGGCGGGCGCGGAGCCCCAGGCCCAGGGCCGCGAGGAGGAAGGCGAAGATGACGGCGAGGGCGATCATGAGTTCCGCGCCTCCCGGTTCGCCGGGTCCAGACGGTAGATGACGGCCATGGTCACCGAGATCAGAACGACCCACATGACCAGCCAGAAGAGGATGAACGGCATACCGAGGACGTAGGGCGTCACCCGGTTCGCGAAGAAGATTCCCCCGAGGATCCCGAGGAACGGGATCGCGCCGAGCAGATGGATGGGTTTCACGTCGAGAACCTCCTGAGCCGGGCCGTACACCGCTGCATCAGGGCCTCGCCAACTGACCAGACGGGGCCCGTCTTTCGCCATGCGGAATCAAATTTTCGATTGGCAGATGTATAGGTCCGCCCCGAGGGCCTGTCAAGGCTTTGCGCGTCCGGACGAACGGGGGGTTGTTATTCCGCGATGCAGAAAATACTATCCGCATCTCAGAAGTTGCATAGCGACCCTCGGCCGGGAGAACTGATGAAGCACCGACTTCCCTGCACCGTCAATCTGTCGATCCTGTTCACCGAGCTGCCACTGCTGGAGCGTCCGGGCGCCGCCAGGGCCGCGGGGTTCGACGCGGTCGAGTACTGGTGGCCCTACGCGACGGCCGTGCCGACGGACGCCGAGGCCGACGCATTCGTCCGGGCGGTGCGTGACGCCGGTGTGCGGCTGACGGGGCTGAACTTCTACGCCGGGGACATGCCCGGGGGCGACCGTGGCCTGGTGTCCTGGCCGGCCCGGGCGGCGGAGTTCCGCGACAACATCGATGCCGCCGTGGCGATCGGCGAGCAGTTGGGGTGCCGGTCGTTCAACGCCCTGTACGGCAACCGGATCGACGGCGTCGCCCCGGCGGAACAGGACGACCTGGCGGTGGAGAACCTGGCGCTGGCGGCCAGGGCCGCGGAGCGCGTCGGCGGCACGGTCCTGCTGGAGCCGGTCAGCGGCGCCCCGGCGTACCCTCTGCGCACCGCGGCGGACGCGCTCGCCGTGATCGACCGGGTGGCGGCCGAGTCCGGCACCGGAAACCTCCGCCTTCTGGCCGACCTCTACCACCTCGCCGTCAACGGCGACGACGTGTCCGGTGTCATCGCCGCCCACGCCGACCGCATCGGACATGTACAGATCGCGGACGCCCCCGGACGGGGAGCGCCCGGTACGGGACAGCTGGACCTCGACGGGCTGCTGCTCGACCTCCAGGCCGTGGGCTACGCCGGCCGGGTGGGTCTGGAGTACAAGCCCGAGGGCCCGAGCGCGGACAGCTTCGGCTGGCTCCCCCGCGACCGGCGCGGCGGCGGCCGCCCCTCCTGACCGACCGGGACAGCCCCGGCCATACAAAGAACCCGACCACACGCATGACACGAAGGAACCCACGATGAGTACCACTTCCCGGAAGATCGCCTTTATCGGCCTGGGCATCATGGGCGGCCCGATGGCCGCCAACCTGGTGCGGGCCGGACACACCGTCACCGGCTACAGCCGCGGCCGCGCGGCCGTCGACGCCCTGGTCACGGCCGGTGGCCGGGGCGCCGACACCATCGCCGAGGCGGTGCGCGACGCCGAGGTCGTGATCACCATGGTCCCGGCCGACCCGCAGGTGAAAGAGGTCGCCCTCGGCGAGGGCGGCGTCCTGGAACACGCTACGCCCGGCACCTTGCTGATCGACATGAGCAGCATCACCCCGCAGACCTCTCGGGAGGTGGCGGCCGCCGCGCGCGACAAAGGCGTCCGTACGCTCGACGCCCCGGTGTCCGGCGGGGAGGCGGGCGCCATCGAGGGCGTCCTGTCCATCATGGTCGGTGGCGAACCGGACGACTTCGCCGACGCGTGGCCGGTGTTCGAGGCGCTGGGCACCACCATCGTGCACATGGGCCCGCACGGGGCCGGGCAGACGGTCAAGGCCGCCAATCAGCTGATGGTGGCCATCCACCTCCAGGCGCTGGCCGAGGCCGTGGTGTTCCTGGAGAACGCCGGGGTGGACCTGAACGCGGCACTGGAGGTGCTGGGCGGCGGCCTGGCCGGCTCCACCGTCCTGGCCCGCAAGCGGGAGACGGTGCTCACCCGCGACTTCAGGCCCGGCTTCCGGATCGACCTGCACCACAAGGACATGGGCATCGTCACCGACGCCGCGCGCGCGGTGGGCGCGCCCCTGCCCGTGGGCGCCCTCGTCGCCCAGCTGGTCGCCTCGGCCCGCGCCTGCGGCGACGGCGACCTGGACCACTCCGCGCTGCTGCGCGGAGTCGAGCGGCTGGCCGGCCGCGACCCGCGCTGAACCCACGTCTTTCGACGGACCGACTTCGATGGACCGACCGACAGGAGCATCCTCATGGCTCGCATGACCGCGGCCCAGGCGGCGGTGGAGATCCTCAAGCGCGAGGGCACCACCCATGTCTTCGGCCTGCCCGGCGCGGCGATCAACCCCTTCTACTCCGCGATGCGCACCAACGGTGGACTGACCCATGTGCTCGCCCGGCATGTCGAGGGCGCCTCGCACATGGCCGAGGGCTACACCCGCGCCAGGGCCGGGAACATCGGGGTCTGCGTGGGCACCAGCGGCCCCGCGGGCACCGACATGATCACCGGCCTGTACTCGGCGAGCGCCGATTCGATCCCGATCCTGTGCATCACCGGCCAGGCGCCGGTGGCCAGGCTCCACAAGGAGGACTTCCAGGCCGTCGACATCGCCTCGATCGCGGCGCCGCTGACCAAGATGGCGATGACCGTCCTCGAACCCGCCCAGGTGCCCGGCGCGTTTCAGCAGGCCTTCCATCTGATGCGGTCGGGCCGGCCCGGACCGGTGCTGATCGATCTGCCCATCGACGTCCAGCTGGCCGAGATCGAGTTCGACCCGGAGACGTACGCGCCGCTGCCGGTGTACAAGCCGTCGGCCACCCGAGCACAGATCGACAAGGCCGTCGAACTGCTCCAGGCCGCCGACCGGCCGCTGATCGTGGCCGGAGGCGGGGTCATCAACGCCGACGCGAGCGAGCTGCTGGTGGAGTTCGCCCAGCTGACCGGGGTGCCGGTGGTGCCCACGCTCATGGGCTGGGGCGCCATCCCCGACGACCACCCGCTCATGGCCGGCATGGCCGGACTCCAGACCTCCCACCGCTACGGCAACGCCACCCTGCTCGCGTCCGACTTCGTCCTCGGCATCGGCAACCGCTGGGCCAACCGCCACACCGGCGGCCTCGACACGTACACCCGGGGCCGCACCTTCGTCCACGTCGACATCGAACCCACCCAGATCGGCCGGGTCTTCGCCCCGCACCTGGGCATCGTCTCCGACGCCAGGTCCGCGCTGGAACTGTTCGTCCAGGCGGCGAGGGAACTGCGGGCCGCGGGAGCCCTCAGGGACCGCGGCGACTGGGCCGACAGCTGTCGGCGGCGCAAGGGCACCCTGCTCCGCAGGACCCACTTCGACCAGGTGCCGGTCAAACCGCAGCGGGTCTACGAGGAGATGAACAAGGCGTTCGGGCGCGACACGCGCTACGTCTCGACGATCGGTCTCTCCCAGATCCAGGCCGCGCAGCTGCTCCATGTCCACCGCCCCCGGCACTGGATCAACGCCGGCCAGGCCGGCCCGCTGGGCTGGACCGTCCCCGCCGCCCTGGGCGTCGCGACGGCCGAGCCGGACGCCACCGTCGTCGCCCTCTCCGGCGACTACGACTTCCAGTTCATGATCGAGGAACTCGCGGTCGGCGCCCAGTTCCGGATCCCCTACCTCCATGTGGTGGTCAACAACGCCTACCTCGGCCTGATCCGCCAGGCCCAGCGCGGCTTCGACATGGACTACTGCGTCCAGCTGTCCTTCGACAACATCAACGCCCCCGAGGTGGGCGGCTACGGCGTCGACCACGTCAAGGTCGCCGAAGGGCTGGGCTGCAAGGCCATCCGCGTCTTCGAACCCGACCGCATCGCGCCCGCTCTGGCCGAGGCCAAGAAGCTCATGGCCGAGCACCGGGTGCCGGTGGTCGTCGAGGTCATCCTCGAACGCGTCACCAATGTCTCGATGGGCACCGAGCTCGACGACATCACCGAGTTCGAGGAACTGGCCACCCGTCCCGGCCACGCTCCGACGGCCCTCCGCACGGCCCTCGGACTGGAACTGTAATAGCCACTACCCCCTTGCGCCCCTATACTCCGATGGATGCAGTCCACGACGATCAGGGGCGCCGTCGTGCACGACGCGGCGCGCCTCACCACGCTGATCCAGCAGTCCAGCGCCTACCGGGGGAAGTACGCCTCGATCATCTCCGGGTATCGGGTCACCGCCGACTACATCGCCCGGCACCGGGTCTTCATGGCCGTCGACGCGTCCGGTCGGCTGCTGGGCTTCTACGCCCTCATGGTGGACCCGCCGGAGTTGGACCTGGCCTTCGTGGCGGATGAAGCACAGGGAACGGGCGTCGGCCGCCTTCTGGTCGAGCACATGATCGGCCAGGCCAGGGAAGCCGGTCTGCCGAGCGTGCGCGTGGTTGCCCATCCCCCGGCCGAGGGGTTCTACCGGCGCCTGGGCGCCACGCGGGTGGGGACGGTCGCTCCGTCGCTGCCGAGGGTGGCCTGGGAACGCCCGGAGTTGCGGTTCACCATCCCCTGACGAGGCGCGGCCGGATCCCGCTCGGTCCCATGAGGGGGGAACGGCAGTTCGGGAAGGTGCTGTTGGCGATGACTGCCTTACCCTGACACAAGTTTGATCACAGAATCGGACGAGCGCTCAGGCGTACGGATCGCATCCGGACAACAGCACAGACGGGGGACGCACATGGGAAGTGACATCGCATGGGCGGAATGAAGCTCTATTCACTCGAATCCAACGATCCGCGGCGGCTCGGCCCCTACCGGCTGCTGCGGCGGATCGCCACCGGCGGCATGGGCCGTATCTACCTCGCCCGGCAGGAGGCCCCCGGGACCCCCGCGAGCCCGGCCGGGCCCACCGGAACCGTGGTGGACCACGGGCTCGTCGCGGTCAAGACGCTCCTCGCGGAGGGGATGGTGAGCCGGCCGGACCGCGAGCGGTTCGCCCGCGAGGTGGAGCTGGCCGGGCGGGTCGACAGCACGTACACCGCCACGGTGCTCGACGCCAACGCGAAGGCGGAACGCCCCTGGCTCGCCATCGAGTTCATTCCGGCGCCCAGCCTGGCCGAACTCGTCGTGAGCGCCGGGACACTGCCCGCCGACGCGGTGCGCTGGGTCGCGGCCGGGGCCGCGCGGGCGCTGGTCGAGCTGCACGGTCTGGGCGTCGTCCACCGGGACATCAAACCCCTGAACATACTGCTCCCCCAGGACCGCCCCCGCCTCATCGACTTCGGCATCTCGCACGCCCACGACCACACCAGCTCGACGACGACCATCGGCACCTTCGCGTTCACATCGCCGGAACAGGCGTGCGGCAAGAAGTCCACCGCCGCGTCCGACATGTACTCCCTGGGCGCCACGCTCTTCTTCCTCGCGGTCGGCCGCCCGCCGTACGAGCAGACCGACCACTCCTTCGGGGTCCTCGCCCTCGTCCAGCGCGCCGAGCTCGACACCAGCGGGCTGCCGACGGAGCTGGAACCGCTGATCCTCCCCCTGCTGGAGCTCGACCCCGAGCGGCGCCCCGCTCCGTCCGACGTGCTGCGGGACGTCCTCGCCGACCTCGACCGGGCCGCGGCGGACCAGGGCGCCGAGCGGTGGCTGCCGCGGGAGTGGACCGCGCTGATCGAGGAGTACGCGGAGCAGGGGCGCCAACTGCGCGACCGGGCCCTGGACTTCGAGGCGGCCGAAGCGCCGACTCAGGTGAAGGTCGAGGGCGCTCCGGACGGGGCGCACGAGGCGGTCAGCGAGATGCGCGAGCAACTGGAGGCCCTGCGCAAGCAGCGGGACGCCTTGGTGCGGGCGCAGTCCGAGGAGCGGGCGGAGGCGGAGGCGCGGGAGCTCGCGCGCCAGGAAGAGGAGGAGCGCAGGCGCAGGGAACAGGCGCGGAAGGAAGAGGCGGAACGCAGGGAGCGGGAGCGCAAGGAACAGGAGCGGAAGAAGAAGGAGCAGAGGGAGCAGAAGGAACGCGAACGGAAGGAGAGCCAGCGCAAGGAACGCGAGCGCATAGCGCGCGAGAAGACCGAGACCGCCGCCAAGAACAAGAGCACCGGCGCGACAGCGGCCAAGCAACCCGCCAAGAATTCGGGTTCCTCCGAAGGCTGGGGCGGTCTGCTCGTGGTCGCGCTCATCATCGGAGCCCTGATCTGGCAGCCCTGGGACAAGAAGGACGACGACACCCCGACGAGCAGCCCCACCCCGCGTTTCACCCTCTCCAGCAGCGGGGGCGGCACCAGCGGCCTCGGCGGCGACGACACCGAGACCGACAGCTCCTCAAGCTCCTCAAGCTCCTCCAGTTCGTCGAGCTCGTCGAGCGGCGGCTCCGATGACACCGAGCCCGAACCCGAACCGGAGACCACCTCCCCCGAGCCCGAGCCCGACCCCACCGAAGAGGCCTTCAAGGCCGTCTCGTCCGGGGACTGCCTGGACGTCGTCGACACCGGCTACGGCGGCCTGACCAAGTACGACTGGAGCGAGGAGAAGCCGAACACGACGTCCTGCGGCTACGGGACGCGGGTGAAGGTCACCGGCACCGCCGACGACTGCCCGTCCGGCGTGGCCAAGGCCACCTGGTCGTACTACTCCACCAGCAGCGGTGAGCGGACCGCGCTGTGCCTCACCGGCCAGTACCGCCAGGGTGACTGCCTGCTCGCCAAGCACGAGGGCAGCAACATCAGCAGCATCGCGATGCTGTCGTCCCCGAACTGCACGGACCGGAAGGTCCCCGTCGCGTACAACGAGATCCTGGTCGTCACGGACATCTACCGGGCGAACGCGAGCACCGGCACCGAGGTCTGCCGCCATGGGCAGTACGACATGAACACGTACTGGTCCACGAAGGTGGACGACGGCGCGACGCTGCTGTGCCTGAAGGCGTACGACTGACGCGGCCGGACGGCCGGGCCCGGGCATCGACCAGGCGTCAGTGTGCCGGCGGGATTCGGTAGACGGAGACATGAGAACGCGACTCGGCGGTGAATTCGGCGCCGTCCCAGTCCGCATGCCTGGCCTCCAGCTCGAATCCGGCCAGCTGAGCCATGAGGTCGAGCTCGGCCGGCCAGATGTAGCGGTGGGGGCTGCGGGACAGCTCTGCCTGCCTGGTCTCGTCGAATCGGAAGTGGTGCGATACGACCTGCTGGTTCAGCACGTCGTAGGTGTCCAGACCGATGTACCCGGGGTCGGAGTGCCAGACGGTGGCCGTCTGGCCCGGTGGGAGTTTGCGCAGCTCGGGTACCCAGAGCTCGACCACGAACCGGCCACCGGGCGCGAGGTGGCGGGCGGCGTTGCGGAAACACTCGACCTGCTCGGCCTGGGTGAGCAGGTTGGAGATGGTGTTGTAGACGAGGTAGACCAGGGTGTACTCGCCCGGGGCGACGGTGGTCGCCATGTGACCCATGATCACGGGGAGCGTCGCCTCGTCCACCTTGGTACGCAGTCGCTCCACCATCGGCCGCGACAGCTCGATGCCGGTGACGGGGACTCCGCGCTCGGCGAGCGGGATGGCCACCCGGCCGGTGCCGATGGCGAACTCGAGCGCCTCGCCCTCCCCTGCGAGCCGGGCGAGGCGGTCCACGGTCGGTCCCAGGATCTCGGGGGCGAACATGCCGGATCCGGGCGTGTCATAGCGCTGGGCGGTCTCAGCGTCCCAGATGTTCTCCTGCTGCATTCCGCCAAGGCTCGCCTCTCGGCTGAGTACTGTCCAGCGAATACGCGCCCCGGCCGGAGCCGGCCGGGCCGGACCGGGATGCCTGGCTGTTCCATTCGCCGTCACCGAGGATCAGGACCGGGTCGAACATGACGACGGCGCCGGCCAGGATCAGGAAGATGACCGGGCCCAGCAGCATGGGCAGCAGCAGAGAGACTCCGGACGGGCCACTGGCCGCCTGTGCCGTATCGCTGTGGAGGTGGACACTCACGGCGGCCATGCCGGTGTAGTGCATGCCTGAGACGGCGAGGCCCATCACAAGGCTGGCGCCGAGGGAGCGCAGGAAGCCACGGACGGACACCGCGGCCCACAGCGCCGCCGTCGCGGCGACGAGGGCGATGACCACCGAGAGGGCCACGGTGACCGCGTCGTAGCGGATGACGCCGTTGAGCCGTATCGCGGACATCCCGAGGTAGTGCATGGCCGCGACGCCCAGCCCGGTGATGGTTCCGGCCACGGTGAGAGTGGCCGGGGCGGCACCGCGGTAGCCGACGATGAACACGCCCGCGGAGACCACCACGATCGCGACCATCAGACTGAGCACGGTCAGCGGCACGTCGTAGGTGACGGGCGTCTGGCGCACGGAGAAACCGGTCATGGCGATGAAGTGCATCGTCCAGATGCCACAGCCCAGAGACGCGGCTCCCAGAGCAAGCCACCCCGGTCTCCATCCGGGACTACGGTGCACCGTGCGCACGACGCAGCGCAGGCCCAGTGCCGACCCCAGGCAGGCCATCACATAGGCGGCCACCGGTGTCACCAGTCCGTAGCTGAAACCGTCGATCGTGCCGTTCATCCACGCCCTCCCCAATTTCCATGGACACGGCAGATATTGAGGCTGTTTTCGGCCAGGAGCAGCAAGCCCTTACCGGTAGTAGCGGTTGAGTCTTACGAGATCGTTATTGGCGTCATATGACCCCTGAATGTGTCGGCGCCCCGCGCCCCTGACTGCCGCTCAAGGAGCCGCGTGTGCAAACCTGTTGACGGTGGCGCTAGCTCTGCGGGACGTCCTTGATGAACACAAGTCCGTCGATTCCGGCCAGGTGGGCCGGGTCGAGCGGGGCGTAGCCGAACCAGGGGGACACGCGGGGC
The DNA here is from genome assembly GCF_044332865.1 of Streptomyces sp. NPDC021225. Lineage (NCBI taxonomy): Bacteria > Bacillati > Actinomycetota > Actinomycetes > Kitasatosporales > Streptomycetaceae > Streptomyces > Streptomyces sp. NPDC021225. The sequence goes on along the minus strand of NZ_JBIRPV010000006.1, from coordinate 261,093 downwards.
GCGGGCCGCGCGTCGCCGAGGGCGGTGGCCAGCCGGGGGGCGTCGATGACGCAGCGGTCCTCCGGGAGCGCGTACAGGAGTCCTTCGACGGTGTCCGGCGGCGGGGTGTCCACTCCCTGGTGCCGGAGGGTGCCGAGAGCGGTGGCCAGGAAGGCATACGCGTCGCCCAGGCGGGAGCTTACGAGCGCGCCCGCGCTCCACCACTCCAGCGGCGGCTGGTCCCACATGCGCATCGAGCTCTTGTCCCGCTGGAGGTGGCTGTTGTGGGCGAAGACCAGCACCGGGCCCCGCCGGGTGAGGGCCAGGAGGTTCTCGGCCATCATCGAATCCCGCAGGCCCAGCAGCCGCGTCATCCGGCCCGGTGAGGTGTCGGCCATCCAGTAGTGGTAGCGCAGCAGGCCGGTGGCGGTGCGCCCGTACAGCCGCGCCCGGTCCCAGTCGTCCCGCGAGGTCGCCGCGAGCAGATGGGGTGTCTGCTCGTCGAACAGCGCCACCAGATCGTCGGCGAACAGCCGCAGCTCCGTGGCCTCGGCCGACCGCCCCACGGACTGGGCCGGGTCCATCATCGCGGCGGGATTGGTCCACCGGTCGTCGGCCCCGAGCAGGCGGTCGAGCGTTTCCGCGGTGCAGGGGAGCAGGTCCGCGTCCACCCGGGCCGAGAGATAGCCGTGGAGTGCGGTGAGGGCCTGCCGGGGGCTCGCGGCGCCGGTGATCTCCAGCGGGCCGTCGACACCGGCGAAGCGGAGTTGCTCGGACGCGGGCCGGCCGTCGTTGTACTCACGTATCCAGCGCACGAGTTCGCGGTTGGCCGCAGAGGTGCCCAACCCCAGGTCGGGGTGGCTGAATCCACGCTCCATGGCCTCGTCGAGGGTGCCCTGGCCCGAGGTGACGTAGTCGTCCACGACCAGGCCCATCAGGCAGTCGCTCTCGATCGCGATCGTCCGGTACCCCTCCTGTTCGACGAGTTGCCGGAAGAGGTCGTTGCGCACGTCGAGCAGAGTGTCCTCGCCGTGGGTGGGCTCGCCCAGGGCGAGCAACCGCGGCCGGGCCGGGAGCAGGCCCATGACGGCGGCGGCCGCGACGGCATGGGTGATGTCCTTGATGTCAGTAGCCATGCCTTCCACGGTATCGTTGAACCATCGGTTGAAACTTTTGCGCGATGCCGCCGCGATATCGTCCGATCCTATGGGACCAAACCTTCAAAACGGCGAACGGCTCAGGCCCGTTGATCTGGCGCGCGGGCACGGTCTGTCCACGCAGGCGATCAGGAACTACGAGGAGGCCGGCATCCTTCCGGCCGCCGATCGCACACCCCACGGCTACCGCACCTATACCTCGCTGCACGCGGGGGCCCTGCGCGCGTTTCTCGCCCTGGTGCCCGGCCACGGCCACCAGACGGCGACGGCGATCATGCGCGCCGTGAACGAGGGCGCGGTCGATGAGGCGTTCCACCTCATCGACGAGAGCCATGCCCAGTTGCTCGACGACCGGCGGACACTCCAGGCCGTGGAGAGCGCCCTCCGCGACCTGGAGCCCACCGCGGCGCCCGAACCCGACACGGCGGTGTCCGAGGCCGGCGGCACGTTCATCGGACCGCTGGCGGGCAAGCTCGGCATCCGGCCCGCGACGCTGCGCAAATGGGAGCGCGCCGGGCTGGTGCGCCCGCGCCGCGACCCGCTGACCGGGTACCGCGTCTATGACGCCGCCGACGTACGGGACGCCCGGCTGGCCCACCAGCTCAGGCGGGGCGGCTATCTGCTGGAGCAGATCGCCCCGCTGATCGCCCAGGTGCGGACGGCCGGCGGGATGGAGCCGCTGGAGGCCGCGCTGCACGAGTGGCACGGCCGGCTGTCCGCCCGCGGGCGGGCGATGCTGGCCGGGGCCGCCGAGCTGGAGGCGTATCTCCGCGAGCGCGGATGACAGCCCGGTGCACGCGGCGAGAGGCCCTGCGTTGTCAGAGGGCCGCCCTAGCATCGATGGAGCCATGAGGGTGCTGAGGTCGACAGCAGGCCGACGTCTACCCGATGTTGACGATGTATCAGGAGCGCTGGCGTGCGACCGACCTTTGGGGACTTCACCACCGATCCGGCCCGGCTGGGGAACAGCACGGCCCGCTACGAGGGCTGCCATCCGGCCCGCGATCACCTCGAGATCGATGCGGGCGGGAGCGTCGAGCTCGACTTCACGCTGGACGACGGCGCCGTGCCCGCGCAGGCCACGCTGACCGTCACCGCCCTGGTGTCCCTGTTGGGGAAGTCCCTCGGCCACGCCCCGGTCGACGTCACCGTCAACGGCCGCGTCCTGATCGCGGACTTCACCATTCCCGGTGGCGCCATACCTCAGGACACGGCCCTCGCCGTGCCCGGCGAGCTGCTGGTGCCCGGCACCAATACCCTCCGCCTGCGCAGTTCCGCCGACGCGCACAGCATGCTCTGGCTGTACCGGATCACCCTGGACCCGTACCACGCGATCGGCGGCGCGCGCCGCGCGATGGCGGAGGAGGCCGCGAGGGAGGCGGTGTTCGCCTTCCGGGCCGAGCGGCGCGCCGTGGGGTCCGCGAGCTGGCGGCCCGCCCCGCGGCTGCTCGTCCACCTCGACCGCGGCGAGCACTCGCCGCCGGGGCAGCTCGCCTGGCGCGGGCAGGACGGCGCGGAGGCGGCGGTCAGTTTCCAGTCGGCGATGACGGACTTCTACGGGCACTACCGCGCGGCGGACGGCTCTCCCGCCGAGTACCGCGGGCGTCTCGAAGCACGCTCGGCCTTCCCGGAGGGCACGGACGACGGCACGGTGCACCGGTTCCGTACGGAGGAGGGCTGGGGCGGCGGCTGGCACGCCTCCGGGGAGCTGCGGCTGCTCGTCGAGGACGGCGGAGCCCCGGTGGAGCGGGTGACGTGGCGCGACCAGGCGGGGAACTCCGGCTCGGTGTCGCTGCGGGCCGCCGTTTGCGGTCCCGACACGGCTCCCGCAAGCGACGGCTTCATCGGCTACTACCAGCGCGTCAACGAGGGCCCGATCGGCTACCGGGGCGCGTCGCCGTCCGTCTCCCCGAAGCCCGAGACGGCGGCAGCGCGGCTCAGCACGGTAGAGCAGTGGCGGTCGTATCTGGCCGAGTACAGCGCCGACGTCCTGCGGGTGGCGGACGAGAGCGAGCTGACCGCGTTCAGCGAAGAGCAGCGGGCCGCCGGCTGGCTGGGGTACGAGGGGGCCGGTGAGGACCGCGTCGCGGCCCTGGAGGACCGGCTGGGCACCCGGCTCCCGCCCAGCTTCCGCGCCTTCCTCGGCGCGTCCGACGGGTGGCGGCACCTCAGCGCGTTCATGTACGAGCTGCTGACGGCCGACACCGTCGACTGGCTCCGCGATGCCATGCCCGGCTTCACGGACGACATCAAGGACGGTGCCGACGATGAGGAGTTGGACGCCGAGTTCGCGCTGATGGACCGCTCACTGCTGATCTCCGGGGATGCCGACGCCCAGTACTGGCTGCTGGATCCCGGGGACGTGTCCGAGGACGGGGAGTGGGCCGCGTACATCTGGGCGAGCTGGTACCCGGGCCTGGGCGACCGGCACGCGTCGTTCGCCGAGCTGGTCGCCGCGGAGCGCACGTCGTTCGAGGAGCTCAAGGGCCACGAAGGACACGGGGTGCATCCCGAGGGCGCCGAGGAACTCGTGGCCAAGGGCCGCGCTCAGGCTCTGCGGGGCGAGGTCGAGGCCGCGATGGCCACGTTCGAGGAGGCCGCGGTGAAGGGCTCGGGGGCCGGTGCCTATCTGAAAGTCGTCCTGGGCGCCTTCCTCGACAGGAGCTGTGTGCACCACGACATCCGGCGCGGCGTCCTCCACCGTCCGCACGTCATCGAAGCGGTCGGGCTCGAACAGGTACGTGCCGAGGTCGCCCCGCTGTTCCTGCGCCGCTCGGCGGAGGACTGGACCGGCGCCCCGGGCTGGTACATCTCGACCCTCGGCGATGTCCTCCCCGCCCTCGGCACCCCTGGCTCGGGCGACGACACCGCCGACTGGATCGCCCGCGCCGCCGCCTTCGTCCCGCCCGTCCTCCCCGAATCCCCCGCCTTCCAGCAGGCCCTGGACCTCGCCCGTACCCTCGCCCGGCAGGGCGACACCGACGAGTCCTGGACGGTCATCGAGACCGCCCTGCCCCACTGGCACTCCGACTCCCCACACCGCATAGCCCCGGTGATCCTCCTCACCGACCCGGTCCTCGGCGACCTGATCACCCCGCACCGGGCCCGTCGGATCGTCACCATGCCCCGGGGCGAGGGGTCGGGGGTAACCACACCGTGAAGATCGTGTTGCCCGGAGGAACCGGGCAGGTGGGCGGCATACTGAACCGGGCGCTGACCGCCGCGGGCCATGAGGTCGTGGTTCTCACCAGACGGCCGACGCGCGGCGGTGAACTCCGGTGGGACGGCAGAAGTCTCGGCCCCTGGGCGGAGACCATCGACGGCAGCGATGTCGTGATCAATCTGGCCGGCCGCAGCGTGAGTTGCCGCTACACCGAGGAGAACCTCCGGGCCATGATGGACTCGCGTGTGGACTCCGCGCGTGTCGTGGGCGAGGCGATCGCGGCTGCCCGACGGCCTCCCCGGGTCTGGCTCCAGATGAGCACCGCCACCATCTATACCCACCGCTTCGACGCACCCAACGACGAGGCAACCGGAACGATCGGCGGCGGCGAACCCGATGTCCCCCGCTACTGGGACTTCAGCGTCGAGATCGCACAGAACTGGGAGCGGGAACAGCAACGGGCCCGGACGCCGCACACCCGCAAGGTGGCCCTGCGCTCAGCGATGGTGATGAGCCCCGATCGCGGTGGCGTGTTCGACTACCTGCTGTGGCTGGCCCGCCTCGGTCTCGGCGGGCCGGTCGCGGGCGGAGCCCAGTACGTGTCCTGGATACACGACCATGATTTCGTCCGCGCTGCCACCTTCCTCATCGACCGGGACGACATCACCGGACCGGTCAATCTCGCCGCCCCCGCTCCCCTGCCTCAACGAGCGTTCATGAGCGCGCTGCGCACCGCGTGGGGCGTCCCGGTGGGTCTGCCGGCCACCAAGTGGATGGCCGAGATCGGCGCGTTCGCACTGCGTTCCGACACCGAACTCCTGCTCAAGAGCCGCCGGGTCGTTCCGGGTCGGCTCCTTGAGGCCGGGTTCGCGTTCGACCACACCGAGTGGCCGCAGGCCGCGGACGAACTTGTCCGGCGGGTGCGTCAGAAGCGGGGCCGCGCTTGAAAAACGGGGGATTTACCCGGCGCACAGCGGCGTTCTGCCGCTGTGCGCCGGACACGCGGTGGCCGGCCGGGGTCAGGGCCGCGGGTGTCAGCCGTTGGAGAAGCGGACTGCCTGCTCGAGGATCTGCTCCGGGTCGTCGGTCGGCGGGTAGATCCACAGCGAGTTGATGTTCTTCTTGAGGGTCTTGGCCTCCTCCCCGGTCGACACGACCTCCCGGTCCCAGCCCTGTGTGAACACGGCGCCGGCGGGGCCGAGATCCAGGCAGGTGGTGTAGGGGTCCGGGGTGAAGGGCAGCAGGGCGTTCCCCAGAAGCTCGGCCGCCACGTTGTGACCGGCCAACTTCCCCATCGGCAGGGCGTGCTGGCAGCTCTGCGTCGTGGAGTGCCCCTCTTCCGCGGTGGCGTGTGCGGTGTCGCCGGCCGCATAGACGTCGGGGACTCCGATCACCTGGAGGTACGCGTCCACGCTCAGCCGTCCCAGCCGATCACGTTCGCCCGGGATCTGCTCCGTGAGCGAGCTAGCGACCATGCCGGCCGTCCAGATAACGGTTGCCGCGGGGATCACTTCACCGTCCGAGAGTGTGACGTCCTGCTGGGTCGCGGCTGCCACGGTGCGCCCCAGGCGCCGTTCGATCTTCAGCTCGTCAAGCGCGCCGTCGATGGTCGGGCGTGGACCTGGGCCGAGCTCCGGGCCGACGACGTCGGCGCGGTCGACGAGAACGACGCGGACGTCTTCAGCGGCGCCCTGCCGGTCGGCGATCGCGTGAAGCCGTTCACGCAGTGCGGTGGCGATCTCCAGACCGGTGAAGCCGGCCCCGACCACGACCGCGGTGAAACGGCCCTCGAACGGCGCCCGCTCCGGCAGCCGCCCCAGGTGGCCGTCCAGCGCGGCCGCCGCGGGCAGTGTGTCGATGTCGAGAATGTGTTGCGAGCCGGGGACGTCCGGGCGCACAAGCCGGCTGCCCGTGGCAAGCACCAGCTTGTCGTAGGCCAGGTCCAGTTCCTCGCCGGCCCGCCCGACGGCGCGTACGGTGTGCGCCTCGGTGTCGATCCCGGTGACGGTCGCCGTGATGCGGCGTACGCCGATCGGGCCGAGGACGCGGTCCAGAGGCACCCGCATCCCGTCCGGGGCCTCCTCGTACAGGCGGGGGCGGATGACCAGGTCATCGCCGCCGCTGACCAACGTCACGCGCAGTTCGTCGCCCGCGCTCCCCGCCTCACGGGCGGCACGGACCGCTCCCGCCGCGCTCCACACGCCCGCGAAACCCGCGCCGATGACCAGGACATCCTTCACGTACTTCTCCTTCTTTGCGGTCCCACCGCCTCCAATCCCGGACATTACATATCCTGGATATTCAGTGTCAAGATTTCGTCGACGCATCCGTCGCGATGCGGGCGATCCCGGGCATGTAATGTCCGGGATATGCGAATGGCTAAGGGCGTCGAGTGGGCCCTGCACACACTGCTCAACCTGGACATGACAGGCGGCGGCCCCGTGGGCAGCAACCAGCTCGCCGAGGCCCACGGCCTTTCCGCCTCCTACCTGAACAAGCAGCTCCAGCAACTCGCCAGGGCGGGGCTCGTGACCTCCGTCCCCGGGCCGCGTGGAGGTTTCCGCCTGGCGAGGCCTCTCCGTGACATCACACTGCTGGACGTCGTCGAGGCCATCGAGGGGAGCACACAGCTCTTTCACTGCACAGAGATCCGTTGCTGTGGCAAGATCGGCGAACTTTCACCGCCTCCTACAGACGCTTGCGCCGTCAACATGGCCATGCGTCGTGCGGAACAGGCGTGGCGCACGGCTCTGGCCGCCCAGACTCTTGCCGACATCAGAGCAGAGCTGGACCGCACCCCGATGATCCAGCAGGTGGTAAAAGCCGCCTTGGACTGAGTGTGCACGCCAACCGTGGGTTGCTCCGGGCAGAGGGCGGCGGCATCTGTCGCAGAACCACGGGTACTCGGTCATCACATCCAGACAGTGGTGTGAGCCCGGAGTACGTATGGAGGTGCGGTCCAATGCCGGACAAGGACTCAGTGGTCGGGCCCACCTGCGCGCCCCGCGTCCCTCGGCAGGCTGAGGAGCAGGCACGGTGACCGGTTCGACGTCCGCTCAGCTGCTGCCGATGCCCTCGGACTGGCAGCATGCTCTCGCCGTGGTGGCCCACCCTGATGACCTCGAATACGGGTGCTCGGCCGCCATCGCCTCCTGGACCGAAGACGGCCATGAGATCGCCTATGTCCTCGCCACGCGCGGCGAAGCGGGCATCGACAGCGTTGTGCCGGCTGAGTGCGGACCGCTGCGGGAACGGGAGCAGCGTGCCAGTGCCGCCGTCGTCGGCGTGTCCGTGGTGGAGTTTCTCGACCACCGGGACGGCGTGATCGAGTACGGCGTCTCGCTGCGCCGCGACATCGCCGCCGCCGTTCGTCGTCACCGGCCCGAGCTGGTGATCACCCTGAACCATCACACCACATGGAATTCGGGTGCCTGGAACACCCAGGACCACGTGGCGGTGGGGCATGCCGTCCTCGACGCGGCGGCGGATGCCGAGAACCGCTGGATCTTTCCGGAGCTGACTGAGCAAGGCTTGCGGCCGTGGAATGGCGTCCGCTGGGTCGCTGTCGCCAATTCCAGAAACCCCACACACGCGGTGCCGGCGGAGCGCGGTCTGGAGCAGGCAGTGCGCTCGCTGCTCGAACATCGCGCCTACCTCGAGGCGCTCACCGACGAGGACCCCGAGACGCATGTACGCCGTTTCCTGACAGACAACACCCGAGCGATGAGCGGACGGTTCGGCGGGAAACCGGCCGTCGTCTTCGAACTGTTCAACCGCTGACCGTCGTCGCGACACCCGCGCGCCGGATGCGCGAAGTGGCCACGGCGTCGATGCTGTCGGCGTCGGCGTCCCGTCCGAGGGCGGCGGCGGCGTCACGCGCACGGACATCGGCACCACCGGCGCCCTGCATACCAACCGAAGCACGTGCGCCGGGGGCCCGCCCACGAGGCGGGGTGCGCCCCGTCGGGCCACTTCTCACCGCCGATCGGCACACCGGCGGAAATTCCCTGGCGTGGCGGCCGGAAAGGGGCGGAGACTCGTCTCATGGCTGACATGGGGGCGTTCCGGGATGCGGTCACCGCGTGGGCGGCCGGTGGCCCCGGCGACCCCGCGCGCGAGCTGGCCGCGCGGCTGCCCGTCCGGGCGGTCGTCCTGCTCGAAGGGCCGAGCGACGCCGCGGCGGTCGGCGCGCTGGCCGCGAGCCGCGGCCGGGACCTGGCGGCCGACGGAGTCTGCGTTCTGCCGATGGGCGGAGCGATGAGCATCGGACGCTTCGCCCGTCTCCTCGGGCCTCCCGGCTTGGACCTCCGCCTCACGGGACTGTGCGACGAGGCGGAGCGTCCCTACTACGCCCGCGGCCTACAGCAAGGGTTTTTCGTCTGCTCGGCGGATCTGGAGGACGAACTCATCCGCGCGCTGGGCGTGACTCGGGTGGAGGAACTCGTCCGCGCGGAGGGCGACCTGCGCGCCCTGAAGACCTTCCTGCGCCAGCCCGCGCAGCGGGGCCGCACCTCGCAGCAGCAGTTGCGGCGCTTCCTCGGTACGAAGAAAGGGCGCAAGATCCACTACGGCCGCGTCCTCATCGAGGCCCTCGACCCCGATCGCGTACCCGCCCCGCTCGACGGCCTGCTCGCCGGCCTCTGACCGCTGGGCGACGTCCCGGCGCCGTCGCTCACCACAGCGGCGTACGCCGACGAGCGGTGCCCGGCCGAACTGCGCAACGCGCTCGGCCGGGCCGGGGGCAGCCTCAGGTGGCCTGACGCCCCACCACACCGGGCATCAGCCGGTGGCTTCGGCCTTCAGCGTTGTGTCGTGCCGCCGGGAGGCGTCGGGAAGGGGGAGCGGGATCCGCTGGGTGAGCTTGTCGCCTTCGACATCGAGATCGGGCAGGACGCGGTCCAGCCACGCGGGGATCCACCAGGCTCTTTCGCGCGCGAGCGCCATGGTGGCCGGAATGAACGTCATACGGATGACGAACGCGTCGATGACGATGCCCACGGCCAGCGCGAACCCGGCCTGCTTGATCATGGGTTGGGCGTTGAAGATGAATCCGGCGAAGACCGAGACCATGATCGTCGCCGCGGCGACGACAACGGCACTCGCGTGGGCGAATCCGGAGACGGTCGCGTCGAGCGGGTCGGCCCCGTGCATGCGGGCCTCGCGCATCGAGGTGACCAGGAACATCTGGTAGTCCATGGCCAGTCCGTAGAGCACACCGGTGACGATGATGGGCAGCAGGCTCACCACTGGCGCGGTCGCGTCCAGCCCGAACAGGGCCTGGAGCCAGCCCCACTGGAAGACGGCCGTGGTCACCCCGAAGGTGGCGGCGATGCTGAGCACGAAACCGAGGGTGGCCATCACCGGAACGACGACGGAGCGGAAGACCAGGAGCAGCACGACCAGCGAGAGCCCGAGCACCGTGGCGACGTAGAGGGGCAGGACGTCGGCGAGCCGGTCCGACACGTCGATCGCGAGGGCGGTGAAGCCGGTGACTCCGACGGCGACGCCGTGCTCCCGGCTCATCTGCCCGCTCTTGTCCCGCACGGAGGTGACGAGGGCTTTGGTGCCGTCGTCGTTCGGTCCGTCGCCGGGCACGAGACCGAGGACAGCCGTGGTGCCGGAGCTGTTCATGCCGGCCAGGGAGACCGTTGCGGCGCCCTGGGTGTCCTTCAGGTCGGCGACGACCGCGGCGAGCGCGGTGGGGGTCAGAGGGCGTCCGCCGTCGGCGGAGCGGGCGACGGCCATGAGGGGTCCGTTGTAACCGGGGCCGAAGGCGTCGCTGACCGCCTCGTAGCTCTTGCGCTGCGCGGTGTCGGAGTTGTAGCCGTCGCCGGACGGCAGGCCGAGCTTCATGGAGGCGGCGGGCAGCGCGAGGATCAGGGGAATCAGGAACGCCGCGGCGAGAGCGGAGTACCTGTGCCGGACCAGATGTGACCCCCAGCGGCTCGCCCGCGTGTGCGCGGCGGTGGAGGCCTGCCGCTGTGCCCTGCGGCGGGCCTTGGCCGAGCAGATGCGCTCCTCGACCAGGCCCAGGAGGGCGGGCAGCAGTGTCAGGGCGAGCAGGACGGCGATGGCGATCGTGGCCGCGGCGACCAGGGCCATGGTGTTGAGCAGGGCGATCCCGACCACCAGGAGCCCCGTCAGGGCGATGATGACGGTGCTGCCGGCGAACAGGACCGCGCTGCCCGCGGTACCGATGGCCCGGCCGGCCGCCTCGTGCGCGTCCAGGCCGTCGTCCAGGATCAGCCGCCGCTGCCGGTTGACGATGAACAGGGCGTAGTCGATGCCGACGGCGAGTCCCAGCATCAGGGCCAGTACGGCGGTGAGCGAGTGGATCTCGAAAACGGTGGAGAGGGTGAAGGCGCCACCCACGCCCAGGGTGACGCCGACCAGGGCGATGACCAGCGGCAGGCCCGCCGCCACGACCGACCCCAGGGTGACCAGCAGGACGATGGCCGCCACGACGACGCCGACGATCTCGCCGACACCCACGATCTCGGGTATCTCCATCATCGATGCCGCCGGCAGAACGTCGAGGTGGCCGCGCTCGGCCTGGCGCTCGGCGGCCCGGACGGCGCTGTCGATCGTCCCGGAGGGCAGCTCATAGGTCTGCTCGTCGAACTGGAACTGCATCAGGGCGGTGGTTCCGTCCGCCGAGACGAGGACCCCTGGCACGGGCCGACCGTCCTCCTGTAGCGGCGTCGGTGCACCGCCTCCCGCCGGCTGCCCGACGGCCCGGGCCACCGCGGCCTGGGCCCGTATCAGGGGACTCTTCTCGCCCTTGGCCAGCTCCGCGGCGAGGGCCTCGCGCGCGTCGATGACGTGGTCGTGGCGGTAGACCGCGTCCACTGCGGCGATGAGCGCGGTGCGGCTGTCCCCGCCGTCGACCCGGGTCCCGTGCTGCGCCCGGAACACCAGCATGCCCTGCCCACCGGATGCCTCGGGCAGGGACTTCGCCAGATCGTCGATGACCTTCTGCGCCGGGGTGCCGTCGATGCGCACCTCGTTGCTCAGCTTGACGGGGTTGATCGCGAGCAGACCCACCACGGCGGACACCGCCGCCAGCCAGCCGGCGATGACGTACCAGGGCCTGGCGTAGGCGAAACGCCCCAGCCGGTACAGCAGCACGGACACAACTCTCTCCTCACTAAGTGAGAGGCTACTATCAAAGCGATAGGAAGCTATCACTTCTTGAGGGGTTGGGTAATCTGCGGTTCAGAGCGAGAGGAGTCGAAGGTGCCGAATGCCGCACCCCGTACACACCGGTCCCGCCGGGTCGACGCCCGGTCCAGCGTGGAGCGCATCATCGCGGCCGGACGCACCGTTCTCGGCACCGGTGAGGGCTCCTTGGAGCAGATCGCCACCGAGGCGGGCGTGGGGATCGCCACGCTCTACCGGCACTTCCCCAATCGCGAGGCCCTCGTCCGGGCGGTCCTGGACGACATCCTCGAGACCGACCTCCTCCCCCTGATCACCGACGCCGCGGCACTCCGCCACCCGCGCCAGTCCCTCCTGGACATCGCCACCCGGCTGCTCGACCTCATCACCGAGGAGCGCGGACTGGTCACCTTCGCCAGCAACTTCGCCGATGTCGCCGTGGACGTCCTCCAGCGCTTCACCACCTCCCTCCACCCCTTGCTGCTCCGCGCCCAGGAGCAGGGCGAGATCCGCACCGACCTCACCGCGGAGGACATCCCGCGCTTCCTCGTCATGGGCATCGCCGGCCTCGCACTCCCCGGCACCACGCCCTCCACGCGGGCACGCTTCATCGCCCTGCTCTTCGACTCGCTCAACCCCGCCGGCGCGACCCCGCTCCCGCCCCTGCTCCCGGAGGAGAACGACCTCCGCACCGCGATCAGCGGCGTCACCCGCGGCTGACCGGCACGGCCCGCCCGGGACACCACGCGTCCCCACCGGTTGCGTTCCGGGCCGCCATTGACATGGTCATCACGCTGCCGAAAAATCTTCCCGGCACGCTTCGCATTCTCTGATCCATGACCTTGGATCGTGGTCCCACGCTGCCGGTGAGCAGGTTCCCGGCGCGTCGTCGCATGGGCGCTGGTCGGTCCGCAGTACCTGGCTTCCGCATGTTCCGGCTCCACACGTGAGAAGGGCTGCTCTTGTCGATGACATCGTTGTCCGGTTCTGCCTCCTCAACCGGCCCGGCACCCGTTCCGCGGCCTGACAGTCGGCCGCCGCTCTCCTACGGCCAGCGTCGGCTGTGGGTGCTTTCCCAGCGGGACGGTGCCAGTGCCGCGTACAACGAGCCGATGGCCTTCCGGCTGCGGGGACCGCTGGACCGGACGGTGCTGGGGCGGGCGCTGGACGCCCTGACCGTCCGTCATGAGGCGTTACGCACCCGACTGGTGCCGTTCGAGGGCGAGGCGTACCAGCAGGTCGATCCGGCGGACACCGGTTTCGCGCTGGCGGTCGACAATCTGACCGGCCGCCCGGATGCCGAGGACCGGCTGGCCGACCTGCTGCGCCGGGAGACCGTCGTGCCGTTCGACATGGCCGCCGAACCGCTGGCCCGCGGACGGCTGGTGGTGCTCGGCCCGGATCACCATGTGATCGTGCTGACCGTGCATCACGCGATGTTCGACGGCTGGTCCCGGAGCATGATGCTGCGCGAGACCGGCGCGCTCTACGCGGCCCTGCTGCGTGGCGAGCCGGATCCGCTCCCGCCGGCGCGGTGGCAGTACGCCGACTTCACCCGCGGGCAGCGGACGTGGATGGCCGGCGGGGAGCCCGCCGCGCAGGAGGAGTACTGGGCCGGGAAGCTGGCCGGCGTGCCACCGCTGCTGGAGTTGCCGACCGACCGGCCGCGCCCGGCCGAGCAGGACCACTCCGGCGACCGGGTGCGCCTGGAGATCGGCCCGGAGTTGACCACGGCGCTCAAGGCGGTCACCGAGGAGCACGGGGGTTCGCTCTTCGCCACCCTGCTGACCGGCTGGTCGATCGTGCTGTCCCGGCTGTCCGGGCAGCGGGACCTGGTGGTGGGCACCCCTACGGCCAATCGCCGGCGCGGCGATGTCGGCGGCATCATGGGCTTCGTCGTCAACACGCTGGCGCTGAGGGTCGAGTTGGCGGACGCGCCGACCGGCTCCGCGTTGCTGCGGCAGGTACGGGCCACGGTCCGGGCCGGGGTGAAGAACGTCGACCTGCCGTTCGAGCAGGTGGTGGAGCTGGTCAACCCGCCGCGCAGCGCCGCGCACACCCCGTTGTTCCAGACCATGCTCGCCTGGGTCCCGCCCATGGAGGGGGTGCTGGAGCTGCCGGGGGTGGCGGTGAGGCTGTTGCCGATGCCGTTCGCCCCGGCCAAGTTCGACCTGGTCCTGGCGCTGGAGGAGGCGGAGGGGCGGATCGTCGGCGATCTGGACTACGCCACCGCGCTCTTCGACCGGGAGACCGTCGAACGCCACGTGCGCTATCTGGTCCGGGTGCTGGAGCAGCTGGCCCGGGAGCCCGGGTGGCCGGTCACCGAGTACGCGCTGCTGGACGAGGCGGAGATCGCCGAGCTGCTGGCCGACTGGGACGCCGCCGGGCCCGGCACCGCTCGAACAGCGGAGCGGGCCGCCGAACCGGCCGGGCTGGTCGAGCGGTTCGAGGCGCGGGTGCGGGCCGCCCCGGCGGCCACAGCGGTGGTGGACGGCGAGCGTCGGCTGGCCTACGCCGACCTCGACCGGCGGGCCAACCGGCTGGCGCACGCCCTGATCGCCCGCGGGGTGCGCCCGGACCAGGTGGTCGCGGTGCACGCCGGCCGGTCGGCCGAGCTGGTGGTGGGGGTGCTCGGCGTCCTCAAGGCCGGCGCCGGCTGGCTTCCCCTCGACCCGGGCCAGCCGGCCGAACGGCTGGCCGCGATGGTGGCCGACGCACGGCCGGCGCTGGTGCTCACCGACCGGCGGGGCGCGCCGGACAATTGGCAGTCGCTGACGGCCGTCGAGGCCGAGGGCGCGCGGGACGACGCACCGGGCATCGCCGTTCCGCCCTCGCATCTGGCGTATGTGATGTACACCTCCGGCTCCACCGGCCGCCCCAAGGGTGTCGCGGTGACCCGCGGCAATGTGCTCAACCTCTTCGACCAGTGGCTCGCGCGGTTCGGCGCCACCCCGGGCGAGGCGACCTCGGCCTGGTCGAGCATCGGATTCGACGCCTCGGTGCACGAACTGCTGCTGCCGCTCACCACGGGCGCCGAAGTGCACCTGGTGCCCGAGGGGTTACGCGGCGACCCGGCCGCGCTGATGGGCTGGCTGCGCGAACACCGGGTGGTCCAGGCCTTCCTGCCGCCGGCCTATGTGCGGTGGATCGACGAGGACCCGGAAGGCCGGCTGGCCGGGCTGGCGCTTCGCCAGTTGCTGACCGGTGTGGAGTCGCTGCCCGAGGCGGCGCTCCACCGGATGGCCTCGGCCCTGCCCGGGCTGCGGATCTGCTTCGGCTACGGACCGACCGAAACCACGCTGTACAGCACCGCCTACCTCGATCCGCGGCCGGTGGACCGGCCGTGCCCGATCGGCCGGCCGCTGCCCGGCACCCGGCTCTACCTGCTCGACGAGCGGATGCGGCCGGTGCCGCCCGGCGTGGTGGGCGAGGTGTACATCGGCGGGGCGGGCGTGGCCCGCGGATATCTCAACCAGCCGGAGCTGACCGCCGAGCGGTTCCGGAGCGACCCGTTCGTCGCGGGCGGCCGGATCTACCGCACCGGCGATCTGGCCCGCCGGCTGCCGGACGGCAACGCCGAGTACGCCGGCCGCCGCGACGACCAGGTCAAGCTGCGCGGCTTCCGGATCGAGCCGGGCGAGGTCGAGGCGGCTCTGCTGGCGCTGCCGGGGGTGCGGGAGGCCGCGGTGGTGGTCGACCGCGACCCGGCCGGCGAACCACGGCTGGTGGCGGGGATCGCACGCGGCGGGGCGCCGTCCCGGCAACCGCACGAGTGGCGGGCGGCGCTGGCCGAGCGGCTGCCGGACTATATGGTCCCCGCGGTCTTCGTGGAGCTGCCCGATCTGCCGCTGGGCCGCAGTGGCAAGCTGGACCGGGCGGCCCTGCTGGAGCGGGCCCGGGCGGCGCTGCCGGCGCAGGTCAACATCTCGGCCCCGCGCGACCATGTGGAGCTGGCGCTGCACCGGATCTGGTCCCGGCTGCTGCTCCACCCCGCCATCGGCATATCGGACGACTTCTTCGATGTCGGCGGCACCTCCATCTCGGCCATCAAGATGGCCCACGCGATCGGCGAGGAGTTCGGCGAGACGCTGCCCATCCGCGAGGTGATCCGGCATCCGACCATCGAGGCACTCGCCGAACGGCTGCGCCGGGGCGCCTCCGGGCCGCCGGGCACGAACCTGATCGAGTTCCGGGCCGGCGCCGGCCTGCGGCGGCTGATCTGCGTCCATCCGGCCGGCGGTACCGCCTTCTGCTATCTGCCGCTGGCCGGCGCGCTCCCCGAGGACATCGGGGTCTGGGGCGTCCAGGCCCCGGGCCTCAATCCGGACGAGGCGCCGCTGCCCACCGTCGAGGCGATGGCGCAGGCGTACCTGGAGCTGATCGGCGCCCGCCCGGACCAGTCGTTGGTGCTGTGCGGGCTGTCGTACGGCGGTCTGATCGCGCATGAGATGGGCCGACGGCTGGCGCTGGCCGGACACTCCCGGCTGAGCGTGGTGCTGCTGGACACCCAGGCCTCCGACGACCCGGCCGAGCGGGCCGCGATCCAGCCGGTGGAGTACGAGGAGTTCACCGAGAAGCTGGTGCGGTTCAACGGCATGTACCCGGGCATCGACGCCGACCAGCTCACCCGGTACTTCGCGACCTACAACCACAGCCGGATGACCGCCCGCGGCCACCAGCCGCGGCCGACCACCGCCCCGCTGACCCTGATCGAGGCCGCCGCGGACGGGCCGGGCGCGGCGGGCCCGCACCCGACCCATGAGTTCTGGCGGCGGCGGGCCGGGGCGGGGTTCGCGGTGGTGCCGCTCGACTGCGGCCACTGGGAGCTGCTGGAGGCCTCGCAGGTGCCGGCGGTGGCCGAGGTGGTCGTCGCGGAACTGGCCCGGCTGGACGCCGCGGAGGCGGGGCGCCCGGCCGTGCCGGGCGTGCCGTCCGTGCCGACTGTGGCGCTGGGGCTCTGATGACGACCTCGAGCGGCATACCGGCCAGGGTGGCGACCGGTCTGGCACACGGCGTCCACCTCCAGACGCGGCTCACCCCCGACGCGATCGCGCTCGTGGACCAGGGCCGCCGGTTCAGTTACGCGGCGCTGGACGCCGCGGGCGCTCACGTGGCCGCGGCGCTGCGCGGCCATGGAGTGCGCCCCGGCGATGCGGTCGCGGTCGGCCTGCCCCGCTCCTGGCAACTGGTCGTGGTGGTGCTCGGAGCGCTGCGGCTGGGCGCCCGGGTGGTGCCGCTGGACACCCAGAGCCCGCCGGAGCGACAGGCGCACATCCTCACGGACTCGGGCAGCGTGGTGCTGGTGCACGGCACCACAGGGCCCGAGGACCCGCCGGCCACGGTGCGTCCGCTGTCGGCGGCCCGGCTGCTGAGCGCCGTATCGGACCACCGGGCCGGGCCGGGAGAATTCGACGGGTTTCCGGAGCGGCCGGCCGGGCTGGTCCTCTACACCTCCGGCACCACCGGCCGCCCCAAGGGCGTGGAGCTGCCGGAGACCGGCGTCATGCGGATGGCGCTGCCCGGCTGGCTGCGGCCGGTGGCGGGGGCACGGTTCTCCTGCCTGTCCAACCCGGCCTTCGACGCGATCGACTTCGAGATATGGACACCGCTGCTGACCGGCGGTTGCTGTGTGGTGCTGCGGGACGAGGACGTGCAGTCGCCGCACCGGCTCGCCGCCGCGCTGCTGCGTGAGCGGATCGACACGCTGTTCGTCACCACCGCGCTCTTCCACGCCGTGGTGGACACCGTGCCCTCCTGCTTCGCCGGTGCCCGGCAGGTAATGGTCGGCGGCGAGCAGCTCAACCCGGCCGTGGTACGGCGCTGGTACGAGCACAACGCCGGCGGCACCACGGTGCTGCACAACATCTACGGCCCCACCGAGGTATGCACCTTCGCGCTCATTCACCCGATCCCCCGGGACTTCGACGCGGACGTGGTGCCGGTCGGCCTGCCGATCCCGGAGACCGGCGCGCTGCTGGTGGTGCCGGGCTCCGAACGCGTCGCCGAACCGGGCGAGGTGGCCGAGCTGCTGCTGTCCGGGCCGGGCGTGGCGACCGGCTACCGCAACCTGCCCGAGGAGACCGCCCAGCGGTTCGTCCGGCTGCCCTGGCACGACGGCGGCCGGGAGCGCCACTACCGCACCGGTGACCTGGTGCGGGCCGACCCCGACGGCGTGATCAGCTATCTGGGCCGGATGGACCGGCAGGTGAAGGTGCGTGGCTTCCGGATCGAGCCGGCCGAGGTGGAACGGCGGATCGCGGCGCACCCGGCGGTCCGGCAGGCGTATGTCTGCACCCGGGAGGATCCGGAGGCCGCCGGACACGAGCTGCTGGCCTATCTGGTGGCCGGCCCGGAGCTGGAGTTCGAGGAGTTCGACCGGCATCTGACGTCCGCCGTACCGGCCTATATGAGGCCGCACCGGGTGCACCGGGTGGACGCGCTGCCGCTGACCGGCAACGGCAAGGTGGACCGGGCCGCGCTGTTGCGCCGTACGGACCGCCCGTGGCAGCGCTCGGCCGACACGGGCCCGGTCGCCCCGGTCACCGCCCGGCAGCGCGAGGTGCTGGAGCTGGCCGAGGCGGTGCTCGCCACGTCGGGGCTGCGCCCCACCGACCGATGGATCTCCAGCGGGGGCGACTCGCTGCGGGCTCTGCGGCTTCGGTTCGAGATCCGCCGCCGCTGGGGGCACGAGCTGAGCCAAGCGGCGGTGCTGCACGCCGACTTCGCCACCATCGCCGAGGCGATCGATCAGGCAGGCTCGGCGGCCGGACCGCGCCACCCGGTGCCGGCCCCGCCGTCCGGTGCCACCCGCGGTCCGGCCACCAGCGAGCAGCAGCGGCTCTGGCTGCACCACCAGCGCTTCCCCGGCTCCCGTGGCTACACGGTGGGCCAGGCGCTGCGGCTGGACGGGCCGGTGGACCGGGCCGCGCTGCGCCGGGCTCTGTGCGGCCTGGTGGCCCGGCATCCGGCCCTGCGTACCGGGTTCGAGGCGTCGCCGGACGGTCTGCTGCAAGTGGTGGGCGAGCCGTACGACCCGTGGACCGAGCCGGAGGCCACGGCTCTCGCCGATGAGGAGGCCATGTCCGCCTTCGCCGACCGGTTCTTCGCCGAGCCGCACGAGCTGGCGCGCCCCCGGATGCTGGCCGCCTGCTGGCTGCCGCGGCGGAACGGCGGCACGCTGCTGCTGCGTCTGCACCACATCGCGGTGGACGGCTGGTCGTTGACCGTGCTCTTCGGCGACCTGTCGGCCTGCTACGCCCGGGCGCTGGGGTCGCCGGACACCGCGCTGCCGGAGGTCTCCGGGGCGCCCACCCCGCTGGACCACGCGGCCTGGCAGGCCGACTGGTTCGCCGGGGCGGGGTACCAGGCGCTGCGCGCCGGGCTGCGCGAGCGGTGGGCCGCCGAGGAGGAGCCCGACGAGCCGCTGCGCCCGGCCCGCCACCGGCCCCGACCCGAGGGCCGGCTGTGGCACACCGCGCTGGGCGCGGACCGCCGTGCCGCGGTGGACCGGCTCTGCGGCGAACTGGAGCTGAGCCGCTTCGAGTTGCTGCTCGGCGTGTGCGCCTGGAGCCTGTACGCGGTGACCGGCCGGACCCGGCCGCGGATCGCCACGCCGGTCACGGGCCGTCCTGTGCAGGAGTTCGAGTCGAGTGTCGGGATGTTCGCCAACACCGTGCTGTTGCCCGTGTCGGTGGCGCCACGCGGCGAGCTGCGCGCCGAACTGCTACGGCTGGGCGCGGCGGTGCGCGAGACCCTGGAGTGGCAGGACGTGTCGCTCGCGGACGTGCTGGAGGACCGTGGCCACCTGGCCGACGAGTCCCCCTTCGACATTCTGTTCGTCCTGGAGAACACCGACTTCGGCGCGCTGGAGCTGCCGGGGATCGCCGCCCGGCCGGAGTGGCGGGCACCGGCCGAGGCCAAGGTGGCGCTGACCGTCTCGCTGGTGGAACACCCGGACGGATTCGACTGCCTGTGGGAGTACGCGGCCGACCACTTCGCGGCCGCCGAGGTCGAGGCCATGGACCGGCTGTTCCGGGCCGCCCTCGACCTGCTCGCCACCGGCCGGTCCGGCACCCCCGTCGAGCTGGCGGCCCCGTACCGGCGCGGGCTGCCGGAGTTCGGGCGCGGCCCCGAGCCGACCGGCGGCTGGACCACGGTGGCCGAGGGGATCACCGCCCAGGTGGCCCGGACCCCGGACGCGCCGGCCCTGGTGGCCGCGGACGGACCGGTCGGCTACGCGCGTCTTGACCGGTGGGCGGCGGCGCTCGCCGGAGAGCTGCGGGCCGGTCACCCCCTGGCCGCCGGTGACGAGCGGCCACGGCAGGTGGCGCTGTTCATGGAGCCGTCGGTGGAGCACGTGGTGGCACTGCTGGCGCTGGCCCGGCTCAACTGGACGGCGGTGCCGCTCGACCCGGCCTATCCGACCGAGTTGCTGCGGCAGATCCTGCGCCAGGTCGACCCGGTGTGCGTGCTCCTCGCGCCGGGCGGCGGGCCGGCGTTCGACGCGGTGGACCCGGGCGGCACGGCACGCCGGACGGTCACCCTGGCGGACGGCGAGCCGCCCGCCGTACCGCTGCCGCAGCACGCCGGACGTCCGCTGTACACGCTGTTCACCTCCGGCTCCACCGGGGTGCCCAAGGGCGTCCAGGTCTTCGACCACACGCTGGCCAACCTGCTGCACTGGCAGGCGGCCGAGGGCGGGCTCGGCGCACCGGCCGTGACCCAGCAGTACTCCATGCTGTCCTTCGACGTCTCGTTCCAGGAGATCTTCACCACCCTGTGCGCCGGTGGCTGTCTGCACCTCGTACGCCCCGGCTGGCGGCAGGACGCCCCCGCGCTGCTCGACCAGCTGGAGGCGGCCGGCGTGGAGCGGATCTTCATGCCGTACGTGGCGCTGCAACTGCTGGCCGAACACGCCGTCCATCTGGGCCGCTACCCGTCCCGGCTGCGCGAGGTGGTCACCGCGGGCGAGCAACTGGTGTGCACCGACGCCATCCGCCGCTGGTTCGCCGGCCTGCCGGGCGCCCGGTTGTTCAACCACTACGGGCCGACCGAGACACACGTGGTCAGCGCGCTGTGTCTGGACGGCGACCCGGCGCACTGGCCGGAGCGGCCGGCCATCGGCGTGCCGGTGGCCGGAGCGCTGCTGCGGGTGGTGGACCCGGCCGGCGAGCCGCTGCCACCGGGTCGCGTCGGCGATCTGCTGATCGGCGGCACCATGGTGTCCCGCTGCTATCCGGGCGACGGCGCGCTGAATCGGGAGCGTTTCGTCGAACTGCCCGGAGCGGGCCTGTGCTACCGCAGCGGCGACCGGGCCGCCTTTGGCCACGACGGGCTGCTGCACTACCACGGCCGGGTCGACCAGCAGATCAAGCTGAGCGGCCACCGTCTTGAGCTGGGCCAGGTGGAGGCCGCGCTGCTGCGCCACCCGGGGGTGACGGGCGCGGTGGTGGTCCCGGAGAGTGGCGGGCTGACCGCCTGCCTGGAGTGCCGCGACGAACCCCCTTCGGCCCGGGAGCTGGCCGACCACCTGCTGCCGCTGCTCCCGCCGCACGTACGGATCGACCGGTTCCGTCGTCTGGAATCGCTGCCGCGCACCCCGAGCGGCAAACTGGACCGCCGGGCGGCGCTGCGCGCCCCGGGCCGGGAGCTGCGGCGCGCCCCGGCCGACGGACAGCGGCTGTCGGCGCGGGAGGCCGAACTGTCCGCCGCGTTCGAGGCGGTGACCGGTGCGCCCATCGGCCCGGACCAGACGTTCTTCGAGGCCGGTGCGTCCAGCCTGGGGCTGATGCGGTTCCACCTGCGGTGCACCACCACGCTCGGCCTGCGGTTCGAGATCACCGACCTGTTCGAGCAGGTGACGGTACGTGCGCTGGCCCGTTTCCTGGACGGCACGGGGCCGGACCGCTCCGGCGGGGGCGCCGCGGACCAGCCCTCGGCCCCCGCCGCGCGTTCGGCCGGCGCGGCGGACCAGGAGCCGATCGCGGTGGTCGGGATGGCCGTACGGCTGGCCGGCGCCCCGGACCTGCGGGCCTTCTGGGAGCTGATCCGCGACGGTGGCCGTGGCATCGAGTACTTCGACGCGCCGGACGGGCTGGTCGGGGCGCGCAGCCAGATGGACGGGCTGCTCGACTTCGACCCGGAACACTTCGGCATCAGCCGGCAGGAGGCCCGGCTGATGGACCCACAGCAGCGGCACACGCTGATGACCTGCGTCGAAGCGCTGGCGCACGCCGGCATCGCCGACACCTCGGCGGTGCGGGTCGGGCTGGTGGCCGGTGCGGGCGAGAACACCTACTTCCAGGCCATGCTGCGTGAGACCGACCCGGACCGGCTGCCGGACGGGTTCCAGCTCGCGCTCCACCACGAGAAGGACTTTCTGGCCACCAAGGCCGCCTACCACCTCGGCCTGACCGGCCCCGCCTTCACCGTCCAGGCGGCGTGCGCCAGTTCGCTCTTCGCGGTGCATGTGGCCGCCGGGCTGCTGCGGCAGGGCGACGCCGATGTGATGGTGGCCGGCGGGGTGCTGGTGGACACCGGGCTGAGCGACGGCTACCGCTACCGGCCGCAGCACATCTACTCGGTGGACGGCCACTGCCGGTCCTTCAGCGACGACGCCACCGGCACCGTCGGCTCCAGCGGGGTCGGCATGCTGGTGCTCAAGCCGCTGCGGCTGGCCCGCAGCGCCGGTGACACGGTCTACGCGCTGATCACCGGGTCGGCGGTGAACAACGACGGTTCGGACAAACTCGGTTACAGCGCCCCCTCGCTCGCCGGCCAGCGCGAGGTGATCCGTACCGCGCTGCGCCGCAGCGGGCGTACCGGCGCCGACCTCGGCTATGTCGAGGCGCACGGCACCGGCACCCGGCTCGGCGATCCGGTCGAGGTCGGCGCGCTGCGCCAGGCGTTCGAGGTGCCGGAGTCCGGCCGTACCGCGCTGAGCTCGGTCAAGAGCCAGATCGGCCACCTGGGCGCGGCGGCCGGCGTGGTCGGGCTGGTCCGGGCGGCGCTGTGTGTCCACCACGGCCTGATCCCGCCCACGCTGGACTTCCGCGCCCTCAACCCGCGGCTCGGCCCCGACCCGACACCGTTCTATGTGCCGACCGAGGCGCTGCCCTGGCCGGCCGACCGGCCGCGGGTGGCGGCGGTCAGCAGCTTCGGCATCGGGGGCGCCAACGCGCACGCGGTGATCGAAGCGGGCGAGCCGGGGCGGCCGGCCGACGCGCCACCGCCCTGTCTGCTGCTCTCCGCCTCCAGCGAGGCGGCGCTGCGCGCCGACGCGGACCGGATCGCCGCGTACCTCGCGGAGCGCCGGCAGGAGTACCCGGCGGTGCTGCGCCATCTCCAGGCCGGCCGACCGGCCCGCCGCTGGCGGATGGCGGCGGTCTGCCCGGACCCGGCCTCGGCGGTGCGGTGGCTGCGCACCGCCGCCACCACCGCCACCGAGGTACAGCCGGACCGTCCGGACACGGGGCCGGTCCCGGCGGCGGACCGCGGCGCGCCGCGGCTGGTCGCCGACTGGCTGGCCGGCCGGCGGATCGGCTGGCCGGCGGGGCCGGCGCAGCCGCCGTGGGACTTCCCCCCGCCTTCCTTCGACCGGGCGGAGTACGACATCGAGCGGGCGGCGGCCGGGCCGGCGCCGACCGGTGCCGGCCGGCCGGCCCGGCTGGCCGAGGAGCGGTGGCTGCACCAGCCGCACTGGGTCCGGTTCCGCCGGGCGGGCGCCACCGCCCCGGCTGCCGCTTCCCGCCCGCTGGTCCTGGTCACGGACGGCCCGGCCGACCCGGAGCAGGTACGGGAGCTGCGCTCGGTCCGTCCGCGGGTGGTGCTGGTGGCCGCCGCGGACGGGTTCGCCCGGCTCGACGACGACTCCTACCTGGTGGACCCGGCAGACCCGGCGTCGCTCGGCGCGCTGCTGGACGCGCTGGGCGGCCTGGGCGCCGTGGACTGGCTGCACGCGCTGCCGCTGAGCGTGGCGGGCCCGGTCGACACCGACCGGCTGCGCCGGGCCCGCTGGGCCTGCCTGGACGCTCCGGCCGCGCTGGTCCGGGCGGCGGCCGGGCGGACCGGCATCACGCCGCGCCCGGTGTGGCTGTCGTACCGGGCCCGGCCGGTGGGCGGTCCGGTGGAGCGGCCCGAGTCGGCGCTGCTCGCCGGGGTCACCGAGGTGGCGCCGCAGGAGGGCGCCGCCGCCGGGCACTGGGTCGACCTCCCGGCCGCCGCGCCGCCCGGCTGGGCGGCGCCACTGGCGGCGCTGCTGGCCGCCGACAGCGCCGACGAGCCCCTGCCGGCGCACCTGGCGCTGCGCCACGGCTACTGGTGGCGGCGGGCCACGGTGCCGGTGGCGACGCCATCGCCCGCCGTCGAACCGGTGTTGCCGACCGGGGCGGACACGGCCCACCTGGTGCTGGGCGGCACCGGCGGAATCGGCGCCACGATCGCCGGCTGGCTGCTGGAGCGGACCGCCGGCCGGGTGCTGCTGCTGGCCCGGCGGCCGGAGCTGCCGGGCGCGCTGGCGCCATGGGCCGACCGGATCGAGCTGGTCGAGGCCGACTTGGCCGCGGATTCCGCCGCCGGCTCCCTGGAGCAACTCGCCGCTCTCGTTGCTCTCGTCGCCGACCGCACCCGGCGGCTGGACACCGTGGTGCACGCGGCCGGCGCGGGGGCGGGAGGGCTGATCGCGCGCCGCGACCCCGCCGTGGCGCGGGCCGGTTCGCTCGCCAAGCTGCACGGTGCGCTGCTGGTGGAGCGCCTGGTGGAGCGGTTCCGGCCGCGGCTGGCCGTCTACTGCTCCTCCATGGCCGGGACGCTGGGTGGGGTCGGCCAGTTCGACTACGCTGCGGCGGCCGGGGTGCTGGACGCCTTCGCCCACCACGAGCCGGAGGGCGGTGGGGCGACGCTCCGGCTGGCCATCGGCTGGGACGTGTGGCGCGAGGCCGGGATGGCGCTGCGTGCCCCGGCCTCGGACGCCCGCCACCAGGCCCATCTGGCGGTCGGGTTGACGGTGGCGGAGGGCCGCCGGACCTTCGCGCGGGCGCTGGCCGCGCAACTGCCGCAGGTGCTGGTCTCCACCACCGAGCTGGAGGCGTCCCGCGCCTTCTACGCCGGACCCGCCCCCGCCCCGGCCACCACGACCGCCACACGGGACGCCGGGGGTTCGCGGCCCGGCCCCGCGGAGAGCGGGAGCGAACCGGCCGGGCTGCTGGGCGACCGGCTGTGCGAGTGGCTGGGTCTTGACGCCCTCGACCCGGACACCTCGCTCTACGACCTGGGCGCCGACTCGCTGACCCTGCTGGACCTCATCGGCGAGATGAAGCGCCATTTCGACGTGGAGCTCGACCTGGCCGAGC
Source organism: Streptomyces sp. NPDC021225 (assembly GCF_044332865.1). Lineage (NCBI taxonomy): Bacteria > Bacillati > Actinomycetota > Actinomycetes > Kitasatosporales > Streptomycetaceae > Streptomyces > Streptomyces sp. NPDC021225. Next base: position 236,287 of record NZ_JBIRPV010000006.1, on the reverse strand, counting down.
TGAGCCACCAGGTCTCGCTGAACGAGGTGCTGACCCTGCTGGACCGGGCCCGCACCGCGGCGCGCGACACCGACGGTACGGCCGGGGCGGCCGATGCCGTCCCGGTGGCCGGATCGCAGGTGGCGCTCGAGGTGTGGCAGCAGGGCACCGGAACCGGGGTGCTGTGCCTGGTGCACCCGGTCGGCGGGGACATCCAGGCGTACCGCGCGCTGGTCGCGGGCCTCGACCCGCGGCTGACCGTGGCATTGATCGCCGACCCGGCGCTGCGCCGGCCCGGCGGCCCGGAGTGGACCATCGCCGAGCGGGCCCGCCACTACCACGCGGCGCTGGAAGCGCGCTTCCCGGCCGCCGGCCGGCACCGGCAGCTCGCCGGGTGGTCGTTCGGCGCCTGGGTGGCCCTCGGCATGGCCGCCGAAGCGGAAGCGGCCGGCCGGCCCGTGGACACACTCCACCTGCTGGACCCGCCGCCACCCGGCTCCGGCCCGCTCTACCGGACGTACGGCGAGGCGGAGTTGCAGGCGCTTTTCGCGCACGAGCTGGGGCTCGGCGGCGATGGCCGGGACGGCGAGGCGGCCCGGGAGTACGCCGACCGCCTCACCCGGCGCTGCCTGGCCAACCTCCGTGCCATGGCCGGGCACCGGCTGCCGCGGCTGGCCGCCACCCCGGCCCGGATGTGGCTGGCCCGGCTCCCGGAGCAGGGCCTGCCGCCCCTCGGCTCGCCCGCCGAGCAGCGGGAGCTGTGGCGGGCCCATCTGACCGCGCCGGGCGCCTGGGAGGAGCTGGAGACCACCCACTACGGCCTGGTCCGGCCACCCCATGTGGCGGCGGTGACAACCGCGGTCAACGACGTCCACCGCGAGGTGGCCGGTCGGCGCTGACGACCGGCACCGGCCGCCCGGAACCATCCGCCCCATACCGGCAGGGAGAGCCATGGAAGACTACGAACTGGACGCCATCAAGCGGATCACCACCCGGCCACGGGCCGAGTACCGGACCATCGAGGTCGCGCCGATCACCCCGGTCATCGGCGCCGAGGTCTCCGGTCTTGACCTCACCCAGGAGCTGACCGAGGAACAGCTGGCCGAGGTCCGCCGCGCCTTCCTCGACCACCATGTGCTGGTCTTCCGCAGGCAGGACATCGGCGTGGACGACCACAAGCGGTTCGCCGGCCACTTCGGCGAACCCCGTCCGGTCAACCCGCCGCCGCCGGAGGGCGACCCGTACGTGCTGGAGATCCGCACCAGCGCCGAGGCGAGCAACGTGGCGGGAAACGGCTGGCACGCCGACGGCACCGCGGACGCGGAGCCGTCGCTCGGCTCGATGCTGCACATCACCCGGACACCCGAGCCGGGCTGCGGCGGCGACACTCTGTTCGCCAACATGTACCTGGCCTACGACATGCTCTCCCCCGCGCTGCGCGGGCTGCTGGACGGGCTGACCGCCGTGCACGACGGCGGGCTGTCGCTCAGGGGGTACCCCTTGCCACCGGACTACGTGGTGCCGAAGTCCGAGCACCCGCTGGTGGTCCGGCACCCGGAGACCGACCGCCGGGTCCTCTACGTCAACCCCGCCTACACCGACCGCATCCCGCAGCTGTCGGCCGACGAGAGCCGGGCGGTGCTGGACCTGCTCTTCAAGGTGGTCGCGGAACGCCCGTTGCTCTCCTGTCGGGTGCGCTGGGCGCCCGGCACCCTGGTGTTCTGGGACAACCGCTGCGTCCAGCACCACGCGACGTACGACTACTACCCGCACACCCGCTACGGCCGCCGGGTGGCCATCAACGGCGGCCCGCTCAAGGGCTGAGCCGGGGCCGAGCCCGGATACCCGAGCCCGGATACCCAAGGAGACGGGAGTCCGCATGCGTGTGTTGCTGTCGACGTACGGATCGCGCGGGGACGTCGAACCGATGGTGGGACTGGCGGTGCGGTTGCGGGCGCTCGGCGCGGAGGTGCGGATGTGCGCGCCCCCGGACCAGGAGTTCGCCCGGCTGCTGGCCGGTGTCGGCGTGCCGATGGTGCCGCTCGGCCGGCCGGTCCGCCCGCTGATGCACGGGGCGACGCCCCCGTCGGCGGCGGAACTGGCCCGGCGGCGCGTCGAGTTGGTCGCCCAGCAGTTCGATGTGGTCGGCGCGGCGGCGGAGGGATGTGATGCGCTGGTGGCGGCCGGTCTGAGCCAGGTCGCCGCGCGGTCGGTGGCGGAGAAACGGGGCATCCGCTACGTGTACGCGAGCTACTTTCCGGTCGCCCTTCCGTCACCGCACTACCCCCCGCCACCGCGGGAGGGCCTGCCGTTCCCGGCGGACGTGACCGACAACCGGGCGCTGTGGGACCTGGACGCCCAGGCCATCCAGGAGCTGTTCGGCGCGGCGCTCAACACCCGCCGGGCGTCGATCGGCCTGCCACCGGTGGACAACGTCCGGGACCACGTCTTCACCGACCGCCCGTGGCTGGCGACGGATCCGACTCTGAGCCCGTGGCAGGAGACCCCGGACCTCGATGTGGTGCAGACCGGCGCGTGGATCCTGCCCAAGGAACGCCCGCTCCCGGCCGGGTTGGAGGCGTTCCTGGACGCCGGCACACCACCGGTGTACGTGGGCTTCGGCAGCATGCGCGCACCGGAGGACGCCGCCCGGGTGGCCGTCGAGGCGATCCGCGCGCAGGGCCGCCGCGTGGTCGTCTCCCACGGCTGGGCCGAGCTGGCCCCGGTCGACGACCGGGACGACTGCTTCGTCGTCGGCGAGGCCAACCTCCAGGCGCTGTTCGGCCGGGTGGCCGCCGTTGTGCACCACGGCGGCGCGGGCACGACCACGGCGGCCGCCCGGGCGGGCGCGCCCCAGGTGGTCGTACCCCAGATGGTGGACCAGCCGTACTGGGCCGGCCGGGTGGCCGAACTGGGCATCGGCGCGGCGCACGAGGGCCCGACTCCGACCGCCGAGTCCCTGTCGGCCGCGCTCAGGACGGCCCTGGCCCCCGAGACCCGGGCCCGAGCGACCGCCGTGGCCGGCGCGGTCCGCACCGACGGGACGACGGTGGCCGCGGAGCTGCTGCTCGGCGCCGGCCGATCGGGTCAGCGCGCCAGCCGCCCCAGCAGCGAGGAGGCCGCCGCGATCCCGGCCCCCGCCGCCAGCACCAGGACGACGAAGTCGAGTACGAGATGGTCCGGGGTGCCGAGCAGCAGTCCGCGCAACGCGTCGACCTGATAGCTCAGCGGATTGGCGGTGCTGACGGCCTGGAGCCAGCCGGGCATGAGCGCCAGCGGATACAGCGCGTTGGAGCCGAAGAACAGCGGCATGGTGATGGCCTGCCCGATGCCCATCAGCCGGTCGCGGGTCAGCACGATCCCCGCGATGGTCATCGACAGACAGGAGAAGAAGGCCGAGCCGAGGATCACCGCGACGGCCACCCCGAGCAGCCGCAGCGGATTCCAGGTCAGCCCCACCCCGAGCAGTGCCGCGATGACGATCACCACGACCGCCTGGATCAGCGCCTTCACCCCGGCGGCGAAGGCCTTGCCGGTGATCAGGGCGGCTCGCGGGGTCGGGGTGACCAGCAGTTTGGTGAGGATCCCGGCGTCCCGCTCCCAGATGATCTGGATCCCGTAGAAGATGGCGATGAACATCGCGGACTGGGCGATGATGCCGGGCGCGAGATAGTCGATGTACGGTATGCCGCCGGTCGGGATGGCCTTGAGCCGGGTGAAGGTCTCGCCGAAGATCAGCAGCCAGAGGGCGGGCTGGACGGCCCGGGTGTACAGCTCGGTGCGGTCGTGTCGCAGCTTCTGCAACTCGACCACGCACATCGCGCCGACCCGCGCGGGCACCATCCGCCAGCCGGTGCGGGGGCGCGGCGGGGTCAGCAGCGGATCGGACCGGGCGTGCGGTACGAACCCGGGGGCCTCAGCCGACCCGGGACGCGGTGCGACGGGTGCTCCGGACATCGCGGAAGTCTCCTCCCTGCTCATCGAGGCCGCTGCCGGCGACGTCCCGGAAGACGTCCTCGAGCGTCGGCCTCGGATCGGCCTCGCCCTCCGCCCGGCGGCGGTCGGCCAGCGCGGAGCGGAGCTCGTCGGGCGTTCCGAGGGCGTGGATCCGGCCGCGGTGCATCAGCGCGACGCGGTCGCAGTACTGGTCGGCCTCGTCCATGTGGTGCGTGGTGACCAGCACGGTCATCCCGGTGGCCGCCCGTACCGCGTTGATGTGCTCCCACACGCTGGTCCGGGCGATCGGGTCCAGGCCGATCGTCGGCTCGTCCAGCATCAGCAGCCGGGGCGCGCTGACCAGCGCCTGCGCCAGTTCGAGGCGGCGGACCATGCCACCGGAGTACGTCTTGGCGAGCCGGTCGGCCGCCGAGGTGAGGCCCACCGCCTCCAGCGCCCGCGCCACGCGGGCGGCCCGCTCCCGGCGGGTGACGTCGAAGACACGGGCGAACAGCTCCACGTTCTCCCGGCCGGTGAGCCCGGCGTCGGCGGACAGCTGCTGCGGTACATAGCCCAGCAGCCTGCGGACCGCCATCCGCTCCTTCGCCGCGTCGTGCCCGAACACCCGCACCATGCCGGACGGGACCGGCAGCAGGGTGGTGATGCAGCGGATCGCGGTGGTCTTGCCCGCTCCGTTGGGGCCGAGCAGCCCGAAGACCTCGCCGGTCCGGACCGACAGCTCCAGGCCGTCGACCGCCTTGGTCGCCCCGAACGCGTACCGCAGCCCCTCGCAGACGAGCGCGACCGGAGCGGCCCGCTCCGAGATGTCGGTCATAGCCCGTCCACCTCCTCATGAAGGTTCTCGGCCAGTTTGCGCAGCGCCGGAACGGCCGCGGCCAGCGCCGCCCGCTCGTCCTCGGACAGCCGCGCCACCTGCTCGCGGACCAGCGCCCCGCGCCGCGCCCGCCACTCCCGCAGCCGGGCCTCGGCGGCGGGGGTGGCCGTCAGCAGTCCGGAGCGCCGGTCCCCGGGATCGGTCTCGCGGTGCAGATAGCCCGCCTTCACCAGCTGGTTCACCAGGGTGGAGACCGAGTTGCCCGCGAGGTACAGCTCCTTGGCCGCGGCCGACACCCGGATCCCGGGACGGGCCATGACCAACCACAACAGCTCCACCTGCGCACCCCGCAGCCGCGGCTCCGTCATCCCGGCCCGCAGCCGCCGCCGGATCAGCCGCTGGACGCCGCCCAGCACATCGGCGAACGAGTCCGGGAAGTTCTCTGTGACCACGCCTCCACTTTACCTCTCAATGAGAGGTAAACGGTCACGTCCGGCGGCCGGGACGGGCCGTCACCGATACATCGCCGAACTTCGCCCTGCCGGTGTTCGTGGACGCCTCCGCTCGGGGCAGGGGTCCGGCGAGTGGCATCGACGGGTGCTCCTGAACCGGGAGCCTGTGCATGGTCTGGACTTACAACCGGAAGCCGTGCTCTCATGCCAACTGCTCCTGATGACAACGTTGTACAGACTGAAGCACCGAGCCGCCACCCTTCCTCAGTCAAGGAGGATTCGTGCGCATCAGATCGTTAAGTCCGTTCAGACCGCTGAGAAACCGACTCGCCCCGCTCCTCGCGGCGGTGCTGGGTGCCGCGGGACTGGCCGCCGCGCCCGCCGCGACGGCCGCGGACGATCCCGCCGAGATTCACGGCCTCAAGGGCGAGTACTACACCCAGTCCGCCCCCGGCGCCTTCGACTTCCACGAGCTCAAGGCCACCGGGTTCGACCCGCAGCTCGACTTCGACTCCCTGGAGTCCCGGCTGAGTTCCGCCACCGGCCGTTCGGACGACGTCAGCGTCCGCTGGACCGGCCGGATCGTGCCGGAGAAGACCGGCCCCACCACCTTCTCGATCACCGGGGACAACGGCTTCCGCCTCTGGGTCGGCGACAAGCTCGTCATCGACCACTGGGTCGACGACTGGGACCGCGAACAGACCAGCGCGCCGGTGGAGTTGACGGCGGACACGGCGTACGACATCAAGGTCGAGTACTTCGAGCACTACGGAGGCTCCAACCTTCATGTGCGCTGGACACCGCCCGGCGGCACGAAGACACGCGTCCCGCAGTCCGCCTTCCTGCTGCCCGAGGGCTACGACTACGACGGCGCCATCGCCACCACGGTCCTGGGGGACGGCCGGACGCTCAAGCTCGACTTCACCCAGAAGCTCCAGACGCCCCCGGCCGGGCTCACCGACCACCTGACCGCGGTGATCGGCGGCGCCACCTGGCCGCTCGGCAAGGCCCGGCTGGACCAGGCCGACCCCAAGTCGCTGCTGGTCGCGCTCGAGGAGCCCGTCGTCGGCAACAAGACCGGCACCGCACGCGGCACCGCCGACGTGCGCTACGACGGAACGGGCGGCCTCACCGGCACGACCGGCAACGTTGTCAAGCCCTTCTGGAGCAGCGGCGCCAACCACTCGACGTACGAACTGCGCACCCGGTGGGCCGATGACGTCACCCCGGCCAACGCCCACCGCGAGTACCCGAGACCGCAGCTGACCCGCGGCGACTGGAGGAACCTCAACGGCACCTGGCAGTTCGCCGCGGCCAAGGCGGGCGAACGGCCGCCGGTGGGCAGGAACCTCGCCGAGAGGATCCTCGTCCCGTACCCCGTGGAGTCCCAGCTGTCGGGGATCGAGCGGCACGAGGACCGCATGTGGTACCGGCGCACCTTCACCGTCCCGGCTGACTGGAAGATCGGCTCCGGCAAGCAGCTGCGGCTGAACTTCGGCGCGGTCGACTGGCGGACGGAGGTCTATGTCAACGGCGCCAAGGTCGCCGACCACCAGGGCGGCTACGACAAGTTCAGCGCCGACATCACCGATGCCCTCAAGCCGGGCCGCACCCAGGAGCTGATCGTCGGCGTCTACGACCCGACCGACGCCGCGAGCGGTGAGAACCCGCCCCTCGGCAAGCAGCGCCTCGACCCCAGCGGCATCTGGTACACGCCGTCCTCGGGCATCTGGCAGACGGTGTGGCTGGAGCCGGTCGCGGCCGACCATGTCGATTCGCTCAAGCTCACCCCGGATGTGGACGCGGGCACCGTGACGGTCGAGCCGCGGGGCGTGCGGGACGGTCTTCCGGTCACGGCGACGGCCTACGACGGCAAGCAAGCCGTCGCCACCGTCAGCGGGCGCAGCGGCGCCCCGCTCACCCTGAAGATCCACAACGCGCGCCTGTGGTCGCCCGACGATCCGTTCCTCTACGACCTGAAGGTGAGTGTCGGCTCCGACCGCGTCCGCAGCTACTTCGGCATGCGCTCCATCGCGGTCGAGAACGTGAACGGCACCCCGCGCACGGTCCTCAACGGCAAGCCGGTGTTCATGATGGCCACCCTCGACCAGGGCTTCTGGCCGGACGGCCTGCACACCGCGCCCAGCGACGAGGCCCTGGCCTACGACCTGCGGGCGCACAAGGACATGGGCTTCAACTCGGTCCGCAAGCACATCAAGGTCGAACCGGACCGCTGGTTCTACTGGGCGGACCGGCTGGGCCTGCTGGTGTGGCAGGACATGCCCGCGATGACCGCGGGGGTCAACCCGGACTCGGCGTCCCGCGCCGAGTACGAGCGCGAGATGAAGCAGATGATCGACGAGCACATCAGCAGCCCGTCGGTCGTCATGTGGGTCACCTTCAACGAGGGCTGGGGCCAGTACGACATGGCCCGCATCGCCGACCAGGCCAAGGCCTGGGACCCGACCCGGCTGGTCAACAGCATGTCGGGCCTCAACCTCGGCGCGGACGGCGGCACCGGCGACATCATGGACGAGCACGGCTACCCGAGCCCCGCGCTGCCCCCGCACCCGGACGGCAAGCGCGCCCAGGTCAGCGGCGAGTACGGCGGCCTCGGCCTGGCCGTACCCGGACACGCCTGGTCGGTACAGCAGTCCTACGTCGACGTCGACCCGGCCACCTACACCGATGACTACCTGGCCAAGCTGGCCGAGGTGCACGCCCTGGCCTGCAAGGGCGGCAACGGCGCGGTGTACACCCAGATCTCGGACGTCGAGGGCGAGCTCAACGGGCTGCTCACCTACGACCGCAAGGTCGTCAAGCCCGATGCACGGCGGCTCAAGGAGGCCCACGAGGCGCTGATCGACGACGCGTCGCGGGCGACCCCCGCCAACTGCGCCTGACCCCGAGCCGCCCGGCGGACCCCTCCCCGTCCCGCCGGGCGGCCCCGGCCCCCCAGTGCAGGACGCCGCCTAAGGCGTCACGGACGCCGCCCGGTTCATCGAGCCGCTGCTGAGCCGGGCACCGCTTTCTGTGAGTTTCTGTGAGTCTCCGGCCGGACGGCCGCCATGACCTGCCGGTTTCCGTCGGCCGGGCCTCCCGGTTCACATGGCGCACCCAGACTCGTGCGGATCCGCCCCGGAAGAGCGGAAGACTGACCGTCGGCGGACGATCGGGTGGGGACGGGACGGATGACGGCATCGGAACGGCTACTGGTGGTGGAAGACGAGCCGACGCTGCGCGAGTTGCTGTCCGCGAGCCTGCGGCTGGCCGGATTCGCGGTGGTCCCGGTCGCGACCGGCGCCCAGGCGCTGGCCGCGGTGCGGGAGCGGCGTCCCGACTTGATCGTGCTGGATGTGATGCTGCCCGACTTCGACGGCTTCGAGGTCGTCCGCCGGCTGCGCGGGCAGCATCCCGCCGCGGCGGCGGGGCATCCGCCGGTGCTGTTCCTCACCGCCCGCGATGCGGCCGAGGACAGGATCAGCGGGCTCAGAGCGGGCGGTGACGACTACGTCACCAAGCCGTTCAACCTGGAGGAGCTGGTCCTGCGCATCCGGGCCATCCTGCGCCGCACCAGCGGCCGGCAGGCCGACGGCCGGCTGGTCGTCGGCCCACTTGAGCTGGACCCGGACAGCCATCAGGTGACCCTGGGCGGCCGCCCCGTGCAGCTCTCCCCGACCGAGTTCAGCCTGCTGCGCGTGCTGATGGAGAACGCCGGGCAGGTGCTGTCGAAGTCCCAGCTCCTGGAGCTGGTCTGGCAGTACGACTTCGGGGGCGACGACAGCATCGTCGCCTCGTACATCAGCTATCTGCGGCGCAAGGTGGACCTGGACGAGCCGAAGCTGATCCATACGGTGCGCGGCACCGGTTATGTGCTGCGCAGGCCCCGGCGGTGAGCGGAAGCCCCGCGCACATGCGCGGTTTACGGGGTCGGCTCTCGCTGCGCGGGCGGCTGCTGGCGATCTCCCTGCTGCTGCTCGTGGTCGCCCTGCTCGGCAGCAACGCCCTGGTCGTCGTCCTGCTCCAGCGAGACCTGGTGCGTCAGCTGGACGGCCGGCTCCGCACCGCCGCCACGGTCGCCGCGGGCCTCACCGACCTGTCCGACGTGGCGGGCGACCAGGCTCCGCGGGTGCGGGCCACCGTGGAGCGACACCTGACCGGCGATGTCTATCTCGCCTACCTCGCGCCGAGCGGCCGCGTGCAGCGGGTCGTCCGCCCGGCCGTACGGAGCTCTCCATCGCTGCCCCCGCTCGACGCGGCGGCGGTCGCCGAACGTGACCGCAGGCCGTTCGAGGTCCCGGCCGTCGACGGCGACGAGTCCTGGCGGGTGATCGCCGTGCCGCTCGACGCGCCGGGGGGACGGAACGGCCGCAGCGTCATGATCGCCGGCTCGCTCGCCCAGGTCGACGCCACCATGACGCAGCTCGGCGCCCGGGTGCTGCTCATCGACTCCCTGGTGCTGGCCCTGCTCGGCGTGGCCGGGTGGTTCGCCGTGCGCGCCGGGCTGCGTCCGCTGCGCCGGATCGAGACCACCGCGGCGGCCATCGCGGACGGCGACCTGTCCAGCCGGGTCCCGGAGTTGGCCGCCTCCCGCACCGAACTCGGCCGGCTGGCCGCGGCGCTCAACGGCATGCTGGACCGGATCGAGGCGAGTGACGCCGCTCGGGCGGCCGCCGCCGAGCTCATGCGCCGGTTCATCGCGGACGCCGGACACGAACTGCGCACCCCCCTCTTCGGCATCAAGGGGTTCACCGAGCTGTACCGGATGGGCGGCATGCCCGAGCGGGCCGATGTCGATGCCGCGATGAGCCGCATCGAGCGGGAAGCGGCACGGCTGGTGCGGCTGGTCGAAGACCTGCTGCTGCTGGCCCGCCTCGACGAGCACGCCGCCGCGGCGGGCTTCCCGCTCCGGCTCACCCCCATGGACCTGCGCACCCTGGCCGCCGACGCCCTGCACGACCTCCGCGCGCTCGATCCACGGCGCCCCGTCACCCTCACCGGCCCCGACGGCGGCCCGCCGGGGGGCGCGCCGGTGCTCGGCGACGAGGCGAGGCTGCGGCAGGTGACCTCCAACCTCGTCGGCAACGCGGTGGCCCACACCCCGCCCGGCACCCCGGTGCGGATCGGCGTCGGCACCCAGGACGGCCTGGCGGTTCTGGAACTCCAGGACGAGGGTCCGGGGATGTCCGAGGAGCAGGCCGCCCGGGTCTTCGACCGCTTCTACCGCGCGGACGACGCCCGCGGCCGCACCGAGAGCGGGGGCGCGGGCCTCGGCCTCGCGATCGTCGACTCCCTGGTGACGGCCCACCACGGCCGGGTGGAGGTCCGCACGGCCCCGGGCGAGGGCGCCACCTTCCGGATGCTTCTCCCCCTGCACGGCTGAGCGCCCCACAGCCCCTGCCGGAACGGGACCGCGGGGCCGCCCCGTCACTCGGCCTTGTCGCTCTCCCCTTCGGTCAACTGGGCCAGCCGTGCCCGCAGGGCCGCCATGACCGGTTCCGGGAGCGGGATCGGGCTGGTGGCCTTCAGCAGCCACAGGCCGTCGACGGCGAGCCGCGCGAGAAGCAGGTCGATGTCGTGCGGCTCGGCGGACGCGGGAGGCGGCGCCCAGCGGGTGATGTGGTCGTCCCAGACGGCGGCGAGCTCCGGGCTGGTCGCCGACTCGACCATGAAGGCGAGGTCGGCCTTGCTCGCCGCGCCCTGAGCGCCCACCCGGGTGTACGCCGCCACGGTCTCCCGCTCGGTCGCCTCCTCCAGCGGCTTGCCCAGTTCCGCTTCGAGCAGCTCCTCCCAGCTCCGGGTCAGATGCTTCTGAATGGCCACCAACAGATCGTCCCGAGTGCGGAAGTGGTACATCAGTCCGCCCTTGGTGACGCCGGCCTCCTCGGCCGCCGACTCCAGGGTCAGGCCGGTGATCCCGTCCCGCTCCGTCACACGGATCGCGGCATCCAGGATCACGTTCTTCTGACTCGGTCGCATACCGTCACCGTACCGTTCGGACGGCGCGGTTTTGAATGCGTGACCGTCTCGGTCAGGAGCCGGCGGCGAGGAAGACCTTGCCCTCTTCGGCCGCCGGACTCCATGATGTTTGCGTGAACATCGGACAGGACGGGGACGCGCGGCGGATGCCCGCCGGGTTGATCGCGCTCGGGCTCGGCAGCTTCGGGATCGGTCTGACCGAGTTCGTGATCGCGGGCCTGCTGCCCCAGGTGAGCCGCGACCTGGAGGTGTCCGAGGCCGCGGCCGGGTGGCTCATCTCGGGATACGCCCTGAGCGTCGCGATCGGCGCCATCCTGCTGACCGCCGCCACCACCCGCCTCCACCGCAAGGCCGTACTCGTCGGGTTGGTGGCGCTGTTCGTCCTCGGCAACCTGCTGTCCGCCGTCGCGCCCAGCTACGCCGTGGCGATGCTCGGCCGCGTCGTCGCCGCCCTGTGTCACGGCTCCTTCTTCGGCATCGGCTCGCTCGTCGCCCGCCGCATGGTCCCGCCGGAGCGGGCCTCGCGCGCGGTCGCCGTGATGTTCGCCGGGCTGACGGTCGCCAATGTGCTGGGGGTGCCGTTCGGCGCCCTGGTCGGCGAACGCTGGGGCTGGCGCGCCACGTTCTGGGCGATCACCGGGATCGGCGTGCTGGCCGTGGCCGCCATCGCGGTGTGGGTCCCGGCCTGGGCCGGCGCCGTGGACCAGGCCCACCGGGCGGGCGGCCTGCGCCCCCAGCTACGCGCCTTCCGTTCCTGGCAGGTCTGGCTGACCCTCGGCGCCACCGCGCTCGGCTACGGCGGCATGTTCGGGGCGTTCAGCTATATCGCGTACACCTTCACCGAGGTCACCGGCTTCTCCGACACCGATGTCGCCTGGCTGCTCGTCGTCTACGGCAGCGGCCTGGTGATCGGCAACATCGTCGGGGGCCGGGCCGCCGACCGTGACCGCGACCGCACGCTGATCGTGTCCCTGGCGGGACTCGCCGCCACGCTCGCGGCGTTCGGGCTGCTGGCCGAAGGCCGGGTCGCAGCGGTGGTCCTGGTCTTCCTGATGGGCGTCTTCGGGTTCGCCGCCGTCCCCGGCATGATCACCCGCGTCACGGACGCCGCCGGCGGCGCGCCGCTCGCCGCCAGTGCCAACGTCTCGGCCTCCAACGTCGGCAACGCCCTGGGCGCCTGGCTCGGCGGCCTCGCGATCAGCGCCGGCCTGGGGTACACCGCGCCGCTGTACGTGGGCGCCGCGGTCGTGGCGCTCGGTCTCGCCGTCATGGTGGTCACCGCCCGCACCGCCCCTGCCGCCTCGCCTCCGGTCGCCGGGCCCGCTCCGGCGGCCGGTCATGCCCAACTGGACCAGGCACGCCGGCACAGCTGAGCGGTACGGGCGGGCGGTGGCTCAGGGCGCGGCGTGGGAGATCATCACGTGCTTGACCCGCGTGTAGTCATCGAATCCGTAGCGGCTGAGGTCACGCCCGGCGCCGGACTGCTTGTAGCCGCCGTGGGGCAGCTCGGCCACGATCACCTGGTGGCAGTTGAGCCAGACGCAGCCGAAGTCCAGTTCCGCCCCGATCCGGGTCGCGCGGCCCAGGTCGGTGGTCCAGACGCTGGACGCCAGTCCGTAGTCGACGCCGTTGGCCAGCGCCAGGGCCTCCTCCTCGGTGTCGAAGGGCTGGACGGTGACGACCGGGCCGAAAGTCTCCCGCTGGACCACGGCGTCATCCTGCCGTACGCCGGAGACCACGGTCGGGGCGAAGAAGTGGCCGGGGCGGTCGAGCCGGGTGCCGCCGGTCTCCACCACGGCGTGGGCGGGCAGCCCGGCGACGACCGACGCCACCCGTTCGGCCTGGTCCGCGTTGTTCAGCGGGCCGTAGAACGCCTCCTCCGACGGCGGCCCGGTGCGGGTGTCGCGGGCCGCCGCGACGAGGGCCGCGAGGAGCGCGTCATGGGCCTCGCGCTGGACGAGCACCCGGGTGACAGCCGTACAGTCCTGGCCCGCGTTGAAGAACGCGGCGTCGGCCAGGGCACGGGCGGTGCGCACCGGGTCGACGTCGGCGAAGACGATCGCGGGGGCCTTGCCGCCGAGTTCCAGGTGGACGTTCTTCAGATCGGCCGCGGCGGCGCTCATGACCTCGGCTCCGGCCCGGGTGCTGCCCGTGATGGCCACCATGTCGACATCCGGGTGTGAGACCAGGGCCCGGCCGGTGTCCCGGTCGCCGCAGACGATGTTGACGACGCCGGGCGGGAAGACGCGGGCGGCCAGCTCGCCGAGGAGCACGGTGGACCACGGTGTGGTGTCGGAGGGTTTCAGGACGACCGTGTTCCCGGCCGCCAGGGCCGGGCCGAGCTTCCACACCGCCATCATCAGCGGGTAGTTCCACGGGGTCACCTGGCCGATGACACCGACCGGCTCCCGCCGGAGGTAGGAGGTGTGCCCCTCGGCGTACTCCCCCGCGGCCAGCCCTTCCAGGACCCGGGCGGCCCCGGCGAAGAAGCGCAGCTGGTCCACGCACCGGTCGACCTCCGCCGCGCGGGTGGTCTCCCGTGGTTTGCCGGTGCTCCGCACCTCCGCGTCCAGCAGGCGGTCGGCGTTCTCGGCGAACAGGTCGGCCAGGCGCAGCAGGGCGGCCTGGCGCTCGGCCGGAGTGGTGCGGCGCCAGGTGGTGAAGGCGCGGCGGGCGGCGGCGACCGCGGTGTCGACGTCGGCGGCGGTCGACCGGGGCGCGGTGCCGTAGACCTCGCAGGTCGCGGGGTCGGTGAGGGTCATGCGCCCGGTCACGGCGACGGTTTCGCCGTCGACGATGTTGTGCAGGGTCAGATCAGCCATCCTGGTGCTCCTTGCCGGGGCGGGCGACGGTTTCGCCGGGGGCCAGCCGGCCCTCGGTCCTGAGCTCGATCAGGGCGGCGGTGCCGCTGGCGAGCGCGCGGTCGAGGGCGGGGGCGAACTCCTCGGTGGCGGCGACGGTTTCGCCATGGGCGCCGAAGGCGCGGGCGTACGCCGCGAAGTCGGGGTTGACCAGCCCGGTGCCGCTGACCCGGCCGGGGTAGTGCTGCTCCTGGTGCTGCCGGATGGTGCCGTACGTGCCGTTGGCGACGACGAGCACGAGCGGGGCGGCGCCTTCCGCCACCGCCGTGGCGAGTTCCTGGCCGTTCATCAGGAAGCAGCCGTCGCCGGCGACGGAGACCACCTGGCGGCCGGGGTGGGCGATGGCCGCCGCCACCGCGGCGGGGATGCCGTATCCCATGGAGCCGTTGCGCGGGGCGAGCTGGCGGGCGCCGTCGCGGTAGGTGAGGAAGCGCTGGGCCCACAGGGCGTGGTTTCCGGCGCCGAAGGTGACGATGGTGTCGTGCGGCAGGCGGAAGTCCAGCTCGGCGAAGACGGCGCCGAGATCCAGCCGGTCGTCGTCGTGGACCGGTGCGCGGTGGGCGAGATGCGCGGCACGGTCCTCCTTGGTCCGCGCGGCCCACGCCACGGGCGCGGCGGGGCGCAGGTTCCGTACGGCCAGCCCGAAGGCCTGCGGCGCGGCGAGCAGGGTGAGGTCGGGGGCGCGGAGCAGCCCGGGGGCCCCGGCCTCGGGGAGGGCGAGCACGACGCGCGGTTCCGTCCCGTCGGCGGTCAGCAGGGTGAAGCCGTCCGTGGTGACGTCACCGGGGGCGGCGCCGACGCAGATCAGCAGGTCGGCGTCGCGGAGCCGGGTGGCCAGCGCGTCGGATCTGCCGTAGCCGAGGGCTCCGGCGTAGACCTCGCTGTCGTTGTCGAGGAGGTCCTGGCAGCGGAAGTCGACCGCGACCGGCAGCGACCACGCTTCGGCCCAGTCCCGGAGGTCCGCCCGGGCCCCGGGGGTCCAGCGGCTGCCGCCGAGCACCAGGAGCGGGCGCTCGGCTGCGTCCAACAGCTCGGCGAGCGCGTCCAGTTGGGAGGTCGAGACGGCGCCTTCGGGCTCGGGCACCGGGGCCGCGTCGGACACCCGTACCGTATCGGTCAGCATGTCCTCGGGCAGTCCGAGGACGACCGGGCCGGGCCGTCCGCCGGTGGCGGTAGCGAAGGCGCGGGCGATGTACTCGGGGATCCGGGCGGCGTCGTCGATGGTCTCGACGCGCTTGGCGCAGGCGCCGAAGGTGGCGCGCAGATCGAGCTCCTGGAAGGAGCGGCGGTCGGTGTGGCCGCGCGGCACCAGCCCGACGAAGAGCACGAGCGGGGTGGCGTCCTGCTCGGCGGTGTGCAGGGCGACCAGGGCGTTGGTGGCGCCGGGGCCACGGGTGGTGAAGCACACCCCGGGGCGGCCGGTGAGCTTCCCGTGCGCCTCGGCCATATAGGCCGCGCCGCCCTCGTGGCGGCAGACGACCATCCGGACGGACGCGTCGTGGAGAGCGTCGAGCGCGGCGAGATAGCTCTCGCCGGGGACGCCGTACACGGTGTCCACACCGTGCCGGATGAGCTGGTCGATCAGGACCTGCCCGCCGGTGCGGGCGGGGTACTGCGGTGTCATGCGGTGGCCTTCACGGTTGCGGGGTGTTCCGGTGAGGAGGAGCCGAGGCGGCGCTGGAGCGGCGGTCCGGCGAGGTAGGAGCCGGTCGCCGTGCAGGCCGCGATGAGGATCAGGAGCAGCGCCACGCCCCAGGAGGCGCCGTCGGCGAGGCCGGTCAGCCATGCGGCGACCAGGGGCACCAGGCCACCCAGCACACCGGCGAGGTTGTACGACATGGCGACCGCGCTGTAGCGCACGGTGTCGGGGAACATCCCGGTGACGACGGCGCCGATGGCCGCGTACGGGATGGAGATGGCGGCCACGCCGAGGGAGACACCGAGCAGCACGGACTCGGTCTGCCGGGTGTCGATGAGCCAGAAGGCGGGGAAGGCCGCCAGCACGGAGACGACGCCGCCGACGGCGCACACCTTCCAGGCGCCCACCCGGTCGGCGAGCCGCCCGGCGATCACGATGACGGCGATCTCGGCGACGGCCGCGAGCAGGGTGGCGTTGATCATCACGGACTTGCCGATGCCGAGTCGCTCGGTGCCGTAGGAGATGACGTATGTGGTCAGCAGGAAGAAGCCGCCGATGCCGAGGAAGGCCGCGGCCACTCCGATGAGCATGCGCCCCCAGGTCGTGCGGAACGCCTCGATCAGCGGGGCGGACGGCGGCCCGTCGCGCTCGGCGTCGGCGTGCATGGCGCGGAAGACCGGGGACTCCTCGATGCGCAGCCGCAGATAGAGGGCGAAGCCGAGCAGGGCGAAGGCGGCGAGGAAGGGGATGCGCCAGCCCCACGAGTAGAAGGCGTCGTCGGGCAACATCCCCACCAGGGCGAAGGCGCCGCTGGAGAGCAACGTGCCGACGGGCGAGCCGAGTTGGGGGACGGAGGAGTAGCTGCCGTGCTTCTCCTTCGGGGTGTGTTCCAGGGTGAGCAGCATGGCGCCGCTCCACTCGCCGCCGACCGAGATGCCCTGGAGAAAGCGGAGGGTGGCGAGCAGGGCGGGTGCCCAGACACCGATCGCGTCATAGTCCGGGAGCAGTCCGATGCAGCCGGTGGAGGCGCCCATCAGGACGACGGTGATGATGAGCGCCGCCTTGCGTCCGTAGCGGTCGCCGATGTGTCCGAAGATGGCGGCGCCGATCGGCCGGGCGAGGAATCCGACGGCGAAGGTGACGAACGAGGCGATGGTGGCGGTCGTCGGGTCGAGGGAGGGGAAGAAGAGCTTGTTGAAGACGAGGGCGGCGGCGGTGCCGTAGAGGAAGTAGTCGTACCACTCCAGGGCGGTGCCGATGAACGCGGCGGACAACAGCCGCTTGATGTCTCTGGCGCTCGGGCCGGGTGGTTGCGTCGTCGTGGTGCTCACGGGGTCTCCATGGGGACGGAGGGGCCGCGCCGCGCGGGCAGGCTGCGGCCCGGGCGGGGGCTGGGGATGAGGATGATGCGGAGCGCCGTCGGTCAGGCCAGGTGGTGGAGCTGGGCGAGCGGCAGTTCGACAGCGGGGTCGGTGATGGTGGGCACACCGTCCACGAGGACGGGCGCGGGCTCACGGGGCACCTCCACCCGCGGGGTCGCGGTGTTGTGGAGCATGTCGGCGCGGGTCAGCCCGCGGGCGCCGCGCACCGCCGCGTAGCGCAGCCCGCCGGGGAGGGCGGCGCGGGCCCGGGTGTCATCGAGCGCCGCCTGGGCGACGAAGATCCGCGACAGCCGGGACGGTGCGTCGCCGAGGCCGCCGAAGTACGGGCCGTAGGCGCGGGGCTGGGTCAGCCGCGTCGACCCCGAGCCGGAGCCGCTGTTGCCCCAGGCCACGAAGCCGCCCTTGAGGACGAGTTCGGGCTTGGTGCCGAACCAGGCCGGATGCCACAGCACGAGGTCGGCGAGGCGTCCGGGCCGGAGGGTGCCGACCTCGTGGGCGAGGCCGTGGGCAATGGCCGGGTTGAGGGTGATTTTGGCGAGATAGCGCAGCACCCGCTCGTTGGCGGGCCGCTCCACTCCGCCCTCGCCCGCGCGCAGCGCCTGGACATGGGCGAGCTGCCAGGTGCGCCGTACGGTCTCGGCGATGCGGCCCATGCCCATCGAGTCGGAGTTGACGATGCTGATGGCGCCGAGGTCGTGCAGCGCGTTCTCGGCGGCGATGGCGTGGCCGCGGATGCGGCCGCGGGAGATCTCGACGTCGGTGTCGACGTGATGGTTCTGCCGGTGCACGGTCATCGTCATCGGGAACAGCTCGCCGACGGTGTTCGCCGTGTACGGGATGGTGGGGGTGGTCGAGGAGGGCAGGATGTTCGGCTCGGAGAGGATCTCCAGCAGATCGGGGTGTCCGCCGCCGCCCTCGACGTGGTACGCGTGCACGGTACGGCCGCGCGTCGCGCTCACGGTGTCGCGCAGATAGCCGGATTCGTTCATCGAGTCGGTGTGCAGCGCGACGGGCAGGTCGGCGTGTTCGGCCGTGGTCAGGCAGGTATCGATGATGCGCGGGGTGGCGCCGAAGTCCTCATGGATCTTGAAGCCGCCGGCCCCGGCGAGCACCGACTCGTCCAGCAGGGCGCGGGAACTGGAGGAACCGCGGCCGAGGAAGGCGACGTTGAGCGGGGTGCCGCGCCAGGAGCTCATGAGGGTGTGCAGATTGTGGGCCGGGTTGCAGCCGATATCCCAGACCCCGCCGAGCCCCATGCCCACGACCGTGGTGACGCCGGAGGCGAGCGCGGCGGGGGCCACCTGTGGGGAGGACAGATGCACATGGCTGTCCACGATGCCGGGGGTGGCGATCAGCCCCTCCCCCGTGACCACCGCGGTGTGCGAGTCGATGGCGAAGTCCACGGGCCTCAGATCGGGGTTGCCGACCCCGCCGACCGCGACGATCCGCCCGTCCTTGACCCCGATGTCGGTCTTGCGGACACCGAGGACGGGGTCGAGCAGCACCACGCTGGAGACCACCAGGTCCAGGGCCGAGTCCCGGTCGGAGCGCGGGGAGGCCAGCAGTCCGTCGCGGACGGTCTTGCCGCAGCCGCCGAGCAGTTCGTCGCCGGGGGTGCCGTCGTCGGTCTCCACCTCGATCCACAGACAGGTGTCGCCCAGGCGGACACGGTCACCGGTGGTGGGGCCGTAGAGGGCGTTGTAGGTGCGCCGGTCGAGCCGTGTCACGCCGACTCCTCCTGTTCGTCCGCGTCGTGGTGGGCGGCCGCGCCGTCGTGGCGGGCGGCCACCAGGTCCACCTCGCGGGCGGTCCCCGGCTCGAAGGCCAGGGCCGTCCCCGCCGCGATGTCCAGCCGCATCCCGGCGGCGGCCGCGCGGTCCAGTCCGAGGGCGGGGTTGGCCTCGGCGAGCGGATAGTGCGAGGAGAGATAGACGGTGCGGTCGCCGTTGTTACGGATCGTCAGCCGCAGCCGGGGCCGCCCCGCGTTGATCACCACCGGCTCCCCGGCCGGGCGGACCGCGCCGGGAGCGTGGCCCTCGCCACCGCCCGCGATCGGGTTCTCCACCGCGACCAGGGCCGTTCCGCTCGGGAACAGCGCCTCGACCTGGACCGTACCCACGAGCGCGGGCACGCCCTCCAGCACGTCGTCCACGGTCAGCAACGACCGCCCGACCTCGATCACCTCGTCCAGGCTCGCCCCGTCCCAGGCCGCCTCCAGCATCTCGTCGCAGATGAGGGCGATGGCCTCCGGGGCGTTCAGCCGCCGGCCGCGCGCACGGCGGCGGCGGGCCATCTCGGCGACGGTGAAGAGCTGGACACGCTCCACTTCGCGAGGGGTCAGATGCACTGCGGTGACCTCCTGGACGGTAGACCCCGGCGCGTGACGCCCGGGGTGGGTCACATCAGAATCCCGGGACGATGGAATCCAGCCAAGGTTGAAATGCATCCGATACGCCGCCCAGAATCGTGCACATGCACAATGCGGCCGTCGCCTTCCCTCCCCCCGACCCACGCATCGCCGAGCTCGCCCGGGAGTGCCTGGCCGACCTCGACGGGCTGATCGATCTGTGGATCGACGTGGTGGGCCCCATCCGCAGGACCTACGCCGACCGCGTGCCGGACGCCGACTTCCGGGACTCCGCGCGACACGCCCTGGAGATGCTGCTGCGCACCGTCGCCCAGTTGCCCGTGCCCGACCACATGGCCAAGGTGTCCGAGCGGGTCGGGACGCGGCGCGCACGGCAGGGGGTCCCGCTGGAGGCCCTGCTGGACGCGGCCCGGCTGGACTTCCGGGTGGTGTGGACGGCCCTGGTGCGGCGGGCCGAGAACCGGAACATGACGCACCTGGTGGCCTCCGCGTACTACGTCTGGGAGGCCGTCGAGCGCCATGTCACCGGCATCATGACCGCCTACCAGCGCACCGTGCTGGAGATGGGGCGCCTCGCCGACGACGAACGTCAGATGTGGTTCGCCCGCCTGATGGACTGCGACGGCCGCAATCCGACCGTGGTGGGTGACACCGCGCTGGCCCTCGGCTTCCAGATCAGCGGGGAGTACCTGTGCGCCGCCACTGCCGCGCAACACGGCGCCGCGCTGCGCCAGGCCGCCACGGAGCTGCGCACCGCGGGGGTGCCGGTCCAGCAGCAGGCCCTCGATTCGGCCGTGGTCCTCACCGCCCAGCTCGGGCCGCGCACCACCGCCCGCACCGTGCTGGGACACCTGGGGGACACGCCCTGCGGGGTGTCATCCACCGCCGGCCGCCTGGCCGACGTACCGCGAGCGGTCCGGCTGGCCATCACCACGGCGCGCAGTCTGCCCGCGGACGCCCGCGGGCCGCGGTGGCTGCGGGAGAGCTGGCTGGACGTCCTGGTCCACCACACCTCGGAGCTCGCGCACGACCTCGTCGACGATGTGCTCGGCGGACTCGACCGGCCTGACGTCAGCGACGCCGAGAAGGAACGGCTGCTGCGCACCGTGCATGTCCATCTCACCGGGAACGGTGCGATAGCCGACACGGCCGCGGCCGTGTACTGCCACCGCAACACCGTTCAGCACCGCTTCAACCGCTTCTGCGAACTCACCGGTCGCGACGTACGCCGCCCCGAGGACGCCGCCCTCATCGCCCTGGCCCTGCGAGCCCGGGCACGGCGTGACGGGGTGGCGGACACCGGCTGAGCCCACGGCCATGACGGTGGGTCGAATCGGGCGGGGTTACGCTCCGCTGCGGCGGGATCGCGGGGCCTTCGGGGCGTCGGCGGTCGCCGCGGCGTGGACCGCGCCCCGGCCCTCGGCCCGGGCGACGATCCTGCCGTCCCGGACGCGCACCGCGGCCTCGGTCGCGTCGTCGGCATCCGTGAGGCCGAGCGCCGAGGCGGTCAGGGCGCGGTCGTCGAGAACCAGACGAAGGCCCGGCCACGCGTCGGGGGCGAACACGCGCCGCAGACAGCCGCCGAGGTCGCCGACCCGGAGCCGGACGAGCCGCCCGATCTCGGCCGGATCGCTCGTCACGACGGCCACGGTCACCTGCTCTCCGGGGGGTGCGCCGCGGACGGCCTCCTCGGCCGCGGCCAGCCGGCCGGTCCCCAGGACCGCGATCACGCCATCGGCGTCGAGGGCGACGCGGCGGCCGGTGATCTCGTCGGACACCTCGGCCGGCGGGATCCAGGCCTCGTCGCAGGGGTGCGCCGGGGGTACATAGGGCAGGTGCGGCGGGTCCCACACATCGGCGAGGTCGATCCCGGCCAGATGCTCACACGCGCGCGCCACGTCGAAGGGGTCGCCGAATCCCGGCGCCGTCTCCGCCAGGCCCGCCGAGCCGTTCAACAGCGTCAGCGCCAACTCGGCCAGCCGCACCCGCCGCACCCGCGCCGTGTCCCGGGGATGGTGTGTTTCGATCGCCAGCGCGAGCAGCAGGGCCTCCAGCCGGACGACCTGGGCCAGCCCGGCCCGGGCCCGGTCGTCGTCGAGCACGCCGGACAGCGAGCGCAGGCGCAGATGGCCGCCCGCCGACCCCTCGCCGACCAGCGGCAGCCGTTCGAGCCAGACCCGGGCGAACGCCCCCAGGGCATCGGCCACCGACGCCGGCGACTTCCGCGGGACCTCCTCGGTGGCGGCCGCGCCCGCCATGTCGACCAGCACCGCGAGATACAGGGCCCGCTTGCTCGGGAAGTTCGAGTACACCGCGCCACGGGTCAGTTCGGCTCGCTCGGCGATCCGGTCGACCTTCGCCTCGGCGTATCCGCGGTCGGCGAACTCCTCCCGCGCCGCGGCCAGCACCGCCGCACGCGTGTGTTCCTGCTGCTGCGCCCGAGTCAGGCGAACCATCACGACTCCCTTCCGTGCCCGCGCCAGGATATCCGGGGAATCCAGATGTTCTGAGTATCCCAACGCGGCGAAGTACCCCCGCCCCCCAACGCGGCGTACCGCGGACCGTCGGTGGGAAGGGTGGGGTGCGTCGACACCGACGACGGTCCGGCACGCATCCTGCCCCCTGCCCGGAAAGAGATGATCCGTGCGAAAGAACACCCGAAGACTGAGTCTGCTGACGGCGGCCGCACTCGCCGCGGTTGTGCCCGTGGTGATGCTGGTGTCCGGCGCCCAGGGGGCCGAGAGGAGCGAGGCGCGCACCGAACCGGCCGAGGCAGGCCCGGGCGCACCGCCCGCGGGCACCCACTGGGTTGGCACCTGGACCGCCATGCCCCAGCTGACCGAGCCGGGAAACATGCCGCCCGCGCCCTACACCCAGGACGGCACGGTCCTCGCCGACAGCACACTCCGGCAGACCGTGCATGTGTCGGTGGGCGGCAGCCATCTGCGGCTGCGCTTCTCCAATGCATTCGGCGGTGCGCCGCTGCCCATCACCAGGGTCTCCGTGGCCATGCCCGTGGACGGCCGGGCCGGTGTGAGCGCGATCAGACCGGGCACGTCCCGGCCGGTCACCTTCCACGGCCGGGCCTCGACGACCGTGCCGACCGGCGCGCACGTGGTCTCCGACCCCCTGGACTTCACGCTGCCGGCGGGCTCGAACCTCACCGTGACCGCCTATCTGGCCACGGGCCAGCAGTCGACCGACATCACGTCCCACCCCGGCTCGCGCACCACCTCGTACCTGCTGCGCGGCGACCATGTCGAGGCCACGGACCTGGCGGGAGCGACCCCGGTCGACCACTGGTACTTCCTGAACGCCGTCGAGGTGTGGTCGCCGGCGCGGACCCGGGCCACCGCCGTGCTGGGGGACTCGCTCACCGACGGGCGGGGCTCCACCACCAACCACAACGACCGGTGGACGGACCGGCTGATGACACGTCTGCGCACGGACCGCAGGACGGCCGACACCGCGGTGCTGAACCAGGCGGCCGGCGGAAACCGGGTGCTCCATGACGGGTTGGGCCCGGGCGGCCTCTCCCGCCTGGACCGTGATGTCCTGGTGCAGCCCGGTGTCACCTCTCTGGTCGTCTTCGAGGGCGTCAACGACATCGGGACCGCCCCTGCCACCCCCGACGCACAGCGGGACGTCGCGGACCAGCTCATCGCCGCCTACGACCAGATCGTCATGCGCGCCCACGCGCGGGGCATCCGCGTCTACGGGGCCACCATCACACCGTTCGGCGGCAACACCCCCTACGACGACGCGGCGGGCCACCGCGAAGCGACACGGCAGCGGGTCAATGACTGGATACGCACCAGCGGTCGCTTCGACGCGGTCGTGGACCTGGACAGGGCGGTGCGGGACACGGACGATCCACGGCGCCTCCGCCCGGACCTCGACGTGGGTGACCATCTGCACTTCAACCCCGAGGGCTACCGCGTGCTCGCCGAGGCCTTCCCCCTGCGTCTCTTCCTGAACCGGCCACTGCCACCCGGCTTCGGCTACAACTGACACGCACGTCGGCGATGGTGTCCCCGTCCGCACAACGAATGGTTGTGCTTACCCGTCGCGACGGTTGTTTGATCTCGCCATCCACTACTCGCTTTGATGCCGTTGGTCAGCGTGTGGCTGTTCGGATCGGCGAGAGGTGCGTCGGGTATGGCGGGTAAGCGGGGGCTGGGGAGACGGTTCGGCTGGCTCTGGGCCTCATACGCGGTCAGCTCGTACGGCACGGGGCTCGGGTTCGGCGCGTTCCCCCTGATCGCGATCCTCGTGCTGCACTCCGGGCCGACCGAGGTGGCGGCGCTGTCCGCCGCGGGGCGGGCCGTGGGAGCGGTGGTGGCGGTGCCGCTCGGCCCGTGGGTGGAGTTCCGCCGCAAGCGGCCGGTCATGGTGGCGATGGACCTGACCCGGTTCACGGCGCTGATGAGCGTCCCCCTCGCGTTCGCGCTCGGCCGGCTCAGCTTCACCCAACTCCTCGTCGTCTCCGTGGTCGTCGCCGCGGCCAACATCGCTTTCAACGCGGCCAGTGGCGCGTTTCTGAAGGCGCTGCTCCCGCCGGAGGACCTGCTCGTCGCGAACGCCCGGTTCGAGTCCACGATGTGGAGCGCGACCACGGTCGGACCACCGCTCGGCGGGGCCTCGATCGCGATATTCGGACCGGTGACGACCGTGGCGGCCGATGCGGTCAGCTATCTGCTCTCGGCGCTGGGCATCCGCGCCATCGGCGGGACGGAGCCGCGCCCCGCGCGGTCCGGCACACCACGGCTGCGAGCGGGCGATCTGTTCGAAGGATGGCGCCACATCCTCACCCACCCCACGCTGCGCCCGCTGCTCTTCAACACGGTCGTGGTCAACGGCCTGATCATGGTGACGGAGCCGCTGCTCGCCGTGCTCCTGCTGGAGGACCTCGGGTTCACACCGTGGCAGTACGGCCTCGTGTTCGCGGTGCCTTGCGTCGGCGGCCTGGTCGGCTCGCGCCTCGCGCGCCGGCTCGTGCCGCGGTTCGGGCGGCACAAGGTGATGTTCACCGCCGGTGCGCTGCGCGCCTGCTGGCCCATCGGCCTGGTGTTCGTCCAGCCCGGCGTCCCCGGGATGGGACTCATCATCGCCGTCCAGTTCGCCCTGGTGACCTGCTGCGCCGTGTACAACCCGGTGCTGGCCACCTACCGGCTCGACCACACCGCCCCCGACCGGGTCGCCCGCACCCTGTCCGCGTGGTCGGTGAGCAGCAGCCTCAGCATCGCGGCCCTGACCGCCGTGTGGGGTCTGCTGGCCGCCCTCACCAGCCCCCGCACCGCGATCGCGGTCGCCGGGATTCTCCTCCTGGCCACCCCGCTGCTGCTCCCGCGCCGCGAGAAGGCGCCCCTGACCGCGAAGGAGCAGGCCGCGAGCCTCACCTGAGGGGCGGTGACTCAGTCGTGCGGCGCCTGGCCGCTCACCCGATGGTCCGCGTGGCTGAGGGCTTCCAGGACGAGGCGACGCAGATGGCCGTCGCTGAGCCGGTAGTAGATGTGCCGGCCCTCGCGCCGCGTCTCGACGAGCCCCGCGAGCCGCAGCTTGGCCAGGTGCTGGCTGACAGCGGTCCGCGACGCCGCACACCGCTCGGCCAGCGAGCCGACGTCCGACTCGTCCTGCGCCAGCAGCCACAGGACATGCAGCCGGGTCGTGTCGGCCAGCATCGCGAACACCCCGGTCGCCTCGGCGAGGCGCGCACCGTCCGGCGGGCGCAGATGCGCATCAGGTGCAGTTGACATCGGTTCGCGATCCGTCATGCGGACAGCTTAGGGCTCGCCTTCGCGGCGATGTCGATGACCGGAAACCCACCTCCACATGTGCGCAGATGCGCATCTGTACGTATAGTGATCGGCCGCCCACCCCTCCGACCAAGGGACCGCCGCATGCTCTCCGTCCTGCGCGACCGCACCTATCGCCTTCTCTTCACGGCTCAGGTGATCGCTCTGGTCGGAACGGGTCTGGCCACCGTCGCGCTGGGCCTGCTGGCCTACGACATCGCGGGGGCGGACGCCGGTTCGGTGCTCGGCACCGCGCTGGGCATCAAGATGGCGGCGTACGTGCTGATCGCCCCGGTCGTCGGCGCCGTCGCCGACCGGCTGCCGCGCCGGGCGCTGCTGGTCGGCGCGGACCTGATCCGGGCCGGGGTGGCGCTGACGCTGCCCTTCGTCGATCACGTCTGGCAGGTATACATCCTGGTCTTCGCGCTCCAGTCCGCCTCGGCCGCCTTCACCCCCACCTTCCAGGCCGTCATCCCGGAGGTCCTGCCCGCCGAGCGCGACTACACCCACGCGCTCTCCCTCTCGCGGCTCGCCTACGACCTGGAAAGCCTGTTCAGCCCGGCGCTCGCGGCCGGGCTGCTCACGCTGATCAGCTACAACTGGCTGTTCACCGGCACCGTGCTCGGCTTTCTGGCCTCGGCGGCGCTGGTGGTCTCCGCCGTCCTGCCCAAGCCGGTCGCCGCACCCCGCACCGGCTCCGCCTACGCCAAGGCCACCGCGGGCACCCGGCTCTTCTTCGCCATTCCGCGGCTGCGCGCCCTGCTCGCCCTCAATCTCGCGGTCGCCGCCGCCGGCGCGACCGTCACCGTCAACACCGTGGTGTACGTGCGCGACCATCTCGGCCGCTCCGCCGCCGATGTGCCGCTCGCCCTCGGCGCGTACGGCACGGGCTCGATGGCCGTCGCCCTGCTGCTGCCCCGGCTCCTCGACAGGGTCACGGACCGGGCCGTGATGCTGCGCGGCGCCCTCCTGCTCACCGCCGTCCACGTCGCGCTCGGCGCCCTGACGGCGGCCTCCTCGGGAGGGTGGCGATGGCCGGCGCTGCTCGCCGCGTGGGCCGCGTTCGGCGCCGCGTGCTCGATGGTGCTCACGCCCGCCGGCCGCCTGGTCCGCCGCTCGGCACCGACCGAGGAGCGCACGTCGGTGTTCGCCGCGCAGTTCTCGCTCTCCCACTCCTTCTGGCTGCTCACCTACCCGCTCGCCGGATGGCTCGGCGCGACGGCCGGGCTCCAGTCGGCGGTGATCACGCTGGGCGCGATCGCCTTCGCCGCGGCGCTGCTGGCGGTGTGGCTGTGGCCGTCGCACGACCCGGACCACCGCTCCGGAACGGGCTCCGGCTTGCCGAGGTCGGCGCACCCGGAACCCACGCGAGCCCGGTGAGGCCGTTCACCGCCCTCAGGCAGTGACTCAAATCTTTCCGTACGATCCTACAAGTGCATTGGTGCACGCGTATGCACATAATGAAAGGAGGGTGCCCCGGCACCGTTCTCCCCGCGGCAACATTCCTGGAAGGTGAGCCACGCATGAAGGCCCACGAACACCCTCATCCCCCAGCCCCGGCAGATGCCCACCCGAAGGCGCACGCGTCGGCTCATGACCATGGGCACGACCACGGGCATGACCACGATCACGGGCACAGCCACGACCACGGGCACGACCACGATCACGACCATGGCCACAGCCACGACCACGGCGAGGGCCGCTGGTCCCGCTGGAAGCACCAGGTCACCCACGTCGTGAAGCCGCACTCGCACGAGGCGGCGGACAAGGTCGACTCCGCGATGGAGTCGTCCGCCGAGGGCATGCGCGCCCTCTGGCTCTCCCTGGCGATCCTGGGCGCCACCGCGATCTTCCAGACCGTGGTCGTCCTCATCTCCGGTTCGGTGGCGCTGCTGGGTGACACCATCCACAACTTCGCCGACGCGATGACCGCGCTTCCGCTCGGCGTGGCCTTCGTCCTGGGACGGCGTGCGGCGAACCGCAAGTTCACCTACGGCTACGGGCGCGCCGAGGACCTGGCCGGAATTGCCATCGTCCTCACCATCGCCGCCTCGGCGGCCCTGGCCGCCTACGAGGCCATAGACCGGCTGATGAACCCGCGCGACGTCTCCCACCTGGGCATCGTCTCGGTCGCGGCGGTCATCGGCTTCATCGGCAACGAATGGGTGGCCCGCTACCGGATCAGGGTCGGACGGAAGATCGGCTCGGCCGCCCTGGTCGCCGACGGACTGCACGCCCGCACCGACGGCTTCACCTCGCTCGCCGTGCTGCTGGGCGCCGGCGGCGCCGCGCTCGGCTGGCAGCTCGCCGACCCGATCGTCGGCCTGCTCATCACGGCCGCGATCCTGCTCGTCCTCAAGGACGCGGCACGCGAGGTCTTCCGCCGCCTCATGGACTCCGTCGACCCCGCCCTCGTCGACAAAGGCGAGGCCGCGGTGCGCGAGGTTCCCGGGGTGCGCGGCGTGAGTGAGCTGAGGATGCGCTGGATCGGGCACAAGCTGCGCGCCGAGGCCACGGTCGAGGTGGACGGAGGTCTGAGCGTACGGGAGTCGCACGGCGTGGCGGTCGACGTCGAGCATGCGCTGATCCACGCGGTGCCCCGGCTCACCGCCGCCCTGGTGCACACCGACCCGGCTCTCGGACCGGACGTGGACGACCCCCATCTGGCGCTCGCCCACCACATGACATGACATCAGGCCCCGGCTGACACGGCCGGGGCCGCCACATCGGGCATTCGTCCAGCCCCATTGGCGTCAGGGTCCTGGATCCATTCGGCATGCCCTTTTCCGGGAATTCAGCTGCCGCCCGCCCATTCCGGCTTCGACGAGCAGGTGACATGACGGCAATGGGTTGTTTACAAAATATCATCGACAACCTATCGACAGCGCCGTCATCGCCTCCTACCTTCGTCAACCAAGCGCCACCTCCCCGATTCCGGCCATCTTCGGCCGCGCCGACTCCCCGAACGCTGGGAAGTCTCAGTTGTCCCGATCGGATCAGTGAGACCCATGAACAAACCGCGCTTGGCCCTTGTACTGACAGCAACGACCCTGACGCTCACGTCCTGCGGAATGGGCGGCCAGACCTCCAGCGGCAGTGACGCCAAAGGCGCTCGGTCCATCGTGGTCGACGAACCGTTCGCGCCGGCCGCCAACTGGGCCCTGGAGACCGACGACTCCTTCGTCCTCAGCAAGGCGGGCTGCCTGGAGACCCTGGTGAAGTACCAGACGGGCGGCGGGATCAAGCCGATGCTCGCCGCCTCGTGGAAGCAGACCCGCCCGACCACCTGGGACTTCACCCTCCGCTCGGGAGTGACGTTCCAGGACGGCTCCCCTCTCGACGCCAAGGCGGTGGCCGGAGCCCTGAAACACGCGCTCGCCGCGAAGACTCCGGCCCCCGGCTTCTCGCCCGACACGATCGCCGGCGTCACGGCGGTGGACGGCTCGACCGTGCGGATCACCACCCCCGCCCCCGACGCCCTGCTGCCCTTCCGGCTCGCCGCCCCCAACACCGGAATACTCGCCCCGAAGGCGTACACCGGATCGTCGACCGATCCCGAAGGAACGTGCACCGGCCCGTTCCGTATCACCAAGGAAATCCCCCAACAGGCAATCCAGCTCAAGCGCAATCCGAAGTACTGGAACGGCCCGGTGAAACTGGCCTCCGCCGAGGTACGGTTCATCGCGGACGGCGCCAAACGGGCCACCCAGATCCAGACCGGGGAAGCCCAGATATCCAGAAAGCTCCCCGTCCCGAGCGTCCAGGACCTCAAGGGGAACTCCTCCGTCGAGGTGCTGACCGAACAGCTTCCCCGAACCACGGAACTCGTCCTCAACAACAAGAAAGCCCCCTTCGACAATGAGAAGGTGCGGCAGGCGTTCCAGGCGGCGATCGACACCAAGGCGATCACCGACGCCGTCTACCAGGGGGCGGGGCGGCAGGCCGTCGGCCCGTTCGGCCCCGGAGAACCCTGGACACCCGACGGGGCCGCCCCGGTGAAGGCCGACCCGGCCAAGGCCAGGGCCCTGCTCTCCGAGGCCGGGGTGAAGCCCGAGTCGATCAAAGTGTCCCTGATCGCCTACAACGAGGGATCGGGCTTCTCCGATCTCGCCGCCATCATCCAGCAGGAGCTCAAGGCCATCGGCGTGAAGGCGAGCATCCGCACCGCCGACTACGCCTCCGTGGAACCCGACCTGCTCTCCGGCGACTTCCAGGCCGCCCTGCTCTCCCGCAACCACCTCGGCGACATGCCCGACCCGCTGGGCTACCTGACCGCGGACTACACCTGCAAGGGCAGCTACAACCTCTCGCACTACTGCGACCCGAAGACCGACGCCCTCATCAAGAAGGCCGCTTCCGCGAAGGACCCCGAAGCCCGCTACGCCGACTACGCCAAGGTCGCCGCGGAGCTCCAGTCCCGCGCCGTGGACGTCTTCCTCGTCCACGAGACCGAGTCCGTCGCCGTCGCCTCCGGCCTCAAGGGCTTCGCCGTCCACCCGTACTACACCCTCACCGCGAACCTCTCCCTCGGCACCAAGTGACGCCGCACCACCCAAAGGAGCACGCTGTGATCGACTTCCGGCCCAAGTACATCACGTTCGACTGCTACGGCACCCTCACCGCCTTCGGGATGTCCGCCCTCACCCGTGAGCTGTTCGCCGACCGCGTCGCGGCCGAGCGGATGGAGGACTTCCTCGACGACTTCGAGGCGTTCCGGATCGACGAGGTGCTGGGCGCCTACCAGCTCTACCCCGACGTCATCAGGCACGCGCTTCAGCGGGCCTGCGCCCTGTGGAACATCGAATACCGCGACACGGACGGCGCGGCCATCGTCGCCGCCGTGCCCACCTGGGGTCCGCACCCCGATGTGCCGGACGCGCTGCGCACCCTCGCCGAGAGCTATCCGCTGGTCATCCTCTCCAACGCCGCGAACGACCAGATCGGCGGCAACGTCGAGAAGCTGGGCGCCCCGTTCCACGCCGTGTACACGGCCGAGCAGGCCCGTGCGTACAAGCCGCGCTTCCAGGCGTTCGAGTACATGCTGGAGCAGTTGGGCTGCGCCCCCGATGAGATCCTGCACGTCTCCTCGAGCCTGCGCTACGACCTCATCCCGGCCCACGATCTGCGGATCGCCAACAAGGTGTACGTCAACCGGCGCTATGAGCCCAGCGTGCCGTACTACGGCTACCACGAGGTGTCGGCCCTGTCCGAACTGCCCGCGCTGCTCGGGCTGTGAGTGCCGTGAAGACCGTCCCGTACTGGCTGGACACGTCCCCGGCCGGCCCCGACCGCAGCGCGGTGGAGATCGGTGGCCGCACCGATGTGGCGATCGTGGGCGCCGGGCTGACCGGGCTGTCCGCCGCGCTTCATCTGGCCCGCAAGGGCGCCCAGGTCACCGTGCTCGAGCAGGAGAGCGTGGGCTGGGGAGCGTCGGGACGCAACGGCGGTATGTGCACCACGGGGCTGGCCATCGGCTTCCTCACCGCCGTGGAGCGCTACGGCCTCCCCACCGCCAAGGCCGCCTACCTGGCCTACAACGAGGCCATCGACACCGTCGAGAAGCTGGTGGTGGAGGAGGACATCGACTGCGACTTCGCCCGCACCGGAAAACTCAACCTGGCCGCCAAGCCCGCGCACTACGAGCGGCTGGCCCGCACCCATGAGGCACTCGCCGACCTGATCGGCTACCCCACACAGCTGGTCCCCAGGAAGGACATCAGGTCCGAGATCGGATCCGACCACTACCACGGCGCGATGGCGGATCCTCAGGGCGCGGGCCTGCACGTGGGCAAGTTCGTCCGCGGTCTGGCCGAGGCCGCCGCCGCCCAGGGGGTGCGGATCCTGGAGAAGGCCCCGGTCACCAGGGTCCGCCGGGTCAGCGGCACCACGCACGATGTGACCACCCCCATCGGCACCCTCCGCGCCGATCAGGTGCTGGTCGCCACGAGCGGCTACACCGGCTCCCCGTTCCGCTGGCTGCGCAACCGGATCATCCCCGTCGGCAGCTTCATCATCGTCACCGAACCGCTTCGGCAGGAGGTGGTCGACGAGCTCATGCCCACCCGCCGGATGGCCTCCGACTCCAAGAACATCCTGTACTACTTCCGCATCACCCCCGACAACCGGCTGCTGTTCGGCGGGCGGGCGCGGTTCGCCATGTCCAATCCCCAGTCCGACCGGAAGAGCGGACAGATTCTGCGCAAGGGGATGCTCTCGGTGTTCCCGCAGCTCGACGGCGTGCGCATCGACTACCTGTGGGGCGGTCTCGTCGACATCAGCCTCGACCAGATGGTCCACTCCGGCGAGCGGGACGGTCTCTACTACTCCCTCGGCTACTCGGGCCACGGGGTCCAGATGGCCACCCACATGGGCCGGCAGATGGCCGATGTCATGGACGGCCGGCCCGAGGCGAACATCTGGCGCGGCATGAAGTTCCCGCGGGTCCCCGGACACTTCGGTCCCCCCTGGTTCCTGCCGTTCGCCGGGGCCTACTACCGGGCCCTCGACATCATCAGGTAACCCACCGCCCACCTGCCGGAAGAGCCCGGAAAGGAGGAGTGAACGATGGTCAGATTCGCCGTGCGGCGGCTTCTGGTGCTGCTGATCACCCTGCTCGCCGTATCAGCGGCCACCTTCGCCATCCCGTACGCCTCGGGCGGCGATCCCGTCCGGACGATCCTGCGGTCCAGAGTCTCCGACCAGGCCCTCGACCCCTCGGCGATCGCGGCCCTGCGCTCCGAGCTCGGGCTCGACCGGCCGATCCTCGTCCAGTATCTGAACTGGCTCGGCCATGCGGTACGTGGGGACTTCGGCCTGTCCTTCACGAGCCGCACCCCGGTCGACCAACTGCTGTCCACCGCCATCGGCGTGTCCGGCACCCTGGCCGTCATCGCCATCGGGCTGGCCTTCCTCGCGGCCCTGCCGCTGGGCACGCTCGCCGCGATGCGGCCGGGGAAACGGGTCGACAACGGAGTGACCCTGGTGACGCAGAGCTTCGTCGCCGTCCCCGAATACTGGCTGGCCCCCATCCTGGTGCTGGTCTTCTCCCGCTACCTCGGCTGGCTGCCCTCGGCCGGATGGCGCGACCCGACGTCCATCATCCTGCCCGCCCTCACCCTCGCGCTGCGGCCCATGGCCTACTTCACGCAGGTCACCAGAGCGGCGATGAGCGATGTGCTGGCATCGCCCTATATGACCGCCGCCCGCAGCCGGGGACTGAGCGGAGGCCAGGCCCTGCTGCGGCACGGGCTGCGCAATGCCCTGCTGCCCGTGATGACGCTGTTCTCCCTGTGGTTCGCGGGGCTGCTCGGCGGGTCGGTGGTCGTGGAGGTCATCTTCGCCATCCCCGGAATGGGCCGGCTCGTCTACAACGCCGTGGTCAACCACGATGTCCCGCTGATCCAGGGCGGAATCCTGTGCACCGTGGCGCTGGCGGTCCTGATCACCACCGCGACCGACCTTCTGTACGCACTGATCAACCCGGCCGTGAGGGTGCACGATGGCGCTGTCTAGCTCGCTTTCCCACGATCCGGTGCCCGCCACCACCCCCCGGCGCCTCGCCCGCCGGACCGTCACCGGTCTGCGCGCGGTCACCGGCCGGCACTGGACGCTGCGCCTCGGCGCCGTGGCGCTGGCCCTGGTGCTGATCGTCCTGCTGCTCACCCCGTGGATCGCGCCGTACGACCCGGCACACCAGGACCTCGGCCGGCGGCTGGCCGGGCCCGACGCCCACCATCTGCTCGGCACCGACCAGTTGGGCCGGGACATCCTCAGCAGGCTGATGTACGGCGGCCGCTTCTCGGTCTCCATCGCGGCGGTCACGCTGCTGCTCTCCGCCGTGATCGGCACGGTGATCGGAGCCTTCAGCGCGCGGCGCGGCGGGGTGGTGGACGAGGTCGTCATGCGCACGACCGACCTGCTGATCTCGATTCCCGACGTGATCGTCGCCCTGTTCCTGATCGCGGCCTTCGGCACCGGCTACGGCATGCTCGTCGCGGCCCTGACCCTCGTCGGCTGGACCCCCTTCGCCCGGCTGATGCGGGGCCTCGCCCTGGAGATCAGCAGCCGGGAGTACATCGAGGCCGCCGAGGCGCTCGGCTGTTCCAAGGCCTTCATCGTCTTCCGCCATGTCATCCCCAACGCGCTGCGGCCCGTGCTCTCCCTGGGCTTTCTGCGGTTCGGCCACAAGCTCATCACCGTCGGCGGGCTGTCCTACCTGGGGCTGGGCGTGCAGCCCCCCGACTCCGACTGGGGCGCCATGCTGCTGGACGCCCAGCCGTACATGGAGCGCCTCCCCCTGCTGGTGATCGCGCCCGGCGCCGCGATCTTCGTGACGGCGCTGAGCGTCACCCTGATCGGCCACGGCATGGAGCTGAAACGCAAGAGGAGGACGGATGCCACGTGACATCACGCCGCCGGCGGTGCCGTCGGCTTCCCCGGTCCGCCGTACCACGCTCACCACACAGGTCGTGGAGCAGATCCGGTCCCGGCTGCTCACCGGCACCTTCCCGCCCGGCTCCCAGCTGGGCGAGGCCGAACTCGCCGAATCCCTGGGGGTCAGCCGCGGCCCGGTGCGCGAGGCCCTCGCCCGCCTCGTCCACGAGGGACTGTTGCTGAGCCAGCCCCATCGCGGGGTGTTCGTGCCGCTGCTCGGCGAGGCCGACGTCCTCGACATCTACTACGCCAGGGAAGCGCTCGAGGCCGCCGCCTTCCGCCGGGTCATCACCTCGCCCAGACCGCCCGGACTGCTGTCGGCCCTCGGCGAGACGGTGGACGAACTCGCCCGTGCCACGCGCACCGGTGACTGGTCGAAGGTGGCCGACCTCGATGTGCGGTTCCACTCCCTGGTGATCGAGGCGGCCGGCAGCCCCCGGCTGACCCGCATGTTCGGCACCGTGATCGCCGAGACCCGGCTGTGCCTGAACCTGCAAGCCGACGCCGACCCCGCGCGGCTCGACCTCGTCGACGAACACCGGGAACTGGCGCGGCTGATCGCGGGCGACGACGTCGACGCCGCGCTGGCCACCCTCGCCCAGCACTTCGAAGAAGCCACCGTGACCGTGCGGAACCGCCTTCGCGCGGTCCGACGCTGAAGGGAACCCGGACCATGCGCCTGCCTCACCGTCCCCCGCCGGCCCCCGTGACCACCGGCGACTCCGCGCTCGAGATCCGGGACCTGCGGGTGGAGTTCTCGGAGCCCGGTCACGCCTCCGCCACCCCCGCGGTCGACGGCCTCGACCTGACCGTCCGGCGCGGCGAGATCGTCGCGCTGGTCGGCGAGTCGGGCTCCGGCAAGACCATGACGGCGCTGAGCGCCATCGGGCTGCTGCCGCCCGGCGCCCGGGTCACCGGTGGCCGGATCACCCTCGGCGAGGAGAACCTGACCGCCCTTCCGCCGAAGCGGATGAACCGCATCCGCGGTCATCGGCTGGCCATGCTCTTCCAGCAGCCCAAGGTCATGCTCGACCCGACCTGCACGGTGGGGAGCCAGGTCGCCGAGCCGCTGCGGCTGCACCGAGGGCTCAGCCGCCGCCAGGCGAGGGCGCGCGTCGTGGAACTCCTGCGCGACGTCGGCATCCCGGAACCCGAGCGCAGAGCCGCCTCGTACGCACACCAGCTCTCCGGCGGCATGGCGCAGCGGGTGATGATCGCGGCGGCCCTCGCCGCCGACCCCACCATGATGATCGCCGACGAGCCGACGACCGCGCTCGACGCCACCGTCCAGGCCCAGATCCTGCGGCTGCTCCGCCGCAAGCAGCGCGAGTCCGGCATGGCCGTGCTGCTCATCACGCACGACCTCACCATCGTCACCTCGATCGCCGACCGGGTGGCCGTCATGTACGCGGGGCGGGTGGTGGAGGAGGGATCGGTGCGCGAGGTCTTCGACGCCCCCGAACACCCCTACACCCGCGCCCTGCTGAAGGCGTCGCTGCTCCAGTCCGAGGAGGGCAGGCTCTTCTCCATCCCGGGCAGCGCGACCCAGTCCCGCGGCCTGGACCGCGGATGCCGGTTCCAGCCCCGATGTCCGCTCTCCCAGGACCTGGGCATCACCGGCCGGTGTTCGGGCGCCGAGCCGCCGCTGCACACCCACGGTGGTGCGCACCGCTGCCGCTGCTGGGCGTCCCAGCCCGGCGGCGAGCCCGTCGGCGAGGCGGTGGCCGTATGACCGCGCTCGTGGAAGCGGACCGCGCCCCCGGCCCCGCGGCGGGAGAGCCGCTCGTCGTCGTGGAGGACCTGGTCAAACACTTCCCGGTGAAGGGCCGCGCGTTCGGCGGCAAGAGCTATGTCCACTCGGTCGACCATGTGTCGTTCACCATCGCCCCCGGAGAGGTCCTGGGTCTTGTGGGTGAGTCGGGCTGCGGCAAGTCCACCCTGGCCAGGGCCATGCTCGGGCTGACCCCGGTCGACTCCGGGCGCGTGTTCTTCGACGGCGTCCATGTCGCCCGGACCAGGGGCCGCGGCCGCAAGGCCATGCGCCGCTCGATGCAACTGGTCTTCCAGGACCCGTTCGCCGCGCTGGACCCGCGGATGCGACTGGGCACCAGCCTCGAGGCCCCGCTCGCCCAGCACGGCCTGGGTACCCGGGAGGAGCGCCATCAGCGCATTCTCCAGGTCCTCGGCCAGGTGGGGCTCGACGCGTCGTTCCTCGGCCGGCGCCCGGGCGAATGCTCCGGCGGCCAGCTCCAGCGGCTCGTGGTGGCCCGCGCCCTGCTGCTCCGCCCACGCCTGCTGATCTGTGACGAGCCGACCTCCGCGCTCGACGCCTCGGTCCGCGCCCAGATCCTCAACCTCCTCGTCGAGCTGAAGGACGAGCTGGACCTGACCCTGCTGATGATCTCCCACGACCTGCGCGTCGTACGGCACATCTGCGACCGGGTGGCGGTCATGTATCTCGGCGAGATCGTCGAAGTGGCCTCCCGGGAGGAGCTGTTCGAACGCCCCGCCCACCCCTACACCCGAGCGCTGCTGGACGCCTCGCTGCCGGAGGCGTCCGCCGGGGAGGGCGAGTTCGGCGCGCTGCGCGGTGAGCCGCCCAGCCCGGTGAGCCCGCCCTCCGGGTGCCGCTTCCACCCCCGCTGCCCCCTGGTCGGCGAGCGGTGCCGCACCCAGGCCCCCACGCTGGGCGCGGGCCCCACGGGCCGCCTCGTCTCCTGCCACTACCCGAGCGCGTGACGCGCCGCCCGAACGAAGAGAGCGAGCCGATGACCACTGTCGAGACCGCGCCCGCCACCCCGCTGACCTGGCGGCCGCCCGCCGGGGCGCTGTGGTCCGGGAGATGGGTGGACGGCGCGTCCACGATGCCTGTGCACGATCCGGAGGACGGCCGCCTGCTCGGCCATGTCACGGACACCAGCCCCGCCGAGGTCGACGAGGCCGTCACCGGCGTGGCCGCCGCCGTCGCCTCCGGGGCGAGCTGGCCCGCCTGGAGGCGGCGCGAGGCGCTGGAGGAGGCCGCCGGGCTGGTCCTGCGCCACCGCGAACGGCTGGCCGAAGTGATCTCCCGGGAGGGCTGCAAAACGCTGCGGGAGGCGAACGGCGAGGTGTCCCGCGCCGCGGAGACCCTGCGGCTCTCGGCCCAGCAGACCCACCGCCTCACCGGTGAGACCCTGCCGTTCTCCGACACCTCCCGCGGCGAGGGCCGGCTGGGCTGGTACACCCGGGAACCGGTCGGGGTGGTCGCCGCCATCACCCCCTTCAACGACCCGCTCAACCTGGTCGCGCACAAGGTGGGTCCGGCCCTGGCCGGCGGGAACGGCGTGGTCCTCAAGCCGGCCGAGGCCACACCGCTCACCGCGCTGGCGTTCACCGAGATCCTGCTGGACGCCGGGGTGCCCGCCGGGCGGATCGCCGTCGTCCCGGGCACCGGCGGCGGTGCGGGCCACGCCCTGGTCAGCCACCCGCTGGTGGACCTGGTGTCCTTCACCGGCGGCCACCGGACCGGAAACGCGGTGGCCGGCGCCGCCGGAGCCAAGAAGACCCTCATGGAGCTGGGCGGGAACAACGCCGTCCTCGTCCTCGACGACGCGGACACCCGGGCGGCCGCACAGGCCGTGGTGGCGGGGGCCTTCGGCGTGGCGGGGCAGAACTGCCTATCGGTGCAGCGGGTCTTCGTCGCCGCGCGCGTCTTCGCGCCCTTGCTCCGGGACGTGCTCTCGGCCACCGAGAAGCTGCGGGTCGGCAGCAAGGCCGATCTCCGTACGGACATCGGTCCGCTCATCAGCGAGCGCGAGGCGCGCCGGGTCGAGGAGTGGGTGCGGGAGGCGCGCGAGGGCGGCGCCGTGGTGCGCGCCGGAGGCCGCCGGGACGGCACTTTTTACCGGCCGACCGTGCTCACGGACGTCCCGGCGGACGCGAAGGTGATGACCGAGGAGATCTTCGGCCCGGTGCTGGTGGTCGAGCCGGTCGCCACGGTGGACGAGGCCGTCGCCCGCGCCAACGACACCCGCTACGGCCTTCAGGCGGGCGTCTTCACCACCTCGCTGGACACCGCCTTGGACATCGCGGAACGGCTCCGGGTCGGCGCGGTGATGATCAACGACAGCAGCGACTTCCGGATCGACGCGATGCCCTTCGGCGGGCCCAAACGGTCGGGCGTCGGCCGTGAGGGGGTGCGGTATGCCGTGGAGGCCATGACCGAGCCCAAGGTCGTCGCCGTACGCCGTGGCGCATGACCGTCTACCGTCTCAGTCGTGCGGCGGAGCCCCGGTGACCATGTGATCGGCGTGGTTGACGGCCTCGACGACCAGCCGGCGCAGGTGGCCGTCGTGGAGCGAGTACACCGAGCGGCGGCCCTCCTTGCGCACCTGGACCAGCCCGGCCAGCCGCAGCTTGGCCAGGTGCTGGCTCACCGCGGGGCGGGCCGCCCCGCTGGCCTCGGTGAGGGTGTTGACATCGGCCTCGCCCCGGGCGAGGGACCACACCAGATGCAGCCGGGTCGGGTCGGAGAGCAGCGAGAAGACATGGGCGGCCGCGGAGAACTGCGCCGCGCCGCTGGGATGCGTATGCGACCTGGTCGGGGTCGCCGGCCCGTCATTCACCGGCATCCGCCGGCCCAGCGAGCTGATTGATGCATGCGTGCATTCATATGCACATAATGGTACAGGCGCATGCATGGTGTCCAATGCGACCCCCGTCACGCCCCGGCGCCGCTGTCCGCCGAGAATGGCCACCGGTGAGATCAGGGCCCGACCGCAACAGCTTCGCAGGGAATGGCATGACAGACGGCGCACAACACATCCACGGCACCACCCGCGCCCAGGACGGCACGGCCCTGGCCTATCAGCTCCAGGGATCCGGGCATCCGCTCGTGCTCCTGGCCGGACAGGCCAACAACCACCACTGGTGGGACGGCATACGCGAGGACTTCCACGCCACGCACCACACGATCACCGTCGACTACCGGGGTACCGGCGCAAGCGGCAAACCCCAGGACGGCTACTCCACACCGCAGTTCGCCGAGGACGTGATCACAGTCCTGGACCAGTTGGGCGTCGAGCGCGCCGATGTCTACGGGACGTCCATGGGCGGCCGGGTCGCCCAATGGGTCGCCGCCCGCCACCCGGAGCGGGTCCGGCGCCTCGTCCTCGGCTGCACCTCACCCGGCGGCCCGCACGCCGTCGAGCGCGACGCCTCGGTGCGGCGCGCCCTCGCCCAGGCGGATCCGGGCGCCGCGCGCGAGGCCCTGCTGGATCTCATGTACTCCCCCGCCTGGCTGGCCACCCACCCCGGCCCGTACTCGACCCTCGGCGATCCGGACATGCCCGCACACGCCCGGCGAGGCCACCTGCGGGCCAGCAACGAGCACGACGCCTGGGACGCCCTCCCGCGCATCGGCGCCCCCACCCTCCTCCTGCACGGCGACCAGGACCGGCTCACCCCGCCGGACAACATCCCCCTGCTCGCAGCCCGCATCCCCCACGCGACGACGCATGTCTTCCCCGGCGCCCGACACGCCTACTTCGAGGAGTGCCGGTCGGCGGCTGGCGCCCTGGTCTCCGGATTTCTCACCGCGGAGCGGTGGTGAGCGGACGCGTGGCCCCGGGGCCGGGCCCTCGGCGCGCGCGATCGGCCCGGAGCTGATCTGCTGGTTGAGGGGCCTTCGTACCTGTTCTCCGGAGGAACCATGAGTCGCTATCGAGTCGCACAGGTCACCGCCCCGGGCGGTAGGTTCGAGTCGGCCGAGCGCGAGGTGCCGCGGCCAGGACCGGGCCAGGTGAGGATCGCCGTGGAAGCGTGCGGGATCTGCCACAGTGACGCGCTCTTCGTGAACGGCGCACTACCGGGCGTGTCGTTCCCCGAGGTTCCCGGACACGAGATCGCCGGGCACATCGAGGAGCTGGGCGAAGGCGTTCAAGACCGTGGATGGCAGGTCGGTGACCGGGTCGCGGTCGGCTGGTTCGGCGGCAGCTGCGGCTACTGCCGACCCTGCCGCGAGGGCGACTTCATCGTGTGCCAGAACCTGAAGGTCCCGGGATGGGCGTACGACGGAGGCTTCGGCGAGCAGGTCATCGCCCCCGCCGACGCCCTGGCCCGGATCCCCGACGGACTGTCGGCGAGCGACGCGGGGCCGATGGCCTGCGCGGGCGTGACCACGTACAACGGGCTGCGGCGCAGCTCCGCCCGGCCGGGCGATCTGGTCGCCGTGCTCGGCCTCGGCGGCCTCGGGCACCTGGGGGTGCGGTACGCGGTGGCGATGGGCTTCGAGACCGTGGGGATCGCCCGCGGCGCCGAGAAGGCCGACTTCGCCAAGCGGTTGGGCGCCCACCACTACATCGACAGCACCTCCGGCACCCCGGTCGCCGAGGCGCTCCAGTCCCTCGGCGGCGCCAAGGCCGTCCTGGCCACCGCCGGAAGCTCCGAGGCCATCACGGCCACCGTGGACGGCCTGGCCCACCGCGGGGAGCTGGTGGTGATCGGAGCGGACGCCGCACCGATGGCCATCACCCCGGCCCAGCTGCTCATGCACGCCCGCGTCGTCCGGGGCCACCCGTCCGGCACCTCGCGGGACGTGGAGGACACCATGGCGTTCAGCGCCCTGCACGGCATCCGCCCGATGACGGAGACCGTGCCGCTGGACCACGCCGACGAGGCCTACCAGAAGATGCTCGCCGGCAAGGCCCGCTTCCGGATGGTGCTCACGGCAGGCTGATCGCCACGGGCAGGTGGCGGGGGCCGCGCAGCACGGCGTTGGCGCGGTACGGCGGCGGGTCCTCCAGCAGCCGGAAGTCCTCGACCCGGCGGAACAGTTCGGGCAGGGCGAGGTGCGCCTCTATGCGGGCGAGCGGGGCGCCGAAGCAGTAGTGGATGCCGGTGTAGAAGCCGAGGTGCTGGTTGTCCTGGCGTTCCGGCATGAACCGGTCGGGGTCCTCGAAGCGCCTCGGGTCGCGGTTGGCCGCGGCCAGCATGAGCCAGACCGGGGAGCCCTTGGGGATGGTGGTGTCGGCGACGTCGATGTCGGCCAGGGCGGTGGTCCACGGGACGAACTGCACCGGGGGCTCGTAGCGCAGCACTTCCTCGATGAGGGGGGTGGCCAGGTCCGGCTCGTGTCGGAACCGCCGGAGGATGTCGGGGTGGCGCAGCAGGGTGAGCGTGGTGTTGGTGATCAGGTTGACGGTGGTTTCGTGGCCGGCGACCAGGAGCAGCACCGCCGTGGCCACCAGATCCGCCGGTGTCATGCTGCCGCCGGGGCCGGTCTCGGGGGCGAGGGCGCTGAGGATCCCCGGGCGGGGATGGCGGCGTGAGGCGTCGATCAGGTCGGACAGGTAGGCGCCCATCGCCTGGCGTGCCGTGTCCGCCTGTTCCTGGCCGCTTCCGCCGGGGTGGGGGTCGACTCCGGACGCCAGGGCGTCGGCCCAGCCGTGGAAGCGCGGTTCGTCCTCGCGCGGCACGCCGAGGACGCGGCAGATGGCGGTGACGGGAAGGGGGTAGGCGAAGTCGTCGACGATGTCGACCTGGTCCTTGCCTTCGAAGGCGTCGAGCAGTTCGGTGACCACCTTGGCCAGGTCTCCGCGCAGGTCGTGGAGGAACCTGGGGCTGTGCGGGGGTCCGAAGGGGCGATTCGCCGTGTTGCGCAGCCGGTCGTGTTCGGGCGGGTCGGTGAAGATGAAGCTCGGCGGCAGGCCGGTGTCCTCCTCCGTTTTCCCGAAGCGGGCGTAACCGGGTGAGCGGTTGCTTGTGTCGTTGCTGAGCCGTGGGTCGTTGGCCAGGCTCTTCACCTCGTAGTAGGTGCTGACCAGGTAAGTGCCGTCGTCCTCCCGCGTGACCGGCTGCTTGCGCAGTTCCGCGAAGAGGGGATAGGGATCGGCTCGGTTCGCGTAGTCGGTGATCTGCGCGGAGATGGTGCCGAGCGTCATGGTGTCTCCTGGGGGCTCCGGGTGTTCGGGGCCGCTGGTCAGGCACGCGACGGGACGAACCGGACACGTCGCTCGCTCGGTGAGTGACCCGTCAGCGTGACGGTGGGCTGGTGGGTGGGGAGGTGGGGGTCGGGGAAGGCGGGATCGACCGGCTCCAGCGTTTCGGTTCGGCGGTCGGCCATGCGGTACTCCGGCGGGAACGACGCGTTGGCCTCGATCTGCTCCCGGTAGAACCCCAGCCACTTTGCACGGTCGAAGAAAGCCGCGGCGATGACGCGGCCGCGGTAGCCGTACACCGCGACGAACCCCTGCTCGGCGAGTGTCCCCTGGGCGATGACCAGTTGGTCGCCCATCGTGGGGACGCCTACGGACTTGATGTTGACGCCGAACTGGGTGGACCAGAAGGTCGGCAGCCACAGATGCGGACTGCGGTCGGGCCCCGCGCAGACCATGTTGTGGGCGGCGATCTCGGCCTGTTCGACCGCGTTGCCCCAGTGCTCCAGCGCCAGGAACTGGTAGTCGAACAGCGGGTGGGGGCTGCGTGCCACATCGCCGGCGGCGTAGATGTCGTCGGTGACGATGCCGTTGACGTCGAACACCCGGCATCCGGCGTCGCAGGCGATCCCCCTGGGACCGGCGGCCAGCCCGGAGCCGGCGAGCCATTCGGTGTTCCGGACGGCGCCGAGCGCAGCCAACGCCACGCCCACGTCGATCGCCGAACCGTCGGACAGATGGGCGCGCCTGAGCCGTCCGGCCTGGTCGCCCTCCAGCGCGGTGACGCTGGTGCCGCAGCGCAGGTCCACCCCGTGATCGCGCTGTAGCCGGGCCGCCACATCGCCGACCACCCCGCCGAGCGCGCCCACCAGCGGCGCCGGGCCGCGTTCGGCGACCGTGACCGCAAGGCCCCGCTCCCGGCAGGCGGAGGCGACCTCGGAGCCGGTGAAACCGGCGCCGATCACCAGCACCCGGGACGGGCGGGCGCCCAGCTTCCGGTACAGCCGGGCGGCGTCGTGCCGGGTACGCAGCACGAACACCCCGTCCAGCGCCGCCTGTTCCGGGTGGAACCAGGGCCGGGCCCTGGTCCCGGTGGTGATCAGCAGGCGGTCGTAGGCCACGGTGTCGCCGTTCGCCAGACGCACCTGCTTGGCTTCCCGGTCCAGGCTCTCGGCGGCGACGCCCAGACGCCACTCGGCGTCGATGTCGCGCCGTCGCGGCAGCGCGGTGTCCTCGGCCCGCGCCCGCCCCAGCAGCACCTGCTTGGACAGCGGCGGCCGGTCGTACGGCTCATAGGGCTCGTCGCCGACCATGGTCAGCGAGCCGGTGAATCCCATGTCGCGCAGGGTCTCCGCCGCGCGCAGGCCGGCCAGCGAGGCACCGACGACGACGATGCGCCCCTTTCGCCGAAGGGCCTCGACATCGCTGTCAGCCGACACCGGGCTCCACCCCCTGCGTCGGCTCGTCGGAGTAGTCGACGAGGATGGCCTGGACCGGACAGGCCGCCACGGCCTGTTCCACCTGCTCACGCCGCGCCTCGTCGAACAGGGGGGAGAACATCAGCGCCTCTTCGCCATGCAGGGTGAACACGTCCGGGGCGAGAAACACGCACTGCGCGAATCCCTGGCACCGGTTGAGATCGACGACAAGCCTCATCTGGAACCCGCTCCTTGCTCGGGCCACGGTCGCGCCACGCTCCGCGGCCCCCGCGCTCGGTCCATACGATCGGTCGGCATGCCTCTCCCTCAGCATCAACCCCTTCGGAGCTGCTCGCAAAGCGGGAACGGCTGTGGTTGCCCTCGATTTACCGGGCTTGCGTGTGCTCGCGTCGCGCCGTGGTGTCGCTGCCGTCCCACTGGTAGCGATCCGTGCCGGCCAGGCCCAGGAACTGCAAGACGCGTTCGACGAACTCCTCCCGCAGCTCCGCGAGTGTCTCCGGCACGTTGTAGTACGTGGGGATCATGGGGTACACGGTGGCTCCCGCCTCGGTGACGGCGACCATGTTGCGCAGATGGATGAGATTCAGCGGCGCTTCCCGGAGGCAGAGGACGAGTTTCCGCCGTTGCTTCAACATCACATCCGCGGCTCGCTCGACGAGGCTCTCCGTATGGCCGTGAGCGATGCGTCCGATGACGCCGGCCGCACACGGCATAATGATCATTGCGTCGGTCGGGTAGCTGCCGCTGGTCACCGGTCCGGACATATCGGCCGGGTCCAGGAAGCGTACTTTCGGTGATGTCGCGTCCAAAGCCTCGACCACCGAGTCCGGATCCTCGCCGGTGCGGAATTCGAAGGCCACCAGTTTGCGCCCATTGGCCGACACCAGAAGGTTGATATGGCCGACCCGGTCGTCCCGCTGAAGCGCGGCGAGCAGGCACTTGGCCACACCGGTGCCGCCCGCTCCTGTGACAGCAACTGTCACATTCTGCTGGGTCACGAGTGTCCCTTTCCTGGCTCATCCCCGTGGTTGAGGACCGCTGTCCGTTGCGGTCCGAGACGCACGCTGATCGGTACCTCGCCGTGTGATCGCCGAAACCCCGTCATTCACCCGGGCGGCGTCCGCCTGCCGCCTCGGACTCGGACTCGGACTGAGACTCCGACTCAGCGGCGAGGACCTTGGCGCGCACATCCGCCGGGTAGACGCCGTCGAAGGTCGCGGGCGGGACGCGTCCGCTTCCCACCGCCGGGAGCAGCGCGTCGTGCACGACGACGGCACCCCAGCCGTTGTGGAGTTCCTCCTCGAGGAAGCACGGGTACCACGGCATGATCGGCCCGTGCCACTGCTCCTGGCGGAGTGACGGATGCACCCGGGTGGCCAGCGCCCACAGGAGATCCGCGTCATTCGACGGATCCACATCGTCGTCGAGTACGTAGACGACCGGGGAGAGCCGGCCGACGCGGGTGCCGTTCAGTACCTCACCGATGCGGTGCACGAATCGCGCGCTGTCCATCCCCGGCAGCACATCGCGCCAGTTCTGCGGGACCGTGATCACCGTCCAGAAGCAGGCGGCGCCGAGCGGCAGCCAGGCAG
This sequence comes from Streptomyces sp. NPDC021225, assembly GCF_044332865.1. Lineage (NCBI taxonomy): Bacteria > Bacillati > Actinomycetota > Actinomycetes > Kitasatosporales > Streptomycetaceae > Streptomyces > Streptomyces sp. NPDC021225. Next base: position 191,684 of record NZ_JBIRPV010000006.1, on the reverse strand, counting down.
TCGTGATGGGCAGTCCCGCCTTCCGCAAGACCGCGACAGCCTCTGCCGAGATACCGGCGGCCGGTGCGACATGCGAGTCGTCGACAGGCCGTCCGGCGGCGGCCAGCGGCCAGATGGGGTTCCCTCGGTACGTGATCGCTTCGATGCCGAACAGCGGCTGTGGCGACGTCTCGGGCAGCGCCCAGCCGTGGAACTCGGCGAACGGGCCTTCCACGGCATCACGCGTTGCGGACAGATGCCCCTCGATGACGACCTCGGCGGAGGCCGGCACGTCCAGGTCGTTCGTCTCGCACCTCACCACGTCGACGGGCCTGCCCAGCACCGCTCCGAGATACGCGCCCTCGTCGACCTCGGTCGGGACGGTCATTCCGCCGACGACGGAAACACCCGGGTCGCCACCCTGGACGAGGGCGTAGGGCATCGGCTCACCCAGGGCCTCCCACTCGCGCCAGATCATGCCGAGGTGCTGACTCGGCAGCACCAGTCCGGTCATGTGCCGGTCGTCGATCATCATGATGCGAGAAATGGACCAGTTCGTCCAACGGCCGTCGGGTGTCCTCGCGACGACCACACCCCACGTGTTGACGTAGGGGCCGCCGTCGTTCTGGTGAACGAACGGGATCGGAAATCGGCCGAGACGAGCCTCGTCACCCAGCAGGATGTTCTCCTTGCAGGGCACCGAGTCGGCTGCCACACGCCGCGGCGGGAGCAGTTGCCTGGCGCCTGCCTCCCTGAGACATTCGACCAGCTCGGCAGGGGTCGTCGTATACGGCAGGCCGAGGGAGAGGGAGATCCGCGCCAGCGGATGCCCGGGAACGCTCGAGAGCGCGCCGGGGGCTCCGATCATGCGGAATCCCTCTCCGACTCCGTCGAGGTGCTCGAAGAACGGGGCGGGCCGGCCGTTCTCGGTGGAGCGTCGCGTGACGGCCGCCGCTTCCAGGTTCGGATCGATCACGCGGGAGATGCGCTGAACATCTCCCAGCGCGTCGAGCGCGGAAATATAGGACCGGAGGTCGGTGATGTCGGCCATCAGTTCCTCACTCCTTTCGATTCGGATGGGTGAGGCATGGGTGAGGGATCGGTGAGGCATGCCGCTCTTTCAGCGTGACGTCGGCGGCGCGATCCTGCCGGGCGCCCAGTGGCTGCCGCGCTGTCCACCCCGTAGCGTCGTGTCTACCGGCGCACACATGGCCGCGTCTCCAGGAAAAGCCACCGTGCTCGTACGAAAGGTGGCGGCTCACGATGACTGCGCAACGCACCGTCCGAAGCGTGACCTACGATCTGCTGCGCTCCTTGGGGCTCACCACCGTCTTCGGCAATCCCGGTTCGACCGAACAGCCCTTTCTTCAGGAATTCCCCGACGATTTCACCTACGTACTGGCGCTCCAGGAGGCCTCCGTCATCGCGATGGCCGACGGCTTCGCCCAGGTCACCGGGCGCCCGGCCCTGGTCAACGTGCACTCCTCGGCAGGTCTGGGAAACGCGGTGGGGAATCTGGTGGCGGCGTACCACGGCAGCACTCCCCTGATCGTCACCTCGGGACAGCAGCACCGGGAGCTGGTGATCGGCGATCCGTACCTGGGCAACCGTGAGGCCACCACCATGCCGAAGCCCTGGGTGAAGTGGTCGTACGAGCCCGCGCGCGCCGAGGATGTCCCGGAGGCGTTCATGCGGGCCTACGCGATGGCCTTGCAGCCGCCCGCGGGGCCGGTCTACCTGTCGATTCCCTTGGACGACTGGAAGCGGCCGCTGGCCGGCTACACCCGCGCCCGGACGGTCGGCAACCGGGTCGCCCCGGACCCGGACCGCCTGCGGCAGTTCGCCGACCGCATCTCCGCCAGCAGCCGCCCCGCGCTGGTCTTCGGGCCGGAGGTGGACCGCGGCGGCGGCTGGGACGCGGCGATCGCCCTGGCCGAGAAACTGCGCGCGGCCGTCTACGGCGCCCCGCTGCTGGACCGTGCCTCCTTCCCCGAGGACCATCCCCTCTTCCGCGGGCCGCTCGGGATGTCCGTGAAGACCATCAGCGACCGGCTGACCGGGCACGACCTGGTCGTCGTCATCGGCGCCGAGGCGTTCCGGTACTACCCCTACGTCCCCGGCGACTACCTCCCGGCAGGCACCGAACTGCTCCAGATCACCGCGAACCCCGAGGTCGCCGCGGCGGCGCGGGTGGGCGACAGCCTCCTCGGCGACACGCATACGGCGATCGGCCTGCTGCTGAACATGGTGGCCGACGGCACCGCACGCACCGCCCCGGCGCCGATGGAGCGGTCACGGGAGCGCCCGGTCAGCCGGACGCCCAACAGCCCGCTCACACCGCCGGAGGTCTACGCCGCGCTCAGCAGGGTCAGGCCGGCCGACGCCGTCATCGTCAACGAATCCACCTCCACCATGGCGCAACAGGTCGAGTGGCTTCCGACGGTCAGGACCGGCTCGTTCTTCGCCACGGCCAGCGGCGGTATCGGCTGGGGCACACCGGCCGCGGTGGGAGTGGCCCTGGGCGACCGGGAAAAGGGCGTCGAACGGCCCGTCCTCGGCCTGATCGGCGACGGTTCGTTCCAGTACTCCGTACAGGCCGTCTGGACCGCGGCTCAGCACAAACTGCCGATCGCCTATGTGGTCATGCGCAACGGCGAGTACTCCATCCTCAAGAGCTTCGCGGTGCTGGAGGAGACACCGGGCGTTCCGGGCCTCGACCTGCCCGGTCTCGACATCGCCACCGTGGCCCGGGGCTTCGGCTGCCGCGCGGTCGATGTCAGAACCACGGAGGACCTGGAGCGCGAGCTCACGGAGGCCCTGTCCGCCGACACCACCACGGTCATCGTGGTGTCCACGCAGCCGCAGAAGGCAATGCTGTAACGCAGCCGACGCGTGCGACGGTGTGCACGCACGAACGATGGGATCTCTGCCGTGCTGAAAGACACCACAGCCGTCGTCACCGGCGCCTCCAGCGGCATCGGCGCCGCCGTCGCGCGAGCACTCGCCGAGGAAGGGGCCACGGTCGCCCTGCTCGCGCGGCGCCGCGACAAGCTGGCCGAACTCGCCGGCACCATCAACACGCGCGACGGCGGCCGGGCGCGGATGTACGAGGCCGACGTCACGCATGCCGACGCCGTACGCGACACGATCGACGCCGTGGCCCGCGACTGCGGCGGCATCGACATCCTGGTCAACAACGCCGGGGGCGGCTCCTGGGGGCCCGCTGTCACCGCCGAACTGGCCGACTGGCACAGCACGGTCGAGCTGAACGTCAACGGAGTGCTCAACGCCACCCACGCCGCTCTGCCTCACCTCACCCGTGCCGCCGCGACCCACGGGCGTGGTGTCGCCGACATCGTGACCATCAGCTCCGTCGCCGGGCGCAGAGTGCCGAGCGCGAACAGCAACGTCTACTCGGCCACCAAGCACGCCGTCGGCGCCTTCTCCGAAGCCCTCCGGCAGGAACTCGCCGAGCAGCATGTGCGCGCCGGCCTGGTGGAACCCGGCATCGTCGCCACCGAGCTGACGACCAGCGGCCACGCCTACACGCCCGAAGCGACGAGCGTCGCCGGATACGGCCCGCTCCAGCCGGACGACATCGCGGCCACCGTCGTGTTCATGGTGACCCGCCCGCGCCATGTCGCCCTCAACGAGCTGCTCGTACGGCCGACGGAACAGACCAACTGACCGGGGCTCAGGAGCAGAAGTCCGCGATGGTGGCGGTGAGGATGTCGGTGAGGCGGTCCAGCGAGGCGAGGTCGACGTACTCGGTGGCCGCGTGGGCGCCCGCCCCGTCCACGCCGAAGAGCAGGCAGGGGATGCCGGCGCGGTCCAGGAGGGCGCAATCGGTCCAGAAGGCTTCGGCGCGCACCGCGGGCGGGTGGCCGAGGGTCTGCTCGGCGTGGCGGGCGAGGGTGCGCACGATCAGGGCTTCGGGGTCGGCCGCGAAGGGCTCGCGGTGCAGGCCGCGGGCCAGGCGGTAGCGGAAGTCGGGGACCGTGGCGGCGAGGCGGTCGAGGACGGCGGTCAGTTCGCGCTCGACGCTGTCGGCGCTCTCGCCGGGGACGGTGCGGCGCTCCAGGGTGATGCGGCAGTGCGCCGGGTAGGTGGAGGGCTCCTCGCCGCCGCGGATGACGGAGGCGTGCACGGTGCCGGTGCCCAGGAGGGGGTGTGCCGGGCCCTGTGCGAGGCGCTGTGCCAGTTCTTCGAGGGCGACCAGGAAGTGGCCGGCCTTGGCGATGGCGTCGATGCCGAGTTCGGGGCGTGAACCGTGCGCGGCGCGGCCTTCGATCTCGACGTCGAACCAGGCGAAACCCTTGTGGGCGAGGGTGACTTCGAGGTGGCTCGGTTCGGTGACGACGGCCGCGTCGGCGGTGAAGGACTCCAGCACCTCCTCGGTGCCCGAGCTGGCGTGCTCCTCGTCGGCGACGCAGGCGAGGATGACATCGCCGCGCAGAGGTCCGTGGGCGGTGGCGCGGGCGGCCGCGACCATCATGGCCGCGATGCCGCCTTTCATGTCGAAGGCGCCGCGGCCGTACATCCTGCCGTCGCGGATGCACGGGTCGAGCGGGTCGCCGTCGTAGTCGGCGAGGCTGACGGTGTCGAGGTGGCCGCCCAGCATCAGGGAGCGACCTCCGCCGGTGCCGCGGGCGACGGCGACGAGCGAGGGCCGGCCGGGGCGCTTCTCCAGGCGGTGGACCTCGAAGCCGCGGGCGGCCAGCCATGCGCCGCAGAAGCCGGCGATGGCGGCCTCGCCGCCCCCGCCGGGGACGAGGTCCGGGTTGACGGAGTCGATGGCGATCAGCTCGGCCAGCAGGCGGCCGGGGTCGGTGTCCGGGGGCTCGGGGGGCATCGAGGACCTTTCGAAGTTCGGCTGCCGGCCGGGGATTCAGCGGCAGGGCGGTGCGTTCGGCAGGTGGGCCGCCGTGGGGTCAGTCCTGGTCGGCCAGGCGCAGGAGGGTGGTCGCCAGGACATCGACGCCGTGGGCGCATGCCTCGGGGGTCGAGTACTCGCGGGGGTTGTGGCTGATGCCGTCGTACTCTCCCCGCACGAAGATCATGGCGGTGGGGCAGAGCGCGGCGATCTCCTGGGCGTCGTGTCCGGCGCCGGACAGCAGGGAGATGTGCTCCAGGCCGTGGTCGTCGGCGGCCTGCGCGATGGTCTTCCGCACCCCCTCGTCGAAGGGGACGTAGGCGGTCCTGGCCATGCGCCGGGTGGTCAGCGACAGCCCCGGTTGACTGCCTTCCAGGTCGTGGAGGAACGTGGCGAGGGCTTTCTCGGCGCGGGCCATCTGAGTGTCGTCGGGGTTGCGCAGGTCGACGGTCATCTCGGCGCGGGCCGGGACGATGTTGGTCAGGTCCGGGTGGACAACCAGATGGCCGACGGTGGCGCGCAGCTCGCCGTACTCACCGGAGTCGACCAGGGCCCGCAGGTGGACGACGATCTGCGCGGCCGCGAGGCCCGCGTCGGCGCGCAGGTGGGTGGGGGTGGTGCCGGCGTGGGCGGCGCGGCCGTGGATGGTGATCTCCTGCCAGGAGATGCCCTGCACACCGGTGACGACACCGATCTCGACGCCGTTCTCGGCGAGGACCGGCCCCTGCTCGATATGGCACTCGACGTAGGCGTACGGCGGGGCGAGGCACACGTCGGTGGGGCAGCCGGGGCCGTCGAAGCCGGTGCGGGCGAGTTCGCCGCCGAGGGTGCGGCCGTCGCGGTCGGTCAGGGCGTGTGCGTACTCCACGGTCAGGCGGCCGGCGGCCACGGCGCTGCCGAGCATGTCGGTGCCGAAGCGGACGCCTTCCTCCTCGGTGAAGATGCCGACCTCGACCGGGCGGCGGGTGCGGATGCCGCGCTCGTTCAGGGTCCGTATGACCTCGATGCCGCCCAGGACGCCGAGGCAGCCGTCGAAGGCGCCGGCGGTGGCGACGCTGTCGATGTGCGAGCCGGTCAGCACCGGGGCCGCGGTGGGGTCGGTGCCCTCGCGGCGGCCGTAGATGTTGCCCATCCGGTCGATACGGACGGCCAGTCCGGCCTCTTCCATCCAGGCGATGACCTGGCGGCGGCCGGCCGCGTCGGCGTCGGTCAGGGCGAGGCGGTTGACGCCGCGCAGGCCGGTGCGCTCGTCGTCGTAGGCGCCGATCTCGGCGAGGTCCATGAGGGACTGCCACAGGCGTTCGCCGTTGACAGTGATCTTCGGGCTGGTCATGGCTTGTCTCCGGGGGGTGGTCAGAAGCGGTGTGTGCCGTGGGCGGTGGTGGAGTGCGGGTTGGCGGCCGTGCCCTCGGTGCTCAGCAGGACGACCGTCGACGTCGCGCCGAGGCCCAGCGCCGTACGGCGGTCTTCGGCGCCCGCGCCGGTGAGCACCGCGCGCAGGCCGGCGAGAGCCGCGGCCCCGCACGGGCCCGAGGACACGCCGAGGGCGTCGAGGCGGGCGGCTGCGAGGGCGCTGTCGTCGTCGGGGATGGCGACCGCGGCGTCCAGCCCGCCGCGCAGGTAGGGCCAGGCGATGCTGGACGGGGTGCCGCAGTTGAGTCCGGCCATGGTGGTGTCGCCGGTGGTGACGCTGACGGGTGCACCGTGGGTGAGGCTCTCGAGCACGCAGGCCGCGGACTCCGGCTCCACCGAGAGCAGTGCCGGAGCCCGCCTGGAGGTGTGGCTGCGGTAGTGCGTGATCACGGCCTGGGCCAGCGACCCCACGCCCACCGGGACGGCGACGAGGTCGGGTCCGTCGGCGGCTCCCTGTGCCGCCAACTGCTCGTCGATCTCCGCGCAGAGGGTGGAGTAGCCCTCGACGATCCAGCCCGGGATCTGCTCATAGCCGGGCCAGGCGGTGTCCTGGACCAGGACCGCGTCCGGCGCGGCGGCCGCCCGGGCCGCCCGGCGTACGGCCTCGTCGTACGCCCCCTCGACCTCGGTGACCTTCGCCTGCTCGGCGACGATGGCCGCCACGGCCCCCGCGTGCACGCCCCGCGGGACGAAGACATGGGCGCGCTGCCCGAGCAGGCGTGCCGTGTGGGCCACCGCGCGGCCGTGGTTGCCGTCGGTGGCGGTCACCAGGGTGACCGGGCCCGGCGCCCGGCCGCTCGCGGCCCGCTCGGCCAGGGTGCGGTGGACCGCCCAGGACGCGCCCAGCGCCTTGAAGGCGGGCAGCCCCAGACGGCAGGACTCGTCCTTGACGAAGACCCGGCCGACCCCCAACTCGAAGGCCAGAGCGGATAGTTCGTGCAGCGGGGTGGGTGAGTAGGCGGGCAGCGCGGCGTGGAAGCCCCGCACCTCGGTGGGTGCCGGATCACACCGCCAGGTACGGGCGCCTGGCCGCGCCAGCCACGGCAGCGCGCGGGGGGAGGAGAGGTTCTCAAGCACACGATCAGGGTCCGGCACCCGCCCAGGATCGGTCCAGCGAATGTTTTCGACGTATACTCATCGGAAAAACCGACCATTGAAGCTGTCGCTGCGCGACGGCGGGGAAACCGGACCGGCGATGTTCGATCTGCACCGGCTGCGCCTGCTGCGCGAGCTCAAGCACCGCGGCACCCTGGCGGCCGTCGCCTCGGCCCTGTCCTACGCGCCCTCATCCGTCTCCCAGCAGCTCTCCCAGCTGGAAGCCGAAGTCGGCGTCCCGCTGCTGGAGCCGGTCGGCCGGCGGGTGCGGCTGACCGAGCAGGCCGAGATCCTCGTCGCCCACACCGAAGCGGTCCTCGAACGCCTGGAGCGCGCGGAGGCCGACATCGCCACCTCCCTCACCGAGCTGACCGGCACCCTGCGCATCGCCTCGTTCCAGACGGCGGCCCTGGCCCTGGTCCCGGCCGCGCTGGGCCTGCTGCGCGATCGGCACCCGAGCCTGCGCGTCCATGTCACGCACATGGAACCGGAAAAGTCCCTGCCCGCCCTGCTGGCCCGCGACTTCGACCTGGTCCTCGCCGAGGAATACCCCGGTAACCCCAATCCGCGCTCCGCCGAACTCGAACAAGAGGACCTGCTCGACGACCCCCTCCACCTCGCCCTGCCCGAACCGGTCGTGGGGCCGGGCACCGACGGCCCGATGGCGGCGCTGCGTTCGCTCGCGGACCACCCCTGGGTGATGGAACCCGAGGGCACGGCCGCCCGGCACTGGGCCACGGCCCTGTGCCGCAACGCCGGGTTCGAGCCCGACGTACGGTTCGAGACCACCGACCTCCTGCTCCACCTCCGCCTCGTCGAGCAGGGCCACGCCGCCTCTTTCCTACCCGAGCTGGTCTGGAACGGACAACCCCGGACCGTCACCCTGCGGCAGCTCCCCCGCGGCCAGCGCGCCCGCCGCATCTTCACCGTCGTACGCCGCGGGCGCAGCCGGCACCCCGCGGTCCTCGCGTGCCGGGGCGCCCTCCACCGAGCGGTCGCCCTGGACTCCGGCCGGGCATCGGGAGTACCCGGAAACTGAACCAGCGCCGGGTGCTGGTCATGCGGGACACTCCTGGACCTGTCCGGGTCACTCCCAGACCACCACGTTGCGCCGCACCGGCACCCCCGAGGGGTCGGAGGCGAACAGTTCGGGTGAGTGGGCGCGGATGCGCTCGATGTCGCTGAAGACGGCCCTCAGATGAACGCGCATGGAGGTGCGGGCGAGCTGGACGTTCCCGCCGAGCACCGCGTCGAAGATCTCGTGGTGCTGGGCGGCGAAGACGGCCGGGGACACGTTCTCATGGAGACCGAGGCGCCGGGCCCGGTCCAGATGCCCCTTGGCCGCGGCGACCGTGGACCAGACGTTGCCGTGCCCGCTCAACCGCATCAGGCCCTGGTGGAAGGCCTCGTCCAGCTCGAAGAACTCCTCGAGGCCGAGGTCCGCGCGCTGCTGGCGTTTCAGGTTGTCCCGTAGCTCCTCGACGACCGCGGGGTCGAGCTGTGGGGGCAGATCGTCCAAGGAGGTCAGCTCGACTGCCTCCCGCAGGAACTGCGCGTCCGCGACCTGCGCCGGGTCCACCCGGGACACAAATGACCCGATCTTCGGGAAGATCTGCACCAGGCCCTCCTGGGCCAGCAGGATCAGGCTCTCCCGCACCGGTGTGCGGCTCACGCCCAGGGACGCCGCGAGTTCGTTCTCCGACAGGGCGGCGCCCGGGGCGAGTTCGAGGGTCAGGACCATCTGACGCAGCTTGAGGTAGATAGCGCGCCGACTCGTCCGACGGCGGTTCGATTGAGCCATGCGCCCATCGTACGTATCGGCGGAGCCCGCCCGGCGCCGGTCGGGGAGGTGTGGGCCGACTTTGGGCCGCCCGTAAAAACATGGTGACGGGAGTATTGCCGACGAGCACGACAGCTGCTTGTATACAAGCACTGCGCGACAGGAACTGCCCGACCGATGGCGGACGCCGGTCGGGCAGCCTGGTACCACCGCGCCGCGAGGAGAGCCCCCATTGAGCAAGATCGAACGTGTCGACGTGTTCGTCGCATCCCCCGGGCGCACCTTCGTCACGCTGCGCATCACCACCTCGGACGGGGTGACCGGCCTCGGCGACGCCACGCTCAACGGCCGTGAGCTGTCCGTGGCGAGCTATCTGCGCGACCACGTGGCTCCGCTGCTGATCGGCAAGGACCCCGCCCGCATCGAGGACATGTGGCAGTACCTGTACAAGGGCGCGTACTGGCGTCGCGGGCCCGTCACCATGACGGCCATCTCCGCCGTCGACACCGCGCTGTGGGACATCAAGGGGAAGACCGCCCGGCTGCCCGTCTACCAGCTCCTCGGCGGCCGGTCCCGTGATGGCGTCCTGGTGTACTCGCACGCCAGCGGCGCCGACGTGCCCTCGCTGCTCGACGACGTCGAGCGCTATCTGGAGCTGGGCTACAAGGCCGTCCGGGCGCAGGCCGCGGTGCCGGAGGTCGGTGGTACGTACGGGGTCCGCAAGGGCAAGGTCTACGAGCCCGCCGCGACCGATCTGCCCGACGAGCAGCCCTGGGACACCGAGGCCTACCTCGGCTTCGCGCCCACCTACCTGGAGGCGGTGCGGGAGCGCTTCGGCTTCGGCTTCCACCTCCTGCACGACGTGCACCACCGGCTGACCCCCATCGAGGCGGCCCGCTTCGGCAAGAGCGTCGAGGCCTGCCGGCTGTTCTGGATGGAGGACCCGACGCCGGCCGAGAACCAGGAGGCGTTCCGGCTCATCCGGCAGCACACCACGACCCCGATCGCGGTGGGCGAGGTGATGAACTCGATCTGGGACGTCCAGCAGCTGATCACCGAGCAGCTCATCGACTATGTGCGCACCACCGTCGTCCACGCGGGCGGCATCACCCATCTGCGGCGGATCTTCGACCTCGCGGCGCTCTACCAGGTGCGCACCGGCTCCCACGGCGCGACCGACCTCTCCCCCGTCAGCATGGCCGCCGCCGTGCACCTCGACGTGACGGTGCCGAACTTCGGCATCCAGGAGTACATGGGCCACGCCGACGAGACCCACGAGGTGTTCCGCAGCGGCGTCACGTTCGCCGACGGCATGCTCCACCCGTCCGAGGAGCCGGGTCTGGGCGTGGAGTACGACGAGAAGGCCGCCGAGCGCTTCCCCTACCAGCGGCGCTACCTGCCGGTCGCGCGCCGCCTCGACGGCTCGGTGCACGACTGGTGAGCGCCACCGCCCGCCCCGCGCTGAACCGCGCGGCGCTCTCCCGCCTCGCCCCCGAGGCGCGCCCCGCGGTCGACCCCGCCGAGTTGCGCGCCAGGGTCGTCCACTTCGGGCTCGGCGCCTTCCACCGGGCGCACCAGGCGGTCTACACCGAGAACGCCGCCGCCCAGTCCGGCGAGCCCTGGGGCATCACCGCCGTCGCGCCCCGGTCGGCGGAGACCGTGCGCGCGCTGCGGGACCAGGACTGCCTCTACTCGTGCACCGAACGCCACCCGGAGGGCAGCGTCACCCGCGTCGTGGGCTCGGTCGTCGGCGCGCTCGCGATGGGGCCGGACGCCGAGGCCGTCGACGCCCTGCTCGCCGACCCCGAGGTGACCGTGGTCACCCTGACCGTCACGGAGAAGGGCTACCACCGCTCGCCGCTGACCGGCGGTCTGGACACCGCGGCGGCACCGGTCGCCGCCGACCTCGCCGCGGCCCCCGGCGGCCGCCTCGCCACCGTGGTGGGCCGGCTGGCCGCCGGGCTGGCCGCGCGGATGCGGGCCGGCGCGCCGCCGGTCACCGTGGTGTCCTGCGACAACATGGCGGGCAACGGCGCCGCGCTGGGCCGGGTCGTCCATGACTTCGTCCGGGCCTCCGCCTGGCCGGACCGCGACACCATCCTGGCCGAAATGGCCGAAAGCGTCGCCTTCCCGGCTACCGTCGTGGACCGGATCGTGCCCGCCACGAGCGAGGCCGAGCGGTCCGCCGCCGCTGCCGCGCTCGGGGTGCACGACGCCCTCCCCGTGACGGGTGAGCCCTACCGTCAGTGGGTGCTGGAGGACTCGTTCGCCGCGCCCCGGCCGCCCTGGGAACGGGACGGCGCCCTGTTCGTCCCCGACGTCGCGCCGTACCAGCTCACCAAGCTGCGGCTGCTGAACGGCTCCCACTCGGCGCTGGCCTACCTCGGCCTGGCCGCCGGGTGCGCCACCATCGCCGACACCATGGCGGCGGACTGGGGTGCGCCCCTGGTCCGGGCGCTGTGCGCGGAGGTCGCCCCCACCCTCCCCGCCGACGGCCCCGATCCGGTCGCGTACGCCGACGATCTCGTCGTACGCTTCCGCAATCCCGCGATGCGCCACCTGCTGCGGCAGATCGGCTCCGACGGCTCTCTGAAGATCACCGAGCGCTGGCTCCCTGCCCTGCGCGAGCTGCGCGCCCGCGGCGCGGCCACCCCGGTGCTGGAACTCGCCCTCGCGGCCTGGGCGCACGCCACCCGCCACGCCCACGGCACCCTCGCCGACCCCGCGGCCGAGGCGCTCGCCGCCTGCTGGGAACCGTCGGACCGCCCCTCGACGGCGGTGCGCGCGCTGCTGCGCCTGCTCGGCGCGGCGGACCTGGCGGACGACGACGCCCTCGTCGCCGCCGTCGCGGACCGGCTGCCCGCGCTCCGCTCGGGCCGCGTGGAGATCTGAGCCGGCCCGGCCGCCGGCCCGCCCACCGCACATCACCCCTCCCCCGAACACCGCTCACCGTCGTCCCCGAACAACGGAGTTCACCATGCAGGACAGCACCATGACCGAGGAGCAGGCGCGCCCCGCGCAACGCACCACGAGCGATCTGGCCAGAGCCGCCGTCTCGGGCTGGCTCGGTACGGCCATGGAGTTCATGGACTTCCAGCTCTACTCGCTGGCCGCCGCGATCGTCTTCAACAAGCTCTTCTTCCCGGACGTCAGCCCCGCCATCGGCCTGATCGCCGCCATGGCCACGTACGGCGTCGGCTACGTCGCCCGGCTCGCCGGCGCCGTCTACTTCGGGCGGATGGGCGACCGGATCGGCCGCAAGAAGGTCCTGTACCTCACCATCCTGCTGATGGGCGCCTCCACCACCCTCATCGGCGCCCTGCCCACCTACTCCGCCATCGGCATCGCGGCGCCGATCCTGCTCGTCGCGCTGCGGCTGGTGCAGGGCTTCGGCGCGGGCGCCGAGATCGCCGGGGCCACCGTGCTGCTCGCCGAGTACGCCCCCGTCCGCCGGCGCGGCCTGGTCTCCTCGCTGGTCTCGCTCGGCACCAACTCCGGAACGCTCGCCGCCTCGGGCCTGTGGGCCCTGCTGCTCGGCGTGCTCAGCGAGGAGCAGCTGCTCTCCTGGGGCTGGCGGCTGCCCTTCCTGCTGAGCTTCGCGCTGATGCTCTTCGCGTTCTGGCTGCGCCGTGGCCTCAGGGAGAGCCCGGTCTTCGCCGAGCGCGCCGACGTGGTGGACGGCGTGGCCCTGCGCCGCGACGAGGTCGAGTCCGCCATCGCCGAGGCCGACGACCACCGGGGCGATGTGCTGGCGGCCGGTGTCCGGCAGCGCAAGGGCAAGGCGTTCTTCCTCGCGCTCGGACTGCGCTTCGGCCAGGCAGGCAACTCCGGGCTCGTCCAGACGTTCCTCGTCGGCTACATCGCCACCAACCTCGCCGTCGGCAAGACCGTCCCCACCGACGCGATCATGTACGGCTCACTGCTGGGCTTCGTCACCGTGCCGCTGATCGGCCTGCTCGGCGACCGCTTCGGACGCCGGGTGCTCTACCTCACGCTCACCGTGCTCACCATGGCCGCGGCCTTCCCGGCGATGCTCCTGATCACCTCCGGCTCCACCCCGGGCGTGCTGATCGGCATGGTGCTCGCCCTGAACGTCGGTGTCCTCGGGCTGTTCTCGCTGGAGAGCGTGACAATGGCCGAACTCTTCGGCGCCCGCTCCCGGTTCACCCAGCTCGCGCTCGCCAAGGAGATCGGCGGGATCCTCGCCACCGCGATCGGCCCGGTCCTGGCGGCCACGCTCACGGCCGTCACCGGCAGCTGGTGGCCGATCGCGGCGATGCTCGTCGTCTACTCGCTCATCACCTTCGTCAGCGCGCTGCTCTCCCCCGAGACACGCGGACGCGACCTGGTCCGGCTGGAGGACGCGGCATGAGTACGGCCACGGGAGACCGCCGTATGCGGGCGGTCGTGGTGCACGGCCCCGGCGATGTGCGCGTCGACGAACGGGCCCGGCCGGTGCCGGGCCCCGGCGAGATCCTCCTGGCCCTGGAGTGGGGCGGGATCTGCGGATCGGACATCGCCTACTGGAAGAAGGGGGCGTCCGGTACGGCCTCGCTCACGCACCCGCTGGTGCTCGGGCACGAGGTCGCGGGCCGGATCGCCGCGCTCGGCCCTGGGGTCACCGGCCTCGGCGAAGGGCAGCCGGTCACCGTCCACCCGGCGCAGCTCGTCGGCGACGGCGTACTGCCGGCGCGGATCGCCGGGCGCACCAACCTCTACCCAAGCGTCCGCTACTTCGGCTCGGCGGCCTTCGACCCGCACACCGACGGCGGGTTCAGCGAGTACCGGGCGGTCCGCGCGGACCAGATCCGGCCACTGCCAGACGGCGTCGACACCGAACGCGGCGCCCTGGCCGAGCCGTTGGCGGTCGCCCTGCACGCCGTCGGCCGCGTCCCCGACCTGCGCGGCCGTACCGTCCTGGTCAACGGCGCGGGACCGATCGGCTCGCTGGTCGTCGCCGCGGCCCGGCACCGCGGGGCGGGCACGGTCGTCGCCGCCGACCTGGCGGCGTCCTCCCTCGCCGTCGCCCGCGCCATGGGCGCCGACGAGACCCGCGACCTCTCGCGCGGCGACGGCCTGCCACAGGACGTGGACCTCGTCTTCGAGGCCTCCGGCGCCCCGGCCGCGCTCGGCCCGGTCCTGCGCGCCACCGCCCGCGGCGGCACCCTCGTCCAGGTCGGCAACCTGCCCGGCACGCCCGCCCCGGCGGTCCTCGGTGACCTGGTGACCCGCGAGATCACCTGGATCGGCTCCTACCGCTTCGTCGACGAGATCGACGACGCCCTGCGCGCCCTGCGGGACGGCCTGGATGTGACGCCGCTGATCACCCACCGCTTCCCGCTGGAACGGGCGGAGGAGGCACTGGCCGTCGCCGCCGACCCGCACAGCGGCAGCAGCAAGGTCATGCTGCGGCTGACCGCAGCATGAGGCCCGGCGCATGAGACGCGGTTCAGGGAGACGCGGTTCATCAGGCGCGGCGCGCCCCTCCCGGGCGCGCCGCTCCCCGCCCCGAACGCCCCGCGCGGTCGGCATGCGGGTGGCCCTCAGCGGTGAGAAACTCGTACCACCGCGCGTATGAGGCGCCCTCGCCACCCGCCGCAACGACACCAGGCGCAGAGGGGTAGTCGTGGATCAATGGACCAGGCGCGAGGACAAACGGCTTCTCACCGGAAGCGGCCGCTATGTCGCCGACATCGATGTGCCCGGCTGTCTGGACGCCGTGTTCGTCAGGAGCCCCGTCGGCCATGGCACCCTGCGCGAGGTGGACTGCGCCGCCGCCCGCGCGGTGCCCGGAGTGGTCGGGGCCTGGTCCGCCGCGGACTTCACCGATCTGCCCGCGTGCGCGCAGTCGGCCGCCGGCCTCCAGGATCTGCCCCCGGTGCCGTACACCTTGCTCGCCAAGCTGTCCACGGAGGAGTCGGTGGCAGGCCGCGAGTGGCCGGCGCTGGTGAAGGACCGGGTTCGGTTCGCGGGCGAGGCGGTCGCGGTGGTGCTGGGCGAGGACCGCTACCGGGCCGAGGACGGAGCGGCGGAGATCGACTTCCGGATCGATCCGCTGCCGGCGGTGGTGACACCGTCCGCGGCGGCGGACGACCGCGTTCGCCTGTTCGACGGCTTGAGCAACGTCGCGTTCGAAGGGGATACCGGCAGGCCCGTCGAGGAGTCGACGTGGCGGGAGGCGGCCGTCGTCGTGGAGGGCCGGTACCGTCAGCAACTGCTCATGCCCACCCCGATGGAGTGCCGGACCATCCTCGCCGTGCCCGAGGGAGACCGGCTGACCGTGTGGTCGGGGCATCAGATGCCGCACCGGCTGCGCCGTGAACTGGCCGCGTTGCTGGGGTTGCCGACCGACCGGCTGCGGGTGGTCGTCCCGGACACCGGAGGAGCGTTCGGGTCGAAGAGCGCCTCGTTCCCGGAGTTCGTGGTGGTCGCCTTCCTGGCGATGCGGCTCAAGCGGCCCGTGCGGTGGATCGAGGACCGTCTGGAGTCCATGGCGGTCGCGACCCGGGGCCGGGGACAGGACCAGCGGGTGCGGCTCGCCGCCGACGGTGAGGGGCGGCTGCTCGCCTACGAGTTGACGGTCGACGCCGATGTCGGCGCGTATCCGCACCTCGGGGTGGGGCTGCCGATGCAGACCGCCTGGATGGCACCGGGTCCGTACGCCACCCCCGAGGTGCACGCGACCGTCCGCTCGGTGCTGACCAACACGATGCTGACGTATCCCTATCGCGGGGCGGGCCGGCCGGAGGCCGCGATCGCTCTGGAGCGGGCGATGGACGACCTGGCCCGTCGGCTGAACACGGACCCGGCGGAACTGCGGCGGCGCAACTTCATCCCGCCCGAGGACTTCCCGTACGAGACGCCCACGGGCCGGCGCTACGACAGCGGGAACTACGCCGCCGCGCTCGACCTGGCGCTGGAGACCGTCGGCTACGACGAGTGGCGGGCCGAGCAGGCCCGGCGCCGCGCCGACCCGGACGCCCTGCCCGTGGGCATCGGTCTGTCCTGCTACGTGGAGCGCTCCGGCGGTGAGCCCGGAGGACTGCACGAGTTCGGGAGCATCGAGGTCGACGAGGACGGCACGATCATCGTCCGTTGCGGGGCCGCGTCGAGCGGCCAGGGCCACGAGACGGTCTTCCCCGCGCTGGTCGCCGAGACCCTGGGCGTCGAGGGGCGGCGGGTCCGGCTGGTCGAGGGGGACACCGACGAACTGGCCGAAGGTCTCGGCTCCTTCGCCAGCAGGTCGGCGCAGGTGGCCGGAGCGATGCTCCAGCACGCCTCCCAGTTGCTCATCGATGAGGCCCGCGACCGGGCCGCACGGCTGTGGCAGGTGCCGGTCGAGGAGGTGGAGTGGTCCCACGGCGCCGTACACCACGGCCCGGCGGCCACGGACGTGGCCGAACTGGCCAAGGCCACGGGGACGTTGCGGGTGGAGGACAGATTCGAGTCGGGCATGGCGTTTCCGTTCGGCGCCCATGTGGCGGTGGCCGAGGTCGATCCGGAGCTGGGCACCGTGCGGCTGCTGCGGGTGGTGGCGGTGGACGACTGCGGCGTGGCGCTCAATCCCACTCTCGTGCACGGCCAGGCGTTCGGATCGGCCGTGCAGGGGATCGGCCAGGCGCTGTACGAAGGCATCCCCTACGACGACGCCGGCACACCGATGCTGGCCAACGGCCTGCTGGACTATCTGGTGCCGACGTTCACGGAGATCCCGCCGCTCGAGGTCAAGGACACCTGCACACCGAGTCCCAGCACGCCGCTGGGCGCGAAGGGAGCGGGCGAGTCGGGCTGCATCGGCACCCCGGGCGCGGTCGTCAACGCGGTGGTCGACGCCCTCCAGGTCGCCGACCCCGCCCTGCTTCAGATGCCGCTCACCCCGGATGTGGTGTGGCGGGCGGCCCGCGCCCCCAAATTCGAGGAGGCCAGGTGAAGCCCGCCGCCTTCGACTACGTCGTGCCGCGCACGGTGCCCGAGGCCGTCGAGGCACTCGGCGACTCCGGGCGCGAGGCCCAGGTTCTCGCCGGTGGCCAGAGCCTGATCCTCGAGATGCACCTGGAGCGCGTCCACCCCGGCCTCGTGGTCGACATCAACCGCCTCCCGGCGCTCGACGAGATGCGGGTGTACGACCACTCGCTGCGGGTCGGCGCGCTGGTGCGGCATCAGGTCTTCGAGTCCCCCAGGGCCGTACCGGGTCCGCTCGGCACACTCTTCTCACGCGCCGTCGTGAACATCGCCCACCCTCCCATCCGCGCTCGCGGCACCATGGTGGGCAGCTTCGCCTGGGCGCATCCCGCCTCCGAGTGGTGTGCCATCGGTGTCGCCCTGGACGCGGACGTCGAACTGCACGGCCCGGACGGCGCTCGCGAGGTGGCGGCCCGCGACTACTTCCACGGGCCGTACCGGACCGCGCGGCGCCCGGAGGAACTGATCACCTCGGTGCGCTACCCCCTGCTCGGCGACGACACGGGGGTCGGCTTCCTCGAGCACCGGCGCACGCACTTCTGTTTCGCGCAGGTGGCCGTCGCGGCGGCCCTGACCATCGGCGACGGGGTGATCCGCGAGGCGCGGATCGGGCTGGTCAACTGCGCCGACCGGCCGGTGCGGGCACGCGCGGCGGAGCAGTTGCTGACCGGCGCCGAGGCCGGCCCCCTCCCGGTCGGCCACCGGATTCCGGAGGGCCACCCGTTCGCCCGCGCCGGCCGGACGGCCGCGGCGGAGGACGCCTCGCCCGTGGCCGAGCCGTACGCCGATCTCGAGTACCGGCGGCAGGCCATCGCGGTCCTGGTGGCCAGGACGCTGAGCCAGGCAGCGGCGGACCATCGGTCGCGGGCCGCCGCGGGCAAGGGAGATCCCCCATGAAGATCACCCTCAATGTGAACGGTGACGCGTACCCGCTCGACGTCGAGCCACGGCGCATCCTCGCCGACGTACTGCGCGAGGACTGCGGTCTCACCGGTACGCATCTGGGCTGCGAGCACGGCGTCTGCGGCGCCTGCACGGTCCTCGTCGACGGCAGCGCCGTCCGCTCCTGCCTCATGTTCGCCGTGCAGTGCGACGGCAGCACGGTGCGCACCGTGGAAGGGCTCTCGGGGCCCGATGGCGAGCCACACCCCCTCCAGCGCGCCTTCTCGGCCGAACACGCCCTCCAATGCGGGTTCTGCACGCCGGGGTTCCTCATGGTGGCCGCCGGAGCGCTGGAGGCCGACCCCGCGCTCGGTGACGACCCGGAGGCCGTCGCGGGCCTCGTGGGCTCCAACCTCTGCCGGTGCACCGGCTACGAGCCCATCAGGCGCGCCATCGCCCGCGCCGCCCGGGAACGGCAGAACACCGCCACCTGACGAACTGGTCGACGGGCGTCCGCCCGCGGCGCGGCCACTTTTCCCCCGCCTTCAGCGCAATCTTCTGAAACAGCCGCCGCGGCACGGACGTTGTCCCTACCCTGACGTGGGCCTCGCATGATCGGCAGGCCCACGGGTGACCAGGAGGCGACGGGTCGCCACTGGTCGATCAGCGAGGGGGAAAGAAATGACCCTACGGCAAAGACGTCTCAGACGCTCGGCGCGTTCCGCGACCCTGGTCGCGGTCACGCTCACGCTCGCCTCGGGCGTGGCCGTGTCACTGCCGCCGGCCACCGCCCGGGCGGCCGACGCCACCGAGGTGGTCATACCGTCGCCCGACGCCTACGACGATCGGGCCGAGACGCTGCTGTCCACCGGCGACACCGGTGTGCTGCACCAGGAGCAGGGCTCCAAGAGCTATCTGTGGACGAATACGTATAACCGGCAGACCATTCCCGTGAAGGCGCTGGACGGCGTGTCACGCGAGTCGATCTTCTCCCACCACGACCAGAGCAACCGCGTCGCCTACGCCACCACCGACGCGGACGGCGCGA
This sequence comes from Streptomyces sp. NPDC021225, assembly GCF_044332865.1. Classification (NCBI taxonomy): domain Bacteria; kingdom Bacillati; phylum Actinomycetota; class Actinomycetes; order Kitasatosporales; family Streptomycetaceae; genus Streptomyces; species Streptomyces sp. NPDC021225. The sequence continues at coordinate 172,652 of NZ_JBIRPV010000006.1, read as the reverse complement.
CCACGATCACTCTGCTCAACGTCGACCAGAACACCAAGTCCACCCTGAGACTGCCGGACGGCTACGCGCACCCCCAGGTGTACGGCGGGTTCGTCCTCGCCACCCGGACTCTGGAGGACGGCACATACGAACTGCGGGTGCTGCGGCCCCGCGCCGGGGACACGCCCTACGACGTGCAGGTGCAGCTGCCCGCGGGCGCCACCGCCGAGTCCGAGCCGGTGGTGCTCGGCGGCGAGAGCACCTCGCTCCTCATCCGCTACCGCACCGGCTCCACCCACGGCTACGGCATCCTCAACGGCATCACCGGCGCGGTCGCCCCGCTGCCGGTCACCGGCGAGGCGAGCAGCTTCCGCCTCACGCGCGACACGGTGACCTGGTTCAGCCGCCAGGACGAGCAGGGGGTGCGGGTGCTGCCGCGCGACGGCAGTACGACGACACCGCGGGTCGTCCCGCTCACACCGCGGTCCCCCGACAGCGAGATCACCGCCTACACGGTGGGCCGGAACGTGCTGTGGCACGAAGGGGACCGCGGGCCGCTGCGGCTGACGCCGATCGACGGGGCGGAGACCTCACGCGTCCTGCTCACCGATATCGAACAAGGTCTCCAGGGGTCCAACAGCACGCTCACCGCCCTGGGCCGCGACGCGGACGGCACGCGCGCCATCCACCGGTTCACCGTGGACGGCAGCGGGCTCGTATTCGATCAGCAGCTGCGCGTGGTGGCGCCGGTCACGGTGGCCTACGGCTCGATCCAGGCGCTCGGCCTGGACCGGGGAACCGTCCGCTACGTCAACGCGCTTCAGGAGACACAGCGGCTGCACGGCAAGGACATCGGCACCGCGCTGGACCCGGCCGCCGGGGACGATCTGCCCGTGTACGGCGACTCCGCACCGGGGCGGTTCGCCGACGGTGGCGACGAGGGGCTGGCCCGGCTGGTGGCGGACCCGGACAACGGCGGCAAGGACGTGCTGGTGACGGGTGACGACCCGGACCGGCCCGTCGACCGGCTGCCGCTGCCCGGCGCGGACGGCCGGATCCTGGACATCTCCCCCGAGTACGTCCTCTACGAGTCGCAGGGCCCGCTGAAGCGGCAGTACGTCATCGACATCGTCCGCGACCGGATCGTCCGGGAACAGGCCGCGCAGGCCGCGGCCCTGGACTACGCCACCCTCTGGACGCCGTCCCCGGACCGGCCCGGCACCGTGATCGCCACCGATCTGCGGACCGGAAACCAGACCGACACCGTGTCGCTCGGCGCGTCGTGCACACCTGAGGAGCTCCAGACCAACGGCACGCTTCTCTACTGGAGCTGCCCCGAACAGGACCAGGCCGGCGTCCAGGACCCGGACACCGGGACCGCCTACCCCGCCCCGGCCACCGGAGCCCTCCTCGGTGACGGTTTCATCGCCGACCACAACACCGTCGACGGCACGCTCGGCCTGACCGGCCTCAACGAGGACGGGACCACCACCGATCTGGGCACCGTCCTCGGGATGAAGCCCACCTCCGCCGCCGACAGCCGGGGCGTCACCTGGGCGGTGGACCGCCGCGCGGGCAAGCTCGCCTATGTGGACAGGGCGGAGACCGTTCACGTCTTCGCGCCCCAGCACGGCGTCTCCGCGCTCTCCGTACCCGACCGCAGCGTCCCCGCCACCTGGGACCGCGGCGCGGAAACGGCCTCCTGGAACGCCCAGTGGTGGCTCTCCAAGCCGGCCACGTCCTGGAAACTGACGCTGCACAACGACGACACCGACACCGAGGTGCGCACCTGGACCGGCACGTCGGCCGCGAGCACCGTCAAGGTCGCCTGGGACGGCACCACCGCCGAGGGCCCCGCCGCGCCCGACGGCGCCTACACCTGGACCCTCACCGCCGCCCCCGCCGACGGTCAGGGTGACCCGGCCACCGTCTCCGGAGCGCTCACCGTCACCGGTTCCTGACGCCGGACGACGTCGGGGCGGCGGAACGCGGCTACGGGCTACTCGAACCGGGCCGTGTCGCCCGCCCCTCGGCGTACGATCTCGGCTTCGCCGCTGGAGAAGTCGATGACCGTGGTCGGCTCGGTGCCGCAGTCTCCCGAGTCGACCACGGCGTCCACCACATGGTCGAGCCGGTCCTTGATCTCCCAGCCCTGCGTCATCGGCTCGTCCTCACCGGGCAGCAGCAACGTACTGGAGAGCAGCGGCTCACCGAGTTCGGCGAGCAGGGCCTGGGCCACGGCATGGTCGGGAATCCGCACGCCGACCGTCTTCTTCTTCGGGTGCGGCAACTGGCGCGGTACGTCCTTCGTCGCGGGGAGAATGAAGGTGTAGCTGCCGGGCGTCGCCGCTTTGATCGCACGGAACACGTCTTTGTCGATATGCACGAACTGACCCAGCTGAGCGAAATTCTGGCACACCAGGGTGAAGTGGTGACGGTCGTCGAGGTTCCGGATCGACCGGATCCGACCGATACCGTCACGGTTGCCCATTTGGCATCCCAGCGCGAAACAGGAGTCCGTCGGATAGGCGATGAGCTCGCCGGAGCGGATCCTGTCGACCACATTGCCGATGGTGCGCTGCTGGGGGTTTTCGGGGTGCACGTCGAAATACTTCGCCATCCACCGAGCCTACGCCATCGCGATCAGCATGCTGTTCCGCGGCGCCCATCGCTTCTTTTCCATTCGAATATCATGGCGTGAAATCGAAAGCCCTGATCACCGATATGCCCGATTACGTCGCGACGAAGCCACTTTCACCCTGGAGGTTCGCGTCCATGGCCGGTGCCGCAGTCACCTCGCTCTCCGCCCTCAAGTCCGCCTACCGGACCCATGGTTGGTGTGAACCCCCGTACCGGTTCAGCGGCGAGGCCGTCGAACCGATACGGGACCGCGTACTGGCCATGAGCCGGGAGCGCAGGCCCGAGGTCGTACACGAGCAGGACAGCGGGATCGCCCGCGCCATTCACGGCTGTCACGCCTTCGACGAGGTGTGCGCGGCCCTCGTCCGCCTGCCGTACCTGGTCGCGCTGGCCGAGGAGTTCCTCGGCGGGCCCGCGTACGTCTACCAGTTCAAGGTCAACCTGAAGCAGGCGCACGAGGGGGCCGCCTGGCCGTGGCACCAGGACTTCGCGTTCTGGCACGAGGAGGACGGCATGCCGCGTCCGGACGCCGTGAACATCGCCATCTCCCTGGACGACGTCCACGAGGGCAATGGCCCGCTCATGGCCATACCCGGGTCGCACCGGCTCGGTCTGCTCGACCTCCCCGAGGGCCGGGCGGAGAACGGCGCGGAATCCGACTGGCGTACGCATGTGTCGGCGGATCTCGCCTACACCGTGAACGGCCACCGGGCCGAGAGCCTGATCCGCGAGAAGGGACGGAAGCTGTTCCTGGGCCCGCAGGGCTCCCTTCAGGTGTTCCACCCCAGCGTCGTCCATTCTTCGACGAACAATCCGTCACCGGACCGCCGCGCGTTACTCCTCATCACCTACAACGCCGTCGACAACGCCCCGGCGCATCCGACCCGTCCCGCCTTCCTGGTCTCCAGGGACACGACGCCCGTCGTGAGTCGGGCCGATGAGCGCCTCGGCCTCGTGGCGGTATGAGGCGCCGGCTCAGCGCTTCGCGTCGTGTCCCTCGTAGCTGGAGCGAGTCTCGCCGGCGTCACCCCGTCGGGCAAGCTGCCGGTGCAGATCCCGCGAACGCCCGGCGGCCGGCCCGGGACCTATCTGCACGCCCCGTTGGGCGGCAACAGCCAGGGCGTCAGCAATTCGACCCGACTCCGGCCTACCCCTTCGGCCACGGCCTGTCGTACACCACCTTCGCGTATGACGACCTGCCCGTGAGCTCCGAGGAGATGGTCACCGACGGCGAGGTGGAGATCAGCTGCGTCGTCCGTAACACCGGCGACCGCGCGGGCGCCGAGGTCGTACAGCTCTACACCGCCGACCCGGTGGCCCGGCTCCCCCGCCCCGTGACCCAGTTGACGGGCTGCTCACGCCTCCACCTCACCGGACCGGTCCGCCAGGTCGGCCACGACCGAGTCCTGCGGACACCGGCACATATCGGCTGAGCCCACAGCGGCGGCATCAAGCGGGCCGCACCGCAACGACGGTCACCAGGCGACCGGACCGAGGCGGTCGATGAAGGTCCCGGTCGGCCCGTCGGCGTCGAGCGTCGCGAGCCTGACGATCGAGTCGGTGCCCTCGGTGACGGTGAGCTGGCCGGTGTGGTGGTTCATATCGGTGGCGGCGAACTTACGGTTGGCGACTTCTCCGGGGGTGGCGACGTTGAACTTGATCTCCGGGAGCGCCTGGGCATACCGGACGGTAATCATGTTCAGCGCCGCTTTCGACGAGCTGTAGGCGAGCTCGTGCATCTTCGAGACCGGCTGGTCCGGATCGGTCACGACCGCGAAGGAGCCGCCACCGCTGGACACCATCACCACCCGCGGCTGCTCCGCCGCCCGCAGCAGCGGCAGGAACGCATGCGTCACCCGGATCGGGCCGTAGACGTTGGTGTCGTAGACGGAATGGATTTCGTCGGCCGTCGCGTCCGCGGGCGCGACGATGTGTCCGGGCGCGCCCGCGTTGTTGATGAGCACATCCAGGCGGTCGGTGTGCTCGTGGACGAGCCGTACCGCGTCGGCCACCGACTCGTCCGAGGTCACGTCCAGCGGGACCATGACCACGTTCACGCCACCGGCGGTCAGTTTGTCGGCGGCCTCCCGTCCTCGGCTCTCGTCACGCGAGCCGAGAAACACCGTCCAGCCCAGTTCGCCGAGGCGCCGGGCCGCTTCGAAACCGAGTCCCTTGTTGCCTCCGGTGATCAACACCGAGGTCTGCTGCGAGTTCGTCATGCCCACCGGACACCACTCCTCCCTCGGCTGTGACATGGTGTGATCGGCTTCACAGTGATGTGCGACTGCGGCTTCCGTCGCGCTGCGGTGGCGTGGAAGACCGCGACGCGGGCTCGGACTTCACCAGCCACAGGCCGGTGAACACGGCGCCGGCCATCGTGACGGCGCCGGCCGCGACGAAGGCGCTGTTGAGGCCGGCCTCGAACGACGCGCCGTCCGCTTCCCGGGTGCGGACGATGGCTCCGAGCACCGCCACACCGAGCACCGCACCGATCTGCCGGGTGGTGCTGCTGATGCCCGACGCGAGGCCGCCCTCCTGCGGGCTGACCGCCTGGATGGCAGCGCCGGTCAGCGGGGACATGGTCAGAGCGAAACCGATGCCGACAATCGCCAGCCGCCACCACACATTCCCGTAGCCGGTGTCCGCGTGCACGGAGCCCAGGGCCAGCAGCCCAAGCCCGGCCAGGGCCAGACCGGTGGTGACCACGATCCGGAAGCCGTACTTCGCGGCCAACCGGCCCGCATACGGGCTGACGATCACCATGGCGAGGGAGGCGGGCAGGGTCTCCAGGCCGGCGAGCAGAACCGAGCTGCCCTGGACGTACACGAAGAACTGGGAGAAGAAGAAGGAGGAACCCATGAGCGCGAAACCCACCACGACCATGGCCGTGTTGGACACCGTGAACAGTCGCTGCCGGAACAGCCGCAGCGGCAGCATCGGCGTCGAACTACGTCCTTCGACGGCGACGAAGACGGCGAGGATCACCACCGCGGCGGCGAAGCTGCCCAGGATCACCGGCGAGGTCCAGCCGAGGGAACCGCCCTCGATCAGCCCGTAGGCCAGCGCCCCGACTCCCAGGACGGACAGGACCGTCCCCGGGATGTCGATCGCCGGCGCGTCCGGATTGCGGGACTCGCCCAGGACGCGCAGACCGGCCAGCAGCAGGACCGCGCCGATCGGCGCGTTGACGAGGAAGATGGCGGGCCAGCCGAAGGCATCCACCAGAATGCCGCCTGCCAACGGCCCGGCGGCCAGGCCGATTCCGCTGAATCCGGCCCACAGCCCGATCGCCTTGACTCGTTCCTGCGGAACGGGGTAGGCGGCGGCGAGCAGGGCCAGCGAGGCGGGGCTCAGCGCCGCGGCCCCGATGCCCTGCGCCACCCGTCCCACGATCAGCCACCCGATCGACGGTGCGGCGGCGCACATCCCGGACGCGACGGTGAACACCACGACGCCGGCCAGGAACACCCGCTTGCGGCCGAAGCGGTCGGCGAACACACCGCCGGACAGCAACAGCATGGCGACCAGCAGCACATAGGCGTCGACGATCCATTGCAGACCGTTCAACTGGGTGTGCAATCGCAGCTGCATATCGGGCAGCGCCGCGCCCACGATGGTGCTGTCGAGCAGCACCATGAACTGCCCCAGGCAGGCCACTGTCAGCAACGCCGCCCGGCTCGATCGAATCCTCAAGGCCACAGTTGTTCCCCTCCGATGGTGCGGGTGCACCCCGGGAAGATAGTTCCATAATCCCGAACTGTCGAACGTTGGGATACCGTGGAGGCATGCGACCGCTACCCCAGCCCGCACGCGAGTCATTGACCCTCGCGCCGCTGCTGCACGCACTCGGCGATCCGGTGCGCCTGGAATTGGCGCGGCGGGCCCTGGGTCATCCCGAGTCGACCTGTTCCGCGCTCGCCGACGGCCTGGACGTGCCGGTGTCGACGCTGTCCAACCACTGGCGGATCATGCGCGAGGCCGGGCTGATCAGCATGACCGTCGACGGCAGACACCGGCGGATCCGGCTCCGCGCCGACGATCTGGGCGACCGCTTCCCCGGCCTGCTCGATCCGATCCTGCGCCTCGCCGCGGCCGAGTCGCCGAAGCCGCCTCTGACGGAGTGATCTGCCTCACATGCTGTCACAATGACCGAACACGCGGTGTCTTGAGGCCGAACCCCGAAGAGACCGAGGAGACACCGTGACTGGCAACACCGAAGTGGTCGTGATCGGCGGCGGATACGCCGGCGTCCTGGCGGCCAATCGCCTGACGCAGCGCGACGACGTGGCAGTGACGCTGATCAACCCGCGTTCGACCTTTGTCGAGCGGGTTCGCCTGCACCAGGTGGTGGGCGGGTCCCACGCGGCGGTCGTCGACTACCGGGAGGTCCTGCACGAGCGCGTCCTGCTGGTGGTCGACACCGTGACGCGGATCGACGCCCCCGGGCGCGGTGTGACGATGGCGAGCGGCGGCGCGGTCGGCTACGACTACCTGATCTACGCGGTGGGCAGTGGCAGCGCCGACCCGGGCGTGCCCGGAGCGGCCGAGTTCGGCTACCCGGTCGCCACCCTGGAGGAGGCGCAGCGGCTGCGGACGGCCGTCGACGCCGCGCCCGCGACGGCCGCGGTGGCGGTGGTGGGCGCCGGTTCGACCGGTATCGAGACCGCCGCCGAACTGGCCGAACACGGCCGCCGGGTGACCCTGGTGTGCGGCGGGGCGCTGGGCCCGTATCTGCATCCGCGGGTTCGGCGCTCGGTGGCCAGGCGGCTGGCCAAGCTCGGTGTGACCGTGCTCGAAGGCCCCAACACCAAGGTGACCGCGGTGACCCGCGACACCGTGCGGCTCAGCGGCGGCCACACGCTGCCGAGCGCGGTGACCGTCTGGACCGCCGGGTTCGGCGTGCCGGACCTGGCCAAGCACAGCGGGCTGAGCACCGACGCCGCCGGCCGCCTGCTCACCGACGAAACGTTGACGAGCGTGGACGACGTACGCATCGTCGCGGCCGGGGATTCGGCGGCACCGTCGGACCTGCCGCTGCGCATGAGCTGCCAGACCGCGCGTCCGCTGGGAGCGCACGCCGCCGACACCGTGCTGGCCCGGATCGCGGATGCGCGGCCCGCAGCCATCAACGTGGGCGTCTTCGGCCAGTGCATCGCCCTGGGCCGTCGCGCCGCCACCGTACAGCTCTCCTCCAAGGACGACACCGCCAACAAGTACTCCATCGGCGGGCGCCTCGCCGCAGGGATCAAGGAGCGCGCCTGCAAGGGCGTCGTCAAGGAACTGGCGGACGAGGCGCGCAAGCCCGGTTCGTTCACCTGGCAGTTCAAGGACGACAAGCGCCACCAGGTGCTGCGGACCAAGCGCGGCCAGGCGTCGGCCACCGCTGGACAGGCCGGCTAGGCCACGCGTCGGCGGCCGGCCACCGAGTACATTCGAGGAGAGAAAGGATCTTGCTGTGGATGCACGCTTGACGGCCTCCGGCACCCCAGGACGGGACATGAGCGACCACGCCGCCGGTCCGGCGACCGAGGCGTTCGTCACCCATCGCAACCTGCTCTTCACCGTCGCCTACGAGATGCTCGGCTCGGCGGCCGACGCCGAGGACGTCCTCCAGGAGACCTGGCTGCGCTGGGTCGACGTCGACCAGGACCAGGTACTCGACCAGCGCGCCTACCTGGTCCGCATCACCACCCGGCAGTCACTCAACCGACTGCGCACCATGAAACGCCGCAAGGAGGCATACGTCGGCCCCTGGCTGCCCGAGCCGTTGCTCACCACGCCGGACGTGGCCGACGACGTCGAACTCGCCGAGAGCGTGTCGATGGCGCTCATGCTCGTCCTCGAAACCCTGTCGCCGACCGAGCGCGCCGTCTTCGTCCTGCGCGAGGCCTTCGGCATCGGTTACGACGAGATCGCGGCCGCCGTCGACAAGAGCCCCGCCGCCGTCCGCCAGATCGCCCACCGCGCCCGCCGGCACATCGACGCCCGCCGCCCCCGCGCGGTGGTCTCCGCGAGCCGGACCCGGGCGGCTCTGGAGGCGTTCCGGCAGGCACTGGAAACCAGGGACCTCCAGGGGCTGCTCGACGTGCTCGCACCCGAGATCGTCGTCGTCAACGACGGCGGTGGCATCAAGCAGGCCGCGCTGCGACCGGTCATCGGCGCCGAGAAGGTGATCCGTTTCCTGACCGGCGGCCTCGGCAGGACCACTGCCACGGTCACCGTCGGTCCGACCACGGTCAACGGCAACCCGGGGCTCGTCTTCCGCCTGGACGGCGAGATCGACGGCGTCATGGCGGCCCGCGTCGAGGACGACCGCATCACCGGCCTCTACTACGTCCGCAACCCCGAGAAACTGACCCGCGTCGAATCCGAGACGCCGCTCACCCTGCGATGAACAGAGGCCGTCAGCCGCACACGGCAACCCTCAGGAAGCGGCCCTGCATCGCAGGGAAGCGATGCCCTGGTCCAGGGCGGCCTCGAGATGTGTCAGACGACCCGTCGACATGAAGATCAACACTCCGCCCTGGATGCCGGCCAGAAGCGCCGCCGCGCTGTTGTCGGTGTCCAGATCGGCGTCCACCTCACCGATGTCCTGCATGTGCCGGATGCCCGCGGCCAACTCGTGTTGCCACTTCTCGAGCAGCTCCGTGGCCACGGCCTGCGCGCCTTCCGTGGCCGACCCGGCCTGCGAGATCGCCACATGGAGCGGACAGTCCCTGCCCTGCTCGCGATAGCGGGAGACCACTTTGTCGCGCCAGTCCTGCCAGGCGGGCCATGACGTGAGGGTGGAGAGCTCCGGCTGCTGGTCGCTGATCACTCGGGCCGCCTCGTGACGGGCCACGGCCAGCAGCAGTTCCTCCTTCCCGCCGGGGAAGTAGTGGAACAGCTGGCTCTTGCTGGTCGCCGTACACGCTATGACGTCGTCGAGGGTCATGGCGAACACGCCGTGCCGCCGGATCGCCGAGGCGGTGCCTTCGATGATGCGCTGCTTCGTAGCGGCGCCCTTGCGCGTCAACGGCACAAGACCCTCCCGGTGTCGAACTTTCTGCGGTTTCTCCGGTGGCGGAAGGGACCCTACATGTGTGTTCAGGGAATCAGCAGCAGTTTCCCGGTGGTCCGGCGGGACTCGAGGTCCGCGTGTGCCCGCGCGGCTTCCGAGAGGGCATAGCGGGCTCCGATGCGTGGGGTGACCTGGCCCTTCCTGACCATGTCGAAAACCTCGGAGCTTCGCTCGACCAGGGCTTCCCGGGTGGGAACGTGGTGGTGCACGACCGGATAGGTCAGCAGAATGCTCTTCGGCAGATCGGTCACGGAGATCGACGGGATCCCCATGAAGGGTCCGTAATAGGCGTGCACACCGTGCAGCCGTAGGGACAGCTGCGAAGACCGGAACGTGGCGGTGCCGCCCCCGTCGTACACCACGTGCGCGCCCTCGCCGCCCGTCAGCTCCCTCACCCGGTCCTCGAAGCCGTCCCCGGCCGACACCAGGACGTGGTCGGCGCCGGCCTCCTCGGCCACCGCCACCTTCTCCTCCCGGGAGACCAGGCCGATCACCTGGCCGCCCCGAGCCTTGATCATCTGCGTCAGCAGCAGACCCACCCCACCGGCCGCGGCGTGCACAACGGCCGTGTCCCCGGGCTTGATCGCGTACGTCTCGGTGGTGAAGTGATTCGCGGTCAGTCCCTGCATCATTACGGCGGCCGCGGTCTCGTCCGGCACGTCGTCCGGGACCTTCACCAGCGAGTCCACGGGAATGGCCAGCACATCCGCATAGCTGCCCACGTGGTAGAACCAGGCCACCCGGTCGCCGACGGCCAGATCGTCGACCCCGGCACCGACCGCGGTCACGTACCCCATGCCCTCGACACCCAAAATCGTCGGAGCCGCCCAGCCCGGGCCGCCCACCGACCGGGCGCCCACGTCCATGTAATTGACCCCTGCGGCACCGAGCCGGACCAGCGCTTCACCGGGGCCGGGCACCGGATCGGGAAATTCGGTCCAGGTCATGACCTCCGGGCCGCCGTGGTTCTGGATGTGGATCGCGTGCATGGGGATTGCCTCTCCGTGAGCAGTCGCCGAGCCCCACCTTGGGCGTCGACGTTGTGCACCGTAGAGATCCAAAAATGGACCAGCAAGTCCAGAATCTTGGCAAGATCCTGCCCGGGCGGGTCCCGGCCAAGTTTCAGCAGTGGGCGGATGCCCCGGTGGCCGCCGCACTGCGGTGAAACAGTCCTGCGCCTTAGGGTTGAACGTGGAGTTCAGCATGCTCGGGAAGGAGAGGCCGAACAATGCCTTCAGGATCCAGCCGCAAGCGGGAACGCCAGTACGAGCACATCAAGGAGAGCCAGGAAGAGCGTGGTACGCCCACCTCCCGGGCCAAGGAGATCGCCGCTCGTACCGTCAACAAGGAACGTGCCCGAGCCGGCGAGGCGAAGACCGCCAGCAGGACCTCCACGCGGGACCCGAAGTCCGCGCCGGAGCGGGGCGGACAGCGGTCGCACAGCGGAGCCAGGGGCCCCACGCGTGACCAGCTGTACAACGAGGCCAAGCACCGCGGCATCGAGGGCCGCTCCCATATGAACAAGGAGCAGTTGGCGAAGGCGCTCGGCCGCTGACACGCGGCTAGCCAAACCCCTCCGGACGCCGTCCCCGCGCGGCAATCTGCCCCAGGCGTTCGTCCACGCCCAGATACTGGAATCGGCGGCCCGCCTCGCCGTCCACCCGTATGGGCTCGCATGAGGTGGTGCCCGTGGGGAAGGGCGGTTGGGTGAGGAGCGCGCGTGATGCATGACGACGGCGAAGCGTCGGGGCATGACGGCCGTGAGCAACCGTCCGGTCGCGTCGAGACCCGGGAGGAGCGGGCCGACCGCAGGTGGGCCGAGCTGCTCCAGGAAGTGCGAGTGACGCAGACGGGCATGCAGATTCTGTTCGCCTTCCTGCTCACGGTCGCCTTCACCCCGCGCTTTCAGAGCCTGGGACACTCGGATCGGACCATCTACGTCGTGACCGTCCTGCTGGGCGCGGCGGCCACCGGAGCGTTGATCGCACCGGTCTCCTTGCACCGGATCGTCACCGGGCGCCGGCTGAAGCCGGAGACGGTCCATGTGGCGGCGCGCTTCACCGTGGCCGGACTCGTGCTGCTGCTGTGCACCGTGGAGTCGGCGCTGCTGCTGATCCTGCGCGTCGTCGTGTCCGATGTGACCGCGTTCTGGCTGGCGGCCGTGGCCCTGGTGTGGTTCGTGAGCTGCTGGTTCGTACCCGCGGTCTGGCTTTTCCACCGCTCGCGCAAGGAGCGGCGCTGATGCCGCGGTACGCGTTACCCCTAGTCGCGGGGAAGCAACGGGCCCAGCGGGCCGAGGTCGATGTTCAGGTCGTCCTGGGTCAGGCCGAAGTGTTCACGCAGCTCGGCCATGTTCTCCTCCAGGGCCATGAGGGTCAGCCCCAGCTCCTCGATCTGCTCGTCGCTGATGTCGCCCTGGTCGACCCGGCGCAGCGCCTGGCGCTCCATCAGCTGGCGCAGCAGCTCCACGATGGTCAGCACCAGGCCCGCCAGGCTGCGCCGCACCGACTCCGGGTCCACGGTGATGCGCCGCGGGTCGCCGGGGCGGCGTTCGTCGTGGCGGCGGTGGTCGGGCGGCCGGCGGTCGTCAGGCCCGCGGTCGGTCGTCATCTTCGGCTTCCACGCGTACGGAAGCGATCAGCGCCCGGAGGGAGATGCGCACGAGATCGATGTCGGCGATGCACAGGGTGATCTCTCCGCTGATCACGACCCCTCCGGCCAGCACCCGGTCCAGCAGGTCCACCAGGGCCACCTCGCGCCGTTCGATCGCGCGTGTCACGGCTCCTCCACATCCGGTCGCGGCAGCGCCGTGAACGAGTACGGCGGCCACGGGCCGCTGACCTCCAGATCGATCTCGGGGTAGCGCTCGCCGAGCGCTGTGACCTCGGCGGTGAACTCGTCGGTGCGGTCGTCCGGCACCAGGTAGGAGTTGTTGAGCACCATCCACCCCTCGTACGCGGCGAGCGCCGCGTCCTGCGGCGGGTGTTCGGCGGTCGCGGCCGACAGCCGGGCCAGGGTCGCGTGGATCTCCTCCGCCCACTCGGTGGCGCGCAGATGGGCCGTGTCCTGATCCTGCCGCTCGGCACGGCGGCGCGCGAGATAGGCGGCACCGGGCCGCTGCCCGCCCCCGGCCGCACCCCCGGCCGCGCTCTCGGCCGGGTCCGGGAGAAACGCCCGAGGGTCAATGTACGCCTTCACGCCCCACTCGGTCCGCCCGGCCACCCGGCGCAGCGCGGAGGCGAAGTCCGCCCGCCGTGCCTCCAGCATGGCGCGGACCCGGTGGTCGTCGTGGTAGAGCGTCGCGAAGCGCAGCGGAACGACGTGGCCCCGGTCGGCGGCCGCGTCGATGACCCGGTGGTGGGCGCGGGCCGTCCGCTCCAGCCAGCGCAGGTCCTCCAGGTGCGCGCGCAGCGCCCGCTCGTCGAAGTCGGCCAGGGGTACGGAACCGACCACGGCCGCGAGCCCCGCGCCCTCGACCACGCGCACCGGCTCGCCCGCCACGCCGGTGACGTCGGCGGGCACACCACCGCCGACCGCCTCGGGGGACGTCACCGCGTAGAGCCAGGTGGCCTCGGGCCCGGTCACCGCTCCTCCCCTCCTGCTTCCTCCCGATCCTCGCGCTCCTCGGGCTCCCGCTGCACCTCCCGCCGCTCGCCGCGGCCGCTCTCAAGCTCCCCGAGCCGCCGCCGCAGCCGTTCGTTCTCCTCCAGGACGTCGCGGGCGCCGGAGGAGAGCGTGGGGTCGTGCTCCCACCAGTCGATGCCCATCTCACGGGCCCGGTCGACCGAGGCCACCAGCAGCCGGATCTTGATCGTGAGCAGTTCGATGTCCAGCAGGTTGATCCGGATGTCCCCCGCGATGACGATCCCCTTGTCGAGCACGCGCTCGAGGATGTCGGCCAGGTTGGCGGGCTCGTGGCGGGCGGGCTCGCGGGTGGCGCCAACTCGTCGGCTCGGCACGTTCCCGCCGGCCTGGCCGAAGTTCTCACTCATCCGCCACCCTCCTCCGACTGACACCGGGAGTAGCGCCTGGCCCGGCGGTAGGAGACGAGATCGCCGTGGTCGTCCACGGTGACCTGGTAGAGGGCGAGCACGTCGGTGGTGTCCGGGATCCGGTGGATCTCCACCACCTCGACGCCGACCCGCCAGCCCTCCTCGCCTCGCTCCAGCGAGACCACCCCTTCGGGCTCCGCCCCGGTGAGCTCCCCCACCTGGCGCACGGCGCTCCGGGCGGCCTCGCGGGCGTCCATCGCCGGCCGCGCCGGGCGCCGCGGGCGCTCCCGGGTGTGGGTCTCGCGCCGGTCACGGGCGTCGTCACGGCGGTCGTCACGGCGGTCGTCGCGCCGATCGCGGTCGTCCCGTTCCGCACGGGCCACGGCTCATACCTCCAGGCCCCCGGCCGGGGGTCCGCCCCGCATCAGCCGGCCGACCAGCTCGCTCTCCAGCTCCGCCGCCTCGTCCTCGGACAGCTCCCCCGACTCGCGGGCCTCCGCGACCGCCTCCAAGCGCTCATGGATCACCGTCGGGTCGTAGAGCTCCCGGAGGGCCTCCTGTCGCACCTGCTCGGCGATCCATGCGACGCCGCGCACCGGGGCGAGCGGAAGGGTCAGCAGCCCGGTCAACAGGCCCATGGCTAGCCGCCTTCCTCCACCCGGCGCAGCGCGTCGGCCACGAAGTCGTACGGCGCCAGCGGCCCCAGCAGCCGCAGCCGGACCCGGCCGTTCCACTGCCGGGCCAGCTGCTCCGCCGCCTGCTCGAACGCCCCGCGCTGCTTGTCCTCGATCAGGAAGGCGGCGTTCACGACCCCTTCGGCGGACTCCGGCTCGGAGGTCGCCACCGCGAGCGCGAACGGCGCGACCCGCTGCTCGATCTCCCGGGCGTCCACCTCCCGCTTGGCGCCGACGGCCTCCACGACCAGCTGCCCCAGCTGGATGCGCAGGTCGTATCCGGCGTCCTCCGGCAGCCCTTCCAGCTCCTCCCGCAGCCGCCTGGCCTCGACGTGTTCGTCCAGCACCTCGCGCAACACCTCGTCCTGGACATAGCGGGCCCGGAGGGTGAACTGGGCGCTGCCCCGGAGCCGGTCGAGTGCCCAGGTGAAGTCGTCATGGCCCTCGGTCAGCAGCTCCTCGGTCACCGCTCGCTCGTCCCGCACCACCGTGCCGAACCGCAGCGGCAGCACGGGCAGGCCCGAGGCTGCCAGGGTGTCCAGCACCTGGGCGTGGGCGCGCAGGTCGTCCGGGGTACCGAGCGGCTGTTCCGTGGGCACCTCACTCACCGCCGCGGCCAGCCCGCGGTCCCTGACGAAGGTCACCGGGGAGTCCGGGGCGCCGACGGCGGGCAGGTCCTTGACCGCCTTGTCGCCCCCTTCGTCGGGTATCACCCCGTACACGTAGCAGGCAGGTCCGTCCCCGGCCATCATGGCTCGCGCTCCCTGTCACTGGTCCGGCTCCTCCGGCGCCGGGGCCGCTCCTCGGCCTCGGCGTACTCGTCCTCCTCGTCCTCCTCGTCCTCCGCGGGCTCGAGAAGGTCGCTGACCTTCTCCTTGACGCCCTCCAGGGCACCCTTGGTCTTCTGGCGTGCGCCGCCCTCGCGCATCTCGTCCATCAGACCCGGCAGACCGCGGGTCTCGGTCCCGCTGCGGGCGATGTCGAGCCGGCTCGTCGCCTCGGCGAACTTGAGATAGGTGTCGACGCTGGCGATGACGATGCGGGCGTCGATCGTCAGCAGCTCGATGCCTACCAGCGACACCCGGACATAGACGTCGATGACCAGTCCCTTGTCCAGGATCACGCCGACCACGTCGGCCAGACCGCTGGCGGAGGGCCGGTCCAGATAATGGCCTTGCTGACTTGCTACGGTCACCACGCTCACCCGTTCCGGGGCGGGGGTCCGTCAGCGGCGCGAGCGCCGCCGGGGCGCCTCGTCCTCGTCCTCCTCCTCGTACTCGCCTTCCGCTTCCTCCTCTTCGGCGTACGCGTCCTCGCTCTCGCGCTCGTCTTCCTCTTCGTCGTACTCGTCCCTGGGCTCCTCGCCCTCGCGCTCCTCACCCTCGGCCGGGACGACCTCGCCGTCATGGATCTCGCCACGCCAGCCGTCGACCTCGTCGGGATGCAGCAGCACCTCGGACATGACATGCCTGCGGTAGTGCTTCAGCTCCAGGCGCGCCCGGCGGCCCTGGGCCCGCCAGAGGTTGCCGGTGTGCTCGAAGAAGCCCTGCGGGTGGTACTGGAGGACGAGCAGGATCCGGGTGAGGTTCGGGGCCACCTCGTGGAAGGTGACCGCACCGTCCACATGGCCCTTCTGGCCGCGGGACCGCCAGACGATGTGCTCGTCCGGCACCTGGTCGACGATCTCGGCTTGCCACTTGCGGTGCGAGAGGAAGATCTGGGCCTTCCAGTCGACCTCCGCCTCGGACCGCTGCTCGACGTCCTCCACCTTCTTCATGAAGCTGGGGAAGTCCTCGAACCGCGTCCACTGGTTGTAGGCGACCGAGACCGGGACACCCACGTCGATCTGCTCAACGATGTTGGTGACCTTGAACTTCTTGCCCTTGCCGCCGCCACCGCCCCCGCCGAGGCCCGGCACTGCCTCCGTGACCTTCTCCTTCGCCTTCTCCGCGAGCTGCCGCGCACCCGCCTTGAGCAGCGGCTTCACCGGCACCTTGAACCCGACGCCGCCACCTTCCCCGAGGTGGGTGACCGTGCTCACGGCGCGCTCGCCGAGCGCGGTGAGCAGATTCTGCGTCTCCTGCATCAGACGCTCGGTGGGCAGCTCCTTGGTCAGCGTGGAGAGCGCGCCGTGAGCACGGTGGCCGTCCGGTCGCTCGGCCATGTCCTCACCCCCGGTCCCGCCGCTCGGATCCTCCGGCGTCGGCCCTCCTCCGGGGCCGCTCCGGACGGTCGGCCGTCCTCTTGTGCCTGGTCTCCTGCTCGCCGCCGCGGGAGCGCTCCTCGCGACCGGATCTCCGCTCGCCTCCGCGCTCCTCGTCCCGCGCCTTCGACTCCCCGGCTTCCCCGCTCTCCTTGCGGCCGCCCTCCCTGTGGCCGTCCCCCGTGTGGCCGTCGGAGCCGGAGCGCAGCGCCTCGGCCTGCCGCTCCAGCCGGTCACTCAGCGCGTCGATACGATGACTGGCCGCCGACATGGCCGCCGACCGACCGGCCGCCACGATCTGGTCGCGCACCTCGTGGCTCAGTTTGCCGAGCTCGGAGGAGCTCACCTGCGCCGGCCCCATCGCACCCCGGCCCGCTACGAGCCGCCTGCCTGCGGTCAGACCGGCGAGGGCGAGTGCCGAGCGCATCCGATGACCGCGTCCGAGGAGATAGCCGCTGGTGAAAGCGAGCGCCACTTGGCCGTTGTTCGTCATCCGCCCATACCTTCCCTGTCGGGTGAACGCACTATATGGACATATCACCAAGTATGGCGCATTCCACCGGTCCGACCGTCGGCACAGGGACCGTCGACGACGTCACGGCATCGCCTTCAGCCCCGGGAAGCGCGCGTGCCCTGCGGTTCCGCCGGGGCGAGGAGGTAGGAATGGAGCTGGCCGAGCAGTTCGGCGATGCCCTCCTCGTCGGCGCGGTAGCGGACCAACTTGCCGGTGCGCGTTGACTGGAGCAGGCCGCCGCGGCGGAGGACCGCGAGATGCTCGGAGGTGGTCGACGGGCCGAGTCCGGCACGCTCGGCGACCTCGCCGACCGTCAGCTCCTCCCCACCGGCGAAGTGCGCGAAGAGCCGCTGACGCGTCGTGCTGGCCAGCGCCTTGAGAAAGACCTGAAGGTCGTCGTCGGGGATGGCGGCCTCGGGGCGCGCCGCCTGTTCCGTACCGGATTCCGCTCGCGGCGGCAATCGGTCTTCGGACAGCCGCGGGAGTTCGTCCAGGGCCCGGTACGGGCGGGGAACGCGGAGAGCGCGGTGCAGGTCGAACTCGGCCGGAGGGATGTCGAGGGCCGAGCAGGCCTCGCGGACGACGGTCCGCTCACTGTCGTCGAAGTGTCCGTCGGCACAGCCGATGACGATGCCGATCTGGATGACGGCTCGCGCCTCCGCCGGCTTCTTCTTCGCCTTGCCGATCTCCTGCATGGCGCTCACCTTGCCGAGAGGGAAGTCCTCGGTGAGCTGGTCGAGGTGTTCCTCGAAGCGGCGGTGCAGATCGCCCGGGGGAAAGTTCTGGAGCACGTCGTTGGTGGCGATGAGCTGGGCGACGCGCTGTCGCTCGGACGGGTCGATCGTCCCGTCCGCCGCCGCCACCAGGGCGCACATCGCCATGCTCGCGTCCCGGAACGCCCCGCTCCGCAACTCGTTCTTCTTCGCCGTGAGCTGGGCCTGCATCGTCTGGGCCGAGTCCTTGATGCGGTCCCACAGCGCCATCTGTATCTCCTTGCCAGTACTGCCCGCCAAATGAGGAGGAAACAGAATCTACAGGTTTGTAGAGAGGCACCAAAAAAGAAGCCGTGCCTTCACCATCTTCTCTCGGCCGCCGGACCGCTTCCCACTCATCCCGAGTGGGCCGCGCGCGGTGTCACGGTGACCATAGAAGTACCGGGACCGGATCGGCCACAGGAAACGAGTCAGTCGCAGGAGAGGCGGTGGGAAGGATGGAGTTCCCGCTGGTCGTGGGTGTCGACGGATCGGACTCCAGTCTGCGGGCGGTGGACTGGGCCGTGGACGAGGCGGCGCACCGGGGACTGACCCTGCGCCTGGTCCACACGGCCCGATGGGAACGCTACGAGGGAAACCTCCCGTCGTTCAGTGCCGACCGCCCCGCCGGGGAGGTGATGGCCGACCACATCATCGCCTCCTGCGCGGAGCGCGCCCGGCTGCGCGACCCCGACGTCAAGGTGTCCGGCGAGGTGCGGCCCGATGACGCCGTGAGCGCCCTGCTGGACAAGGGCCGCGCGGCATTCGCCGTGATCACGGGCAACCGCGGCAGAAGCGAGCTGTCCGGAATGCTGCTGGGCTCGGTGAGCCTGGCGGTGGCGGCCCGCGCGCTGTGCCCGGTGATCGTGGTCCGCGGTGCGGAACGGAATCTCCGTGGAGGCTTCGGCCGGGTGGTGCTGGCGGTCGGCGACCGCGCCGAAGACTCGGCAGCTGCACGGTTCGCCCTCGGTGAAGCCCGGGCGCGGGGCTGCGAACTGCACGCGGTACGGGCCTGGCGGCGACCGGCCGGGAGACATCTGGACGATACGGACCATGTGCACGAGGAGCAGGCCGCCCGGATACTCGACGACGCCTTGAACCAGGTCAAGGCAGACGAGGGCGGCACCGCCCCGCGTCGGGCCACGGTCGAGGGGCCCGCGCACAGGGTCCTGCTCGCCGCGTCCGCCGACGCCGATCTGCTGGTGGTCGGCGCGCTCCGACGTCATGGACACACTGGTCTACAGCTCGGGCGGGTGAGCCACTCCGTACTGCAACACGCCGACTGCCCGGTCGCCGTCGTCCCGCAGCAGGCATGACAGATCTGCACCCTGCCTCCCGGGGCCCGGTGTTCAGGTCCCCCGCCGGGCTCCGGCCGCGCGCAGCCGACGCAGGTAGGGGTCGTGTGCATGACGGGGCAGGATCCGCAGCCTGACATCGAGCGCCACCACGCCCTCGGGCCGGGCGACCACCGGGTTGAGGTCCGCCTCGGCGAGTTGCGGGAGGTCGCAGGCCATCCGGGACAACCGCAGCAGCAGTTGCTCCAGCCGCTCCAGGTCCACGGCCCCGCCGCCCCGGTAGCCGAAGAGCAGCGGGGCGCAGCGCGGGGAGGTCATGAGGGTGTGCACATCGCGGTCGGTGAGCGGCGCGAGCCTGGCGGCGTGGTCGGCGAGCAGGTCGGTGGCGGTGCCCCCGAGGCCGAAGAGCACCAACGGGCCGAACACCTCGTCCTGCACGACGCCGGCGAACAACTCGGTGCCACGGCGCGCCATCGGCTGCACCAGCGCGCCGGTCATGCGGTCCCGGAAGCGTTCCCGCAGGTCCCGGTAGGCGTCGCGGACCGCTTCCGCTCCCTCGAGTTCGAGTCGCAGCGCTCCCTGGTCGCTCTTGTGCACCAGCCCGGGCCAGTACGCCTTGAGAGCGATCCGGGTGTTCTCCTCGGCGAGGTGGCGGACGGCCTCGGCGGCGCTGTCCTCGTCCTCGGCCCAGGCCCAGGGCAGTTGGGGGATGTGGTAGCGGTCGAGCAGGGCGGCGCAGGCGCGGGGGTCGAGCCAGCCGCCGTCGGGGTGGCGGGTGAGGTGTTCCGCCACGATGGCCGTGGCGCCGACGGTGTCGATCCCGGACAGCGGCGGTACGGTGCCCGGCGGTTCGGCGCGCCAGCGGGCATAGCGGACGGCGTGGGTGAGGGCTCGGGCGGCCGACTGCGGCTCGGCGTAGGCCGGGACGGCGCGGTCGTCGGTGCTCGCGAGCAGTCGTACGGGGGCCTCCTGGTCGAGGAGGACCGCGGCGACCGGCCGGGGGTGCCGGCCCGGTGTGCCGGTGAGGGCGAGCAGCGGGTCCTGGTCGGTGCCGGTGGCCAGCGCGGTGGGGACCAGGACCACCAGCACCGCGTCGACGGCGCCGTGTGCGGCGAGCCGGTCCACGCAGGCGCGCAGCCGGTCGGCGGTCACCGCGGCCGTGGTGTCCACGGGGTTGGCGGTGGCCGCCCCGGGCGGCAGGAGCGTGCGGAGTTCACCGGCCAGGACGGTATCGAGGGCGGGGACGCTCAGCCCCGCCTCGACGCAGGCGTCGGCGGCGAGCACTCCGGCGCCTCCCGCGTTACTGACCACCGCGACATCGGCTCCGGCGGGCGACGGCTGGGCGTACAGCAGGGCCGCGGTGTCGGTCAGTTCGGCGATGCTCCGGGTGGCGATGATCCCGGCCTGGGCGAACAGGGCACGACGGGTCATGGTGGGGGTGGCCGCGGCGGCGGTGTGTGAGGCGGCGGCGCGCCGTCCGGCGTCCGAGCGGCCCGCGTCCACGGTGAGGACCGGCATGCCACGGGCGACCCGTCGGGCGGTGCGGGAGAAGGCCCGGGGGTTGCCGAAGGACTCCAGGTGGAGGACGGCCAGGCGGGTGCCGTGGTCGGACTCCCACCACTGGAGCATGTCGTTGCCGCTGACGTCGTACTTGTCGCCGAGCGAGACGAAGCTGGAGATGCCCACGCCCAGGCGGCGAAGCCGCTCGAGCAGCGCGATGCCCACCCCTCCGGACTGCACGGCGACCCCCGCCGACCCGGGCAGCGGCGGGTGCGCGGCGAAGGTGGCGTTGAGGCGCACCTCGTCGGCCGTGTTGGCGATGCCCAGGCAGTTGGGGCCCACCAGCCGCATCCCGTAGCGGCGGCAGGTGGTGAGGAGCGCCTCGGCCTGGGCCGCGTCGAGGCCGGCCGTCAGGACGACCAGCACCCGAACCCCCCGGACGCCGCACTCCTCGGCCGTCCTGGGGACGGCGGGTGCGGGCACGCAGAGCACGACGAGTTCCGGGGCCAGGGGAAGGGCCGCCACCGTCGGGCGGGCCGGCGTTCCCTCGATGACATCAGTGTGCGGGTTGACCGCGTACAGGGCTCCGGCGAATCCCCCGGCGCGGAGGTTGCCGAGCACCGCCCGCCCCACCGACCCGGGACGGCGTCCCGCTCCGACGACGGCTACCGAGCGCGGCCGCAGCACTGGCCGCAGGCTGGCCACGTCGGCGATCCGGCCGCGGCGGTCCACCGCCGACAGATAGCGCTCGTCCTCCTCCAGGTGCACGGTGCAGCGCACATCGGTGCCGTCGAAGTGGCGGGAGGTGCGCAGGCCCAGATCGGCGAAGACCTTCAGGACGGCGTGGTTCTCGGCGAGCGCCTCGGCGGTGAAGGCCGAGACCCCCGCGTCCCTGGCCGTGTGGACGAGGTGTTCCAGCAGCAGGGTGCCGATTCCCTGCCCGTGGCGGCCCTCGGCGACGGCCAGGGCCATTTCGGCCGACACCGGCTCGCCGGGGGCCGCGGGGAGGGTGGTGTACTCCGCCGCACCGACCACCCGCTCCTGTGCCACGGCGAGCAGCGCGCGGTAGCCGGGGCGTGCTGGTGCGCAGATGCGTGCCGCCGCCTCGTCCGCGTAGCTCGGATTGGCCGCGAAGAACCGCAGCCGCAGGTCCTCCGGTGACATCTCGTGGTGCATGCGCAGCACTTCGTCCCGGTCCTGGGGCCTGGCGGCGCGTATCTCGACGGTGCTGCCGTCGGCGAGCAGCGCGTGCACCGCGTCGCCGCAGTGCGTCCGGCCAAAGCCGCGGTCGCCCATGCGGCCAGTGTCCCACCGGACGCACCGCCACCTGCGGCGGCGGGTGTTCCGTCGAACGCGGCCGCCCCGCGGCCCGGAGGGCCGGGGCCGACCGTTCCCGGTCCGGGGCCGACCCGCCCACCCGCGCGAGACCCGCCGGTGCCACCGTGGACACAGGGGTACCCGAGGTCGCAGGAAGGCGGTGGGCATGATGTCGCTCTCGCTGGTCGTGGGTGTCGATGGATCGGAATCCAGTCTCCAGGCGGTGGACTGGGCCGTGGACGAGGCTGCCCGCCACGGGTTGCCCCTGCGCCTGGTCCATGCCTCTCGTTGGGAGCGGTACGAGGGGGGCTTCCCCGTCTTCGCCACCGGCCGCTCCTCCGGGGAGATCCTGGCCGAACAGATCGCGGCGTCCGCCACGGAACGTGCGACGCTGCGCGACCCCGACGTCAAGGCGTGTGGTGAAGCGCTGGCCGAAGACACCGTGACGGCGCTGCTGGCGGCGGGCCGTGAAGCGTTCGCCGTGGTCACGGGCTCTCGGGGCAGAGGAGAGCTCGCCGGCTCGCTCCTGGGGTCGGTCAGCCTGGCGGTGGCGGCCCGCGCCATGTGCCCGGTGATCGTGGTCCGTGGCGGGGAGCGGAACCGCGAGGGGGCCTTCGGGCGCGTCGTCCTCGCGGTCGGCGACCCCTCGGAGGGCCTGGCTGCGGCACACTTCGCCTTCCGTGAGGCACGGGCGCGGAACGCCGAAGTACACGCCGTACGGACCTGGCTGTGCCCGGCGGAGCGGCACGCGGGCCGGACGCTGTTGGCACACGAGGCCACCACCCTGCTCTACGAAGAGCAGGCGACGAGCATCCTCAACGAGGTCCTGGACCAGGTCGAACGCGAACATCGCGAGATCACGTGCCACCGCGATGTGGTCGAGGGACGCGCGCACCAGGTTCTGCTGGGCATGTCGGAGCGCGCGGATCTGCTGGTGGTCGGGGCCCTCCGCCGCCCGGACCACACCGGTCTGCAGCTCGGCCGGGTCAGCCATGCCGTACTGCACCACTGTGCGTGTCCGGTCGCCGTCGTACCGGAACGGCGCTGAGACGTCGGTCCGCTCCGACGCGACAGCCGCGCTCCGGGTCCGGACCCGTGGATCAGGGGCTGACCCGTAAGGACACAGCTCGTGGCCGGATTCCGGGATTGGGGTCCCTGCCCCCTCATTCGTGGGGGACCACGGCGACCGGGCACGTGGCGTGGTGCACGGCCGCCTGCACCACCGGGCCGAGCCGGGGCGCCAGGGCGGCCCGGTGTCTGCGCCGGCCGATGATCAGCAGCCCACTGCCGGAGGCCGCCCGTACGACGGCCTGCGCCGGGCTCTCGAGCCGCACCTCGTCGATCACCCGCACGCGCGGAAACCTCTCCCGCCACGGCCGCAGCACCTCATCCAGTTCCCGCTGCGCCTTCTCGGCGACGTCCCTGGCGATGCCGGGGTCCACACCCCACGGAACGAACGCCTGGACCGGCAGGCCCCTGCCATGGACGGCACGCAACGGGACACCGCGGGTGAACGCGGTGACATACGCGAACTCCAGCAGGTTGTCCTGGGGGCCGTGCAGGCTCAGTCCGACCACCACCTCCCGCTCGCGGACCTCGGACGGCCGTTCCTCCGCCGCCTCCCCCGCGCGCACCAGGACCACCGGCCGCTCGGCCCGCCCGACCACGTAGAGGCTGATGTCGCCGAGGAAGAAGCTCGCCAAGGGCTCCATCCCCCGCGACCCGAGCACCAGCATCCGGGACCGCGCCGCCGCGTCGAGCAGGGCGGTCTCGGCCTCCTCCGCGACCATCTCCTCCGCGATGGGCAGATCCGGGTGGCGGCGGCCGAGCTCCATGTGTGCGTCGTGCACGATCCGCTTCGCCCAGTAGTTCTGGTCATCCGCCGCGGGGCTGTCGGGCGTGGGCGGGGACAACAGAATCCACGCGTGCAGCAGACGCAGCGCGAGTTCGCGCCGCTCCGCCTCGTCGGCGGCCCAGCGGGCGGCGGCGAGGCTCTCCGGCGAGCCGTCGAGGCCCACGGTGACGACTTGTTCCTCCATGGCGTTGCTCCGTCTCCCGCACAGCCGCTCGATACCAGCCGCCCACGTCTTATGTGGCGGCGGCGGGCCCCTGCGTGTCATCGGTCCCATAGGCGATGTGCTCGGTGACCGAGACCACCCCGTCCACACTCCGGCACAGCCGCTCGATGATGGGGACCAGACTCCTGAACTCCACCGAGCCGCGCAGGGTGACCTCGCCCTCCCGTACGTCGACCGTCACCGCCGAGGGGGCCAGGCGCAACGTCCGGCGCAGCACGTCGCGCTCGATCTCCTCACGGATCGCGTCGTCATGGCGCAGGAAGATCCGCAAGAGATCGGCGCGGCTGATGATGCCCAGCAACTGGTCGGTCTCGTCGACCACCGGCAGCCGCTTGACGCCCTGGACGGCCATCAGACGGGCCGCCTCGACCACACTCCACTCCGGACGCGCGCACACCGCCGGGGCCGACATCAGCTCCTCCGCCCTCGTTCCCTCGGTCTTCGCGCGCTCCCACGCCTCCAGGTGCGGGATCGCCACCCGACCGGACGGATCGGCCTGGCCGGAGGACTTGCGCAGCAGATCGGCCTCTGACACGACACCGATCGGGTGGCCGGAGTCGTCCACAACCGGCACGGCGGTGACGTCGTTCTCCGCCAGCAGCTCCACGATCTCCTTGAACGGCATCTCGCGTGGCGCCCGGACCACGTTGCGGGTCATGAGTTCCCCGACCGTCCTGTGGTGCATGTCCCGACTCCCTTCGGACTCGCTGCCAGCCTCGCAGCCCACGACCGCCACCACATGAGTCGCACGGTCCCGCTCACCGGCCACTCGGCCCGGCATGAGAGCCATCGGGTACCCACACGAGGACATTCCGCCCATGCCATCCATCGCCGACCGTGAAACTCTGGACGAAGGCAGAAGACAGAAGGCCGGAGAGGCGGGGATGCCGATGCGTGCCCATATCGGCGACCAACTGATCATCGAAAGCCCGACCACCGGTGCGACCAGGCGCGACGGCGAGATCGTCGGAGTCCACCACGCGGACGGAACGCCTCCCTACGACGTGCGCTGGTCGGATTCCGGACGGGTCTCCCTCGTGTTCCCCGGACCGGACGCCCATGTTCACCACACCGGACACCCGCTCTCCGACGGGGCGGCGACGACGCTGGCGCGCGACGCCGCGGCCGCCCCGTCGATGCACAACGCACAGCCCTGGCGCTTCCGGTACTTCCGCGGCGAAGGCCTCTTCCTCGTGATCGCGGACCTGACGAGAACCCTGCCGCACTCCGACGCGGACCTCCGCGCCCTCCACCTGGGCTGCGGCGCCGCCCTGATGAACCTGCGCGTCGCGGCCGCCCACGCGGGCCGGCATCCGACGACCCGGCTGCTGCCCGACCCCGACGACCCGACCCTGCTCGCCGCCGTATCACTGACCGGCCTCCTCGGCGACGAAGACGATCCGGGCGCCCTGTACCCGGCCATCCACACCCGGCACACCAGCCGCTCCCCCTTCGCCGAGACCGAAATCCCCGAAACCGTGCGCGCCACCCTCCGCAAGGCGGCCGAGACCGAGGGCGTCTCGCTGTCCTTCGCCTCCGGATGGCATCTCCAGACGGTGCTGGACCTGGCCCTGGAGGCCGAGGCGCGCAACCTCACCGACCGCGGCAGCGCCGAGGACCTCACCCACTGGACCCGGCTCTCCGACCAGACTCCGCGGTCCGCCGACGAAGGCGTACCGCCCTACGCCTTCGGGCCCCGCCGACGCGGCGGCAGGGCCCCGGTGCGGGACTTCGCGGGCGGCCAACCGGTCCCCGGCCGCGAGGCCGCCGACTTCGAAAGCTCCCCTCAGTTGGCGCTGCTGGCCACCCCGGGCGACGAGCCGAAGGACTGGCTGTGCGCGGGGCAGGCCATGGAACGTGTCCTGCTGGCCGCGACGCTCGAAGGGCTGTCCAGCTCGTTCATCGCCCAGGCCCTGGAGTGGCCCGACCTGCGCTGGCCGCTGCGCGACCCGGTGGCCGGGACGGGACACGTCCACATGGTGCTGCGCCTCGGCTACGGCCCGCCGGGCCCCAAAACGCCACGACGCCCGACCCGCCACCTGCTCGACATCCAGCCCTGATCACCCCGGGACGGCGAGGACCGGGCACCGCGCATGGTGCAGCACGCCCTGACTCACCGAACCCAGCAGCATGCCCGCGAACCCGCCACGCCCCCGCGTCCCCACCACCAGACCGACCGAGTGGGCGGACGCCTCGGTCAGCACCTCCACCGGATGGCCCTTGACCACCTCGTGGTGCAGCTCCACCTCCGGGTGGAGCGCGGTACGCCCGGCGACCGTCTCGGAGAGCACCCGGCGGCACTCCCGCAGCGCCGCCTGCTCGTCCAGGACACCGATCAGCGGAGGGTCCCACACACAGATCGCCCGCAGGACGGCACCACGCAAGGCGGCCTCCCCGAACGCGAAGTCGACCGCCGCGGCGGAGTGCGCGCTACCGTCCACGCCGACCACCATGTACAGCGGGCGCTGTGTGATGTGCTCCGGTTCCGGCACCACGATGACCGGGCAGGGCGCATGGGCGATAACCGGCAGCGCCACCGAGGCGGAAGTGAACAGTTCCTGCCTGGTGCTCAAATGCCAGGAGCCGAGCACGACCACCGTGGCGTCCCTCGCCCGTTCACGCAGGACCCACGCCGGATTCCCCTCAGCCAGCAGCGCGGACACCTCCACCTCGGGACGCCGCGATTCGGCGAAGGCAACCGCCTCCCGGAGCACCTGGTCACCAGCCGAGTGCAGCACCTGGTTCCACTCCTCCCAGGACGGCCGCACCTCCCTCGACCGGTATCCCCCGGTCGGAACACCCTGGGCATGCACCAGCCACAGCGGCGACCGGCGCCGCGCCGCCTCGTCCACGGCCCAGGCAAGCGCAATCCGCCTGGTCGGGTCCGGGTCGACGCCCACCACGACCGGCCGACGCCCCTGCGGACTCGTCATCGCGATCTCCCGTCTCCCACCATCCAGCCTGACCCCGTCTGCCGCCGGACACCATCCCGTATGCCGGACCGCCGGTGGAGGGCTGATCTTCGCCGCCCCGCTCGCGGCTCAACAGATCCTGGGCAGTTGCTCGCCGAGCGGCAGGTCCACGATCCGGGTGCCGCCGAGGCCGGTGCGGGCCACGACCGTCCCGGGGTGTTCGGCCACGCATTCGCCGATCACCGCGGCCTCACGTCCCAGAGGGTGCGCGTGCATCGCGTCCACTACCCCGTCCGCGTGGTGCCTGGGCACGAAGGCCACCAGGCAGCCCTCATTGGCCACGTACATCGGGTCCAGTCCCAGGAGTGCGCAGGCGGTCGCCACCGCCTCCGGAACGGGCACCGCTCGCTCGTCGAGGACGACGCCGGTGTGCGAGGCTGCCGCGATCTCGTTGAGCGCGGCGGCCAGGCCGCCCCGGGTCGGGTCGCGCAGCACATGGATCTCGGGGGTGACCGCGAGCATCGCCTGGACCAGTCCGGTCAGCGGCGCGGTGTCACTGGCCACCTCGGTACCGAACGCCAGCCCTTCGCGGACGCTGAGGATGGCGATGCCGTGCAGGCCGACCGGGCCGCTGACGATCACCACGTCGCCGGGCCGGGCGCGCTGCGGACGGATGTCCACGCCATCGGGGATCAGCCCGACGCCGGCCGTGGTGATGTACACCCCGTCGCCGTGGCCGGAGTCGACCACCTTGGTGTCACCGGTGACCACGGTGACGTCTGCCGCTCGAGCGGCGGCGCCGATCGTCTGGGCGACCCGGCCGACGGTGGCCAGTTCCGTCCCCTCCTCGAGGATGAACGCGCAGGACAGGTACGCGGGAACGGCTCCGCTCATGGCGAGGTCGTTGACGGTGCCATTGACGGCGAGATCCCCGATGCCGCCGCCGGGGAAGAACAGCGGGCGGACGACATACGAGTCGGTCGAGAAGGCCAGCCGGGCGGCGCCGAGTGTGAGGGCGGCCGAGTCGGTGAGTTCTCCCAGCGCCTGACTTCCATAGGCCGGGAGGAAGAGGTGCCGGGTCAGTTCCGCCGAGAGTGCTCCCCCGCCGCCGTGGCCCATCACCACCACCGGGTGGTCGCGCAGCGGGACCGGACAGGACCACCCGGTGGCTCCGGTGGTGTCGGTGATGTCAGTCAACGGAAGTCGTCTCCTCCGTCATGCGGGGCGTGGCCAGGCGGCGGTACAGGTAGTAGGCGGCGCAGGCGCCCTCGCTGGAGACCATGGTGGCTCCGAGCGGTGTGCGGGGGGTGCAGGCGGCACCGAAGGCAGCGCACTCATGCGGCTTGATCAGGCCCTGAAGCACCTCACCGCTGCGGCACGCGGCGGACTCGTCGACGGCCAGGCCGGTGATGTCGAACCGATACTCGGCGTCGTGGTCACGGTAGGCGTCCGACAGCCGCCAGCCGCTGTCCGGAATGGTGCCGATGCCGCGCCAGGCGCGATCGGTGGTGGTGAACACCTCTCCGAGCACGCTCAGGGCGGCCGGGTTGCCTCCCTCGCGCACGGCGCGTGGGTAGGCGTTCTCGACGTGGTGTTCGCCTCGTTCGAGTTGGCGGACCACCCGTCGGATGCCTTCCAGGATGTCCAGCGGCTCGAATCCGGTGACCACAATGGGCACCTTGTAGGTGTCGGCGAGGCCCGGGTATTCGCCGGTGCCCATCACGCTGCATACGTGCCCGGCGGCGAGGAAGGCCTGTACGCGGCAGTCCGGGGACCGCATGATCGCTTCGATGGCCGGTGGCACCCGGACGTGCGAGACCAGCAGGCTGAAGTTGCGGACGCCGAGGCGTTTGGCCTGGTGGACCGTCATGGCGTTGGCGGGCGCGGTGGTCTCGAAGCCGACGCCGAAGAACACCACCTGTTTGTCCGGGGTCCGCCGGGCGATCCGCAGCGCGTCCAGCGGTGAGTACACGACACGGACGTCGCCGCCGTCGCTCTTGACCCGGAACAGGTCGCGGTCGCTTCCCGGTACCCGGAGCATGTCGCCGAACGAGCAGAAGACCACGTCCGGGCGGGAGGCGATCGCCAGCGCCTTGTCGATCATCTCCAGCGGAGTGACGCAGACCGGACAGCCCGGTCCGTGGATCAGCTCGATGTTCTCGGGCAGCAGCTGGTCGATGCCGTGGCGGATGATCGAGTGGGTCTGGCCGCCGCAGATCTCCATCATGGCCCACGGCCGGGTGACCGTCCGGGCGATGTCGTCCAGGAGTCGTCTGGCCAGCTCAGGGTCCTGGAACTCGTCGATGTACTTCACCGGTTCTCCTCCTCGGGTGCCCTTCCCGCCTCGGCCGCCGCGCGTGCCCAGGCATCGCCGAACTCCTCGTCCATTGCGCCGATGTGTTCGAAGAGCCGGAGGGTGGCCAGGGCCGACTCCTCGTCGAGCCGCTGGATCGCGAAGCCGACGTGGACGATCGCGTAGTCACCGACCTCGATCTCCGGCAGATAGGCGAGGCAGACGTCCTTGACCACGCCGCCGAAGTCGACCCGCGCCATCGGCGTGCCGTCGCGCTCCTCGATGCCGACCACCCGGCCGGGTACCGCCAGGCACATGTGCTCCTCCTCGGTTCCTCAGTCGTCGGTGACACGGGCGGCGACGACCGCCTGTCCCAGGGCCAGGCCGCCGTCCCCGGGCGGGACGAGTGTGTGCCTGAGGACGGTGAATCCGTCCTCGGCGAGCCCGGCGGCGCACATCTCGTCCAGGAGGGCGTTGGTGAACACCCCGCCGGTGAGCGCGACCGTCCGCACCCCTGTGGTCCGATGCGCTTTCCGGCAGGCCGTGCGCACCGCGTCCGCGACCGCCAGATGGAAGCGGGCCGCGATCAGCGGAACCCCCACGCCCGAGCGCAGATCGGCCACGATCGCCGCCAGCAGCGACGCCGGGGCGTCGAGCTCGAAGGCATAGCCGTCCCGCACCCGGCCGGCGATCACGGCCGCGGCCTCCAGTTCCACGGCGGCCTGGGCCTCATACCCCACCCGGTGGCAGATGCCCACCAGCGAGGACACGGCGTCGAACAGCCGCCCCATGCTGGAGGTGGGTGTGCAGCCAAGTCCACGCGCCAACTGGGCTTCCAGCAACCGCAGTTCCTCCGGCGGGCAGGCGGTCGCACAGGGCAGGTCGGGCGACCAGGCGATACCGGCCGCACGCAGGTGCGACAAGGCCATCCGGTACGGATTCCGCACCCCCGCGTCACCGCCCGGCAGGGGTACGTACGCCAGATGCGTCAGGCGGCGGTAGCCCGCGTAGTCGGCCAGCAGCACCTCGCCGCCCCAGACGGCGCCGTCGTCCCCGTAGCCGGTGCCGTCGAAGGCGATCCCGAGCACCGGCTCGTGCAGGCCGTGCTCGGCCATGGCGGAGGCGATGTGGGCGTGGTGGTGCTGGACCAGGGTCAGCGGCCGACCGTCGCGGCGCGCCCAACGCGTGGACCGGTAGCCGGGGTGGCGGTCGGCCGCGACGCACACCGGATCGACGCGGGTGAGCGCGCGCAGATGGCTCTCGGCGCGCTCGAAGGCCCGCTGGGCGGCCAGGCTGTCCATGTCCCCGACGTGGGCGGACAGCCAGGCTGAGTCGTCCTCCGCCAGGCACAGGGTGTTCTTCAGGTCCGCGCCGACGGCGAGGACCGGGCGGACGGCCAGTGGAAGGCGGATCCTCGCCGGGGCGAAGCCGCGTGAGCGGCGGACCGGCAGCGGCGAGCCGTCCGCACGCACCCGGACCAC
This sequence comes from Streptomyces sp. NPDC021225, assembly GCF_044332865.1. Lineage (NCBI taxonomy): Bacteria > Bacillati > Actinomycetota > Actinomycetes > Kitasatosporales > Streptomycetaceae > Streptomyces > Streptomyces sp. NPDC021225. Next base: position 141,962 of record NZ_JBIRPV010000006.1, on the reverse strand, counting down.
GGAGTCGTCGCAGGCCACCGCGATGGGCCGGTCATGCCAGAGCCAGGCGTCGGCCAGCCCCTTCAGACGCGCGAGGGCCTCCCGGTCGTCGGTCACCAGCGGCTCGCCGGAGACGTTTCCGCTGGTCACCACGAGCACGCCGGAACCGGACGGGTCGTCGGGCAGACCGAACAACAGCCGGTGCAAGGGGGTGTAGGGCAGCATGACGCCGATGTCCGGAGTGCCCGGGCAGACCTGCGGGGCGAGCGGGGTACGGGCTCGACGGCGCAGCAGCACGATGGGGCGGGACCGCGCCGTAAGGAGTCGCCGCTCCGCCGGGCCGAGGTGGCCGAGCCGGGCGGCGGTGGCGGGATCGGGCGTCATGACGGCGAACGGCTTGTCGCTGCGGGCCTTGCGCCGGCGCAGTTCGCCCACCGCGTGCGGGGCGGTGGCATCGCACACCAGGTGATAGCCACCGATGCCCTTGACCGCCAGGATCGCCCCCGCGGCGAGCATCCGCCGGGCCTCGCTCAACGCGGCGCCGCCGTCCCGTCGTACGGGGCCGGAGAGTCTCAGGCGCGGCCCGCAGGCCCAGCATGCGACGGGCTGGGCATGGAACCGTCGGTTGGACGGGTCCGTGTATTCCGCCGCGCAGTCCGGGCACAGTGGGAACGTTGCCATCGTGGTCGTGGCCCGGTCGTAGGGCATCGCGGTGGTGATGGTGAACCGTGGGCCGCAGTCGGTGCAGGTGATGAACGGGTGCCGGTGGCGGCGGTCGGCCGGGTCGGCCAGCTCCGTCAGACAGGACTCGCAGGTAGCGCTGTCCGGCGGGACGAGGGCGCGGCCCCGGCCCGTCGTGGAGGGCACGATCGCGAAACCGGTGCGGCCCGTCGGGGGCAGTTCGGAGACGGACACCGAGACGATCTCGGCCAGCGGGGGCGCGTCCGCCGTCAGCCGGTGGCGGAAGGCGACCACCGCGTCGGCGTTGCCCTCGATCTCGATCCGGGCGCCCGCCGGTCCGTTGGCGACCTGCCCGGACAGGCCCAGTTCGGTGGCCAGGGCGTGGACGAAGGGCCGGAAGCCGACCCCCTGCACCACGCCGCCGACCGCCACCAGGCGGCGGACCGGCCGCTGATGGACGACCGCGGTCACACCGGCTCCGCCACGGCGGAGCGGGGTGCGGCGGTTGGCTGTTCCATGGGTACGGCACTTCCGTCCGGTTAAGATCATGGTCCTGAGCGGGAGGCCCGGTCCCGGCCGTCGGGCGAAGTCCCGTCCGACCGCGCAGCGCCCGAGCGGGCCGTCGACCACGCTAGGAGGCGGCTGGGACCACCGCGGGACACCACGCCCGTGCGGTGGCCATGGTGTCCACGGACGGCCCAGGCGAGCAACGCCCGCGGTCCATGAGCGGAGCGGTCGCCCGGTCGGCGGTCAGTTCACCGCGTGGCGAAGACGGCCGTGCGCGTCGTCGATGGCTTCGGCCACCTGACGGATCAACCCGGGGAGAGCGTTCGCCACCGGCGCGCTCAGGCCGCGGCCCAGGGTGAACTCGGTCCCCTCCACCGCGTGCACCATCAGCTCCCGGGGCAACCGGTCGAGCGCGGCGGCCAGGGCGAACGTCTCGCCGAGCCCGAAGGCGTGAGTACTGCCCGGGCGTGCCGCCAGATGTGCGGTCCGTTCCGCCGTCAGGGTGTGCAGCCGCCCCGGCTTCCCGGGGTGGGCGTGCACCACTTCCACCACCACCACGGCGTCCTGAGGGCGCCACAGGCCGAGCATCCGTCCCGGCTCGCCGTCGCTGAGGGTCAGCAGCGTGCCCGCGGGTGCCCGGGCACGCAGTGCCTCGATGACGGCCGGTCCGGCGCCGTCGTCCCGGCGGAACGGGTTGCCCACACCGATCGCCACCACCCGTCCCGTCATCCGTGCTCCACGGTCAGGTCCAGGAAGTGGGCGGAGCAGGAGATGCACGGATCGTGGTTGCGGACGGCCCGCTCGCACAGGTGGACCAGCTCCCCGTCGTCGGCCGGCCGGCCCGGCGCGTCCAGGCGGGCCTGGACCAGGCGTCGGACGTCGTCCTCGATGGCGGCCTGGTTCTGCGCGGTGGGCGGCACGATACGGGCCAGGGTGAGGGTGCCGTCCGCGTCCATGGCGTAGCGGTGGTAGAGCAACCCGCGCGGTGCTTCGGTGGCCGCGCAGCCGGACGCCCGGCGCGGGGGCACCTCGACGTACGGCCGGGACGGTGGTTCGTAGGCGTCGATGATCCGCAGCGCCTCGGCCACGGCGTGTGCCACCTCGACGGCGCGGACGATGATGCTGCGGAAGGGGTTGCGGCACACCACACCCGCCGTGGGATCGCCGAGTCCCGCCTCCCGAGCCGCGTCGAGGGCCGAGGGGTGGAGCCACTGTCCGCTGATCGCGTACCGGGCCAGTGAACCGGTCAGGTGGCGGCGGCCGTCCAGTTCGGACACCAGGGCGGTCGAGTGCGGGACCTGCCGCTCCACCACACGCCGCTCGAACTCCTCCACCGGAAACTCCCGTACCGGGGCGGCCCGGTCCAGGGCCGGGGCGGCGGGCGCGGCCATGACGGCCGGGGTTCCGGAGTCGATGGCGTACCGGCCGGGGTCACACATCGCCAGCAGTGCTCCGTCGTACGCGGCATCGGGAAAGTCGAAGCCGGCCACCCAGCGCACGGTCTCCAGGGCGTCGTCATGGGCCCTGCGGAGCCGCTCGGCCAGGGGACGCAGCTCGGCCGGTGCGGGCACGCGGTAGAAACCTCCGAGGCGGACGTTGACCGGGTGGATCGCGCGGCCGCCGAGCTGCTCCATCACGGCGTTTCCCGCCTGCTTGATCCGCAGGCCCCGTTCCACGGCCGCGCGGTGCCGGCGGGCGAGTTCGACCGCGCTGGGGTGGCCGAGGAAGTCGGGGGCGTGCAGCAGATGGATGTGCAGGGACTGGCTCTCGATCCATTCGCCGTAGTACAGCAGGCGGCGCAGCCGGGCGATCCCGCCGTCGACCGTCACTCCGCAGGCGCGCTCGATCGCCTGGCAGGAGGACATCTGGTAGGCGACGGGGCAGATCCCGCAGATCCGCGCGGTGATGTCGGGCGGCTCGTGGTGGCCCCGGCCCACCAGGAACGCCTCGAAGAACCGCGGTGGCTCGTAGATGCGCAGCCGTGCCTCGGCGACCGTCCCGTCGCGCACGGTGAGGTGGAGGGCGGCTTCGCCCTCCACCCGGGCGAGGGCGTCCAGACGCAGGACGCGGGATCCGCGATGGCTCATCGGGGCTCGCCCTCCGCCGGGGGGTCGGTGGGCTCGGAGGGCTCGGTGGGCTCCTGAGCGGCGAGCCCGGGTACGGGGGTGTATTCGGGCGAGGCCGCGTTGAAGGTCCGGAAGACACGCAGGATGTCCTGTCCGCTCATGCCGTCGTGCCGCAGCTGACGCACCATGGACTCCAGGTTGGGACGGGCGACCGGCCCGAAGCAGCCGTAGCAGCCGCGCCCGTAGGCGGGGCAGAGGGCACCGCACCCGGCGTGGGTGACCGGTCCCAGGCAGGGAGTGCCGTGGGCGACGGTGACGCAGGTCGTGCCGCGCCGCTTGCACTCGAAGCAGACGCTCTGGCCGGAGATGTTCGGCTTGCGCCCGGCCAGAAACGCCGTGATCACCTCCAGCAGCTGGCCGCGGTCGATCGGGCAGCCACGCAGCTCGAAGTCGACCGGCACATGCGCGGAGATCGGGGTGGAGGTGTCCAGGGTCGCGATGTACTCCGGGCTGGCGTAGACCGCGGCGCGGAACTCCTGGGCGTCCGCGAAGTTGCGCAGCGCCTGGACGCCGCCCGCGGTGGCACAGGCCCCGATGGTGACCAGCCGGCGGGAGATCCGCCGGATGTGGTGGATCCGCCGGACGTCCTCGGCTGTGGTGACGGACCCCTCCACCAGGGAGAGGTCGTACGGTCCGGTGCCCGCGAGGGTGGCCGGCTCCCGTGAGTCCTCCGCGGCGGACATCTCCAGGAAGTGTGCGATGCGCACCCGGCCGGCGAGTGGCAGCAGTTCGTCCTCGCAGTCGAGCAGGGTCAGCTGGCAGCCGTCGCAGGAGGCGAACTTCCAGACCGCGAGGGCGGGGCGGGGGTCGGATTCCATCTCACAGCTCCCTCACGGCGAGCAGGGGCCGGGCACGGTCGTAGCCGGTCACCGGGCCGTCCCGGCACAGCAGCAGCGGCCCGAGCTGGCAGTGGCCGCAGTGGCCGGTGCCGCAGCGCATGTTCCGCTCCAGCGAGACCTGAACCCGATGCTCCGGCAGGCCACGGGTGAGCAGGGCCCGGGCGGTGTGCCGGATCATCACCTCGGGCCCGCAGACCAGCGCGGTGGTCCGGTCCGGGCGCGGTTCGGCCCGGGCCAGCAGGGTGGTGACCGTGCCCACGTCGCCGCGCCAGCCGGGGCCGGGCCGGTCCACCGTCACCTCCACCCGCGCCGGGGCGCGCCGCCAGTGCTCCAGTTCCTCCCGGTAGAGCAGGTCCTGGGGGGTGCGGGCCCCGATCAGCACATGAAGGCGGCCGTAGCGCCCGGGGTGGTCGAGCACATGGTGTACCACCGGTCGCAGCGGGGCGAGCCCGATGCCTCCGGCGATCACCAGGATGTCGGACCCGGCCGCCCGGTCGAGGTCCCAGCCGATGCCGTAGGGGCCGCGCAGGCCCAACGTGTCCCCCGGCCCGAGCCGGCACAGCCCGTCGGTGACCGCGCCGATCGCGCGCACGGTGTGCACCAGGCGGTGGCGGTCGCGGATCGCGCTCACCGAGATCGGCACCTCGCCGACACCGAAGACGTACAGCATGGCGAACCGGCCCGGCGAGAAGTCCGGGAGCGCCCGCCCGACAGGCGTCACCTCGAACGAGACGCAGTCCGCGGTCTCCGCCGAGACGGCCGTCACCCGGTACGGCAGCGGAACGGTGGTCATGAACGGCCACTTCCGTACGGGGCGTACAGGTCGAGCAGCCGGAGCCGGGTGGCCTGGAGCCGGTCGGCGATCAGCGCGGCGCAGCGCAGCATCAGCTCGTAGCCGAACTCCGGATCGCCCGCGCACAGCTCGCGCACCTCGGCCGCGCGGAATTCCCAGGTCCGCACCGGCCCCACGGCCCGGGCGCCCAGATGCCAGCGGTACGGCGGGAAGATCCACGACCACCCGAGCTGCTGCCGTGGCCCCAGGGTCTCCATCACCTGTGCCTGACGGCCGGGGACGTACACGTCGAGGGCGACCTCACCCGAGCGGATCAGCCAGAAGCGGTCCGCGGTGCCTCCCTCGTCGAAGAGTCTGCTGCCCGCAGGGAAGAGCCGCTCGTCGGCGAGGGCGAACAGCCGCTCCCGCTGGACTCGCGGGAGGGTCTCGAGCAGCAGCGGCCACGTGGTCACGACGGGTCGTCCTCCGTGCGCATGGTCCAGTCGTGCAGGGCCGCGGCCTCCTCGGTGATGTCGATGGCGACCGGGCACCAGACGATGCAACGGCCGCAGCCGACGCACCCCGACGATCCGAACTGGTCGTACCAGGTGCCGAGCTTGTGGGTGAGCCACTGCCGGTAGCGGCTGCGGGAGGAGGGGCGTACCGGCCCGCCGGGCAGGTATGAGAAGTCCAGGTCGAAGCAGTTGTCCCAGATCCGCCAGCGCTCGGCGTGGTCCCCGGTCAGGTCGGTGATGTCCTCGGTGGTGGTGCAGAAGCACGTGGGGCACACCATGGTGCAATTGCCGCAGGTCAGGCAGCGCGAGGCAACATCGTCCCAGCGAGGCGCGTCCAGTGTCTCCGCCATCAGCCGCTGGAGGTCGGTCTCCGGCATCGTGCGGCCCATCCGGTCGGCGGCGGACGCGACGGCGGCCACGGCGGCCTCGCGGACGGCTGCCGAGGCCGGGGCGACGGGCAGTTGTGCCAGGACCTCGGCACCCTCCGGGGTGCCGTCGCGGATCCAGAACCGGTGGCCCCCGGCATCGGCCAGCTCGGTCAGCACCAGGTCGTACCCGGGGCCGGCCGCCGGCCCGGTGCCCATCGAGACGCAGAAGCACGTGCCGCCGGGCTCGGTGCACTCGACCGCCACCAGAAACGCCCCGGACCGCCGGCCCCGATAGACCGGGTCGGTGTGCGGACCGGCCGTGAGCACCCGGTCCTGGACGGCGATGGCCCGCAGGTCGCAGGACCGGACACCGAGGAAGGCATAGCGGGGAGGCGTGGTGTCGTCGGCCTCGATGGCCAGTTCACCGGCCGCGCGCTCGGCCCTCCACTGGCGTACCCGGGCAGGGTGCAGAAACGTCTTCCACGACTGCGGACCGGCCGCGTTGGCGAAGGCCGCGCCGTCCGTCCGCGACCGCAGCCGGTACCGTCCGGCTTCGAGCTCCACCCCCCATCCGTACGGCAGCTGAGCCGCCGACTCCAGCTCGTCCAGCACGATGGCGCCATCCCTTACCGTCGGGCCGATCACCGTGTGCCCGCGCGCCCGGAGAACGTCGACCAGAGCGGCCAGACCGTCCTGGCCGATCACGGCCCCCTCGGCCGAGGAAACCGGCGACGTACTCATCACAGCTCACCTCGGTCATCGGTCGACCCTGACCCCGTCCGCGTACACATTCCGTCATGCGCCCGGGAATCCGCGCGCCGACACGACCGGGATCGGCCGAATGGTCTCGTGTCGAGGGCATTACTTCGCGGCGAGGCTCCGTAGCGCGAGATCCACCTGGTGTTCGGTCATGTCCGGGTCGGAGTCGGGGATCAGTTGCGCGATACGGATGAGTCCGAGAAGTTGATAGGCGATGTCCTGAGCGGTCACATCGGCGGCGAGGGTGTGATCGGCCCGGGAGCGGTCGACAGCCTGCTGGCCGATCCTGGTGAGGTGGGCGAGGCATCGCTCGAGGTCCTCATCCGACGGCGAGCCGCCGACGAGCAGATCGACCATGGCCCTGTTGCGCGAGAGTTGAGCCATCGTCGCGGTGAAGAACTCGCGGAGGCCGGCGATCGCGGACGCCCCCTCCGGGAGGGCCGCCTCCGCGAGTTCGGCCAGATCGGTGCCCATCGCGGCCTGCACGAGGTGCTCACGGGTGGGGAAGTGGCGGTAGAGGGTCCCCAGGCCGACGCCCGCCGCCGCGGCGATGGCGCGCATGTCCACGGTCATGCCGCTCTCCCGGAAGGCCTCTCCCGCGGCCGCCAGGATCCGTTCCCTGTTGGCGACGGCGTCTCGTCGCTGCTTCCGGTCCTCTGTCACCCCCTCACCATAGCCGAATCGGAACAGCTGTTCCGCTCTGTGCTAGGTTAATCCGGAACACGCGTTCCGGAAATGAAAAGGGGCAGGGGCATGAGGACGATCGTGATCACCGGAGGCACCGACGGCATGGGGGCGGCGCTGGCCCGCCACTTCCTGAGCGCGGGTGACCGCGTCGTGGCAATCGGGCGAAGCCGCGCCAAGTTCGACGCGCTGCTCACGACCGTGACGGGCGACGACCGGTCAGCGAAACAGCGGGCGGAGTTCGTCGCGGCCGATCTGTCGTCGGTCGCCGACAGCCGCCGCGTGGTCGAGCACCTGCGGGCGCACCACGAGCGCATCGACGCACTGGTTCTCGCCGCCTCCTTCATCCGGCAGCGTCGACACACCACGGCCGAGGGGCACGAGGCCTCCTGGGCGCTGTTCTTCCTCTCCAAGTACCTGTTCGTCACGGGGCTCGCCCCGCTCCTCCGCGCGGCTGAGAGACCGGTCATCGTGAACACGGCCGTTCCCGGAGCGCGAGCCGGCGCGATCGACTTCGACGACCTCGAGATGCGCGAGGGGTTCACGTTCACCAGGTCCAACGCGCAGCAGCGCCGCGCCAACGAACTGCTCGGCCTCCTGGCCACCGGCGAGAATCCGGGCCTCGCCTACGTGACCTGGGGCCCGGCTCGGCTGGTCCGTTCCAGCTTCGCCGGCGACGTCGGGAAGGGCATGAAAATCGCCGCCGTGGTTCTGGGGAGGCTGCTGGGCCAACGCCCGGATACCGCGGTCGGACCGATCATCGACATCGTCGGCGCCCCGGCCCCGGGAAGGGCCGCCTACCGCGGCGCCAAGAAGCTCACGCTCACCGTCGGCGACCACGACGACAGGGACGCCGCGCGCCTGGCAGCAGCGGTCGGGGACGAGTAGGCGCGGGCGGCGCCGTAGGTGCGGGGGACGGCGGTTCAGGCGGGCGGGGCGAGCGGCACCGTGGCCATCTCGGCCGCCTGGCGCAGCGCCTCGACCATGCTGCCGGCCTCCGCCGTGCCCGTTCCGGCGATGTCGAACGCGGTGCCGTGGTCGACGGAGGTGCGGATGACGGGCAGGCCCACGGTGAGGTTGACGCCCGCCTCGATGCCCAGGACCTTGACCGGGCCATGGCCCTGGTCGTGGTACATCGCCACGATCAGGTCGTAGTCGCCGCGTGAGGCGAGGAAGAAGGCGGTGTCGGCGGGGAGCGGACCCCGGGCGTCGACGCCCTCGGCGCGCAGCTTCTCCAGGGCCGGGACGATCTTCTCGTCCTCCTCGCCGTAGCCGAACAGTCCGTTCTCGCCCGCGTGCGGGTTGATGCCGCAGACGCCGATGACGGGGTTCGGGGTGCCGGCCCGGACCATCGCGTCGTGGCCGCGGCGCACGGTGCGCTCGACGAGGCCCGGCTCGATGCGGTTGACGGCGTCGATCAGGCCGATGTGGGTGGTGACGTGGATGACCTTCACCTTCTCGGTGGAGAGCATCATCGAGACCTCCTCCGTCCCGGTCAGGTGGGCGAGGAGTTCGGTGTGGCCGGGGTAGATGTGCCCCGCGGCGTGCAGGGCCTCCTTGTTGAGCGGTGCGGTGCAGATGGCGTGCACCTCGCCTGCCACGGCGAGTTCGGCGGCCCGCTCGATGTACGCGTACGCGGCGCCGCCCGCGACCGGCGACAGCTCGCCCCAGGCCAGGTCGGCGGGGAGCAGACCGAGGTCGACCACGTTGACGCGGCCGGGCGTGAACTCGGCGTCGCGCGGGTGGTCGACGACGGCGATGTCGCAGTCCAGGCCGAGGATGCGGGCGGCCTCGCGCAGCCGCCGGGCGTCGCCGATGACGACGGGGCGGCAGCGGGTCAGGACGGCGTCGTCGAGCAGCGCGGCGACGACGACCTCGGGGCCGATGCCGGCGCCGTCGCCCATGGTGACGGCGATGAGCGGGAGGGGGGTGGGCATGAGAGCAACTCCTACACGGATGGGGGGCGGGGTCAGGAGGCGGCCAGTCGGGGCCGTAGCGCAACGGCGATGCGCAGCAGCGAGTCCTCGGCGCCGTAGCTGCCGGGGCGGGTGACGACATGGCGGCCGTCGGGGGTGCGGGAGCGGACGGCGCCGTGGTGGATCTGGCCGAGCGGCTGCAACTCCCCTATGCCCAGGGCGTCCAGGGTGGTGCGGGCGGTCTCGCCGCCGGTCATGACGAGGTCGGGGCGGCCCGGGTACGCGGCGGCGAGCGCGCCGAGGGCGGTGCTGAGGGCCCGCCCCGCGCCGGGGCGCGGGCCCGCCGAACCGTCGATGGACAACACGGTCAGGGCGGGCGCGGCGGCATGACTCGGCAGTCGGACCGTGCCCGCCGCCAGGTCGGCCGGGTCCAGCGGCACATGGTGCGCGCCGATCGCGGTGAGCCGCGCGATCTGCGCGACCGCGCCGGGCTCGGCGGTCCCCACGACGAAGAGCAACGGGGTGCCGTCCTGGGTGGGCGCGGGCGGGGGTGCGGCGGCAGCGGGACGCGGCAGCGCGCGCCCGAGCGCGGCCGCCAGGCCACCGCTGCCCAGGAGCCGGAATCCGGGGCCGAGCCGCAGCGCCGCCGCGGCCACCGCGTCCAGGTCGGCGTCGGTCTCGGCGTCCGGAGCGGGGTGCGCGCCGGATGCGGCGATCCGCCGGAACTCCGCGTCCAGCCCGGCGGGTTCGGACCGTACGACGTCGAGGGGGACGGTACGGACCGGCAGGCCGGACAGCGCCTCGGGCAGCGAGCGGGGCGCGGACGCGCGTTCCGCGCGCCAGCCGTCCGTACGGTGCAGCGGAACGCCGTTCACACGCACCACGCCGCCGGTCACGGTGCGCCGGGCCACGGGCAGCGCGGGGGCGATGACGACGGCCTCGGCGCCCTCGGCGTAGGCGGCGGCCTCCGCGGCGAGATGGCCGCGCAGTTGTGAGTCGACCTTCTTGTAGAGCAGTCGGGGCGGACCGGACCGCGCCGCGCGCAGCGCCGTCCGCACGGCGTGTTCCGCTTCGGCGACCGGCAGGTGGCGGGTGTCCAGGTCCACGACGAGGTCATGCGCGGCGGCGGTCCCGGCCACGTCGACGCCGCCCAGCGACAGTCGGACGGGACCGCCGAGCGCGCAGGCGGTCTCCGCCGCGCCGGACAGGTCGTCCGCGAGCGCGACGACGTACGGCGGTACGGGCGGCGAGACGGATGGACGTGGGGGTGGGGGCGGTGAAGCCACGGGTCGAACCTCCTCGGGCGTGCCGGCAGGGGGCAACCCGGTAAGGATCATGACACAAGTTGCGTGAAGCGCGCGAGGCCCCTTGCGCGAATTACGCAGTCGTGCGAGCGTTCCCGTGGCGCCGACGGCCGTCACCCGCGGTCCGCGTCGCCCTCGTGGACGCGACGCGTACCGGCTTACACAGCACATCGCGCCGAGCAAGGCCGCAGCGCAGCGCACCGCCGGAGACCAGCACGGCGACCGGTCGAGGCCGCGCAGCCGTACGGCCCCATCCGCGATGCGCACATCACGCATCAGAGCGCGCATGAGCACAAAACCGCACCACCCGCACGACCCGCCCCGGAAGGAACCCGCCGTGACCGCCGGCCTTGAACTCCCGCATGTCCCCGTCCCGCTGTCCCGTCTCGTCCTCGGCACGATGACCTTCGGCGACACCGCCGACCGCGCGACGGCCGCCGCGATGGTGGACGCCGCGCTCGACGCGGGCATCACCGGCGTGGACACCGCCAACGGCTACGCGGGCGGCGAGAGCGAGCGCATCCTCGCCGAGTTGCTGCCCGGCCGCCGCGACCGGGTGGTGCTCGCCACCAAGGCCGGCATCCCGCACCCCGACCAGGGCGAGCACGCGCCGCTCTCCCCCGAGGGCCTGCGCGCGGCGCTCGACGGGAGCCTCAAGCGCCTGGGCACCGACCACGTCGACCTCTTCTATCTGCACCAGCCGGACCGCGGGACGCCGCTCGCCGAAACCCTGGCGACCGTCGCCGAGTTCGTACAGGCGGGCAAGGTCCTCGCCCTCGGCGTCTCCAACTTCGCCGCCTGGCAGATCGCCGAGCTGAACCGCGTGGCCGACGAGGTCGGCGCGCCCCGCCCGGTCGTCGCCCAGCAGCTGCACAATCTCCTCGCGCGCCGCGTCGAGGAGGAATACGTGGAGTATGCAGCGTACGCAGCCGGGCTGCGCACCATGGTCTACAACCCGCTCGGCGGCGGCCTGCTCACCGGCCGCCACAGCTTCGAACAGGCCCCGGCGGGCGGGCGCTTCGGGGACTCCAAGCTGGCCGCGATGTACCGCGACCGCTACTGGAACGAGGATCTGTTCCGCGCCGTCACCGACCTCACCCGCATCGCCGCCGACGCGGGCCTGCCGCTGACCGACCTGGCCCTGCGCTGGCTGCTGTCGCGGCCCTCCACCGACGCGCTGCTGCTCGGCGGCTCCAAGGTCGAGCACCTGAAGGCCAACATCGCCGCCGCGGCCGCGGGCCCGCTGCCCGCGGACGTCCTGGCCGCCTGCGACAAGGTCGGCGCCCGCCTGCGCGGCCCGATGCCCGCCTACAACCGCTGACCTCCCCGCCCCATCGCTATCCCACAACGGAGACAAACATGGCCACCGGCCGCACGTCCGCCCAGTTCACCGCCGCACTGCGCAACCGCGAGCAGCTCATCGGCTACTGGTCGCTGCTCGACTCGCCGATCGCCGCCGAGCGCCTCGCCCGCATCGGCTACGACTATCTGGCCTTCGACGCCCAGCACGGCCTCTTCGGCTACCAGGGCATGCTGAACAACCTCCTCGCCACCGACACCAAGGGCAGCACCGCCGTCGGCATGGTGCGGGTGGAAGCCAACGACCTCACCTACATCGGCAAGGCGCTCGACGCGGGCGCCACCGCAGTGATCGTCCCGCTGATCGACAACGCCCAGGACGCCGCCGACGCCGTCGCCGCCGTCCGCTATCCGCCGCTGGGCCGCCGCTCGTACGGCCCGATGCGGGCCCAGCTGCGCATCGGCCCGAACCCGGCCGACACGCACGAGCAGACCGCCGTCCTCGCGATGATCGAGACGGCCGACGGCCTCGCCAACGTCGAGGAGATCTGCGCGACCCCCGGCCTGGACGGCGTCTACGTCGGCCCGTCCGACCTGCGCCTGGCCATCGGCGGCGCGACCTCCACCGACCCTGCCGTGCAGGATGAGTTCGAGCAGGCCCTCGCCCGCGTCCGCAAGGCGGCCGAGGCGGCGGGCATCGCGGCCGGCATCCACAACGCCGACGGCGCGAGCGCCGCCCGCCGCCTCGCCGAGGGCTTCACGTTCGCGACGGTCTCGGCCGACGTCGTGCACCTTCAGCAGGTCGCGACGTCCCACCTGGAGGCGGCGCGGGGCGGGGCGCGCTGATGCCGACCACGCTCATCACGACGCCCACCTTCGCCCGGCACTCGGCGCGCCCCTGGCAGATCCTTCAGGAGGCCGGAGCGGGTCCCCTGCGCCCCCGCGAGGACGCGGCGCTGCCCACCGCCGAACTCCTCGAGTACGCGGCCGGAGCGGACGCGTTGATCGTCGGCATGGACCCGATCACCGCCGAGGTGATGGACGCCGCGCCCCGCCTCAAGGTGATCGCCAAGCACGGCGTCGGCGTCGACACCATCGACGTGGCCGCCGCCCACGCCCGCGCGATACCGGTGGTGTGCGCGCCGGGCAGCAACTCGCGCGCGGTGGCGGAGTACACCTTCGGCCTGCTGCTGTCCGCGACCCGCTCCCTCACCGCCTCGCACACCGCGGTGGCGGCGGGCGGCTGGCCGAAGCTGTTCGGCCCCGAACTGCACGGCAAGACGCTGGGGATCGTGGGCTTCGGCCGCATCGGCCGTCTGCTGGCCGGCTACGCCCGCGCCTTCGGGATGGAGCTGCTCGCCCACGACCCATACGTCTCCGACGCCGACGTCCGCGCGCACGGCGCAGAACCGGCCGCGCTCGACGCGCTGTTGGCGCGCGCCGACGCCGTCAGCCTGCACACCCCGCCCGATCCGTCCGGCGCCCCGCTGCTCGGCCGCGCCCGCCTGGCGGCGATGAAGCCGGGCGCGATCCTGGTCAACGCCGCGCGCGGCGGCCTCGTCGACGAACACGCGCTCGCCGAGCTGCTCGGCTCCGGGCACCTCGGGGCCGCGGCCCTCGACGCGTTCAGCACCGAGCCGCTGCCCGCCGGCCACCCGCTGCGCGAGGCCCCGCGCACCCTCCTCACCTCCCACATGGCCGCCTGCACGCCCGAGGCCAACCAGGCCATGGGCGCGATGGTGGCCGAGGACGTCGTCCGCGTACTGGCGGGCAAGGAGCCGCATCACCAGGCGCGCTGAGACACCACCCCACACGCCCCCGCCACCGACCCCTGTCCCCGTTCCGGATACCGGCGACGACGCCGGAAGCCCTAAGGACCTGATATGGCCACCACGACCGACGGCGCCACGGCGACGCCACCACCCGCGCAGACGCAGATCGATCCGTACGCGCTGCGCGCCGAGGACGCCCGCCCGGCCCCCGTGACCTTCCGCGGCCGAGTGCGCGAACTGGGCCCCGGTCTCGTGCTGTCCGCCGCCGTCGTCGGTTCCGGTGAGCTGATCACCACTACCTCGCTCGGCGCCAAGGCCGGGTTCGCGCTGCTGTGGCTGGTGATCGTCTCGACGGCGGTCAAGGTGTGGGTGCAGATGGAGCTGGCCCGCTGGACGATTCTCAACGGCCGACCGGCGCTCGACGGCTTCCGTGACGTCGGCCCCCGGATCGGCCGGCTGAGCTGGATCAACTGGCTCTGGATCGGCATGGACTTCGCCAAGATGTTCCAGCGCGGCGGCATCATCGGCGGCACCGCGGCGGCCTGTTCGATCCTGCTCCCGATCCACGGGGCGGCGCTGAGCACATCGTCCCTGACCATCTGGGCCCTCATCGTCACCGGCGCCGCCATCCTCATCCTCCAGACGGGCAAGTACCACGTCGTCGAACGGGTCGAGGTCATCGGCATCACGCTCAAGACCGTCATCACCGTCGGCCTGGCGCTCGCCCTGCCGTTCACCGCCTTCGGGTACGGCACCGAGCAGTTCGCCGACGGGCTGAGCTTCCAGATCCCCGCGGGCACGATCGGCATCGCACTCGCCATGTTCGGCATCACCGGCGTCGGCGCCGACGAGATGACGACGTACACCTACTGGTGCATGGAGAAGGGCTACGCCCGCTGGACCGGCCCCGACGACGGCACCGAGGAGCGCGCCCGGCGGGCCGAGGGCTGGCTCAAGGTCATGCGGCTCGACGTGGGCGTCTCCTGGATCATCTGCACGGTCTGCACCCTGTCCTTCTACGTCATCGGCGCCTCGGTGCTCCATCCACAGGGCCTGGTGCCCGAGGGCAACGGCATGATCACCACGCTCTCGCACATCTACACCGACACGCTCGGCCCCTGGGCCGAGTACCTGTTCCTGGCCGGTGCGATCGCCGTCCTCTTCTCGGTCACCGTCGCCTCGTCGGCCAGCGTCCCCCGGCTGTGGACCAACACCCTCGGTCTGCTCGGAGTGATCAACTGGAAGGACATGCGCGTGCGCACGCGCACCATCCGCATCCTCACCTGCTGCCTGCCCCCGGTGTGGATGTGCATCTTCCTGTGGGTCCAGTCCCCCGTCCTGATGGTGCAGATCGGCGGCATCGGCGGTGGCATCTTCCTCCTGGCGGTGGTGGTCGCGGTCTGGCGCCTGCGCTACACCGGCGTCCCACCGCGCTTCCGCGCCAACCCCTGGCTGACCGCCGCCCTCGTCCTGAGCAGCGCGGCGATCCTCTTCCTCGGGGTGTACGGGGTGCTCGACACCCTCGAGCTCACACCCGGCAGCTGATTCCGGGGCGAGTGCGCGCGGCCCGGCGGCCGCTCACCACCATCGGCGAGGACCTGGCCAGGTGCCAGGTCCTCGCCGGTGCGTTTGCGGGACGGATGTACCGGGGCCGTGGATGTTCTCCCATGGGCATGTCCCACATGGTGCGGCGGCAACCCGTGTGCGGATTCCCCATTGCCGCGTTCAGCCGCCCCCCATCAGGATCTTGCGCGCGCACCCCGCCCCGCGAGGGCGAATTCGAACGAACGGGAGATCCGTATGGCCGCGAACCCCCTCAAGACGTCGGAAGCGGAGGTGAGCGGCAAGGAGACCTGGCTTGCCCGGCTGGCCTTGCGGTTCACCCGTTTCTCCGAGAAGTGGCTGCCGGACGCTCTCGGCTTCGTCCTGATCGGCACCTTCGTGGTCCTCGCCCTGGGGCTCGTCTCAGGGGAAAGCCTGCTCGGCAAGCCAAGCGACCCGGAAGCGACCAGCGGCTTCGGCCTCGTGGACGCATGGGGCAAAGGGTTCTGGTCGCTCATAGAGTTCACGCTCCAGATGGCGATCATCGTCATCGCGGGCTACGCGGTGGCGGTCTCGCCGCCGATGGCCCGCCTCATCGCCCGGCTCGCCGCCGTGCCCCGAACCCCGCGCGGCGCTATCACGTTCACCGCCGCCGTCGCCATGGCCACCTCCTATGTGAACTGGGCCTTCAGCCTCGTCTTCACGGCCATCCTCGCCAAGGAGATCGCCCGCCGGCTGGCCGGAGTCGACTACCGCGCCATCGGAGCCATGGCCTTCCTCGGCCTGGGCACCGTATGGGCCCAGGGCCTGTCGGGATCGGCCGCGCTCCAGGTGGCCAGCGCGACCTCCAGCCCGGCCGCCGTGCAGAAGATCATCGCCGAGGGGCGGGGCAGCGGGGTCATTCCCCTGACCGACACCATCTTCCTCTGGCAGGGCATCGTGGCCACGGTGATCGTCTTCGCGGTGGCGGTCACCATGGCGTGGTTCCTCGCCCCGTCGCCTGAGCGGGCGATGACCGCGGAGCGGCTCGGCATCGATCTCGGGCCCGCGCTCCGCACCAAGAGCCCGGACTCCCGGCGCAGCCGCCCCGGCGAGTGGGTCGAGTTCAGTCCGACCCTCACCATCGCGCTCTTCGTTCTGGGTGTCTGGTATCTCGTCCGCCACTTCGCCCAGGCCAAGGGCAATCCGCTCAACGCGCTCGATCTGAACACCGTCAACCTGATCCTCATCCTGCTGGCCCTCATCCTGCACTGGCGACCCGTACACCTCGCCCGCGCCTTCAGGGAGGGAGCACCGGCCGCCTCGGGCGTGTTGCTGCAATTCCCCCTGTACGGAGGCATCTTCGGGATGATCGCCTTCACCGGGCTGCACCAGACCATCGCGGACTGGCTGGTGTCGGTGTCGAACGAGTACTTCTACCCGGCCCTCATCGGTGTCTACAGCTGTGTGCTCGGGGTGTTCGTGCCCAGCGGCGGTGGCAAGTGGGTGGTCGAGGCGCCCTACGTCCTCGGGGCGGCCAACGAGCTGCATGTGAACCAGGGCTGGATGGTCGTGGTGTACGACCTCGGCGAGGCCAGCGCCAATCTGCTCCAGCCGTTCTGGATGCTGCCCACCCTCGCGATCCTCGGCCTGAAGGCGCGCGACATCATGGGCTACACCTTCGCCATGTTCCTCGCGCTGTTTCCCACGGTGCTCGTCCTCGTGACGTTGCTGGCTCAGACCCTCACCTTTCCCTGACGGATCGAAGCGGCGTCGGCGAGGCGCACGACCCTGACGACGTCGGGTGACCGGTTCAGGAACTGGACGAGCTGCTGCAACCTGATGTCGTCCGCCGTGTCCACTTCGATGGTGATCGTCCGCAGCCCGTCGACGGGCGCGGCGACATCCATGGTGACCACGTCGAACTGGCGATGGGCCAGGATCGAGGCGACCCGGGCGACCGTCAAGGGCATGGCGACGACATCGAGTCGCAGCAGTGGTGGTATCGCGGCTGACATGCGGGACACGGTTCCAAGGGCCGGATCCGTTCACAACAAGGGTGCGCACAGCGATGCGCGGCACGCTCCTGTCGAGCAGTCCGTCCAGGTCGGGAGTGGGCGTTGCGGTAAGTGCTGCTTACACTTGTGGCATGTCGGCACCCGTACATCTCGACTCGGTCGATCTACAGATCCTGGAGTTGTTGCGAGCCGACGGGCGGCGCACCGTTCGCGATATCGCACGCCTGGTGCAGCTCACGCCGGCGCCGGTCCGCCGGCGCATCGCGCGCCTCGAGGAGTCGGGTGTCATCACCGGCTACACGATCACGACGGATCAGGCCAAGCTCGGTCAGGGCCTTCAGGCGGTCACCGAGCTGCGCTTCACGGGCGACACCGACATCCACGACATCGTGGAGTTCGCGTCGACGCTGCCGGAGGTCGACGAGGTGTTGACGCTCACCGGCGACGTGGACGCATTGGTCCGGTTGCATGTCGACAATGTCGATGACCTCCAGAAGGTGGTCAATCGCCTGCGTCGTAAGGGCGTCGGTGTGCTCCAGACGAAGACGCTGATCGTCATCGCCTCCTGGCAGCGGGGGACTCCCGTGCCCTGAGATCGATGGTGTGTCAGTCGGGTGAGGAACAGCAGCCGCGGTCGGAGGAGCGATGTCAGGCGCGTGTTGCGCCCCCACGCCAGGGGGCGACCGGAAGAACCCCGAGCCCCCCGCCGTTCGGCCCCAGGCCTCGGAGCGGGACCGGGCACAGGGGCTGCGCGCCATGCTGCGCATCCCCGGAGGGACGTATCTGATGGGAGGCGATGACGCCGACGCGTTTCCCGAGGACGGTGAGGGCCCCGTCCGGGCGGTGCGGCTGTCGCCGTTCCTCATCGACGCGACCGCCGTCACCAACAGGCAGTTCGCGGCGTTCGTGCGCGGCAGCGGCTACCGGACCGATGCCGAGCGCCACGGCTGGTCCTTCGTGTTCTACGCACTCGTCCACCCCGGTGCCCGGCACCTGGTGCGCGACACGGTGCAGCAGGCGCCCTGGTGGCTCGCGGTCGAGGGGGCGTGCTGGCAGGCCCCCTACGGGCCGGGGTCGTCATGGACCGAACTTTCGAACCACCCTGTCGTCCATGTGTCCTGGCGCGACGCGTCCGCCTATGCGGCATGGGCGGGCAAGCGCCTCCCCACGGAGGCGGAGTGGGAGATGGCGGCGCGTGGCGGTCTGGAGCGCGCCCGCTTCCCCTGGGGGGACGAGCTGCTGCCCCGGGGGCAGCACCGCTGCAACATCTGGCAGGGGCGGTTCCCGCAGGTCAACACGGGCGAGGACGGATATCTGGGCACCGCGCCGGTCAAGACCTACCGGCCCAACAACTTGGGCCTGTACAACACCTCGGGCAACGTGTGGGAGTGGTGCTCCGACTGGTGGAGCACCACATGGCACGCCGCCGAGCGCCCGGAGACCCGCCGGGACCCGGCCGGACCGCCCAGCGGGGAGGCGAAGGTGATCCGCGGCGGCTCCTACCTGTGCCATGAGTCGTACTGCAACCGCTACCGCGTGGCCGCGCGCACCTCCAACACACCTGACAGCAGCACCGGGCACATGGGGTTCCGCTGCGCGGCGGACCTGCCCCGGGCGGGTCGGTAGGCGAACCACCGGATGGTTGACACAACCACAGGAGCGGGCGAAACTTACGCCCGGACTACTGGTAAGACCAGTTAACCTGAGCCTTCCTTGGTCAAAGGAGCGTCCTGGATGACCACCGCCTCTCCGTATCCGCCGTCCGAGAGCGGCACCTTCCAAGGCAGGATCGGCACCACCTACGAGGAGTCGACTCCTTGGTGGCCCGATCAGCAGACGCTCCCCGAGGACACGCCCAATGTCGTGGTCATCGTGCTCGACGACGTCGGCTTCTCCGACCTCGGCTGCTTCGGCTCGGACATCGACACCCCGGCCATGGACGCCCTCGCCGCCGACGGCCTTCGTTACGCGAACTTCCACACCACCACGCTGTGTTCGCCGACCCGTGCCTCCCTGCTGACCGGCCGGAACCACCACTCCGTCGGCATGCGTATGTTGTCCAACTTCGACACCGGCTTCCCCAGCGGTCGCGGACGGATCACCAAGGCCGCCGCGATACTGCCCGAGGTGCTGCGCGACAGCGGCTTCAACACCATGGCCGTGGGCAAGTGGCATCTGGCGCCGATGGAGCAGACCACCGCGTCCGGGCCGTACACCCAGTGGCCGCTGTCCCGCGGGTTCGAGCGCTACTACGGATTCCTCGAAGCCGAGACGGACAGCTTCTATCCGGAGCTGTTCCACGACAACCACGCCGTGGATCCGCCGAAGAGCCCGGAAGAGGGCTATCACCTCAGCGAGGACCTGGCCGACCGGGCGATCGAGTTCGTCCGGGACCAGACGTCCGTCACTCCCGAGAAGCCCTTCTTCCTGTATCTGGCGTTCGGCGCGGCGCACGCCCCGCACCAGGCCCCCCAGGAGTACCTGGACAAGTACCGGGGCCGGTTCGACCACGGCTGGGACGCCGAGCGCGCCACCCGGCACGCCCGCCAGATCGAACGGGGCATCTTGCCACCCGGCACCGAACTGGCGCCGCGCAACCCCGGGGTCGTGCCCTTCGACGAGCTGTCGGACGACGAGAAGAAGCTGTCCGTACGCCTCCAGGAGGCCTACGCGGCGATGCTCGACCACACCGACCACCAGATCGGCCGGCTCATGGAGTTCCTGGAGCGGATAGGTCGGATGGAGAACACCATCACCATCCTGCTCTCGGACAACGGGGCCAGCCAGGAAGGCGGGCAGAAGGGTTCGCTCAACCCCACCGCGTTCCAGAACAGGATCCCCGAGGACCTCGAGGAGATGGTCGCGCGGATCGATGACATCGGCACCACCCGCGCTCATGCCAACTACCCCTGGGGCTGGGCACAGGCGGGAAACACGCCGTTCAAGCGCTACAAGCAGAACACCCACGAAGGCGGCGTCCGCTGCCCGCTCATCGTGCGGTGGCCCCGGGGGCTGCCGCGCACCGGCGAGATCAGGCAGCAGTTCCACCATGTGTCCGACATCGCCCCGACCCTCTTCGAACTGCTCGGTCTCCAGGCGCCCGCGGTGTACAACGGCATCCCGCAACTGCCGATCCACGGTGTCAGCATGGCCTACACCTTCGGCTCGCCGGCCGCGCCGACGCGCAAAGAGGCCCAGTACTTCGAGATGTTCGGACACCGCGCGATCTGGCACGACGGCTGGAAGGCCGTCGCCTACCACGAACGCGGCACATCGTTCGACGCGGACCAGTGGGAGCTCTACCACCACGACAGCGACTTCTCGGAGTGCAACGACCTGGCGCGGACGCGGCCCGAGCAACTACAGAAGATGATCTCCCGCTTCTGGGTGGAGGCGGGAAGATACGACGTGCTGCCGCTGGACGACAACGGATTCGCCTACCGGGCGAAGATTCCGCGTCCCGGCTCCCCGCGCAGGCGCACCACCTTCACCTACTATCCCGGCATGGCCCATCTGCCCATCGCCGCGGTGCCACCGGTGATGAACCGCGGACACCGCATCACCGCGTACGTCGACCGCGCCACCGCGTCGGACGAGGGTGTGCTGGTGTCCCTGGGCAGTATCAGCAGCGGATACGTCCTGTACGTCAAGGACAACCGGCTGGTCTACGAGTACAACTTCCTCGGCACCCGGTACGCGGTGACCTCGGCGGAGGAGCTCCCGGTCGGCCCGGCGGAGCTGACCTTCGAATTCGTCAAGACCGGTGACATGCGGGGCACCGGACACCTGTATGTGTCGGGCAGGCCGGTCGGCTCCGAAGCCATTCCGCGGGTCCTGCCGCACTTCCTGGGGTGGCAGGGCCTCGACGTCGGCCGGGACACCCTGTCGCCCTCCTCGCCCAACTACGACGGCGAGTTCGCGTTCACCGGTGCCTTCGAGAAGGTCGTCTTCACGGTCGCGCCGGACGAAGAGGGCACGGAGCCCTTCGAGCGGATCGACTGACGCCCTCCGCCATGCGACTGGGAGCGACGCGGAGCCCTTCGGGGCCCGCGTCGCTCCCAGTCGGTCGTCCGGTCAGCTGGGCGGCGTATAGCGTCCGTCGATCGCCGTCCAGCCTCCGTCCACGAACAGCTGGCTCCCCGTGACGAAGGACGACGCGTCCGAGGCGAGGTAGACGACCGCGCCGGCCAGCTCGTCGGGCCGGGACCAGCGGCCCAGGGCGCTCTTGGTCGCGTAGGCCTCCGACCACTCCGGCACGGCCTTGATCTGCGTGGTCAGCGGTGTGTCCACGATGCCCGGGGCGATGGTGTTCACCCGCACACCAGACGGGCCCAGTTCGGCCGCCGCGGTCCGCGCCAGCTGAACGAGGCCCGCCTTCGTGGCCGCGTACACCCCCTGCCCCGGCTCGACGGCCACCGCGCGGATCGAGCTGAAGCCGATGATGCTGCCCCTGCCACGTTCGGCCATGCCACGGCCGAACGCCCGCACCAGGTCGAAGGACGCGCGCAGATTGAGCGCCACGACCCGCTCGAAGTCCTCCGCCGTGTAGTCGAGCAGGCGCTTGCGCACGTTCGTCGCGGCGGTGAAGACGAGCACGTCGACGGGTCCCAGCTCCTCGGCGGCGCGCGCGACCGCCTCGCCGTCGAGCACGTCCAGGGCGTACGGGACAAGGCCCGGCCCCATCGACGCCGACTCCGTGGCCGCCGTCAGATCACGGTCGGCGCAGACCACCTCGGCGCCGTGCGCGGCGAGCGCCAGGGCGCTCTCGCGGCCTATTCCGCTGCCCCCGCCCACCACGACGGCCTTGCGGCCGTCGAGCCTGAACAGGCGGGAGTACGCGTCCACCGCATCGGTGCGGTCCTCTGCTTGCATGGTCCTCACGGTTTCGTTGTCGTCGGACGGATCACTGCCATACGGGTCACGGTGAGCTCTTCGATGGCGAACCTGGGGCCCTCCCGTCCGGCCCCGGAGTCCTTCACACCGCCGTACGGCATGACGTCGGAGCGGAAGCCGGGCACCTCGTTCACCACCACCCCGCCCACCTCCAGGCGGTCGAGAGCGGCGAACGCCGTATCGAGGGCGCTGGTGTAGACGCTCGCGTGCAGTCCGTAGCGCGAGTCGTTGACCAGGTCGAACGCCGTGTCCAGATCGGGGACGGACCGCACCGCCACCACGGGGCCGAAGACTTCCTCGTCCCAGACGGGCAGGCCACGGTCCACGTCGAGCAGCACGGTGGGCTCGATCACCCCGTCGGTGACCTTGCCTCCGGCCACGAGCGACGCCCCCGCCGCCACCGCCTCCTCCAGCCACGCGCGGACCCGCTCGGTCGACCGCTCGTCGATGAGTGCCGAGACCCTCGTCGCCGGATCGCGGGGATCGCCCATGGCCACCTGGGCCACCCGCTCCGTCAGGCGGGCCACGAACTCGTCGCGCACGGCGTCCACCACGATGACCCGCTGCACGCTGATGCACGCCTGGCCCGACGCGTAGTACCCGCCGCGCACCACCGCGTCGGCGGCGGCGTCGAGGTCGGCGTCGGCGGCGACCACCAGGGCGGCGTTGGAGCCGAGTTCGAGCAGCACCTTGGTGGGTGCCGCGTCCCGGGCGATCCGGTGGCCGACGGCGGCGGAGCCGGTGAAGGACACCGCCCCGATCCGGCGGTCGGTGGTCAGGGCGACGCCCACCTCGGGGCCGCCGGTCACCAGCTGCACCGCGGCCTGCGGCGCGCCCGCGGCGCGAAGGGCCTCACGGAGGAGGTGCACCAGCCACAGGGAGGCCAGCGGAGTCTGCGGCGCCGGCTTGGCGATGACCGGGCAGCCGGCGGCCAGCGCCGGCGCGATCTTGTGCGTGACGAGCAACAGCGGGTAGTTGAAGCCCGCGATGCCCGCCACCACGCCGATCGGCTTGCGGATCCAGAAGCCGAGCAGCCCCTCCCCCGACGGCAGCAGGTCCAGCGGCACCGTCTCGCCGTGCAGCCGGGCCACTTCCTCGGCCGCCGTCAGCAGGGTCAGCAGGGTGCGATCCACCTCGACACGGCAGTCGACCAGCGGCTTACCGGTCTCCAGGACCAGGAGCCGCTCGAAGTCCGCGCGCCGTGAGGCGACCGCGTCGTGCGTCGCGATCAGCGCCGCCCTGCGGGTGTGCGAGGGGAGCCTGCCGACCTGTTCGCGGACCGCGACGGCCGCGTCCACCGCGCGGCGCGCGAGGTCGGTGTCCCCGACCGGGGCCCGCGCGACGAGCGTCCCGTCGTAGGGGAAGCGGACGTCCTCGGCGGCGGGTGCCGCCACCCAGCTGTCGCCGATGGGCAACCCCGTCGGGAACTGGTGGAACTCCAACACCTGGGCGCTTTCGCCACCGGCGGGTTCGACGTGGGTCGTCACGGTCAGTACTCCCGGTTGAGGTCGGCCGCCGACACTCCGGACAGAGCCTTGCCCAGCGTCGGAACGGCGGCGATCAGCCTGCGTGTATAGGAATGTTGCGGATCCTCGTACACCTGCTCCGTGGGCCCGGACTCCACGATCTGTCCGCCGTTCATGACCGCGACCCGGTCGCACACATGGCGGACCACGGACAGGTCGTGGGAGACGAAGACCAGCGTGAGGGACAGCTCCTCGACGAGGTCGGCGATGAGGTTGAGCACCTGGGCCCGTACGGACACGTCCAGGGCGCTCACCGGCTCGTCGGCCACGATGATCTTCGGGCGGGGGGCGAGGGCACGCGCGATCGAGATGCGCTGCCGCTGGCCGCCGGAGAACTGGTGCGGATACCGGTCCGCCGCGTCGGCCCGCAGGCCGACGGCCTCCAGCAACTCGGCCACCCGCTCCCGGCGGTTCGGGTGCCCCTGTGCGACAAGCGGCTCGGCCACGATGTCGCCGACGCGCATACGCGGGTCCAGCGAACTCATCGGGTCCTGGAACACCAGTTGAAGCCGCTCACGGACGAACCCGAGCTGCCGCTCCCTGAGCCCGGTGATGTCCCGGCCGTCGATCGCGACGCCACCGCTGGTGGGGCGGTCGAGCCCGGCCAGAATCCGCAGCAGGGTCGACTTGCCGCACCCCGACTCGCCCACGATGCCGAACCGCTGCCCCTGGGGGACGTCGAAGCTGACGCCGCGCAGGGCGTGCACCGGCGGGCTGGGGTGGCGCAGCGAGGTACGAGGACGGTGGTAGACGCGTGTGACGTCACGGACGCTGATGGCGGTCGGCTGCTCAGCCACGGCCGGCCTCCTGGTTCATCGGTGTGCCCTTCGCGTGTGCGCGGCTCCCGGTTGCCGGGCTCTGTGCCGGGTGGAAGCAGGCGTAGCCGGAGTCCGGCCCGGTCGGGATCCATTCCGGCCGGGTGGCGCACGCCTCGGTCGCGTGGGCGCATCTGTTTCTGAAGACACATCCGGCGGGGAAGTGGCCCGCCGGCGGCACCGATCCGGGGATGGTGGCCAGCCGGCCGCGGTCGTCGACCACGGTCAGGTCCGACGCGCCGATCAGGCCCTGGGTGTAGCGATGCCGAGGACGGGTGAACACCTCCTGGACCGGCCCGGACTCCACCAGCCGCCCGCCGTACATGACCATGACCCGCTCGCAGGCGGTGGCCACCACGGCCAGGTCGTGGGTGATGAACAGCATGGCCGACCTGCGGTCCTGGACTCCCCGCACGATCAGGTCGAGCACCCGCGCCTGCACCGTGACGTCGAGCGCGGTGGTGGGTTCGTCGCAGACCAGGAGCGCGGGATCGTTCGCGAGGGCGATGGCCAGCACCACCCGCTGCCGCTGGCCCCCGGAGAACTGATGCGGGTAGGCCTGCGCGGCGGCCGCGGGGTCGGGGAGCCCCACCTGGGCGAGCAACTCCACGGCGGCGGCCCGGGCGGACGCCCGGTCGGGCCTGGTCCGGTGGACCAGGAGCACCTCGGCGATCTGCCGCCCCACCCTCATCGTGGGGTTCAGCGCGGTCATGGGCTCCTGGAAGACCATGGCCATCTCCTTGCCCCGCACCCGGGACATCCGCGCCTCGTCGGCACCGACCAGGTCGTGGTCGACTCCGGCGAGCCGCACCGAACCCGTGGCCCGCAGCCCTTCGGGGAGCAGGCCCATGACGCTCAGCGCGGTCAACGACTTGCCCGACCCCGACTCGCCGATCAGGCCGACCCGTTCGCCGGCCCGGATGGTGAAGCCGACATCCTCGACGAGCTTGCGGCCGCCCACCGTTACGTCGAGGTTCCGCACGGCCAGCACGTCGCCAGATACGTTGCCGGTCATCGGCGGTCCTCCAGCTTGGGGTCGAAACGGTCGCGGAGGCCGTCACCGAGCAGGTTGAACCCGAGCACGGCCACCGCGATCGCGATGCCCGGGAACACGGCGAGCCGGGGGGCCAGCGACAGCAGCTCCTGGCTCTCCTGGAGCATCCGGCCCCAGGACGGGGTGGGGGGCGGGGTGCCGAAGCCCAGGAAGGACAGCGCGGCTTCGGCGAGGACGGCGATGGCGAAGCCGACCGACGCCTGCACGATGACGAGGCTGCTGACGTTGGGCAGGACATGCCGCACGGCGATCGCGAACGGCCCGCGGCCCGCCGCGCGCGCCGCGGTGACGTATTCGGTCTTCATGACCTGCAACGTGCCGCCGCGGATCAGCCGGGCGAAATTGGGGATGGACGCGATGCCGATGGCGACCATCGCGACCAGCGTGCCGGCGCCGTAGACGGCGGCGAACATGATGGCCAGCAGGAGCGCCGGGAAGGCGAGCAGCAGGTCGTTGGCGCGCATCAGCAGCTCGCCGAGCCAGCGTGGCGCCATTCCGGCGGCGATGCCGAGGGGCACCCCGACCAGGGCGGCGACCCCCACCGCCACAAAACCGACGAACAGCGTGGTGCGCGAGCCGACCAGGATCTGGCTGAACACGTCACGGCCGAACTTGTCCGTGCCGAACCAGTACTCCAGCGACGGCTTCTCCAGCCGCGCCGAGGCGTTCACCAGGGTCGGGTCGTGCGGGGTCCACACGAAGGACAGCAGCGCCATGCCGACCACGACGGCGACGATGAGACCGCCCACCAGCAGGCTGCCCGTCACCGGGCGGCGCCGACGACGGATGTCGGGCACCGCGGACGCGGCGGCCTTGCTGTCCGGAGCGGACGTGGTGTCCGGAGCGCTCATGACGCACCGACCCTGAGCCGCGGGTCGATCACCAGATAGATGATGTCCACCAGGAAGTTCACCAGCAGCACCGCCATTGCGATGATCATGACCACGTCCTGCACCATGATGAGGTCCCGGTTGGAGACGCTGTCCAGCAGCAGGCTCCCGAGCCCGGGGATGACGAAGACCCGTTCAATGACGACGGCGCCCACCAGCAGCGTCGCGAGATGCAACGCCAGGACGGTGACCACGGGCACCGCCGCGTTCCGCAGGCCGTGCCGCAACAGCGCCTGCGTCGGGCGGAGTCCCTTGGCACGAGCGGTGCGCAGATAGTCCTCCCGGAGGACGTCGAGCACGGCGCTGCGGACATAGCGGGTGAGCATGGCCGCCTGCACCAGCCCGAGGGACAGCGCGGGCAGCACCAGTTGCTTGAGGAACATGACCGGATCCTGCGCCGGGGGTGTCCAGCCGTTCGCCGGCAGCCACCCGAGCCGCACCGCGAACACGGTGATCAGGAGGATGCCCGCGAGGAAGGCCGGGACGGCCACGCCGACCTGCGACAGGGCCGAGAGAACGAGCCCGGACGGCTTGCGGTGCCGCACCGCCATGAGCGTGCCCATGGGGATCGCCAGGAGGCAGGCGAACGCCATCCCGGCGCCGACGAGCCACAGGGTGACCTGGAGGCGGTCGGCGATCTGCGGGCCGATCGCCGTCTGTGAGATGTAGGAGTTGCCCGGGTCGAAGGTCACCAGTCCCTTGACCCAGCTGAAGTACTGGACCACGAGCGGCCGGTCGAGCCCGAACTGCTCGCGCAGTTGCGCCACCGCCGTGTCCGACGCGCTGACGCCGAGGGCGACGCGGGCCGGGTCTCCTGGCAGCACCGCCATGAACGCGAACACCAGGACGGAGCTCACGACAAGGCTGGCCAGGAGGATCCCGATCCGCTGCACCAGACGGACGATCATTTGTTGAGTCCGCCTTTCACGACCGGCCCAGGCCGGTGAGATCCAGGGACTCGGAGACGTTGTCCACGGGCAGGCCGGTGATGTTCTTGTCCGCCACCATCAGGTTCGGCAGCAGGAACAGCCAGTCGGCCGCGGCGTCCTTGGACAGCAGCCGGGCGGCCTCCCGCATGGCGGTGACCTGCTCCTCCTGGGTGCCCCGGTCCGCCTTCTTCAGCAACGCGCGGAATTCAGCGTTGTCGTAGTGGGTGTAGTAGCTCTTGTCCCCGAACACCGTCTGCATGTCCCGGGGTTCCAGGTGACTGATGATGGACATGTCGTAGTCGGCGTTCTTGAACACGGTGCTCAGCCAGGCGGCGGGGAACTCCAGCTGATCGAGGGTGACCTTGAACCCGGCCTGTTCGAGCTGGCTCTTGACCACGGTGCCGCACGCGGTGGCATAGGGCAGCGTCGGAATCCGCAGCCGCAGCGTACTGCCGGCTTCGCCGGACTCCTTGAGGAGCTTCTTGGCCTTGTCGCGGTCGTACGGATACTGGTTGGTGAGGTCCTGGTACCACGGGTCGGTCGGCGGGACCATGCTGCCGATGAGCTTGCCGCGCCCTGCCCAGCAGGTGTCAAGCAGGGCCTTGTGGTCGATGGCGTAGCGGACGGCCTGGCGGGCCTTCAGGTTCTTCAGCGGGCCCGAGCCGTTGTTGAGGGAGAGGACCACCTCGCCGTTGGTCGTGCCCTCGATGACCTTGTACGTCGGGTTGTTCGTGAACCGGTCCAGAGAATCCGGGGTCTGCATCGTGCCGATCACGTTGATGGTGCCCGTGAGCAGCGCGTTGTTCATGGCCGTCGGGTCCTTGAAGTACTTGAGGGTGACCGACGCGAAGTGCGGTTCGCTCCCCCAGTAGCCATCACGACGGGCCAGCGTGATCGAGTCGCCGCGGTTCCACTTCTTCACCACGTACGGGCCGGTGCCCACCGGCTCGGTGGCCAGCTTGCTCACGCCGGTCCGGCTGAACATCACGCCGACGCGGGTGGTCATCCGGTACAGCCAGTCGTTGCTCGGCTCTTTCAGGGTGACCTTGAGTTCGGTCGGTGACACCGCCCGCACCGTGTCGACGACGTCCATCTGCGCCTTCTGCGCGATGGTCCAGTCGGACTTGACGTGTTCGATGGAGAACTTCGCGTCCTCGGCGGTGAACGGTGCGCCACTGCTGAACTTGGCGTCCTTCACCAACTGGAACGTGTACGTCTTGCGGTCCTTGGACAGGCTCCACGACTTGGCCAGTTGGGGCTGGATCTTCCCGGACTGGTCGACCTTCACCAGGTTCTCGTAGACGTTGTAGAGCAGTGCCTGGGGAATGGCGGCACCCGCGGTCTTGGTGATGTCGAGGTTGGCCGGCTCGGCGTTGAGGCCGATCTTCAGGGCGTCGTCGGTCTTCCCGGACTTGCCGCTGCCACCGCCGTCTGCCGTGGACCCGGCCGAGCAGGCTGCCAGCAGTAGGGACGCGAGCGTGGCCGCGACCACCCCGGTGTGTCGCGTCAACTGCTTGTGGTCTCTCATAGGTTCTACCCCTGGCTTTCCATCGTGTGCAGGACAGCGGATGTCACATCCGCCGTGGTGGCGTTTCCGCCGAGGTCCGCCGTGTGGTGCCGGGCATCTCGCAAGGTGCCCGTCACCGCGTCACGGATGCGGCGAGCCGCGCTGGTGTGTCCGAGGTCGTCGAGCAGCAGCGCTCCGGACAGCATGCACGCCACCGGATTCGCCACACCCCTCCCGGCGATGTCGGGTGCGGAGCCGTGGACCGGCTCATAGACCCCCGGCACATCGGCGCCCGGAAGGATGTTGGCGCTGGGTGCCATGCCCATACCGCCGGCGAGCACCGCGGCGAGGTCGGACAGGATGTCGCCGAACAGATTGCCGGCGAGCAGGACATCGAGCGATCGCGGAGCCTGGATCATACGCGCGGCCATGGCGTCGACCAGCACGGTTTCCAACCGGACCGCCGGATACTGCTCGCCGACCTCGCGCACCACCCGGTCCCACAGCGGATAGCCGTAGCGCATCGCGTTGGACTTCGTCACCAGGCACAGCCGTCCCGACCGCCGGGAGGCCAGGGCGAAGGCATGGTGCGCCGCCCGCTCGATGACACGGCGGGAGTGCACCGCGATCTCGATGCCGAGATCGTGTCCGCTGCCGGCGTGCGCCACGCCGCCGGCGCCGACGTACTCGCCCTCGGTGTTCTCGCGAACGATGACCAGGTCCACGCCGTCGGTGTCGCGCACCTTGGTGGGCACGCCGGGGAACGCGCGCACCGGGCGGATGTTCACGGCGAGGTCGAGCTGCTGCCGCAGGCCGATGATCAGGCCCCAGACCAGTTCGTGATCCGGCACATCGGGACGTCCGACGGCGCCGAACAACACGGCGTCCGTCTTCTTGACGAGGTCGGCCGCATCGGCCGGCATCGCCGCCCCCTGCCGCAGGAACCGCTCGCCTCCCCAGTCGAACGAGGTCACGTCGAGCCGGTGGCCGTCGGCCTCCAGCGCGGCCTGGAGCACGGGCACGGTGGCCGCGACGACCTCAGGGCCGATTCCGTCACCAGGTATGACGGCGAGCCGCACGACGTTGGTGTCCCGCGCCATCAACGCACCTTCCCCTCTGACTGGCCTGACCAGTAAGCTGACTTGCCAGGTACCGTGACGACTGAGGCTGTACTTGTCAAGGGTTCGAATGCCCCGGGTATCGCGAGGGGCACCCGCCCAGCGGTAGCTGGGGGAGGAGGAGAGTGCGAGTGCTCACGGAACAGGGCCTGGCCGCCATGCCGGCCGTCGAGATGGTGACCCGATTCGCCGACCGCACGCTGTCGCCGGTCGAGGTCCACGACGCCGTCCAGTCGGTGATCGAGGCGCGCGAGAGCGTGCTCAACGCGTTCTGGGTGCGGGATCCGGACGAGTCCCGCAAGGCGGCCCTGGCCAGCGAGGCCCGATGGGCGGCGGGGGAACCGCTCGGCCCCATCGACGGCGTGCCCGTGACGCTCAAGGAGAACGTCGCCCGCAGAGGCGTCCCCATGCCCTCCGGCAACGCGGGGACGGATCCGGTCGTCCCCGAGGCGGACGCGCCCATCACCGCGCGGGTCCTCGAATCCGGTGGGGTGATCCTCGGGTCGACCGTGATGCCGGACTGGGGCATGCTCTCCTCGGGAGTCTCCAGCCGGCACGGCATCACCCGCAGCCCCTGGGACCCCGCCTGGACCACGGGCGGCTCCAGCTCCGGCGCGGGGGCCGCGGCTGCCGGAGGCTACGGCCCGCTCCACGTCGGCACCGACATCGGCGGGTCGATCCGGCTGCCGGGCACCTGGCTGGGCCTCGCCACGCTCAAGCCCAGCTACGGGAGGATCCCGCTGGACGCCCCGTACCTGGGGCGCGCCGCCGGCCCCATGACGCGCACCGTGGCGGACGCGGCCCTGTTCATGAGCATCCTGAGCCGACCGGATCCGCGGGACTGGTCGAGCCTGCCGCCGCAGGACATCGACTGGTCGGCACCGGTCGGCGAGGTGCGCGGACTTCGGGTGGGGGTGCAACTGGACGCGGGCTGCGGAGAGCCGTGCGACGCCGAGATCCTGACCGCGGTGAACCGTGCCGCCGCGGTCTTCGAGGCGGCGGGCGCCGTCGTGGAGCCGGTGGAGCCGTTCATGGGCCAGGATCTCCTGGACGACCTGGATCTGTTCTGGCGGGTGCGGTCCTGGAACGACTTCCGCGAACTGGCGGCCGAGGCCAAGCTGCGTGTCCACCCCAGCATCATCCGATGGTGCCAGGGGGGCGCGGATGTGCCGGGCACGCGGGTGCTCCAGTGCTACCAGCAGATCATGCGCATCCAGGAGCGGACCGTGGCGGCGACGCTCCCGTACGATCTGGTGCTTTCGCCGGTGGCTCCGGTTGCGGCGTTCCCCGCCGAGCAGCCGATGCCGTTCCTGGAGGACGCGAAGACGATGTCCCACATCGGCTTCACCGCGCCGTACAACATGTCGGGCCAGCCCGCGGCGACCGTGAACTGCGGCTTTACGGCGGACCGCAGGACCGTCGGGGTGCAGATCGCGGGCCCCCGTTTCGACGATCTCGGTGTTCTGAGGGCGGCCGCGTGGTACGAACGGAACCGGCCTGCCGAGGCGGTCCCGCACTGGCCGGACGGCGTCCCCGGGGCGACCACCGGAGAGACGGCCGGGGGAGAAACGACAACGCTCGAAGGGGAGAAGCCGTGAGTGACGGGGCACAGTTCCAGCAGGTCTCGCCGGTACGGCTCTACCAGCGCATCGTCGAGCAGATCGAGCAGGCGATCACGCGCGGTGATCTGAAGCCCGGTCAGCGGCTGCCGAGCGAGCGAGAGCTGGTGACCCAGTTCGGGGCGAGCCGGCCCACCGTGCGGGAGGCCCTGCGCGTACTGGAGAGCAACGGCCTCATCCGCTCGCGCCCGGGCGACCCGAACGGCCCGGAGATCCTGCCGTTCTCCTCGGCCGGCCTGACCAAGGAGATGACCCGGCTCGTCCAGTTCGACAATGTGTCGATGGCGGAGCTGATCTCGTTCCGCATGATTCTCGACGGGTCGGCGAGCATGCTCGCGGCCCGGCTGCGGTCCGAGGAGGAGCTGTCCGCCATGGAGCGGACGATCGCCGTCATGGCGGACGCGATCGAGACGGGGTACGACGAGTTCAGCAAGGCTGACGTCGCGTTCCATGAGGCGGTGGCCGTGGCCAGCCGCAACTCCCTCATCGAGGTCTGCAACCAGGTGGTCCGGGGCGCCGTCCTCTCGCTGATCTCGGACAAGGTCGCGCAGGCGCACAACCGCAAGGCGCTCATGCGGGAGTCGCTCCAGCACCACCAGGAGGTGCTGGAGGCGATCCGGGCCCGGGACGGCCTGGCGGCGGCGCGCATCTCGCGGCGCAAGCTCTACGACTACTACGCCGGGTACGTCCAGGAGAGCGAGCAGGGGCCGCTGCTCGCTCTCCTGGACGACGAAGAGAAGTAAACCTCTCGGTCAGACGTTGCGGCGGTACTGGCCGCCGACCTCGAAGAACGCCTCGGTGATCTGCTCGAGCGAGCAGACCCGGGCGGCGTCCATGAGGACGGTGAAGACGTTGTGGCCGCCCACCGCCGCGTCCTTGAGGGCGGCCAGGGCGGCCTGCGCCTGGTCGCGGTGGCGGGCCTGGAAGTCCCGTACGCGCTCCAGCTGGGACTCCTTCTCCTTCTCGGTGGCGCGCGCCAGCTCGATGGCGCCGGGCTCCGCGGTGTCCGCGTGCGGGCTGCGGAAGGTGTTGACCCCGATGATCGGCAGTGTCCCGTCGTGTTTGCGCTGCTCGTACAGCATCGACTCGTCCTGGATACGGCCGCGCTGGTAGCCGGTCTCCATGGCGCCGAGCACACCGCCGCGCTCGCTGATCCGCTCGAACTCGGCGAGCACCGCCGCCTCGACCAGGTCGGTGAGCTCATCGATGATGAACGACCCCTGGAGGGGGTTCTCGTTCATCGCGAGGCCCCATTCCCGGTTGATGATCAGCTGGATGGCCAGGGCCCGGCGGACCGATTCCTCGGTCGGGGTGGTCACCGCCTCGTCGTAGGCGTTGGTGTGCAGGCTGTTGCAGTTGTCGTAGATGGCGATGAGCGCCTGAAGGGTGGTGCGGATGTCGTTGAAGTCCATCTCCTGGGCGTGCAGGGAGCGGCCGGAGGTCTGGACGTGGTACTTCAGCTTCTGGCTGCGCTCGTTCGCCCCGTAGCGGTCCCGCATCGCCACCGCCCAGATGCGGCGGGCGACCCGGCCGAGCACGGAGTATTCGGGGTCCATGCCGTTGGAGAAGAAGAAGGACAGGTTCGGGGCGAAGTCGTCGATGTGCATGCCGCGCGC
Source organism: Streptomyces sp. NPDC021225 (assembly GCF_044332865.1). Classification (NCBI taxonomy): domain Bacteria; kingdom Bacillati; phylum Actinomycetota; class Actinomycetes; order Kitasatosporales; family Streptomycetaceae; genus Streptomyces; species Streptomyces sp. NPDC021225. The sequence continues at coordinate 108,935 of NZ_JBIRPV010000006.1, read as the reverse complement.
CAGGTAGGCCTCGACATAGGTGAAGCCGTTGGCCAGGGTGAAGGCCAGCTGGCTGATGGGGTTCGCCCCGGCTTCGGCGATGTGGTAGCCCGAGATGGACACCGAGTAGAAGTTGCGGACCTTGTGCGCGATGAACCACTCCTGGATGTCGGCCATCATCCGCAGGGAGAACTCGGTGGAGAACAGACAGGTGTTCTGGCCCTGGTCCTCCTTGAGGATGTCGGCCTGCACCGTGCCGCGCACGCTCGCCAGCGCGTGTGCGCGCAAGCGAGCGGCTTCCTCGGGTGACGGGTCGCGGCCCTCCGCCGCGCGGAACATTTCGACCTGCTGGTCGATCGCGGTGTTCAGGAAGAACGCCAGGATGGTCGGCGCGGGTCCGTTGATCGTCATGGAGACCGAGGTGGTCGGCGCGACCAGGTCGAAGCCGTCGTAGAGGGCCCGCATGTCCTCCAGCGTGGCCACCGACACTCCGGAGGTGCCGACCTTCCCGTAGATGTCGGGGCGTTCGCCGGGGTCGCGGCCGTAGAGGGTGACCGAGTCGAAGGCGGTGGACAGCCGGGTGGCCGGCTGGCCCTCGGAGAGCAGCTTGAAGCGCCGGTTGGTGCGGAAGGGATCGCCCTCGCCGGCGAACATCCGCGCCGGGTCCTCCCCGTCGCGCTTGAACGGGAACACCCCGGCCGTGAAGGGGAAGTAGCCGGGCAGGTTCTCCCGGCGCCAGAACCGCACCAGCTCCCCGTGGTCGGTGAACCTGGGCAGGGCGACGCGGGGGACCTTGTTGCCCGACAGGGACTCGCGGGTCAGCGTGGTGCGGATCTCCCTGTCGCGGACCTTCACCACCTGCTCGTCACCGGAGTAGGCGGCCACGACAGCGGGCCAGTTCCCGATCTGCTCCGTGATGTCGCGCGGGAGCCGCCGACGGGCGTCGTCGAGCAGCGACTGGACGTTTCCGGCGTCCGAGCCCGCCTCGACGAGCTCACCCCTGACCGCGTCCAGGCGCTGCGCCCGGCGGGCCGCCTCGGCCAGCCGCTCGGTCTCCGCGTGGTATCCGCGGACCGTCTCGGTGATCTCGGCGAGGTAGCGCACCCGGTCCGCGGGCACCACCTGCCGGATGCCCGAGGAGTGGCGTACGTCGACCGGCGGCAGCGCGCCCTCGGACAGCGGCAGGCCCTGCCCGGCCAGGGTGGTCCTCAGGTGCTGGTAGAGCGCGGTGACACCGTCGTCGTTGAATGTGGCCGCCGAGGTGCCCAACACCGGCATGTCCTCGGGCCGCTTGCCGAACGCCTCACGGTTGCGGACCAGTTGGCGGCCCACGTCACGCAGTGCGTCCTTGGCGCCGCGCCGCTCGAACTTGTTGATCGCCACCACATCGGCGAAGTCGAGCATGTCGATCTTCTCCAGCTGCGAGGCGGCGCCGAACTCCGGCGTCATCACATACATCGAGGTGTCGACGAACGGCACGATCGCCGCGTCCCCCTGGCCGATGCCCGGCGTCTCCACGATGACCAGGTCGAACCCGGCGGCCTTGACCACGTCGATCACGTCGGACAGATGCTCGGGCAGCTCGCGGCTGCCGCGCGTGGCGAGGCTCCGGAAGAAGACCCGGTGTCCGTCCAGGGAGTTCATCCGGATCCGGTCACCGAGCAGCGCACCGCCGCCACGGCGGCGGGTCGGGTCGACCGCGATGACCGCGATGCGTAGCTCGCCCTGCTGGTCGAGACGGAAGCGGCGCACCAGTTCGTCGGTGAGCGACGACTTCCCCGAGCCGCCGGTGCCGGTGATGCCGAGCACCGGCGTGCCCCGCTCCGCGGCGGCGGCGCGCAGCTGTCCCAGGAGATCCGGGGGCAGTTTGCCGAGCTCGGCGCCGGTGATGGCGCGGGCGATCGCGAACCGGTCGCCGGCGAGTATGGCGGCGGCATCAGCCGGCCCGCCGTCCCAGAGGTCGAAGTCGCAATCCCGGATCACCGAGTTGACCATCCCGGCGAGGCCCAGCCGCTGGCCGTCCTCGGGAGAGAAGATGGTCACTCCGCTCTCGCGCAGCCGGGCGATCTCCTCGGGCACGATGACGCCGCCTCCGCCGCCCACCACGCGGACGTGTTCCGCTCCCCGCTCGCGCAGCGACTCGGCCAAGTACTCGAAGTACTCCACATGTCCGCCCTGGTAGGAGGAGACCGCGACGCCGTGTGCGTCCTCCTCGAGCACCGCGTCCACGACCTCGCGCACGGACCGGTTGTGTCCGAGGTGGATCACCTCGGCCCCCTGCGACTGGAAGATCCGCCGCATGATGTTGATCGACGCATCGTGCCCGTCGAACAGCGCCGAAGCCGTAACCAGGCGGACAGGGTGCACGGGTCGGTGCAGATCGCTCATGAGGGCCTTCCCAGACAGGTCAGGATCGCTGACCGTATAGATACTAGGACGTCCTAGTAAATTACTGAAGGTGAGAAGGGTGTGAAGAGAGGCACAGTGCGCGTGCGTCTTATTCCAGCCGGAGATCCTTCAGCATCTCGTGTGCCGGCAGCAGCGACGGGCCGTACCAGGTGATCAGCCGACCGCTGACCAGGCGGGTCGGGGTGCGGTGGAAGGCCTCGGGGCCGTCGCTCTCGGTGAACACATAGGGCTCGTCGGGCAGCAGGACGACGCCCACGTCCGGTCGGTCGATCTCCTCCAGCGCCACATGCGGGTAGCGATCCGGGTGCTCGGCGAACGCATTGGCGATACCGGCCCGGCGCAGAAGGTCACCGGTGAAGGTGGACCTCCCGACCACCATCCAGGGATCCCGCCAGACCGGAACCGCCGCGGTGGCCGTGGCCTCGGGGACGGGCCCCGACCACAGCTCTCGTGCCGCGTCGAGCCAGTCGGGGACCGGAGCTCGGAGCGCCTCGGTGAACAGCCGCTCGAGCGAGTCCAGGGCTTGTGGGACGGTCTCGATGACGGTCACCCACACGGGCACTCCCGCGGCGCGCAACCGGGTGACGTCGAGTTCGCGGTTCTCCTCCTTGTTGGCGATCACGAGGTCCGGCCGCAGCCGGACGATCGCCGCCCGGTCGGGGTTCTTGGTGCCTCGCACGCGCACCACGTCGAGGTCGCCCGGATGAGTGCACCACTGGGTCGCCCCGACCAGGGCGTCCGGATGTCCTACGGCGACCGCCTCCGTGAGCGACGGCACGAGGGACACCACCCGGCGTGGCGGACGGGCCAGGTCCACAGCGGTGCCCATGTCGTCGTACAGCAGCGGCATGACTGCTTCCCTCGCTTCTCTCGGTGTGACGGATCCATCGTGGTGAAGCGGCCTCCGAACAGCCCCGGGCGTCATAGTCGACCGGTCGTAAACTGGCTTCATGGGACGGACCAGTGATGCTCGCGAGAGAATTCTGAGCGCCGCGCGGTCGCTCATCGAAACACACGGCTACTCGGCCCTGGGGGTGGCCGAGATATGCAGGACGGCCGGCGTACCCAAGGGGAGCTTCTACTACTTCTTCGATTCGAAGGAGTCCCTCGCGCTGGCCGTCATCGACGAGCACTGGACCGGTCAGAAGCGCACCTGGACGGCCGCTCTCAGCGGTGACGCCCAACCGCTGCTGCGTCTTCGCCGGCTGTTCGAGGAGACGGCGGCCGGCCTCCACGCCGCCCAGCAGAGCTGCGGCACCGTCTCGGGGTGTCTGTTCGGGAATCTCACCCTGGAGCTGTGCAACCAGACCGAGGCCATCCGCACCCGGCTTCAGGAGATCTTCGACGCGCAGGTCGAGATGGTCGACTCGGTCATCAACGAGGCCCGCGAGCGGCAGGAGGTCGAGGTGGCCGAGACGCGGGAAGCCGCGCGGGCTGTGGTTGCCCAGCTCGAGGGTCAGGTGCTGTTCGCCAAGCTCTACAACAGCACCGACCGGCTCGGTCCCTTGTGGCAGAACTGCCTTGCCCTGCTCGGCGCCCGTGCGCCGCGGGAGGCCGTGGCCGGAGCCTGACGCTCGCCCGCCGCGACGACGCGACGGGCGAGGCCAGGGCGTATCCGGATTCAGAAGCCGTCGGGGGCTTCCTGGGACACCCTTCGCGCCTCCCCGGGTATCGGCTGTGGTGCCGGAGCGCCGTGGCGCACCACCATCACGTGGTTCGGGAAGCCGATGCGCAGCACTGCGGCTGCCCCGGCGGCTGCCAGGACCACCACGGCGGCCAGGATCAGGGCCTGGTGATAGCCGTGGCGGAGCAATGGCGCAACGGCCAGGGGGCCGAGGATCTGACCGACGGAGTATCCGGCGGTCAGGAGCGCGACCGAGCGGGGAAATCGCAGGTGGGCCCCCGCGGCGAGGGCCAGGGTGCTGACGCCGATGAGGGTGGCGCCGAACAGGGCCGCGGAGACGAGGGCAGCCGCCGCACCCCCGACGAGCGCCGGCAGAGCGATGCCGGCCGCTTGGACGACGAGCGCGACGAGCAACAGATCAGGGCGGGACCAGCGGCGCCCGAGCCGTGCCCACAGCGCCGAGGACGGTACGGCCGCCAGACCGACCAGCACCCAGGCGCCGCTGCCGAGCCACCCCGGAGAGCTCTGCTCGATCGCGGCGACGATGTAGCCGACGCCTTCCAGGCTGTAGGAGGTGAACAGCAAGCCGAACCAGCGATGCGTGCGGATCCTCGGCCCACCGGCCGCCGCCCTGCCCCGTTCCGCGGTGATCGCGGGAGCCGGCTCGGGGCGCAGGTTCCACGAGGCGACGGTGAGGACGGCGGCGAGGGCCGCCGAGGCCCACCAGGCGGCCCGCCAGTCGGCGACAGAACGCACGGTGAGGACCAGGAAGCCGGACAGGGCGATGCCGGCGCCCACTCCGCCGAAGGCCCAGCCCGGCAGGTGGGCGGGGTGCTCGCGCAGATGGCTGTGGAGCGAGCTGACGGCGATGACGAAGATCAGTGCGCTGGCGACGCCGGCCAGCAGCCGCAGCGCGGAGCGCTTCCCCCGGCCGCCGGCCGGTCGCCGCGGTCGGATCGGACGGCGGCCGACGTATCGGGGCCGGGAGGAACGGTCACTTCACGTCGGGTCTCCACGCCCTCATCATCGGCCCGCCGTCAGAAGCCGGGCCACGACCGGCCGTCTCTCTCCTGGGAGGCATGGCCTCTCACCGACGTACGATGGCGGGCGTGGAGCTGCGCCAACTTCGATACTTCGTCGCCGTGGCCGAGGAGCTGAACTTCGGCCGGGCCGCCGAGCGGCTCCTGATCGCCGGACCATCCCTGTCCCAGCAGATCAAGGCGCTGGAACGCGACCTGGGGGTGCGCCTGTTCGACCGCGACCGCCGTTCCGTGTCCCTCACCCCGGCCGGCTCGGCCCTGCTCCCGCACACCCGCGCGCTGCTGGAACGCGCCGACGACCTGCAACGACGTGCGCGTCGGTTCTCGGGCTCGGAACCGGTCCGGCTCGGCTACGTCAACTGGCGTCCCGCCGACCTGATCGCCCGCACGTCCGCCGTGGCCCAAGTCCACATCGACGCGTGGGTCGCCCCCTCGCACAGCCAGGCCGCCCGGGTCGCCGACGGGAGCCTGGACCTCGCCGTGTGCTGGGTGCGCACCGCGGACCTGGAGCGGCACCATCTGCGCGCCCGGCTCATCGGCGCCGACCGGCTCCATGCCGTCGCCACCGGCAAGGACACCGGTGAGGTGACCGCCCGGGACACCGTCGTCCTCCTGGACGACGACATCACCTCCTGGTCGTCCTGGAACGCCTACGCCGAGCAACTGGCCAGGGACACCGGGGCCCACGCGATACGCATCTCCGACGGCGGCATCACCGGCCCCGCCTTCTTCGACCACGTCCGCCGCAGCGGCCGCCCGGTCATCAACTCTCCCAAGGGCCAGACCACCCCGCTCCCGCCGGACCTGGTCCAACGCCCCGTCGTCGCACCGCAGATCCGCTGGACCTGGTCCCTGGTGTGGCGCAGCGGCGAAGTCCGTACCTCGGTCCTCGCCGTCGTCGACGCCCTCTGCGACGGTGTCGGCGACTTCGGAATCCACGGCCCGGATGCCTGGCTGCCCGACGGCGACCCGTATCGGCGCTAGGAACCTCCACCACTCCCCCGCCCCCCGACGTGCACTGGGAGTCCAGGCCTCTCAGGTGCGAGGGAGCAAGTCCCGGCCCAAGCGCTCTTGACCTTTGACTTCGCCCGGCCGGCCGCCTAGCTTCTCGAATAGGCGACCGGTCGGCTAGCTCCTCCGTCCGGTCGCGAACATCCCCACCCCATCCCGGAGAAGGTCATCATGAGCACTCAGAAGGTCGCAGTCATCACCGGCGGCTCGCAGGGCATCGGCGCCGGTCTCGTCGACGCCTACCGCAACCTCGGCTACGGCGTCGTCGCCACCTCCCGCACCATCGCCCCCTCCGACGACGCGGCTGTCCTGACCGTCCCGGGCGACATCGCCGACCCGGCCACCGCCGAGCGTGTCATCGCCGCCGCCATCGAGCGCTTCGGCCGCGTGGACACCCTGGTCAACAACGCCGGAATCTTCGTCGCCAAGCCCTTCACCGAGTACACCCAGGACGACTACGCCACCGTGATCGGTGTGAACCTCACCGGCTTCTTCCGCATCACCCAGCTGGCCGTCGAGCGGATGCTCGCCCAGGGCGGCGGTCACATCGTCAACATCACCACCAGCCTGGTCGACAACGCCGACTCGCGAGTCCCCTCCGTGCTGGCCTCGCTGACCAAGGGCGGCCTCCAGTCCGCCACCAAGTCACTCGCCATCGAGCACGCCACCCGCGGCATCCGCGCCAACGCCGTCTCGCCCGGCACCATCAAGACGCCCATGCACCCCGAGGAGACCCATGAGGACCTCGCCGCGCTGCACCCGGTCGGCCGGATGGGCGAGCAGAGCGACATCGTGGACGCGGTGATCTACCTGGAGAACGCCCCGTTCGTCACCGGCGAGATCCTCCACGTCGACGGCGGCATGAGCGCGGGTCACTGAAGGAGAACAGGCATGACGGACACCGAAGCGATCCTGCATGACGTGCTCGGCCGGTGGAAGGCGGGCGTCGACAACCACGAGCCCGATCGGGTCGCGTCCCTCTTCACCGAAGACGCGATCTTCCAGGGGTTGCATCCCTACAGCGTGGGCAGGCAGGGCGTCGCCGACTACTACGCGTCCCAGCCCCTGGGCTTGTCAGCCGCCTACCGGATTGTGGAGAGCAGGCGCCTCTCCGAAGACATCGTGCTCGGCTACCTGGCCGTCGACTTCTCGTTCACGGACCGGCCGACGATCGGCGTCAACCTCCTCGTCCTGCTGAAGCGCTCGGAAGCCGGCTGGTTCATCAGCCATTACCAGGTCTCCCGCCTCGGCGAGCACTGATGTCGCCGATGGTCCGCGGCCCGGGCGGCCGGGCTTCGAAACAACCCCCGATCCGGTACGAAGGCAGAACACAGCATGCGTAACACCACTCTGGGCACCCGCGGACCGCGGGTCGGCGTCATCGGCCTGGGCGCCATGGGAATGAGCTTCCTTTACGACATGGCCGCCCCGCGCGATGAAGCGACGTCGGTCTCCGTCATCCACCAGGCCCTCAACCTGGGCGTGACCTTGATCGACACCGCTGATGTCTACGGTCCCCACACCAACGAGGAACTCGTCGGCCGGGCCCTGACCGGCCGGCGCGACCGCGCGGTGCTCGCCACCAAGGTCGGCCGGGTGGTCGTCGACCCCACCGGCGGCCCCGACAACCTTCCCATCCTCGCCGGCAACGGACGTCCCGAGCACATCCGTGCCTCCATCGACGCCAGCCTGCGCCGCCTGAACACCGACCACGTCGACCTCTACCAACTCCACCGCGTCGACCCCCAGGTCCCGATCGAGGAAACCTGGGGCGCCATGGCCGAGGCCGTGGCCGCCGGCAAGGCCCGCCATCTGGGCCTGTCCGAGGTCACCGTCGAGCAGATCCAGCGCGCCCGGGCCGTGCACCCGGTCACCACCGTGCAGTCGGAGTTCTCCCTGTGGACCCGCGGCGTCCAGGCCGAGGTCCTGCCCTACTGCCGACAGCACGGCATAGGCCTCCTGCCGTACTCGCCACTGGGCCGCGGCTTCCTCGCCGGCCGCTTCACCTCCTTCGACCAACTGCCGCACAACGACCACCGGCGACGCCTGCCACGCTTCCAGCAGGACAACCTGCGGGCCAACCTCGCCATCGCGGCCAAGGTCCGCGAAGTCGCCGACCGGGTCGAAGCCACTCCCGCGCAGGTCGCCCTCGCCTGGCTCGTCGCCCAGGGCCCACACGTCGTGCCCATCCCCGGCACCAAGACCCCGGCATACCTCGTCGACAACGCGGGTGCGGCAGATCTCCGGCTGTCTCCGGCCGACCTCGCCGACCTCGACGCCGTCCCGCCCGCCGTCGGCGCCCGGTGATGACCGTCCCACCCGGGCTGAACGCAGCGGTCACGCTGCCTTTCATGGCCGCGTCCCGTTCCCGAACCCCGTCCATCGCAGCTCGGCCGGCAGGTGGCCCATGTCGTTGTACAGCACCACCGTCGGCGCCATGCCATCGCGGTACTCGATCGCCGTCAGTGCCGTGTTCCCGCAGTTCAGCCCCAGCCAGCGCACCGGTGGCGCGTCGAGGGCGTGCCGGAGCAGCCAGGCCACCTGATAGGCATGGGTGACCAGGACCTCGTGCGTCTCGGCTTCGGCGGGGCGCGCGAATCTGTCGGTGAGGGCATCGGCGAGGCGTGAGCCCGCCGCGGCCTCCTCGGCGTCGTACCCGTCGAAGAACGCCGCCCACGCCGGTGGCGCCTCGTCCGGTACATGCGGTACGTGATCGACCAGTTCGGCCGCTTCCCGCACGGTGGCCTCCGGAAGGTGCCTGCCGACGATCCGCGCGGACCGCACTGCCCTGGGCAGCGGGGAATGCCACACCGCGTCGATCGGAAGTCCGGCCAGGCGCCGCCCGAGCAGTTCCGACTGCCGCTGCCCGACGTCGGTCAGCTCGCCGAACGGGTCCGCCGCGCCGTGCCTTGCCAGATATACGTGCCGAGTCGGCATCGCCGATCTCCTTTCGGGGTCTTGCCTGTCATCAGGCGCGGGAGGATCGCAGTGCGGCATGGGCCGCTTCGAGCCGCTGGGATTCGTCGCGTTCGGAGTGGTCCCCCGAGGTGGCGTCGGCCCATTCGAGCAGTCGGTGGAGGCGCTCGTCGGCCGCGTTCGTGATGACGCGGTGGCTGCCGAGGGCGACCTCGCCGCTGGTCCCGTCGATGGTCACGAGGGTGCCGTCGCCGAGGGTGCGCCCGCCGGCCGTCACGGTGCCGTTGCCGACATCGACGGTCAGGTCGGCGGCGCCCACGACCGCGGGCTTTCCCATGGATCGCGCGACGACCGCGGCGTGGCTGGCCGGCCCGCCGCGAGCGGTGACGATTCCCGCGGCGGCGGCGAGGCCGTGCATGTCATGGGGAGAGGTCTCGGGGCGCACCAGGATGACCGGGGCGCCTTCGGCCATGCGTACCGCCCGGTCCGCCGTGGTCGCCACCCGGCCGACCGCGACACCGGGGCAGGCGCCGAGACCCCGGGCGAAGACATCGGCCTCCTCGGGCGACGCCATACGTGGTGTGCGGACCTGCCGGAGATGGATCGGCGAGACTCTGAGGAGCGCTTCGTGGCGTTCGATGACGCGCTCGTCGGCGAGTTCGGTGGCCACGCGCACCGCGGCGCCTCCGACGAACCGGCCGGGCCGGACCTGAAGAATCCACAGCTCGCCGGCCTGGAACGTGAACTCGACGTAGCAGGCGTCGCGGTAGTGCCCCTCGATCCGGCGCAGGGCGTCGAGCAGCTCCGCCCACACCGCCGGCTCCCGCTCGGCGAGTTCGCGCAGCGGCCGGGGCATCGATCTGCCGGAGACGACGTCCTCTCCTTGGTGTCCGAACAGGACGTCGCCGAAGGGGGTGTTCTCACCGGTGTTGGGATCGCGGCTGAACGCGACTCCGGTGCCGCTGCGGTCGTCGCGGTTCCCGAACACCATCCTCTGGACGATCACGGCCGTTCCGAGGTCGTGCGGGATGTCGTGCAACGCGCGATAGGTGTGTGCGCGTGGTGTGTCCCAGGACGAGAACACGGCCTCGACCGCCAACGCCAGCTGACGGGTCGCGTCGTCGGGGATCGGCTGTCCGCACCGTTCTCGGACGAAGTCCTCGACCGCCTTCATCTCCTCGGTGAGGCGCGCTTCCGCGTCCTTGGCCCCTCCCCCGTGGGCGGCTCCCACGTCGCCCGCGCCCTCGTTCATGACCGCGTTCGTGACCGCGGAGGCGAAGCTCGACAGGAAGCGCAGCCGCGAGTCCAGCGCGAACGGCCGGTCGCCCGTCTCGGCGGCAAGGCCCTCGGTGGCTTCGGTCGTGAGGCCGAGGTTGAGGACCGTGCTCATCATGCCGGGCATCGACACACCGGCCCCGGAGCGCACGGACACCGCCAGCGGTCTCCTCGGCCGGCCGAAGGCACGCCCGGTGGAGCGTTCGAGACCGGCGATGGCCGTCGTGAGCTCGTCGCCGAGTCCGTCGGGCAGATGTCCTTCCCGCAGGAAGGCACGGCATGCGTCCGCGGTGATGACGAACCCGGCGGGCACCGGCAACCCGAGACGGTGCAGAAGGACCAGGCCAAGTGCCTTGCCACCCAGCGTCTCCGCCGTCTCCTCGACCTCGGCGGAGATCGCGCGAATCCACCTCATCGCGGCAACCCGAGGGTGACGAGCAGGTCTTCGTGCAGCTCCGCCCATATGGTGTGGTACGAGGCGGTGCTGTCGGTCACATACTCCAGCGCGCCGGAGGCGGCGCGGTCGAGCGCTCCCGCGAGGCGGTCGCGGTAACGGCCGAATCGCGACAGCGCCGCGGACAGCTCGTCGCAGACAGGGGCGGCGCGCCGGTCGAGATCGGCGAATCGGTCGAGGACCCGGGAGTCGTAGGCGGGGTCGCTGTGGTCGTTGGCGTTCATGACGCCGTCGACGGCTCGGAGCTGCCATGCCGTGCAGAGGTCGAGCAGCTCAGGGTTGAGAACGAGAAACCGCTCGAATGCCGCCTGAACGGCTCCGCGGGCGCCGGCCGATTCGAGTTCGTCGGTGATTCGCCCGGCGTCCGCGGCGCGGCCGGCGTCCGTGAGCATCCAGAAGGACATGTCGCCGGACATCCGCGCCACGAGGCCCTCGGCCCCGAGATCGATGAGCTCGGACTCGACGTCGAACTCGCCGAGTCCCGTGGCCAAGTGGAGACGGGCGAGGCTGGCGGCGCCGACGCAACGCAGGGCGTGCAGCACCAACAGACTGGTGTCCGTCGTATGGGTTTCGGACCAGGTCATATCGTGCCCCACGCGATCTCCGATGCTCATGTTTTCCCGATGACTTCATCATCTGGATGCTGGTTGTATCATGACACGGGAGCGCAAGAGGACACGAGGGCGAGGCCGACACGCACACAGCAGTCGGACATGATGGCACCGCGCAGGCTCAGCCGGCTGACGCTCTCCAGCCATCTCGAGCAGCGATGAACATGGCCCTGTGGTGCAGGTCGAGGCCGCAGGCGGCGGTGGGCTCCCCGCTCGGGGTGAGTTGACCGGGGCCTTGGAAGGCGTCGGCGTGAAGGCGGAAGGCCTCGGGCTCGGTACAGCTGACGGTGCGTAGCCGCCAGGGTGCCGAGGGGGGCTCGTCGGGGCGGGGCGGCAGGGCGAGTTGGAGTTGCGCGTCGGCCGGACGTTCTGTCCCGTAGTCGTCGTAGGCCGCTGTCCAGGCGGCCGAGACGAGAACTGCCTGCGAGGGCGTGCCGAACACGGGTGAGCTGTCGGTGCGGGAAGGTGGCGTTCGTTCCACAGCTCGGTCGGTCCAGGTTCGGATCACGTCACGGAAGGCCGCCGCACGGCGGCGGGCACCGCGTCGCGATCCCGCGGCCAGGATCGCTTCACCCGCTCCCGAGAAAGCCCGGCACAGGCCGAGCACCGGGACATGATCAGCACGGGCGGTGTAACGCACCGAGCGGAGCTCCAGCATGGCGTGGTGCAGGAGGGTGGCGGCAGCATAGGCGTCGGCACCCAGGTGTCCGGCGGACGGCTGTCGTCGGCGGTCCGACGGGCCGGTGCGGGGCGGGGTGACGGCGTCAGCGCGCCGGCCGGCGGCCGAGAGATGCCATGAGCGGTCGTCGAGGCAGTACTCGCCGCCGGCGGCGCGGAGCCGGCCGCCCGAGCCCAGAGATATCTCGATCCCGCCCACTCCGGGGTCCAGGGCCGCCCCTCGCGTGTCGGAGAGGTCGAATACGGCGTCGGAGACGCCCTCCAACGCCACCTTCAGCAGGGGAGGTCGCTCGGGCGTGCTCTCGTCGACGGCGTACCTGCGGGGAGCGAGCAACTGGAGGAAGGCGGTCAAGCGCGTACCGGCGCGCTCCACTCGAAGGCGGCGGACGGTCGCCGTCGCCAGGTCGTAGTCGGGGACCAGATCGTCCACGGTTTGCCGGGTGAGCCGGCAGAACGGTGGCATGACGTGCCCCCAGTCGTCGCGGCCTGGCGTGTCCGGCTCGGCCGGCGGCAGGAGCGACTCAAGTTCGTACCCCGCGATCGCGGCCTGCTCGGTCATCCATCTGCGCCGCCCCTCGCCAAAGTCGGCCATCCACTCCAACGCGGCGAGAGCCCGACGCTCACGCTTGTGGGCATGAGCCGTGCTCGCGGCCCGGAACAGCGGAAAGAGGTTGTTGTCCCACACATCCGATACCGCGCGGATCGTTTCCCGGTCGTAGAAACGGACATCCGCCGCGGCCTCCGCGATCTGCTCGACCGAGCGGTCCAGGAGCGCCGCCAGCACCGGCATGGCCGATCCGCGGCTCACGTCTGCGGGCGGAGTTCCGGGCGTTGGGGCAGCGGGGCGGCGACGACATCCCGGCGCAGAGGCCGGACCTGGGTGAACACCATCGCCTGGACCGAGCGGTTGAGCGCGCGCAGAGAGACCTCGGCCCGGTACCCCTGGATGATGCCGCGCTTGTGCAGCAGCCTGGTGCGTTCGAGGCAGGTGGACGGTGCGATGCCGAGCTTCTCGGCGAGGGCCCGGTTGGACAGCCGGCCATCGGCCTGTAGGTGGTGCACGATCGCCGAATCAAGTTCGTCCATGATTACCTCCATGATTCCTCTGCCGAATTTGATTCGGCACTCGGCCGACGATCCGTGCATTCACTCTAGCTTCGCCTGCATGAGCCAAGCATTTGCACATGAAGAGGTGGTCGTCCGCCGCGGAAGCCGCTCCGGGCTGCCACTGATCGTTGCTGTCCACTCCCAGGCCCTGGGCCCGGCGGTCGGCGGTTGCCGGCTGCGCCGCTACGACAGCTGGCAGGACGGTCTGGCCGACGCGCTGCGCCTGTCGGAGGCCATGACCTACAAGGCCGCGGTGGCCGGTCTGGACTTCGGGGGCGGCAAGAGCGTGATCGCCCTCGACAAGGAAACCGAACTCACCGCGGGCCTGCGCGAGGCCGCGCTGGAGGACCTGGGCGAGCTGATCGCTTCCTTCCAGGGGTCGTACCGGACCGGCCCCGACATCGGCACCGGCCCGCAGGACATGGTGGTCCTGCGGCGCTTCTCGCCGTACGCGTACTGCGCGCCGGAGGAGCACGGCGGGACCGGGAATTCCGGCGGCCCCACCGCCACCGGCGTCCTGGCCGCCCTGCACGCCGGCGCCCGGCATGTGTTCGGCGACGCCTCCTGCACCGGCCGCACGGTGGTCATCAGCGGATTCGGGTCGGTCGGCAGCGGTATCGCCGCCGACCTGGCCGCCGAGGGTGCACACGTCGTGGTGTCGGACGTGGAACAGTCCCGCAGGGACGCCGCCCTGTCGAGCGGATACGGATGGGTCGAGCCCGATCAGGCCCTGTCCACGCCGGCCGACATCCTCGTCCCGGCGGCCGTCGGCGGCGTACTCGACGCGGCGACCGTCCCCCGGCTCACCGCGCCGCTGGTCGTCGGCCCGGCGAACAACCAGCTCACCGAGGAGTCCGTCGCCGACGCCCTCGCGGAGCGTGGCATCGTCTGGATCCCCGACTACGTCGCCAGTGCCGGCGGCATCGTCTACGCGCTCAGCCGGGAATCGGAGAACCACAGCCACGAGGCCGCCCAGAAGCGGGTGGAGGGTATCGGCGACACCGTCGGCCACGTTCTCGACCTGGCTCGCCCGACCGGCGTCACCCCGCTGCGGGCAGCCCAGCAGATCGCCGAGCGCCGGCTCACGTCCGCCGCCTCACCCGTCCGGGGCGACTGATGGCGAGGCAGCCATCGCCGGTCACAAGGTGATGGTGCCGCGGATACAGGTGGTGGCGGCGCCGCTGACCCAGACGGTGCCGTCCGCGTCGGCGGTGATCTCGATGGTCCCGGCCCGGCCCAGGCGCGCTCCCTGGGAGACCCGGTAGGTGGCGGGCGCGGCACCGGTGGCGGTGAGCCACTGCCCCACAGAGGCGTTCATGCTGCCGCACACGGGGTCCTCGGCCACGCCGCAGCGGGGGGCGAAGGTGCGCATCTCGAAGTCGTGGTCGGAGCCGTCGGGGTAGGCCCCGATGGCGCCGACCATCGCGGTCGGGATGAGGGAGAGGTCGGGTTCGAGGGCCAGGACCTCGTCGGCCGTGGCCAGCTGGATCACGGCCCAGCCAGGGCCGTTGTCGACCCACTGGTGGGCGAGGACACGGTCACGCGTGATGCCGAACGCGGCGACGATCTCGTTCAGGTATTCGCCGTCGAGCGCACCGCCGCGGACGAGTGGCGGCGCGGCGAAGGACAGAGTGCCGTCGCCGCGGCGCACACCGACCAGGCCGGCGCCGCACTCCTGCACGATGCGGTCGGCGTGGTGCGGTGTGCCGCCGTCGTCCAGCCACGCGCGTGCGGAGCCGAGGGTGGGGTGCCCGGCGAACGGCAGTTCGCCCTGGGGCGTGAAGATGCGCAGCCGGTAGTCCGCCTCCGGAGTGGTGGGGGGCAGCACAAACGTGGTCTCGGACAGATTCGTCCAGTTCGCCAGGCGCTGCATCTCCTCGTCGGTCAGGTCCGAACCGTCAAGGACGACCGCCACCGGGTTGCCTCGACAGGGGCTCGTGGAGAACACGTCGACCTGCGCAAACGAGCGTGCGCGCGGAATAGTCATCGTGGGCCCTTTCGGCAGCATCGGCGGAAGCATGTCCATCCCAATGGATGCCGATACGGGTGGGACAGAGCCACTCACGAAAAAGTGGACTGCTCGATCGCTGAGTAGCCATGCGAACACTTTCGACGAGGTCGCAACTAGTCTTCCCTCACGACGAACCATGCGATGTCCGCAGGAGGAGAACACGTGGAAGACCGGACGCACCGGGAACAGGCGAGCCCCGAGACGCGGAAGCGCATCCAGGACAGCTTCGCCCGGCAGGGGCTGATGAGCCACCTCGGTGCGCGGATAACACACATCGCGCAGGGCCGCGTCCACATCGTGCTCCCGGCCCGCCCCGAGGTGACCCAGCAGCACGGCTACTTCCACGCCGGCGCCACCAGCGCGATCGCGGACACCGCGGGCGGCTACGCCGGCTTCACCCTGTTCCCGGAGGACACCGAGGTGCTCACCGTCGAGTACAAGATCAACCTCCTCGCGCCCGCCCTCGGCGACCACCTCGAGGCGGTCGGGACCGTCCTGAAGTCCGGCCGCACCCTGACCGTCTGCCAGTTGGAGGTGTTCGCGGCCCAGGACGGCGGGCGGAAACTCATCGCCAACGGGCAGCAGACCCTGATCTGTGTGAGCAGGCCCTGAGGGTGGTCTGCCTCACCCGGTCACGAAGGTGGTCACGCTCCGGGCGGGAAGCTCGCTCGTAAAGGAGCCATTGGACACGTTGATCGCACCCCGGGGTTCGAGGTTCCTGCTTGCGTCCGTCAACCAGGGCGACACGCTGGACGAGGTGTTGTTCACCAGGGTGAACGGCTGACTCACCGCCGAGGTCCCCTTGTTGATGGCGACGATGACCACCTTGGAACCTCCCTTGTACGCCGAGACATAGAGATTCGACTGGGGATTCGACGTCGCATCGATCCGCACATACCCCGGGCGGACGAACTTCGAGAAGTGCGCCATGTTGGCGCCGCGCTTACTGATGCGCCCGTCTTCCCTCATGGGGCCGTAGCTACGCCGTATGTACCACCACACATACGCCTGGAACTCGGCATCCACCAGGGCGCGGTGGATGTGCTCCCCCACATCGAGCGCCTGGGGCCAGAGGTCGGCCGAATCGCTGCTGTTGGGGTGGTACACCTCGGTCATCCAGAGTTCCTTGCCCCTCCCTCTTTCCTTGAAGAGGGGATAGGGAAAGTTCTGGTACGGGGTGCCGTAGAGGTGAGCCCCGAGAATGTCCAGGTTGGCGAGGGCTCCTGCGTCGTTGAGGATCGGGTCCGAGAAGCTCTTCACATACTGGAAGGACTCCGGCGCGATGACCTTGGTACCGATCGAGCCGGCGTTGTCCCGCAGGAACCGGACCATCTCGCTCGGAGTCCACCACGTCCAGTCATGCGCGTAATCGGGCTCGTTCTGCACCGAGATGGCATACAGGTTCACCCCGTTGTCCCTCATGAACCTGTAGAAGTCGTCCAGGTGCTGCGCATAAGCGCCATACATGTCGTACCGCAGCCGTCTCGCGTTGGACTGATCGCCATGGACGAAGGTCTCGACCATCTGTGCGGGGGGATTCCACGGCGACGCGATGACGGTCGCCCCGTACTCGACCGCACGCCTCGCCGTCGCCACCTCACGGCTCCAGTCCGCCCGGTTCTCATGGACGGGGATCCTCAGCACGGATAACCCGAGCTGGCCCTCGCCGTTGCCGAATGCCGTGTCCCTCTGGGCGGGCGTCAGGTCGCTGATCCAGAGCGTGTGGTTCATGCCGCCGAAGCCCCGGATCGTCTGCCGCTCCGCCGACGGGTCGACGGTCACTTGGGCAGCCGCCGCTGCGGATGCCCCCACGGCCGGTGTCGCGGCCATGAGGACCGGCAGGGCACCGATCGTCGCCAGAACAGACCTCCGGCTCGGGGATTCCAGCCCCCTGGCCGCGGATTCATTCCGAGGTAGCACCATTTGTTCCGCCTCCTGGATGTTGGCGTCGGTCTGCGCTGCCTCGGTGGACGGCGTAACCCCGCCACCCTTGGGAGCGCTCCCAACCACGGCAGTGCCTGCGGACTTGTCTTCGATACGGGAAGAACGGAAGGGTCGCCTTGGAGAGCGGAGCACCCACGGCGCACTGGATCGCTGGGACCGTAACGACTCAACTCGCCACCGTCAACCCTGGATCGGACCTGCCGGTCGGCATCGCGGGGTGCCGGCCGAGCAGCAGGACCCCGATGACCACGGCGATGAGGCCGCCGACCTGCCAGGCCAGCGCGGTGGGGGTGACGCGGAGCTGATCCCCGAGGAGACCGATGCCGCAGGCGATGCCCGCGATCGGTTCCGCCGCCGTCAGGGCCGGCAGCGACATGCGCAGCGGTCCCGCTTCGAAGGCGCTCTGCACGAGCATCAGTCCCGTCACGGCGAGTGCCACGACCGCGTAGGGCTGCCAGGTGGTGACCAGCGCAAGGAGACCGCCTGCCGAGAAGATGCCGGTCGACATGCGGGTCAGCGCGTCCTGGATGCCGTACAGAAGGCCCCCGGCGGCGGCCAACAGCGGTGGTTCCTTGATCAGCCGTAGGTGCTTGGCGATGATGACCAGGATCAGCGAGGAAGCGAGCAGGAGCGCGATGACGAGCACCTGCCGGACCCCGCCGATGGGGGCAGTGGCCCCTTTCGGCTGTGCGGCGACGATGAACGCCGTCACCCCTCCGCTGAGGAGGGCCACACCGATCCACCCCGACCAGCCCAGGCGCTGACCGCTGAGCCACCGGGCGAGGATCACGGCGAAGAGCAGGTTGGTGGCGAGCAGCGGCTCGACGCTGGAGACATGCCCCCTCGCGAGGGCGAAGACGCCGAAGATCTGCCCGGCCACCATGCAGGCGATGCCGGCCAGCCATGTCCGGTCCCGCACCAGGTCGAGCAGCAGCCGGAAGGAGAGCATGTCGGCGAGCGGGGCGCGCTGCGCGGCGTGCTGCTGGAGTACGAAGCCGAGCCCCAGCAGGCACGCGGCGGCGAGACCAAATGCGTAGACCGCGCCCGACACGTCCGGTCAGCCTCCTCGAAGCGGTCGGGTCTCCGCTTCACCGATCGCCGGCGAGCGCGACAGGATCACCACACAGGCGGCCAGGAGCAGGCCACTGGCCGCGGCGAACAGCAGATAGAGGCCACCGCGCACCATCTCCCCGAAGACGGTGACGCCCCACAGGACGGACACCAGCGGATCGGTCAGCGTCAGGGCCGGCTGCGCGGCGACCAGCCGACCCGCGTGCATCGCCGACTGGAGCAGGAACATCGCCAGCGCGCCGCAGACGATCATGCAATACAGCTCCCATCCCGTGAACACGCCGGCGATGCCCGCTTCGCCGAACCGGACCGTGACCGCCTTGATGAACGCCGCCGTCAGACCGAACTGGCACCCCGCCGCCATGCCGAACCCCGCGGCCCGCCGCGCGCTGCCTTCCCGCTGATCCCGGGCGACACGGCCGCGCCGCGCCCACTCGAACGCCGCCGCTGTCGCCACCATGGTCGCGGCGCCCGCCAGCAGCCACTCGTACCACGGCACCTCCTGTGCGTGCCCGGCGGACGGGGCGAGAAAGAACAGCAGCCCGGCCAGCCCCGCCGCCATACCGAGAGCCGCGCCCGCCTCCCGCGGCCTCAGCGGCGCGCGGAACACCCGTGCCGCCAGGAACAGGGTCAGTGGCAGCTCACAGACCAGGATCGGCTCCACCACGGACAGCTCACCACGGCCGAGCGCGGCGGCTTGGAGAAGGAAGCCGACGACGACCCCGGCCAACCCGGCGAGCCACACCGGCTGACGCAACAGCTCGCCGATGAGTTTGGGCCGCAGTGCCAATTCGGGAGGCATTTCACGGTTCGCCTTGCGCTGCAACACCGAGGAGATGGCGTTGGCGCAGGCCGCCAGCACCGACAACAGGTACGTGAGCACGTCCAGCCGATCAACCAGGACATATAAGGATATTCGTTCCCCATGCTACCGGCCGTCTCCGGTGACGTACTGATCTTGCTGAGGCAGCCGGCCTGCGTCAACGCTCCGTGGCCAGGGCCTCCGCGGCGATCGTGTGGTCGATCGCCGCGTCCCAGTCGACGCTCTTGGTCAGGACGCCGGACGCCTTGAGCTCCCTCTCCTGGCGTTTCAGATCGGAGAGGAAGCGCTCGTTGGGCGCCGAGAGCAGATACTCACGGCGGCGGAAGGTGAGCGCGGCGACCTCGGCGTCCAGCTTGTTGGCGGAGGCGAAAAGCCGAAGCGCCTCGTCGTGGTGGGCGTTGACCCAGGTCAGCGCCTTGCGATAGGTGCGGAGCGCCTTGGCTATGGTCTTCGGGTACTTCTTCACGTAGTCCCGGTGGCCGTAGATCACCACGTAGTTCTCGACCAGGCCCTGGCCGGTGAGCAGCGTGCGGGTGCGCTTGGATGCCTCGAGCTGGGCGACGAACGGGTCCCAGGTCTGTACGGCGTCCACGGAGCCGGACAGCAGGGCGGCGGTGATCTGGTCGGTGGTGAGGGGGACGAACTTGATCTCGTCCGTGTCGATTCCGGCCTTCTCCGCCGCGCGGAGGACGAACAGGTTGGCGTTGATCGTGGTGCCGTAGGAGCCGAGCTTCCTGCCCTTGAGATCGGTGACGCTCTTGATCCCGGAGTCCTTGCGGACCAGCAACGCCTGGGTGCGCGGGCTGTGTTCGACGAGGGCGACGACGGTGAACGGCTGGCCGGAGAGCTGGATCGGCCCCAGCCCGCCGACCCCGAGATCGAGTGCGCGGCCGGCCACCGACTGCTGGATGACGGTCGGGTCGAGGACCTTGAGCGAGACGTCGGTGCCGTCGCCGCGCAGCGCCGAGGCGAGGGTCTTCTGCTTCTGAAGCACGTCCATCACGATGTAGGGCGGCTGGAATCCGATCCTGAGCTGCCCCGCGACGCCCTTTGCCGCCGAGCCGGAGGCCGCGGCGCCGGGCCCGCACGCCGCGAGCGATGTCGCGGCGGCGCCGCCCGCCGCGGCTCGCAGCAGCCCGCGCCGGGACAGAGAGAGGTCAGGCATGGTGCTTCTCCTCGGAAGGATCGGTGCGTGGGGATTCGGTGCGTGGGGATTCGGGGCGTGGGGAATCGGAGTTGAGGAAGTCGGGGGGTCGGGAGAGGCCGCTCAGGGCGAAGTCCCCGAGCAGTGCCGAGCGGTGCTCGGCGAAGCGCGCCGAGGCCCGGTCCCGCGGGTAGGGCAGGTCGATCTCGTGGACGCGCCGCACACGCCCCGGGCGGGGGTCGAGGACGACGACGCGCTGGGCGAGGGCGACCGCCTCGTCGATGTCGTGTGTGACCAGGACGGCGGTGACGTGATGGGCGGCCCAGATGTCGTGCAGGGCGTCCTGGAGCCGGATCCGGGTGAACGCGTCGAGTGCGCCGAAGGGTTCGTCCAGAAGAAGGACGTCAGGAGAGGGCGCCAGGGCGCGTGCGATGGCCACGCGCTGCGCCATGCCGCCGGACAGCTGGCCGGGGTAGGCGTCGGCGAAGCCCTCCAGGCCGACCAGCTCCACGAGTTCGGCCACCCGTCGCTCCCGCGCCGCGCGGTCACCCCGCAGCCCGGCACCGATGTTCTTGGCGACGGACTGCCACGGGAAGAGGCGGTGTTCCTGGAAGACCAGGCCGCGCGAGGCATGCGGCCCGGTGACCGGTTCACCGCCCGCGGACACCTCCCCCTCACCCCGGGTGTCCAGGCCCGCGACGGCCCGCAGGATGGTCGACTTGCCGCAGCCGGACGGCCCGACCAGGGCGGTGAACTCGCCAGGCGCGATGTCCAGGTCGACGCCGTCGACGGCCCTGAGGGCACCGGCCGGGGTGGTGAACGTACGGCCGTAGCCGCGCAGGGACAAGGCGATGCTCATGGCCCGGATCACGCTCCCGTGTGCAGGTCGCGCCAGCGCAGCAGCCGTCGCTCCGCGGCTCGTACGAGCAGGTCGACGGCCTTGCCCGCGACGGCGAAGACCAGCAGCGCCGCGATCACGACATCGACCCGCGACAGCTCGCGTCCCTGGTTGAGCATGAAGCCCAGCCCGGAGGTGGCCCCCAGGAGTTCGGCGAGGACCAGCAGCACCCAGGCGACGCCGAGCGCGTACCGGATGCCGTTGAGGATCTCCGGGAGCGCCGCGGGCAGGACGATCCGGCGCAGCACGGTGGGCCGGTTCCACTGGAACACCCGTCCCACCTCGATGAGTTTGCGGTCCACGTTGCGGATGCCGCCGAACGTGTTGATGTACACCGGAAAGAAACTGCCCACCGCGACCAGCACCACCTTCGGCGCCTCGTCCAGCCCGAGCCAGACGATGAGCAGGGGCGACAGGCCGGACACCGGTACGGTGCGCAGCATCTGCACCGAGGTGTCGAGCAGCCGCTCGGACAGCGTGGACAGGCCGACGAGCGAGCCGAGCAGCAGTCCCAGCGATGCGCCGATCAGAAAGCCGGAGGCCCAGCGCTCGGTGCTCGCGGACAGGTCGGTGCCGAGAGTGCCGTCGCGGGCGGAGTCCCACAGGACACGGGCCACCGCACCGGGCGAGGGCAGCAGCAGCGGATCCATCCAGGTGTTCCAGGAGGCCAGCTGCCACATCCCGAGCACGCCGAGCGGCAGCAGCCACGGCAGCGGATCGGGCCGGCGGACGACGCGTCGGCGCGTACCGGCGGGACCCGTCTTCCGCTCCGCCGGTTGCTCGGCACGGCGGGTGTCGGGTGGCGCCACCCTCGTCCCGGTGGTCACGGGAGCACCTCCCCGCCCGCCCCCGCGCCCACAGGGGCCAGCAGCGGGGCGACCTCGGTCGCGATGAGCTCCAGGTTGCGCAGCGACTCCTCCACCGTCGCCCCGTAGTGGACCTGCACGATCAGCTCGGTCGTGTACGCCAGGATCCGGTCGCGGTTCAGTTGCTCGGCGATCTGTTCCGGATGGCCGTGGAAGAAGTTGGACCGCGCCAGATAGTCGTCGAAGCCGAGGCCGGGCGGGAACTCTCCGTTGCGGAGGGGGCCTTCGAGATAGCGGCGGACGATCCGCCGGAACTCCTCTTCGCTCGCCGCGGGGTCCTTGGTGGCGAACAGCCCGCGCGAGACGGCGATACGCGGCGCCACTCCGGGCCCCGCGGCCAGTTGTTCCAGGTAGGGCTCGACCACGCGCAGCTGGTCGAGATCGGTCGGGCCCGGCACCCCGAGCGCGCGGCGCGCCAGCAGCAGTCCCGCGCCCCGGATCCCGGCCTCCGCGCCACCGCGCGGATTGGCGGAGGACCACCACACCCGGTCGGCCAGCCCGGGGACGGGCGGCTGGAGCACCGGGCCGTCCGGGCGGTCTCCCAGCGGCTCGCCGCGCAGGGCACGCAGCGTCCGGTCGAGCACCTGCGAGCCACGCTCCCGCCGGCGTGCCGGGTCGATGCCGAATGCCGCGAAGACCCTTTCCGCCTCGGGGCCGAAACCGCCGTTGCCGAGGCCGAGTTCGAGCCGACCCTCGCTGATCTCGTCGACGACGGCGGCGTCTTCGGCGAGCCGTACGGGGTCCTCCAAGGGGGCGATCACGACCGCCGTGCCCAGCCGGATCCGGCTGGTCTGCGCGGCGACGGCCGACAGGAACGGCAGCGGCGAGGGAACGCGCCCGTAGTCGTCCTGGAAGTGGTGCTGCGAGATCCAGCCGGTGTCGTAACCGAGTTCGTCGGCGGCCCGGAAGAGGCGCAGGAGGCCCCGGTAGGTCTCCCGCGTGTCGACGGGGCCGTTCGCGTGGGTGAGGAAGCCGAGCCGGATACGGGAGGCCGTCATATCTCCTCCGGACTGCCGGTCAGGACCACGCGGCCGGTGACGCTCTGCGGGTTGACGAGGAGGTTGTAGATCGGGCACTTGCGTTCGACCGTCTCGTGCAGCTCGCGGATGCGCGCCTTGGTGGCCGGTGAGGCGATGTGCACGGTGTACGAGATGTTGTGCGGGTAGATCGGCACCTGCTCGAACCCGGGCGCTCCGGCGCGCGGGTCCTGGTCGGCCTGCACCTCGACCTCGAGGGAGTCCAGGGGGATCCGCAGGTCGGCGGCCTGGATGAGGAAGATGTGGGTGAGGCAGCTGGACAGTACGCCGAGCTGGATCTCGGGCGAGGCGGGCCCGAGGTCGTAACCGGCGAAGTCCGGCGGGGAGTCGCTGAGGATCTGGTGGTGGCGGATGCGGATGCGCCGTACGCCGCTGCGCTCCTCGGCCTTGGTCCTGGCGCGCAGCCGGTTCGGTTCGGTCACGGAGCCGGCGCGCTCGGCCTCCCGCTTGGCGAGCAGCGCGGCGCGCTTGACCTCGAGATAGGCGCGCAGTCCGGGCCGCGGGTCGGGGGCGGTGTCGAGCAACTGGTCCGCTGTCCGCGGCCCTTCGTCGTTGTTCTTGCGGGTCGTGTTCGCTGTGGCGGTGGGTGGCATGTCCGTACCTCTTTCGGTTCAGGGCTGCGCGGGCGGTTCGGGGTCGCCGAGGGTGAGCATCAGGCGGTTGGCCCAGGCGAAGAACGCGGCGGCCTGGGTGGCGTCGAGGATGTCCAGGTCGTCGAGGCCGAGTTCGCGCAGGGCGGCGATGTGGGTGCGGTCGGCCGTCGGCGGTGTCGTGGTCAGTGCCGCCGAGAGGTCCGTGATGGCGCGCCAGCGGTCGTCCAGCGGGGTGTCCACGCCTTCGTCCAGCAGTCGCTGGACATCCTCGTCCCGCTTGCTGAGCTGGGAGGCGAAGCGGCTGTGCACCGAGGCGCAGAACACGCAGCCGTTCACCCGCGAGGTCACGGTGGCGGCGAGTTCGCGCTCCTGCCGGGGCAGTCCGCCCCGGGTGTAGAAGATGCCGTTGTCGGTGGCGGTGCGCTCACCGAGCACCGCCGGGTCCAGGGCGAGCAGCCGGAAGTACGGGGACTGGAGGCGCTGTCCGGGCAGGACCGCGCGCTGCTCGTCCGTCACGTCCTCGACCGCGACGGGCTCCAGCCAGGGCGTCCAGCCCAGCTGTTCCTGGGTGAATCCGGTCCGGGGTGCGTCCAGCGGGCCGCGCGCGGGGCCCGGCGCGGGCCGCTCGTCCCCGCGGATCAGCGCCAGGCCGGCGAGCAGCCGGACCTGGAAGCTGACGTACGCGATGAGCTGCGACACCGTGATGATCGCTGCCGCGTCGAGCCCGGCCTCGGCCAGGGCGTCCAGGTCGGCGGGGGTGGCCGCCGCGGGGCGCAGGACCAGCAGGTCGGTGTGGGCGAGGATGGCGCGCAGCCGGTCGGACAGCGGGTCGGGGGCGGACGGTTCGGTGGCGGGGCGCAGCGGCCGGACGTCCTCGACGGCCGCCACGAGCTCCTTCGTCACACCGTCGGCACCGCCCGCACCGCCCGCACCGCCCGCACCGCCCGCACCGCCCGCACCGCCCGCACCGAGCAGCTGCCCGGTGTAGTGCTCGGCCAGGACCTGGTCGCCGTGCAGCCGCGCCACCCGCAGCGCGGCCGCGAACCGCTCGGTGGTGGTCACGGAGGTGGCGGGGGCCGCGGGTGCGAACAGCGCGTCGTAGCTGCCCTGCGTGTGACGGGTCGCCTCCGGCCGGCGGGCGCGCAGCCGCGCCAGCGGTGAGCCGGGGTCGATGGCGAGCAGTGTGCCGATCAGATCGGTGGGTGTCCCGGATGGGGTGGTCATCGTGGGTGGCCTTCCTCGGGGAGGGAATGGGTTGTGGTGGCGCCGCGCTCGGGGGCGGTTTCCGGGTCGGCGCGGGCCCCGTCGCCACTGTCACGGCCGGGCCGCCAGCCCAGCGCCGGGGCGACCTCGGTGGCGATCAGCTCCAGCGACCGGAGCGTCTTCTCGTGCGACGGGTCGATCGAGTGGACCTGGACGATCAGGTCACTGGCCAGCGGGAGCAGTCGGTCGGCGCCGAGCGAGGCGATGACGTCCTGGGCGCTGCCGACATGGGCGTCGTCCTGGGTGCGGCGGGCCGCGGCCTCGCCTGCCGTCGCGGCGAACCGGCGGAAGCCGTCCTCGGCGTCCGCCAGCGCCTCCGCGCGGCTCGGCGCCACGTACACCGACCGGGACAGGCCGATCCGGGGAGCGGCATCCGGCCGCGCCCAGTGCTCCAGGTAGGCCGAGGCCAGGGGGTGTTGCGCGTCGCCGAGCGGTACGCGGGGCGGCTCCGGCCGGCCGTCCGGCACCGGGCTGAGCGCGGTACGGGCGAGCAGCAGACCACTGCCGTTCCGCGCGGCCCGGATCGCCCCCGCCACCCCGAAGGTGGCCTCCCAGAGCCGGTCGCCCAGGGTGTCGGCGGGCGGGAAGAGGGGCGGGGCGCCGGGCACGGGCTCCTTGCCGGACAGCGCGTCGCGCACCACCTTCAGAGCCCGTTCGTAGGTGTCGCGGCGGTCCTCGGCCCGTCGGCCGAAGACGGAGAACACGAGGTCGCCGCCGCCCGTGCCGAAGCCGAGTTCCAGCCGTCCGCCGCTGAGCGCGTCGAGCACGGCCGCGTCCTCGGCGAGCCGGAACGGGCTCTCCAGGGGCAGCGTGATGATCCCGGTGCCGAGCCGCAGCCGTGTCGTGCGGGCCGCGGCGGCCGTCAGGAAGACCAGCGGCGACGGCAGCCCGCCCTGGTCGCGCAGATGGTGCTGGGCGACCCAGCCGGTGTCGAAGCCGAGTTCCTCGGCGGCGGTGAACAGCTCCAGGGCCCGTGCGTACAGCTCGGCGGGCGGGATGTCGTCGACCAGGCGGGTGAAGACGCCCAGCCGGAAGGGGTTTCGTACCGGCATCAGGTGGCCTTTCCGAGGTAGGACTCGCGGACCGACGGGTCGTCGAGCAGCGCGCCCGCCCGCCCGTGCAGCACGATCGATCCGGTGCGCAGCACATAGCCGCGGGAGGCGATGGACAGGGCCAGTTCGGCGTTCTGCTCGACGATGAGCACCGCGACGCCCAGCGAGTGGTTGATGTCGGCGATCATGTCCAGCACCCGGTCGACGAAGAGCGGGGACAGCCCCATCGTGGGTTCGTCCATGCAGATCAGTCGCGGTCTGCTCATGAGCGCCCGGGCGAAGGCCAGCATCTGCTGTTCGCCGCCGCTGAGGGTGCCGGCGTGCTGGGTGCGGCGTTCGGCGAGGCGCGGAAAGGATGTGTAGAGCCGCTCGATGTCCTCACGGATCTCGCCGCGCCCCCTGCGGGTGAAGGCGCCGAGGTGCAGGTTCTCCTCGACCGTCATACCGGTGAAGACCCGTCGGGCCTCGGGGACGGAGGCGATGCCGCGGCGCACCCGGGCCCGGGGAGGCAGGGTGTCGATCCGCTCGCCGTCCAGCAGGACGTGGCCGGCGGCCGGGCGCAGCAGGCCGAGGACGGTCTTCATGGTGGTCGACTTGCCGGAGGCGTTGCCGCCGAGCAGGGACACGATCTCGCCGGGTCCGACCTCCAGGGACACCTGGGCCAGGGCCTGTGAGGGGCCGTAGAAGACGTCTACGTTCTTCAGTTCCAGCAGCGGCGGGGCCGTGGCCTTCATCGGGATGCCTCCTCGCGTCGCGCACGGCGGCGGCCGAGGTAGGCCTCGACGACCCGCTCGTCGTCGCGGACCTCCGCGGGTGTCCCGGCGGCGATCGCCTGTCCTTCGTCCATCACGATCACCCGGTCGGAGACCGTCATCACCAGGTCGATCTTGTGCTCGACCAGCACGATCGTCTGCCCTTCGGCCTTCAACTCCAGGAGTTGATCGAGCACTTCGGCCGTCTCGGTCTGGTTCATCCCGGCCGTCGGCTCGTCGAGGAGCAGCAGCGTCGGTTCGAGGGCGAGTGCGCGGGCGATCTCGGTGCGCCGGCGGTTGGCGTACGACAGGGTGTGTGCGCGGTGGTCGGCGCGCGGGAGCAGCCGGGTCCCGAAGCGGGCGAGCTGTGCCTCGGTCCGCGCCGCGGCCTCGGACCGTTCGCGCCGCACGGCCGGGGGTTGTACGAGGGCCAGCAGCAGCTCGGCGAGCAGGGGGATCCAGCGCAGCACGGGCAGGTGGCGCAGCCGGGCGAAGGGCCGGGTGCGCGTCAGCTTGGCGTACTGGCCGACGTTGACGTTGTCCGCGACGGGCAGGCTCGCGAAGACCCGCCCGTTCTGGAAGGTGCGGGCGATGCCACGTTCCGCCCTGCGCTCGGCGGGCAGCCGCTCGATGCGGCGGCCGTGCAGCCGGATCTCGCCGCTGTCGGGGGTGAGCAGCCCGCCGAGCAGGTTGAGCGTGGTGGTCTTGCCGGAGCCGTTGGGGCCGATGATGCTGACCACCTCGCCCTGCCGGACCTGGAACGAGACGCCGTTCACGGCACGTACGGCGCCGAAGGAGCGGGCGAGGCCGGCGACCTCGAGTACGGGCGCGGGGAGGGGAGGGTGTTCGGCCGTCATGCCCGCCTCGCCCACAGGCCCTGCGGCCGGAACCGGATGAGCAGCAGCAAGAGCACTCCGTAGGTCAGAAGTCTGGCGTCCTGCGCCATCCGCAGGAACTCGGGGGCGCCCACGAGGACCACCGCGCCCAGCACGGCGCCGAACGGGCTGTTCATCCCGCCGAGCACGATGATGGTCAGGGCGAGCATGGACAGGTCCGGGCTGAACATCGTCGGGTCCAGGTAGCTGTACTGGTGGGCCAGCAGGCTTCCGGCGAGCCCGGCGACGAAGGCGCCTACGGCGTACGCGAGCGCCTTGTAGTCGGCCGGGCGCAGGCCCGAGGCGCTGAGCGCCGTCTCGTCCGCGCCGACCGCCGACCAGATGGTGCCGAGGAAGGACTTCTGAAGCCGGACGACGAGGCCGAGCGCGACCAGCAGCACGGTCAGGTCGAGGAGATAGGTGTCCGTGGGCGTGATGATCTGGTGGCCGAAGAGGCTGGGCGGCGGGATCGCCGTGATGCCCAGCGGGCCGTGCGTCAGCCAGTCGAGGTTGAGGATCGCGGCCACGGTCACGGCGCCGATGCCGAGGGTGGCGATGGACACGTAGTGGCCGCTGAGCCGCCACGTCGGGGACATCAGCAGGGTGCCGACCACCGCGGCGGCCAGGCCGGCGGCGAACAGGGCGGCCAGGAAGGGCCAGCCGTGTTCGCCGACGAGCAGCGCGGAGGTGTAGGCGCCCACCGCCATGGGCCCGGCCTGGCCGAGGGAGACCTGGGCCGCCGAACCGGAGACGAGGGTGAGGGAGAGCGCCAGGATCGCGAAGATCAGCACCTGGGTGCCGGTCGTGAGCTGGTAGTCGTCCGCCACCCAGGGCACGACGCCGGCGGCGACCCCGACCAGGGCCAGGGCCTGCCACCACCGCAGCCGGAAGGGCCGGCCGCCGCCGAGGAACGTCCCCGTCAGCGGCTCCGCGGAGATCAGCGGCACCTTGCCCAGCAGTCCCCCGGGCCGGACCCAGAGCACGAGCAACAGGACGCCGAAGATGATGAGGTTGTCGACACCGGCGCCCCAGTAGGAGATGCCGAAGGCCTCGACGATGCCCAGCGCCAGTCCCCCGAGCACGGCTCCGGGCAGATTGCCGAGGCCGCCCAGGGTGGCGGCGGTGAAGGCGGTCAGACCCGCGGCCGTACCGGCGCTGGGCGAGACGTTGCTGTTGTACATGCCGACCAGGACACCGGCCAGGCCGCCGAGCGCCGAGGCGAGCATGAACGACAGGTTCCGCACCCTGCCGACGGGCACGCCCATCTGGAGCGCCGCGTCGGAGTCCTGGGCGGTGGCGCGGATGGCCTGCCCGTACTTCGTGAACTTCAGAAAGCCGCCGAGCAGCAGGATGCAGCCGACGCTCACCGCGAACATCACCACGTCGAGGGTGCCGAAGCGGAAGCCCCCCACATGGAAGTTGAGGGTGTCCAGGGCCTGCGGGAACCGCCGGGTGTCGGGGCCGAACACCACCTGGGAGAGGTTGTCCAGGACCACCGACACCGCGTACGTGGCCAGCAGCGCGGCGATGGGCGGAACCTTGGCCAGCGGCCGGACCGCGAGCAGGTTGACGGCCAGGCCCAGGACGGCGGTGAAGGCGCAGACGCCGACGATCGCCGCCCAGAGCGGCCAGTGCTGCTCGGCGATGAGCCACCAACCGGACATGGTGCCGACCGCGAAGACCGACCCCTGGGCGAAGTTGACCACATTGGATACGCCGAAGATCAGCGAGAGTCCGATCGCGACGAGCGCGTAGGTGTTGCCGTGGATGATCCCGGCGAGGAGTGTGTCGATCATGGTTCGGCCGTCATCCCTCGGCCGGGACCTGCTCGCCGTTCTTGACGATCACGGCGACGGGGGTCGGCGGGTCGGCGGGACGACGGTCGGACTGGAAGCGGAACTTTCCGTACTGCACGCTCGGCAGATCGGCCGAGTTCTTCAGCCCCTGGTACACGCCCTGCCGGGTGGCACCGCCCTTCTTGGCCGCGTGGACCAACTGGGTCAGCGCGTCGTACGCGTACACCTCGAACGCGCCCGGGACGTGCCCGTACTTCGCCTTGAACGCCTTGGTGAACGCCTTGACCCGGGGCTCGGAGGAGTTGGGGAACCAGGTCGCGGTGGTGAGCGCTCCCTCGGCGTCCTTCCCCGCGAGCTTGATGCCGGTGGCCGTCAGCTGCTCGGTGAAGATCTCGGCGGTGACCCCCGCCTTGGGCGCCTGGGTGAGGATCGCCGCCGCGTCGTTGTCGTAGCCGATGTCGTAGACCAGATCGGGCTCGGAGTCGCGGGCCTTGATCAGCAGCGGCCGGAAGTCGGTGGTGGAGGGCAGGTAGGCGGCGCTGTAGGTGACCGTCAGCCCGAGCTTCTTCGCCCGCTCCTGGAAGATCTCGAAGACCTGCTTGCCCCAGTCGGTGTTCTGGTAGACCACCGCGATCTTCTTGCCGAACTTCGCCAGTTCATCGGTCTGCTGGACCTCGGCGGTGGCCTGCGAGATGCCCGGGCTCCACATGTACTGCCCGCCGAGGGTGAACTTCGGCGAGGAGTTGGTGAAGCCGTATTGAACCAGCTTGTTCCGCTCGTAGACCGGCGAGGCGGCCATCGAGGCGGGGCTGGAGAAGTCGCCGAGCTCCGCGATGATGTTTTGGTCGTTGACGAACTTCTGGGCGATCGGCACGGACTGCTTGGGGTCGGACTGGCTGTCCTCCCACTTCAGCTTCACCTTGCGGCCGTTGATGCCGCCGTCGGCGTTGATCTGGTCGAGCGCGAGGTCGAAGCCCTGCTTGTAGAACTTCCCGTACTCGGCGTACTGGCCGGTGACGGGAGCCGAAACCCCGAAGTAGACGGGGCCGGTGCTGTCCGCCGACGTGCCGGAGCCTTCGCCGCACGCCGACAGGGCCAGCAGGGAGGTGGTCGTCAGGGCCCCGATGAGCAGGCGTCTCTTGCTGGATATCACGGTCGTACTCCTGGTGAGGACATGGCATCGCGAGGTAGCCGCCCGGACATGCGGGCGCACACGGCAGCGGTCGGCCTGAAGAGAATGGAGATGGAGAAGAAAGGCGAAAAAACGCCACATGGCGGGTCAGAGACCCGTAAGAGGCGGACAAGGCCGCGGACGAGGATCGGACACTACCGATCCCTCGCGGGGGCGGACCCGGCCGAGGTCAGATGCGACAGAGCGTGCCGGAGACGCGCAGCAGGTCGATGTGGCGACGCAGGGCGCGGGCGAAGCCGACGAGGCGGACGGGGGTGCCGTACACAGCGGACTTCGACTTCACGGCAGCTCCCTCCCGTCAGACGCTCGGACTCGATGGGCTCCGACCGTAGCCGCGCCCTTTCCGCACGTCAAGGCTTGAACGTATACACGCGTGTACGTAGTCTCCCGGGATGAACGCCCATCCCGGATCCCTCGACCACGTCGTCCTCGCCACGCCCGATCTGGAGGCGACGGTCGCCGACTTCGCCCGGCGCACCGGCGTGCGGCCCGCCCCCGGCGGCGCCCACCCGGACCGGGGCACCCGCAACTGCCTGGTGTCGCTCGGCGGTTCGGGCTATCTGGAGATCATCGGCCCGGACCCGGACCAGCCCGAGCCCCCGCGGCCCCGCCCCTTCGGCATCGACCGGCTGACCGGCCCCAGGATGGTGACCTGGGCCATCAGCCCGCCCGACCTGGACAGGGCCGTGGCCGATGCGCACGCGG
Source organism: Streptomyces sp. NPDC021225 (assembly GCF_044332865.1). NCBI lineage: Bacteria > Bacillati > Actinomycetota > Actinomycetes > Kitasatosporales > Streptomycetaceae > Streptomyces > Streptomyces sp. NPDC021225. Next base: position 77,809 of record NZ_JBIRPV010000006.1, on the reverse strand, counting down.
TCGGCTACGACCCGGGGCCGGTACTCCCGATGAGCCGCCGCCGCCCGGACGGCACCCTGCTGACGTGGCGGCTGACCTCCTTCGACACCGCGCACCCCTCCGGACTGGTCCCGTTCCTCATCGACTGGACCGGATCGGCCCACCCCACCCAGGCCGGCCTCCCGCAGACCCCGCTGCTGGACCTGTCCGCCCGCACCCCGGATCCGGACGGGGTCCGTGCCCTCATCCTCGCCCTCGGCACCAGTCTGCCGCTGAGCTCGGGCCCCTTGAGGCTGTCCCTCACCGTTGACACCCCTCGTGGACCGGTGACCTTCACATGAGCGTCTACGACTCCGCCGCCGTGCAGTACGAATCCATCCGCGCCATGATCGTCGGCGGCGAACTCCCGCCAGGGGCCGTCCTCCTGGAGACGGCCCTGGCGAAGAAGCTCGGCGTCTCCCGCACCCCCGTGCGGGAAGCGCTCGCCCGGCTGGCCCAGGAGGAGCTGATCAACCGCGAGATACGCGGCTACGTCGTCAAGACGCGGACCCCGGAGGAGATCCGCGAGATCTACGACGTCCGGATCACCCTCGAGTCCGCCTGCGCCGCGGCGGCCGCGGAACAGGCGTCCCGTCGTGACCTGGCCGCCCTGGAACACATCACCGCCGAAGCCGAACAATGCGCGGACCAGGAGAAGCACGCCGAGCTCAACACCGAGTGGCACCAGGCCCTGCGGGCCGCGGCGCACAACGGCACGATGTCCCGGCTGCTCGACGGACTCGGCGTGCTCCAGCAGATCTACAACCCGCAGATGACGCAGGTCGACCACCTGGACCAGGCCCTCCGCGCGGGCCAGGAGGAACACGTCGCGATCCTCGACGCCATCCGCCGAGGCGACGCGGAAACGGCGCGCACGGCGATGATCCGTCATCTGTCCCGCACTCGGGACCTGCGGGTGGACGCTTTCCAGCGGAACCACACGGCCATCCGGTGTTAGCGCCGGATGCCGCCCACGGGCAGGACCGCCCCGGCGCCGCACAGATGCTTGATGGCAGCGGCGAAGGAATAGCAGTCGAAGAGCGCCGAATGCTCCTTCCCTGCCGCAGGCCTGGGAAGGCCGAGCACCTGCCACAGCCGGCCGACGTTGCTGTTTTCCGTCTCCGGCGCGACGGCGTTCAACCAGGGGCGAATATTCAGGAAATGGGCGGCGAGAAACCCGTGCTTGACGTCTTCCCCTCGGGCTCGCGCCCAGCCCACGTTCTCCCCCAGAACCACCATGTCGTTGCCGTAGGAAAGCACCGACTGCCCCCGGCAGAATCCGAGGAAGTCGCCGAGTGCCTCTGCCGCGGAGACGCCTTCCCGGTCCACCATCTCCTGCTCGATTCCGGTCAACTCGATGAAGTAGGGGGACAGCTGCGGATTGACCACAGGCCGCACGACTGCCTCGTACTCCTCGGCGACGGAAAAGTCCTCACGCAGGCGCAGCGCACCGATCTGCACAATCTCACGAAGCTGTCCCGGCGCTCCCCAGTCCTGCTCAAGTGCCCCGTGCCATGTGGTGAATTCAAGGTCGAACACAACGAACGTGGACACAACGGGTCTCCCTCTCGCGCAAGTGGCTGCAAGGCTAGCGCCAAGCGCGGGCCGCCGGCGCCCCGTCAGTTACTCGCCTGCTGCCACTCCGGATCCGCCACGATCTCCACGACGGCGCAGCCGAAGGTGTACCCATGGCCGACGCTGGACAGCACGACCTTGTCACCCGGTTTGACGGCCCCGGTCTCCAGCAGATGGTTGAGTCCGGCGAACTGGTCGCCCGCTCCCAGGTGGCCGAGGCGGCGGCCGAATTCCCAGTTGGTCTGTTCGACGTCGATGCCCGCGATCTTCTTGACCTCGTCCCAGTCGATCACCGCCCGCCCGGCGTGCGGGTACACGAACCGGGCGACGTCCTCGATACCGATGCCCGCCTCGCCCATCGCCTGCTCCATGACCCGCTGCTGCCCGGCGGCGCCCGCCCTGGCCGTGTCGGCGACCTCCACACCGCTGCTGCTCAGGTATTCCTTGAAGCGCCGCCGCAGGCTGACCGGCCACCCGTGCTCGCCCGCGGCGGCAGCCCACGGGGGCAGTTGGTATTTGTCGCTGGTGGTGATGAGCGCGGCGCTGGACGGCCCGCCGGCCGCCACATAGGCCGCCACGAGGTCGAGCGTGCCGATGCCTCCGTTGGACGCCTGCTGTAAGTTCATCGCCGGGGCCCGGCCACCGACGGTACGAGACTGGATATACGCGGCGGGCGCCCAATGGTCCAGGCCCTGGAATCCAAAACTGGTGACGTGCGCGACGAGCATGAAGTCGTCGTGAGCGGCCGTGCTACGGCTCAGTGCGCGCCGTGCCGCCTCCACGGCCAGGTCGGCCTGGCTCAGGTCATCCACGACGCTGACGCTCACCAGGTCGTCGACCTTGCATTCATCGGCATCGTAACGCCCTTCGGCCACGGCCTGCCATACGTCCTCACTCCGGCCCAGCCGGACGCCTGACGCATCGATATAGAGGTCATTCCATCTCATGTCCGCGTTTCCCTTTCTTGTGACAACCATGTCGCTGCCGCAACGTGTAGTCAGCCGCGCCCGGGAACGTCGAGTGCAACTCGGGCACATCAAACCGAAAGGGAACGAGCCTTTGCGTAATCCCCGCCCGAAAGCCGCGCCACCCCTGGAAAACCTGGAAACATCCCCCGCTCACCGCTGCATTCGACATCATCATCACCGGCGGCGGCCCAGCCGTCAGCAGAAGCGCCGCAAAAGCTTTAGTCAAAGGCAATCGCGGAACATTGGATACGCCCAGTATGCACTGATCGCCTCCCATCGCCGACACATGGCGAATCCATCACTCCGAGCCGTAGAACAGCCTCAGGAACTCCTCCATCGCCGCGTCGACGGCGGCGCGGTCACCGGTGGCGAGGAGGTCGAGCAGCAGACCGCGGACGGTGGCAAGGCCCAGCCTGGCGCGGTTCCGGGCCACGGCAGGGTCCGCCCCCGCGCCGACCTCGGCGGTCACGAGCGGCTCCAGCCAGTCCGTCACGAGCCCTTGGAGCACCGGGACGGCCTCGGGCCGGCCCCGGAGCGCATGCCCGCAGACTTCGAAGAACAGCCGCTCCTGACCGGCCACCCGAGGATCCGTCAGCTGCTGCCACAGCCGCCGCGCGACATCGGCGGGCGAGAGACCGGGCTCCAGGCGGAGCCGGGACAGCAGTTCGCGCTGGCGCCGCTCCGACGCCCGGACGATCTCGATGAGCAGCTGTTCCTTGGAGCCGAAGTAGTGGATCAGCATGCGGTGGCTGACGCCGATCGCGGCGCCCAGGCGGCGCAGGCTCAGATCCGCGATGCCGTGCGCCGCGACGTGGTCGACCGCCGCGTCCACCAGTTGTGTGCGCCGGTCCCCGTCCGTGCCCTGGCCGGCCTCGCCGTCGGAATGCGCCTCGTCCGTAGTCACCACGCCGCGAGTGTACCAATCGGTACATCGAGCATGTACCGTCTGGTACATGAAGTCCGTCACCGTGTCGATCGACGTGCCGCAGACGCCCGAGCAGGTCTACGACTTCCTCGATGTCATGGCTCACCATGAGCGATTCACCAACCACTACCTGACCGACTATCGCTACAGCGGCCCCGACCGCGGCGTCGGATCGCGCGCCACGGTCACCGTGGCGCTGGGCGGCACGAAGACCGACGTCAGCATCGAGGTCGTCGAGGCCGACGCGCCGCGGCGCATCGTCGAGCGCAACGTCAGCGCGGGCGGCCGGCGGCTGGCCCACGGCACCTACGCCATCGAGCCGCTGCCCACCGGCGGGAGTCACATCTCGTTCACGTACGCCTGGGTACGCGCCCCGCTCGCCGACCGGCTGCTGGCCGCTGCCGTACGGGCCACGATGCGGCGCGCCAACCGCACCGTCATGCAACGCCTGGCCGCCGAGTTGGCACGCCACGTGTCCACGACCGACTCCTGACAGCCGTACGACGCGGGACACAAGGCGGCACGGCGGCCCTGGTCCATGGCAAGGCGGTGGCGATGGCTGAGAAAAACGCTTGGACGCCACGGTCGCCGTCACGGGACACTGCGCCTTCGGGCCGGTCCGTACCCGCACATTGACGTTGCCACGAGCTTCGCGGGGGCTCCGTCGCCGTGTCGCGTCTGTGGGAGGACCACCCGGGCCAGGGAGAAAACGGCAGGCCCCGGCAAGGCATGTGACGGGCCGCCATACGACAACCCAGGGGTGGAATGGGAACGCCTGAATCGCGCGAGGTCCCGCCGGGCACGGGCCCGGTGATCCTCGCACTTCGTTACTACGGACGCGAGTTGTCCCGGCTACGGCGGGTGGCGGTGCCCGCGATGCTCCTGCCGGCGCTGGGCAACATCGGCATCTTCTACATCGGGCCGCTGATCGTCGCGAAGCTCGTGGGCCGAATCGCCGGCGACTCCGGTGTCTCGACCGGCACGACGCTGCCCTACGTACTCGGCTTCGTCAGTGTCCTACTGCTGGCGGAGTTGCTGTGGCGCATCGGCCTTCACTGCCTTAACCGCCTTGACGCGCACGGCATCGAGCATCTGTACGTGATCGGTATGGACGAGTTGTTCGCCAAGGACGCGGCGTTCTTCCACGACAACTTCGCCGGGTCGCTGACCAAGCGGGTCCTGAGCTTCGCCGCCCGCTTCGAACAGTTCATCGACACGCTGGCATTCTCGGTCGTGGCCAACTTCGTGCCACTGGTGTTCGCCTCGGTCGTGCTCTGGACCTATGAACCGCTGCTCGTCGTCGGGCTCTTGGTGATGATCGTACTGACGGCGCTGTGTGCGATGCCCCTCATCCGGCGCCGCCAGCGGCTCGTCGACCAGCGCGAGGAGGCGATCGCCCGGGTGGCAGGCCACGTCGCCGACAGCCTGATGAACATGGCCACGGTCCGGGCGTTCGCCGCCGAGGAACGGGAGGCCGCGGAGCACCGGTCCCGCGTCGCGGAGTCGCGGCGACTCTCGCTGAGGTCCTGGGACTACGGCAATCTGCGCATCGACACGCTGGTCGCGCCGCTGTCCGTGCTGACCAACACGCTGGGCCTGCTGCTCGCGGTCGCGCTCGGCGGGGGCACGCACAGTGTGGAAGCGGTCGTGGTCGCCTTCACGTACTACTCCAACGCGACGCGGATCATGTTCGAGTTCAACCAGATCTACCGCCGTCTGGAGAGCTCGATGACGGAGGCCGCGCAGTTCACCGAGCTGCTGCTGACACCGCCGACCGTGCTCGACCCGGCGTCGCCGGAGCCGCTGCGGTCCGAGGGCGCCGACGTCCGCTTCGAGAAGGTGACCTTCGCCCACGCGGGCGCGGAGACACTGTTCGACGGCCTCGACCTGGCCGTGCCCAGCGGGACGAAGATCGGTCTCGTCGGCCGGTCCGGCGGGGGCAAGACCACGCTCACCCAACTGCTGCTGCGGATGACCGACATCGACGCCGGCCGGATCCTGATCGGAGGGCAGGACATCAGCAGGCTGCGCCAGGCCGACCTGCGCAGCCTGATCGCCTATGTGCCACAGGACCCGGCGATGTTCCACCGCACGCTGCGGGACAACATCGCGTTCGCCCGACCCGACGCCACCGACGCCGACATCCGCCGCGCGGCCGAGGCGGCGCATGTCACGGAGTTCGCCGATGCGCTGCCGGACGGCTTCGACACCATGGTGGGCGAGCGCGGTGTCAAGCTGTCCGGCGGACAGCGCCAGCGGGTCGCCCTTGCCAGGGCGATCCTCCGCGACGCGCCGATCCTGCTGCTCGACGAGGCGACCAGCGCCCTGGACTCCGAGAGCGAGATCCTCGTCCAGGAGGCGCTGTGGCGGCTCATGGAGGGGCGGACGGCGCTTGTGGTGGCCCACCGGCTGAGCACCATCGCCACCATGGACCAGGTCGTCGTCCTCGACCGCGGACGGATCGTCGAGCAGGGCCCGCACCAGGAACTGCTCGCGTCGGACGGCGCCTACGCGAAGCTGTGGCAGCACCAGGTGGGCGGCTTCCTCGATGACAGCCCCGCACGGGCCGACCTGCACTGATCCTCGCGTCACCCCATGTCGTCCGGCCTGATGTGTACGCCACTCCCCCAGGCCCCGTGAACCGGTCAATAAAGTAGGCGGTGTGCGGACCGCGGATCGGGCCGCGCGACGTGGCGAACCACGGGGGTGAGAGAGGAGCACTGCTGTGGAGGCACGGGCGCACGCCGGGTGGCTGGATGAGTTGCTGCACGAGGTGCGGCGGCAGATGGCCCAGGGGGCCGGGGCGGATCCGCGCGCGGTTCTCGACTGGCTGAGTCGGCAGATCGACGCCGATGTCGCGCTGGTCGGGAGCGCGGGCGCGGTGGAGGCGGCCACCACGCGCTTCCCGCGGCAGATACTGCCCTCGCTCGAACCCACCCTCGCGCGGCTGGCCGGCGGGCGGATGGCCGCGGCCGCCACCGAGGCCGGCGCCCTTCAGGTGCGTTTGGAGGCACTCGGCCCCCGCGCACCACGCCCGGTCCTGGTGGTGGCGGGCGCCTCGGCGCCCACACCCGGCGCGGCGTCGCTGGTCTCGCACGCCGGGAGCGTCATCGCGCTCCTGGACCGGGCGCAGGACGCGGACACCACCTTCCGCGGCTATCAGCACAAGGCGCAGCAACTGCGGTTCGCCGTGTTCAGCGCCCTGCTGGCGGGGGATCTCACGCTGGCCCGACGGATGACCACCGGCGCCGTCCCCGCGCTGCTGGACGCCGAGCGGCTGCGCGTCTATCTGCTGCACTGCACCGTCGAGGACCGTGACCGGCTGGCACAGATCCACCAGGACGGGGCGGGCTATCACGGCACGGGGCTGATGGTGCACTGTCCGGCCTTCAAGGAACACCTCATCTGCCTCGTCGCCGCCGACGCCGACGCCGATGCCGACCCCGACGCCGATGCCGACCCCGACACGGCCCACGGTCAGGGCACGGTGCTGCGCCGTCTGGTCCGGGAGAACCCGCACTACGCGCTGGGCATCAGCAGCCCGTATCCGCTGGGCGCCACGGCCGAGGCGTACGGGCAGGCCCTCCACGCCCTTGCCGCGGCGCGCCAGACGCCCGAGCGGGTGGCCGCCTACCTCGGCCGGACACCGCTGGTGCCACTGCTGCCCTACGAGGATGCGAGCGCCTGGGCCCGCGCCTTTCTGCGGCCGCTCGGGTCCACCCCGAGGGCCACCCTCGACATCACCCGGCTCGCCGTCACGTTTCCCCGGTCCGCCGTGGCCAGGCTGCTGGACATCAGCCGCAACACCGTCTCCCACCACCTCAGACGGGTGGAGACGACCCTCGGTCTCGACCTGAGCGACGTCCGCACCCGGGCCGCCCTCGACCTGGCCTTCTGCCTGTCCGGACCGCATCCGGACGACGTGTCCGGTGGCTTCGGCGGCTTCGGCGGCTCCGGCGGTCACCACGGGCGGCCGACGCCCACCCTGGACGAACTGCTCCGCACCGAGCCCGCGCACGCATGGGCACGGGAATTCCTCCGCCCACTCCAGGACACCCGGGGCCGCGCCCTGCACACCACCCTGTGCGCCTGGATCGACGCGAACACGGACGCCCAGCGGACCGCCCGCCACCTGGGCCTCAGCCGCAACACCGTCAGGGCCCATCTGCGCGCCGCGGAACACCTGCTCAGCCGCGACCTGCTCACCACCGGTTCCGGAATCCACGACCTGGTGCACGCCCTGCACATCACCGGCCTGCCCCCGGCGGGCTGACCGTGCACCGTGCACATATCGCGGGCACACGGTGCGCACCGTGCACCGTTGCCCGCCCCGCTGATCCGTTTTAACGTCACTCCTGCCGCACAGCACGGGAACGAAGCCCCGGCTCCCCACGTGACGACGGCCTGCATCACCACGTGGGGAGTGATCCAGGCCGTCGTCGTACGGTGTCTCAGTGCTCCGAGGGCTTCTTTCCCGCGCTGGGCGCGCCGGAGCGGGCAGCGCAGCGAGCAGATGCGCGCGACTTCCAGCGGGTGCGGCGTTCCGCGTCGGCCGTGACCGCCAGGGCTACGACGGTGAGCAGGGACAGCAGTGCCCAGGCCGGTGTGAAGCTGCCGGTGAGATCGACCAGCAGGCCGAGCGCGGGCGGCACCGTGACGATGGCGATCTGGTTGACGGACATGGCCAGCCCCAGAGCGAAGCCCGTCTTGTCCGGTGGGGCCGCTTCGGTGACGTAGGCGACCCACGGGCCGTACCAGCCGAATCCGAAGAAGCCGAGCCAGACGAAGACGCCGGAAGCGACGACCGGTGCCCGCCCCGCCGGTGTCATCAGCACGGCCAGCCCGGCGACCACGGCGACCATGCAGACCAGCACGATGGCATAGCGCCCGGACCTGCTCCGGTCGCTCCAGGCCGCCAGGCATATCCGGCCCGCAACACCCGCGCCCTGGGATGCCACGAGGATCAGGGCCGCCTGCCCGGCGCCGACCGATGACGCCTGGTGGAGGTGGAGCACCGTCAGGATGCCCACGCCGCACTGCACCGAGATCAGGCTGGTCCCCGACAGCATGATCTTCACCGTGGACGGTTCACGGAGCATTCGCAGCCGGGCCCGGAGCTGTGCCGCTAGCGGGGCCGACGGCTCCTTGTCCTGTGGGCCGGGCAGCGCGGGCGGCCGACGGTAGCAGCCCATGAAGAGCCCGGCCCCGAGCAGCGCGACGAAGCCGCCGGTCAGCAGTGTCGCCCGCCAGCCGAACTCCTCGGCGACGAGCGGGAGTACGGCCGAGGCCAGCGCCGCCCCCAGCGGCAGCCCGGCCTGCCGGATACCCATCGCGAAGCCCCGCTGTGACGCGTCGAACCAGGACGCCACCGACTTGCTCCCACCCGGCTGGACGGTGCTGTATCCCGCCCCGACCACCACCAGCGCACCCAGCAGGGCCGCGTATCCCGGGGCCAGGCTCCCCGCGCACAGAGCCAGCGCGACCACGCCGGCCCCGATCCCGACCACCCAGCGCTCGCTGTAGCGGTCGAGCAGCTCACCCGCCACCAGCAGCCCGGCCAGCGGCACGAACTGGGCCGCCGAAACCAGCAGACCCAGCTGCGCCGTGCTCAGGTCCAGGGACCGCTGAAGGTGGACGCCGAGCGCTCCGATGCCGCCCACGAAGAAGCCGGACGCGGCCTGGGTGAAGGTGGCGATGCCCAGCACAATCCAGCGATAGCGCCACGGGTCGCCGGCCTGGGATCGGGCACGTCCGGCCGTTTGCAGTGTCATGCCGACCACACTGTTGTCATCACCTTGCGACTCTCAACCCTTACGCTGAGGCTGCCATGACTCGGACGCTGCGATGAAGGCTCGAACGAGGGGACGTTCGTCTCCGCGGCGGGTGGCCATGAAGATCTGGCTTCTGGGAGTGGGCCCGTCGAGTTCGACCCTCCGGACGCCCGGGGGAAGCAGTGTCGTGACGCTGTAGGGGGCGATACTGACGCCGAGACCGGCGGCGACGAACGTGACGATGGTGTGCCAGTTCGAGAACTCCTGCGCGACGTGGACGTCGACGCCCGCATCCCGCAACGGCCGCGTGTTCACGTCGAACGCGTGGGCCCCGGCTGAACGCGGGAACAGGATCAGTGGGTCGGCGGCCAGGGCCGTCGCCTCCACACGGTCGCCCCTCGCGGCGGGGTGCTCTGCTGGGACGATGGCGACGAACCGTTCCGTCGTGAGCGGCGACAGGTCGATATCGTCACGCTCCTCGGGGTCCCGCACGATCCCGACGTCAGCCGTGCCTCGTCGCACGGCCGCCAGCACTTCGACGGTGAAGCCGTCATGAAGTTTCACCTGGACATCCGGACGACGCCGCGAGAACGCACGGAGCCGTTCGCCGACGATGGTCGTGGCAGAGGTGATGAAGGCGACATCCAGGCGGCCGGCCTCGCCGCGACCGACACGGCCGGCCTCGTCGAGGTCGGCCGCCAGACGACCCAGAAGGTCTCTCGCACGTGGCTGGAACGCCTCTCCCGCCTCGGTGAGGCGGACACTTCGGGACGTCCGTCGGAACAATTCGACGCCGACGATCTTCTCGAGCTGTCTGATCTGCTGAGACAGGGCCGGCTGAGCGATGTGCAGCCGCTGGGCGGCACGGCCGAAGTGGAGTTCCTCGGCCACAGCCAGAAAGTACCTCAGATGACGGAACTCGATCGCGCGATCCATACACCCAGCTTATTGATGACAGCTCCCCTATGTATTGGACGTATGGGTGGGCAGGGCGGAGGCTGGTGAGCAACCCCACCGGAAAGGAAACCGCCCGATGCCATTCGCCTCTGCCCCGACCACCATCGCCTCGATCACCTCCCAGAGTGACGCCGCCGCGTTCCGGACGCTGAACGAGGAGTGGATCTCGCGCCTGTTCACCCTGGAGGAAGAGGACCGGGCCGTTCTCGAGGATCCGTTCGGCCACGTCGTGGGCCCAGGCGGCGACGTGCTCCTGGCTCACGAGCCGCACAGCGGCACCGCAGTCGGGTGCGTCGCGCTGCTGGCCTATCCGGACGGCGTGTTCGAGCTGGCGAAGATGGCCGTGGCCCCCGCCGCGCAAGGACGCGGCATCGGCCGCCGACTTGTCACCGCAGCGATCGACCGCGCCCGCGAACTCGGCGGGACCCGGCTGTTCCTCGGAACCAACAGCAAGTTGGCCCCCGCCATCCACCTCTACAAGGACGCCGGGTTCGTCACGATCACCCGCGACCGCCTACCGGTGGCGGACTACTACGCCCGCGCCGACACTCTCATGGAACTGAGGTGACGCCCCGCCCGCCTCGAACCGACCGACCTGAGCCCCTAGATGGAGGGAGTCATGGATTCCGAGGAGGCCGGCGAGGGCGCCGCGTGTGTGCGGCGATGGGTTCGCAGCAGGATGACAGCCACCGCGGCGGCGGCCACAAACGCGCCGGTGGCCACCGCGATGTAGCTGTGGACCCCTGTGGCCGAGTTCACCGTTTCTCCGTCGATGACCATGTTGGTGGACTTGAGTACGGCTGAACCCACGAACTTCAGGATCACCGCCCCGGTTGCCACCATGACCATGACCATGCTGGACACGACGCCCTGTCGCTCCGGGGGCGCGAGCGTCCCCGCCATGTTGAAGCCGGATGTCACGAGCGTTCCCGCCGTGAGGCTCAACAGGAAGGAGCAGACGACCGCGAGAGGGAGCAGGGAGTCCCCGAAGAACATCCCAATGGTTCCCACCGTTCCGAGTGCCACTCCACCAGCAAGGGCCGCGGCCGGCCCGATGCGTGTTCCAAGCACCCCGGCCAGGGTGCCGCCGAGCACGATCCCGATCGCCGGTACGCCGTACAGCAGGCCCAGCGCCCCCGGGGCGGCGAGTCCGTACCCGAGTTGCTGATCCCGGGAGACCTTGGCGATGAGGCCGAAGAGCGTGAGCATGCTCTGGTACGCGCCGGTTCCGAAAACGACCACAAGGAGCGTGAGCACCAGGGGCCTGCCGAGGTTCCTGATGTCGATCACGGGCTCGGGAACCCGGCTCGCCACCAGGAACCACCTGGCCAGCGCCGCGGCGCCGCCGACGAGGAGAGCGAGCGGACCGACGGCGAACCAGCCGAACTCCGCCCCGAGGCTGACATAGCTGAGCACCGCCGCCAGGCCTCCGCCGAGAAGAAGCGCCCCGGCGATGTCGACCTTGCCCGGTGTCCTGATCGTGGACTTGGGGACAAGGGTGCGCACGAGGATCCCCGCGACAGCCGCGAAGATCGCCGATGCGACGAACACGCTCCGCCAGCCGAACTCCGCGGCTGTTAGTTCGAAGAGCGAGGGCATCACGATGCTGAGAAGCGCTGAGCCCGAGGTCACGATGCCCGTGGCGATCATCGCCATGTCGGGTGCGCACATGTCACGGATGAGGGCGACCGTAAGGAACACGGCTCCCACGGCCGCTCCCTGGAGCAGGCGCCCGAGGATGAACACCCAGAGGTTGGGAGCGACGAGGCACACGAGGGCGCCCGCGAAGGCGGTGATCAACGTCATGACCAGCACTCTGCGCTTGCCATGGATATCGGCGCTCTTGCCGAGCAGCGGCGCCCACATCGCTCCCGCCAGCAGCGAGCTGGCGTCGATCCACGCCGACTGATCGGTGCCGAAGTGGTCGAGCATCTCGGGAAGGACGAGGAGTGGTGCCGTGACGACCGTGTCCACCATGGTGTTCACGAGGATCAGGATGGCCACTTGGCCGACGAGCCGCCTGTTCCAACTCGTGTGTTGTCCGGCGCTGGCAATGCCGCTGTCGTGCATGAAACGCTCCTCCTGTTCGGTACGGCGGGATGAGATGAGTGCGGGCACGCCGCGGATGTGCGACGTGGCGGCGGGCTAGCGGGGTCTGGCCGGGTTGCCGATCGGCCAGAACGGGGCCAAGTGGTCGATGAGGTCCGCCTCCCGCCCTTGGCCGACGGAGGTGCGGGCGGCGATGTACCCGTCGGGCCTGATGAGGATGAGTTCACCCGGGTGGGGCCGGTAGACGCGCCGGAACTCTCCCTTGGCGTCGACGAGGCCGCTGCCCGGAGCCCAGCCGATGCGGTGCACGCGCAGGTGGCGCGGCTCGGCGTTGTCGAGGACGACCGGATCGGTGTGCTCGTGGACGACCAGGGACCAGTGCGGTCCCCCCATGAGGTCGAAGAGGTCGCCGCTGAACGCCACACCCTCCAGCCCGCCGGCGTTGGGCGCCCGGTCACCGGCCACAGGGCCGGACGTGGCCCGCCCATGGCGGTAGTTGACCGGACTGGTGCGGTAGTGGACCCCCAGCCCGCTGTTCATCGCACCGTCGCCGATGTCGGCGAGTGCCGAGCCCAGTCCGTCCCCGCTGCCTCGGCCCACCTGTCCCATGACCCTGAGCATTTTGCTCATGCTCATCTCCAGGACGGTCCGGGCGATCGGGATGCGTTCGGCGGCGTAGGTGTCCAGCAGGGCCGGAGGGGCGCCGTCGAGGACGCTGGCGAGTTTCCAGCCGAGGTTGTAGGCGTCCTGGATGCCGGTGTTCATGCCCTGTCCCCCGGCGGCGGAGTGCACGTGGGCGGCGTCCCCGGCGAGAAGGACCCGGCCCTGGCGGTAGTTCTCCACCATGCGGGCGTTCACTCGGTACACCGACAGCCAGGTCGCGCTCTTCAGAACCACAGCGCCGTGGCCGGCACGCTCGTCGAACAGTCGCTGATAGAACTCCAACGACGGAGTTCCCGGCTCCTCGCCGGGCAGGATCGGGCTCTGGAACTGCCACACGTCGCTGCCGAGCGGAGTCAGGCCGAGCATCCCGCGTTCGGACGGCCAGATGTGCATTTGGCCACGGTCGAGGTCCGGCCCGGTGACGTCACCGAGGTACCAGCGCTGCTGCTCATAGGTCTTGCCGACCAGAGGGAGCCCGATGTGCTTGCGGGCGCTGCTCCTGCCCCCGTCCGCTCCCACGACGTACCGGGCGCGGGCGGTCTGCTCGCCGTCCGGTGTCCGCAGGGTGACGGTGACAGCGTCGTCATCCTGGTCGATACCGGCCATTTCAACACCGAACTCCACGCGTCCGCCGAGTTCCTCGAGCCGTTGCCGCAGCGCGCTCTCGACGTCGAACTGGCCGATCCACAGCGCGTCGGGATACGGCGTGTGAAACGAGGTGCTCGCTCGGGCCGAGATCGACGGCTTGTCCACGACCACGCCGGACGGTTCATGAAACCGCAGGGGAAGCTCGGCGACTCCGCGCCGCAGGACGTGGTCGACGGCGCCGAGGTCGTCGAGCACTTCCAGGGAGCGGGGCTGGATGGTCTTGGCCCTCGTCGCGCGGTTCGGCACCGGGCCCCGCTCGACGATGCGGTGGGCGATCCCGCGACGGGCGAGGTCGCACGCCAGGGTCAGGCCGGTGGGGCCGGCTCCGATGATGAGGACCTCGGTGTCGCATACGTCAGCCATGGCGTCCTTCCCGGGATGTGGTGTGCACGACGATGTGCTGTCGCCGAGCGCGTCACTTCACAGTGATCCGCTTTTCTGGGACGGATCTGCGCGAGTCCGGGTGTGTCATGCGAACCGGGAGCGCCTTCGGTGGAAACCGGCAGGCCGCGGCTGCCGGCCGGCCGGCAGCTCACAGAAACTCACAGAGAGCAGGCCCGTCGGGATACCGACACCAGCAGAAACTTTCTCCGCTCACGACGGAGAAGGAAACATGAACCTGTGACCGAGGCCACAGGTTCATCGCCAGGAGATGCGAGAATGTCCACCGGGCACGCCCACGCGACGCTGTTCAACCAGCCCGCCGGCGCCAACCGGAGCAACGTCGTGGAGCTGGTGTTCCGCGAGCTCAGGGACATGTGGGCGGTGGAGATCATCCGGGGTGTGGAGCGGGTGGCCCGCCGGCACCGCGACCCGATCGGCAACAGCCAGGCCGATCTGCTCGGCAAACCTCAGGCCGAGATCCCGGGCATGGCCACCGCCCTGCGCTCCCTGATCAACCAGTACGCCGGAAGCAACGCTCCGAACGTGGGCATCGCGGTGACCGAGGTCGGTGCCAACGCCTACAAGAACACGTCCCCGAGCGGGCTGTTCGCCCCGGACGAGTACCTGACATGGATGGAGAACGGCGCGTTCACCGTCGACTGGTGGAACCTGCACAACGGCACGGACTGCAGCCATGTGACCACGGTGGAGGGCGCCACCGACTACGACGACGGAGGGATACTGTCCAGCGGCGCCTCATGCGAGCCACCGCTGAACACGCCCTTCCCGCCGCACTACGGCGCTCGGATGATCACCAAGCTCGGTGCGCCGGGTGACACCCTGGTCCGGGCCGTCGGCTCGACGCCGTTGGTGTCCGCGCATGCCGTGCGGCGGGCCAACGGCGACGTGAGCGTCATGCTCATCAACAAGGACCCGGCCAACGACGCCACGGTCACCGTGGCCTACAGCGGCTTCACACCGTCCTCGGCGACGCCCACGGTCTACTCGTATCCGAAGAACGCCACATCGGTCGGCTCCGCCACGACGGGCAGCGCGACCCGCCAGACCGTCCCGGCGTACTCGGTCGTGGTCGTACAGCTCCGGTCGGCCGGCTGAGCCGACGGGCCCGGACCACCGTCAGGAGGCGTGCGCTCCCGCTCAGCCGAGTCGGGGCGCCGCCGCCAGGAAGGTGTCGAGCACTCCGTCGGCGACACGGACCGGGCCCTCGGGGCGGGTCTCGCCCGGGATCGTGCGGATCCGCCCCGCCTGCCCGGCCAGCGACGACGCCTCGGCGAACCACTGCTCGGCCTGCTGGGTGTTGCCGTCGAGCCGGGCGCCCAGCGCGTCCAGGGTGCGCTCGAACGCGCGGCCCCACAGCGCCAGCGCGTCCAGCCACGGCGCGCAGTCCGCCACGAAGCCGCGGTCGGCCACGCCCGCCCTGATGGTGGCCGACGCGGTGGCCAGCAGCGTCGCGGAGGGGCGCAGGGCCTCCAGCGCCGCCCGCCGCTGTCCGGCGTCCCAGTCGGTACGGAACCGGGCCAGCCGGGCGGCCAGTTCGGGCGCCTGGGGCTGCCAGGGTTCGGCGCCGAAGGTGGGCGCGAGGTGCTGGGTGTCGAAGAAGGACAGCAGCGCGGACACGGTGGCCGGGTCCGCATCGTCCCCCACCAGGTACGCTGCGGCGGCCCGCCAGGTGCGGTCCGGGTCGTAACCGGTGTCGTTCCAGGCGAAGTCCGCCCCGCCGAACAGGGCGACCTTGCTGGCGGCGGCCTGGTTCATCGGGTTGAGGACCAGACCGGAGAGCTGCTGGTGCAGACCGGGCTCACGGGCGTCGTACGGGGCGAGCAGCAGCCGCCCCTCGGCCTGGCCGTAGTCGTTGACCGGGTAGTTGTCCCAGACGAACACCTTGCGCCCCCAGACGGCGGCGGCCCGCGCGGCGTCGG
Organism: Streptomyces sp. NPDC021225; assembly: GCF_044332865.1. Taxonomy (NCBI): domain Bacteria; kingdom Bacillati; phylum Actinomycetota; class Actinomycetes; order Kitasatosporales; family Streptomycetaceae; genus Streptomyces; species Streptomyces sp. NPDC021225. Next base: position 61,911 of record NZ_JBIRPV010000006.1, on the reverse strand, counting down.
CCACGGTGATCCGCGGCGGCACCACGTCGGTGCCGGTCCACATGACCTCGACCCGCGGGTCCAGCCGCTCGCGCAGGGTCCGCTTGTACGCGGTGTCGGTGACGTCGCCGTACTCGGTCGGCACCGTCTGGAGCGGCGCGTTGCCCTCGCGGGCGTCCAGGAACTCCTTCTGCACCCGGTTCAGCAGATCGGCCTGCGCCTCGGCCGCGGCCCGCTGCGAGGGCTCGCCGTAGGCGGCGCGGTCGGCGGCGCAGTTCCACCGGGTGTAGCTGATGTCGTCCAGCGGCACCGAGAAGCTGCGCACCCCGAGGTCGTACATCGCCCCGAGCTTGGCCTGAAGCGCCGTGAACTCGGCGGGATCGCTGTAGCACAGGGAGGTGCCGGGCGAGAGCGCGAAGGTGAACCGCACATGGTGGCCGGCGGCCTGCCGGACGAGTTCGCCGAGCTGGGCGAGCTTGTCAGCCGGGTACGGCTCGCGCCACTTCTCCCGGTGGTACGGGTCGTCCTTGGGCGCGTAGACATAGGTGTTCATCTTGACGTCCCCGTAGAACGCCAGCTGGTCCATGCGCTCGGCGTGGGTCCACGGGCTTCCGTAGAACCCCTCGATCACCCCGCGCAGCGGCATCAGCGGATGGTCCACCACCGAGACCGACGCGATCCTCCGGGCGCCGGTGACCAGTTGGCGCAACGTCTGCGCCGCGTAGTACGTCCCGTCGGCGTCCGCGCCCGCGAGCGCCACCGAGGTGCCGCGCGCGGCCAGCGCGTACCCCTCCGCGGGCAGTTCCTCGGGCGCCCGGCCCCCGGCGGCCCTCAGCGCCTCCGCGACCCGGGCGTCGGCGAGCAGCCCCACGGTCACCGTCAGCCCCGGCCCGGAGCCGCCCCGCAGGCGCTTCGCCCCCGCCCGGCGCAGTACGGAGGCAACCAGGTCGCGCGTGGGCCGGTCCACTTCGTCGCCGTAGACCACTCGCACCACGGCGGGCACCGTGACGTCCGGGCCCAGCCGGGCCATCTCCTGCGGACGCGGCACGACGGACGGCAACGGGCCGGGACCGCGCGCCGGGGCGGCCCCGGCGGTGGATCCGGGGAGCAGCAGCCCGAGGAAGGCGAAGAAGGTGAGGAACGCGATCACAGCGGCCGGAGGGCGGGAGCTACGGCGCATGGGCATCTCCTGCGTGGCGTGGTGTACGGCGACGGTGCACGACGGTGACACGTGGAGCGGAGCGAGCGACGAGGCAGGCGCGGTGCCTGGTGCGCGGCCTTCCTTGAAACACATACCCACGGCCCCGAACCGGTGAATCCCGGCGCGGCCGTTCGAAGTGGCACGGACGGCCGCGCGGGCCTGCTCGGGGCCCCTTGTGGTCGGTTTCCGGGTATCGGGTGTACCACCTCCCGCGGTTGCGCCATGATCCCGGTGCGGAAGTGAACAGAAACGGGGAGGCACGGCAGTGCGGGATGAGCTCTTGGGGGGCCGTTACCGGTTGGTGCGGCAGCTCGGCGAAGGCGGTATGGGGCAGGTGTGGGAGGCGCAGGACGAGTCGCTGGGCCGGCCCGTCGCGGTCAAGGTGATCTCGCTGCTCGCCGGCGGTGGGAGCCATGGCACCGAGGCGCGCGCCCGGTTTCTTCGCGAGGCGCGGATCACCGCCCGCCTCCAGCACCCCAACATCGTGACCATCCACGACATCGGCGAGACGGGCACCGGGGACGGCAAGGCCCCGTTCCTGGTGATGGAGCTGGTCCGAGGCGAGGGCCTGGACGCGAAGCTGCGCCAAGGCGTCGTCACCTTGCGGGACGCCGCGCGGTGGGGCGCGCAGATATGCGACGCGCTGGCAGAGGCCCACGATGCCGGAATCATGCACCGGGACATCAAGCCCTCCAACGTCCTGATCACGCCGTCCGGCATCGTGAAGGTCCTGGACTTCGGCATCGCGCGGGCCGCCGATCCCTACGCGACCGCGGACCGCCTCACCCAGACCGGCTTCATCGTGGGCACACCCCCGTATATGGCTCCCGAACAGGCACGCGGCTTCCCCGAACCGCGCAGCGACCTGTACGCGCTCGGCTGCGTGCTCTTCGAACTGATCACACGTCGGCTGCCGTTCCAGGCTCCCGACACCGTGGGCTATCTCTCGGCGCACCTCACCGAGGAGCCGCCCACCCCCAGCTCCGTGTCCCCGGGCATCCCAGCCGCCTGGGACGGCCTGGTGCAGACCCTGCTGCGCAAGGACCCCGGCCAGCGGTACGGGACCGCGGCCGACCTCGCCCGGGCCCTCCGGCGGCTCGACGACGCCCCCGGGCACACGCCACCGGGAGGCGCGGCCACCCCGCCCCCGGCGATGCCCCCCACGGCTCCGCTCCCGCCGATGGACCCCGCGCCCGAGGGGCGCGGAGCCGCGACTGCCGCGGTGACGCTGGCGCTGCTGTCCCTTCCCGGCCTCCTGTACATCGTCACCACGACCTTCAAGTACCTCTCGGACCCCTCCGCGCCCACCGGGGTGATCGCGACGAATCTGGTGTTGGGCATCGTGGAGATGGTCGTGCTCGCCATGGGCGCGCTGCTGTTGCACCAGCGCAGGATGGCCGGACGCAGGATGATCGCGACAGCCGGCTGTGTGGCGGCTCTGCACTGCTTGAGCGTCTTTGTGCAGCACCAAGTGGTGGGAGGGCCACCGGACATCGAACTGATCGCCAACGTCATCGGCCCGCTGACGGCCGCTCCGGCGATCGCCGCCATGGTCGCGGCCCTCCAGCCGTCCACCGGACGCTGGTGTTACCGCACAGCAGGGCGCTGACGAGGGGTCGCGCCCGGGGCATGCCCCACGTCCGTGCTCAGACGACTCCCTGGGCCATCATGGCCTCGGCGACGCGGAGGAAGCCCGCGGTGTTGGCGCCGAGTACGTAGTCGTCGGCGTCGCCGCCGTAGGTCTCGGCGGTGGCCCGGCACTGGGCGTGCACCTGCCGCATGATGGTGGCGAGCCGGTCCTCCGTCCGCTCGAAGGTCCAGCTGTCGCGGGAGGCGTTCTGCTGCATCTCCAGCGCGGAGGTCGCGACCCCGCCCGCGTTGGCCGCCTTGCCGGGGCCGAAGAGGGTCCGCGCGCCCCGGAACACCTCGACCGCCTCGGGCGTGCACGGCATGTTGGCGCCCTCGGCCACGGCGAGCACACCGTTCTTCACCAGGGCGACGGCGTCCTGCCGGGTCAGCTCGTTCTGAGTCGCGCACGGCAGGGCGATCTCGCACGGCACGTCGAACACCGACCCCCGGGCGGAGAACCGGGCGGTCGGCTTCGCCTCGGCGTAGGCGGAGATCCGGGCGCGGCGCACCTCCTTGACCTCCTTGAGCAGGTCCAGGTCGATGCCGTCCTCGTCGACCAGGTAGCCGGAGGAGTCCGAGCAGGCCACCACGCGTCCGCCGAGGGCGTGGACCTTCTCGACGGCGTAGACGGCGACGTTTCCCGACCCGGAGACCACGACCCGGCGCCCGTCGAAGTCGTGACCCCGCGTGGCGAGCATCTCCTGGGCGAAGTACACCGCGCCGTAGCCGGTGGCCTCGGTGCGGGCGTGCGAGCCGCCCCAGCCGACCGGCTTGCCGGTCAGGACGCCGGCCTCGTAGCGGTTGGTGATCCGCTTGTACTGGCCGAAGAGGTAGCCGATTTCGCGGCCGCCCACCCCGATGTCCCCGGCGGGCACGTCCGTGTGCTCGCCCAGGTGGCGGTAGAGCTCGGTCATGAACGCCTGGCAAAAGCGCATGATCTCGCCGTCGGAGCGCCCCTTGGGGTCGAAGTCCGCCCCGCCCTTGCCACCGCCGATCGCCATGCCGGTGAGCGCGTTCTTGAAGATCTGCTCGAAGCCGAGGAACTTGACGATGCCGAGGTTGACACTGGGGTGGAACCGCAGGCCCCCCTTGTACGGTCCGAGGGCGCTGTTGAACTCCACCCGGAAACCGCGGTTGACCTGGACCGTGCCCTGGTCGTCCACCCACGCGACCCGGAAGATCAGCTGCCGCTCGGGCTCGCAGAGCCGCTCCACGATCCGGGCCCTGGAGTACTCGGGGTGCGCCCGGAGCACGGGGCCTATCGCGTGCAGGACTTCGTGTGCGGCCTGATGGAACTCCCCTTCCCCGGGGTTCCGCCGGCGGATGTCCTCGTAGACCGCCTCGATGTGGGCGCTGACGTCCATAGGTGCTGTCTCTCTGTTCGGGTGCGGGCCGGCCGGGTGCCGGCCCTCTGTCATGCGCCCTGCTGCCCCGACGTGGACCAGCCGATCAGGGCGCCGCGCAGGGCGGCCACGAGGCGGGTGGCGGCCTCGTCCTCGGTGCGTCCGCTCTTGATGAGGTCGAGGATGTCCCGGGGGTCGAACAGCGCGTTCCACAGGTAGAGGGCTTCGTCGCCGAGGTCTCCGAGGCCGAGTTCCCCGGCGGTCTGGCGCAGTGGCTCGGCGAGCGCCTCGGCCTGCGGGGTGAGGTAGCCGGTTCCCTCGCGCAGCCGCTCCAGGTAGCCGCGGTGCGAGCGCATCTGGGCCATCGCGCCGCCGTGTTCGAGGACCAGGGACACCCAGTACCGCGACACCGCCTCGAGTTTCGCCATGCCCCGCGTGGTCTGCCGGGCGCTGAAGTCCCGCAGGTCGGAGCCGACCTGACGGCGGAAGGCGTGCAGGATCTCCTCGACCGAGGAGAAGTGGCGGTAGGCCGTCGCGGTGGACACCTCTGCCTGCTTGGCGATCTCGGCGAGGCTGACGGGCGTCGGCGAGTTCGCGAACAGCCGCGCGGCTGCCTCGATGAGGTGCCTGCGGTTGCGCTCGGTGTCACTGCGCATGGGGCGACTCCTCGTGGGGTGCGGGACGGCGTTCATCGCAGCGCCGAGAGGCCGTCGGCCAGTCGACGGACGCCCTCGGTGATGGACTGCGCGCTGGCAGCGTACGACAGCCGCAGGTGCCCCTCGCCCTGTGCCCCGAACTCGCTCCCGGGCCGGACGGCGACGCCGTGCGCGCGCAGTGCCGCGACGACCTCCACGGAGGGCAGGTCGAGGTCGTAGCGGGGGAACTGGTAGAAGGCCCCTTCCGGTGCGCTGAGGGTGAGGCCGGGGATCGCGGCCAGCTCCCCGCGCATGATCTCGCCGCGCTGCTCGTACGCGGCGCGCATCCGGGCGATGTCTTCGTCGCAGCTGTTCACCGCGGTGAGCGCGGCGTCCTGGATGAAGGTGTTGACGGAGCCGTTGAAGGTGTTGTGGATGCGCGCGGACGCCTGGATGAGCGGTGTCGGCCCCCAGAGGTAGCCGACGCGCCAGCCGGTCATCGCGTAGCTCTTGGAGAAGGTCTGGCAGTAGACGGTCCGCTCGCGCAGGCCGTCGACGGAGATCGCCGAGGTGAAGGGCCGGCCGGTGTAGTCGAGGTCGGAGTACGCCTCGTCGGAGATGACGATGGTGGGTGCACCGTCGAGCAGGCCGGCGAGCGTGTCGAGTTCCTCGCGGCTGTGCACGATGCCGGTCGGGTTGACGGGGTTGCAGAAGACGAAGAGCTTGGCGCCGGTGAGGGCGTCGGCGAGCCGGTCGAGGTCCCAGTGCAGGTCCGGCGCGAGCGGGACGGGGACGACGGTGCCTCCGGCCATGGCGACCAGGTCGCCGTAGAGGGAGTAGGTGGGGTCGGGGACGACCACCTTGTCACCGGGGTTGACGATGCCGAGGATCGAGGCGGCGAGCCCGGCGGTGCCACCCTGGGTGATGAGGATGTCGGCGGCGGACACCGGCGCCCCGGCGGTGGCGGCGAGCTTCGCGGCGAGCGCCTCGCGCAGGGCCGGCTCGCCGAGCAGCGGTGAGTAGTGGGTGCGTCCGGCGCGGATCGAGGCGTGGGCCGCCTCGGTCACCTGCTGGGGTGTGTCGAAGTCGGGTTCGCCCATGGCGAGGGAGACGAGGTCGGCCCGGGACTGCGGCTGCTGTGTCCGGCGGGAGGCGGCCGCGATGCGGGCGACGGCGTCGGCGGTGTCGAACAGGGGCGGCTGGGTGGTGATGGCGGGCGGCATGCGCTCCTCCTGGTTGCGGGGTGGTCAGGCCTGCGGTGCGGCGTCGGCGGGCGCGCCCGCCCAGCGGCTGATCTCGAGGTCGGCGGAGGTGTCGCGCTGCCGGGTGGGGGCGACGACGATCTCCTGGAGGACGACGCGCTGGGGAAGGGCGACGGCCAGGCGGATGGCCTCGGCCACGTCCTCGGGTTGCACCATGCCGGCGCGCTCTTCCGGCGCCGGGGGCCGGGCGCGGTTGTCGAGGATGGGGGTGTCCGCCTCGCCGGGCAGCACGGTGATCGCGCGCAGACCCTGGTTGCGGAACGTGTTGTGCAGGAAGGTCATGAAGTTGCGGACGCCGGCCTTGGCCGCGCCGTAGGCGGCGCCGCCGAGCAGGTTGGGGTTGACCGCGGCGAGCGAGGAGACGGTGACGATGGTCCCGGTGGAGCGGTCGAGCATGTCGGGCAGGACGGCCTGGGTGAGCTGGAAGACCGCGGTGAGGTTCACGTCAAGGACCTGGCGCCACTGGTCGTGCGGGAGCCACCGCGGGTTGAGCACCGATGAGGCGCTGCCGGCGTTGTTGACCAGGACGTCGACCGGGCCGAGTTCGGCCCGTACCCGGTCGAGGACGCGTGTCACATCGTCCGGGCGGGTGATGTCCGCGGCGAGGGCGAGGGCGGTCCCTCCTTCGGCGCGGATCGTGGCGGCGACGGCGTCGAGCGCCTCCTGTCTGCGGCCGACCAGTGCGACGGCGGCACCGTCCCGGGCGAGCAGCCGTGCGGTCTCCAGCCCCATCCCGCTGCCGGCTCCTGTGATGAGCGCGGTCGTGCCGGGCGACGTCGTCACCGTTCCTCCTCCATGACTGACTCCATGACCGATATGAGATTCACATTGCAAGTGAGAATAGATTCTCAATTCATGTGACGCAAGGGTTCCGTGAAGCCGAGCGCGCCGAACGCCTCGGCAGCCGCGTGTCCGAGCGCGCGGACCTCGGCTTCACGGCGCGCGAAGCGACGGAGCGAGGTCTCGCGGTCGGTCCAGCGGAACCGGAGCCGGTGCCCCGGCCCAGCCTGTCCGAGCAGGGGCAGGGACGCCCGCGAGGCGACACCGACGATGGGATAGCCCGCGGTCAGGCTCCGGTAGCGGCCGAGGACGATCAACTCGTCCGCGTGCGGGATCTGTAGCGCTCCGATGGGCACGCCGTGGGACACGATCTCGGTGCCGGTGTCCGGGTGGAGCACCGGCCCGTCGAGCCGCAGCCCGACGTGGTTGGAGCGGGGGGTGACGACATAGGTCGCCTCCTCGATCACCTCGCGGATGCCGGGGATCGCCTGAACACCGTGGGCGGCGACGACGTCGATGGCCCAGGGGCCGTCGTCGAATCGCGGTACGGGGACGGGCAGCCGGAACAGCGGCGGCTCGAACAGCCGGTGCTGAAACCCCCGGAACTCCGTCTCCAGCAGCGCGCGCGAGCCCGGGGTGACGGTCTGCCCGAATCCCATCCGGGCGTCCGGGGCGGCGCTGCCCAGAAGGGTTTTCGTGGACAGGGCTCCGTTCACGGCCAGATAGGTGCGCGTCCCCTGGTTCATGTCCCCGCGCACCCGGACCTCATGACCCGCCGGCACCACCAGCGGCGACCAGTTGTCGGCGGGCGACCCCGCGACGGTGACCTGGGCGGGCGCCCCGGTCACGGCGAGCAGGACATCGGCGTCGGGCACGAGGGCCAGCTCGCCCCCGAGGTTCTCGATCAGCGCCGCGCCGCGGGAGTTGCCCACGAGGAGATTCGCGACGGCCGCCGAATGCTGGTCGGCCGCGCCGCCGGTGGGCACCCCGCGCCGTTCCGTGTCGCGGCGGCCGAGGTCCTGGAAGGTGGTGACCCATCCGGCGCTGGTGATGTCGAGCGCCACGGTCTTCATACGGCCTCCTCCCCCGTCGGCAGCAGGAATCCGGCGTCCAGCGCCAAGGCCTCGTCCCGGGTGACGGGGACGAAGCGCACGATGTCGCCGGTGCCGAACGAGACGGGGTCCGGGCGGGAGATGTCGACGATGGTGTGCGGGGTGCGCCCGACCACCCGCCAGCCGGTCGGCCCGGGGAACGGCTGGATGATCGCGTTGGTCCCGGCGATCATGACTGCTCCGGGGGCGACGTCCGTCCGTGGTTCGGCACGCCGACGCACCGGCCTGGGCACCTCGAGCCCGTCCATCATCGGTGCCATCGCCGCGCCGAGCAGGGCGATCGTGAAGGTGGACTCCGCGATCGCCCCGACCACATCGGCGGGGGCCATGCCCAGTTCCTCGGCGACGGACGCCATATCGGGGCCGCTGACCTCGTCGAAGACGACGGGGATGGCGAACGTCCGCACCGCTTGCCTGCGGGCCGGGCCGTCCGGGGGCGAGGGCGCCCACCGCGCCACCAGACGAGCCGCGTACTCCACGTGCTGGAGCGCGGTCCGCAACGGGTCGAACTCGATCAGCAGGGATTCGAGACCGGAGACGACGTCGAGCACGCCGTGCGGGCGGTGCGCCAGGAACCGGTCGCGGAAGGCCACGATCCCGGCCCTTCGGATGGCCTGGTCGGCGTGGGGGATGGTCACCATCACCGCCGAGTCCCCGAAGGGCTCGACGGTGATGGCGCCGTACTGTGCTGTGGTCATCGCCTGGTGCGCTCGGCCCTCAGCCGGCGAGCGCGACCTCCGCCTTCTCCGCCAGGACCTCGCGCAGGCCGGCGACGCGGATGTCCGTGGCGTCGAGCGCGGCGCGCAGCGCGGTGCCGTTCTCGAGGACGGTCGGGTGGTCGCCGTGCAGGAGCAGAACGTCGGCGTCGTGGCCGAGCGGGACCACATTGCCGTTGACCGAGCGGACGGTGCCCTCCCGTACGACCTGCGCCGAGCGCTCGCCGATCAGCTCGGGGTCGTAGATCAGGCCGCCCTCGTGGGAGCGCGGGACGGGCATGCCGTCGTCGCCGTAGCCGCGGTCGGCCAGGAACACATAGCCGACCTCCAGGCCGCGCTTGCGCGACTCCTCGGCGAGCAGCCCGCGCTGGCAGATGACGATGTAGTCCTTGTTGTACGCGGCGACCGCGTCGGTGATGGCCCGGGCGTGCTTGGCGTCGGTCTGCGCGATCGAGCCCATGCGGCCGTGCGGGGCGACGTGGCTGATGGTGCCGCCGTGCACCCGGGCGAAGGCGTCGAGCGCGCCGAGCTGGTAGAGGACGTCGGTCCGGATCTCCTCCTCGGTCGCCTCGATGAGCCGGCGGCCGAAGCCGACCAGGTCGGGGTAGCCGGGGTGGGCCCCGAGTTCGATGCCGCGCTCGACGCAGTCGGCGACCGTCCGGTCCATGATGCGCGGGTCACCGGCGTGGAAGCCGCAGGCGATGTTCGACGAGGTGACGAGGGTGAGCAGGGCACCATCGTCGCCGATGGTGTAGTTGCCGAAGCTCTCGCCGAGGTCGGCGACGACGGCTACGGAGTTGATTCCCACGGTGTCTCTCCCGATGTGTGTGTGGGGGGGGATGGTTCAGCTGGCTGCGAGGGGGCGGCCCTTGGTCTCGCGCAGGAACGCGACGGTGACCAGGGTGATCAGGGCGGTGATGATGGAGGCGAAGGCCGGGACGAGGTTGGAACCGGTCGACTTGATCAGCTCGGTCATCACCAGCGGGGCGCTGCCGCCGAAGATGATCGTCGAGACGCTGAACCCGATGCTGTAGGCGGAGTAGCGCACGGTGGTCGGGAACATCTCGGCGAGCATGGTGTGCACGACGGCGGCGTGCCCGGAGAAGGCGATCGCGAGGACGATGGTGCCGATGCAGGCCGGCCCGAACTCCCCGGTCGTGATGAGCTTGAACATCGGGTACGAGACGGCCGCCATGGCGATGGCGGAGCCGGCGAGCACGGGCTTGCGGCCTATCCGGTCCGACAGGCGCGCCATGAGCGGGATGCAGATCGCGATGGCGACCAGGCTGAACGAGGTGACCGTGAGCGCCCTCAGCATCGAGAAGTTGTGCGCGCCGAGCGAGGTCTTCAGATAGGTCGGCATATAGACGAACAGCAGGTAGTAGCCGGGGCCGTTGAGCGCGGGCAGAAAGATCGTGAGGACGATCGCCTTCAGGTGGCGCCGGGAGGTGAAGGCCTCCCTCAGCGGGTTGCGCGCGACGGTGTTCTGCTCGCGCAACGCCGTGAAGTGCGGGGTCTCCTCCAACTGGCGGCGGATGTAGAAGCCGACGTAGCCGAGCGGGACGGCGAGCAGGAACGGCACCCGCCACGCCCAGGAGGTCATCGAGGCGTCGCCGAGGGTCGTGATGAGGATGGCGGAGAAGGCGCTGCCGAACATGAGGGCGACGAAGGAGCCGACGGCGATGAAGCTCATCATGAAGTTGCGGCGGGCGTCCGGCGCGTACTCGCCGACGAAGGACATCGCGCCGGCCACCTCACCGCCCGCGGAGAAGCCCTGAACCACCCGGAGGAGCACGAGAAGGGCGGGCGCCGCGACACCGATGACGGCGTGGGAGGGGATGAGGCCGATGGCCGCGGTCGCGGCGGAGATCAGCACCAGAAGGGTGGCGAGAAGGCTCTTGCGGCCCAGCCTGTCGCCGAGGTAACCGCAGATCACGCTGCCGAACGGGCGGGCGATGAAGCTGATCAGGAAGCCGACGTTGGTGAGGAAGAGACTTCCGGCATCGGCCTCGCCCATGATGTTGATCGCGAGATAGGTGACGAGGAGGCCGTAGATGCCGTAGTCGTACCACTCGACGAAGGAGCCCACCGCGCCCGCGATGGTGGCCTTGCGGACGACCTTGCCGTTGGCGGAGACGACGTCGACCGCTGCCGCGCCGGGTGTCTCCGACGGTGCCTCGTGGCGGTCTGATGGAATGTCGAGCCGATCTGACGTTGTCATACACGTTCACTTTCGGTGTCGCGGACTCCGGGGACGGCGTCCTTAAGGATCGTGCGCTGAACGTGGTCGCTGCCGGCAATCGCTCCTGCGCCGAGGTGCACCCATGCGTTGTGGGTCCCAAGAGGTAGGCGGTGCTACCGCCTCAGGGGCTCAGGCCGTCGTTGCTCGCCCGAGTGGGGCCGGGAGGAGACGTCACGGTAGAGGGCCGCAGAACAGCGCCAGAGCCAAGTTGCGACTTGAATCGCGAATGAGAATAGGTTCGCATTCTGGCGGTGGTCAAGAAGTGCGTTCCCCTGGCGTTAACCCTGGGCCTCCATCGCGCTTCCGCCTTGGACTGTGCGGTTCCCTCGACCGCACGAAGCCGGATTCCATGGTCCGCCGACGTCCAGCACGATCTGTTCCGGCCACGCAGATGGAGCCCGGCGCCCATCCCCCACGCCCCCGCCGCGACCTTGCCGCCACCCCTTGTGCCGCGCCCCGGATGGATGCACACTGACTCACGCAAAAACGCGAAAGTTTTCGCAGTTTCTGGACGGGGCGCGATGGACCCATGCCCCCGGCGCCGACACCCACACCACCCGAAGGAACCCGCGATGACCCAGGACAACGTGCGCGTGAACACCGCGTGGAAACGCGTCGACGAGCATGTGCTCGCGCGGTTCCGCACCCACTCCGTGGCCAACCTCGGCGACGCCCTCGACCGGCTGAACATCGTCGATGGAGGCATCGCCCCCATCTGGCACGGCGCCAAGGCCGTCGGCACAGCGCTCCCGGTCCTCACCGTCGCGGGCGACAACAAGGCCGTGATCGCGGCGCTCGAACACATCCGTCCCGGCGACTTCCTCGTCATCAACGCCTTCGGCTACGACGGCCGCGCCATCATCGGCGACAACCTCGCCCAGCGGTTCGCGGTGCACGGTGCGGTCGGCGCGGTCGTCGACGGATATGTCCGCGACGCCGCGATCATCGAACAGCTCCGCGTCCCGGTCTTCGCCCGTGGGCTGACTCCCGCCGGCCCCTTCAAGAACGGCCCGGGCACCATCGGAGAACCTGTCGCCATCGGTGGCGTCGTGGTGAACCCGGGCGACATCGTCGCCGCCGACGGGGACGGCGTCATCGTCATCCCGCCGCACCGCGCCGACGAAGCGCTGGGGGCCGTGGAGGAGATCGTCGCCCGCGAGGCCGCCCTCGACGCCGAGGTCGAGGCGCTGCGCACCAAGGCCTCGCGATGAGCGGCCGGGACGGCGCGGCGGGCCGACTCCGCGTCGCCGTCGCCGCCCCGCTGTCCGAGGAGAACCGCGCGCGCGTCCAGGAGCTGGAACCGCGCATCGACCTCGTCGTCGACGCCTCCCTCCTCCCGCCGATGCGCTGGCCCGCCGACTTCGCCGGCGACCCGGACTGGCAGCGCACCCCCCACCAGCAGCGCGCCTACGAGGCCGCGATCGACTCGGCCGACGCCCTCTACGGCATCCCCGACGTGAACCCGGCCGCCCTGGCGCGCGCCGTCCGGGCCAACCCGCGGCTGCGCTGGGTGCACACCATGGCCGCGGGCGGGGGCAGCCAGGTCAAGGCCGCCGGGCTGAACGCCGAAGAACTCCACCGGGTCCACTTCACCACCTCGGCCGGAGTGCACGGACGCCCACTCGCCGAGTTCGCCGTCTTCGGCGTGCTCGCGGGGGCCAAGGACCTGCCCCGCCTGCACCGCCAGCAGCGCGACCACGAATGGAGCGGCCGCTGGACGATGGGGCAGGTGAACCAGCAGACCGTTCTCGTCCTCGGGCTCGGCGGGATCGGCCGCGTCGTCGCCGCGGCACTCCACGCGCTGGGCGCGACGGTCATCGGCACCAGCAGAAGGGACGACTGTTTCCCCGGTGTACCCGGTGTCTCCGCCGTGGTGCACCCCGACCGCATCACCGAGGTGGCCCCCACCGTGGACGCCGTCGTGAACACGCTCCCCGGAACCGAGGCCACCGAACACCTCCTCGGCGAACGGTTCTTCAACGCCCTCCGGCCCGGCGCCTCCCTCGTCAACGTCGGCCGCGGCAGCGTCGTCGACGAGACCGCCCTGACCGACGCGCTCGACTCCGGCCGGGTCGGCTTCGCCGCGCTGGACGTCTTCGAGACGGAGCCGCTGCCGGCCGACAGCCCGCTGTGGGACCACGACCGCGTGCTGGTGAGCCCGCACACCGCCGCGCTCGACACGGCCGAGGACCGCCTCATCGCCGAGCTCTTCGCCGCCAACGCCACCCGGCTCCTCGACGGACAGGGCCTGATCAACCGCGTGAACACCGTCGAGTTCTACTGACCAGGACGACAGCCACGCACATACCCCCCACATCACCGCCGCCCCGGCCACAAGCGCCAGAATGACACCCGGCGCACCCACCGATCGAAAGAGGTCCAGATGAACACCAGCGCAACGGCCAATATCGGCGTCGTGGGGCTGGCGGTGATGGGATCGAACCTGGCGCGCAACCTCGCCTCCCGCGAAGGCAACACGGTCGCCGTCCACAACCGCACCTACGCCCGCACGAAGGAACTCGTCGCCGAGCACCCCGAGGCGGGATTCATCGCCAGTGAGTCGATCGACGACTTCGTCGCGTCGCTGGCGAGGCCGCGCACCGCGATCATCATGGTGCAGGCCGGGGCGGGCACGGACGCGGTCATCGACCAGCTCGCCGAGCGCTTCGAGCCCGGCGACATCATCGTCGACGGCGGCAACGCGAACTTCCCCGACACCATCACCCGCGAGAAGAGGCTGGCCCCCACCGGTATCCACTTCGTCGGTGTCGGCATCTCCGGTGGCGAGGAAGGCGCCCTCAACGGTCCCTCGATCATGCCGGGCGGGTCGGAGGAGTCCTACCGGACCCTCGGGCCGATTCTCGCGTCCATCGCCGCGGTCGCCGAGGGCGAGCCCTGCGTCACACACGTCGGCACCGACGGCGCCGGCCACTTCGTCAAGATGATCCACAACGGCATCGAGTACGCCGACATGCAGCTGATCGGCGAGGCGTACGACCTGCTGCGGACGGTCGGCGGCCTCCAGCCGCACGCCGTCGCCGACATCTTCGCCGAGTGGAACCAGGGGCCGCTCGAGTCCTATCTCATCGAGATCACCGCCGAGATCCTGCGCCAGGTGGACCCCGCCACCGGCAAGCCGTTCGTGGACGTCGTGCTGGACCAGGCGGGCTCCAAGGGCACCGGCGTGTGGACCGTGCAGAACGCCCTCGACCTCGGCGTCCCCGTGGGCGGCATCGCCGAGGCCGTGTTCGCCCGCGCCGTCTCCTCCAAGCCGGCGCAGCGTGCGGCGGTCCGGCGGCTGGCCGCCCGCCCGGAGATACAGCAGGTCGACGCCGCCGCCTTCGCAGAGGACCTCGCCAAGGCCCTCTACGCCTCGAAGGTCGTCGCCTACGCGCAGGGTTTCGACGCCATCATCGCCGGCGCGCAGAAGTACGGCTGGGACGTTCGCAAGGACCGGATCGCCAAGATCTGGCGCGGCGGCTGCATCATCCGTGCGCGTTTCCTCAACCGCATCGCCGAGGCGTACACCGAGAACCCGGACATCACCACGCTCCTCGAGGCCCCCTACTTCGCACGGGCCGTTGTCGAGGGGGAGGCCGCCTGGCGTCGCATCGTCGCCACCGCCGCCCTCTCCGGCGTACCGGTGCCGGGCTTCGGCTCCGCGCTCAGCTACTACGACTCGCTGGCCGCCGAGCGGCTCCCCGCCGCGCTCGTCCAGGGCCAGCGCGACTTCTTCGGCGCCCACACCTACCGACGGATCGACAAGGAGGGCACCTTCCACACGCTCTGGTCCGGCAACCGTACCGAGGTCGAGATCGAGGGCTCCGCCCACTGACCCGGAGAAAGCCGAAAGGTGGGCGATTCGTGGAGGCCGTCCCGGCTCAGCGGCTCGTCGGGGCGGTATCCGCGTGGGCGGTGCGCAGAGCGGAGAGGAAGGTGTCGACTGACTGAGCGCCGGAGACGCCGTAGGCGCGGTTGAGCACAAAGAACGGCACGCCCGTGGCGCCGTAGCGGCGCGCCTCCCGGACGTCGGCCTGCACCGCGTCGTCGTACGTGTCGCCGTCGAGCACCCGCCGGGTCTCGTCCTCGGGGACACCGACCTCGGCACCCAGCCGCACCAGCGTGTCCCGGTCGTCGACGACTTCGCCCTCGCACAGGTGGGCGCGCAGCAGCCGCTCGTGCATCCGGTCGCCCAGTCCGTGTGCCGCGGCCAGGTGGCTCAGGCGGTGGGCGTCGATCGTGTTGACCGACACGGCCCGCTCCAGGTCGTACGTCAGGCCCTCGGCGGCGGCGAGGTCGGTGACCTGCTGGACCATCGCCCTGACCTGTGCGATCGGCGCGCCCGTCTTCTGCGCCAGCGTCTCGAAGACCGGCCGGCGGTGGCCCTTGAGGTGGGCGGGGTCGAGCTGGAAGCTGTGCCAGTGGACCTCGACCTGGTCGGCGTGGTCGAACCGGTCGAGCGCCGACTCCAGGCGCCGCTTGCCGATGTAGCACCACGGGCAGACGACGTCCGACCAGACGTCGATACGCAGCGCGCTCACAGGGCACACACCCCGTCCGCGCAGACGGCGGCGTCGTCCGAACCGAGGAGCGTGAGAGCGGGTGCGGCTTCCTCCGCGCCCGGAGCGTCATCGGCCGTGGTGGCCGCTCCATCGGAGGCGGTCTCGGCGGGCTCTCCCGCCGTACCGTTTCGGAGAGAGAAATCAAGCATGAGGAGTCCCTTCGTCATGATGTCGATGACCTCCATGCGGAGCTATTCTGACCCGTGGGTCAACTTCGGCTCCGACCGTAACACGCAACTTGACCCCGGGGTCAATCTATGTGTGACGTGAGGGTGCGACCATGAAGGCCGCCCACCCGATGAGGAGGAACACCGGATGCGCGCCGACGCGCAACGCAACGCGGAGAAGCTGCGGACAGCGGCAGCCGAACTCTTCCGCGAACGCGGGCTCCAGGCCCCCCTGAAGGAGATCGCCCGCCGGGCCGGCGTGAGCCACGGCACCCTCTACAACCTCTTCGGCACCCGCGAGGCGCTCATCGACGAGGTGGTCGCCGACCTGGCCGCGGACCGTCTCGACGAGGCGGCCCAGCAGGCCCTGGCCCGTGACGACGCCTGGGACGGATTCACGTACTACATCGAGACGGTCTGCGAACTCCAGGTCACCGACCCCGCGATCAGCGACGTGGTCACCGGCCGCTATCCGGACGCCCAGCGCCTGATGGCCGTCTGCGAGCGTTCCCACGCCGCCGCCACGCGCATCATCGAGCGAGCCCAGCGGGCCGGCGCCCTGCGCCCCGACTTCACCCGCGAGGACCTGCTGTTCATCTTCGGCACCAACGCCCTGCTGTCCCGGGCTGCCAAGGACACGACCCCCGACGCCTGGCGCCGAGGCGTCGCCTTCATGCTCGACGGCCTGCGCGCCGAAGCCGCCCACCCGCTGCCCACCGCCCCGCTGACCGCACAGCAGCTCTACGCGGTGATGGGCAACCTCGCCGGCGCGCCGTAACGGGTCGAGTCGGCGAACGCCCCCGCACCGAAGGGTTGGTGACGGGGCGCCGCGCCGACAGGGGGCTCAGGTCGACCCGGCCGGCGGAGGTGCCCGACGCGGTGCGGGGGCGGTCCGGGGTGCCGCCGACGCGGTCGGGAGGCACACCGCCGCAGCCAGCGGCACGCCGGCCGCCAGGACCGTCAGAAGTCGTCTCATTGTTTCCCTCCAAGAAGCAGGTGTGCGCCTGGACTCGGCGACACGTGTGCACGTCACATGAGCAGGGCGGTGGACAGGTCGACGGGTTCACCGCGGACGACCTCCGCGCGCTTACCTCCGTGACCCATGTGTGCGACCCGAGGAAGCCTCTGCCGCGGGTTCGCTGAGGAACGGCCCAGACCTTATCACCGGTTAAACCGGTGACGAAATACCGAGCGGGGCGACGACGACGGCTGCTAGGCTCTCAGCGACGTAGACCGTGTATCGAGGAGTCACAGACGTGGTGGGTGAAGACGACATCTCCGGGTGAGACCCGGATCTGACGGCCACCGGACGCGCCCAGGAGCGCCGCCGATGTGGCCGGTTTGTCGTACCCATTTTTCCCACGCCTGCCCAGGGCAGAGCTGTCTGCCCGCAACACGCTCGAGGTCACCTCCATGTCCGACGCCGCCGTCGTCTGCTCGAACCTCTCCTTCGCCTGGCCCGACGACACCCCGGTCTTCCACGACCTGTCCTTCACCGTGAACACCGGCCGCACCGGCCTGGTCGCCCCCAACGGCTCCGGCAAGAGCACCCTGCTCAAGCTGATCGCCGGCGAACTCGAGCCCGCCACCGGCTCGGTGTCCGTCAGCGGCACCCTCGGCTACCTCCCGCAGAGCCTCCCCCTCACCGGCAACCTCACGGTCGCCGAGGTGCTCGGCGTCGCCGCGGTGATCCGCGCCCTGGACGCCGTCGAGTCCGGGGACGTGGGTGAGGAGCACTTCACCACCATCGGCGACGACTGGGACATCGAGGAGCGCACCCGCGCCCAACTCGACCGCCTCGGCCTGGCCGACCTCACCCTGGACCGCAGCCTGAGCACGCTCAGCGGCGGCCAGGTCGTCTCGCTGGGCCTCGCCGCCCAGCTGCTCAAGCGCCCCGATGTGCTGCTGCTCGACGAGCCGACCAACAACCTCGACCTGGAGGCCCGGCAGAAGCTCTACGACGTGCTGGCGGACTTCCCCGGCTGCCTGCTCCTGGTCAGCCACGACCGCGCGCTGCTCGACCGCATGGACCGTATCGCCGAGCTCGGCAGCGGCGAACTGCGCTTCTACGGCGGCAACTTCACCGAGTACGAGGAGGCCGTGCGCGCCGAGCAGGAGGTCGCCGAGAAGAACGTCCGCAACGCCGAGCAGGAGCTGAAGCGGGAGAAGCGGGAGATGCAGCAGGCCCGCGAACGGGCCGAGCGCCGCGCCTCCAACGCCGCGCGGAACCTCAAGAACGCCGGACTGCCGCGTATCTTCGCCGGCAACATGAAGCGCGGCGCGCAGGAGTCCGCGGGCCGGGCCGGCCAGATGCACGCGACCCGGGTCAGCGAGGCCAAGGCCCGGCTCGACGAGGCCGGACGCTCGTTGCGCGAGGAGCAGCGCATCACCCTGGATCTGCCCGACACCCAGGTGCCGGCCGGACGCAACCTCTTCCTCGGCGAGGGGATGCAGGTCCACCACGGCGACAGGGCCGTGTTCGCCGACGGCGGCGTCGACTTGACCGTCCGGGGCCCCGAGCGCATCGCGCTGACCGGGCCCAACGGAGCCGGCAAGACCACCCTGTTGCGTCTGATCACCGGCGACCTCGCGCCGGACAGCGGGGAGATCAAGCGCAACGACGGCCGCATCGCCTATCTCTCGCAGCGCCTGGACCTGCTGGACCTGGACCGCACCGTCGCGGAGAACTTCGCCGCGTTCGCCCCCGACCGGCCCGAGGCGGAGCGGATGAACCTGCTCGCCCGCTTCCTCTTCCGGGGCGCCCGGGCACACCTGCCGGCCGGGGTCCTCTCCGGCGGCGAACGGCTGCGCGCCACCCTGGCCTGTGTGCTGTGCGCCGAACCGGCCCCCCATCTGCTCCTGCTCGACGAGCCGACCAACAACCTCGACCTGGTCAGCGCGGGCCAGCTGGAGAGCGCGCTGAACTCCTACCAGGGCGCCTTCATGGTGGTCAGCCACGACGAGCGGTTCCTCGCCGAGATCGGGGTGAACCGCTGGGTGATGCTGTCCGACGGGGCGCTCAAGGAGACGGGAGCGCCCGCGGTGTGAGCCGCCGACGTGTGAAGTGGCCCGCGTCCGAGGCCCTGCGCCCGGCGGGCCGACCACCGATCACGTTGGACGGTTCCCTGTGCCCCAGCCCGCTCTGCTCGCCCACGACCTCGTCCGCACCCTGGGAGGCCGGCGCGTCCTCGACGGCGTCTCGCTGACCGCCTCCCCCGGCCACCGCATCGGCCTGATCGGGGAGAACGGCGTCGGCAAGTCCACCCTGCTGCGGGTGCTCGCCGGCGTGGACGAACCCGACACGGGACACGTCTCCCGCCCCGCCGAACTGGGTTTTCTGCACCAGGAGATGCCCTTCGACGCCCCCTCGACCATCGCCACGGTGCTCGATACGGCCCTCCGCGAGGCCCGCGAGGACCTCGCGGAGCTGGAACGGCTCGGCGCGGAACTCGCCCACGTCCCGCAGGACCATCCCGGCCACCAGGAACTCCTCGACGCCTACGGCAGGCGGCTGGAACAGGCCCAGGACCGGGAGTCCTGGGACGCCGACCGCCGCGCTGCCCTGGTGCTGGACGGCCTGGGCCTCGGCGCGCTCGGCCACGACCGCACGCTCGGCTCGCTGTCCGGCGGGCAGCGCGGCCGGCTGGCCCTGGCCGCGCTGCTCGTCCGGCGCCCGCAGGCGCTGCTGCTGGACGAGCCGACCAACCACCTCGACGACGGAGCCGCCGCCTTCCTGGAGGAGCAGTTGCGCGGCCTGCCCGGAGCCGTGGTCGTCGCCAGCCACGACCGGACGTTCCTCGACGCCGTCTGCACCGATCTGATCGACCTCGACCCGGCGGTGGACGGCCCGGTCCGCTACGGCGGCAACTACAGCGCCTACCTGTCCGAGAAACGCGCCGAGCGGGAGCGCTGGGAGCGGCGGTACGCCGAGGAGCAGCAGGAACTGGAGGAGCTGCGTCACGCTGCGGGCGTGACCGCGCTTCTGGTCGCACCGGACCGGGGGCGGCGCGACAACGAGAAGATGGGGTACGGCCACCGCGCGGGCCGGGTGCAGAACCAGATCTCCCGCCGGGTGCGCAACGCCACCCGGCGGCTGGCGGAGCTGGAGCACAACCGCGTCGCCGAGCCGCCGCGCCCGCTGCGGTTCGCGGCCGGGGAACTGGCCGCGCATGCGGAGGAGGGCCCGCGGCCCCTGGTGTCCCTGCGGGACGTACGGGTGCCGGGCCGGCTCGCGCTGGCCGGCCTGGAGGTGTCGGCGACCGACCGGCTGCTGGTCACGGGCGGCAACGGAGCGGGCAAGTCGACGCTGCTCCATGTGCTCGCCGGACGTCTCACCGCCGAGGGCGAGGTGCACAGGCGGCGCGGGCTGAGCGTGGGGCTGCTCGCCCAGGACACCGTGTTCGACCGGCCCGACCGCACGGTCCGGGACACCTACGAGCTGTCGCTGGGACCGGAGCGGGCCGGGAAGGTGCCACTTGCCTCCCTCGGTCTGCTGCACGAGGCGGACCTGGACAAACCGGTCGGGCAGCTGTCGGTCGGACAGCGCCGGCGGCTCGCGCTGGCCCTCCTGGTGGCCCGGCCGCCCCAGCTGCTGCTGCTCGACGAGCCCACCAACCACCTCTCCCCCCGGCTGTGCGACGAGCTGGAGGCGGCGCTGGGCACCGGCCCGGGTGCGGTCGTGGCCGCCAGCCACGACCGCTGGTTGCGCCGGCGGTGGCAGGGCCGTGAACTGCGGCTGTGACCGGGCCAGGGGGAGCGCACGATCACCCCCTCCCGGGTGATCACCACCCAGAACGGTGACAATCCTTGCGGTAGGGAGCAGTCACCCGTCAAGATGGTGATGTGAATCTTAACCATGTCTTCGTATGCGGGAACCCGGCCCTCGACTTCGCGACCACCCTCCGCGCCCGGCGCTCGACCCGGTTCGAGATGTTCGTGACGCCGGAGCGGCTCAACGCCTGGTACCTGGAGTCCGGACTCGTGGACACGATCACGCCCGGCAAGGAGGACGACGTCCGCGAGGCGACCACGGTGCGCGAGGCCGTCTACCGGCTCATCACCAACCGCCGTCTCGGTGAGGAGTTCGACCGGGAAGCGCTCGCCGTGGTCAACGGCGCCGCGCGCAAGACCCCCGTGACGCCGCAGCTCACCCCGACGGGCCGGCACACCGAGGCCACCCCCGAGCAGGCCCTGGCCACCGTCGCCCGGCAGGCGGTCGAACTGCTCAGCGGCCCGGACGTCCCGCTGCTGAAGGAGTGCGGCAACCCCGAGTGCACGCGCGTCTACATCGACCGCTCCCGGGGCATGCGGCGGCAGTGGTGCGGCATGGAGTCCTGCGGCAACAAGATCAAGGCTGCCGCCTACCGCGCCCGCAAGAAGACCGCGCCCGCGGTGACCGCCCACTGACCCCCTGCTCCAGGGGGCCACACGCACCGCTTCGGCCCCGAGTGAACATGCACGAAAGACCGTCCAGCGTTGACACTTGTCTACACGGGCCCTCGGCGTGGGTACCATGCGCAACGTCATCCACATCGAGGGAGTGAACGGTTGTGACCAGCCAATCAGCCGACACGCTCCGATCGCGGTACGTAGCACAAGCCGCTTCGGACCTGAAAGAGAACCGCCGGCGACAGCAGGAACTGGCGGAGAAAATCGCGATGTTGAAGCAGGAGGAAGCCCTCCTGGCGGACATCCTGAACCTCGCGCAGCGGTACGAGGATTTCGCGGACCCGTCGCGCCTGCCCGAACAGGCGCAGGACGAGCCCGTCGTCACGAAGGCGAAGCCAGCCCCCGCGGGAGCCGCGCCGCGGCGCCCGGCGCCGGCCAAGGCCGCTCCGGCGGCCAAGGCCGCTCCGGCGGGCAAGGCGGCGAAGGCCGGCGCACAGGGGAAGTCGCACCAGCCTCTGCTCGGCAACCTCCTGGCGGATCTGCTCGACAACCACAACGAGCCGCGCCTGGCGAAGGAGTTGCGCGAGGAGCTCCTGGAGAAGCACCCGGACCGCACTCCGACACCACAGGTGGTGCGGAACACCCTCGAGTCCCTCGTCGCCAAGGGACGCATCCAGCGTCTCAAGCAGCAGCGTTCCGTCATGTACACCCTCGTGAAGCCGACAGGTGGCGAGGAGACGGCCGACTGACCCTCCGTCAGAGGAAGCTCGAAACCGCCGGACCGCACCCCGACAGCACCACACTCCTCCCGCAGGCGGCCGTGCCCGGGGTCGGGGGCGGGACCCGCGGTCAGGGGTGACTCAGGCCGCGGCGCGGGCGTCGACGGTGCTTACAGCCCCAGATCGAGGGCCAGGCACGAGTAGTACTTCCAGGAGCCCGCGGGGTCATAGGAGGCATTGATCCCCCCACTCGGCACGGCCTCCACCTCTTCGGCCATGTCCTCGAAGCGGATGCGTTCGGGGAGCCTGCCGTAGCGCGCATGGCGTGCCGTCGCATCGGCGTCCATCGCGAGGTCCTTGTTCATGACCGTTCTCCATTTCGTCGACCACGGATCGCGTCCCGCTCGTCGCCTCGGACGACCTTTAGCGTGCACCCCCAGGCGTCACCAGTCAAGGCGGTGACGAGATGCGGGAGCACATGCGCGTGGCCGGTATCACATGTCGCCCGACGGGGTGATGGTCTTGTACTCGGTGTAGGTGCCGAGGCCGACCGCGCCATACCCAGCGGGCGCCGGCGTCGCCGGCATCGCCGCCGAGGCGGGCGTGGACCGGCGCACGACGACGCCGTGCGCCGACGTCGTGACACATATGTCGCCGGCGTCGTCGTCGACACCCTGCTGCACCGCCTTGGCGCGCCCTGATGCGCCTACGGCCAACGTCTCGCCGACCTTGGGGTGTTCGCACGGGGCCCGGCCGAAAAACGGCCCACCCTGTGCGAGGTGTTACTCGGTTCGGCGGCGGACTGCCGAGAGGAGGCGCCGCATGCCGACCACGTGCCCACCCGTCCCGATGACGAGCCGTCGGTAGAGGCCGCCGGCCAGACCGGGAAAGGCGGCTCGGCTTTCGGCACGGAGGCGCGATCGTCCCGGGTGATCTCGAGCGCGGAGGACGCCGGAACCCGCAGGACTCCGGCCGAGGTGGTCGCGCTCATATCCGCCGGGATCTTCTCCTACGCCATCCGCTCCGTCCCCGCCACCATGGCATTCGTCGAGTGCCTCCTCCGGGCTACGCTGGTAACAGGCGCCTCACGAAGGCAAGGGCCTGCCCGCCCAGGGAGAGGCCATAGGAGACCCGAGTCCGGATACAGGTGCGACACGGCAACGGCGTGCGGGGCGAGGCAGGATCTACCAAGCGACCCGAAAGGGAAGAGATGATCGATCATGTCGACGAGCGACATCGCCCTGACCGCCCGAAACCAGTTCGTTGAGGCACCTAACGGGGTGAAATACGCCTACCGGCGGTTCGGCACTCCCTCCCCCGGCGTGCTCCCGCTGGTGATGTTTCAGCACTTCCGCGGCAACCTCGACAACTGGGATCCGCTGCTGCTCGGCGCCCTCGCGTCCGGCCGTGAGGTCATCCCGGTCGACAACGCCGGGGTCGGTCTGTCGTCCGGGACGGTGCCGCACACCATCACCAGGATGGCCCGCGACGCCATCGCCTTCATCGACGCGCTCGGGCTGACACGGATCGACCTGCTCGGGTTCTCCATCGGCGGCATGGTCGCCCAGGAACTGACCCTGATCCGCCCCCAGTTGGTGCGCCGGCTCGTGCTGGCCGGCACCGGGCCGCAAAGCGGCCAGCTGATGCACGGCTGGATCAACGACGTCCAATACCTCGCCAACGTCGCGGACAATCATCCCGAGGACCTGCTGTCCTTGTTCTTCGAAGTCACCCCGACCAGC
Source organism: Streptomyces sp. NPDC021225 (assembly GCF_044332865.1). Taxonomy (NCBI): domain Bacteria; kingdom Bacillati; phylum Actinomycetota; class Actinomycetes; order Kitasatosporales; family Streptomycetaceae; genus Streptomyces; species Streptomyces sp. NPDC021225. Next base: position 38,434 of record NZ_JBIRPV010000006.1, on the reverse strand, counting down.
CAGCAGAAGGGCCGGGAGTTCCTGGAGCGGCGCGCCTCCCGCACGTCAGACCACGACAAGCCCGCCGGTTTGCAGGCCCGCGACGCCCAGATGGACGCCATCACCCAGTGGGGCATCCCCGCACCGTCCCGGCTGCACCGGCTGGCCGGGATCACCCAGCCGGTCCTGATCGCCAACGGCGACAACGACATCATGATCCCGACGGGAAACTCCTGGCTGCTGGCACAGCATCTGCCCAACGCACGGGTCCGGATCTACCCCGACTCCGGCCACGGCTTCCTCTTCCAGTGGCCCGAGGAGTTCGCCAAGCTGGTACACAGCTTCCTGTCCGGGGCCGGCGAGGAAAAGGCCCCGTGATGGACACGACCGACCGGCTACGGGTGACCGCGCTCCGGGCGCTGCTGTGGTGGCTCGGGCATGGACTGGTGCTGGCGTCGCGGTTCAGCGCACCAGTCCGGTCGCAGATCACACGCAGTCTCACGGTCGAGATGTCCGCCGACGACGGCCCCTCGCGGCACTGGGTTTTCGACAGCCAGCGGCGCCGCGTGTCCAGCTCGGCCGGAAGGTCCAGGGCACCCGACTTCGCGGTCCGCTTCGCCGGCAGCGGTCAGGCGCTTCGTCATCTGACATCACCGGATGGGATCGACCGCATCATGCGCGGCCGGATTCACGGGACCGTCCGGGTCGAGGGCAACCATCTGATCCTCTTCTGGTTCCGCGGCCTGATGCGGCAGTTGGTGCCCATCGGCGGGGCGGGTCCTCCCCGGCAGGCTCTGCCGGGCGCGTACGTGGCACACGATCCGGCCTCGAACGGCGTCGAGCAGATCACGATCGAGCCGGCTGTACGGCAGTTGGATCCACGCTGGACCGATGCCTGGAACGCGCGGGCCAAACTGTGGATCGTGCGGGGGGCGAACGGCGAACCGTTGCGGGAGCCGTGATGAGCCCGCGCGCCGAGACCTCCGAGGAGGGAGCGCCGATGGTTGCGCTGAACGACCGTGCGCTCGGCTGGCTGCGGTTCATGTGGGACAAGGCGACAACCCCGGACGACTGGAGCGACCAGGGCGAACCGCATCCGTGGTGGGATCGCTACACCGCGCCGCCCATGTGCGCCTTCCCCCGATTCGACCTGCACTACATGGCGTACGCCCTTCCGGTCATGCTCGAAGCGACGCCGGCGTGGCGGGAGGTCTACACCCGGATCGCCGACGAACTCATCCGCCGCTATGTCTCGTTCTGGGGCGCGGTCGACTGGTGCACACTGATCGGCCCTGATCCCGGTGTGGACCGCTACCCGCCCGAGTGGCTGACCTTCATCCCGGAACCGCTTCGCGGCCGCTACCCACCACCAGGATGGACGGGAAACGGGGTCGAGCCATGGGGGCTCCAGCCGGACCCGGTGGGCGCCGACGGCAATGTGTTCTACCGGGGCTGGCTGAACCTGCTCCTCGGGATACGCCGCTACGTCTCGGGAGAGGCCGGCGAGCGCGAACCCCTCCACATCACCGGGTACCAGAACCGCCAGTTCACCTGGACCCACGCACGGATCGCGGAGCTCATCTCCGCCCAGTTCCGTACTCGCCCACAGGGCCCGCACTGCGAGAACACCAAGATCTGGCCGTTCTGCGTCAGCGCCGCCGGGCTCGGGCTGAAACTCTACGACTCGCTGCTCCGAACCACCCTGCACGAGCCGTTCCCGCACTGGGTCGACTACGTCCGCCGGCACTACATGAGCCTGACCCGCACCGGCGAGCTGCGCACCTTCGCGCTCTACTACGACCCGATGGAACAACGCCTCCACACGCTGCCCGGGCCCTCGGTGGCCCACGGGGTGTTCCCCTGCCTGCTGTATCTGTACCCGCAGGACCGCGAGTTCGCCCTGTGGACCTACGAGCTGGCGATGCGGCGACTCGGCTGGAACAACCCGGATCTGCCGCTGAGCAAGCTCCACCCCGACCCCAACCACCTCAGCACGGCCCTGTGGATGGCACATGAGGTGGAGGACACCGCCACCGAAGACCGCATCCGGGATTTCGTCGAGCGTGAATACCAGCCCCGGTTCTTCGGCGAGGAGAACGACCGATTCGCGTTCTGGTTCGGCTACGACTCCACCTGGCCCCGCGGGCAGGTCAACGCCACCCTGATGCTCGCCGAGAGCGGCAGCCCGGGAGCGTGGTGGCGGATCTTCAACGAACCCCGGCTCGCGTCGGCATCGGAACCGGAGCTCCGCGGCGTCGACTACCCCGACATCGGCATCCGCCACGCCCGGAACGACATGGCCCACCACGTCCTCAGCATCGAGACCACGGCCGCCGCGCCCTCGCGGCGAGGACATCCCACCAGCTTCACGATCGACCGGCTCCCCAGCCCCGCCGAGGCGTCGGTCACCGTCGACGGCCAGGACTCGGCCGGCTGGGACGTCACTGACGGCAACTCCATACGAATCCACCTGGACATCGGCGACCACCAGATCCGCGTCGCCTTCCCGGGCGGCGGCTCCCGGTAAAGCGGTTCCGTGACATATAGGGTGCCGCCATGACGCCCGCGTCCGCTTTCGCAACGCCGCTCATCGAACTTCTCGGCCTGGCACACCCACCCGTCGCGATCACCTTCAGCACGGAACCCGCCACCTCCAGCGGCGAGAGGCTCCCAGCCCAGCCGGCAGGCTGCTGCTTCTGGGAACCCGCCCAGCGCCGCCCCCTCGACACGCGCGCCGCGGACCACGCCAACTGTAGTACCGGAAGCTACACGCACGGCCTGACCGACCTGGCCGCTGCCGCCTCCGGGTCCGACACCGCCGCCCTGGTCAGCAGTGGTTGGATCACGCCGGCGGACCTCACCTTCGTCGCACACCTGCCGATCCGGCCAACGACGATCCGCTACGAACCGCTCACTGTCGCGACCAGCCCGGACGTCGTGCTCGTCCGGCTGTCGCCGTCCTCGCTCATGACCCTCCAGGGCGCATGCCCGGACCTGCGGCTCGCCACCAGGCCACAATGCCAGATCATTCCGCTGGCCCACAGCGGCCAGGTCGCGGTCAGCCCGGGATGCGCCATCAGCCGGGCCCGCACCGGGCTGCCGGCCGAGGAGATGACCTGTGCGCTGCCCGTCGGAAACCTTCCCGCGGTCATCGACCGCCTGCGGCAGGCCGTAGCCGCCGACCAGGCGGCCGTCGACTATGCCACCACCGACCTCCGGCGCTTCGACCCACTGGACTGACATGCGTGAGCTGCTCGCCAACGCCATCGATGCCCATGGCGGGATCGAACGCTGGCAGGAGCTGGCCGAGGCGCGAGCCACGATTGTCAGCGGCGGCCTTCTGTTCGACGTAAAGGGCCTGCCGCAGGATCCCGCGCCTCGCGAGATGACCGTCCGACTGCACGAGGAACACGCCTCGGTGCGGCCCTTCGGCTCTCCCGATCAGAGGACGGACTTCACGCCGGGGCGCGTGAGCATCGAAAAGCTCGACGGGCGAGTGGTGACCGAACGAGACGACCCACGGAGATCGTTCCTCGGGCACACACTGGAATCCCCCTGGGACCCGCTGGACCGCGCCTACTTCAACGGCTATGCGTTGTGGACCTACCTCACCACACCCTTCCTGCTGGCGATGCCCGGCTTCTCGGTCACCGAGATCGAGTCGTGGCGCGAAGGAGACGAGGTCTGGCGCGGACTGCGGGCCGCCTTCCCGAGCTATATCGCCAGCCACAGCACCCAACAGGACTTCTACTTCGGCCCCGACCACCGGCTGCGGCGCCACGACTACCACGTCGACGTGGCCGGCGGATTCGCCACCGCGCAGTATGTCTACGACTGCGTAGAAGCGGACGGCATCGTACTGCCGACCAAACGCCGGGCATACCGCCGCGACACCCACGGCCGCCCCATCATGACGCAGCTCATGGTCTCGATCGACCTCAGCGAGGTCACCTTCAGCTGAGAAGGGTCCTTCACGTAGCAACCAACCTTGTCTCGCTTGGCACACTATTTATTCCGACGAAGCGTCAGAAGTGCTTCGAGGCGGTCGGCCGCGGCCGCGCTTCCGCCTGCCGTCCGGAACGAGCGGCTTACCGCCCGCGCCGCCGCGCGGTGCCCCGACGCCTCGTCCAGGACCGTGTCGACGGCGTCGGCGATCCGCCGCGGGTCGGCGCGGCCGAAGCGCAGCCTGACGCCCGCGCCCGCGTCGGTGACCTGGCTCGCGACGATGGGCTGGTCGTCCCTGATGGGTGCGACCACCAGCGGGACGCCGTGCCACAGGGCCTCGCAGACGGTGTTGTGCCCGGCATGACAGACGACGGCGTCGACGCGGGCGAGCAGCGGCAGTTGGGGTATGTGCGGGCGCAGCAGGATGTTCTCGCCCGTTCTGGTCACGCTGCCCGCGGGGTCGACGACGACGGCGCGTACCCCGGCCATGCCGGACAACGCCTGGACCGCGGCGTTCAGGAACGGCGCGCTCGCGTCCGCGTTCGCGGTGCCGAGGCTGACCAGGACGGTGCGCTCCGCTCCCGCCAGCCACTGCCAGGGAAAGTCCGCGGACGGCGGGCGGTCGGTGACGGACGGGCCGACCAGCCAGACGTGTTCGGGCAGTTCGACCGGGCCCAGGAGCGCGCGTGTGGTGTAGGCGAGCACGCCGTGCGGGGACATCCTCGGGTCGGCCGTGCCCCTGCCGTCCGCGATCCGGCCGCGCAGCGCCTCCAGCAGCCCGTCCAGCCAGGCCGCCACCTTGGGCATCCCCGCGAGCGGGTCGAGCAGCTCGGCCGAGGTGGTCGCGGAGGTCACCCAGGTCAGGCCGAGCGACTCGGCGACCATGCCGCCGGCGACGGTCTGCTGGTCGGCGATCACGAGGTCCGGGCCGAACTCCTCGATGGCCTCCCGTATCGGGGGAGCCATGTGGTCCGCCAGCGGGATCAGGAAGCTCTCCCACAGGAACCGGAAGGCCGCGGGTCCCTTCAGTTCGGCGGTCCGGTCGGCGATCTTGGCGGCGCGGTCCGGCACCAGGTGGGGCCGCACACAGGGGTACACCTGCGCCTCGGGTCCGGCCAGGCGGCGCACCAGGTCGGCCGGGCCCGCCCAGGCGATGTCGTGGCCCCGCGCGGCGAGCGCGGCGGCCGTGCCGACCGCCGGGTTGATGTGGCCGACCAGGGGCGGCACGACGAACAGGAACCGGCTCATCGAACCCCCTTCGCGGGTGTGTGGATGTCGTCGTGGATGTCGTCGTGGATGTCGTCTTCCAACCATTCCAGCAGCAGTTCGGCCGTCTCCCTGGTCCGCTCCACGAGCACCGAGTGCCCCTGATCGGGCAGGACGACACTGCGGCAGTGGCCGAGGGTGGCGGCCAAGTGGTCGGCCTGAGCGGCGAGTTCGGAGTCGGCTCCGAAGACGGCGAAGACGGGGCAGCGGATGTCGGCGAGCCCGTCGTCCAGGACCCGGCTGCGCGGAATGTCCTCGCTCAGTGTGGTGGCGTCCAGGATGTCCCCGGCGAGTTGGAACGGGCGCGCGTTGCGCTCGGGGTCCTCGGCGAGCCAGGTGCGCACCTCCTTGACCACCAGACCGCCTTCTTCGCCGGTCAGGCCCTCGGCCATCTTCTCGGCCCACGACTTCACCGGCGGCTCGGACTCGATCGCGATGACGGACCGGACGCGATCGGGACGGGCGGCGGCCAGCCCGTAGGCGATGGCCCCGCCGAAGGAGTTGCCCACGACGTGGGCCGGGCGGTCCTCCCCGAGGGCGTCGAGGAGCCCGTCGAGGTCCGCCACGAAGTCCTCGAGGCGGTAGCCCGTGGCGGGGCGGCCGGTCCGCCCGTGCCCCCGCAGGTCGTACATGAGGACGTCCATCCCCCGCTCGGCGAAGGCGGGGCCGAGGGAGAAGTAGTAGCTCGCCAGGCTGTCGATGAGCAGGCCGTGGACGAGCACCACCAGGGGCGGCGGCCCGTCGGCCGGCGGCCCGGCCGCGGACATGCGCTGCACGTGGACGTCCAGTTCACCGACGCGGATCTTCGCCATCCTCAGACCGCCTCGGCCGCGGGCTCGGCGGGTAGGGACGCCACGACGTGGCGCACCAGGTCGCCGACGGTCAGCGCGATGAGCTCCTCGAGGCCGCGGTCCGCGATGAAGGCGGCGAAGTTGACGGTGTCGCCGTAGTGTTCGCGCAGTGACGCGGTGAGCGTGACCAGGTCGATGCTCTCCAGTTGGAGGTCGTCGTGGAACAGGGTGTCCATGGTGATCTCGGCGTCGTCGAGCCCGTACTCGCCGAGGACCTCGCGCAGCATGCCCGTCACCTCGTGCAGCACGGTCTGCTCGGCCGGAGTGGGGCGTCCGGCTCCGTGGGCTTCAGCGGTCATCTTCGCTCTCCTCCTCGTGGGCGGCCGTCCAGCCCACGACGTAGTTCCTGGGGGGCAGCCCGGGCGGGTTGCCGACCGTTCTGTGCTGGACGTGGTACGTGCCACCGCCGGTGCGGACGGTGAGGGTCGTATCGGTGGCGGCGGTGATCTCAAGGCTCTCGGGGCCGCGGGCCCTGGCAACGGCTTGCCCGGCGACCCGGAAGCGGGTGAGCCACAGGGCCTCGGGTTCACCGGTGTCGCGGACAAGGGAGACGAGCAGGTCCCGCTCCCGGGTGCCGAGTGCGGCCTCGAAGGTCCCGTCCGGGCGCCCGGTGACCTCCTCGATGTCGATGCCGCAGGGGCCCGTCCTGGCGATCGCGACCGCGGCCTCCGCCCGGTGCGCGCAGGAGACGTGCAGGTCGGGGAGGGTGCGGCCGTAGGCGCCCGTGACGTAGGGGCGTCCGGCGGGGTCGTTCGCGACCCGCACTTCGGCGGGGAAGATCCGGCCGCTCCCGGCGTCCCACATCCGCCGCCGGACCGCGTCCTTGACCGCGATCCGGCCGAGCAGCCACTGGCGCCGGCCCCGGGGAGCGTATGTCTCGTAGGCGGTACGTTCCTCGCCGGCCAGCATGTTCCGCATGATCAGTTCGCGGGTGGCCAGGTCGGGCCACCGCTCGTGGACCAGGACCCAGCCGCCGTCCTGGGGCTCGGAGAGGGTGTGGCGCTCCGGTGCGCGGTCCACCCGGCGGACCTGCGGATCACTGTCGAAACGGCGGTCGCGCCAGCCGCTGAACTCCGCCCAGACGCGGCCCCGATGAACCAGCTGCATATCGGCTTCGAGCGTGGTCTCGGTGACGGAGACGATGCGGATCAGACAGTCCAGCCGATCGCCCGGCGCGGGGTGCGGGCCGTGGAAACGGATCTCCCGCATGCCGACGGGGAAGACGGTCGTGCGCGTGGGCCGCTCCGACATGATCCAATAGCCGAGCAGCTGGCCCACGTTGTCCAGCAGCGCTCCGGGGGCGGGCGGGGTGGTGAGGACTCCCCGCACATGCGCGTCGCCGATCGCGATCAGTTCGGTCACGCCCTGGAAGCTCGGGCCGTGGAACATCCAGCGCCGGGTGTACAGCTCGCGGGCGGTCAGATCGCAGGGGCGCTCCTGGTCCGGCGGGAAGGTCCACGGGCCGGGCGGATGCCGGTCGTGGCCGCGTGCGAGCTCGACGGTGGCGCGGGCGTACGGGCCGAGGGTGGCCGTCACCCGGGCCGTGCCCGCGGGATGCGAAGGCGCGGAACGCGGGGGCGCGGGGGTGACGTGGACGGGGATGTCGACCGTGGGGACGGCGGTGATCCACTGGTTGAGCCGGACGTCGTGGACGGCCACCGCACGCAGGCCGGGGGCGGCCCGTTCGGCGAAGCCCATGAGGTGTCCGATGACCGTGGTGCCGGGTACGACCGGCCAGCGGTCGGCCGTGTCGGCCTGCGGCGGCTGTTTGAAGAAGCAATGGTCGAGCAGGTACGGCATGGTGTCGACGGAGATCCGCAGCGAGGTGTGCAGCTCACCGGGCGGCGGCGTGGCGGGCGGGGCCTGACGTGCGTACGCGGTGGCCCGGGGCGCGGTGGGTGCGGCGACCGCCCGGAGGGTGTCGCGGCGTCCCGCGCCGAGGACGTCCGCCGCGAGCGCCGCGGTGTCGTCGAGCAGCGCCACGAACTCGGCGGCCAGCGGGTCCCGGTCGCCAAGGACATCGAGGGCATCGTGGGCCGAGGGCCGCGCGCTGCCGGCCGCCCGGCGCGGCGGGGTCAGGGCCGCGCCGACCGCGGTGCGGGTGGGTTCGTCGAGGGAGATCAGCGCGCCGCCCAGGTCGAGCCGGACCGGGCGGTGCGCGGCCTTGCGCGCCGGGGTGGCCGTCGGGTGGAGCAGGGTCTGGTCCGCCCTGGCTCCGTCGGCCCAGAGCGCGGTGGCCACGCGGCGCAGTTGGGGAAGGCCGGAGCGGTGCGCGGAGTGGGCGGGAACCACGAGGTGATCGCGGCCCCGCAGGGTGTCCGCGATGAGTGATCCGAGTTGGCCGGCGCCGAGTTGGACGAAGGCGCGGAAGCCCGCCGCGTACATGGCCTCGATCAGCTGCCGGAAGCGGACCGGTTCCAGGAGGTGGCGAATGAACAGGTCGTGTATCGCCTCCGGTCGCGAGGGGTATTCGCCGCACGTGGTCGCGGACCAGACCGGCAGCTTCGCGGGGTGCAGCGTGTAGGCCTCCGCCGCCTTGCGTATCGGGCCCAGAGCGGGCCGGAGCATGGGGGTGTGAAAGCCCGAGCGGAACGGCAGGATCTGCGAGATCACGCCCTGCCCGCGGAAGCGGGCGACGAACTCCTCGACCCCTTCCGACGGGCCGCAGATCATGGACTGGTTGGGGGCGTTGTCGTGCGAGAGCACGACCCGCGCCTGTCCGCGGAGAGCTTCCACGACGCGGTCGGCGGGTGCGCCGATCACCGCGAAGGCCAGGCCCGGCACGCGCAGCGCGTCGGGGTCGAACGAGGCGAGGAAGGCATCGACCTCGTCCTCGGCGTGGATCCCGGCGGCGGCCATGGCGGTCCACTCGCCGAGGCTGTGTCCGGCGAGCGCGTCGGGCACGACACTCATCCGCTCCAGCGCGGCGTGCAGGAGGCGGCCGAGCTGGAAGACACCGGTGCCCTGGCGGCCGACATCGCCGACCGTGACATCGGTGCCGGACAGCGACCACGGCAGGTCGAAGTGTCGTGCGACGTCGTCGCAGTTGGGCTCGAAGTCGGCTTCGAGGCCGGGGAAGACGAAGGCGAGTCGGCCGCCGGCGTCGCCCAGCAGTGGCTCGGGGACGAACCACACGTCGTTCCTGCCGCGCCACGGTCTGCCCCGGTCGACCGCCTTACGGGCGAGCGCGAGCCGCCCCGCGGTCGGATCCACCACGCCGAGCCGGACGGGGCCGACGGGCTCGGGTCCGGTCCCGTCGGCCGCGGTGGCGTGGAGGGTGGCGTCGTCGCGGTCCAGCAGCCGGGCCAGTTCGGCGGGGGTCGCCGCGGCCAGCCGCAGTACCCGCTCGGGCTCGCGCAGCACGGCCGCGGGGCCGAGCGGGCCGGTGGGGCCGGTGGGGCCGATGGGGGCGGTGCGGGGCTGTTCCAGGACGACATGGGCGTTGATGCCGCCGAATCCGAAGGCGTTGACCGCGGCACGGCGCACGGGGCCGTGGACCTCGGGCTCCCAGGGAACGGCGGCGTCCACGGTGGTGAAGCGGGTGCGGGCGAGCGCCGGGTGCGGGTCGTCGCAGTGCAGGGTCGGCGGGAGGACGCCGTGGTGCACGGCGAGCGCCGCCTTGATGAGCCCGGCGATCCCGGCGGCCGGCATGGTGTGGCCGATCATCGACTTGACCGAGCCGATCACGCCACGGGGCGCGTCGCCCGGGGGGCCGAAGACCGCCGCGACGGTCTCCAGTTCCGCGCTGTCCCCCGCCGGGGTGGCGGTGCCGTGGGCCTCGAGCAGCCCCACGGCTCCGGGCTCGGCGGGATCCCGGCCGGCCCGGCGCCATGCCTGACGGATCGCCTCGGCCTGCCCCGCGGAGTCCGGGCTGAGCAGGCCGCCGGTGCGGCCGTCTCCCGCGACCCCGGTGCCGGTGATCACGGCGTAGATCCGGTCGCCGTCGCGCTCGGCGTCGACGAGCCGCTTGAGCACCACCACGCCGGTGCCCTCGCCGATGAGCACTCCGTCGGCGTGCCGGTGGAACGGGCGGATGCGCTGGCTCCGGGACAGGGCTCCGAGTTGGGAGAACACGCTCCACAACGTGATGTCGTGGCAGTGGTGGACTCCCCCGGCCAGGACGACATCGCAGCGGCCGGTCTCCAGCTCACGGGCCGCGTGGTCGACCGCGATGAGTGATGAGGCGCATGCGGCGTCCACCGTGTAGGCCGGACCGCGCAGATCCAGGCGGTTGGCGAGCCGGGAGGCGGCCAGGTTGGGCACCAGGCCGATGGCCGACTCCGGGGCCTCGGGCCCGAGTTGTTCGGTGAAGGCGCGGCGCACTTCCTCGAGTCGCCGCTCCCCGAGGTCCGGCAGGAGTTCTCGCAGTGTGTGCACGAGCTGGCCCGCGGTGCGCACCCGCTGGTCGAGGCGGACCAGGCCGGGCGTGAGGTAGCCGCCGCGGCCGAGGATCACCCCGGCGCGGCGCCGGTCGGTGAAGAGCCCGTCGGCGCCGCCGGCGTCCTGGACCGCCTGGGACGCCACCCGCAGCGCGAGCAACTGGTCGGGCTCGGTGGCCCGTACGGACGCGGGCATGATGCCGAAGGCGCTGACGTCGACGTCGGCGAGCTCGTCGATGAACCCTCCGCGCCGGCAGTAGACGCGGTCGGCACGGCGTTCGGCGTACGGGGCGTAGTACGCGGCGTCCCAGCGGCCCGCGGGGACGTCGGTGATGGCGTCCGTCCCCTGGACGAGGTTGTGCCAGTAGGTGTCGAGGTCGGGCGCGCCGGGGAAGAGCGCCGACATGCCGACGACGGCGATCGGGCGGGGTTCGTCCATCGCCGCCGTCACCACCCCGAAGCGGTGTAGACGACGGCGGTGTCCTCCTGCGGCCCCCAGGCCAGTTCGCGCAGCAGGCTGATGGCGCCCTCGTCGGGGTCGATGAGGCGGATGCCGCGGCTCGCGTAGACGCGCATCAGTTCCGGGGTGACCATGCCGTTGTTGGTGCCGGTGGGCGCCCATGGGCCCCAGTGCACGGTCAGGCCCCGGCGGCCGGTGGCGTCGGACCAGTCGCGGCCGATCTCTTCGAGAGCGTCGTTGGCGGCGGCGTAGTCGCTCTGTCCGCGGTTGCCCAGGGTGGCCGCGATGCTGCCGAACAGCACCGCGAAGCGGGGGCCGTGAGGGAGCCCGCTGACGGCGTCGAGCACGGTCCTGGCGCCGTCGGTCTTCGTGCTGAAGACGCGCTGGAACGACTCCGGGGACTTCTCGGCGAACAGCTTGTCCTCGATCACGCCCGCCGCGTAGACGATTCCGTCGAGCCGGCCGTGTTCGGCGTGCACGTTCTTCACGGCGCGGTGTACGGCCTCGGTGTCCAGCACGTCCACGCAGTGGTAGCGCGCGGGGCTGCCCAGCCGGGTGAGCCGGCGAACCGTGTCGCGGACCTCCCGCTCGGCCTGGATCCTGCCGATCTCCCGCTCGACCCGGCCCGGGGATGTCAGCCCGCCCGCGATGAGCGCGGCTCGCAGGTCGGCGTCGGAGGTGGCGGCTGTCGCGAGGGCCTCTTCCAGGGAGGGCACCGGGGTACGGCCGAAGAGTTCCAGGCGGCAGCGGGCGGCGGTGGCGAGCGTGGTCGCGAACCGGGCGGCGATGCCCCGCGCGCCGCCGACGAGGAGCACCACCGATTCGTGGTCGAGTCCGCAGGCCGCGGCCTCCGCGGCGCCGTCGTCGGAGGGTCCGGCTCCGGCCGTGCCCAGGGTTCCGCGGTCGGTCTCGGTCATCCGCAGTCCGCGCCGGGTGCTCGCCGTGCGCAGCACGACCGGCTCGCGGTCGACGGAGGTCAGCTCCGCGGCGATCGCGTCGGCCGCGGTGGACGGGGCCGTTCCGGCGGGCTGCTCGACGACGCGGGCGATGGTCCGCGGGTACTCCCGGGACAGCGAGCGGAAGAGTCCGCGCAGTCCCTCCGCGGCTCCGGCGACCAGCATCCAGCGTGGTCCGGCCGCCAGGGCGGACCGGTAGAGGGGGACGGCGCCGGGAAGCACCGGCTCGGGGGCCGGGCCGCCGTCCGGGGAGATCAGGTGGATCAGGCCGTCGAAGCGGCCGCCGTCGGGTATCCCGGTGGCGGTCACCGCTCGGGCGCCGTATGAGCCGAGCCGCTCGGTGACGGACACGGCGAGCGGGCCCTCGCCGAGGATCAGGAAGGTGCGTCCGGCGAGTTCGGCGGGGGCCAGGGTGGCGGGCGCGAGGTCGAACTCCGTCATCACCAGGCGCTTCGGGGCCGTGACGACGGGTTCGGTGTCGGGGGCGCGGGTGGCGGAGCCGTCGTCCGGCGACTCCGGGGACTGCGCTGTTTCGGTTGTCCCGGGCCGTGGGTTGTCGTCCTGCCGTGCGGCGGCGATCAGTTCGGCGATGCCCGCCGCCGTACGCGCCTTGGCCAGCCGCTCCATGCCGGCGTCGTCGGTGGCGGGCAGGGCGAGCCGCTGGGCGAGCTGTCCGGCGATCTCGGCGCGCTTGATGGAGTCGACGCTCAGGTCGGCCTCCAGGTCCAGGTCGGGTTCGATCATGTCCGCCGGGTAGCCGGTGCGCTCGCCGATCACTTCCAGGACGGCCGCGAGGACGGAGTCCCCGGCCGACTCGGCCGACGCCGGGTCCGGCGCGGGCTCGGGAGCGGCGGGTGCGGCGGGGGCGGCGGGTGCGGCGGGTGCGGCCAGCGCGGGAAGGGCCGTGGCAGTCACCTCGCGGGGTACGTACTCCACGGGCGGCGGCCCGGGGCGGAGGCCGGGTCCGGTGCCGAGGTAGCCGAGCAGGACATCGCGCTGGGCGTTGATCAGCTCCCGGCTTGTGCGGAGGAATTCCCTGACCAGGGCCTCGCCGCCGGTCCCCGTCGGGCCATGGGCGGGGGCGGCGTGGAGTGGCTGTCCATGGTCTCCATGGCTGTCGGGACGGGTGGTCACCAGGGCCTCCGGGATGCGCTGGGCGGGGTGCAGGGCTGTGGCGGGGATGGCGCCGTCGGCGGTGCGGATGAGGTGGCCGTCGACGGTCCAGCCCGCGCGTCTGGGGCGGGGGGCGTAGGCCGCGTCGATCGCGTCACGGCCCTGGAACAGCCAGCCGGTGCGTACGTCGGCCCCCGCCGCGGCCAGTTCGGCGAGCGCGGAGAGAAAGCCGGTCAGCCCCGTACGGCGCCGGGTCTCCAGGGTGACGGTGCGGTGCGGGCGGTCGCCGAGGATCTCGGTGACCTGTCGGGTGAGCACCGCGCCGGGGCCCACCTCGACGAAGGTCCTGGCGCCGGCCGCGTACATGCCCTCGATCTGCTCGACGAAGCGCACCGGCGCCCCGATCTGGGCGGCCAGTTCGGCGCGTATCCCCTCGGGTCCGGCGGGATACACCCCGGCGGTGCGGTTGGACCACACCGGGATGGACGGCGCCTCGACGGGGACCGAGGCGAGCGTCGCGGCGAGGGTGTCGCCCGCGGCGGCGACCAAGGGGCTGTGGAAGGCGCAGGCCACCGGGATCCGCTGGGCCTTCAGCCCCCGGGCGCGGAGGTGTTCGACGGCCGCCGCCACGTCGCCGGTGGGGCCTGAGATCACCGTCTGGCGGGGCGAGTTGCGGTTGGCGACGACCACGGACCCCGCGCGGCCGGCCTCCTCGAGGTGTGCGGTGACGTCCGGTGCCGAGGCGGCGACGGCGGCCATGGTGCCGGGGTCGCCGGCGCCGGTGGCGGCGACGACGGACTCGGCGCGCGCCCTGCTGCACCACAGCAGTTCCTCGGGGCCGAGCACGCCGGCCGCGGCGAGTGCGACGAGTTCGCCATAGCTGTGTCCGGCCGTCATCGCCGGGCGGACACCGACCCGGCCGAGCAGGTGGTGGGCGGCGAGTCCGGTGATGCCGAGCGCGGGCTGGGCCACGCGGGTGTCGGTGACGCGATCGGCCTGGCTCTGCCGTCCGGCCTCGTCGAAGGCGGCGGGCGGGTGGAGGATCGCCGCGGCGGACTCGTCGAGGCGCAGGAAGCGCTGGAGTTCGGGGAAGGAGACGAAAAGATCGGCGAGCATGCCCGGGCGCTGGCTGCCCTGGCCGGGGAAGAGGAAGGCGATCTCGCCGGGTTCGGTGCCGTCCGCGAGGTGGATGCCGTCGTCCGGGGCGTGTTCCCCGTCGATGGCCCGGCGCAGCGATGCGGTCAGGTCCGGCACGGAGGAGGTCAGCACGGCGATCCGGGTGGGCAGGCCGCGTACGGCCGCGGGGTCGGCGCGGCGGGAGGCGGCCAGGGCGAGGTCCCGCAGCCGGGGGGCACGATGGGCGGAGCCGTCGGCCTCGGCGAGGGCGAGGAGGTCCCGGGCCGCCTTGGCGGCGGTCTCGTGGTCGGCGCCGCGGAAGAGGAACAGTTCGGCGGGCCACTCGTCGCGGGCGTGGACGGGTGGGGCACCGTCGTCGTGGGCGCGCAGGACGACATGGAAGTTGGTGCCGCCGAATCCGAAGGCGCTGACCCCGGCGACGCGCTCGGCGGGCGGCACGGGCCAGGGCCTGGCCCCGGTGTGGAAGACAAAGGGGCTGGTGCGCTCGTCCCAGCCGGGGTTCGGGTGCCGCAGGTGCAGCGTGGGCGGTTTGACGCCGTGGTGCAGCGCGAGCGAGGTCTTGATCAGCCCGGCGAGGCCGGCCGCGCACTTGGTGTGGCCGATCTGGGACTTCACCGAGCCGAGGGCGCAGCCGCCGGGGTCGGCGCCGGCCTGGGTGAAGGTCTCGGTGAGGGCGCCCAGTTCGGTGCGGTCGCCGACGACGGTGCCGGTGCCGTGCGCCTCGACCACCCCGACCTCGGCCGGTGAGATCCCGGCGTTGCGGTAGGCCCGGGTGAGCGCGCGGCGCTGGCCGTCGGCGCGCGGTGCGGTCAGGCCGAGGGCCCGGCCGTCGCTGGAGCTGCCGACGCCCTTGATGACCGCGTAGATCCGGTCCCCGTCGCGCTCGGCGTCGGCGAGCCGCTTGAGGACGACGCAGGCCACGCCCTCGCCGAGCGCGATGCCGTCGGCAGAGCGGTCGAAGGGCGCCGAGCGGCCGGAGGGGGACAGGGCGTGCGCCGAGGCGAAGAGCAGGTAGTCGTTGATGCCGTTGTGCAGGTCGGCGCCGCCGCACAGCACCAGGTCGCTGGTGCCGCCCGCCAGCTCCTTGCACGCCACATCGACCGCTGCGAGGGAGGAGGCGCAGGCGGCGTCGACCGTGTAGTTGGCGCCGCCGAGGTCGAGGCGGTTGGCGATCCGTCCGGCGATGACGTTGGCGAGGATGCCGGGGAAGGAGTCCTCGGTCAGGCCGGGCAGCTGCTCGTCCAGCTCGGGAGGCAGCTGTCCGAGGTAGGAGGGCAGGACCGTACGGAGGGTCATGGCGTTCGACAGGTCACTCCCCGCCTCCGCCCCGAACACCACCGAGGCGCGGCCCCTGTTGAAGGCGCGGTCGGCGTAGCCCGCGTCGGCGAGCGCGCGCCGCGCCACTTCCAGGGCCAGCAGCTGGACGGGCTCGATGCTCGGCAGGGAGGCGGGCGGGATGCCGTAGTCCAGCGGTTCGAAGGGGACCTCGGGCAGGAAGCCGCCCCAGCGCGAGGGGGTGTGCTCCCCCGCCCCGTCCTCGGCGTAGTAGAGGGAGGTGTCCCAGCGCGAGGCGGGCACCTCGGTGACCGCGTCGGCGCCGGACAGCACGTTTCCCCAGAAGGACGCCAGGTCGGGCGCCTGGGGGAACACGCAGGCCATGCCGACGACGGCGACGTCCAGCGGCTCGGGGGCGGCGACGGGCTCGTCCTCGCCGGTTCCGAGGGCGAGCCTGCGCCGCTCGAGGAAGGTCCGCGCGCCGGTGGTGACCGAGGCGTGCAGCGCGGCGACGGTGGTGACGTCCCACCGCAGGACGGCGACCTGCCCGGCCATGAACATGCCCTCGGAGAACTGGCGGTCCTCGCCGACCGCGCGCAGCACCCCACCGACCCGCTCGATGCCCTTGCTCGCCAGCCGCAACCGCCCCACGTTGAGCCTCTCCAGCCGCTCCCACATCTCGCGGCCGGGCACCTCACCGGTTCGCAGTTCCTCCTTGACTGCGGCGAACTCTTCGGTGAAGGGGCTGGGCACACAGCGGGTGGCGTGGCCGGGGGCGGTCTCCAGCAGTTCGGTGTGCTCGGCTTCCCGCATCTGCTCCTGGAACAGCGGCTGTACCGCTCCCGCCGCGACGACCTCCTCGGTGAAGAGGTAAGCGGTGCCCATGAGGAGTCCGACCGCCGCGCCGCGTGCGGCCAGCGGAGCGGTCATGGCGGCCACCATGGCCGCGGACCGCTCGTCGTGCACACCGCCGGCGAACAGCAGCTGGAGTTCGGTGGCGGTGTCCTCTCCGGCGGTGGCGAGGAAGTCGTCCACCACGTCGAGCTGTGCCTGCCACAGCGCGAAGCTGGTGCGGGGGCCGACGTGCCCGCCGCACTCGGAGCCCTCGAAGACGAACTTGCGCGCGCCCGCTGCGAGGAACTGGCTGAGCAACCCCGGCGAGGGCACATGCAGAAAGGCCGAGACGCCGGCCTTCTCCAGGACCGCCGCCTGCGCGGGACGACCGCCCGCGACGATGGCGTGTGAGGGGCGGATCTCCCGGATGACCTCCAGCTGGGCGTTCTTGATCTCCTCGGCGGCGAAGCCGAGCACGCCGACGCCCCAGGGCGCGTCGCCCAGGGCCGTCCGGGTCTCCTCCAGCACCGCGCGGGTCTGCTCCGCGCCGGACAGCGCCAGCGCGATGAACGGCAGGCCTCCCTCGGCGGCGACGGCGGCGGCGAAGGCGGGCTGGTCGCTCACCCGTGTCATCGGCCCTTGGACGAGCGGGAGTTCGGTGCCGAGAGCGCGACTGCCCGCGCTGTCCGGACCGAGTACGGGGACGTCGGTGCCGAGCGAGTCGGCCACGGCCTCGCGTATGCCGCGTATCGCCGCGCCCAGCGTGCCCCAGCGCCGCTGGAAGCGTCGTGGCAGGAAGGCGTCCTGCCCGATCTCCAGCGCCACCGCGGTGTCGTCCGAGCCCGGAGTGTGCCGCCGCAGCACGCGCCGGCCGCCGGTGACCACGGTCTCCGAGCCATCGAGTCCGCTCAGCAAGCTGGTGATCTCCGCGGGCAGTTCCGCCTCGGCGAGCAGCGCGGTCTGGGTGTCCAGCACCACTCCGGCGGCCCCGCCCGCGACGGCCGCCGCCGCGGTGTGCGGGCCGATGCCGCCGCAACACCACACAGGCAGTGCGTCCGCTTCGTTGGCTTCGTCGGCTTCGTTGGCTTCGTTGGCTTCGTTCGCGAGCAACTGCTGCAACAGCACAAACGTGCTCAGCTCACCGCACCGGCCGCCGGCCTCGTGGCCGCGGGCGATCAGCCCGTGGGCTCCGGCGGCCACGGCGGCCAGGGCCTCGGCGCCGGACGTCACCTCGACGAGCAGGCGTCGCCCGGGGAAGTCGGCGGCGGTCGCCGTCGCGCCGGCGGCCAGCACCACGGTGTGGACGCAGGCGGGAAGGTCCTGCGGCGGGAAACCACGGCCGTCGGCCAGCCGTACGCCGAATCCGGCGCGCGACCAATCGGCGGCGAGCCCCAGTTGCTCACGCGCCGACCGGTCACCGGCCGTGAGATCGAGCACGCCCAGTCCGCCTGCGCGTACGGCGGCCGCGGTGAACCGTGCCGACGCGACACCGAACGGATGCACCGCGAGGACGAGGTCCCTGATCCTCGATGTGCCACCGTCAGTGCTGTTCTGGAGTATTGGCATGGAAAACTCTCCAGGAAACGAGGAAGCGCATGAAGCAAAGCTCAAGAACGACGCAAGTGGCCCGTTATCCGAGATACGCGAGGGCGTGCACGGGGAAAAGGGCAAGATGAGCTGCCATGAGTCAAGCGCCTCGGAAAGGGTGGGGGGTAAGGCGTCCGAGAGCGGGTAGCGGCAGGGACATTACTACGAAGTACAGCCACCGCGCCCGGCTTATTCGGTTACAGCTTGGTGTCGACGGAGCAATGCCGCGATCAGTTCGTTCCACCCCTCCCCCGCATGTCCCCGGACAACACTGTTGAGATTCCCGTTATGCTGCTGGACTCCATATACATTTCCCTGGTCGGCTGGCAGGCTCGCGCCCGAAGGACGAAATAGGCGCCGAGAAGCGGTTGACAGGACTGCGCGATCCTTATTACGGTCCGCCGAGTCGACACCCGGGATTTCGCCGCGGGTGATCTGATCACGGAACTTCAGGGCCGGCGCTTCGGCCGACAGTTCCGCCACTAAGACCGCACCCACACTCCAGGAGTGAAGAATGCGCTCTTTAAGAAATCGCAAACGCCTCGCGTCCCTCTCTCTCACGCTGGCCACCCTCTGCCTGGCGGCCACGGCCACATCAGGTGCGTACGCCGCCGACGCCGAGCCGACGACGGCGTCGGCCGGCACGTACGTGGCACTCGGCGACTCATACGCCGTCGGGCCCGGCACACGCGTCTACGACAACCCCGACGACCCGTGCCGCCGCGGCCCGTTGACGTACCCCCGGCTGTGGGCACAGCAGCACCCCTCGTACGCCTTCGTGGAGGCATCGTGCTCCGGGGCCACCACGGCGGAGCTGACAAGCCGGCAGGTGCCGCAGCTCACCGCGGACGCCACGCTGGTGACGGTGCAGGTGGGCGGCAATGACGTCGGCTTCGTCGAGGTGCTGAAGAACTGCATCCTCACCATCGACGACAAGGACTGCGTCGCCGGAGTGGAGGCCGCGAAGGCCGCCGCGACCAGCAATCTGCCGAGCGCGCTGGCGAGCACCTACGCGTCGGTGCGGGCGAAGGCACCCAACGCCAAGGTCGTGGTGGTGGGCTATCCGCGGCTGTACACGATCGGCGGCAGCTGCGGGATCCTCGGGCTGAGCGACACCGAACGCACGGCGCTCAACTCGGCCGCCGACACGCTCGACTCGGTCCTGGCGGAGCAGGCCACGAAGGCCGGGTTCACCTTTCTCGACCCGCGTGCCGCGTTCGACCCGCACACCATCTGCTCGCGCGGCGAGACCTGGGTGACAAGTCTGGAGTGGAGCAAGATCAACGAGTCCTACCACCCCAATCAGGCCGGGCACCGTGACGGATACCTGCCCTTGCTGACCGCCCTCGCGGGCTGACCACAGCGGGCTGTGCGGCGATGCCGGACAGCCCGCTCCTTTCTCGCCGGACCCACCGCCCCGCGAGCCCGGCAACCCCCTCCCGACCCGACGGGCCCTGCGCGGGCTCGGTTCCTTTTGAGGCGGTTGATGCCGCATTCCCTCACACGTCGCTCCCGGTAGTCGACCGGAGCGCACTTCGACGCGCCACTTCAGCCCGGGCAAAGTCCTATACATCTGAATCCTCAGTGGCATCATCAGGGCGTACAGATAAGCAACATGACGTGCGGCGGTGACTTTTCGAGCGGCACACGCGTTGGCACACCTTCAGTACGTCGAGGACGGGGCAGCGAGATGTCGCAAGGAGTCCGGGCACAACAGCGGGAGCAGACACGACAGACCCTGCTGCTCGAGAGCAGGCGGCTGTTCTCGGAGCTCGGATACGGCGCCGTGGTCCTGTCGCAGATCGTCGGCGCGGCGGGCGTGACCAAGGGCGCGCTGTATCACCACTTCGCCAGCAAGTCCGACCTGTTCCGTGCCGTGCTGGAGCAGGTGCAGCAGGAGGTGGGCGAGCACATCGCCGTCACGGCAGATGTGCGGGAGGACCCCTGGGACCGGCTCATCGTCGGCTGTCAGGCGTTCCTCAACGCCTCCACCGATCCGGCGGTCCAGCGCATCCTGCTCATCGACGGGCCGGCGGTTCTCGGCTGGAGCGAGTGGCGGGCGATGAACGAGGCCACCTCGGGTGGGCACCTGACCGAGGTGCTCGTCGACCTGATCGAGGAGGGCACGATCGCCGCACAGCCGGTCGAGCCGCTCATGCATCTGCTGTCCGGTGCGATGAACGAAGCGGCTCTGTGGCTGGCGACTTCGGGGAACCCCCGCGACCTGGCGGACACCGCGAAAGCGCTGGCTCAGCTGCTGGAGGCGCTGCGCGCGCGGTGAGACGAGGGCGATGGGGCGCGCGCCGTGCGCTCCGGGGTGCTGTGGGCGCAGACGAAGCAGCCGCCCTGACCGCGCCGGATGTTGTTCAGTGTCGGCGCGCCGATGTGACCGCACCTCGTGCAGCGGCACTTCCACTGGTCGCGCACCCGCCCGGGAAAAGGTTCGAGAGGTTCCATGCCGATCGCGCGCATCTGCGCCTCGGCGGCCACCGGATCCACCGGCGCCCGGCCGGCGCAGGCGAGGCATCCGCCGCCACCGGCTCGGATCTTGAACAGTCGGGGGTAGACAATGTGGCCACAGGCCGTATGGCGGCAGCGCCACTTCACTCGGGCGCCCGGATAGGGCTCAAGCGGTTCGAAGCCCGCCGCCCGCATGTCCACCTCCGCCCTCTCCCGGCCGGCGGCGCGTCGCCGTTCACCGGCGGCGGTCCATCCGCAGTAACGGCAGCCCGAATTCAAACCGGTGCGCACCGAGGTGAAAGTGGGTGCGACGCGGTGTGCTCCCTTGGTGCAGCGGCAATCCCAGGCCACATTCGCCCCCGGGTAGGGCGCCAGTGGTTCAAGGCCCGCCGCGCGCATCACCGCGGCCGCGGTCTCGGGGTCAATTCTTCCGGGCATGGCACGTCTCTCTCTCAACCGCGAGAATCGCGTCCCGTGCGAGCACTGATCGGTCGGCGGTGCGATGACGTGGATCCGGACACATGGGGACACGCTCCAGTCTTCTCCTGTCCGACATCTGCTTCGGGGGTGGTTCGAACCGCGCGCACCAGTGGTTTCTGTGCGTCCGACCACGGCCGGGCGGGATTGGTTCGACCAGGGTGAGTTCACGGGGTGGCAACCCGGCGGCCGAGGCCGACATGCCACTCCCCATTTCGCGTACCGGCAGCATGTAAAAGTTAGTGACATACCGTCGGTATGTCAACACAGGACGTCCAGGCGGCCCGTACCCATCCGGGCCACCTGGAACGTCAACAGAGTTGGTCAAGAGGCCCGTTCGGCGGTTTCGGCGACCGGCTCGGCACCGGCGGCGGACTCCTCGCCGACACCGGTGGGAGGGCTCTTGATCACCACGGCCACCAGGACGGCGCTGCCGAGCGCGAGCAGCGCCCCGATGCCGCCGATGACGTTCATGCCCTCGGTGAAGGCGGCCCGTCCGGAGTCGACGAATGCCGCGGACAGGTCCGCGGGCAGGTTCTTCGCCGCCTCGAGTGCTCCCGCGAGAGTGTCGCCCGCGCCGTCCGGAACCCGTGCGGGAACGTCCACCTCGCCGCGGTACACGGCGGTGCCCACGCTGCCGAGCGTGGCCACGCCGAGCGCCATGCCCAGCTCGGTGCTGGTCTCCGAGAGGGCCGAAGCGGACCCCGCCTGCTCGGGCGGGGCCGATCCGACCACGATGTCGGTGCCCAGGGCCACCAGCGGGCCACCGCCCGCGTAGGCGAAGGCGAAGCCGGTCACCACCTGCGCGACCCCCGACGAGCTGTCGGCGAGCGCCAGCATCCCATGGCCGACGGCCGACACGACCAGGCCGGCGGCGACGACGTACGCGGGCCGGAACCTGCTCGCGGCGACCGGGGACAGCACGGACGTCACGATCAGCGCGAAGGCCGCCGGCAACAGGTACAGGCCGGCCTTCATGGGCGACAGTCCGCCGACGAGTTGCAGGTACTGCGTCACGAACAGATACGTACCGCCCGCCACCAGCATGCTGAGCAGAAGTGTCACGAGTGCGGTGCGGAAGGTGGGGTTGGCGAAGAGGCGGAAGTCCAGCAGCGGACTGTCCAGTGTGCGCTGCCGGCGGACGAAGACGACCGCGACGACCAGACCCACGACGAGTGCCAGCCCCGGTACCGCGGACACTCCGTCCTTGGCGATCTCCTTGAGCCCGTAGATCACCGGCAGGATGGCCGCCAGGGACAGTGCCACGCTGGCCAGGTCGAGGCGGCCGGCGTCCTCGTCGCGGTACTCCGGGAGCAGCAGGGGGCCGGCCACCAGCAGCAGCGCCATGATGGGCACGCCGAGCAGAAAGACCGACCCCCACCAGAAGTACTCCAGCATGGCGCCGCCGACCACCGGGCCGAGCGCGACACCTACGGAGAACATGGTGACCCAGATGGCGATGGCCATCCCCCGCTGCCTGGGGTCGGGAAACATGTTGCTGATCAGGGCGAGCGTGGACGGCATCAGCGTGGCGCCGGCGATGCCGAGCGCCGCCCGCGCCGCTATCAGCATGGCCGGGTCGGTCGCGTACGAGGCGACAACCGAGGCGACTCCGAAGGCCGCGGCGCCGATCAGCAGCAGCTTCCGGCGGCCGATGCGGTCGCCGAGCGTGCCCATCGTGACCAGGAAGCCCGCGATCAGGAAGCCGTAGACATCGATGATCCACAGCATCTGGGTGGCAGACGGGTCCAGCGCCTCGCTGATGTGCGGCACCGCCAGGTGCAACACACTCACATCGATGGAGAGCAGAAGCGTGGGAAGCGCCAGCACGGCCAGGCCCAGCCACTCGCGTGGGCCGGCCTGGCGGGGAGAGTCAGCGATGCTGCTCAAGGTCTTTCCTTCCAAGTAAGCCGCGGTCCTCGGCCACCAGATGGCGAGCGATGACCGCCGCGTTGGCGTGTGCGTACAGATAGAAGTGGCCGCCCGTGAACATCAACCGGCGGAATCCGCCGGTCGTTTCGAGCGACCACAGGTGCAGCCGCTCGGCGATGACGACCGGGTCGTCCACCGCGCCGAGGGCCAGGACGGGCACGCTGGTCCCCGACAGCGGCCGCTCGTACCGTTCCATCGCCTCGAGGTCGGCCCGGACGGCGCGCAGGGTCGGCTGGACGAGGTCCGCCCGGGCCATGAACCCGGGCACCATGCCGCCGATGTCCCGCAGATGCTCCAGCAGTTCCGGGTCGCTCCTGAGGTGTGCGAACGGCGGCTCGCTGGGGAAGCACGGGGGCTGGCGGGCCGACACGGCGAGCAGGGTGGGCGCAAGGCCCTTCTGTTCCATGGCCCGGGTGAGTTCATAGCCCAGGACGCTGCCGAAGCTGTGCCCGATGACCGCGTACGGCAGCGGTTCCAGGTCCGCGAGATCACGGCTGAGGGCCTCGACCAGCGGCTCGACGCGGGTCAGGGGCGGCTCGCCGATGCGCGCGCCGCGTCCCGGCAGCGATGCCACCAGGAGTTCGACATCCGCGGGGAGCACCTGCCACCAGGAGCGGAAGGCGGACGGCCAGCCCCCGGCGTGCGGGAGGGCGACCACGCGGCGGCGGGGAGGCGGCCCGGTTCCGGGCGCACCGGCCCGCGGTCTCATCCACCAGTGGCTCATCGGCCGCTCCGGGCCCCGGGCCGGACGGGGGCCGACTGCTCGGTCAGCAGCGGATGGTGGGCTTCGAGATGTTCGATCACCCGGTTCTGGTGCCGTTGCAGACGCTGCCCCGGAAGGTGTTCCAGCGAGTGCAGGAACGGGTCGTACGGGGCGGGGAGACCGGCGATCGCGCTCGCCGTGCTCAGCACCAGCGTCGGCTGGTACCAGGCCGAGTAGCCGCCCTCGTGGGCGAAGACGATCCTTCCCCCCGTCAGTTCGCCGGCGAGACGGCACATCATCGAGGTCATGGCGTGGAGCGTGCGGCTGGTGCACATCATCCGGCCCATCGGATCGTGACCGCCCGCGTCGACGCCCGCCGCCACCAGGATCAACCCGGGCCCGAACGCCCGGGCCGCGGGTTCCACGACGCGGCTGACGACCGCGAGGTACGCCTCGTGTCCGCTGCCCGCGGGCAGCGGCACATTGAGTGTGCTGCCCGCGCCCGCACCGGCACCGGTCTCCATGACGAGGCCGGACGCCGCCGGGAACAGCCCGTCCTGGTGGATGGAGATGTACAGCACGTCGGGATCCTCGTAGAAGACCCGCTGGATGCCGTTGCCGTGGTGCACGTCCCAGTCGAGGATCAGCACCCGGCGCACCCCGTGGCGCTGCGCGGCCCGGGCGGCGATGGCCACGTTGTTGTAGAGGCACAGTGCCATCGCCCGGTCGGGTTCGGCGTGGTGTCCGGGCGGCCGCACCAGGCAGTAGGCCCGGTGGAACCGCCCGTCCAGGACATCCGTGGTGGCCTGCGCACAGGCCCCGGCGGCGAGCCTCGCGGCCTGGGCGCTGTGGTAGTTCACCTGGGCGTACACGCCCGCGTCTCCCGCGCCGATCGCCGATGCCGCCTCGACGCGTTCGATGTGCTCCGGTGTGTGTACGAGCCGCAGGTCCTCGTCCGAGGCGGGCGTCGGTGTCACGGCGGTGAACCGGTCCATGACACCGGACGCCCTGACCAGACCCTCGGCCCGTCTGAGGTCCGGGTCCACGGCGAACTGCCTCAGCGGCTCGATCCCGGGCCCGACCGGTACGTATCCCGAACCGGGCCCGGGGTCGTGCCAGAAGCAGAGCTCATGGCTGTACCACGCGGGGTCGGGAGTGCTCACGGTGCGGACACACCCAGCGAGGCCCGGCTGATCCCGGAAACCTGCTCGATGTACCGCAGGTAGTACTCCCGCTCCTCGTCCGGGGTGCGCTTGGCCCGGAAGGTGGTCCCGAGCAGTTCCAGCACCTCTTCGGCCTCGTCGGAGGTGAGCCGTCGCTCGCCCACTTCCTCCTCGACGGCACGGATGCGCGTGGCCGGCTCCACCACACCCTTGGCGTGTTCGCCCGGGTCGGTGCCGTGGTTGCGGGTCGAGGCGATGGTCTTCAGTACGGCGGAGAAGAACGCCGCGGCGTCGATGTCGGTCATGTCCAAAACCCCCTGAGAGTCATGTGGTTCGTCGAGAGCAGGTGCTGTCGTACTGCCACTGAAGAGGCCTGGTCGCCGGTCAGGAGATGAGGCCGCAGGACCGGCCCGCCTTCTCCAGCGTGGCCACCGCCGTGTCCAGATCGGCTTCCGAGTGGCTGAGGTTGACGATCGTCCGCAGGCGCGGCAGTGTCCGGGGCACCGCCGGATAGACGATGGGCTGCACGAACAGCCCGTCGAGCTGGCAGAGCCGGGCCATGGCGATCGCCTGCTCGGCGCTGCGGCAGACGACCGGCACCACCGGCGTCTCACTGGCGAGCGTGTCGAAGCCAAGGGCGCGCAGCTGCTCGCGGTACCGGGTGGTTCTGGCCCGCAGCTCGCGGGTGAGTTCGGGGGCGGCCGCCATCACCTCGATCGCCGCCTTGGCCGCCGCCACCTGGGCCGGAGTCGCGGCGGCCGAGAACATCCAGCCGCGCGCGTTGTTCTTCAGCGCGAAGACGAGGTCGCGCGATCCGGCGACGTAACCGCCCGCGCTGGGAACGGTCTTGGACAGCGTGCCCATCTTCACGTCGACGCGCTCCGGGTCGAGGCCGGCGTGTTCGGTGATGCCGCGCCCGGTGTCACCGAGCACGCCGAGGCTGTGCGCCTCGTCGACCATCAGCGGGGCGCCGTAGCGCTCGCACAGCTCCACGATGCCCGGCAGGTCGGCCACGTCGCCGTCCATGCTGAAGACGGCGTCGGTCACCACCAGCCGGCCCGCGTCACCCGCCTTCTTCAGGGCTCGCTCCAGGTCGGCCAGGTCGTTGTGCGCGTACGTGATGACCTCGGCCCCCGAGAGCCGGTATCCGTCGAGGATGCTGGCGTGGTTGTACACATCGCCGATGATCACGTCGCCCGGGCCGACCAGCGCGCCCACCGTCGCCACGTTGGCCATGTAGCCGCTGGAGAAGACGATGGCGTCCTCGGTCCCGAGGAACCTGGCGAGCGTCAGCTCCAGTTCGCGGTGCAGATGCAGGGTGCCGGCCAGGAGCCGCACGCCGTGGGCGCCGGTCCCGTGCCGCTCCACCGCGTCCAGGACCTGCTGGTCGATGTAGTCGTGCCCGATGAGTCCCAGGTAGCTGTACGAAGCGAAGTTGAGGAACCAGCGGCCGTCGAACCTGATCCGGGCGCCCTCGGCCCGCTCGATGACGGGCTCGTAGAAATACTCGTCCCGGGCGACCACGAGACGGTCCTCCGCCGAGAGCGCGTCGATGCGCCGGTCGAGGAAGGTGCCGTCGCTCCGGGGGGACAGCCGGCCGGGCAGGGTGCGACGGGGTATGCGCCCCGCGGTGCGGGGTGTCACGGGAACCGTGGAGGTGGGTGCGGGGCTCGGGGCCGGGCTTTCCGCGGGCCGTGGGGGCGCCGCCGGACGGTAGCGGTCCCAGTCGGGGACGAAGGAGTCGGCGACGGTACCCGCGGGAGCGGGTGCCGCGGGGTCCTCCCGCGGAGCCGGTGCCGGGGAGGCCGCCGGTTCGGGCGTCCGGGCTGATGCGCCGTCCGCGGGTTCGCCGACCGCACCGCCCCCCGCCACCGCCGAGTCGAGATGGCCGAGCAGGGGGCGGATGCCGCTGTGCTCGAAGAACACCATGGGGTCGACGTCGAGTCCGTCGCCGGACAGGGCCGCGGCCAGCTCGACCGCCATCATCGAATCGAGGCCCAACTCCAGCAGGTCGTCCTCGGGTGTGACGTCGTCGACGTGAAGAATCTTCTGCACAGCGGTGGCGAGCGGCGGCCACAGCCCGCTTTCCGGTGTGACGGTGGTCATGGGTTCACCCTTCGCTTGCGCGGCGGCGGACAGGACGTGGTTCGTGGGGGGACGGCTGAGGGCCGCGTGCAGCAGGGCGACGCCGTCGTCCGCGGTGAGGGCCGGGATGCCGTGCTCGGCGGCCCGCACGGCGATGTCCTCGCCCATGCCGACGGTCCACAGGCCCCAGGCGAGGCTGTACCAGGGCTCGCCGTCGGCGCGTTTGCGGGCTGCGTAGCCGTCCAGGTAGGCGTTGGCGGCGGCGTAGGAGCTCTGGCCCAGGTTGGCGCGTACGGCCGATATCGACGAGAACAGGACGACGAAGTCCGGCCGGTCGTGCGCGGCCACCAGATCGGCGATGGCGTGCACCCCACCGATCTTCGGGCCGAGGACCTCCGCCACCTGGTCCGGTGTCAGGCTGCGGGCCAGGCCGTCGCGCAGCACTCCCGCGGTGTGGAAGATCCCGTCGTAGCGCGCGGCGCCGTCGAGCACAGCGGGCAGGGAGCGTACGTCCGCGGCCACGACATCCAACTCGCAGAGCGTGGAGAGCCGGTGGATGCGCCGCCTGGCTTCTTCACGGTCCGGCACGGTCCTGCCCACCAGGGTCAGATGCGCGCAGCCCTCCGCGGCCAGGAACTCCGCCACCCGCAGGCCGATGGCGCCCATGCCGCCGGTGATGAGGAAGCGGCCGCCGCGGAACCGGGCCGGCCGGCCGGTGGCAGGCTGGGCCGGTTCGAGCGAGGGCGTGTACCAGGATCCGCCGCGCCGGACGAGTTCCGGCTCCGCGTGTCCCAGAGCGTCGGGCAGCGGCGCGGCCCGGCCGCCCCGGGTGGAGCCGGGTTCCAGGTCGACCAGGCGCACGGTGGTGCGGGGATGCTCCACGCGCAGCGTGCGGCCCAGGCCCCACAGCGCGGTCATGAAGGGGGCGACGGACTCCTCCCCCGTGACCGAGTGGGCCGCCGTGGTGACGATCAGCAGGTCCGGCATCGGGGGACGCGCCGCGAGTCGGCGTACGAGGGTGAAGGCGCCCTGGAGTGCCCCGGTCGCCTGTGCCTCGGTCGTGATGTCCTCGGGCGCGACGTACACCACCTCACACACGGGGCCGTCGGCGAGCGTGGCGTCGAGACGCTCCGCGGTCAGCTCGCCGAGGGCCAGCCGTACGACGGGCCGGTCCTGCGGTGCCGGCAGGTCGTGCGCGGAGACGAGCAGCGTGACACCGTCGGAGGACGGCGGTGCGGCGGTCGGCTCGGCCTTCCGCCAGGTGACCGTCTCCATCGGGCCGGGGGGCCGTAACACCGCTCCGGGGGGCGGCGCCTGAGGCCGCTCCCGCGCCTCGGACACCGGGGCCTTGAGGGTGATGCGTTCGAGTTCGAGCAGTATCTCCCCCTGTTGGCTGCACACGGTGGCCCGGCCGCGTACGGCACCACCGGCGCCGCCCGGCGGCGTCGTCTCCCGCTCGACCAGGGCCAGGACCGTTCCCGTGATCGGGCGGCGGGCCACGACCCGGCCGATGTACCAGGGCAGGCGCATCCCGGCCGCTCCGGCGTCGAGCATGCCGAGGAGCTGGAGGACGCCGTCGAGCAGCGGGGGCGGTAAGAAGCCCGCCCAGCGCAGGTCGTCGGAGGCGCGCAGGACCGCCAGCATCCGGCCCGGCCCGCGGGACACGGACCGGATCGCCTGGAAGGCCGGCCCGTAGGTGATGCCGCTGGCGCGCCGCCACCCGGCCACCTCCGCCAGCGGGACACTCTCGGTACAGCCCGCGCGCAGCCCGGCGACGTCGAGGTAGCGGGGCGGCGGCAGGGGAACGCCGTGGCAGTGGGCCGTGCTGTACTCGACCGGCCCGTCGGCGTCCGGCGAGCGGACCGAGCAGTGGCCGTCCTCGGTCATGACGCCCACCAGCTCGATGTCCGGCCCTGCCACCCGCAGCGGTCTGCGGAAGGTGACATGCCGCAACGTCCACAGGCTGCCGGGCCGTCGGTCCTCGCAGGCGCGGAGCATGACATCGACCTGGGTCGCGCCCGCGATGACCGGGGTGGCCCCGATCCGGTGGTCGCGGACCACCGGATCGGTAGCGCCGAGGTGGAACCGGACGCCGCTCATGTCCGCAGATCGAATCGCTCGGTGGCCTTCACCAGGCCGTTGACCTGAATGTCGACGAGGTGTTCGCCCGGGTAGTACTTCCGGGTCTGCACCTCCTTGATCGGGTGGGACTTCCGCAGGCTCCGCCGTTCACCGGCCTCGAGCTCGAGGGTCGTGAGCTTGAAGACCTTGGGGATGCTGCGGCCGTTCTTACGCATGTGGTGGACGACGTAGTCGACGGTGACGCTGTGGGCCCGGTCGTCGGTGTTCTCGATCTCGAAGTCGATGACGAGCGTGTCCCCGACGGCCACCGACCCGGGGGTGACGCGCAGGCGGGACGCGTGGACCCATTCGCCGCCCGTCGCGCCGAGGAGGGCCAGGGCCTGCTGGTCGCCCTTCTTCACCAAGGTGCGCAGCCCGTGCCTGACGGTCCAGGTCGTCTCGGCGGTGGGGCTCTCCTCCAGCCATCGCAGCGCGGTGGCGAGGGCCACGTCGGGGGTGTCCTTCGAGATGTCGTTCAGGTTGTTCGCGACGGACTTGCGCACATACTCGGAGGGGTCGCTGCGCAGGGGTTCGAGGATCTCCAGGACCGGCTGCGGATCCTTGACGAAGATGTCCAGGGTGCGGGCCCAGGGCAGGCGTGGCCGGACCCCCTCGCTCGCCAGACGCCGCACGTTGTGGCTCGGGCTGTGGGCCCACCGCGCGACGCGTTTCATGGTCGGCTCGTAGTGGCGCTCGATGTAGGGCCGGATCGCGTACTCGCCGGTGTGCCGCTTGGTGATCTCCTCGATGGCGTCGAGGGACAGCTCGGGGTGGTCGAGACCGTACTCCTCCACGAACCTGGCCACCGGCATCAGATACCAGCTGGCGTTGAACATGCCCTCGCCCTCGGCGAGTTCCTCGCCGAGAATCGACAGCAGGATCGAGACGGCACCGGGGTAGTCCTGGGGCAGCCGGGCGCGCAGGCCCTCGGTCAGGACGAGAACGCGGTCCTTCAGTTCCTTGTCCGGGATGCGCCGCTCCACCTCGGCGGCGTAGCCCTCGGCGTCGAAAGCGGGGTGCGCGGGGCGGATCATCCCACCGAGGAGGTGTGCCGCCTCGCCGTTGAAGTGTCGCTTCAGTCCGTACTCGCTAGCCATGATGCTGGTGCCTTTTCCTGTCGTCGGGACGTGTGCCGGCCGTGGCGTCCGGGGTGTCCCGGGCGTCGGCCGGGATCCAGAAACGCTGTCGGTGGAACCGGTAGGTGGGGATGGTGGTGGTGCGCTGGTGTTTGCCGTGGTGGAGGCCGGTCCAGGTCAGGTCCGCGCCGGTGTGGTTGTGGTGGGTCGTCAGGGCCGCGTGGAGCTGGGCCTGGTCACCACGGTCCCGCCGGAGCGTGGCGATCCACGCCGGTTGAACGCCCGCGCCCCCCTCTGCGAGCGTGGCGCGGGCCAGGGGGATGAGCTGCGGGTGCGGCCCGATCTCCCACACGGTGTGCGGACGCGCCTCGCCCAGGGTGGTGACGGCCTGGCCGAACCGGACGGCCCGGCGGATGGCCTGGGCCCAGTGCCGGGGGTCGGTGGCGGTGTCGGGGGTGTGCCAGGTACCGGTGAGGGTGTTGGCGAAGAGGATCACCGGCGGGGTGAGGGTGGTGGCGGCCACGACATCGGCGAACGGGGCCACGGCTCCGTCCATCAGCGCGGAGTGGAAGGCGTGGCTGACCGCCAGCGGCCGCACACGTGCGGAGGTCTCGCTCCGAAAGCGGTCGATGTCCTGCGCCGGCCCGCTGATGGTCTGCATGCGCGGCGCGTTGTAGGCGGCGATCTCGATGCCGGGATACGGCTGGAGCGCGGCCATCAGGGTGTCGGCGTCGGTGTGGACGACGGCCATGGCCCCGACGGCGGGCTGCGCCTGCATCAGCCGGCCGCGCACGGCGGTCAGCCGCAGCAGGTCGGGCAGCGTGAGCACGCCGGCTGTCCAGGCCGCGGTCAGTTCACCGAGGCTGTGCCCGGCGACCACATCGGGACGGATGCCGGCCGCCTCCAGCCAGCGGACGAGGGCGACCTGCACGCTGACGATGCCGATCTGCGCGTACCGGGTCCGGTCCAGCAGGTGTTGGGCGTCTCCGTAGAGCAGTTCGAGCAGCGGGACGTCGGTGTGCGGAGCGACGAGTTCGGCGCACTCGTGGAGCGCGCCGCGGAAGTGCGGCTCGGTGGCGAACAGCCCCTTGCCCATGTCGGGGTACTGGGAGCCCTGCCCGGTGAAGAGGAACGCGGTGGGCGTCGTCCCGCCGGTGTGCCGGGTCGCCGGGGTGGTTCCGGCGGCGACGGCGGCGAGCCGGGTGGCCAGTTCTTCGGCGGTGGCGCCGTGGACGGCGACCCGGTGACGGTGCACCGCCCGGGCGGTGTTCGCGGTGTGGGCGAAGTCCCCGAGCCGTTCCTCGTCCGTGGCGGCCACGTGGTCGGCGTAGGCGCCGGCCAGGGCTCGCAGGGCGGGCTCGCCGGCGGCGCTGATCCGCACGATGTGGCTGTCCTGCGTGAGAGGTGCCCGGCCGGACGTGGCGGGTGGCTCCTCGACGATCACGTGTGCGTTGACTCCGCCCATCCCGAAGGCGCTGATCGCGGCGCGCCGCGGGCGGACGCCGCGCGGCCAGGGCTGTGCGCGCCCGGCGAGATAGAAGGGGGTGTCCTCGAAGCGGATGTGGTCGTTGGGGCGCGTGACATGGAGCGTCGGCGGAATCCGGTCGTGCTCCATGGCCAGCAGGGCCTTCACCAGGCCCGCGAGGCCCGCAGCTGGCTCCAGATGGCCGATGTTGGCCTTCAGCGACCCGATCGCACAGTACTGGGAACGGCCCGTGTGCGTGCGCCACGCCCGCGTCAGCCCGTCGATCTCGATCGGGTCGCCCAGCCGGGTGCCGGTGCCATGGGCCTCGACCAGCTCGATGGTCTCCGGGGAGACGTCCGCGTCCCGCAGGGCGGCGGCGATGACGTCCCGCTGGGCCTTGGGGCTCGGTGCGGAGTACCGGGTGGTCCGGCCTCCGTGGTTCACGGCCGCGCCCTTGACCAGGCCGCGGACGCGGTCGCCGTCCCGCTCGGCGTCGTCGTACCGCCGCAGCACCACGGCGACGGCCCCTTCGCCCGGCACGAACCCGTCGGCGGTGTTGTCGAAGGCGCGGCAGCGGTGCCGTGGTGACAGTGCCATGAGATCGCCCATGGAGCGGAAGTACTCGGGGCTGATGGCGGCGTGCACGGCTCCGATCACCGCCGTGTCGATGTCTCCGGCGCGCAGATGCTGAAGGGCCGAGTGCACCGCCACGAGCGAGGAGGAGCACAGGGTGTTGACGACGGTGCTGGGACCGTGCCAGTCCATCAGATAGGACAGCCGGTTCGCGATCATCGCCTCCAGGCCGAGCCCGCGCCCGTCGGGGATGCCATGGCGCGCCCGCTCCTCGTGGTAGTGGTCGTGGCTGTAGGCGATCCACAGGCCGGTGACGCTGCCCTCGGCGCGCTCGCCGACACGACCGCCGTCCTCCAGGGCTTCCCAGACCGTCTCGTAGACGATCCGCGCCTGCGGGTCGATCAGCGGGGCTTCCCGGGGCGAGATGCGGAACGGCGCGGGATCGAACTCGTCCACGTGGTCCAGGAACGAGGCGTACGGCGACGGCTGGTCAGGCCGGCCCCAGCGGCCGTCCGGCAGTGGGCGTACGGTGTCCCGGCCTTCGTGCAGGAGTTCCGCGAAGTCGGCGAGGCCATCTGCTGTCGGCAGCCGGACGGCCGCTCCCACCACCGCGATGTCGCGTGGGCGGGGCGCGTGGTCGGCGGCCTGGCGTGCCGGGCCGGTCCGGCGGAGGGCCGGAGCCGGTACCGCCGGCTCCGGCTCGGGGGCCGGCGCCTCGTCGGCGGCACGGGACGGCTCGGCGGCCGGATCCTCCGGTGCGAGGGCGAGCTCCGGTGCCTCTCGCACGACGAACTCGGCGAACTGCCGGGGGGTCGGGTACTCGAAGAAGACCGTCGGATAGAGAGACATGCCTGTTTCCTGGGAGATGCGCTCGCTCAGCGACACCAGGCCGACCGAGTCGAACCCCGCGGACAGGAACTCCGTGTCGGCGTGTTCCTCGGCGGTTTCCGTCAGTCGCAGAAACCACGCGAGCACCCGCCCGGCATCCGACGCCTGGTTCGCCGGCTGATTCGTCGGCGCGGCGGCCCGGGGCGCAGTGGGAGGAGGCTCGGCGGGGACGTGGGCCGGTGGCGATGTCTCACTGTCCGCGTCGAACGCCTGCGCGGGCACGCGCTTGGACGACATGTCGGCGAACACGAGCAGCGGCCGGCCTGTCACGTCGGTGACGGTCTGGGTGACGCGACAGGCCTCGTCGTTCCAGAAGGCGATCTCCGTACGGACATACGCCGCGTCGTCCAAGGGCCCGTGGACATCAACCCGGCCGACGGAGAGCGGAATGAACGCCGAGGCGTCCGCCGCGCCGAACACCGGGTTGCCGGGGGCGATCGCGGCGATGGTGACGCTGTCGAGCAGCCCCGGGAACAGCTGGACACCGGACGGGTTCAGCTCCCGCTGGCGGCGGCCCTCGACGCGGGCGAGCGTGCCGCCGTCGGGCAGGCCGGCCACCCAGGAGATGTTCCGGTAGTAGCGGCCGTGGTGGTATCCGACCCGCCGCAACCATCGGTACAGGCCTGAGCCCGCGTGGACGTCGCAGCAGTCGTCCACCAGCGAGGCGACCGGCACGGCGGCGGGCTCGGGTGCGTGCTGTGTCAGATACCGGCCGGTGACGAAGGGCTCGCCGCTCTCGGCGTCCTCGACCGTGAACCCGCCCTGCCCATCGACCCGGCACACCACTCGGCGCGCCCCGGAGGGGATCAGCGGGCGGTGGAACAGGACGTCCCCGACTCCGTGGAAGGGCTCGCCGCGCACGGCGGCGCCCTCGCGCAGGAAGTCGAACCAGGCCACCCCCGGAAGCATGATCTTCCGGTGCACGGCGTGCTGGGCGATGGGGACCTCACCGGGTCCGAACACCCGGGAGAAGGTGTACCCGGCGGTTCCTTCGTCCGAGACGAGTTCCGTGGGCGTCCCGGGTTCGGCCGAGCGCTGCGGCTCACGCAGGTCGAGAGCGGGACCGCTCGGCTGGGCCACGGGCAGCAGACGCTTGTGCCAGGTGCGCCCCGCCTGGAACGCGGACCAGTCGATGTCCAGGCCCGCCGCGAAGAGTTCGGCGGCGATCGCGGCGAGGACCGCGGCCACGTCCTGCTCGTCGTGGGCCCGGGCCAGCCGTGCGCAGACCTCGCGGTCGCCGCCCCCGTCGTCCTCGGGTACGGGCGCCGCGTCGTCGTCACGCCTGAGCACGTCGGCCAGCGCCTGTTCCAGGGGGACGCGCCCCCAGGCGAAGTCCCGGACCACCTCCCATCCCGGGGGCAGGTCCACCGAGTCCTCCGGCAGCCCCAGGTCGCGCAGTGCCACCGCGACGGCGACTCCCTGGCTGATCCGGAGCAACTCGCCCGAGAAGCCTGCCAGCCGGGCGCCGGTCGCGGCCTCGAAGAGGCTGATGACCTCGTGCACGGCGGGCGTGGAGCGGTCGAGCACGGACAGCCAAGCGGCCGGCACGACTCCCGGGCGAACCCGCACTTCGGCCCGGGGCTGCCCGGATCCGGGCAGGTCGCCCCGGAGCAGCCACGCCCGCAGCGCGGAGGCCAGCTCGTCGGCGTCGGCGCCGGTGACGGCCATGCGCTCGCGGCGGTGCGGACGGGCCAGCCGTGCCGTGGCGCACACGTGGTCGAGGTCGCCGGCCACCGTGGGCAGGAACTGGAGCCACTGCGCCGCCAGTTCGCGCAGCGCGTACGGGCTGTCGGCCGACAGGGGCAGGACGTGGACCGTCCCGGGCGACGTGTCCGCCCGCGTCCGCCTCGACGGGGCCTGGGGCACGGCCTCGGCGACGACGTGCGCGTTGGTGCCGCCGAACCCGAATCCACTCACCGCGGCCCGGCGCAACGGCGCATCGGGCCAGGGGCGGTGGGTGGCGGGCAGATAGAAGGGGCTGTCGGACAGGTTGAGGCGGGGGTTGGGCGCGTCGACCGCCAGCGCCGGGATGACGCCCTCGCGCAGCATGACGACGACCTTCGCCAGTCCTGCCAGGCCCGACGCCGAGTGGAGGTGGCCGATACGGCGCTTGAGGGAACCGAGCGCCACGGCGTTCCGCGGAACACCGTGGCGGCCGAACACCTCCGTGAGGGCCCGCGCCTCGATCGGATCTCCGATGGCGGTGCCGGTGCCGTGCGCCTCCACGTACTGGACGGTGGCCGGGTCGATCGTGTCGTACGCCTTGCTCAACAGCTCCACCTGCGCGTCCAGGTTCGGTGTGGTGACACCCATGGTGGAGCCGTCGTTATTGACCGCCGCCACGTTGATCGCGCCCAGGATCAGGTCGTGGTCGGCCAGTGCCGCCGCCATCGGCTTGAGGACGAGCGCGACGGCCCCCTCCCCCGGCACATAGCCGTTGGCCTTGGTGTCGAAGGTCTGGCACAGGCCGTCAGGGGACAGGGCTCCGGTGCGCGAGAGCATGACGAACGTCAGTGGATCGATCAACAGGTCGACCGCGCCGACCACGGCCAGTTCACTGGCGCCGGCCGCGAGGCTCTGGCAGGCGAGCCACACGGCCGTCAGGGAGGAGGAGCAGGCCGTGTCGACGACCAGGCTGGGCCCCGACAGGTCGAAGCGGTCCGACAGCCAGGCGGCCATGAAGTTCTGCGACCGCCCCCACAACGCGGCGGGCCGGCCGGCGAGGTCCGAGGAGTCGGCCAGGCCACGTCCCTGGTCGAAGCCGTACCCGTTCATGCGCGCGGCGATGAACACGCCCGCGTTCAGCCGGCGCCGGGACCTGAGGTACCCGGAGTCCTCCAGGGCGCGCGCACCGACCTCGAGCATCATCCGCTGCTGCGGGTCGAGGTGCACGGCGTCCTCGGCGGTCAGGCCGAACGCCTCGTGGTCGAAGGAGAACACGTCGGGCAGGAAGGCGCCGCGGTGATGGGAACCCTGGTGAGGGCCGTCACCGAGGTACAGTTCGCGGCGCCATCGGCTGGGCGGGACGTCGTCGACCTCCACGTCGTGGCGCGCCAGCAGGTCCGTCAGGTCCACGACGTCCTCGGCGCCCGGGAGCCGTACCGACAGTCCGATGACGGCGATGCGGCTGTCCACCTCGCTCACCACAGTCCTTTCGTCGATGTCGTTGGTCATGACTCACCGCTCTCGGTCGCCGGTGAGCAGGGGACGCAGCAGGGCGCTCAGCGCGGCGACGCGTTCGTCGTCGGCAGTCGCCTGCCGGACCGGGGCGGGCCGGGGCGGGGCCGGCCGGGGCGGGGCGGGCTCCGCCTCGGCGGCGGCCGACGCGGTCTCCACGGTCGTGGCGAGCGCTGAGGCGAGGTCGTCGGCCGTCCGCGTCCGCATCAGCAGCGACGGATCGACGGTGAGGCCGGCCCGCTGTTCCAGGGCCGTGGCCAGTTCCGCGATGACCAGGGAGTCGAGCCCGAGCCCCCGCAGCGGGCGTTCGCCCGGGTCCTCGCCCAGCACATGGACGAAGGCATCTCGCACCGACGCGCGCATCGCCGCCCGGTTCCGCCCGGCCGCCGCCGGCGCGAGGATGACCGTGCGGATGTCCGTCATCGGGTCCGCCGACTCGGGCATGGGCGCGGGCGTCCGTCCCGGGAAGATCACCGCGCCGCCGGAGAGCACATGGTCGAAGAACGCGGCCTCCGCCTCGTCGGCGCCGACGGAGTGGGCGGCGGCGAAGGACGCGTCCGCCTCCATGCCGATGTCCGTCCAGTTGGGCCAGGCGTGCGCGGTGACGACGGTGTCGGAGTTGTTCTCGCCCTCGGCCAGGGCGAGTTGATAAGCGTTGGCGAGGCTGTAGTCGACGAGGCCGCGTCCGGCCGAGGCCTGAGTGCCGGCGATGGAGGACACCAGGACGGCGAAGTCTGCGCCCTGGTCCTTCGCCAGGCGTACGGCGTTGAGCGAGCCCGGCACCTTCGGGGCTACCACCTTGGCGGCGTCGTTCCAGGTTCTGCGGTGCATGGCCCCGAACGGATTGACCCCGCCGGAGCAGTGCACGATGCCGCGCAGCCGGGTCCAGCGCGATCCCAGCTCCTCGGCCACGGCGGCGAGGGCCGACGCGTCCGACACATCGCAGGGCAGGTACACCACCTCGGCGCGGCGCGCCAGATCCCGCAACACGGTGGACCGGGAGGCGTCGATCACGGACCTGCCGATGATGCCGATGCGCCGTGCGCCGCGGTCGATCAGCCCCTCGGCCAGGCGCCGTCCCACGGCGCCCAGTCCGCCGGTCACCAGGTAGTACCCGTCCGCGGACACCTCGTAGGGCGGGCCGGGAACCGCGCTGACCAGGTCCGGGATGTATCTGATGCCCCGTCGGTAGGCCGCGGCCGTGCCGGGTTCCGTGTCCCCGGGGCTGTGATACAGGGCGGCGTACTCGGCGGCGATCTGCCGGGCCCGGTCCTCGGCGGGGTCGGCGGGGTCCAGGTGGACGACCGCACACGGCTTGCGGCTCTCGGCGCAGGCGGCCGCTGCTGCCATGGCCATGGCAGCCGCTTCGGGCCGCAGCGCAGCACGTTCCCCGGGGTGTACCGCGGCACCGTGGTAGCCCGCCCGGAGCAGCCTGCCGTTCGGGGGCAACTCTGCGATGAGACCGCCCAGTTCGGACCAGAACGTGCTCAGGCCGAGCGGTTCGGCGGTCGGGGACGCGTCGACCACGATGACGGAGTCGGCGCGCTGCCCCGGCTCCGCGACGAGCGCTCCGCGGGCACGGAGTTCCACCGTGAGCGCGTCCCTGAGCACGAGGTCCGCGGTGACCAGGCGCACCACGCCGGATACCGCCGGGGTAACGGCGGGCAGTTCCCGGGGCCGCCACTCGACTCGTAGCGCCTCGGGGCTGTTCCGCGGTGGCGCCGATGCCGCGACGGGTTGCCTGTGCCAGTGCCAGTGCCGCTCGGAGGCGAAGGGATACGTCGGAAGGTCGGTGATACGCGCGCCCGGGGCGGACACCGCGGCCCAGTCCACGTGGGCGTACCCCGCTCGCACCAGGTCGGCGACGGCGCTGTGACGGTGCTGTTCCCCTTCCACGAGGGTGCCGTTGGCGGCGTGTTCGGCGGTCAGGTGGACGTCGGCGCGGGCGATCGGCACGCGGCCGGCGGCGACGGCGCGCAGGGCCGTCGCGAGCTCGGTGGCGTCGTGTCCGTGGACGGCCGTCTGGAACTCGAGCGGGGAGCGGCCGACATTGGCCGTGTGGCACAGGTCGGCGGTCTCCCACGCGTCGCGCGCGGTGTCGAACCGGTCGGCGTAGGTGGTGGCGAGGGCCCGTACCGCGGCCTCGTCCGCCCCCGTCACCCGCACCACATGACTGTCCTGCCCCAACACCCCCCGCACCGGAACAGCAGGCGGCTCCTCCACAATCACATGAGCATTCACCCCACCCATACCGAACGCACTCACCGCAGCACGACGCACCCCACCACCACGCGCCCACACCCACGGCCGATCCACCACAAAAAACGGCGTCTCCTCAAACCGAATGTGATCATTCGGCCGCCGCACATGCAACGACGCCGGAACCACCCCATGCTCCATCGCCAACAACACCTTCACCAACCCCGCCAAACCCGCAGCCGGCTCCAAATGACCAATATTCGACTTCACCGAACCCAACGCACAAAACTGCGAACGCCCCGTAAAACGACGCCACGCCCGCGTCAACCCCTC